>NZ_CP077311.1:3287940-4520881 GCF_019048265.1 Aeromonas sp. FDAARGOS 1405 | reverse complement strand
CTCACCATCGATCACCTGCCCGCCGCTGAGGTCTATGCCCGATGGTGCGGGCGCGAGCAGTCCTGGCCGGTGGGGGCGATTTTGCGGGAGACCACGCTCACCCCGCTGGCCCGTCAGGTGGGGGCTCTTGATGGCATTCCTTACTACAAGCTCTCCCATCCCGAGGCGGTGACCGAACAGGGGGGGCTGCGGCTTTTTACCGATGTGGTGCAAGGGGAGCGCCTGCTGCTGATGTACAGCAGCCAGGAGGGGCTGTTGCAGCGCAGCCTTAACGCTATTCGGATCGAACCTGCCTATGGTGTCGATGCCGAGCTGCTGCCGATAGGCGCGCTTATTATCTTTTGTGCTGGTTGCCGTTTGGCGCTAGGTGATATGTTGTGCCAGTTTGTTGAACAAAGTCAGGCACGTCTTGGCAAAGTTCCGTTTATTACTCCCTTTACATTCGGTGAACAGGGGCGCTTGCCTCATGGTGAGCTCGCCCATGGCAATCTGATGGTATCGAGTGTGATCTTTCTGACCAGTTGAGCAGAGCAGGATACAAGATGATTGGCAACAGTGAACTGGAAGCGCTTGGTGACAAACTGCAGACGACTCTGGTCGACCTTATGCGTTGTCGTGAGCGCGAGGCCAAGTATCGCCATGAATCCCATACCCTGTTGAAAGGGGTAGCTACATTAGCTGATGCCAAAACGCTGGAGCAGGTGCTGGAGAGCCTTATTCAAGTGCTCAAACCCTTTATCGGCTTTGAGCACGCAGATGTGGTGGCCTGGAGTGGCGAGCAAGGCGTTACCCACCTCAGTACCGAGCCGATGCGCTCTGCCCGCAACTGGCTCATGACCCCGGCATTTGCCCGCGCCATAGCGGGTGAAACTCTGGTGATTTACGATCCTTCCCAGCTGCCTGAGCTGGCGCCGCTGGCTAGCGAGCCGGGCTGGTCCAGCGTAATGCTGACCGGGCTGCAGGCTCCCGGTTTTACCGCCACCCTCATCTGCCGCCACGCCCGGGCGGGCACATTTGATCTCACCAGCAAGGCCGCCATGGAGCGTTGCCGTCCGCTTATCGCCCAGGCATTGGTCAACATCACCTATCGGGCCCGTTTGCAAGAACAGGTCGCAGTGAAAACCGAGGCGCTGCAGGCCAGTGAACGCCGTTTTCGCAGTTTTGCCGCCATGGCCTCCGACTGGTTCTGGGAGACGGATGCCGAACATCGGCTCAGCTATGCTTCCGAGCCAGGTTACCTTGACGATATGACCCCGCTGGCGACCCGGCCAACCCTCTATGACTATGTTTGCAACAAGCAGAGCACCGAGTCACAGGTATATCTTGAACTATTGGAGAAGCGTAAACCGGTCCGGGCTGTACGCATGCAGGTTGCGATGCTCGATGGCCCACGCTGGATGGAGGTGAGTGCCGAACCCTGTTTTGATCATGAAGGGACTTTTACCGGATATCGTGGTACCGCACGTGATATCAGCCACCAGATCCGCCGTGAAGAGGAGCTGGCCCGCGCACGGGATGATGCAGAAGCGGCCAACCGTGCCAAATCCCAGTTTCTCGCCATGATGACCCACGAGATCCGCTCCCCCATGAATGCAGTGCTGGGGATGCTCGACCTGGTGCTGCACGCCGAGCTGGCTCCCGAGCAGAAGCAACTGCTACGCCACGCAACCCACTCGGCGCGATTGCTACAGACCATCATCGATGACGTGCTCGATTTTTCGAAAATCGAGTCGCAAACCCTGGTGTTTCGCTGCGAGACCCTGCAACCGATCCAGTTATGCCAGTCCATTATTGACCCTTTGCAGAGTCGTGCTGAATCCAAGGGGATTGCACTGAACTATCGGGTAGATGAGGCTGTCCCTGCCGAGTTGCAGGGGGATCCGATGCGCCTTTCTCAGGTGATGGGCAATCTGCTGGACAACGCCCTCAAATTTACCGAGCAGGGGGAGGTTAATCTACATCTGGGCTGGCAGGATGAGAGGTTGCGGGTCTCTGTCTCCGATACCGGGATAGGGATCGCCAGGGCAGATCTACCCACCTTGTTTGAGCCCTTCTCCCAGGTTGATAATTCTGCGACTCGCCGCTTTTCCGGTACCGGCCTGGGTCTTGCCATCAGCAAGCGTCTGGTGACGCTTATGGGGGGAGAGATCCACCTGAAGAGTGAGCCGGGCAAGGGAAGCTGTTTCTGGTTCGAGCTGCCGGGCATGGCACTGCCTTGCCATTGCCAACCCCTGCGAGAGGAGAGTGATCAGCCCTTGTTGCCACTGGACGTACTAGTGGTGGAGGACAGCCCGGTAAATCAGCTGGTGGTATCGCTGATGCTGCAAAAACTGGTGGGCAAGGTACGGCTGGCTGCCAATGGTCTGGAGGCGCTGGCGCAGGTGGATGAGCAGCAACCTGATCTGATCCTGATGGATATGCGGATGCCGCTGATGGATGGACTGGAGGCGACGAGACGATTGCGTGAGCTTGGTTACACCATGCCCATCATTGCATTGACCGCCAATGCCATGGCGGAGGACAAGGCGTGCTGTTTGGAACAGGGGATGGATGATTTTCTCGCCAAACCCATCACCTTGTCGCGGCTGAGGGAGTGTTTAAAGCGTCACTTTGGTCAGCGGTTACCGACGCGCGGATAAAAAAAATGGTCAACTTTGTGGGTTGACCAGTTCTTCAGCAAATACTGAAGAGAGCACGGGATAAATCGGGTTGTATCAATCTACATGAAAAATCTGTGCCAACTTTCTTGGGACTCTTTTGTGTTCAATTTTGGCCGTTCAGCGCAGCGGCTCTCTCTTGTTATGGCGTTCTGCGTTCCTACTTACTCGCAAAATGCGAATTTCAAATTTTCATTCTTGGAATAATTGCATTTTGCAACGCTGTTTTTGTCATTGTGAAATCAGGCGATGCAGAAATTTACGGGCCGCTTCGCTGTTTTGTTTGGCAATCAGCATCTGCTTTTCATAAATCGGCATCGGCAATATCTCGAGCCAGCGTTGGCAGAGCCAGGCGGCATCTTCAAAGCGTTTGTCCGGATAGAGTTCATCAAGCTCCGGATACTGCTCGAACACTTCCCGCAGGCGATTGACCAGCAGCTTGTCGTTGAAATCGGAGTGGGTGCTCGGCCAGTTGGGCAGCATCTCCACCTTGGCGCGGCGCAGGCCCATCTCGTCTGTTTCCATCTCGTGGATACAGAAGCGCTCCAGTCCTAGCACCGTCACCCCCAGCAGGCCATCATTGAGGGTGTAGAAGTCAGTCACCTTGACCCGGGTGCCCACCGGCAGAATGCGGCCGGATTGTCCCGAGGTGGTCGACTCTTCCATCACGATGCCAAAGCCCTGATCGTTGATGAATGACTCCTTGAGCATCTGCAGGTGGCGTGGCTCGAACAGACGCAGAGGAAGCTTGCCGCCCGGCAGTATGTGGGAAGGCAAGGGGAACAGTGCCAAAGGTTGTAGTTTCATGTTCCATCCTCCATTGAGTAGTTGCTGAATATGACAATGCAGCGACTGTGCCAGAGAATGAAAAAAGCCACCGGAGGGTGGCTTTTCGGGCGGTTGAGGGCGCTTAGTTGCGCTGCTCCAGATACATGACAGCCGCTTCCACGCGGCTTTGCGCCTCGAGTTTCTTCAGCAGGCTCTTCACGTGAACCTTGACCGTTCCCTCGGAGATATGGAGTACCGAGGCGACCTGTTTGTTGGAGAGGCCTTTTGCAATTTCGCGCAGGATTTGCATTTCGCGACGCGTTAAGCTTTCCAGCTTCTGCTGCAGGTGATCCAGCTCGTAGATGTTTTCGAGATAGGGGCGCAGCGGTTCGCTCAGGATCTGCTTGCCGGTCATCACGTCTGCCAGTTGGGCCAGCAGCAGGTCAGGCTCGGTATCCTTGAGCAGGTAGCCATCGGCACCCGCCTTGAGCAGGGCCACCACATCCTGACGGGCATCGGATACGGTGAGGATCACTACCCGGGAGGTGATCTCCTCAGCGCGCAGCGCCTTGAGGGTGTCGAGGCCGGAGAGCCCCTTCATGTTGAGATCGAGCAGGATCAGATCCGGCTCGGACTCTTTGGCCAGTGCCACGGCGTCTGTGCCGTTGGAGGCTTCACCGGTCACTTCCATGTTATCTTCCAGAGCCAGCAGCTGCACAATCCCTTTGCGCATGAGGGGATGGTCGTCTACGACCAGAACAGTGTATTTCATCTCGTCCATCAGGCGTCTCTCGTTAGACTGGTGGGAAAGGTCAGATGCACGCGGGTGCCTTGTGGCTGCTGTTCGCTGATGGTCAACAGTCCATGCAGTTTGCTTGCTCGCTCGTTCATGATGCTCAACCCGTAATGGTTGATCGCCGAGCTGGCGAGTCCGATCCCGACACCGTCATCTGAAATCTGAACCTCAATGTTACCACTGGCGAGGGTCTCACAGCTAACATCAATCACTTGCGCGTTGGCATGTTTGATGGCATTGAGCACTGCCTCACGGATCAGCTGCAAAATGTGGATATGCTGGCCCGCCTCCAGGTCATTGTCGGCCAGTCCGTAATGGAACCGGATTTCGGCCTGGGTCTGAGGCTGCAGTTGATCAAGCATGACGCGGATCGCTTCCCCCAGATTGGCATCGCCAATGGTGAGACGGAAGGTGCCGAGCAGTTCGCGCAACTGGGTATAGGCATTGCTAAGCCCCTCGTCGATCTGCTGCATCGCCTCCTGCGCCTTGTCATGTTGCCCCTTGGCGTAAGAGCGCTTGAGCAGGGTGGACTGGATCTTGAGATAAGAGAGGGCCTGCGCCAGCGAGTCGTGCAGCTCGCGGGCGATCACCGCCCGCTCCTCCATTAGCAGCAGTCGCTGCTGTTGCAGCAGGGTCTGGTCTTTGTGCAGCACCTGAGCCAGCAGCATGGTGAAGTTTTTAATCAACCGCTCATCGATGGGGTGTTGGCTGATGATGTCGAGGCGGCCGAACTCCTGCTCATCCATCTGCAGATAAAAGCTGGCCACCGCATCGAGATCGCCGGGCCAGCCGGTGCGCCCAGAGATGTAGACCGGCATGGCATTGTGCTCGAAGCGGGTCAGCCGGATATGGTCGATATGCTGGTGGGCGGCGGCGCGGTCCAGCAGTTTGATGAGGGTGCGGGTACTGAGCGGGGCGGCGTGCAGCTTCTGGGCGGTCGAGTAGAGAAACGAGAGCGTGTCGTTGGCCTGTTGCAGCTTGGCGGTTTTCTCTTCCACCTTGTTTTCCAGCTCCCGATAGAGCTTGCCCAGCTCGTCTGCCATGGTGACGAAGGCGCGCGAGAGCTCCCCCAGCTCGTTTTCGCCGTGGGCGGGCAGCTTAAGATCGAAATCCTGCCGCTGGATCTGGCGGGCACAGTAGACCAGCTGGTTGAGGGGGGCGACCACCTGCTGACGGGTGAAGCGCACCGTGAACCAGGCGATGGTGATGATGGCCAGCAGGCCGAGCCCCTCCGCAAGCGCCAGCATCCTCACCTTGAATTCCACGTGGTACTGCATCTGATTGACGAAATTGTCGATGGCCGCCACAAACTGCTCGGTATTATCGGTGTACCGTCTGGGGGTGCGATCCTCGATGTGCTGGCGCATCACCTGCCACTGGCTGAGCACTTCGCCATAGGTGCGGCGCAGGGAGGCAGGCGTGATCCAGCGCTGGGTCTCCTGCAGCTCTTCGGCGTGCAGGGTCTCTTCAAACTGGGAGAGGCGTCCCAGCACGCTGTCGCCCCGCTCGATTTCGTAGGCCATCCGGTAGGCCTGCATCCGCAGCGAACCGGAGAGGTTGATCGCCTTGGCATCGGGTACCGAGTAGAAGAGGGTGACCATGGCGACCAGCGCGATCAGGCTGGCCATGAAGAGGATCAACACCATGGCGCGACCAATGGCACTGCTGACCGAATGGACCCTGAACCGTTTTCCCATACTGATGCGCACCTCTGAATAGTGATAAGGACCCCGCAAGATGCGTGGGAGTGTACTCCAACTTGTGTTAGCATCGAAAAACTAGATGAACTCCGAGCGGTTTTGCCTAAGTCCTAGCGATAGGGGGAAACCAGCCGTCAGCCGACGTTCGAGCTGTAAGGGTCAGGAAAGAAATGCCCTGGCCTCCCGTATTTGGAAAGGTGTTTATGTTGCCACTTGAAGATGGTTTTTCCCGTCGTTTTTACTATTTGCGTCTGTCAGTGACCGATGTGTGCAATTTCCGTTGCACCTATTGCCTGCCTGACGGCTATCGCCCCCTCGAAGGTCACAAAGCGGGGCGTCAACCCTTTCTCTCGATTGACGAGATCCGCCGTGTGGTCAGCGGTTTTGCCGCCATGGGCACCCGCAAGGTGCGCATCACGGGGGGCGAGCCCTCCCTGCGCCGCGATTTCACCGAGATCGTCAGGGTGATTGCCTCTACCCCGGGTATCGAGAAGGTCGCCATGACTACCAACGGCTATCGCCTCAAGGAGCGGGCCCAGGAGTGGTTTGATGCCGGACTCAACGCGCTGAATGTCAGTGTCGACAGTCTCGACCCGCGCCAGTTTCACCAGATCACCGGTGAGAACAAGCTGGCGGAGGTGATGGAGGGGATCGAAGCGGCACTGGCCGCCGGTTTCAAATCGGTGAAGATTAATGCGGTGCTGCTCAAGGGGCTCAACGACTACCAGCTTGATGCCTTTCTGGGCTGGATCAGGCACAAGCCCATCGAGTTGCGCTTTATCGAACTGATGCAGACCGGCGAAATGGATACCCTGTTTCGTGACCACCATGTCAGCGGCGAACAGATTAAACAGCGCTTGCTGGAGAGCGGCTGGGTGCAGCAGTTGCGGGGCACGGATGACGGTCCGGCGCAGGTATTCATGCATCCGGAATCGCAGGGTGGGGTGGGGCTTATCATGCCCTACAGCAAGGATTTCTGTGCCGGTTGCAACCGGCTGCGGGTCTCCTCGCTGGGGAAGCTGCATCTTTGCCTGTTTGGCGACAACGGCATTGACCTGCGGGATCTGCTCGGTGCAGATGGGCAATCTGATGAGCTGCAACAGCGCATTCGCGCGGCACTGGCGGGCAAGAGTGCCACCCATCGTCTCCATGAGGGCAATGCCGGCATCACTCCTCATCTCGCCTCGATCGGCGGATAACCGCAAAAAATCGCCAGCGATTAAATAGCAATCCTCACATGGAGGTATTTTAACCGATACCTCCATTTTTATTGCGCTGCAAGGCTTTGATCTGGCGCAAGAATCCCCCCTGTTTATCTCCCTGGTGGTATATCCCTTACCTTGTCAGGGCCGCAATATACACCCACTCTTATAATTGGTATCAAGAATGCCAATCATGGACTCGCACTGTCCCCTTCTTCACCAGAACAGGAGTCAACATGCCGGATGAGATCGATCTTGCCCGCCGCGGCCTGTTCCGGGGGCGGCTGAGAACCGCCGAACCGCCGGTGCAGTTGCCCTGGTCAGTCAACTGGTCGGCATTTGTCGCCGACTGCACCCGCTGCGGGGATTGTCTGGCCGCCTGTCCGGAGCAGATCCTGGTGAATGGCGAGGGCGGTTTTCCGGTGGTCGATTTCCAGCGTGGCGAGTGCACCTTCTGCACCGAGTGCGTCACGGTCTGCAAGGTGCCCCTGTTTCGCCTGACCAGCGAGTCCCCCTGGCACTATAAGGCCCATATCGAAGCCAACTGTCTGGCCAATGGTCAGGTGTTCTGCCAGCGCTGTCAGGACAGCTGCGAGCCCAATGCCATTCGCTTTATTCCGGTGCTGGGGTGCGTGCCCACCCCGACGGTCGAGCCGGATCGCTGTAACGGCTGCGGCGCCTGTGTGCAGGATTGTCCGGTTGGCAGCATCAAGGTCGACGGGCGAGCCGCCCCATCCGGTGGTGCGAGTCAGCCCACCCTCAAGCAGGAGTCAGAATGAGTCAGAAGCCGTGTGACACAGAAGCCACAATCGATAAGGAGTTCCATGTATCGAGTCTGGTGGTGCTGACCCAGCCCCCTTTGCGCCATCAGCTCGCCGGGCAGATTGGCGCCCTTGAAGGGGCCGAGATCCACGCCGTCAGTGACGAGGGCAAGCTGGTCGTGACCCTGGAAGGTCCGAGCCAGCGGCCGATCATGGCGGCCATTGATGCGATACAGGCGATGCCGGGCGTGCTCTCTGCCGCCCTGATTTACCACCAGTTCGATGAACTGGGCGGTCACTGAAAAGAGTGATGGGATGCCGGGCGTGCCCTCTGCCGCTGATGGCTGGCTCCCGTTCGACAGATTCGACAACTATTACGCGATAAGCAATGTGAGGATATGCCATGAAGCTGAGTCGACGCGACTTTATGAAGGCCAACGCGGTGGCTGCTGCCGCTGCCGTGGCCGGTGTCAGTGCCCCCACGCTGGCAGCCAATCTCATCACCAGTACCGACAAGACGGCCATCCATTGGGATAAGGCTCCCTGCCGCTTCTGCGGTACCGGCTGTTCCGTGCTGGTGGGCTCTCAGGATGGTCGGGTCGTGGCGACTCAGGGCGACCCCGATGCACCGGTCAACCGTGGCCTCAACTGCATCAAGGGCTACTTCCTCTCCAAGATCATGTACGGCCAGGATCGCCTGACCCAGCCGATGCTGCGGATGAAGAACGGCCAGTTCGACAAGGATGGCGACTTCGCCCCCATCAGCTGGGATCAGGCGTTCGACATCATGGCCGAGAAGTTCAAGGCGACCCTCAAAGAGAAGGGGCCGACCGCTGTCGGCATGTTCGGCTCCGGCCAGTGGACAGTCTGGGAAGGCTATGCCGCCGCCAAGCTGATGAAGGCCGGTTTCCGCTCCAACAACATTGACCCCAATGCCCGCCACTGCATGGCATCTGCGGTTGTCGGCTTCATGCGTACCTTCGGTATGGATGAGCCGATGGGCTGCTACGACGATATCGAGCAGGCCGATGCGTTCGTGCTGTGGGGCTCCAACATGGCCGAGATGCACCCCATCCTCTGGTCGCGGATGTCTGATCGCCGTCTCTCCAACCCGGACGTGCAGGTGCACGTGCTCTCGACCTTTGAGCACCGCAGCTTCGAACTAGCGGACAACGGCATCGTCTTTACCCCCCAGACCGATCTGGCGATCCTCAACTATGTCGCCAACTACATCATCCAGAACGACAAGGTGAACTGGGACTTCGTCAACAAGCACACCGTGTTCAAGAAAGGTGTCACCGACATCGGTTACGGCCTGCGCCCGACCGATCCGCTGCAGCAGAAAGCGAAGAACCCGGACAGCGGCGATGCCACTCCGATGACCTTCGAGGAATTCGCCAAGTTCGTGGCGGATTACGATCTGGAGTCCGTCTCCAAGCTCTCTGGCGTACCCAAGGACAAGCTCGAGAAGCTGGCACAGCTTTATGCCGATCCAAGCAAGAAGGTGGTCTCTTACTGGACCATGGGTTTCAACCAGCATACCCGTGGCGTCTGGGCCAACAACCTCTGCTACAACATCCACCTGCTGACCGGCAAGATCTCCGAGCCGGGTAATGGTCCTTTCTCACTGACCGGTCAGCCCTCTGCCTGTGGCACCGCCCGTGAAGTGGGTACCTTTGCTCACCGTCTGCCAGCCGACATGGTGGTGACCGATCCCAAGCACCGCGCTATTGCCGAGCAGATATGGAAACTGCCGGAGGGGACCATTCCCGAGCAGGTGGGCTACCACGCTGTGCTGCAGGATCGCATGCTCAAGGACGGCAAGCTCAACGCCTACTGGGTGATGTGCAACAACAACATGCAGGCCGGCCCCAACATGAATACCGATCGCCTGCCTGGCTATCGCGACCCGCGCAACTTTATCGTGGTCTCCGACCCTTACCCGACCGTCACAGCCCAGGCCGCTGACCTCATCCTGCCCACCGCCATGTGGGTAGAGAAAGAGGGGGCCTATGGCAACGCCGAGCGCCGCACCCAGTTCTGGCACCAGCAGGTGAAAGCGCCGGAAGGGGCCAAGTCCGACTTGTGGCAGCTGATGGAGTTCTCCAAGCGCTTCAAGGTCGAGGAAGTGTGGCCAGCAGAGCTGATTGCCAAAATGCCGGAAGTGAAGGGCAAAACCCTGTTCGACGTGCTCTATGCCAACGGTCAGGTCAACCAGTTCCCGAAAGAGCAGAGCAAGGGGCTGCTGAACGACGAAGCCGAACACTTCGGGTTCTACGTCCAGAAGGGGCTGTTCGAGGAGTACGCCACTTTCGGTCGCGGCCACGGTCACGATCTGGCGCCGTTCGATCAGTACCACGAAGCGCGCGGTCTGCGTTGGCCTGTGGTAGATGGCAAAGAGACACTGTGGCGCTATCGCGAAGGGTTTGACCCCTATGTGAAAGCGGGCGAGGGGGTACGTTTTTATGGCAAGCCCGATGGCAAGGCGGTCATCTTCGCGCTGCCGTTCGAGCCCGCCGCCGAGTCGCCGGATAAAGAGTACGATCTGTGGCTCTCCACCGGTCGCGTGCTGGAACACTGGCACACCGGTACCATGACCCGTCGGGTACCCGAGCTCTATCGCGCCTTCCCGGATGCGGTGCTGTTTATGCACCCAGATGATGCCAAGGCTCGCGGCGTGCGCCGTGGTGAAGAGGTGATCGTCTCTTCCCGCCGTGGCGAGGTGAAGACCCGTGTCGAGACCCGTGGTCGCAACCGTCCGCCGAAAGGACTGGTCTTCATGCCCTTCTTTGATGCGAGCCAGTTGGTCAACAAGCTGACTCTGGACGCCACCGATCCGCTCTCGAAAGAGACCGATTACAAGAAGTGCGCCGTCAAGGTGATGAAGGCTTAAGGCGGGGGAGTGCGAGATGAGTCGTAGTCGTCGCCAATTTCTGGCCGACATGGCCAAGGGGGCCTGCGGTGTGGGCCTGCTTGGCGTGGGACTCGGTGGCGTGGCCCGCCAGCAGGCGCAAGCTGTGCCTGCCCAGGCGCTGCGTCCGCCTGCGGCCCTCGACGAAGCAGAGTTTCTCAGCGCCTGCGTGCGTTGCGGGCTCTGCGTCGAGGCGTGCCCCTACGACACCCTCAAGCTCGCCCGGCTGTTTGACCCTGTGACCACCGGCACCCCTTATTTCAAGGCGCGTGCCGTGCCGTGCGAGATGTGTGATGACATCCCTTGCGTGGTGGCCTGCCCGAGCGGGGCGCTGGATCAGCAGATGACCGACATCGATCAGGCCCGGATGGGGGTGGCAGTGCTCATCGATCACGAGACCTGTCTCAACTATCTGGGTCTGCGCTGCGATGTCTGTTATCGGGTCTGCCCGTTGATTGACAAGGCGATCACTCTTGAGCTGCAGCATAACCAGCGTACTGGCAAGCACGCCATGTTCCTGCCCACGGTACACAGCGATATCTGTACCGGCTGTGGCAAGTGTGAGCACGCCTGCGTGCTGGAGGAAGCGGCCATCAAGGTGGTGCCACGCCAGCTCGCCAAAGGTGAGCTGGGTCATCACTACCGGCTCGGCTGGGAAGAGAAGGCCAAGGCGGGGAACAAGTCGCTCATCGGCGACAGGCTCACCCTGCCCACCCGCAAACCGGAGGGGTTATGAGTCGTTATCCGGGGGAAGAGGCTCGCATCAAACTGGGTTGGTGGCGTTCCCACCGCTTCCTGTTGCTGCGTCGGCTGAGTCAGTTCAGCGTGCTCGGGCTGTTTTTGCTGGGGCCGCTGGCGGGCATCTGGATCCTCAAGGGCAACCTCTCCAGCTCGCTGTTGCTGGAGACGGTGCCGCTGACCGATCCCCTCACGCTGTTGCAGTCGCTGGCGGCGGGCCACTGGCCCCTCACCACCCTCTGGCTGGGTGCTGCCATTGTGTTGGCCGGTTACTGGCTGGTTGGGGGGCGAGTGTTCTGCTCCTGGGTCTGTCCGGTCAACCTCATCACGGATGCGGCGGCCTGGCTCCGGGGGCGTCTTGGCCTCAAGGGAAATGGCCAGTTCAGCCGTGCGACCCGCTACTGGCTGCTGGCCATGGTGCTGGTGGTGCCAGCGGTGGCCGGGGTAATGGCGTGGGAGCTGGTCAATCCGGTGTCGCTGGCCATGCGCGGTCTGCTGTTTGGCATGGGGGCGGGCTGGGCCCTGCTTGCAGCGCTGTTCCTGTTCGATCTCTTCGTAGTTGAGCGGGGCTGGTGCGGTCATCTCTGTCCGGTGGGGGCCTTCTATGCCCTGGTCAACCGGGTCGGATTTATCAAGATTTCTGCCAAGGGGCGCGAGCGGTGCAACAACTGCATGGATTGTTATGCGGTCTGCCCGGAGCGTCCCATCCTGCGCGGGCCTGTTCACGGTGCCAAGCGAGGTCACGAGCCCTTGATTGCGGCTCAGGAGTGTACCAACTGTGGCCGCTGCATCGATGTCTGCGCGGAACAAGTTTTTGAAATCACTGTAGGTTTTGCCGTCAAGGCAGAAAAAACGTCGGAGAACAAATAATGAAAAAGCTGATTGGAGCAATGCTGGCCTGCCTGATGGCGGGATCCTTGATGGCAGCGGCCCCCGAGATCACCAACAGTACCGGTGGCCTCAAGTCCGAGCGTGGCGCCACCGATCTGGTGACCGATGCCACCGCCGCGCCCCTGAAAAACTTCCGCAAGGATGGCGCGCCCTACGATCGCCAGTACATGCATCAGCCGCCGCTGATCCCCCACGACATTCGCAACTACGAGGTGGACACCAAGGTCAACAAGTGCCTGGCCTGCCACAGCTTCAAGAATGCCAGCGCCATGAAGGCACCCAAGATCAGCCCGACTCACTTCGAGACCCGCGATGGCATGACGCTGGGTGAAGTCTCCCCCCGTCGTTACTTCTGCTTGCAGTGCCACGTGCCGCAAACAGATGCCAAGCCCTTGGTGGAAAATACCTTCAAGCCTGTTGAAGCGCTGAACTAAGGAGCCCATAGATGAAATTACCCGGTTTTGTGCAGCGTCTGTGGACCACCTTCAAGTCACCGTCGAAGGCGGCTCTCTGGGTCATTCTGCTGATGGGCTTCTTCGGCGGCGTGATTTTCTGGGGTGGTTTCAACACCGCCATGGAAGCGTCTAATACCGAGGCCTTCTGTACCAGCTGTCACGAGATGAAAGACAATGTGTTCGAGGAGTATCGCGATACCATCCACTACGCCAACCGCTCCGGTGTACGGGCCAGCTGCCCGGATTGCCACGTGCCCCATGAGTGGACCTACAAGATCATCCGCAAGGTGCAGGCTTCTAAGGAGCTGTGGGGCATGATCACCGGAAAGGTGGATACCCGCGAGAAGTTCGAGGCACACCGACGCGAGATGGCGGAGCGGGAGTGGCAGCGGATGAAGGAGAGCGATTCGCGCGAGTGCCGCAACTGCCACAACTTCGAGTACATGGACTTCTCCCTGCAAGGACAGCGTGCCGTCCAGATGCACTCTGCCAACCTCGGCAAGGAGGGGCAGGCTACCTGTATCGATTGTCACAAGGGGATAGCTCACCAGCTGCCCGACATGACCGGGGTGAAAGGGTTCTGATCCTGCGACGACAGGCCGGGTTTGCCCGGCCTGCGTTTTGTTCATATATGGGACAAGCATCAGATTTGTGTGTCTTTTAAATCCCATATCTCGTGAAACCTTTGATAGAATCAGCCCGCCGTCACACGCTTGAGCAAGTTGGTCACCCCTGTCTGCGTCCGTTTTTGCGCCCTGACAGCTGGCCTCTCATACCCCTTCTCTTCCTGCCTCGTTGACGGCCCATAGCCACAAGGAGCTGCCCGATGGGACAGAAACACAACGCATTTATTCCCCTCAAGATCGCCGTGCTGACGGTCTCCGACAGCCGCACCGCCGCCGATGACAGCTCGGGTGACTATCTGGTCTCGGCCCTTACCGACGCGGGCCATCAGCTGGCCGATCGGGCGCTCTGCCCGGACAACCTGTTTCGCATCCGGGCGCGGGTGAGCGAGTGGATTGCCGATGAGGGGGTGCAGGTGGTACTGATTAACGGCGGTACCGGCTTCAACGAACAGAACCGGGTGCCGGAAGCGGTCGGTGTGCTGTTCGAGCGCACCGTACAGGGTTTTGGCGAGATGTTCCGTCAACTCTCTTTTGCCGAGATTAAAGGCTCCGCCATGCAGAGCCGTGCGCTGGCGGGACTCGCCAATCGCACCCTGATCTGCTGTCTGCCGGGCTCCACCGGCGCCTGCCAGCTGGGCTGGGAGCAACTGATCCGCGATCAGCTCGATGCCCGCACCAAGCCGTGCAACTTTGTCTCCCACCTCTGAGAGCAAGCGATGAACCAGATCGATCCCAAGCAGACCCAGCCCAACCTGACGCATCTGAACCAGAGCGGCGAAGCCCATATGGTGGATGTGACCGACAAGCAGGTGACCGAGCGCGAAGCCCGTGCCGAGGCGTTTGTTGCCATGGCCCCCGAGACGCTGGCGCTGATCCTGAGCGGCCAGCACCACAAGGGTGACGTGTTCGCCACCGCCCGCATCGCTGGCATCATGGCCGCCAAGAAGACCTCCGCTCTTATCCCACTCTGCCATCCGCTGGCCTTGACCAAAGTCGAGGTGGAGATAGTGCCGCTGCCCGAGCAGCAAAAGGTGCATATCCGCACCCTCTGCAAGCTCTCCGGCAAGACTGGTGTCGAGATGGAAGCGCTGACCGCCGCGTCGGTAGCGGCGCTGACCATCTACGACATGTGCAAGGCGGTGCAAAAGGACATGGTGATCGAACAGGTGCGGCTGGTAGAGAAAAAGGGCGGCAAGTCCGGCCATTTTCAGCTGGGGTCAAATAGCGGGGAGCAAGCATGATCAAGGTACTGTTTTTTGCGCAAGTAAGAGAGCTGGTGGCCTGCGATGAGCTGAGCCTGCCCTGCGACTATGCCACCGCCGAACAACTGCGTGCGGCGCTCTGTGAACGCGGCGACAAGTGGGCGTTGGCGCTGGAAGCAGGCAAGCTCTTGGTCGCGGTCAATCAGACCCTGGTGCCCCTCGATACCCCCATCAACGATGGCGATGAGGTGGCCTTCTTCCCGCCGGTGACCGGAGGTTAAGGATGAGCGAGATAATGACCGTGGATCGCACCACTGAGCTGTGCGGTGGTGACGAAGTGGCCTTCTTCACTTTCTCTCCAGTAACGACCGGAGGCTGAGCCATGAACGACGTAGCCATTACAGACCGCATTCTGGTGCAGCGTGAGGATTTCTCGCTGGCGGACGAATATGCCCGCCTCGCCACCCGCGCCGACAGTGGCGCCATCGTCACTTTTGTTGGCAAGGTGCGCGACTTCAATCAGGGGGAGGAGGTGAAGGGGCTTGCCCTCGAGCACTACCCCGGCATGACCGAGAAGGCGCTGGCCGATATCGTGCAGGAGGCCCGCCGCCGCTGGCCGCTGCAGGAGTGTACCCTCATTCATCGTATCGGCGAGTTGTGGCTTGGCGATCAGATCGTGCTGGTGGCGGTGAGCAGTGCCCACCGCGACGCCGCCTTTGACGCCTGTCACTTCATCATGGATTTCTTGAAAACCCGGGCGCCGTTCTGGAAAAAAGAGCTGACCGCCGAGGGTGTGCAACGCTGGGTCGAGGCGCTTGATCGCGACAACGCCGCCGCTGCCCGCTGGCAGGCCTGACCTGTTCATCACGAGGGGCGCAGGTTCAGCGGGAACCTCGGCCCCACCAAGGGGCGCGGATGTGCGGGCCCCATCAGGAGAAAGGGAATGAAACCGCTGTTATCTGTTGTCATCGCAGGCGTCTGCGCCGCCACCTTGCATACTGGTGCCGTACAGGCCGATGAAGTGAAGGTGGCTGTGGCTGCCAACTTCAAGGGAACCATAGATCGTATTGGCAAGGAGTTTACCGCCAAGACCGGCCACACCCTGGCCATCTCGTCTGCCGCCACTGGAGTGCTCTACACCCAGATCAGTCACGGCGCACCGTTCGATCTCTTCCTCTCCGCCGATGCGGCGACCCCCGAGAAGCTGGAAAAAGAGGGCAAGGGGAGCGATCGCTTCACCTACGCCATCGGCCAGCTGGGGCTGTGGAAGAAGGGGGGGCCGGCCCCTGACGAGGCGACCCTGCGTAGCTGGAAAGGCAACCTCGCCATCGCCAATGCTCGCACAGCTCCCTATGGTGCTGCCGCCATGGCGACCCTCACCCATCTCAAGATCGATCCCAAGCAGTACCGGTTGCTGACCGGCGCCAACATCGGCCAGACCTGGCAATTTGTCGACACCGGTAATGCCGAGCTGGGCTTTGTCGCCTGGGCCAATCTGGTGGAAGCGGGCAAGACTGGTGAAGCCTGGGCAGTGCCTGCGAGCTTCTATCCCCCCATCGAGCAGCAGGGGCTGGTATTGAAGAAAGGCGCCGCGGTCGAGGCGCTGGTGGCCTGGCTCAAGGGGCCGGGTCAGGCGCAGATCAAGGCAGCGGGTTATGCCTTGCCCCAATAGGGGGATGGGCCTGATGCGATACCCTGAGTGGTCGGCCTTCGGGTCGGCCACTCTTTGCAATAAGGATGGATACCATGCCGTTGGGGGCATTTATCAACCGGGAGGTCGGCAATGAGTGAAGGGGATCTGCTGGCGGTCTGGCTCACCCTGAAGCTTGCGGCCTGCACCACAGCGATTTTGCTGTTGCTGGCACCGCCGCTGGCCTGGTGGCTGTCGCGCAGTCAGAACAGGCTGCGGCCGCTCGTTGAGGCGCTGGTGGCGCTGCCGCTGGTGCTGCCTCCCACGGTACTGGGTTTTTATCTGCTACTCGCCTTTTCCCCCGAATATGGCTTCGGCGCCTGGTGGCGCGACACCTTTGGCGCCCCGCTCGCCTTCAGCTTTCTTGGCCTGCTGTTTGCCTCCATCCTCTATTCGCTGCCGTTCGTGGTGCAGCCGCTCACCTCCACTTTCGTCAACATGGGCAACAAGGAGCTGGAAGCAGCTGCGACCCTGGGGCTTGGCCCACTGGAGCGCTTCTTTCACATCATCTTGCCGATGACCCTGCCCAGCTTCGTGATGGCGGCGGCCCTTGGCTTTGCCCATACATTGGGGGAGTTTGGCGTGGTGCTGATGATTGGCGGCAATATCCCTGGCGAGACCCAGGTGCTTTCGATTGCCCTGTTTGATCATGTGGAGGCGATGGATTACCAGAGCGCCCATATTCTGGCTGGCGGCCTGATGGCCTTCTCGCTGGTAATGCTGGTACTGGTCTATGGTGTGCTGCAGCGCCGACAGCGGAGAGTGTTTGGATGAACCAGCCCGCCACTATGCCGTCAGTAAACGAGCCACCCCGCCATGTCCTGAACCTCCATGCCCGGCGCGAGTTTGGCCCCTTTACCCTCGATTGTGCACTGACCATCGAGCTGGGGGGGATCCTCGGCCTGTTCGGCCCCTCGGGCTGTGGCAAGAGCACATTGCTGCGCATTATCGCCGGACTCGATCGCCAAAGCGGGGATCGCTTGCGGTGGCGCGATCGGGAGTATGCTCAACTTCTGCCCGAAGCGCGCCGGATCGGACTGGTGTTTCAGGACTCGCGCCTCTTTCCCCATCTGACGGTGCTCGGCAATCTGCAACTGGCGGCCCGCAAGGGGCGAGGGCGCTGGCAACCCGAAGCGCTGGCGGCTCGGCTCGGTTTTGCCGATCTGCTGGGGCTGCCTGCCCATGCGCTTTCTGGCGGCCAACGCCAGCGGGTAGCATTGGGGCGGGCGCTGCTGGCCGAGCCCGATCTGCTGCTGCTCGATGAGCCTTTCTCGGCGCTCGATCGGCGCAGCCGCATCCATCAGGCCCATGTGCTCAAGGGGTTGCAGCAGGAGAGCGGCATTCCGATGATCTTCGTCAGCCACGCCATGGAGGAGGTGAGCCTGCTCTGTGATCAGCTGGTGCTGCTGGAAGGTGGCAGGGTAGAGGCGCAAGGCCGGCCGAGCGAGATCTTCACCCGCACCGATCTCTCGCTCGCCAGTCGTGACGATGCCGGGGTGATGCTGGCGGCGACCCTCTCTCACTACGATGAAGAGGAGCAGATGGCGACCCTGCAACTCGGCGAGCAGCAGTTGCGGGTCACCATGAACCATGTGCCGGACGAGAGCGGCCCTTTGCAGATCAAGGTGGCGGGGCGGGATGTGGTGATTGCCACAGCCCCCATCGAGCACTCCAGTCTCTCCAACTGTCTCGTCACCCGTCTGCTGGCGGTGCGCGAGGTGCGCCCCGGCCAGACCCTGTTGCAGTTGGCGCTGGGTGAGCAGATACTGCTGGCTCGGATCACCAGCCGCTCCGCCAGGCGGCTGGCGCTGGCGCCGGAGCAGCAGATCTACGCTTATATCAAGGCGGTGAGTCTGGTCAGCGAAGGCTGATAGGGCGCCGTGCTGATAACGTGGCAGGATGGCCACGGGCAACATAACAACAAGAGATGGTTCAGGTGATGAGTCGAGAGGCAATACACTGATGCGCCGCAATCAGGTGATGAAATTCAATGGTCTTGCCCTGCGCAGTGCGGGAGAGGGCCCCTTGCTGTTGCTGCTGCACGGGCTGGGCTCCTCCAGCCTCGACTGGCAGGCGCAGATCGAACGGTTTTCCGAACACTACCGGGTGGTGGCGCTGGACTTGCGCGGCCACGGCCAGAGCATGCAGGAGGGGCCATTCGATGTGGCGACCCTGGCAGCCGATGTGGTGAACTGGCTCGATGCACAGCCAGAACCCGCCTGGGTTGTCGGATTGTCGCTCGGGGCGATGGTGGCGCTGGAGCTGGCGCTGCAACTGCCCCACAAGGTGCAGGGGCTGGTGCTGATCAACGGCTTTAGCGAGTTTCTGCTGGAGAGCCCCAAAGAGCAGGAGCGTTACGCCCAGCGCCTCAAGTGGCTGCGCTGGTTTGGCATGCGCCCGCTCGCCTGGTGGCTGGGACGCGAGCTCTTCCCGGGCCCGGATCTGGCACAGGTGCGCCACACCTTTCGGCTGCGTTTCGTGCGCAATAAAAAGAAAACCTACAAGGCGCTGCTGGAGGCGCTACCCGGCTGGTCGGTACGTGCCCGGCTCGGCGCCATCTGGCAGCCGGTGGCCATCATCTCCACCAGTCACGACTACCTGCCGCTGGCCAAACGGGTAGAGCAGTTTGCCGCCCTGCCCAACGCCACCATCCACACCCCCAACGGCCACCACGCCTGGCCTGCGGAAGATCCCTCGGGCTTTAATCACCTGTTGCAAAGGATCCTCACGACCCATTGAGGAAGGGGTTGTTAGGTGCAGGTACCAAAAAGCCGAACCACGGGGTTCGGCTTTTTTGATCCCGTTTGCGTCAAGGATGGGAACAGACGGGGCAGTCGGGGCGCTTGGGCAGCTTCATCTCGCGGAAGGTGCCGCTCAGGCCGTCGATCATCAGCAGGCGGCCGCTGTAGTTTTTTCCTGTGCCCGCCAGCAGCTTGATGGCTTCCAGTGCCTGCAGGCTGCCCACCAGACCCACCACAGGGGCGAGCACGCCCGCCTCGACGCAGGTGAGTGCCTGCTCGCCAAACAGGGCGCTGAGGCAGGCGTAGCAGGGCTCATCTTCCTGCCAGGTGAAGCTGCACAGCTGTCCCTCCAGCCGGATGGCGGCGCCGCTGACCAGTGGCACGCCATGCTGGCGTGCCTTTTGGTTGAGCAGGTTGCGAATGGCCAGGTTGTCAGTGCAATCCAATACCAGCTGGTGTTGGGGCAACAGGGTATCGAGCAGCGCCTCGTCGGCCACGGCCGCGTGGGTCTCGACGTTGAGCCAGGGATTGAGCGCGCGCAGCGACTGGGCGGCAGAGTCTACTTTGTAGTGACCGATGCGCTCATCGTTGTGCAGCACCTGACGCTGCAGGTTGGAGAGCTCCACCTTGTCGAAATCGACCAGGGTGAGTCGGCCAACCCCGGCCACCGCTAGATACTGGCTGGCGGCGCAACCAAGGCCACCGGCACCGATCACCAGCACACGGGCTTGTTTGAGCGCCTCCTGCCCCTCGAAATCGAAGGATTTGAGGATGATCTGGCGGTTGTAGCGCAGCAGTTCGGCGTCGCTCAGGATCTCGCTCACAGCAGCAATCCCCCGAATGGCTCCACGGTTACTGTCTCGCCCACGGCGACGCGGCCCCGTTCCCGTTCAAGAACGATGTAGCAGTTGGCTTGCGACAGGGAGCTGAACACGGCGGAGTCCTGCGAGCCGGTGCTGCGCACCTCGAGGCCGTTCGGTCCCTGACTCATGATGCCGCGCTGGAAGTCGAGTCGGCCCGGGCTCTTTTTGAGTGGCTCGGCCGCAATGGCCTGTAGCTGGAGCGGGCGCTCGAAGTGCTGACCTGCCAGCTTGGCCAGCGCCGGTTGCACCAGCTGATCGAAGGTGACCATGGCGGAGACGGGGTTGCCCGGCAGGCCGAAGAACCAGGCGCGGGGCAGACGGCCAAAAGCAAACGGCTTGCCCGGCTTGATGGCCAGCTTCCAGAAGCCAATCTCGCCGAGCTCGTCCAGCAGTTGTTTGGTGAAGTCCGCCTCCCCCACCGAGACGCCGCCGGTGGTGATGAGTACATCGGCCTTTTCGTCGGCGCGGATAAAGGCAGCGCGTAGCTGGGCCGGGTCGTCGGGG
This sequence comes from Aeromonas sp. FDAARGOS 1405, assembly GCF_019048265.1. Lineage (NCBI taxonomy): Bacteria > Pseudomonadati > Pseudomonadota > Gammaproteobacteria > Aeromonadales > Aeromonadaceae > Aeromonas > Aeromonas sp. FDAARGOS 1405. Next base: position 4,500,376 of record NZ_CP077311.1, on the reverse strand, counting down.
ATGATGCCAAGGTCGAGGCAGTCGCAGCCCATGCGCGCCAGCATGGCCCGCACGCCGTAGCGGTTGGAGTCATAGATATCGCCGTGGGCAAGCGGGGTACCGACCGGTTTGAGCTCATCGCCAGTGCTGAAGATGGCCACTTTCAGCGGTCGGCGCACCGCGACGGTAGCCACGCCGAGGGAGGCCAGCAGTGGCATCTCTCTTGGGGTGAGGCGAGTACCGGCAGGCAGCACGCAGGCGCCTTTGCCGATATCGCTGCCGGCGCGGCGGATATTCTGGCCCGGTTCGGGTTGTGCCAGAAAAGTGATCCGATCGCCGTCGGCCTGCGTTTCTTCCTGCATCACCACCGCATCGGTGCCTGCGGGTACCGGGGCGCCTGTCATGATCCGCACGCAGTGGCCAGCGGGCCATTCGCCCTGGTAGGGCTGACCGGCAAACGCTTTGCCCGCCATGATGAGCGGGGTGCCGCTGGCGAGATCCTCAAGGCGCACGGCGTAACCGTCCATGGCGGAGTTGTCGAAGGGGGGCACGGCGAGGGGAGAGGCGATGTCGCTGGCAAGAACCCGGCCAAGGGCCTCTGGCAGGGGCAACTGCTCGCTGTCGCAGCAGCAGGCGAGTTGTTCCAGCATCCCTTGCAGGGCATCGCTTAAGGGGAGTAGTCCGCTGGTATCAAATCCCATCGTCATGACCTCTTTCTATGATTGAAGGCGGGATTATCACAAAAATCCCCGGGGATGGGCAGGTTATCTCAAGGATTCTCGGGGTAATCGGCGCTGAAACGGGGTGAGATGGCCATAAAGTATGAGGTGACGCACAAGTTGACTTGAATCTTGGCGGCAATGGCCGTTTACTATGCCGCCATAACAGATGGCCGTTACATCCCGAGTGGCGACCATTACAGCGATACCGTCGGCCCTGTACGTCGCCATAACATAAGGGGTTGCTCGATGAGCTGCCCTCACAGTCCCTGAGCGTGGGAGAGAAGATAATGACAACCTTAAGTCCGGAAGCCTTGCTGGTCAGGGCTGCCCTCGAAGCCCAGGGACTGGAAACCCCCCTGGTCACCAACGAGCTTAACAGCCAGCAGAAGCGGGAGAAGATCGAAGGCCATATGCGCTCCATCATGGAGACGCTGGGGCTGGATCTGGCCGATGACAGTCTGGCCGAGACGCCGCATCGCATCGCCAAGATGTACGTCAATGAGATCTTCTCCGGCCTCGATTATTCCACCTTCCCCAAGGTGACAGTGATCGAGAACAAGATGCAGGTGGACGAGATGATCATGGTGCGGGACATCAGCCTCACCAGCACCTGCGAGCACCACTTCGTCACCATCGACGGCATGGCTCATGTGGCCTATATCCCTCGAGGCAAGGTGATTGGCCTGTCGAAGATCAACCGCATCGTGCAGTTCTTTGCCCGCCGTCCCCAGGTGCAGGAGAGACTGACCCAGCAGATCCTGCTGGCGCTGCAGACCCTGCTCGGCACCAAGGATGTGGCCATCAGCATCAAGGCGACCCACTACTGCGTCAAGGCGCGCGGGGTGATGGATTCGACTTCTTACACCACCACCACCTCCCTCGGTGGGGTGTTCAAGACCCAACCCGATACCCGGGCCGAATTTCTGGGCGGCCTGCGCGGATAAGATGGCGGTTATTTTGTAACCGCCTTGCTGAATAAACGAGACGCCAGCAGCCATTGCTGGCGTTTTTCATTGGTTCCGGATGAGAGTGGCGGCCTGCAACGGTTTGGCCCGTGCGGCTTGCACTATGCAAACGTTATGTATTTTTTCGATTTATTCATCTGAGCGGTATATTTAATCGAGCACGATAAATTCCTCGTTTTCACCTTACAAAAAGTAACCGGACAGACTCTTTCCGAACCATCACAATCCGGTTACTCTAGCGCCCCCTCACGGCTCTCGCTGCCGCTCATGGAATTCAGAGATATTCATCAAGGTTGGATGGTGCGCCACTGAACAGGTGGCCAGATAGTTCATGCCAGGAGGGCGTGAACCGGACGAGTGCTACGAATTTAACGACCACCAGGATATCCCATGAATACCAGTACCATGACCATAGGTAAAAAACTCACCGCCGGCTTTGCCGTGCTCGGTTTGATGGTCGCCTTTATCGGCGGCTTCTCGTTGCTGGAGTTCAGCAACATGAACCGGGCGGCTATCGGTTTTACCGACAGCATCCTGCCTGCCGTCAACCGCACCAATGACATTGGCGACAGCATCAGCGAGTTGCGTCGTTATGAGCTTGGTCTGTTTCTGGTCGCCGCTGATCCCCAGAAGCGTGCCGAGTACCGCACCATGGCCGCGCAGTTGGTGGAACGACTCAAACAGCAGATGATCGACCATGACAAGACCATCTGGGCGCAGGATGTTGAAGAGCGTCGCACTTTCGATATCGTAAAGTCCGACTGGGCAAGCTACCTGGCCCTGCACCAGCAGGTTAAGCAGTTGCAGGATAGCGGCCTGATGAGCGAGGCCCAGAGCGTCTTCATGGAGCAGGGGATCCCCCTCTACAACAACCTGCACAAGTCGGTGGCGGATCTTATTCGCATTAACCACGGTTATGCGACCGAGTCGCGCAAGGTTGTGGTTGCCTCCTACGACTCCGCCAAGCTGAGCGTTACCATCGCACTGGTGCTCGGTTTGATCCTGGTGGTGGTGCTCTCCGTGGTACTGACCCGCCAAATTCGCGACCCGCTGATCATGCTGGCCCGTCAGGCCCAGTGTATTGCCAATGGCGATCTGGGTCAGGGCGAACTGCAGCAGTGGATCCGTGACAGCCGCTTCAACCGCGATGAACTGGGTCAGCTGGGCTCCGCCATCAACCGGATGCAGGGTTCCCTCTCCGATCTGGTGAGCGAGATCGCCGGCTCCGTGAGCCAACTCAGCAGCGCAGTGGAGGAGGTGAGCGCCATCTCCAGCCAGTCTGCCAGCGGCATGGCCATCCAGCAGAACGAAGTCTCCCAGGTGGCGACCGCCATGAACGAGATGCAGTCCACCGTCAATGAAGTGGCCCGTAACACCACGGATGCCATGAGCGCCGCCAAGGATGCCTCCCGCACCTCTGCTGCCGGCAGCGAAGTGGTACGCAGTTCGATTGCCAGCATCGAAGAGGTGTCGGTCAAGATTGAGCAGGCTGGCACAGTAGTGCAGCAGCTGGAGGCCGACAGCGCCAACATCAGCGTGGTGCTGGATGTGATCCGCGATATCGCCGGTCAGACCAACCTGCTGGCCCTTAACGCCGCCATCGAAGCGGCCCGTGCCGGTGAGCAGGGTCGTGGTTTTGCGGTCGTTGCGGATGAAGTGCGTTCATTAGCCCAGCGGACCCAGGACTCCACCGCCGAGATCAGCAAGATGATCGAGCTATTGCAGAGCCGCGCCGCCGAGGCGGGCAACGCCATGCAGCTGAGTCGTCACCAGATGCAGGAGAGCGTCGGTCTGGCGCGGGATGCCGGTACCAGTATCGAGACCATCAATGGTGCCGTGGTGCGCATCACCGACATGAATACCCTGATCGCCACCGCCACCGAAGAGCAGAATGCGGTGACCGAAGAGCTCAACCGCAGCATTGTCAACATTCACAATGCCGCTGACGAGAATGCCCAGGGCGCTCATCAGATCGCCCAGGCTTGCGTCGAGCTGAGCAAGCTGGCCAACACCCTGCACCATATGACCCAGCGCTTCACCCTCTAAGGGTTGATGCATGGATAACAGAAGGCCCCGCAATTGGCGGGGCCTTGTTGTTTCTGGCGTTGTGGAAGGGCTCAGCTCAGGCCGACTATCTCGCCGTTCTCATCGATATCGATATGGCGATAGGCAGGCAGACTGCCCAGCCCCGGCATGGTCATGATGGGGCCCGCCAGCGCATAGACGAACCCGGCACCGGCGCAGAGCTTCACCTCGTCGATGGGTACCTCGAAATCGGTCGGCACTCCCTTGAGGGCGGGGTCATGGCTGATGGAGAGCGGCGTCTTGGCCACGCAGATGGGCAAGTGATCCCACCCTTCGGCGGAGAGCTGTGCCAGCTGCTGGCGAGCTTTGTCCGACAGCTGCACTCCGCGGGCGCCGTAGCCGCACTCCACCAGGGTCGCCAGCTTGGCGTCGAGACTCGCTTCGTCGGGATAGAGCAATTTGACTTTGTCAGGTTGCTCGCAGGCGGCGACCACTGCCCGGGCCAGCTCGCTGGCACCGGCCCCGCCTTGGGCAAAGGCGTTGGAGATGGCGCTGCCACAGGCGCCGGCCTGCATCGCCTCACGGGCCAGCAACGCCAGTTCGGCCTCGCTGTCGGTGGGGAAGCGGTTGATGGCGACCACCACGGGCACGCCGTAACGACGGGCATTGCCGATATGCCAGGCGAGGTTGGCACAACCCCGCTCAAGAGTCGGTAGATCCTCACGCAGCAGGCTTTCCGGCAGCGGCTGGCCCGGGCGGATATCGAGCAGGCCGCTGTTGGCCTTGAGGCCGCGCACCGTGGCCACCAGCACCACGCAGGCGGGGGTAATACCGGATTGGCGGCTCTTGATGTTGAAGAACTTCTCCAGCCCCATGTCGGAGCCAAAACCCGCTTCGGTCACCACATAGTCGGTCAGGCCAAGGGCGATGCGATCGGCGATCACCGAGGAGTTGCCGTGGGCAATATTGGCAAAGGGGCCGGCGTGTACCAGCACCGGGGTCTGCTCGGTGGTCTGCATCAGGGTTGGCTGTAGCGCGTCTTTCAGCAGCACCGTCATGGCGCCTGCTACTTCCAACTGTTCGGCGGTAATGGGCTTGCCGTGAATATCGCGGGCTAGCTGGATGCGGCCGATGCGCTGGCGCAGGTCTTTCAGATCGCTTGCCAGCGCCAGAATGGCCATCAGTTCGGAGGCGGCGGTGATGACGAAGCGATCGCCGCGCTCCACCCCATCGGCTGCGCCACCTTTACCTATGGTGAGGTGGCGCAGGGCGCGATCGTTCATGTCGAGGGTGCGTGGCCAGAGAATGTTGTCAGCATCGATATCGAGCCGCGGCAGGCCGGTTTTGGCGGTGAACTCGGCACCCAGTTTCTGTTCGTGGAACAGGCGGGCATCGAGGGCTGCCGCCGCCAGATTGTGGGCCGCCGACAGAGCGTGAAAATCGCCGGTGAGGTGGAGGTTCATCTCCTCCATCGGCACCACCTGGGCGTGGCCGCCACCTGCGGCCCCCCCCTTGACCCCGAATACCGGCCCGAGGCTCGGTTGGCGGATGGTGGCGATGCTGGACTGGCCGATATGGTTGAGCCCCATGGAGAGGCCAAGGGTAGTCACCGTCTTCCCTTCACCGAGCGGGGTCGGGGTGATGGCGCTCACCAGTACCAGCTTGCCGCGCTGTTTGGGCTGAGACTTGAGCAGGTCGAGGCTGAGCTTGCCTTTGTAGTGGCCATGGGGGCTGAGCAGGTGCTGGGGGATGGCGAGGCGTTCGGCCAGCGCGTGAATGGAGAGACGGGGGGACTGGCGGGAGATCTCGATATCGCTTAGCATCAGCACCTCGTTGGCATATCGGGGTAAAATATGCGGCGCAGTCTAGTGGAATATAACGGGTAATCCAATGACGAAAACGATTTTATTTGGTGAGGGTGAGGTTCGTCAGAATCCTGTTCGGCTGGATCTCAACGCACTCTATCATCCTCCCAAGCAGCCGATGACGGCGCTGGGGATTGTCAGCGCGCTGGTGCCGTTGTTCGGTTTCGGCTGGCAGGCGATGACCCAGGACCCCGAAACCCAGCTGCGCCACGAGATCCGCAAACGGGTCAACAAGCACAAGACCGACGAGGCAAACCTTATTTTGATCCTCCAGCTGGCCGCCATGTTTGACTGCCCCGAGATTGAAGTGGCGCTCCCCTATGCCCTCAGTGAGCAGCAGTTGTCGGTTGTCCGCACCCGACTGCCACGCTGGCAGTTGCACCCCGAGCAGGAGCGTCTGCTAGCCAAGCTCACCCCTGTTGCCGCATCCACCACCGCACCCGACCAGCGTTAGGTTTCAAGCCGGACCAGCAGGCCGGACAGTCAGGCCGTATCCTCTGCTCTGGCAATCAGGTCGGCGCATCCCACTGTTGCGGGGCGAGATAGCGCTCCTGCACGAACTCGATAAAGCAGCGCACCTTGGCGGAGACGAAGCGGCGGTGCGGATAGACCGCATAAAGTCCCACATCTCCCTTGTCCCACTCTGGCAGCAGGCTGACCAGCTGTCCTGACCGCAGGGCCTCCCCCACGATAAAGGTGGGCTGCAATATGATGCCCTGATCATCACAAGCGGCGCGGGTCAGCGCCACCCCGTTGTTGGCCCGCAGTGGCCCCTGTGGCCGGATGCTCTGCTGCTCGTTTCCCCGTTTGAAGTGCCACTCCGGCTGGGTCAGGGTGTAGATCAGACAGTCGTGCTGTTTGAGATCCTCGGGTTTTTCCGGTCTGCCCTTGCGTGCCAGATAGGCGGGGCTGGCGCAAAGCTCGACCCGAATGGTGGCAAGCTGGCGCGCCACCAGCGAGGAGTCGCTGAGGTGGCCGATCCGCAGCGCCAGATCGAATCCCTCTTCCACCAGCGCTACCCGCCGGTCGCTGTACTCGATATCGAGCTTGAGGTCGGGAAAGCGCTGGCGAAACAGCGGCAGGGCGGGGGAGAGGTGCAGATAGCCAAAATCCATCGGCACCGAGAGCTTGAGGGTGCCGTTCGGCTGCTGGTTGTGGTGGGTCAGCTGGCTGTGGGTCTCTTCCAGCTCCGCCAGCAGGGCGAGGGAGCGCTGGTAGTAGAACTGGCCTGCTTCGGTGGGATTGACCTGACGGGTGGTGCGCGACAGCAGCCGGGTGGCGAGGGACTCCTCCAGCTGTTGCATTAGTTTGGAGGCCATGGCGACCGAGATGCCGAGCTGGTTGGCGGCCTTGGTAAAGCTCTGGCACTCCACCACCTTGATAAAGGTGCGCATGGCGGCGATCTGGTCCATTTTCCATCCTCAGTAAATAATGAATTTAATAAATCACTGATTATTCATCTTCAGAACGAGGTTAGCATTTTAACCACTGATGTGAACCCCAAGATGAAGGAACGAACGGATGAAAATGACCAAGGCTCTGCTGGCCTCCTGCCTGTTTATAGCTACCCCTCTGATGGCGGCGGATTACGATGTGGATGCGGCGCACACCACGGTGCAGTTCAAGGTGGGTCACCTGGGCTTCTCCGAGCTGGTGGGTCGCTTCAACACCTTCAGCGGCACCTTCAGCATGGATGACGCCAACCCGGCGGCGGCCAAGGCGAGCTTTGAAGTGGATGCCGCCAGCGTCGACTCCAATCACGAGGCCCGCGACAAGCACCTGCGCAGTCCGGACTTCCTCGACGTGAAGCAGTATCCCAAGATGACCTTCGTCAGCTCCGCTTACGAGGGCACCAAGGATAAAGGCGTGCTGAAAGGGACCCTGACTCTGCACGGCGTCTCCAAGGAAGTGGCCTTCGATCTGGTCAAGATCGGTGAGGGCAAGGATCCCTGGGGCGGCTACCGCAGCGGCTTCAACGCCTCCACCACCATCAAGCGCAGTGACTTTGGCGTGAGCTACATGCTGCCCGGCATTCCGGACGAGATGAACATCAACCTGTTTGTCGAAGGCGTGCGCAAGTAATGGGCGCGGAACTTCTGCTGCAAACCCTGGCGGCTCCTCTGGGAGCCGCTTTGCTATCGTGGCGCTGGCCGCGACTGGGTTATCTGTGGGGCGCGCTGGCGCTCTGGCTGGTGGGCTCATTGCTCGGCGGTCTCTATGGTATTCCGGCCAAGGCGTGGCAGTGGCTGCCGCTGACCCTGCTGGTGCCCGCCATTGCGGCTCAGGTGAACGATCTGCGCGGTTCACTGCTGCTCTTTGCGGTGTTCAGTGCGCTGGTGTGGTGGCAGGGATTGGCCTCGGTACTGGCGAGCGAACCCGGGATCTGGCTGGCGCTACTGCCCGCCATCCTCTGGTTTGGCTGGAGCACCTTGCGCTGTGACAGCCGCGAAGGGCTCGGGTTTGCCCTCGGCTTTATCTGGTTGGCACTGGTGATCGGCATCGATGGCAGTCTGCTGATTGCCCAGCTGGCCGGTGCGCTGGCCGCTTTCGCCGGTTTTCGCGCCCTGCTTGCCACCTTTGTTGACATCAAGGTAGCACCCGCCGGTCTGGCGCTGGCCCTCGCCTTCGTCCAGATGCTGGCCTGGCAATATGTGGAGGTGCCGCTGGTGGTGTTGCTGCCGGTCTGGTTGCTGCCGCTGCTGGAGTGGGCGTTACGTGACAAACCCTGGCCAGTGCGTTGGAGTGGGCTGATCCTGCTCGCTGCCGCGGGAACCGGGCTCAGCCTATGGTGGGTCTGGCCTGCTGCTTCTTTGTACTGATACTTGTGTGGAAAATGGTCAAATGGCGCCATTTTTGCATACCTGCTCATACTCTTGGCAGATAATGATTGAGCCCCCTATGTGTTTCAGATAAAAAGGATTTTCATTTTATTTGGACACACACAGAACCCGGCCGCGCCGGGTTCTGTTTGCCTGCTTTGCGGCACATAAGGAGGCCACAGTTGCGCAGTCAAGGATCTGAGCATCTGTTTTTTCGCCATTTCACCGGACAGGGACGTATCGACGGTCTCTGCATTCTGCTGGTCACTCACCTGCTTCCCGATCGCCCCCGTTTTATCGATGCCCTCGGTCAGATTGGGCGGATTGGCGCGATTTTACCCAAACCGAAATCGGTACACGGACCTACCTTCGAGTGGGTATCCCGGCACTATCCGGTACTGCCCCTCAACCGACGCTGGACCAATGATCCCGACAGCATAATCCAGCAGATTGCGCCGCTGGTGGCCCCCCACGAGCGGTTGCTGATCCTCGATATTGGCGGTTACTTTGCCAAAACCCAGGTGATCTTGAGTGAATACTTCGGGCCCCGTTTCCTCGGGGTGGTGGAGATGACCGAGAACGGCCATCAACGCTATGAGCAGGAGGTGCTGGCGACCCCGGTGGTGTCGGTGGCGCGCAGCCCCCTCAAGCAGGCCGAGGATATCCAGATTGGTTTGAGCGTGGTCTACTCCGCGGAGTCGCTGGCTCGTAACCTCAACCGTACTTTCAACGTCTGCGAAGCCGTGCTGTTTGGCTATGGCAAGGTGGGGCGCAGCATCGCCCGCGACCTGCGCTGTCGCAACCTCCATCTCGGGCTGGTGGAGACCGATGTGCTGCGACAGGTCGAAGCGCTCTCTCACGGTTTTCGCTTGATCACCAAGGCCGAGGCGTTGAGCCGCGCCGAGCTGGTGATCTGCTCTACCGGCAACGGCTCGCTGGATTTGGCGGATCTGCAGGCGCTGCGCCCCGGCACCATGGTCGCCTCGGTCACCTCGGCCGATGACGAGTTTGCCTTCTCGCTGGCCCAGTTGCCGTGGCCGAGCGAAGAGGTGTGCCCCCATGTGCTGGCCCTCAACCGGCCGGATGGCACCCAGATCTACCTGCTCAACCGGGGTGAGGCGGTCAACTTTGTCCATGGCGCCGTGATTGGCGAATATGTCTATCTGGTGCTGGCGGAGATCATGGAAGGGATCCGGATGCTGGCGGCAGGCCCTCTTGCTCCCGGCCTGTTCGAGCTGCCAGAATCGGCGATGCGTACCATTGCCCGCCATTGGCTGGCCGATTTTCATGGGGTTGATCAGCGCTGATTTGACCGAACCGGGATTGGCCATTGGGTGGCGGTACGCCACTTCCCGCCATTGGTCGCTTTTTTTATGGAGTCACTCATGACCGAGTCTGAAACCCTGATCAGCAAACCCCGCATCGAAATCCGCTACTGCACCCTCTGTCGCTGGATGCTGCGCGCCGCCTGGCTGGCGCAGGAGCTGCTTTCCACCTTTGACAGCGATCTGGGGGAGGTGGCGCTGGTGCCGGCCTGCAAGGGGGAGTTCCGCATTCTGGTGAACGGGGTGCAGGTGTGGGATCGGGTGGTCGATGACGGCTTCCCCGAGGCCAAGGAGATCAAGCAGCGGGTGCGCGATGTTATCGCCCCTGAGCGGGATCTCGGCCACTCGGATCGCAAGGCGGCCGAGTAACGCCAGATGGGCCGAGCGCCTCGAAAAGGTGCTGAGCATGAGAGCGAAAGGAGAGGGAGGCGATGGCCTCTCTCTCCTTTTTTGCATTTGGCTGTTCGCCTGGCTCCAGCAGGGTTATAAGCGCGGCTCGGCCAGATGACTGCCGATATAGCGGGCCCGCTTGTGGGACTTGATGCGGCTCACATCGACCCACACCAGCCCGTCGATGCAGTGGTTGAAGTCGGGGTCGATACCAAAGTCCATAAATTGCACCCCGCCCGGCTCGCACAGCTCGGAGTACTGCTTGTAGAGGGTGGGGATGGCGCAGCCCAGATTGTCGAGACGGGCCTTGAGTGCTTTGAGATCGGCGCCGTAATCCACCCCTTCGAACAGAGGCTGCGTCTCGGGGTAGGGACGGCGGGAGGGGGCCAGCGCCAGCTCGGGGGCAAAGTGCTGGCGGTAGAAGCTCACCAGCAGATCCTTGGCCGCCGGCGGCAGGCTGCCGGAGAGCGACACCGGGCCAAACAGGTAGCGGTAGCGGGGATAGCGGGCCAGATAGGCACCGATGCCGAACCAGAGATAATCGAGCCCCCGCTTGCCCCAGTAGGCGGGCTGGATAAAGCTGCGGCCAAGCTCGATGGCCTGCTCCAGCCGGGGCAGCAACTTATCCTCAAAGCCGAACAGGGTGTGGCTGTAGAGGCCATCCTTCCCCTTGCTGGCCAGCAGCTCCGCCACCGGGGCGAACCGGTAGGCGCCGATAATGTCGAGTCGGGCCGGATCCCAGAGGATCAGGTGGTGATAGTCGTTGTCAAAGCCATCGAGATCCCGCCGCTTGCCGGAGCCTTCCCCCACAGCGCGAAAGGCGATCTCCCGCAGTCGCCCCAGCTCGCGCAGGATCACCGAGTGGCTCAGTTCGTGGCGGCGGTAGAGGTAGATCCCCTGACCATCCGGGGTGGTGCCGAGCTGTTCGCAGCTTTCGATGGCCTGTTTGAGTTGGCGGCGATCCTCCGGCAGGGCGATGGGGGCCTCGGTCTGCAGCCGTCCCGCCTTGCCACGGCCAATCCGGTAGAGGTGGTTGCGCACCAGCCGAGCCGCCGTCTTGGCTGGCAGCTCCTGAAAACTGCCGAGCGGAATGCGTGCCCCTATGGTCACCGGCAGGGTTTGCCCCTGCTGGCGAAACAGCTGGCGTACCAGCAACAGGGCGGAGGCGGGCTTGTTGAGCCAGGAGGCGAGATAGAACCAGAGGCTGTTGCGCCCCCCCAGATGGATGGGCACCAGCGGGGTGCGTGTGCGCTGGGCCAGCTTGATAAAGCCTGCCTGCCAGGGGCCGTCTTTCACCCCCTTGAAGCCAAGCCGGGATACTTCGCCTGCGGGGAAGATCACCAGCGCCCCTTCATGGGCGAGGTGTTCGTTCATGGCGAGGATGGCCTGTCGATCGGTCTTGCCCTCCATATTGTCTACCGGCAATAGCAGAGGGCGCAGCGGCGCGAGCTGGGCCAGCAGCTGGTTGGCGACGATCTTCACATCGGGGCGGATGCGACCGAGCAGTTGTAGCAGCGCCAGTCCGTCCAGCGAGCCGATGGGGTGGTTGGCGACAAGAATGACCCGGCCGCTGGCGGGAATATGCTCCAGCTGCGCCTCGCTGACCCGATAGTCGAAATCGAGCTGGGTCAGCGCCTGCTCGACAAAGTCGAGGCCGCGCAGGTGCGGGTAGCGGGTGGCAAAGTCGGCAAAGGCCTGCTCGTTGAGCAGCCAGCCCAGCAGCCGCTTTAACAGCGGGGTGAGCAGGGGGTAGCCAAGCAGGCGGGGGAAGTGCTGGGTCAGCAGGGTATCGATAGTGAACATCTGGAGGGCTCCGGCGATCCGTTGCTCCCAGCATGATGTGACACTGTTCCCGCGACATGTCAGCGGGATGACAGTTTGATGGCAGTGGCAGCCAGTTGCCCCTGCGCGACTCTCCCCGGTTTCCCTTTGTTGATGGGTGATGGCCAGATAGCAAGGGGGGAGCCGGTAAACCGGCTCCCCCCTTTTGCCCTGGTAATGACAGCTACCGATTAACCGCGCCAGGCTGCGGTGAGGCGCACCAGCTCCACCAGGGTGGCGACCGATTTCTCCATGGATTGCAGCGGGATGAACTCGTGCTTGCCGTGGAAGTTGTGGCCACCGGTGAAGAGGTTGGGGCAGGGCAGGCCCATAAAGGAGAGGCGGGCGCCATCGGTACCACCGCGAATGGGTTTGATCTTGGGCACCACGTCGGCGGCCTCCATGGCGGCCTTGGCCAGCTCGACGATATGCATGTGCGGCTCGATCTGGCTGCGCATGTTGCGATAGCTGTCGGTCAGGGCCAGCTCGATGCGGGCCTTGGGATACTCGGCCTGCAGGGCGGCCACCCGGCTCTGCATCTCGGCCTTGCGTGCGGCGAAGTGCTCGTCGTCGAAGTCACGGATGATGTAGTGCAGGGTGCTCTCCTCCACGGTGCCGCTCATCTGCGCCAGATGGAAGAAGCCCTCATACCCGTCGGTGCACTCCGGGGTCTGCTCGGCAGGCATGGCAGCGTGGAAGCGGGCGGCCAGGGTCTGGCTGTTGATCATGCTGCCCTTGGCGGTGCCGGGGTGGACGTTGTTGCCGATAAAACGCACCGTGGCGCTGGCGGCGTTGAAGTTTTCATACTCCAGCTCGCCCAGCTCGCCGCCATCCACGGTATAGGCCCACTTGGCCGGGAATCTCTCCAGCGGGAACAGGTTGGCGCCACGGCCAATCTCTTCATCCGGGGTAAAACCGACCCAGATATCGCCGCGGGGGATCTCGGGGTGGGCCTGCAGGTGGTCGATGGCAGTGAGGATCTCGGCGATACCCGCCTTGTCGTCGGCGCCAAGCAAGGTGGTGCCGTCGGTGGTGATGAGATCCTGACCCAGGTAGTTTTTCAGGAAGCGGTAGTCACGGATGGCGAGCACCTCGTCACCCTTGCCAAGGCAGATGTCGCCGCCCTGATAGTTTTCGATGATTTGCGGTACTACGTGCTCCGCCTCGTAGTCGGCGGTGTCCATGTGGGCAATCAGGCCGATGGCGGGGGCGTCCGGCTGGTTGCCCGGCAGGCAGCCGGTGAGGTAGCCGTGCTCATCCAGAGTGACCCGGGTTAGCCCCAGCGCCTTCATCTCTTCTTGCAGGGCACGGGCAAAGATCAGCTGGCCTTCGCTGCTGGGGCAGGCTGGATTGGTCTCATCGGAGCGGGTATGAAAAGTTACGTAACGCAGAAAACGCTCAAGCAGGGTATCCATTAGTCAGCCTCTAACCGATTGTGAGCGGTCATTGTGGCCAATCCGTGCGGGGCACTCATTGCGTCAGCGCAGGTTTTTCCCATTTTTTGACGCAAGGGGAGAGCGGCGAATGTGCGGCGCGCGGGGCAACGTCCGGGAGGGAGATCGCATAAATGTGGCATTTATTGCGATATTTAGGCGCTGGCGGTGGCGGCCAAATTCCCCTCAGCCACCGCACAGCAAGGCGTCAGCCCAATCATGGCGTTTTCACACACTTTTCAAGAGGAAACTGGGCTGTCGCATAACCTGCGCCATCCCAGAGCCCGCCTGCTCGCCAGCAAGATTTGATCGACTTATTAAAAGGGGATTTTGAACACTATTTTTTATTGTCACTGCCCGCGGTAAGTGTGTACACTCCGCGCCGATCCAAGGGCAACCCTGAAGCAGGCAGAGCCGCCAGAAACCCGACCGATCATACGCCTATAGGGCGAGGCACGCAGAAACGACAGACACTGCTGGGGAATGGTTTCTTTAATACCGGTTAGGCTCCGGTATCAGGGAGAACAACAGACTCTCATCTTTCATTTGACCGAGTGGGCCACCGGCTCATCATCTTCCCTTGTCATGGGCGGTCACTGACGGTGAGGTGGGCTGTGGTTGTTGTCGTCTATCAACACGCATGCGTGCTGGCGCCTTCGCTTCTCTTCCTTGGAACCCTCTCCTTCTGTCGGGATCGCTGCCGAATGATGAACTGACGGCGTGGCTGATGTCGTCTGTCATCAAAGTACCGCGGCGCTACGGCATAGTGGCACCGCATACCGTTGAGCTTGATGTAAAGCCACCAGCCCCACATCAAGACTCGTTACTTCCCCAAGATCCACCAGGCAGCCTCTGGCTTGCCGCGATGTGCAAAGGGTTGGTTTGGGTGGCTGCGTCTCGTGATGGCAGCGCTCGCCGTACTCTGCACTAGATGGTCTGGATGTGATTGAGGGTAACGAAGGCGACTTTGGGTCGCTCATTTGCGAGGCATAGCCCATGACTAACTGGTCCAGCAAGGACTCCTTGAAGGTCTACAACGTTCCCTACTGGGGTGCGGGTTTTTTCAATATCAATGACGCCGGTCATGTGACCGTCGCCCCCGACAAATCACGCCCTGACGCGCATATCGTGCTTTCTGACGCCATCGAACAGTTGCGTCAGTCCGGGCTGACTACCCCCGTGTTGCTGCGCTTCCCCGACATTCTCAAGAGTCGGGTCGATGCGCTGTTCAACGCCTTTGGTCAGGCCATCGAGAAGTCAGGCTATGAAGGGGACTACCTCTGCGTTTACCCGATCAAGGTAAACCAGCAGCGTCGTGTCATCGAGACCATCAGCCAGTCCTACAGCGACAAGCCCCGGCTTGGCCTGGAAGCTGGTTCCAAACCGGAACTGCTGGCCGTGCTGTCCCATCACCATGAGCAAGGCTCGGTGATCGTCTGCAACGGTTACAAAGACCGCGAATATATCCGCCACGCCCTCCTGGGCAACCTGATGGGCCACAAGGTCTACATCGTGGTGGAGAAGCCCTCCGAGCTGGAAATGGTGCTGGACGAGTCAGCTCGTCTCAACATCAAGCCCAACATCGGGGTGCGTGCCAAGCTCGCTTCCACCGGCTCCGGCATGTGGGAATCGAGCGGTGGCTCCATGTCCAAATTTGGTCTCTCCGCCTCCCAGATCCTGGCGCTGATCGAACGTCTGCGCGGGCTGGGCAAGCTGGATTGCCTGCAACTGCTGCACTTCCATCTGGGCTCCCAGATCGCCAATATCCGCGACATTCAGGGCGGCATCCGCGAGTGCGGCCGTTTCTACGCTGAACTGCGTCGCCTCGGTGCCAACATCGAAGTCGTGGACGTCGGTGGTGGCCTGGGCGTGGACTACGAGGGAACCCGTTCCCAGAGCCACTGTTCCGCCAACTACAGCCTCTCCGAGTACGCCAACAACGTGGTATGGGGCATCGGCGATGTCTGCCGCGAGTTCGACCTGCCGCACCCGACCATCATCAGCGAGTCCGGCCGCGCCCTGACCGCCCACCACGCCGTGCTGGTCACCAACATCATTGGTGCCGAAGGGGTGGAGATGAACGACATCAGCGCGCCGGACGAAGATGCGCCGACCATTCTGCAGAACATGTGGAAAGGCTGGCTGGATCTGCGCAGCGAAGATCCCTCCCTGCTGGAGATTTTCCATGACTCGGTGGCAGATCTGGGTGACGTGAATACCCAGTACACCATGGGCCTCTTGAACCTTGAACAGCGTGCCTGGGCCGAGATGCTGCACCAGAACACCTGTCTGGCACTCAAAGAGATGCTCAACCCGGTCAACCGCAACCACCGTGCGCTGGCTGACGAGCTGAGTGAAAAGCTGGCGGACAAGTGCTTTGCCAACTTCTCCCTGTTCCAGTCTCTGCCGGATGCCTGGGGTATCGGTCAGGTATTCCCGGTGATGCCGCTGGCTGGTCTCGATCGTCCGCTTAGCCGTCGCGGTATCCTGATGGATATCACCTGTGACTCTGACGGTCAGGTCGAGCACTATGTTGACGGTCTGGGGGTCGAGAGCACCCTGCCAATGCCGGTCTACGGCGAGAACGAAGAGTGCCACGTCGGCTTCTTCCTGGTCGGTGCCTATCAGGAGATCCTGGGCGATCTGCACAACCTGTTCGGTGACACCCACTGCGCGGAAGTGTGGCTGGACGAAGAGGGCAAGATGGACATTCGCAACGTGGTGCGCGGCGACACCGTCGACCAGCTGCTGCGTTACGTCAACATCGATCCGTCCGTGATCCGCGAAAACTACCAGCGGATCGCCGCTCACCCGGCGCTGGACGATGCCACTCGCAAAGCCCTGCTCGACGAGCTGGAGCTGGGCCTGCAAGGCTACGCCTATCTGGAAGACGAATAAGCCTTTTGGCTTGCCCCTCGCTTTGGCGGGGAGATGAAAAAACGGCGCCTGCGGGCGCCGTTTTTGTTACCGGGGGCCATCCGGCGATATGGTGGGGCACTCGGCCCATCTTCATTCGGATAACCGATGCTGGCTCAAGGCATCCGCAGGCCACAGATCTGGCAGATATCTGTCCCTTTCAGCTGTTTCCCTTGATCTGCATCAAGCGTGAACCTCGGTGGTTATTTTACGGTCAGGAGTGATGTTGATGGAATGTAACAAAAGGATGTGCATATGGAACTGAAAAGGGACCCGAGATGCTATACCGACGTCTGCATCAATGGTAAGTGGTATCACTACGACCACTGCAGCACCAACGTCTACATGCTGATGGGAGGCGCTGCGCCGAGCCTTCAGCTGGCCTATGAGCCGAGCAGCGAAGAGGAACTGATCGAGATGCTCCAGCAGCTGGGGCGCTTCTGACTTACCGAATTGATGTCTTGCCATATGGCCATCGGGCGCGTTGCCACGATGGCCACCACTCTTTACCGCTGCACCTAGTCTAGGCGGGTTTTATTACCGAATAACCCCTTGCCAATCTCCAGCATGGCGACGGTTGCGGCATAGGTGCTATCGGACTTGCCTATCTCATCCGCCACGTAGAGAAAATTGGATTGGTACTTCTCGACGGCCTCCCGTGGGCTGGTCGCGTCAATAAAGTCCTCCTCCACCTCGAATCCTTGGGTCAGCAGTGCCGCCTTTTCACTCAGAAAAGTCGGTGATGCCATGTCGATAAAGGTGTATTGCTGCCGATTGGACGCCGGAATGGTAAAAAACTGGTATCTGGCCATGGGTAAATCCTCGCTTGAAGCGGGTGATAAATGACGTGACGCTGTGTTTAATCTGTGGCTCGCAGGCGGCTTGGTTTCCCTCGACATCGCAGACCGTGCGTGTCGGGAACGCCGCATTTTGTTTTCGTTCGAGACTACTTTGTTGGCATCTGCCCGGCAAGTGGGTCGCAGAGATTTTCTGGATGATCCGAGCAACCGAGATGTTGTGGGCAGGGGCGAGACCGGGATAATGCCGGGCTCACGTTGAGCCCGGCTTGTCAGCGCTCTGTTACAGCACGAAGCTTTGTACCATGGCGCGCAGCTGTTCGGTGAGCTGGTGGATCTGGCGGGCGGCATCGCGGGCGGCGTTGGCCACTTGCAGCGCCTCGTCGCTGCCATCGGAGATGCGCACCACGTTGCGTTCGATCTCGTTGACCACGGCGCCCTGCTGCTCGATGGCGCTGGCGATGATGGCGTTGGTATCGACCATTCGATCCACCTTCTCGGTGATGGCGCCGAAAGCCTGTTTCGCCTCCTGCGCCAGCCCGACTCCCTCCTGCGCTTCATGGCTTGCCGCCGACATGGCGGTGACCGAGGCGCGGGCGCCGGATTGCAGCTGTTCAATCATCTGCTGGATCTCGACGGTAGCCCCCTGGGTGCGGTTGGCAAGAGACCGCACCTCGTCGGCCACCACCGCAAAGCCGCGACCCTGCTCACCGGCCCGGGCCGCTTCGATGGCCGCGTTGAGGGCCAGCAGGTTGGTCTGTTCGGCGATGCCGCGGATCACGCTGATGACGCCGCCAATCTGGCTGCACTGCTGTTCCAGCTGGCCTATGGTGTCGGCGGTGCGCAGCACTTCGCGGTTGATATGATCGATGGCCTTGATGGTGCGCTCCACCACATCCTCGCCCTGACCGACCACGTTCTGTGCCTCCTGGGTCATGCGGGCGGCTTGCAGGGCGTTGCTCGCTATGTCTTGTGAGGTGGCGGCCAGCTCCTTGATGGCGGTGGCGACCTGATGGGTCTCCCCTTGCTGGTCGGCAATGACCTCCTGCGAGCGGCTGGTGCGCGCTTCGATCTCGGTGGCGCTCTCCACTACTGTGACGCCATTTTCCCGCACTCGCAGCATCAGGGTGCGCAGGGTCTCCAGGGTCACGTTGTAATCCCGGCTGATGGCGGCCAGCTCGTCCTGACCGACGATTTCGATATGCTGGCTGAGATCCTGGGCGTTGACTCGGGCGGCAATATCACGCACCCGCCCTACGGTGTCGCGCAGGGAGAGATAGGCACCGATCATCAGGTAGAGGTAGAGCAGCAAGCTGACGGTCAGCGGCGCGGTGACCCACCAGAAGTGGCGTTGGTTGGCGGCCAGCCGCTGATGCAGGTCGGCCTCCAGCCGCTGGCGTACCTGGCCTGCCAGCGCGGTGATAGCCTCGTCCATCTTATCCCCCAGTGCCTGCACCTCCTTGGTGGAGAGCTGCACCAGCTGATCCTTCATCATCTTGTTTTCCACGGTCTCGACCCCCTGACGCACCAGCTGTATCAGAGCATCGGTCTGCTGACCCAGCTCGGCGCGGTAGGCCGGTTCAATCTGGTAGAGCAGGGTCAGATCGGCCTCCAGCTCTTGCAGAGTGGCGCTGATAAGGTCGAGACGAAAACGCAGGCCGCTGTAGCCCTCGGCCTGAAACAGGCCGAAATCGGCGATGGTGGCGGCGCGATCTCGCACCTGAGCCAGCAGGTCGCGCAGTTGCGGCAACCGCTCACTGGCGAGGATCACCATGTAGTAGGTACCGAGCGCCGGATCCTGGATCAGGCTGCTACTGGCGGTAATGTGCTTGTAGAGGTGGCGCACCTCAGTCAGCAGCTTGTCGTGGCGCAGGTTGCTCTGCTCCACCTCCAGCTTGCCTGTTTCACTCTGCAGGGCGGCCCAGCCCTGCTGGATCACCTCAAAGGAGGGGTTGTTCTGGCGGGTGTCGGCAAAGGCTTGCAGGCTCTGAGCAACTATTTGTGCGGCTGCCTTGACCTGATCGTCACCGACCGGATCCACCTCATAGGCGTGGCGGGTCACCAGATTGCGATGGGTGATCAGGGCTTGCTCGATAGCGGGCACGGGGGCGAGATTGACCACTCCCGCCAGCTCGCGGTTGGCCTGGACGTTGTCATCCTGCAGCCGCCCCAGCAGATTGGTCATGCTGTACGCCAGTGGCAGCAGCATCAGACAGGACCAGAGCAGGAATTTGTATTTGAAGGAGAGCTGATTGCCCAGCCGGATGGCGGGGTTGAAAATCCATTTCATGTTAAGCCTCGATACCTGAGTGCGGGCGTGATTCGTGTTGCCTGAATAGTACTCCGAGCGGCCTCCCTTGGGTGATGGCCGGTTGCAAGTTGTGATCCCCTTGGCTTTTTACTTCCGGGCGGGGTGCCGTCAGCCGAGCCAATAGAAAACGGGCCACCCGAAGGTGACCCGCGGTCGATAAGGGGAAACCGATCAGTTGAACGCCAGGAAGGGCGAGACACAGAGCAGTAGGCCGGTGACGATGATGATGTAGAGGGAGGTGCCCTTGTACTTGTGCAGCGCCGGTACCTGATAGACCAGATAGGCCGGGATGAGGCAACCCACCATGCCGAAGATGGGGCTGCAGATGGAGGTGAAGCTCAGCACCGGGGCGTTGAGCACGATGGCACCCCAGGAGAGCATGACGGTGAACACCATGATCCCTTTGCCCACCAATCCTTTATTGATGCGGTTTTCCGGCATGACGCGGCGCAGCAGGTTCATTGCCAGCCCCTGACAGGCTTCACGAAAGCCCAGATAGACGCCGAAGTAGGCGGTCATTACCGCAAAGATGTTGAGGGTGAGG
The DNA here is from genome assembly GCF_019048265.1 of Aeromonas sp. FDAARGOS 1405. Taxonomy (NCBI): domain Bacteria; kingdom Pseudomonadati; phylum Pseudomonadota; class Gammaproteobacteria; order Aeromonadales; family Aeromonadaceae; genus Aeromonas; species Aeromonas sp. FDAARGOS 1405. The sequence continues at coordinate 4,480,464 of NZ_CP077311.1, read as the reverse complement.
CTCAGGAGCTTGAGGGTCTGGCCGGGCATCCCCTGGGCCACCATGGCCAGCGCAGAGATGTTTTCCTCGGAGGCTTTAACCGCCTGATCGTGGCCCATGGCCAGGGTGAAGGAGACCGCGTAGAAGAACACCACCACGAACAGGATGCCGAAGGCGATATTCATGGCGCGCATCGCCTTGAAGCGAGCCACTTCCAGCGACTTTTCCCGCGAGCGGTAGGAGATCACCATGGGGCTCAGGCTCTGGATAAAGAGGATGGAGGTGAGGGTAAAGGGCAGCATGATGATGGCATCCTTCATCCAGTCACCGGCAGCGGGCATGGCGGTGATGTTGGCCGCATCCCACTTGTCCACCATCATCAGGCCCAGCACCGCAACAACGCTGATCTTGGTCAGCACCATAAAGGTGGAGATCTTGAACAGCAGGTTCTCGCCGCGCGACGCCAGTGCCACTAGGCCACAGATCAGCACCAGACCGTAGAGCGGGTTTTCGGAGAGCAGGCCGTCGGTGACGCCGAAGCTCTGCAGGAAGGAGGCGCTGTCATTGGTGATGGCGGTGGAGTAGACGAAGACCCAGATCACCAGCATCACGAAGTAGAGCGCGCCGAGCAGCACACCCCAGTTCTTGCCAAGGTAGCCGGTAATGACGCTGGGGTAATCCTTGCACTCCGGCGAGGTGGCCAGGGTATTGATAAAGAGGCGCTGGAACATGTACATGGCGGGGTAGCCGATCACCGCCGAGAGCAGAAAGACCCACAAGCCCATCAGACCCACCTGTACCGGCAGGAAGACGATCCCCGCGCCGATGGCCATGCCGATGCTCATGATGATCCAGCCCCAGTCGGTGCTGTCGAAGCGAACCGCTTCTTTCCATTCCAGCGTGCCCATCACGGGGCTGGCGAGTGTAGTGCTATGCGCGTCCATTAAAACCTTCTTTTTTGTAGGGATGTGGGAAAGCGGCGCAAATATAGTTGAATGAAACTGTCATAAACAATGCCCATAAGAGTACTTTTGTTCAAATCAGGATGGTGATCACGGTTTATATTGAGGCCGAAAGGTGCCTTTAAACGCCATTTTTGTATCTTTTTGTTGAATGGATAAAATAAAAAGCAAATAATGTTGAACGGAATGAGATTCATGATTGCAAAAAAAATTGCACAAACAGGAGTGGCTATATGAAACGCATCATCACAGCAGCAGCGGCACCTGACGCTATCGGTCCCTACAGCCACGGCACTGCCTATGGCGACCTTATCTTTACCTCCGGTCAGTTGCCGGTCTGCAAGCAACAGGGTGGTGTGGTGGAAGGGGGGATTGCCGCCCAGACCCGCCAGTCACTGGAAAACCTGAAATCCGTGCTGGAAGCCGCTGGCGGCTCGCTGGATACCGTGCTCAAAACCACCTGCTACCTCGCCGAGATCAGCGATTTTGCCGCGTTCAACGAGGTCTATAAAGCCTATTTCCAGAAAGATTGTCCGGCGCGCAGCTGCTTCGCAGTGAAGGATCTGCCGATGGGCGTCAAGGTTGAAGTGGAAGCGATCGCCCATATCGCTCGTTAATGCTGATAAAAAGGTTCAAGTGATGAAACAAGCGTGGCAGCAGTATCTGCAGATTATTCAACAGGTTGTCAAACCAGCGCTGGGTTGTACCGAGCCAATCGCCGCCGCCTATGCCGCAGCGGTCGCCGCCCGGCAACTGGGCTGTGAGCCCGGTCGCCTTGAGGTTGCGGTGTCGGACAATCTCTATAAAAACTCGATGGGTGTTTATGTGCCGGGCACCGGCAAGATCGGTCTGGCCATTGCGGCCGCGGCCGGTGCCATCGGCGGCAACGCCGATGCCGGGCTGGAGGTGCTGGCCGCGATCCGGCCAGAACAGGTGGATCGTGCCCAGCAGCTGATCGATGCTGGCAAAGTGCAGGTGAGCCGCACCGCCGCCCCCGAGTTTATCTTCTGCCGCGTGACCGTTTATGGCACTGATGACAAGGGTGAAGAACACAGCGCCGAAGTGACCCTGTGCGGCGGCCATACCCGCATCGTCGAGCAGCGCCGCGATGGCGAGGTGACCTTCACAGCCGATCAGAGCCAGGGTGGTGCCACCGGTTCCATCTGCGATGGCGTCGATATCAGCATCGCCGCCATCCATGAGTTCGCCACCCAGGTGGAGTTCGAGCAGATCAGGTTCATCCTCAAAGCCTCCGAGCTTAACGGCAAGCTCTCTGCCGAGGGGATGAACAACCCCTATGGCCTCGAGATCGGCCGCACCATGCAGCAGAACATCGATGCCGGTCTCATCGGTGAGGATGTGATGAACCGCATCGTGATGATGACGGCGGCTGCCTCCGATGCCCGCATGGGGGGGGCGACCCTGCCAGCCATGAGCAACTTTGGCAGCGGCAACCAGGGCATTGCCGCCACCATTCCGGTGATGGTGATTGCCGAGCGCTTTGCGGCCAGCGAAGAGCAGCTGGCTCGCGCCCTCATCATGAGCCATCTGGGCGCCATCTATATCAAGTCCCACTATCCGCCGCTGTCGGCCTTCTGTGGCAATACCGTGACCAGCGCGGCCGCCTCCATGGCCATGGTTTATTTGGCGGGCGGCAGCTTCGAGCAATCCTGCTTCGCCATCCAGAACGTGCTGAGCGACAGTGCCGGTATGGTATGTGACGGGGCGAAAGCCTCCTGCGCCATGAAGGTGAGTACCTCCTCCGGTGCGGCGGTGCGCGGCTTCCTGATGGCCCTCAACAGCCACTCGGTGTCGGGGCAGGGGATCGTCGCCGGTGACGTGGATCAGACCATCCGCAACGTCGGCCAGATGGTGAAGGAGGGCATGTCTGCCACAGACAGCACCATTATTGATATCATGTCCGCCTGATGTCACTGTTGGTTGCTGCCCGGCGTCCATTGTCCGGCAGCAACCCTTGCAAGAAGGTCCCATTGTGAAGCTGCAAGAGTTGAGTCCGAGCGATTTTGAGATCCTCAAGTCGATGGAGAACATTGTGGACGGCATCGCCGCCATGTATGGTCAGCACACCGAGGTGCTGCTCCACAGTCTGGATGCGCGCAATCCCTCGATCGTCAAGATTGCCAACGGCCATATCACCGGCCGCAGTGTCGGCGCCCCCATCACCAACCTGGCGATGATGAAGCTCAAGAGCGGGCAGGATATCTCCAGCCCCTACATGACCAAGTGTGCCACCGGCAAGACCCTGCGCTCCATTACTACCGTGATCCGCAACGGGGAGCACAGGGCCATCGGGTTGCTCTGCATCAACAGCGACATGGATGCCCCGCTGCAATCTGTGCTGCGCACCATGATGCCGGAGTGCATGCATCCCCACGAGAGCCATGCCACCCCGGAGGTGTTCGCCCGCAACATCGACGAGGCGCTCAACAGCACCATAGACACCGTCAGTGCCGAGGTGCGCGGCAACGAGGCGGTGCCTCCGTCCCAGAAGACCCGGGTTATCGTCAACCAGCTGCACGACATGGGGATCTTCGAGTTAAAAGACAGTGCCCAGATTGCGGCGCGCCAGCTCGGGATCTCGGTCCACTCCATCTACCGCTATCTGCGGGAGATCAAGAAGGGCTGAGCCGATACACTCTGGTCAAATTGGTAGCAAACGGGTCAGCCTTGACCCGTTTTTTTACGCCCGCTTTAGCCTCTCTGTTTGGGCCATCCTTCGGGCTCATCTGTTATCATCTTCCCCCTTTATTTTTCTATCTCTCTGAACGTGCTGGAGAAATCATGTCTCGACTCATCTATCTGCTGCGCCATGGCCAGACCCGCTTCAATGCCGAGCAGCGTCTGCAGGGGCGTTGCAACTCCGATCTGACCGACAAGGGTGAGGCGCAAGCCATCGCCATGGGGCGGCGCCTTGCCGCCGAACTGGCGGATCCCGCCCGCTGGACCGTCTATGCCAGCCCGCTCGGGCGTGCCCGTCAGACTGCGCTGCTGGTGTGCGAGCAGTTGGGGCTGGCGGCGGATCGCATCGTCTGGGACGATCGCTTGATGGAGCTGGGGATGGGGGAGTGGGAGAGCTGCCAGATCCCGGTGCTGCGGCTCGCTCATCCCGAGCTCGATACCGGCAAGGGGGACTGGTATCTGCAGGCACCGGGGGCCGAGAGCTTCGAGAGCATTCAGCGCCGAGCACACCAGTGGTTGCAGGATCCTGCCATCGCCGAGCGGGCCATCGTTATCTCCCACGGTCTGCTCGGTGCCATGTTGCGCGGCGTCTATGCCGATCTCGACTATGAGGCGACCTGGTCACAGGAGTTGCCGCAAGATGCCTTCTATAAGCTGCAGGATGGTCACATCACCCGCATTGCCTGCTAGTTGCCGTGAGGTGGCACCATGGCATGGACCATGATGGCCACCTTCGGATGCCCATTTTTGCCGCAGTTCAACACATCAGAGCACCTTATCGCGGCAAGATGAGGTATCTTATGCCCCGATTTCATCCATTAAACGGATCCGAGACCCCATATGATCATCAAACCCAAGGTTCGCGGCTTTATCTGCACCACCACTCATCCGGTCGGTTGTGAAGCCAATGTTCGTCGCCAGATCGCTTATACCAAGGCCAAGGGCACCATCGAGAATGGTCCCAAGAAGGTGCTGGTGATCGGCGCTTCCACCGGTTATGGCTTGGCCTCCCGGATTGCGGCTGCCTTCGGTAGCGGCGCCGCCACCCTCGGTGTCTTCTTTGAAAAAGCGGGCACCGAGTCCAAGACCGGTACCGCCGGCTGGTACAACTCTGCCGCCTTCGACAAGGCAGCCAAAGAGGCGGGCCTCTACGCCAAGAGCGTCAACGGCGATGCCTTCTCCAACGAGTGCCGCGCCAAGGTGATCGAGCTCATCAAGCAGGATCTGGGTCAGATTGATCTGGTGGTCTACTCCCTGGCCTCTCCGGTGCGCAAGATGCCGGAAACCGGCGAAGTGGTGCGCTCTGCCCTGAAACCGATCGGTGAGGTCTACACCACCACCGCCATCGATACCAACAAGGATCAGATCATCACCGCCACCGTCGAGCCGGCGAACGAGGAAGAGATCCAGAACACCATCACCGTCATGGGTGGTCAGGATTGGGAGCTGTGGATGGCTGCCCTGCGTGATGCAGGCGTGCTGGCTGACGGCGCCAAGTCCGTGGCCTACTCCTACATCGGCACCGATCTGACCTGGCCAATCTACTGGCACGGTACTCTGGGCCGCGCCAAGGAAGATCTGGACCGCGCCGCTGCCGCCATCCGTGGCGATCTGGCTGCCAAGGGCGGCACTGCTCACGTGGCCGTGCTCAAATCCGTGGTGACCCAGGCCTCTTCCGCCATTCCGGTGATGCCGCTCTATATCTCCATGGCTTTCAAGATCATGAAGGAGAAGGGCATTCACGAGGGCTGCATGGAGCAGGTGGATCGCATGATGCGCACCCGTCTCTACGCGTCCGACATGGCGCTGGACGAGCAGGCTCGCATCCGCATGGATGACTGGGAACTGCGTGAAGACGTGCAGCAGACCTGCCGTGACCTGTGGCCATCCATCACCAGCGAAAACCTCTCCGAATTGACTGATTACACCGGCTACAAGCAGGAGTTCCTGCGCCTGTTCGGTTTTGGTCTGGACGAGGTCGATTACGATGCGGATGTGAATCCGGATGTGAAATTCGACGTGGTCGAACTCTGAGTCTGACTCAAGTGAAAACAGGGCCCCGCGGGGCCCTGTTTTTTTGGCAAAAATTCCGCCAAATTGCGGAATTTTATTATCAGCGATCACCTTTTTCCCATATCAAACCCGCTAGTCTTGCGCTGATCGGATCACAGACGGCATTGCCGAGGAACGGAAGCTATGACCACTCCAAATGAGGCGCCCAAGAAGCGCCAACTCCCCACTGTCTATACCCTGCTTTTTATCATCATCGCCTTGATGGCTGGCCTCACCTGGGTGCTGCCAGCGGGCAAATATGACTATGTCACCGCCAAGACCCAGCAGCCGGTGGCGGCAGCGGCCGTGGCCGATTACAGCGGCGACGAGCGGTTGTTGCCGGTGCCTGGCAGCTACACCGAGTTACCCGCCCACCCGCAAGGGGTATTCGAGGTGCTCAAGGCCCCCATTCAGGGCTTTCACAAGGCGGCCGACGTGGCGCTGTTCGTGCTCATCATCGGTGGTTTTCTCGCGGTGACCATGCAAAGCGGTGCGCTCGATGCCGGGGTGGGGGCCATTGTGCGCGGCTTTGCCGGGCGTGAGCGGCTGCTAATTCCTGTGCTGATCGCCCTGTTTGCCCTCGGCGGCTCCACCTTCGGCATGGCAGAGGAGACGGTGGCCTTCTGGGCGCTGATCGTGCCGGTGATGATGGCGGCGGGCTTCGATCGCATGGTGGCGGCGGGGATCATCCTGCTCGGCTCCGGGGTCGGGGTGCTCGCCTCCACCGTCAACCCGTTTGCCACCGGTATTGCCTCTGGTTTCGCCGGTATCCCCATTGGTGAGGGGATTGGCCTTAGGGTTATCCAGTGGCTGCTGCTGGTGATCTTCGCCTCCTGGTTCGTGATGCGTTACGCCAAGCAGGTGCAGCAGGACAAGTCCCGCTCCGTGCTGGCCGACATCACCTATGACGACGAGTTCTCCCAGATGAAGAGCGGCAACCTCGCCTTCACCGGCAAGCAGAAGCTCACCATGCTGGTCTTCTTCGGCACCTTCCTGCTGATGATCTATGCGGTGGTGCCCTGGTCGGACTTGGGGATCGACGTGCTGCCCACCTTTGGTTGGTGGTTTGACGAGCTCTCTACCCTGTTCTTCAGCGCCTCCATCCTGATTGCGCTGATCAACCGGATGCCGGAGTCCAACTATGTGGCGACTTTCCTGAGCGGCGCTCGGGATCTTATCGGGGTGGCGCTGGTGGTGGCGGTGGCGCGCGGCATCTATGTGGTGATGGAGCAGGGCGTCATCATCGACACCATTTTACACTGGGCCGAAGGGCTGGTGACCGGACTCTCCTCGTCGGTCTTCATCCTGATGGCCTATCTGGTGCACATCATCCTGAGCTTCTTCATCCCCTCCACCTCGGGGCTGGCGACCGTCTCCATGCCGCTGATGGGGCCGCTGGCGGACTTCTCCGGCATCTCGCGGGATCTGGTGATCACGGCTTATCAGTCCGCCTCCGGCTGGATCAACCTGTTTGCCCCCACTGCTGCCCATCTGGTGGCTGGTCTGGCGCTCGCCAAGATCCCCTACGATCGCTTCGTGCGTTGGGTGCTGCCCTTTATCATCGGGGTGGCTCTCATCACCATGGCGGTGCTGGTGGCCGGTGCCCTGCTGCACGGCTGATGGTGCGGATTGAAAACGACAGATAACAAAAAGGCTCCCGCGGGAGCCTTTTTCATGAGCCTTGCTTACTGCTTATAGCCCTTGAGGAAACGGGCGAGGCGGCCGATGGCATCCTCCAGCTCCTCTTCGCGGGGCAGGAACACCAGCCGGAAGTGATCCGGCGCCGGCCAGTTGAAGCCGGTGCCCTGTACCAGCAGCAGCTTCTCCTGTTGCAGCAGGTCGAACACCATCTTCTGATCGTCGCGGATGTCATACACCTTGGGGTCGAGGCGCGGGAACATGTAGAGCGCCCCCTTGGGTTTGACGCAGGAGACCCCGGGGATCTCGTTCAAGAGCTCCCACGCCTTGTCCCGCTGCTTGCGCAGGCGGCCGCCCGGTAGGATCAGCTCGTTGATGCTCTGGTAGCCGCCAAGCGCAGTCTGGATGGCGTGCTGCATCGGCACGTTGGCACACAGCCGCATGGAGGCCAGCATCTCCAGCCCTTCAATGTAACCGCGAGCACGGCCTTTGGGGCCGGTGATGACCATCCAGCCCTGACGGAAGCCGCAGGCACGGTAGGCCTTGGAGAGGCCGTTGAAGGTCACCACCATCACATCGTCACACAGGGTGCAGACGCTGGTGTGGGAGATATCGTCGTAGAGGATCTTGTCGTAGATCTCGTCGGCGAAAATGATGAGGTTGTGCTGGCGGGCGATCTCGATCACTTCCAGCAGGAACTCGCTGCCGTAGACGGCACCGGTCGGATTGTTGGGGTTGATCAGTACCAGGCCGCGGGTGCGCGGGGTAATGCGGGCGCGGATATCGTCGAGATCCGGGTACCAGTCAGCCCCTTCGTCGCAGCGATAGTGCACCGCATGGCCACCGGAGAGAGTGACGGCGGCGGTCCAGAGCGGGTAGTCGGGGGAGGGCACCAGCATCTCGTCGCCATTGTTGAGCAGCGCCTGCATCGCCATCACGATCAGTTCGCTGGCGCCATTGCCAATGTAGATGTCGTCGATATCGACCTTGCGCATCCCTTTTTGCTGGTAGTACTGCATCACCGCTTTACGGGCAGAGAAGAGCCCCTTGGAGTCGCAGTAGCCCTGGCTCAGCGGCATGTTGAGGATGACATCCTTGATGATCTCTTCCGGCGCATCAAAGCCGAACGGGGCCGGGTTGCCGATGTTGAGCTTGAGAATGCGGTGGCCTTCGTCTTCGAGACGGCGAGCCTCTTTATGCACCGGGCCGCGGATGTCATAGCAGACATCGTCGAGCTTGTGCGACTTGTCGATTGTGAACATGGTGACAGTGATTCCTTCCCCACAGGGACGCGTTGGCGAAAAAGGCGATTTTTAGTATCAAATTTCTTTTCCCCTATTCTTCACAGAATTGAATGCTAGAACAATCCTCTTTTTAGAAGAATTCCCTGATTTTTAGCCCTAAAACAGGGTTGCTAGAACGTTAAATTCAGCACGATCTTTGGTGCTAACCAAGGTTAAGTAGTGAAACATGGGGAACGAATTAGCAAAGCTGCCTGACTGTGTTGCAATATCCGGATCCTGTGGCACGATTGGCTTGTGTAAAAAATCGTCTTCGTCCCCTTTTTCGATGAGTTGAATGGCACTCATGGTGTCATCTTTATGTGGTTCGCTCATCGGTGTTCACTTCTGCGAGGTTTTCCCATGCAAGCACCCGTTCCAGGCCGCTATCGCCACTTCAAGGGGGGTTACTATCAGGTGCTGACCCTGGCCAGCCATACCGAGACAGGCGAGCAGCTGGTGATCTATCAGTCGGAACAGGATGGCACCGTCTATGCCCGTCCCGTCGCCATGTTCATGGAGTGGATTGAGCATCAGGGGCAGGTTGTCAGCCGTTTTGCCCCTGCAGGAGACTGACCACGCCTCCGTTTTTATCGTTCAAGGGATGATTACTCGAGCTAAACGGTGTCACAAGTTGTCGCATGACGCCCTTGGGTATGAGATGTGCAGTCAGCTGTCTTAATGATAAATCTCTTATCTAATCAACTAATTGTGACGAATGTCACATTGAGTGAGCCCCGCCTGCCGGGTTCGCAATCTGGGCTCACACTCCCATAATGCTGCGCTTGTTCAAGCATGGGCCCTTCTCGGGTCTTGTTCGGTGTTATCTCAAATGGGAGAAATAATGTGAAACCTGTTGCTGCTGAGTTTATGGGCACTTTCTGGCTGGTATTGGGCGGGTGCGGCAGTGCCGTGCTGGCTGCGGCCTTCCCTCACGTCGGGATTGGTCTGCTGGGGGTCTCGCTGGCTTTCGGTCTGACCGTGCTGACCATGGCGTTTGCCATCGGCCATATCTCCGGTTGCCACCTCAATCCGGCCGTGACCGTTGGTCTGTGGGCGGGTGGTCGTTTTCCGGCATCCGGTGTACTGCCTTATATCGTGGCGCAAGTGCTGGGCGGCATTGCCGCTGCTGCCGTGCTTTACGTGATTGCCAGCGGTCAGGCCGGGTTTGATCTCTCTGCCGGTTTTGCTTCCAACGGCTACGGTGAGCACTCTCCGGGTGGTTATAGCCTGACTGCCGCACTGGTGTGTGAAGTGGTGATGACCGGTTTCTTCCTGTTTGTCATCATGGGGGCCACTGATAGCCGTGCGCCTGCCGGTTTCGCGCCGATCGCCATCGGTCTGTGCCTGACCCTGATCCACCTCGTCAGCATTCCGGTGACCAATACCTCGGTCAACCCGGCTCGCAGTACCGGTGTTGCGCTGTTTGTCGGTGACTGGGCTATCAGCCAGCTGTGGCTGTTCTGGGTTGCCCCGATTGTCGGTGCCATTCTGGGTGCGCTGGCTTATCGCCTGGTGGCGACTGAGCAGAAGTAATCATTTGCGAAACAAAGTGTGGTATCGACACGCCTGCGGGCGTGTTTTTTGTTTCTGGAGGGGCGAGAAAAGAGCATTAACCGAGGCTAACCTCAGAGCCCTTTGGCCTGCAGCATCTCTTTGTAGCGCAGGTGGAGGAGCTGGACACGCTCCACATAGGCACGGGTTTCCGCATAGGGCGGGATACCGCCATGTTTTTGTACGGCGCCCGCGCCTGCGTTGTAGGCCGCGGTCGCCAGCGCCACGTTGCCGTCATACTGCTTGAGCAGTCCCGCCAGGTATTTCACCCCGCCGAAAATATTCTGCTCCGCCAGCAAGGCATTGCCGACCCCTAACTCCCGCGCTGTGGCGGGCATCAGCTGGGTCAGCCCCATCGCCCCCTTGCGGGAGACCGCCAGTGGATTGAAAGCGGATTCCGCATGGATCAGCGCCCGGATCAGCGCCGGCTCAACTTGATAGGTTTTGGCGGCCGCCTTGATGGTGCTGGCATAGTCATAGAGAAACAGCCCTGTGGTCTGCCAGTTGACGCTGGATTTGGGATCGCAGGCGAAGCAGTCGTTGAACAGCAGCAGCTCGTAATGGCCCTGTTCGGGTGCCATGTCGGAGTAGCGTACCACCCCGTTCTGTTGCACCGATTTATAGACCTGGATCTGCTTCTTGCCGTTGGTGGCGACTGCTGTCGTTTGAGCGGTGTCGGGTTGTGGGGCTGGTGTGGCATCTTTGCTCGGACGCAAGGGGGAGGGAGCGGCGGTCAGGAAGATCACCTCCGCGGGAGGGGGAGTCTGGCTCCATCCGCTCAGGGGGATCAACAACATATGGCCTGCCAGCATCCATGCTTTCAACCGTCACACTCCTTCCAGGGATCATCATGTTGAGTAAAGCACCATGGCGAGTGCAGAACAAGCGTACAAACAGGGAGTTGTGAAGTTGAAGGGGGATTTGGCCGAGGGATGGGGGGATGCCAGAGTATGGCCAGGAGAAGAGCTAAACGGTGGAACTTTCCGGTAGCCAATGGTCATAATCGCCTTATGGAAGTGCTCTAGGATGTTCGCTTTTTTGTTAACAAAATGCGTGCTATCTTGCTTATGTCAGCTGGTCTGGCTAGTTAGTCTTTATCTATTTTTATAATTGATTATAAAGGTATTTTTGTGTCAGGAATGCTGGCGATGGAACTCATCTTCGAGGAGTACTGTGACGCCGATCTCTCCCTTATCAAGGACTATTACGAGACGACTTTTTCCCACTATGTGCCGGATCTGGCCGAGCGGGTCTTTGTCGTACGTGATGCTCACTGGCTGGTAGGGGCAGTTCGGTTGCGGGACGAGGAGGAGTTTTATCATCTGTGCGGCTTTCGTCTGTTGCCTCACTACCAGTCGCTGGGATTGGGTTCACGGCTGTTGCAGCACGCCTGTCACGGCCTGGAGGACAAACCGGTAGTCTGTCAGGTACTGCCTTTCGAGAAACCCTTCTATCTCAAGGCCGGTTTTGCCGATATCTCCCTCACCCAATTGAGCGGGTCACTCTTCTCCCTTTATGAGCAACAGCAGCAGCAGGGTTATCAGGTGGAGCTGCTGGTACGGGATACCACCCAGCCCCTCCTGAATTGAGCGGGCTAGCGGGGTCTGGTCAGTAGGTGGATTTTACCCGGTGACAGCTCCAGCCCCAGCAGGTTCTCTTTCAGCCAGGCTTGTTGCGGATCCTTGTCATCCAGTCGGTAAACCGGTTTGCTCTCAAGACGCTTCTCCATGCTCTGCAGCAGCATGCCGAGCATCATGCCGAACTTTCTCTCTGCCGCCTCCGGTTCCAGCTTGTACTCCACCAGTTTCATGTTGTCGAGAAACAGCGCGCTCTGACTCTTGTCATAGCGGGGCCTCGCCTCATAGGTCATCTGCAGGCGGGCGTCATATTCGGTATTGTCGGGCAGGGCGATCTTGAGCTTGCCCTTGCCATAGACTCGGGCGGTGTCTGGTTGTTGACGGCCAATCTGGACATCGCTCTGCTCCAGCTTCACATGGGCCTTGATGATGCCCGGTAGTTCCAGCTGTTTGTCGACTTGCACTTGGGATTGCAGGTACTGATTGATCTGCTGCTCATTGATGTCATATGAGCCTTGACCTAGCATGGCCAGGCTGAGCAGCATGGATTGCAGAATCATGGGGGCAACCTGATAGAATGGATTTGCCTTACAGCATACCATTCCTGACTGGCAGGATCTGCCGACCACTGTTTGTTGATGAGAAGGAGTTACCGTTGCTAAACGGTCTGGAACATGATCTTCACCTGCTGTTCTCCCGCTTTCTGGGCTGGCTGCTACTGCTTTTTCATACCGTTATCGTCGCGGGTGTGTCGTTTCGGGTGGTGATGAAGCGCCGCCCCATCGGGGTGTCGCTGGCCTGGCTGGCGCTGATCTACGCCATTCCGTTTGCCGGTGTCGGCTTTTACTTGCTGTTTGGTGAAATCAAGTTGGGGCGTCGACGTGCCGAGCGGGCACAGGCCATGTACCGCCCTTATGCTATCTGGATCCGTCAGTTGGCCCGCCTTTTCCCCCAGCATTGCTGCGAGGTGGGGGAGAAGGCCCAACCATTGCACGATCTAATCCAGGGGCGGCTGGCTATGCCCATGCTCTCAGGCAACCGGATGACTCTGCTCAGCCAACCTGACCAGATCCTGCATGAGATTGCCCAGGATATTCGCCGTTCTACCCTCTCCTGCTATCTGGAGTTCTATATCTGGCACCCCGGCGGTGATGCCGACGAGGTGTGCGAGGCACTAATGGACGTCGCGCTACGCGGCGTGGATTGTCGTTTGTTGCTCGATTCGGTGGGTAGCAAGCACTTCTTCCGCTCCGGGTGGCCGAAAAAGCTGCGCAAGGCGGGGGTCAAGCTGGTGGAGGTGCTGCCGGTCGGCGCCTGGCGCATCCCGTTCCAGCGGCAGGATTTACGGATGCACCGCAAGCTGGTGGTGATCGACGACAAGGTGGGCTATACCGGCTCCATGAACATGGTTGATCCGCGTTTCTTCAAGCAGGATGCCGGTGTTGGCCAGTGGGTCGACATCATGATCCGGGTGCAAGGTCCCATGGTACCGCTGATGTGGTCGATCTTCGTCTGGGACTGGGAGGTGGAGACCGGCGAGCGGCTGCTCGACAGTCTGCAGCATGAGCCGGAAGCCTGGCCCCAGACCAACTACCGCGCCCAGTTGATCCCGTCAGGCCCTTTCGTTGGTGGTGACTGTATTCAGCAGAGCCTGCTGCTGGCCATCTACCAGGCGCGCAGCCATCTGGTGCTGACGACCCCCTATTTTGTCCCGGACGATCCGCTGGCCGCCGCACTCAGTTCGGCTGCGGCGCGTGGGGTGCAGGTGCAGCTGGTATTGCCGGCACGTAACGACTCCATCATGGCCAACTATGCCTGCAACGCTTTTATGGAGGAGCTGCTGGAAGCGGGAGTGGAGATCTATCGCTACGATGCCGGCCTGCTCCATACCAAGAGCGTGCTGGTAGATGACGACTTTGCTTTGGTGGGCACGGTCAATCTCGACCGGCGCAGCCTCTGGCTCAACTTCGAGGTGACCTTGCTGGTGGACAACCCTTCTTTCGTGGCCCAGATGACCCGGCTGGTGCAGGGGTATATGGCGGAAGCCACCCCGATGACCCTGGCCCAATGGCAGGCGCGCCCCTGGTACAAGAAAGCGATGGAGAACATCTTCTATCTCTTCAGCCCCTTGCTGTGAGGTGATTACGAGCCACAAGAATGTTGGCTCCTCCTCTGATTGGACTTGCCTAGTCCCGAGTCCGCCCCGTAGAGTGCAGTGACAACTCCCTGGAGACACATGGATATATGAAAAAGATAGTGGCCCTCGCCGTGGGTACGGCACTGGTTGGTGGTGGTCTGGCCGCGTGCTGGTACACGGGCAGCAGTTTCGACAACATCATGGCGGAGCAGATCGCCAAGGTGGAGGACGAAACCGGCATCGACATGCAGTGGCTGCCGGGCAGCAGTAACCTCTTTACCCGTGATGGCATCCTGAAGGTGGTGATCACGCCCGAGGAGCTGGCCTCCATCGACAGCGAGCTGGAAGGCAGCCAGCCCATCGAGTTACAACTGCTGGTCAAGAGCCGGATCCTGCCGCTCTATATCAAGAGCCACTTCCAGCTTGATACCCATAATGGCACCCTGGCGCCAGTTTTCACCGCACTGGGCATGGAGCAGTGGCAACTTGGTCTGGAGTCGGCAACCAGCCTCTGGACCCAAGCCAACAGCAGCCGATTCTGGGCCAATGAGTTCAAGGTAAAACAGGGGCTGGACGAGTTCAGCTTCCTGCCTCTGAACGGCGAGTTTCACGGCAATCTGGAGGGCAGTGGTCACCTCACCATGACCTGGCAGGGGATGACGGTTCATGAAGAGCAGAGCAAGATGGACTTGGTGCTGGCCGACCTGAAAGGGAGTGCCGATGTTGCCGAGATCAGCGGCGTCTTTCTCTCTCCACAGAGCGAGATGAGTCTCTCCGCCCTCACGGTACAACTGCCTGACAGTGTTCGGGTTGCCCTGAAGGGGATGACGACCGAGACCCGTCTTACCGGCGATGATGCCCAGACTCTTTCCAGCAGCTATCAGATGAGCATTGCCAAGCTGGATCTGGAGAACGAGACCGACACCCTGGCGGTGACCGACAGCAAGTTGGCGCTCAACCTCAACGGTCTGGATCTGGAAGGGTATCAGGGGCTGCAGGCCGCTGGTGGCAAGGGAGTTGAAGATGCCGCTATTCAGCAGGCGCTGGATAAGATGCTCAAACGTGGCGCGACCCTTGAACTGGCCGATCTCAGCGCCAAGCTCAACGGTGAGGTGGTGACCATGAAGGGGGACGTGAAGCTGGCCTCCACCTCGCTGGAGCAGCTGTTCAACAGCGACACAGGGATGCAGGCCCTCAGCGGCGTGCTGCATGCCAGCCTCAGCGACAAGCTGGGCAAGGCGGTACCGCAATTGGCCCCCATGCTCGATCAGCTGACCCTCATGGGTTATCTGAAGGCCGATAAGCAAGCGCTGACCTCCGAGCTGAAGCTGGAGAAGGGCGCGGTGACAGTAAACGATCAGCCGCTCTGACACTCGGCGCAGAAACAACAACGGCTCCCATGGGAGCCGTTGTTGTTTCTGGTGTTTGTATACGAGCCATGTGAGCTGATTACTTGAAGACCACCGTCTTGTTGCCGTAGACGAACACACGCTCGTTCAGTACCAGCTCCAGCGCGCGGCTCAGCACCGATTTCTCCACATCCCGACCCGCCTTGGCCATGTCCTCCGCACTGAAGGCGTGACCGACGTGGATCACGTCCTGTTCGACGATGGGGCCTTCATCCAGATCGTCGGTCACGAAGTGGGCGGTAGCGCCGATCAGCTTGACGCCGCGATCAAACGCCTGCCGGTAGGGGCGGGCACCGATGAAGGCGGGCAGAAAGGAGTGGTGGATGTTGAGGATTTTGCGCGGATAGGCCTCAACGAAGCTCGGGGTCAGCACCCGCATGTACTTGGCCAGGATCACATAGTCAGGCTCATAGCTGTCGATGATGGTGCGTACCTGCTCTTCATGTTCGGTCCGGCTCAGATCCTCGTGACTGACGGTGTGGAACGGGATATCGAACTTGCCGGTGAGCTCGGCCAGGGTGTCGTAGTTGCCGATCACCGCAACGATATCCATATCCAGCGCGCCCGCGTAGTTCTTCATCAGAATATCGCCGAGGCAGTGAGTCTCTTTGGTCACCAGGATGACGATGCGCTTCTTGCCCGCCTTGACCAGACGGCGCTGGGCGCCGGTGGGCAGGGCATCATCGAGGTCGGCCAGCAGGGTCTCGTCGTTGAAGCGGCCTTCCAGCTCGGTACGCATAAAGAAGCGGCCATTCTCGTGATCCACAAACTCATCGTTCTTGATGATGTTGAGCTGGTGCTTGTAGCAGATGTTGGTGATCTTGGCGATGAGCCCTTTGGCATCCGGGCAATCCGTGAGCAGTATTTTCTTTTCCATCTCTGTCATTTTCCGTTTGTGGTGTTGGCGCTGCTGTCTGCGCCGGCTGCGTTGTTCAGGCTCTCTTTTCGGGCCCTGTTTTTTTGTTTCGGGAACTATGCCATAAACCGATCCGAGCCATAAAGAAATTCGCCAGTCATGGTCTTTCGCGCTGGCGAGCGGGCCGCAGAGCGGGATCCCGGGCGCAATGTTGAAACGCTTTTCAGCCTGCGGGGGATTTTGGCTGGTATCTGCAACCGTTTTTCTTTAGGCTGTCTGCGCTTATTCTCAGGGCGGGGTGCAATTCCCCACCGGCGGTATCCCGATTGACTCGGGGAGCCCGCGAGCGCCCGACTTGGCTGATTGCCAGGTCGGGGTCAGCAGATCCGGTGAGATGCCGGAGCCGACGGTCATAGTCCGGATGAAAGAGGATAAGACAGACCTTGCCGTGTTGGCCCTTGTGGGCTGGCCGCAGCATGCCCGTCTCTGTCTGCCTTTCCATGCCCTGATTCTGGTCCTTGTCTTGTTTAGGAGTTTTACCATGAATCAGTCTCTACTCAGTGAATTCGGTGATCCCGTTGCCCGTGTCGAAGCGGCCCTGTCTGCCTTGCGTGCCGGATGCGGCGTGCTGGTGGCCGACGATGAAGATCGGGAGAACGAGGGCGACCTCATTTTCGCCGCCGAATCCATGACCAATGAACAGATGGCGCTGATGATCCGCGAGTGCTCCGGCATCGTCTGCCTCTGCCTGCCCGACGAGCGGGTTCGCCAGCTCGAACTGCCGATGATGGTGGAGGCCAACTCCAGCCACTACCAGACCGCCTTTACCGTGACCATCGAAGCGGCGCAGGGGGTCACGACCGGTGTCTCGGCGGCTGATCGCATCACCACTATCCGTGCAGCCATCGCAGACGGCGCCAAACCGGGTGATCTGCACCGTCCGGGTCATGTTTTCCCGTTGCGTGCGCGAACCGGTGGGGTGCTTACCCGCCGGGGTCATACCGAAGCGACGGTCGATCTGATGCAGCTGGCTGGCCTCAAACCGTTTGGTGTGTTGTGTGAATTGACCAAAGAAGATGGCTCGATGGCGCGTCTGCCAGACCTGGTTGCGTTCGGTCGCAAGCACCAGATGCCGGTGCTGACCATCGAGGATCTGGTGCAATATCGTCAATTGTTGTCAGAACGTACAGCCTGAGCCTCATACGAAATTGTAATAAGGCAAAAATTTGGTTAACCTTTGTCCGTGCCCCCACCACACGGCACTCATTTTTTAGACGAATCTGGACAAAAACTGTTCATTCAAAAAAAAATGAGGGTTTTAATGCATTTATCTGTGGTGAGGGCTATGCAAAGTATTATTTTTTTGTGCCATAATCACGCCGCTTGCTAAACGTCTGGCGAGTTCAAGGGAGCTTTAAAAATGAAAAAATTGTTGTTGGTAGGTGTTGTTGGTCTGTCCGCTCTGCTGGGCGGTTGTGCAAACACCAGCGAACTGGAAACTTCCGTTCAGAATCTGTCTAACAAAGTTGACCAACTGGCTCAAGATGTTAGCGCAGTTCGTGCTGATCAGTCCAAAATCGCTGCTGATGTTGCCGAAGCCAAGCAAGAAGCTATGCGTGCTAACCAGCGCATCGACAACATGGCTACTTCCTACAAGAAGTAATCCATGCGAAAAAAATGGCGCAGTTTTGCGCCATTTTTTTTTGCCTGAAATTCACCGTATCTCCACTATTCCCACAGCAACTTATTTCCACAATACCTTCTTCGTACTTGACCCATGAGGTCATGCCGGTCTCCCGGCACTCCCCCATCATTACCAGCCAGTTCGATTCCTATCAGTAGAGCAGACTATAGAGTTTGCGACGGTAGCTCTGTGCCGCCGGTGTGCTGCCCATGGTCGCCAGAATATCGAGATAGGTCTTTCTGGCATCGCCGAATGCCAAATCCCGCTTGAGGATCTCCAGCAGTAGTCCCAACGCCTCTTCCTGACGACCAGCCTGGTTGTATTGCACCGCCAGCTCCTGAGTCAGGGCAAAATCATCAGGCTGTTCTGCATGGCGGGCTTCCAGCGCGCGCAGCTCCGGGCTGTCTGCCGCTTGCAGGGCCAGCGCCAGTCGTGAGCTCAGGGTATGGAAGTGGCCATCCTGCGCCGCCATCGGGATGGTGCCGAGGCGCTCCTGCGCTTCATCCAGCAGGTTGAGGTCGAGCGCAGCTTGAATGAGCCACAGGCTGATGTCGTGACGTTCAGGAGCCAGCTGGTGTGCCTTGGTCAGATGGGCATAGGCGATGCTGGGCTGCTCGTCAGCCAGTGCTTGTTGCCCCTTGGCCAGCAACTCTTCCTCTTCTTTGGGGGCGAAAGCGGCGAAATACTGGCGCAGGGTGGCTTCATCCTGCGGCCCTTCGATGATCCCCTGTTCGTCAGGGCGACCCTGATGGAACAGCACCAGCGCCGGCAGGGCGCGCAGGCCGAGCTGGCTGGCCAGCGGTTGCAGCTGGGGATCGTTCATATCCACCTTGGCCAGGGTGACCTGCTCATTGGCGGGCCCAACCAGTGATTCGATCAGCGGTGTCATCCCCTGGCACTCCGGCATCTGCGGAGCATGGAAATAGATGACGACCGGCTTCTTCATGGACGCATCGATAAGTTCAGCGTGAAAATTCTGGGGAGTAATGTCGACGATCATGAGTTGGACTCTTCAGAAAGGGTGTTGAGTAACATGGGGTTAAGCGAGTGGCAATTCAAGCGCTCATCCAGCCGGTAAAAGGTCACAGGGGCTGCCGCCGCCGCGAGACTTAGCCAGCCGCTGGCAAAGGGCCAATCCTGTACCTGATAAGGGGTGTCATCGAGCCGGTTGTCGAGTCGCCATTCTTCCTCCGGGAGAAACCGCACCTTCTCCAGCCCCGCCGCTATGCCGCCACCGTGGGCTTTCAGTACCGCCTCCTTGCGTGACCAGAGCCGGTAGAAGGCGCTCTCCTGCTCTTGAGCAGGCTGTGCGCAGAGCCACTCATATTCACTCTGTGCATAAAAGCGGCGGGCCAGGGGGAGGGGATGCCGCCGCCGTTTGCCCAGTTCTATATCCACTCCAAGCGGCCCCTGCGGGCAGAGCGCCAGCACCAGCCAGCTGCCACTGTGGCTCAGATTGAACTGCCAAGCATCATCATGCAGTCGGGGCTTGCCGTGGGGGCCGTTGCAAAATTGCAGAGTGGCGGCGGGTTGTTGCAGCCGCTCGGCCAATAGCTGGCGCAACAGGGCGCGGCTCACCAGATATTCCTGACGCCGTTCAGGATGGGTCATGGCTTGCCAGATATGCTGCTCATCGGTTGACAGCCATTCAGGCAATTGAGCAAGCAGCTCCTGGCATACCCTGGCCGGTTTTAACAAAAAAAGATCGGTTTCGATCATGATTTTTCACTTTAAAAAGGTGCTGAAGCAGGGATAAAAGCCAGTTATCTATGAGGCCTAAGGCTCTTTTTGCGATTGTATATTGTTTGGTCATGATCACATTAATTATGAAAAATCGTGCATTTTCTTGCAAAAATGTGAGCTTGATAGGGATTTTCACTTGCCTCGATAGAATTCTTGGATATAGTCGGGTGCTGTTGCCTTATAAATTGCCCTTTGGGGCCGTATTTTAACAAGATTTACTATTTAGCGGGGATAAAGGATTGCGCCACCTGATGCTACTGCTGGTCGCGCTCGGAATGGTGGGTTGTGCCTCGGCACCCCAACCCGAGGTCGCGAGCAAGATCGAAGTTTCCATGGTTGAACCTGTCATCGAACCGGAAGCTTCCCAGACACCCGATGTGAATGAAATCCTGACTGTATACAAAGAGTGGCGTGGTGTTCCTTACCGGATGGGTGGCAGCAGCCAGCGCGGTATCGACTGTTCCGCCTTTGCCCGTGAAGTGTTCCGCAATGCCGTCGGTATCGAATTACCCCGCGATACCCGCTCCCAAGTCCACGAAGGGACGCGCGTTTCCAAGCAGGATTTGGTCGAGGGTGACCTGGTCTTCTTCAAAATCAATCGTCGTCTCAACCACGTTGGTATCTATGTCGGCAATGGTGAATTCATCCACGCCTCGACCCGCGCCGGTGTGACGCGCTCCAAGTTGGATAGCCAATATTGGCGCAACAAGTTCTGGCAAGCTCGCCGGATCGATATCTGAGTCAGGCTGGACAAACGGCTCGCAGTACGGACTGTTTTTCCAACCTCACTTGAACCGGGCTCGATAGCCCGGTTTTTTATTGCCCTCGTTTAGACTTTCCCGAGTCAAATCACTATAGTGTGGGCCCGTTTTCTTCGGCAGGCTCAGCATGAAACCCCGCATCCCATCAGCCGGTGGCCCCAAGTCGGGCGACCGTAAATCCGGACTTCACTCCCGTAATCGCCATCAGGCGGGTTACGACTTTGAGGCGCTCTGCCTGCGAACTCCCGAATTGGCTGCCCACGTCTTTATCAATGACTACGGCACCCGCACAATCGATTTTGCCGATCCCGATGCAGTGAAGACCCTCAATCGCGCCCTGCTGGCCCATCACTACGGGATTGCCCACTGGGACTTGCCTGCCGGTTACCTCTGCCCGCCTATCCCGGGACGGGTGGACTACCTGCACTGGGCGGCCGACCTGCTGGCCGAGAGCGCAGGCCAGCTCCCTACCGGCAAGGGGGTGAGAGTGCTGGATATCGGGGTGGGGGCAAACTGTATCTATCCGCTGCTGGGGGCCCGCGAATATGGCTGGCGTTTTGTGGGATCGGATATCGATCCGGTCTCGGTCAAGGCGGCCACTTTGCTGGCCAAGAGCAACGGACTCGGCAACCAGATTGAGTGTCGTTTGCAGGGTAACCCCAACCATGTGTTTCGCGGCATTATAGGGCCGAAGGAGCGCTTCGCCCTGACGCTGTGCAATCCGCCGTTCCATGCGTCGCTGGAAGAGGCGAGTAAGGGGACGGAGCGCAAGCTGCGCAATCTGGGCAAGGAGGTGACAGGCGCCCCTGTGCTCAACTTCGGCGGCCAGAAGGCCGAGCTCTGGTGCGAAGGGGGCGAGGCGGCGTTTCTGGCCAACATGATTGCCCAGAGCAAGGAGTTTGCCACTCAGTGCCTCTGGTTCAGCTCGCTGGTGTCGAAAAAAGAGAACTTGCCGGGGGCGAAAAAGGCATTGAACCGGGTGGGGGCGCGTCAGGTACGGGTGATCGACATGGCACAGGGCAACAAGGTGAGCCGGATCCTCGCCTGGTCCTTTCTGGATGAAGAGGAATTGCGTCGCGGCTGGTCTAGCGCGCGCTGAGTCCCCACCACAAGGCCCGATGAGGGCCTTTTTTCATGATGAGCACCGCGAATTTTCCCTGCTGGCGGCATCTTTGGCAATCGATTTCCTCATTGGCAGATCGTGCTGGTTTGCATTGTGTAAGTAGTTACTTCCGCCTTGGTACAGGTGTACGCCGAGATTTTTTTTGCACTTACAGCTGAAACTTTAATAAAATAGGACTGGTTAGACCTCTTTACAGGCATTGAATCAAATAGGGATCGGTAGATGAAAGTTGTCGATTTTCTGAAGCGCAAGCGCGAAATTCTGGCGCAGCACCCCTTTGAGCTCAAGGATTGGCTCTCTCCGGCGATCCGCGACTACTGGCGTGAGTTTCAGCAAAAGGCACATCTTCACCCTTTGCTGGGTCGTGTGCTGGACTTGCAAGCCGAGTCCCAGAGCGAGCAACAACAGGATGCAGCAACCGTGGCACAAGTAGCCAACGGTCAGCCTGCCGTGGCTCAGGAACCCGCTGTTGAGCTGGGGGCCGAGGCGGCCGAGCTCTATGCCGCCCTGCAGGCCCGCATTGGTGAAGAGACCCATGTCGGCGAGTGGCTGCACGTCAGCCAGCAGATGATCGATCAGTTTGCTGCAGTGACCGGGGATCACCAGTGGATCCACACCGATCCGGAGCGTGCGGCCGCCGAGTCGCCTTTCAAGACCACCATCGCCCACGGCTTCCTGACCCTGGCGCTGCTGCCGCAGTTGACCGGCTCGGTCGATGAGGCCACCCCCGAGTTCCCGACCGCCCGCATGGTGGTGAACTTCGGGCTGGATCAGGTACGTTTCCCGTACCCCATCAAGGTGGACAGCAACATCCGCGCCCGCACCAAGCTGGCCCGGGTCACCCCCATCAAGGGTGGGCTGGAGTTGCTCAAAGAGATCAAGGTTGAGATCGAAGGGATCCGCCGCCCGGGTTGCGTCATCGAGTCGGTGACCCGCATCTACTTCTGAGCCCCCTCATCGGCATGAATGGTGAAACGGGCCCGCTGTCGTGTGCAACGAACAGCGGGCCCGTTTTTTTGCCTGTTTGTTGCAAGGGTTGAGGCGTCAGCCATAGTGCGCCGACCCCAGCTTGATATGACTCACAAAACGGTGCGCCGTGCAGTTAGCCAGCTCTCATTTTGGCGAGTTGGCCGCGTGAGGCGATAGCATTTTATGCCACTATTGGCTTCTTACTCCCGATCCTGGAGACAATAGTGCCCATCAATAACAAGATTATTCTGCCACTGCTGCTGAGCCTCACCATCCTGCTGATCCCGACCCACTGGATCCCGCTGGAGGGGATCACCGTCATCGAGCAGCGGGTCGTGGCTATTTTCGTGCTGGCCGCCCTCTGCTGGATCCTGGAGCCCATCCCTATCTTCGCCACCTCGGTGCTGATCATCGTGCTGGAGCTGCTGCTGCTCTCCGACAAGGGGCTCTGGTTCATGACTGCCGACAAGGCCGAACCGGGGTTTGGTGAGTTGCTCAAGTCGACTGAAGTGATGGCGACCTTTGCCTCGCCGGTCATCATGCTGTTTCTTGGTGGTTTTTTCCTCGCTATTGCGGCGACCAAATACCATCTGGACGTCAATCTGGCGCGGGTGTTGCTGCGCCCGTTTGGTCAGGATCCCCGGATCGTCATGCTGGGGCTGATGTTGATCACCGCCACCTTCTCCATGTTCATGAGCAATACCGCCACCACCGCCATGATGCTGGCCATCCTTACCCCAGTGCTGGCGGCGTTCCCCGACAAGGACCCGGCCAAAATCGGCTTTGTGCTGGCCATTCCGCTGGCGGCCAACCTCGGCGGGATCGGCACTCCCATCGGCACTCCGCCCAACGCAGTGGCCCTCAAATACCTGACCGGCGAGCATGCCATCTCGTTCGGTCAGTGGATGGGATTTGCGGTGCCCTTTGTGGTATTGCTGTTGCTGCTTGGCTGGTTCCTGCTGGGGCGCTTCTTCCCGAGCACCCTCAAGCGGATGGATCTCAAGATTGAGGGGCGTTTTATGCAGACCCCTCGCGCCTGGGTGGTCTACCTCACCTTTATCACCACCATAGTGCTCTGGCTACTGGGGGATCTGCACGGCATGAGCTCCTACGTGGTCGCCATGATCCCGGTAGCTGTGTTCCTGACCACCGGCATCATCACCAAGGACGATCTGCACAAGATCTCCCTCGACGTGCTCTGGCTGGTCTCGGGCGGTATCGCGCTGGGGCTGGCGCTGGAGGACTCCGGGTTGGCCGAGCGGCTCATCACCCATATTCCGTTCCACGAATACTCCACGCTGGCGGTGCTGGTCGGCGCCTGTCTGCTGGCAGTGGTGATGGCCAACTTCATGTCCAATACCGCAACCGCCAATCTGCTGCTGCCACTGGTGGCGGCACTGGCGGTCAGCATGCCGGAGCTGGCCGAGTGGGGCGGCAGTCATACCCTGATCCTGGCGGTTACCATCTCGGTTTCGCTTGGGATGTCGCTGCCCATCAGTACCCCGCCCAATGCGCTGGCCCACGCCACCGGTCTGGTGGAGAGTCACCAGATGGTGCGCATCGGCGTCATCATGGGGTTGGTTGGCACCCTGCTGGCGATGGTATGGATCTACCAGATTGCCGCTTGGGGGCTGATCTAGCGAGCCTGTCTGCCTGAAGCAAAGAGGAGCCGATATGGCTCCTCTTTGCGTGTTGGGGAGCCGAGGCTAGAAACTGGCACCAAGGCTGAGCAGGTGTCTTAGTTCGCTCTCCCGGGGGGCCGGGCTGCCTGTGTCGACAAGGATGTCAGCATCTTCCCAATCCAGCTCACTCGACCAGGAGAGGCGCAGATGGTCGTTGAAATAGTAGCGCAATCCTATGCTGCCTTTCAGATCCTGATTACGGGTGAAATAGGGGGAGGCTTGTGCCAGATATTTCAGATAGCGCCCCTGGCTGAACAGCTCCATTTTCTCCTGCCAGAGGGAGAAAGGTTGGCGATAATCCCAGTTAAAACCGGCGAAGGGGTAGTCAATGACCCGTTCACCCAGAAAAATCTTGGGAACCTCGCTATCTTCACGGAAGTAGAGTCGGCTTAATCCCCCTTGGGCCATCAGCTCCAGTCGGCGGCGTTTGTCGTTCCAGAAGCGGTAGCCAGGCCCCGAGCCATAGTCCATATAGAGATAGCGATCTTTATCCAGCATGTCATATTCGGCATCGAGTGAGGTGCGCAAGAACCACTGCTGGTTGAAGAAGTAGTCCAGCGTAGGGTTGAGCTGATAATCATGGCTGTCGGTGACGTTGTCAGCGGTCTCATAGGTATATTCACCGGAGAAGCTGTAACGCCAGTCCAGATTGGCCAGCTCGCTTTTCCACTTGAGGTTGACGTTGTTGGTCTGCTTGTCATTCTGTTTGAGTTTGACATTGAGATCGCCGCTGCCGGTCCAGAGCCAGGCGTTGCGTTCATCCTGGTCATCCTCGAACAGCTTGAGCCCACCCTTTGCCGTTGCCTTGGGTTTGTCCTCTTTATCGATGCGCCAGCGTTTGATGGCCTCCCGCTGGACGGTGACTGCGCCACTGTAGGGCAGGGCGATGCGCACCGACTGTTCGGTCACCTCCTCGATGTTACCGGTCAGACGATCGCCATTGTTCATCCAGAGAATGTCCTTGGCCCACAAGGAGTGACAGGCCAACAGGAGTAGGAGGGGCAGGAATTTCATGAGGTAAGGTGACTCCGGTGCGACTCGGGCGCTGGTGACTTAGCCACTGACAAGTTGGCTGCTGATGGGGCGGGGCAGGCCGTTTTTGCTCTCCAGCGCCGCCGTCACCTCATCCTGCATCACGTCAGGTGCACTGATAAAGCTCTCTATGGCCGGAGATAGCACCAGCGGGGCGCCATTTTCAAGCTCCTCTTCGGTGCGGGAGAGCGGGGAGTGTACCTCCAGCCAGCGCCGACCATCCGGTTCGATGGCGACCTTGACCGGTTGATTGATGACCCGTACCGGCGTGCCGATCGGCACAATCTTGAACAGGGCCTCAATATCGTCAGGTCGCAGCCGGATGCAGCCTGCACTTACCCGCAGGCCAACGCCAAAATCCTTGTTGGTGCCGTGGATCAGGTAGTCGCGCTTGCCATAGCCAAGGCGCATGGCGAACTTGCCGAGGGGATTCTCCGGGCCGGGGGGCACCACGGCGGGCAGGGTGATCCCTTTTTGCTCCAGCCAGGATTTGCGCACCATGGGGCCGGGAACCCAGGTCGGGTTGGGATTCTTCTCGATGACGGTGGTGGTCATCTCGGGTGTTTCGCGGCCGATATCGCCAATCCCGATGGGCAGCACGATGACCTCGTTCTTCCCTTTGGGGAAGTAGTAGAGGCGCAGTTCGGGCAGATTGATGACGATCCCCTCGCGAGGCACATCAGGCAGCAGCATCTGGGTGGGCAGCGTCAAGCGGGTGCCCGGCTTGGGTAAATAGGGGTCTACACCCGGATTTGCTTCAAGCAGCGCCAAAAATCCAATTTGTGTATTTTTGCCAACCAGCTCCAGATGTTCATTCTGCTGGATGATGTAATCCTCCAGCTCACCGATTAGGCGACTCCCGGCAGGTGGCAGCGGGTAGCGTTTGGCCTCTGCCGGCGTGGCGCAGAGCAGGATCGCTGCCAGCAGCAGGGAAAGGGCGGGCGTTATGGAGAGGGGTATGAGTTTCGGCAATCGCATAAGGAGATCCATCAGTTCAATCGGGGCGGAACATCATCAACACAGCCGCCAGGATGGCGCGATTGTTCCTCAATCAGCCCATGATTACCAGCTTGCCGCGCACCCGCAATGATTTGGGGATACATAGGAAACCAGCCAAAATCGGCATCACCCATAAATTTGAGTGCCAAGCAGGAAAAAGAGGCGCCTGATGGCAATGGGGGAATATCACGACGTGGATAATGGCCGGGTGTGCGAGCGGGTGGATACAGAGCCATACAAGAGTGGCCTCGCAACGCAGGCCGTGCGTGAAGCATTGTGAGCCTGCTCTCAGATAGCTGATTCAGCCATTTGATATATAAGAAATTTATGTTGCATCCTCGGCCCAGCTTGGGTAAAACTCTCTCCCCACGGAGAGATGCCGGAGTGGCCGAACGGGATTGACTCGAAATCAATTGTGGCAGCAATGCCACCCAGGGTTCGAATCCCTGTCTCTCCGCCACATACCAAGCCCAAGCAATTAAATTGCTTGGGCTTTTTCGTTTCGTGTGATGCCTGATATGCCATCTGATGTTGGCGGGCTTGAAGCGTACCCTCTATCGACCACCTGTTAGTCGACTCGAGCCCATATCGAGGTATCTTATCGTCGTGCAATAGGGGCCCCCTTTTACTTGCCCGATCGCCTATCGGTTGCAAGGTTGGCCCCAACGGCTTGCTCGCCAGTCATGATGGCGACACAATAGAGTCCCTTTGGCTGGCCGCTCGCAGCTGGGGCTCGTTGCCGAATGACCAGCGATAGTATGAGCGCGCCCGAGAGTTATGGGCCGGTGACAGCGGGAAACATGGCGAGAACAGGAGCAAAAGAGGATGAGGGAAGGGCTTGAATGGTGCTGGCTCAATGAACCGGCCGAATGGCACAAAACAAGCGACGGCTTGCTGGTGGTAACGGACAAGCAGACCGATTTTTGGCGCAGCACCTGGTATGGTTTCGAGCGCCACAGTGGGCATCTCTATGGCTGTGAGGTCGAGGGTGAATTTACCTTTCAGGTCTGTGTCGAAGGGGAGTTCACCACCCTCTACGATCAGGCGGGGTTGATGTTGCTGCAAGACGAGGCGCACTGGCTCAAAGCAGGGATAGAGTACAACGATGCCCAACCGATGATCGGCAGCGTGCTCACCAATCTGCGATCTGACTGGGCCACCGGTATTTTCAGCGGCAATCCGCGCCGTTTCTGGCTGCGCCTGACCCGGCTGGCCGATTGTCTGCGTCTGCAATACTCCACCGATGGCGAGGTGTGGCCACTGCTGCGGCTCGCTCCGTTCCCGCCAGGCGAGCGCTGCTTTATCGGAGTGATGTGCTGCACCCCCGAGCGACAGGGGTTGGTGGTGCGTTTTTCGGATCTGCGCCTCACGCCGCCCCTTGGCAAGGCACTGCATGATTTGAGCTAGCCAGCCCATGGCTGGCATTGCGTGTCAACCGGCAGAGTGAACAATGCTGTCGGCCTGTAGCGTCATTCGCAGGGCCTACCGAGCGGGAGGGGCGTTGCCCTCCCGCTTTTTTACACCGGTAGGTCGGGAATGGCCGGTGGCTGTGATGGGCAAGCCTTGGCAAGCAACGTCGAAAAGCATGCGGTATGCGATGTAGCAGACAACAAGTTACCGGAACTGGGATCTCGATCGGGACAACAGGACTTTTGTCCTGCAAGGGGAGGTGGGGTGGCGGCTAGGATGGCCACATCAAAACAATAAAACGAGTCAAACTGGAGCACAACAACCATGACCGCTCATATCAATGCCAACCCAGGCGATTTCGCCGAGACCGTCATTATGCCGGGGGACCCGCTGCGGGCCCGCTATATCGCCGAGACCTTTCTGACCAATGCACGCGAGGTGACCAATGTGCGCAATATGCTGGGCTACACCGGCTATTACAACGGCCAGCGTATCTCGGTGATGGGCCACGGCATGGGGATCCCCTCCATGGTGCTCTACGCCCACGAGCTGGTGAACGACTTCGGGGTCAAGCGGATCATCCGCATCGGCAGTCTGGGAGCGACCCAGCGCCACGTGCAGATGCGCGACGTCATTCTGGCGCAGGCGGCGGGCACAGATTCCCCGACCAATGCCAAGCGCAGCGCCGGTTACCAGATGGCGACCTCGGCCGACTTTGCCCTGCTGCACAAGGCGTACACCCAGGCGCAGGAGAAGGGCATTCCGGTCAAGGTGGGCAATATCTTCACCGGCGATCTCTATTACGATCCGGATGAAAACCTCATTCCGGCGCTGGAGAAGTTCGGCGTGCTCGGCATCGACATGGAGGTGGCCGGTCTCTACGGGCTGGCCCATCAGCAGGGGATCGAGGCGCTCGCCATCCTGACCGTCTCCGACCACTGCCTGACCGGTGAAGAGACCACTGCCGAGGAGCGGCAACTCTCCTTCAACCAGATGATCGAGCTGGCGCTGCACACCGCGCTGTAAGCGCCGCGGCCCGCCCAACCCTGCACGCACCCTGACCCCAAGAGAGATCCAATATGAACAATAAGCTCTCCCTCACTGCCATCAGCTTCTTGGCCAACTTCGTGATGGCCGGTTTTGCGACCCAGTTCGGCATGCTGATCGACCCCATCGCCGCCAAGTTCGGCGCCGACGTCAATCAGGTGGCCTCCATCTTCTCCCTGCTCAACGGCGGGGCGCTGGCGGGCACCATTGCCGCCTTCTTCCTCATCGAGAAGGTGGGCCTCAAGCGGATGACGCTGCTCTGCTACGGCCTGATCGCGCTGGCGGCGGCTTCGCTTCATCTGACCGGCTCGCTCTATGTGGTGATGGCGGCCATGACGGTGATTGGCCTGTGCGGTGGGGTGGGACTCTGCATTGCAGGGACGCTGGTGGTGAGCGTCTGGCAGGCGCGGATGCAGAGCACCATGCTGGTGGTGCAGGATGCCACCTTCAACGTGGCCGGGGTGGTCTTCCCGCTTGTCACCACCTATACGCTCACTCACGCCATGGCGTGGAGCTGGAGCTATCTGGCGGTGGGCGTGGTGGCACTGGCGACCATGCTGGTGGCGGTGCTGACCAACTTCCGCAGCTGTGAGGCGGGCGGCGAGAGCGCCGGCAACGAGCACTCGGAGTGGAACCTCGGCATCATCAGCGGCGGGGTGGGGCTCTTTCTCGGCATGCTGGCGCTCTACACCTTCCTCACCTGGGCGCCCATGTTCGTGAAGAACAAGTTCGGCATCCCCTTCGAGGAGGCGGGCAATATCATCACCCAATACTGGACGGCTGCCCTGCTCGGCGCGCTGGTCTCGACCGCCATCGTGACCCGCGTTGCGATCCGCACCTTCCTCTTGGTGATCATCACGCTGGCGATGGGGATGACGGCGCTTATTGTCACCACCGACAACCTGAGCCAGCTGCCATACCTCACCTATGGTTACGGCTTTGTCTGCGCGGCGCTCTACAACGCCTTTATCGCCTACGGGGTGTCGTTTGTGCGGCAGGCATCGAGCAAGAACGTCTCCTACATCCTTATCAGCGGCAGCGCGGGGGCCATGTTCAGCCCGGCCATCAGCGCCCTGCTGGAGCAGGTGATCGGTCTGCAGGCGGTGATGTACGCCATCCCGCTTATCTACGGCGTGATCCTCGCCATGCTGGTGGCGTCGCTGCGCATGGCCCGGCCCCAGCCTTGTCTGGCCTGAGCGGGAGAGTAAACAGCAAGAGGGGCGGTATCGACCGCCCCTCTTTTTTGTTGCTGTTCCGCTTGTTGCTGTTCAGGCGGCGACTGATACCCGCGACTTATGGCTGCTCCAGAAAGGCCCTGAGCCCCGCCAGATCGCGGATCTGCAACCCCTCCTCACCGCGCTCCACCAGTCCCTTGTCCATCAGCTCTTTCACCGCCCGCCGGTAGACCCGGTCGGTCGTGCCGAAGCGTTCCGCCTCCTGATACCCCTTGCGAAAGCCGCTCACCGGGTTGTCGTGGCAGTGGCTGTGATAGAGGTCGAGGGCGATGTTGTAGCTGATGGGGTAGAGCATCCGGCAGGTGAAGATATCCACCGTGTCCTGATAGTCGATGGCAATGGCGGTGGCAAAGAAGAGCGCCACCTTGGGGTGGGCGACCAGCGCCTGCTCCAGCTGCTCGCCGTCGATGCGGGCCACTTCCAGCGGCTCCTCGGCAATGATGTCGAGCTGGCAGCGGTAGCCGGTGAAGAACTCCATCTCGCCAAACAGCTGGTTGTCGCACTCAAGCGTGCCGAGCTGAAAGCGGCGGCCATTCATGGCGGTGTGGCCCATGGCGATGAGGCCATTCGGCACCAGCACCAGATCCCGCAATAGCTCCCCCTGACGCATCAGGGGCTCCCCCTCGGGGATCAGGCGCCGCTCAGTGATGCAGGAGATGACCACCTGTTCGATGAGATCATGGCTGGCCTGCCAGTGGGGCTGAAAGCGCCCCTTGAGAAGGGGTTTGAGTTGCATGGGGTTTCGAGTCGTCGCCAAACACAAACGACTATTACACACCCTTGCATACGGATATGCCAGTTTTGTACCGCAAAGTGGGGCTTACAGGTGTAGAAGTACAATTTGGAAGCATAAAAAAGCGCCCGAAGGCGCTTTTTCATTGAGCGGTGGTCAGCAACGATTAGCCAATCAGGCTGGCCCACAGGTCATATTCGTCGGATTCGTCGATCCGCACCTTGACCATGTCGCCCGGCTTGAGGCCGGTTTCGCCGTTGAGGTAGACCAGACCGTCGATCTCCGGCGCATCGGCAAAGGAGCGGCCAGTGGCGCCCTCTTCGTCCACTTCGTCGATGATGATGGTCATCTCCTGACCCACTTTACGGGCCAGTTTACGGATGGAGACCTGCTGTTGCAGCTCCATAAAGCGCTGGAAGCGCTCTTCCTGAATCTCTTCCGGTACCGGATCCGGCAGCTCGTTGGCCAGCGCCCCTTCGACCGGGCTGTATTTGAAGCAGCCGACCCGATCCAGCTCCGCCTTGTCGATAAAGTCCAGCAGCATCTGGAAATCTTCCTCGGTCTCGCCCGGGAAGCCGACGATAAAGGTGGAGCGCAGGGTGATCTGCGGGCAGATCTCGCGCCACTTCTGGATCCGCTCCAGAGTACGCTCAACCGTACCCGGGCGCTTCATCAGTTTGAGGATGCGCGGGCTGGCGTGCTGCAGCGGGATGTCGAGGTAGGGCAGGATCTTGCCATCGCGCATCAGCGGGATGACGTCATCTACGTGCGGGTAGGGGTAGACGTAGTGCAGGCGCACCCAGATGTCGAGCTTGGCCAGCTCTTCGCACAGGGCGACCATGCTGGTCTTGACCGGCATGCCGTCGTAGAAACCGGTGCGGTGCTTCACATCGACGCCGTAGGCGGAGGTGTCCTGGGAGATCACCAGCAGCTCCTTCACGCCGGCCTCTTTCAGGCGCTTGGCTTCTGCCAGCACGTCGCCGATGGGGCGGCTCACCAGATCCCCGCGCATGGAGGGGATGATGCAGAAGGTGCAGCGGTGGTTGCAACCCTCGGAAATCTTCAGATAGGCGTAGTGGCGCGGGGTCAGCTTGACGCCGTGGGCCGGTACCAGACTGGTGAAGGGGTTGTGCTGCGGCTTCTCCACATATTTGTGGACGTGACCCAGCACCTCTTCATAGGCGTGGGGGCCGGTGATCTCGAGCACCTTGGGATGGATCTCGCGGATCTGGTTCTCTTTGGCACCCAAGCAGCCGGTGACGATCACCTTGCCATTCTCGGCCAGCGCTTCGCCGATCGCTTCCAGCGACTCTTGCACCGCGCTGTCGATAAAGCCGCAGGTGTTGACGACGACCAGCTCGGCATCGTCATAGCTGGGCACCACATCGTACCCTTCGGTACGCAGCTGGGTCAGGATGCGCTCGGAATCGACCAGGTTTTTGGGGCAACCCAAGGAGACGAATCCTACTTTGGGGGCCTGTTTTGTGTTGGACATCGCTCAATCACTCTTAGGTGGCTCTTCTTTAAGGGCGCGGATTTTACCGGAATGGTTAACCAAAAACTATACAGCCAGCATGGCAGAACCGAACAATATCTCCGACCAGGCAAGATTGGGCCGCACCAACAGTCGTTAATGGCGCGCCCTTGATAGGGCTATTGCCTCTGCCGTGCGGGCTTGTTGTGGGGACGCTGCTTTGTTGATTTTCCTCTCAATATTGATCTGGTGACAGAGAGGAGAGCACCGGGAGTCACTATACTCCCGGTACGGGAACCCGTTGGAGAAGGCGATGGAAAGTTCATTTGGCGAAAAAATGCAGAGCGTACATGCCACGCTCAGGCAGCGCTTTGACAAGCTGAGTCGGGTGGCCATCGCGATTTACGATCCCCATACCGATCAGCTCAAGACCTTTGCCCACAGCACCGAGGGGCCCTCGCCACTGGTGCAATATGAGGTGAAGCTGAGCGATGTTCCCTCCCTGAGTTATCTGGCGGAGCACAAGCAGCCCCGGGTGCTCGGCAATCTGGATGCCCTGCGTGGCTCTGCATCGGAGCACAGCCGCAAGGTGCTGGAGGCGGGCTATGCCTCCAGCTATACCGAGCCGCTGCTGTTCAACAGCAAGCTGTTTGGTTTTCTGTTTTGCGATGCCATGGAGCCGGGATACTTCGAGGAGCCGATCCGCAGCGAGCTGTCGGCCTATGCCCAGGCGCTCTCGGCCATCATTGCGGTGGAGTTTTTCTCCATCCAGACCCTTGGCGGCGCGCTGACCACGGCGCGGGAGTTCAGCCGCTATCGGGATGAGGAGACCGCCAACCATCTGCACCGGATGTCGGCCTACTCTCGGCTGATTGCCAAGACGCTGGCCCCGACTTGCGGGCTGAGCGATGAGGAGGTGGAGTTTATCTACCTCTTCTCCGAGCTGCACGACATCGGCAAGATCGCGGTGCCGGATGCCATTTTGCTCAAGCCGGGCAAGCTGACGCCGGAAGAGTTCGAGATCATGAAGATCCACCCCGGCAAGGGACGGGAGATGATCAGCCTGATGATCAACGAGTTTGGTCTCGATGGCATTCATCACACTGACATGCTGACTAATATCATCGCCAGCCATCACGAACGCTTTGACGGCACCGGCTATCCGCTGGGGCTGGCGGGAGAGGCGATCCCGCTGGCGGCGCGCATCGTGACGGTGGCCGATGTGTTTGATGCCTTGACCAGCGAGCGCCCCTACAAGAAGGCATGGCCGTTCGAGACGGCGTTTGCCTATCTGGAGGAGCATGCCGGCAGCCAGTTTGATCCCGCCTGTGTCGCCGCAGCCCTGCACAACAAGGCCGAGTTTTATGCCATCTATCAGCAGTATCAGGATCCGGCCTGCACTCCGAGTGTGCCGGCCAGCGGCGCCGAGCCGGGTTGAGCGCGTGTGATGAGCTTAAGGGGCAATACGGCGGATCAAGCATGAATGAAAAGCGTAACAAGAGAAGGGGCACCAGCTGGTGCCCCCTCTCTTTTATGCGCCTCTCGATTCCACGCGCCTTTAGTTTGCCGACCTTCTATCTGCGGCTAGGGCGGCTGCGGTCAGGTTACTTTTTGGGCGTCGGCTCGCTGATCTGGTAGAGGTGATCCGCGCAGGCACTGGAGCAGCCACAGGGGCGTACCTCTTTATCTTCCCGTTTCTGGGCAAGCTGGTATTGGCGCCACCAGATGATGGTGCCCATGGCCAGGATCAGCACAAACGAGGCGAGCAGGCTCAACAACCAGATGGACATGATCTCTTCTCCTTGATGATGACATGCACGGCGATGGCATCAGTGATGATGGCAGCAACCGCTCTGCTGGTTGGCGCCCTCACTGCCGTGGCAACAAGTATGGCCTTGTCGTGAGCTCTCTGCCTGATTGCCACTACTGGCGCAACAGTGATTGGAACCACTGTTGCAACCACCGTGACAATTCGCATGGCTGTGGCTTGCGCCGACGGGCTGGATGGCACGGATAGTCGCCTTGCTCTGATGACGACGAGATGGGCGGCCCTGACTGGCCTCGGTGAGAGGTTGCAGATTGACGGGGGCCAGCAGCGCTGGCAGCGGCAGGCGGGCAGAGCGGCACTGCAGTACCCGGATATTGGCCGCCAGCAGGCGACTTAGCATTCGCTCGCCGATATTGCGCACCACCACCTGACCCACCTGATGATGGGCGAGGGCGTCGAGCAGCGCTTGCTTGCCGTGGCAGCCTTCGGCTGCGGCCGGGTTGGGCAGGGTGGCGATAACGTTCCCTTCGGGGTTAAGAATTTGCAGCTGCTCGGCACGGGTAAAGTGGCCAGCCAGCAACCCCTGACTCAGCATCAGGGCGCTGTTGCAGAGGGTGGTGGTCATGGTTGTGACAGCATTCATGTCGGCTCTTCTCCACTGGTTGGGTGGTCGGGCTCGGCGGGTTGCATCATCAATGCCTTGCCCAGACTCAGACACTCCACCACCTTGTAGCGCCCTTTTTTCAGGATATTGGCCAGGGTCTGGCGGGAGACCCCCATCACCAGGGCGGCCTCCTGCTGCTGCATTCCTTGAAGGTCGACGAGGCGCAGTGCCTCGAACTCGTCAGGGGCCAGCGTGACCTGTTCCAGCTGATGCATGGGGCGGCCGTTGGGTTTGAAGCAGCTGTTGGCGGGGCGGCCACAGATCTGGCGGGCAATCTTGGGTCTTGGCATGGTGGCTCCTAATTGGCATAAGCCATTTATACGCTCATATGTAGCATATGCCAATAATTTTGTCGGGTGTAGAGAGCTGCGCCAGTGCTGTTTACGGCAGAGAGGGGTAAAGAGGGGGAGGAGGAATACGCACAAAAGCTGTGAAGGTGGCAGAAACGACGCAGGCCCGAACATGGTTCGGGCCTGCGGTTTTGCAGAGGATGGTCGGGCTATCTCGGCGAGTTTACGCCTGTTCGGCCTCGGCCACGGGGGCTGCACTTGCTGCGCTCTCGCTACCGTTGGCGAAGCGATCCGCCCACAGGGCAATCACGCCGTCACCAGTGACGTTGCAGGCGGTGCCGAAGCTGTCCTGCGCCAGATAGAGTGCGATCATCAGGGCGATGGAGGCTTCACCAAAACCGAGCATGGAGGTGAGCAGGCCCAGCGCCGACATCACGCCACCACCTGGCGCGCCCGGTGCGGCGATCATGATCACCCCCAGCATCATGATGAAGGGGAGCATGGTCTCGATGCCCGGAATGGCCAGATGCTCGGAGAGGAACATCACCGCGGTGGCGCAGGTGACCAGGGTAATGGTGGAGCCACAGAGGTGAATGGTGGCGCACAGGGGCACAGTGAAGTTGGCGATGCCGTCGCTCACCCCGTTGTTCTTGCTCGATTGCAGAGCGACCGGAATGGTGGCGGCGCTCGACATGGTCCCCAGCGCGGTGAAGTAGGCGGGCAGCATGTTCTTGATGAGCTGGGCCGGTGAGCGGCCAAGGGCCAGACCGGTACCAACGAACAGCACGGATAGCCAGATCCAGTGCATCAGGATCGCCATCACCAGCACCACGCCGAAAGTTTTCAGGGTGGCGAATACGGTGCCTTCTACCGTCATCTCGACAAAGACGCCGGCGATGTAGAACGGCAGCAGCGGAATGATCACCTTGGCCAGCAGGCGGTCGATGATGTCACGACCCTGATCGGCGACCCGGCGCAGATCGGTGGCCTGGGTGGCGCTGATGCCGATGCCGAACACGAAGGCGGCGGCCAGTGCCGACATCACGCCAAACAGCGGCGGGATCTCCAGATTGACGTAGGAGGCAAGCTTGATGGCCGTGGCCGTGGTGGGCTCGGCGGCGGTGGTGAACTGCGGGATCAGGTGGCTCGCCACGGTAAAGGCGAACAGCCCCGCCAGAATGGTGGAGCAGTAGGAGAGGGCCACGGTTTTGCCCAGCAGCTTGCCGGAGTTTTTCGGCAGGCTGGCGATGCCGCTCATGATAAAGAACAGAATGATGAGCGGAATGGTGAAGGTGATGAGCTGACCTATCACTGTCTTGGCCGTAAACAGCACGCGCGCCACCCACTCAGGGGCGTAGAGACCGAGCAAGAGACCGGCAAGGATGCCAGCAATGAGTTTCAGGACAAGTTTCATAAGGAAATCCGGAGTTGGTTGTATTGTCTGTTTTGTTATTAAATTTTGATATTAATCACACTTTTTAACACGTAAGCCGTGTTATGTCTGCCTTTTCTGCGTTAACGCCGAGTTAAATATTGTCGAAAGCCAAGATCGCCGACTAGCTGTCGGCTTGGCGTTGAACGGGAAAATCCGTGATGAATTAGCCCGTTAGGTGGCCTGATGATCGCCATGCAGCAACATGACGTACTGGTTGGCGTGTTGACTTGCGGAATCTGACGTACTGGCTGATACGGCTTCCATCGGCGCCAGTTGCAGCGCTATCCCGGATGTGGTGACCAGTTGCTGTAGCTGAGCGTGACTTATTTTGCCGCTTGGCTGCAGGGGGAAGCAGAGCGGAGCGCCCGCTTTGAGCAGGGTCGCCAGCTGTTGCAACTGGGGAACAAGGGTGGCCGCGTCGCCATCAAGCGGGCGGCTCAGCCAGATGCCATCGTAAGGGAGCACCGAGTGCATCTTCGCCAGTGGGCAGACCCGCACTGCTTGTCCGGATTGCTGCGAGGCGACTTTGGCGTCAGCCAGCACAGCGTCACAGGCAGTGACCACATACCCTTCTGCACGCAGCCAGCACAGATCCTCCCCCATTCCGCACTGACCATTGAGCAGGTGAGCACCGGGTTTGAGACGTGCCACAAAGGCCGCTCGAACGTGGGTGTGCTGGTCGTTCAATGGCCGGGAAGCGGGGATGGCGTCAGAGTGTGGCACAGGGGTTACCTCAAGCAGGGGGCGCACAGGGTAACAAATCGGGGCCTGACTGCCAAAACGTGCGGTCAGTCCCCGATTTGGATGTGAGGAAGTTGCCGGAGCAGGTTAGCGGCCGCAGGCAGGCCCGTGGGGCTGG
The DNA here is from genome assembly GCF_019048265.1 of Aeromonas sp. FDAARGOS 1405. Taxonomy (NCBI): domain Bacteria; kingdom Pseudomonadati; phylum Pseudomonadota; class Gammaproteobacteria; order Aeromonadales; family Aeromonadaceae; genus Aeromonas; species Aeromonas sp. FDAARGOS 1405. The sequence continues at coordinate 4,443,412 of NZ_CP077311.1, read as the reverse complement.
GCCAGCATGGTGAACATGCTCTCTATCATAAAGGCGGATTCGCCCTGCAGGTCGATCCGCCCCGGAAAGTGGAGCCAGTTGATGATGTAGCCATCCAGAGTGCAGTGGAGCAGGGTGGCGGCGCGCTGCAGGTTGAGGTTGGCGGGCAGTTGGCCCCGCCGTACCGCATTGGCCAGGGTGGTCTCCAGGTCTCGAAAGAAGTTGGCGGACTGGCTGCGGATATGCTCGCGCAATGAGATGGCTTCCCCCTCCAGCGATTCGAGATTGAACAGTATGGTGAACATCTGCCGCTGGGCTGGATTGTGAATGAAGCTGTGGAGCACCCCTTCGAAGAAGAGGCGCAGTTGCCCCAGCGGATCCGGCTCATCTGGATTGAGGCAGGCATCGAGCTGGTGGGCGAGGGGGCTGCAGAGCTCCTGCCAGAGCGAAATGAAGAGTTCATCCTTGTTCTTGAAATGCCAATAGATGGCACCGCGGGTCAGGTCTGCCGCCCTGGCGATGTCGGTCAGGCTGGTCTTGGCCAGGCCCTGAGAGCAGAACAGATCCAGCGCCGTGCTCATGATGTGGCAGCGGGTTTGCTGCGCCTCTTCTTTGGTTCGTCTGGCCATCGAAATTTGTGCCTCATGCAAGCAAAAAGTCACTTACATACATTTATGAATGTATGTATATTGCCTCATCTTTCGACTATTTACCAACAGGGCCCATGCGGCCCTGATTGTTCATTGACTGGCAAAGGCTCAGGTGTTTCATGCATAAACATATTCTTGCTCGTTCAGTTGGTCTTGCCTTGCTGGCTACAGGCTTGCTGGCAGGTTGTGGTGACAAGGGGGGCGCACCCCAGGGACAGGGCGGCATGCCCCCCGCGGCGGTCAACGTGGTGACCCTGCAGAGCGGTCCGCTGATGTTGACTACCGAGTTGACCGGCCGCAGCGCCCCGCTGCGGGTGGCCGAAGTGCGTCCGCAGGTGAGCGGCATCATCCTCAAGCGCCTCTTTACCGAGGGAAGCGATGTGAAGGCGGGCGATCTGCTCTATCAGATCGACCCGGCTGTCTATCAGGCGGCGGTTGCCAGCGCCAAGGCCAATCTGGCCAAGGCCGAGGCCAACGAGCAGAGTGCCCGCCTCAAGGCGCAGCGCTATCAGGAGCTGCTCAAGGTCAAATCCATCAGCCGTCAGGACTATGACGACGCCGACGCCAGCTGGAAGCAGGCCAAGGCGGAGATCATGGCGAGCAAGGCGGCCCTGCGCACTGCCGAGATCAATCTCGGTTACACCCGCATCACTGCCCCCATCAGCGGTCGTATCGGTAAATCCGCGGTGACCGAGGGAGCGCTGGTGACTGCCCAGCAGGCTGACAGCCTGACCGCCATCCAGCAGCTCGATCCCATGTATGTGGATGTGCGTCAGTCCACCGCTGATCTGCTGCGCCTCAAGCGACTGGTCGCCGAGGGCAAGTTGACCCAGGACGAGCAGAAGGGAGCCAAGGTGACCTTCCAGTTGGAAGATGGCAGCACCTATGGCGAAGAGGGCTCGCTGCAGTTCTCCGATGTGACCGTGGATGAGACCTCCGGCATGGTGACCCTGCGGGTGATTGTGCCCAACCCTCACCAGCTGCTGCTGCCCGGCATGTTTATGCGCGCCACCCTGCAAGAGGGAGAGCGGGCACAAGGACTGCTGGTGCCGCAAACTGCGGTGACTCGCACCCCCAATGGCGGCGCCACCGTGATGGTGGTAACCGCTGACAACAAGGTGGAGCTGCGCAACGTGCAGCTGAGCCGTGTCGTCGGCAGCAACTGGGTGGTGGAGTCAGGGCTCACCTCCGGCGAGCGGGTGATCGTGGCTGGCTTGCAGAAAGTGCGACCGGGCGCCGTGGTCAATCCCGCCGAGCAGGGTGCTGATGCACAGTCTGCTCAAGCTGCGTCCAACACCCCGGCCAACAAGTAGGATGGAGTAGTCGCCTCATGGCTCGATTTTTTATAGACAGACCCATTTTTGCCTGGGTGATCGCGCTGGTGATCATGCTGGCGGGCAGCCTGGCCATCATCAAATTGCCGGTCGCCCAGTATCCGAGCATTGCGCCGCCCGCGGTCGGTATTTCCGCCAGCTATCCGGGGGCCTCTGCCAAAACGGTGGAAGACTCGGTCACCCAGATCATCGAACAGAACATGACCGGGCTGGATCACCTGCTCTACATGTCTTCCCAGTCGGACTCTGCGGGACGGGTGTCGGTGACCCTCACCTTCCAGCCGGGGACCGATCCCGACATCGCCCAGGTGCAGGTGCAGAACAAGCTGCAGCAAGCGATGTCGTTGCTGCCGCAAGAGGTGCAGCAGCAAGGGGTTCGGGTACAGAAGACCTCCAGCAGCTTCCTGATGGTCGCGGCGTTCATCTCCAACGATGGCTCGATGAACAACGACGATCTGGCGGACTATGTGGTCTCCAACATCAAGGAGCCCCTGAGTCGTCTGGACGGGGTAGGGGATATCACCTTGTTCGGCAGTCAGTACTCCATGCGGGTCTGGCTCGATCCCAACAAGCTCAACCGGGTGCAGATGACCCCGGGGGATGTGCAGGCGGCCATCAAGGCGCAGAACGCCCAGGTAGCGTTCGGCAAGCTGGGTGGTACTCCGTCGGTGGAAGATCAGCAGTTCACCGCCACCATCATGGGGCAGACCCGTCTCTCTACCGTGGAGCAGTTCAACGACATCCTGCTGCGGGTGAATCAGGATGGCTCCAAGGTACGGCTCAAAGACGTGGCCCGGGTCGAGCTAGCGGGCGAAAGCTATGACGCAGATGCGCTCTACAACGGTCAGTCTACCGCCGCGGTCGCCATCAAGCTGGCTACCGGCGCCAACGCGCTGGATACCGCCGAAAAGGTACGTGCCAAGCTCAATGAGCTGTCGGATTACTTCCCGGCCAACATGGAGATCGTCTACCCCTACGACACCACGCCGTTTGTGAAGATCTCCATCGAGGAGGTGGTGCAGACCCTGATCGAGGCGATCTTCCTGGTGTTCTGCGTCATGTATCTGTTCCTGCAGAACTTCCGCGCCACCCTGATCCCGACCATTGCGGTGCCTGTGGTACTGCTCGGTACCTTCGGGGTGATGGCGGCGTTCGGCTTCTCCATCAACACCCTCACCATGTTCGGTATGGTGCTGGCTATCGGGTTGCTGGTGGATGACGCCATCGTGGTAGTTGAGAACGTGGAGCGGCTGATGAGCGAGGAGGATCTCTCCCCGCTGGAAGCGACCCGCAAGTCGATGACCCAGATCACCGGCGCGTTGGTGGGGATCGCGTTGGTGCTATCCGCCGTGTTCGTGCCGATGGCCTTCTTCGGAGGCTCGACTGGTGCCATCTATCGCCAGTTCTCGCTGACCATCGTCTCGGCCATGGTGCTGTCGGTGCTGGTGGCGTTGATCCTGACCCCGGCCCTCTGTGCCACTCTGCTCAAGCCGATGAAACACGGCGAGTTTGGCGCCCAGCGCGGCTTCTTTGGCTGGTTCAACCGCGCCTTTGATGCCGGTACCCAGCGCTATCAGCGCGGTGTGCGCAAGGTGATCAAGCAGGGCGTGCGTTACAGCATTATCTACGGCGCCATGCTGGCGGTGCTGGCAGTGCTCTTTATGCGGATGCCCACCTCCTTCCTGCCGGAAGAGGATCAGGGGGTCATCATGTCCATGGTGCAACTGCCGGTCGGAGCTACCAAGCAGCGCACCGAGGTGGTGCTGGCCCAGATGCGTGACTACTTCCTGGACAACGAGAAGGATAACGTGGATGCCGTATTGACTGTATCGGGCTTCAGTTTTGCCGGTAGCGGTCAAAATACCGGTATGGCGTTTATCAAACTCAGGGACTGGAGCGAACGCAAGAGTCCTGATCGCAGTGCCAACGCCATTATCGGTCGCGCCATGGGCTATCTGTTCAGCATCAAGGAGGCGCAAGTGTTCGCCTTCAACTTGCCATCTATTCCTGAATTGGGGACGGCGACCGGTTTTGACTTCTTCCTGCAGGATCGTGGCGGTATCGGTCACGACAAGCTGATGGCGGCGCGTAATCAGCTGCTCGGTATGGCGGCGCAGGATCCCACACTGGTGCGGGTACGCCCGAACGGGATGGAAGATACGCCGCAACTCGATATCAAGATCGACTACGAGAAGGCGCTGGCGCAGGGGCTCTCCATCGCGGATATCAACAACACCCTGGCTACTGCCTGGGGTTCCTCCTACGTCAATGACTTCGTGGACCGTGGCCGGGTCAAGAAGGTCTATATGCAGGCGGATGCCCCCTTCCGGATGAACCCGGAAGATCTGAAACTCTGGTATGTGCGCAACAGCGCCGGTCAGATGGTGCCCTTCTCCGCCTTTGCCAGCACCGAGTGGAGCTTCGGCTCGCCGCGTCTTGAGCGTTACAACGGTGTGCCAGCGATGGAGATCGTCGGTGAAGCTGCGCCCGGCAAGAGTACCGGTGATGCAATGGCTGCCATCGAACAGATGGTGAAACAGCTGCCGGAAGGGGTGGGCATCGAGTGGACCGGGCTCTCCTTCCAGGAGCGTCAGGCCGGTTCACAGGCGCCAGCGCTCTACGCCATCTCCTTGCTGGTGGTGTTCCTCTGTCTGGCGGCCCTCTACGAGAGCTGGAGCATTCCGTTCTCGGTGATGCTAGTGGTGCCGCTCGGGGTACTGGGAGCCATTGTGGCCGCCACCCTGCGTGGGCTGGAGAACGACGTCTACTTCCAGGTAGGCCTGCTCACCACCATAGGCTTGTCGGCCAAGAACGCGATTCTGATCGTGGAATTTGCCAAAGAGCTCTATGACAAGGGGATGGGACTGGGTGAAGCCGTAGTGGAGGCGGCACGCCTGCGTCTGCGTCCGATCCTGATGACTTCGCTCGCCTTTATCCTCGGGGTGTTGCCGCTGGTGATCAGCTCCGGTGCTGGTGCCAGCAGCCGTAACGCCATCGGTACCGGCGTAATGGGGGGAATGATCAGTGCCACCGTGCTGGCCATCTTCTTCGTTCCGCTCTTCTTCGTGCTGGTGATGCGCTACTTCACCAGCCACCAGAGCAAAGAGGCGCGCATGCTTGCAGCAGTTGAGTCAAAAGGTGACTGAGCAAAGTGACCCCTTGAGTTCTGGGGGCAGATCACAATAAGACAAATAAATCAGTTATGAGTGAGTAATAAATAGAGCGACTTGGAATGTCGCTCTATTTTTTTGTTGTAAAAACGGTAACTTGGTCTTGATTATCTGGCTGCGCCCAGATGTGTATGAGGAGTTATTCGCTCTTCCGTCGCCCCTTATCGAATCCTTATCTATGGTAGTTGGCGAACGACTTTTGCGGTGCAGGTTTGTAGGAAACGAGATAGAATCTGCGTCTTATCGGGCTGGTAAGTGGTGAGTCGTCGGACATTGACCTTTTTGGTCTTGAGCCTTGTATGTCTTTGCCAAACACAATCAATACAGAAAAATGCTGGAGGACATGATGACCAACAGCAAACACAATCAGGTCAAAAGCAGCATGGTGGGAGCTGTAACCCAGGGGCGGTAGCCTTGGGGTTATTTGGTGATTTGTGTGAATAATGTTCACTCGGTGTTTTGTTGCTGTTTGAGATGGTTAAATTGCCGTCTATTTAGGTGTTTCAACAGTGCACCAGTGAACAGCCAGCCTCTATCCGATGTCACATCAACGCCTCGCAAGAGATACATATCTATGAAAATCCTCGTGACCGGCGGTGCCGGCTTTATCGGCTCTGCCGTGGTGCGCCATATCATCCGTGATACCCAAGATTCTGTTATCAATCTCGATAAACTCACCTATGCCGGCAATCTGGAATCCCTGGCCGATGTATCGACAAGCGAGCGTTATGCGTTTGAGCAGGTGGATATCTGCAACCGTGCCGAGCTGGATCGGGTGTTTGCTCTGCACCAGCCGGATGCGGTGATGCACCTGGCCGCCGAGAGCCATGTTGATCGCTCCATTACAGGGCCGGCTGACTTTATCGAGACCAATATCGTCGGCACCTATATGTTGCTGGAAGCGGCACGCGCTTACTGGAATGGTCTTCATGATCAGCGCAAGGCGGCCTTCCGCTTCCACCATATCTCCACTGACGAGGTATATGGGGATCTGCCCCATCCGGATGAAGTGGCTGCCGGTGAGCCATTGCCGCTCTTTACCGAAACCACCCCCTACGCCCCCAGCAGCCCCTATTCTGCCTCCAAGGCTTCCAGTGACCATCTGGTGCGTGCCTGGCGCCGTACCTACGGTCTGCCGACTATCGTCACCAACTGCTCCAATAACTACGGTCCCTACCACTTCCCCGAGAAGCTGATCCCGCTGGTCATTCTTAACGCGCTGGATGGCAAGCTGCTGCCGGTCTATGGCAAGGGCGACCAGATCCGTGACTGGCTCTATGTGGAAGACCACGCGCGTGCGCTCTACAAGGTGGTGACCACAGGCGTGGTCGGGGAGACCTACAACATCGGCGGCCATAACGAGAAGCAGAATCTGGAGGTGGTCCACACCATCTGCGATCTGCTGGACGAGATGGTGCCGAAGGCGGGCTCTTATCGTGAGCAAATCACCTATGTGGCGGATCGCCCCGGCCACGATCGCCGCTATGCCATCGATGCCAGCAAGATGAGCAGTGAGCTTGCTTGGCAACCGCAAGAAACGTTCGAGTCGGGCATTCGCAAAACCGTACAGTGGTATCTGGATAACCAGCAGTGGGTCAACAACGTGAAGAGTGGCTCCTATCAATCCTGGATTGAGCAGAATTACGGGGAGCGTGCCTGATGCATATTTTGCTGTTTGGTAAAAACGGTCAGGTAGGCTGGGAGCTGCAACGCGCACTGGCGCCGCTCGGGCGTATCACGGCCGTTGATTTTGACTCCACTGACTATTGCGGTGATTTCAGCAACCCGGCCGGCGTAGCGGAGACTGTGCGCTTGGTGAAGCCGGATGTCATCGTGAACGCCGCAGCCCACACCGCAGTCGACAAGGCCGAAAGCGAGCGGGCGTTTGCCGAGCTGCTCAATGCGACCAGCGTGGCTGCGATTGCCAAAGAAGCGGAAGCCTTGGGTGCCTGGCTGGTGCATTACTCCACCGACTATGTGTTCGATGGCAGCGGTGAGCGCCCCTGGGTGGAAACCGATGCCACCGCTCCGCTCAACGTCTATGGCGAAACCAAGCTGGCGGGTGAGCAAGGGGCCGCGCTTTGTTCCCGTCACCTGATTTTTCGCACCAGCTGGGTCTATGCCGCTCGGGGTGCCAACTTTGCCAAGACCATGCTGCGCTTTGGCAAAGAGCGTAGCGAGATGTCAGTCATCAATGACCAGTTTGGCGCTCCGACCGGCGCCGAGTTGCTGGCTGATTGCACCGCTCATGCGATCCGCGTGGCGCAGCGCAACCCCGAGGTCGCCGGGCTGTACCATCTGATTGCCTCCGGCACCACCACCTGGTTTGACTACGCCCAGCTGGTGTTTGCCAAAGCCAGAGAGGCCGGTGTTGAACTGGCGGTGACGCAGCTCAATGCGGTGCCGACCAGTGCCTTCCCGACCCCGGCCAAACGCCCCCATAACTCCCGCCTTGATACTGGCAAATTTCAGCGCACCTTCGAGCTGGTGCTTCCGGAGTGGACCGTCGGTGTGGAGCGGATGTTGACCGAGATCCTCGGTAAGTAAATCACTGGCCAGAGATGTGTTGAACGCCTCTCTGGCTGGCAGGGATAAAACAGAAAGGTGTGGCCGCAAGCCACCCTTTTCTTTTGCAATTTAAAAATAAGAAACAAGCATCATGACCAAACGTAAAGGCATTATTCTGGCCGGTGGCTCTGGCACCCGTCTCTATCCGGTGACCATGGCAGTGAGCAAGCAGCTGTTGCCCATCTATGACAAGCCGATGATCTACTATCCGCTCAGCACCCTGATGCTGGCGGGAATTCGCGATATTTTGATCATCAGCACGCCGCAAGACACTCCCCGCTTTGAGCAATTGCTGGGTGATGGCAGCCAGTGGGGCCTGAATTTGCAGTACAAGGTGCAGCCAAGTCCGGACGGGTTGGCACAAGCCTTTATTCTGGGTGAAGAGTTTATCGGGTCAGACCCCTGTGCACTGGTGCTGGGGGACAACATCTTCTACGGCCACGACCTGCAGAAACAGTTGGCGGCCGCAGCGGCCAAAGAGAGTGGCGCGACCGTCTTTGCCTACCATGTGCATGACCCCGAGCGTTATGGGGTGGTGGAATTTGATAAAGAGGGGACCGCTATCTCTCTGGAAGAGAAGCCGTTGGAGCCCAAGAGCAACTATGCGGTGACCGGCCTCTATTTCTATGACAACAGCGTGGTGGAGATCGCGAAGAGCCTGAAGCCGTCGCCCCGAGGTGAGCTGGAAATTACCGATGTGAACCGTATCTACCTGGAGCAAGGCAATCTGTCGGTGGCCATGATGGGCCGTGGTTATGCCTGGCTGGATACCGGTACCCATGAAAGCATGATTGAAGCGAGCAACTTTATTCAAACTATCGAGACCCGTCAGGGATTGAAAGTGGCGTGCCCGGAAGAGATTGCGTATCGCCAGAAGTTTATCAATGCCGACCAGGTGCGTGAACTTGCAGCGCCGTTGGCAAAGAATGCGTATGGACAATATCTGTTAAGAATGGTTGCCAAAGCCTGATGTGATATGGGGGAGGGAAAATACTTCCCCCATTAAAAATTGAAGCAAGTGTGGATAGACAGATGAATGTAATCAAGACAGCAATTCCAGATGTGCTTATTTTTGAGCCAAAAGTGTTTGGTGATGAGCGAGGTTTTTTCTTTGAAAGTTTCAACCACAAGTTGTTTGAAGAGGCGGTAGGGTATCCGGTGACGTTTGTGCAGGATAATCACTCCAAATCATCGAAAGGGGTGTTGCGTGGATTGCACTATCAATTGCCGCCCCATGCCCAGGGCAAGCTGGTGCGTTGTGTGGCCGGTGAAGTGTTTGATGTAGCGGTAGATATTCGTAAAAGCTCCCCGACCTTCGGGCAATGGGTAGGCGTTTACCTTTCTGGAGAAAACAAGCGACAGCTGTGGATCCCGGAAGGATTTGCGCATGGCTTTGTTACTCTGACAGAGACGGCCGAGTTTTTGTATAAAACAACCAATTACTATTCACCGCAGAGTGAAGGCTCAATCCATTGGGATGACCCACTAGTCGGGATTAGGTGGCCGATAACAAGTAAGGTGAGTTTGTCAAAGAAAGATCAAGATGCTGTTACATTGAATTTGGCGGTTACCTTTTAAATGTAAATAGATGCCCACAAGGTGAATGTTTGTACCCGCCTAATTTTGAATACCATATTACAATATTTTGAAAAGTTAGTCCGGCGGTGGCTCAGTGGCTATTACTGTAAGATGTATTATTGGCCGCAAGTTTAGGATGTTTGGTGATAGGTGCTTTATTGTATTATCGGTTAAATATTGGAGTTCGATAAGGTGAGTATCGCATTGTATAAGTTGGCAGGAAAATTAGTTTTAAGTTAAATGTGAAGATGAATCAAAAGCTGGTGAGTAAGAACAATTAGTTCCTTTCTCAAATCCTTTAAGCATGTCAGATTTCGTAATCTGGTGAACAGCTACTTAAAAGTGAATTTAAAAGGCTATTGATATGTTAAAAAAGAGAGTGTTGACGGTATTTGGTACCCGGCCAGAAGCAATAAAGATGGCACCTGTGGTACATGCTTTAGCTGCTGATGAACGTTTTGAGGCGAAAGTCTGTGTCACCGCCCAGCATCGTGAAATGCTAGATCAAGTATTATCATTATTTGAGATTAAACCAGATTATGATTTGAATCTTATGAAGGCTGGGCAGACATTAAATGATATTACAGCCCGTATTTTGCTTGAGATAAAACCGGTTCTACAAGAATTTAAACCTGATGTTGTGTTAGTACATGGCGATACTGCAACTACCTTTGCTGCCAGTTTGGCTGCTTATTATGAGCAAATTGCTGTAGGACATGTCGAAGCAGGCTTGCGCACAGGGAACATTTATTCTCCATGGCCTGAAGAAGCAAATCGCAAGCTCACTGGCGCATTGGCAAAATACCATTTTGCACCTACTGAAACATCTAAGCAAAATTTGATTCAAGAAAACTATGTTGAAGATAGCATAATCGTTACCGGAAATACTGTAATAGATGCGCTACTTATGGTAAAAGATAAGATTGAACAAAATAGTGTTCTGCAAGCTACATTAGCCTCTCGGTTCTCATTTTTAGATGAGACAAAAAAGTTAATTTTGGTTACTGGACATCGCCGCGAAAGTTTTGGCGATGGGTTTGAACGAATATGTGAAGCTTTAGCTATCACAGCTAAAGCCAATCCTGATGTGCAGATTCTCTACCCAATGCACCTAAATCCTAATGTACGTGAGCCGGTTAACCGCATTTTAGGTGGTATCGAAAATATTATTTTGATTGAGCCTCAAGAGTATCTGCCATTCATTTATTTAATGATGCGTAGCTATATTATTTTAACTGATTCGGGTGGAATCCAAGAGGAGGCTCCTTCACTAGGAAAACCTGTATTAGTGATGCGTGATACTACTGAACGTCCTGAAGCTGTTGCAGCTGGAACTGTTAAACTAGTCGGCACTGATGTTGAGCGAATAGTATTTAGTCTTTCTGAATTACTTAATGATGTTAATATTTACAAAGAGATGAGTTTTTCTCATAATCCATATGGTGATGGTTATGCTAGTAAGTATATTTGCAGTAAGCTCTTAATTTAACATTTGGCTATAATCTGTGATTAAATCAAATTCATTTATTGCTAGCAGTTTCAGTACTGCAGCAAAAACAATTAGTAACTTTGGGTTGTTTTTTTTAATAGGGCATTTCTATGAACCGAGTGTTTTTAGTCAATATATATATATTTCTGTTATAGCTGCATTTTTAGCTGCTGTAGTTGATATGGGTTACAGCACGAAGATAGTCGTAGATTTTACAGAAAAAAAACAGTCTAGAGCTCTTCATGAATCCTATTTGGTGAGGGGCTTTGCATCGTTATCTATTATTTTTTTATTTTTAATTTTTTCTTTTTTTTATGATTTCAATATGCTTTTCCTATTAATATTTATTAACTCTGTCCTTACATGCTGGCTGGAGTCCTTCTCATTCAGTCTGAGGTTTGAAAGTAAATATTGGTTAGAGTTTTTCTTTACTACATTAGTTCATTTTTTCCCGTTCTTAATTTCAGCTTGCTTGCTTGTATTAAATGTACAGCTTGATACGTTGTTTTTATTTTCTTCAGTAGTGAAGTTTTGTGTTTTTGTATTCTTATATTTAAAGCTGAAACGAGATAATGTGACATGGGAAAATATCAAGGGTGAGTTATTTCAATGCAGGAGGTTTTTTGTTGATTCGTTATCAATGAACATTCAACCTTTTTTTCAAGTTTTTATTGCTAAATTATTTTTGGCTTCATCAGAGTTTATTATATTTGGATATGCGCAAAAAATAATTCAGGCATTCACAACACTTTTTTCAGCTATTAATAATGTTTTTTATCCTAGCCTAGCAAGTAATTGGGCTTTAAAAGAGGTTGTAAGAAACAAAATAAAAAATTTCTTTCTAGTAGTTAATTCCTTGCCTTGTTGTGCACTGTTATTTTCTCTCTTTTATTATCTCTCACCATTGGATTTCTCTGGTTTTTTAAATGGTAAATATATTGACTTGTTAGGTGTTCTAAGTATATGTAGTTTCGTTGTTATGATAAGATTTAACAATGCGGTTTTGGGCTGCCTTCTAATTCTTTCCGGTATGCAGAAATTAAGGGCTAAGGTTAACATCATATCATTTCTTATAGAAATAACCTCAGTATTACTCATCTGCCAAATTTACCCTTTTAAAAATGCCTTGCTGGGTGTGATTGTTTTTTCAAATTTATTTATTTTAACCTCTTATTTGTGGGCTATATATAATGATGAAAATTTATCAAGTATTGTTTTTAATTGGAAGGAAAATAAAGTTAAATGAATTCGAAAGTAAGTATTTAAGGTTTTTTTTTAAAAAATTATATAATACAGATATAGGTTTATACAGCTATGGTTGCTTTGACCCTTTGAGAATCCCCCAAAATTCCAAAATTGGTCGGTATTGCTCTTTTTCTAGAACGTGCCAATTTTTAAATGCTAATCATCCTCTTGAAGAGGTATCTTTACATCCTTTTTTTTATAACTCTTTACTGGGTTATGTTGAAAAAGATAGGGTTAGTCGTACTTCATTTGAAGTCGGTGATGATGTATGGATTGGTCACAATGCAATTATTGTTGCTTCTTGCAAAAAAATTGGTAGAGGTGCAGTAATTGCGGCTGGAGCTGTTGTTACAAAAGATGTTCCTGCTTATGCAGTTGTAGCTGGAGTACCAGCAAAGATTATCAAGTATCGTTTTGAAGAGCAGAAGCAAAAGCAAATTGAATCCTCGCAATGGTGGTTGAAAGACAAATATGAAAACTTACGTTCATTTGGCATTTTTGGGGAGGGGAAGTAGATGAATAAAGTAAAGATTGGTTTCCTTTGGCATAATGTATCGTCAGGGAACTTAGGTGTTGGTGCACTTTCTATTGGCAATATGATTTTAGTTGATCGGGTTTGTCAAAATTTGGGTATTGATGCAGATTTTTTTACTATAGGTGATAATGAGGTAACCAGTGAGCAAAATAAGGCTCTTGTGGAGCGTCAAATAGGTCGCAAATTCGAGCATATAACAATCAGTGTCAAAGAACTGATTTCTAACCCAATAAAGTTGAAATCTTACATAAAAATGATAAAAGATTTTGATCTTGTATTAGATATTGGAGCCGGTGATAGTTTCTCTGATATATATGGTAATCGTCGTTTTCTAATTCAAGTTTTTACTAAGCTAGTTAATGCAATTTTTGCTCGAAAATCAGTGTTGTCGCCCCAAACCATTGGACCCTTTAAATCTAGGTTTGCTGAAATTGTATCTAGATTCATTATCAGAAATACAAGTTTAGTATTTGCAAGAGACGATATTAGTTTTAAAGTTGGTAAGGAGTTTGGGTCCTGTAATCTAGGCACTGATGTAGCATTATCTATGCCTTATTCTACGGTTCGTGAGGTTAGTGATAAAATTAAAGTTGGAATTAATGTTTCTGGATTACTCTGGAATGGCGGATATACAAGAGATAACCAGTTTGGTTTGGCTCATAACTATAAAGATTATATTAATGAGCTAATAGAAAGTTTCTTGTCAGTTGAAAATATTGAAATACACTTGGTTTCTCATGTAATAGCTACCTCACCCGTTCAGAAAATCGAAGACGACTATGCTGCATGCATCGAGGTGGCTGAGTTATTTCCACGCTGTATTGTAGCGCCAAGATTTACGAATCCTATTGAGGTGAAAAATTATATAAGCAGTTTTGAATATTTCACTGGAGCAAGAATGCACGCCACAATTGCAGCCTTTTCAAGTGGTGTACCTGTTACACCTTATGCTTACAGTCGCAAGTTTAAGGGATTATATACAACGCTAGGCTATGATAAGGTGTTAGAAGCTAAAGAGTTATCCTTAAAAAATGCAATAAAAATGAATGTTGACCATTTTAATAAACGCATCCAAATAAAATTAGAACTTCAAGGCTTAACAGACAAAAAAAACCAATTGACTGAAAAATACACTAGCGCTTTGGAAGGGGTGTTGAAATAATAGTATGGATGTGATTCAGAAAGTTTTAAAAAACGATTTATGTACAGGTTGCGGTCTGTGTTCATCTCTATTCCCTAGTAAAATTGTTGTCAATAAGGGGGAATATAATCGCCCTGTATGCAGCAAAAAGTTAAACGGTGATGAGCAGGCTATTTTCAGAACTGTTTGCCCTGGTATAAATCAGGCAAGTATTAAAACTAATTCAAGCCACCCGATCTGGGGGCCAATTGAAAAATGCTATATCGGTTATTCAAATGATAATGAGATACGCTATTTAGGTTCATCTGGTGGCATTGTTACTCAAACTCTACTATATGCGTTAGATAAGAATATAGTCGATCTTGTTATTCAGATAGGTGTAGATAAGCGTAATCCACTAGAAAGTTTTTCTAAAGTAAGTAGGTCTAGAGAAGATTTACTTGAGGCCACAGGATCTCGTTATAGCCCTGCATCACCATTAGAGTATTTTTTGCAGACTCTAAGAGACAATCCTAACAAGAGGATTGCGTTTGTTGGTAAACCGTGTGATTGCGTAGCTTTGCGCAACTTAATGTCAATAGATAATGACGTAAAAAATGCTGTTAAATTAATTGTTAGTTTCTTCTGTGCGGGTACACCAAGCCGATCAGGTGTTAGAAGGGTTGCTGAAGCTTTAGATTATAATGTTGATATCCCCGTTGAAAACTTCTATTTTCGAGGCAAAGGTTGGCCAGGAAAAACGACTTTAGTGCAAAATGGCCTCTCTACTACAATGGAGTATTCTCGTTCTTGGGGGGAGATTCTAGGGCCAACGATACAAAGTAGATGTAAACTTTGCGCTGATGGTACTGGTGAGGTGGCTGATATTGTTAGTGCTGATGTTTGGCATAGCGACGATAGGGGTTATCCTTTATTTACAGAATCAGACGGGCAAGGGCTTGTACTTGCAAGAAGTGAAACTGGTAAATCTATAGTAGAAAAAATGGTTATTAACAATGTCATAACTGTTACCGATTATGATATTGAACAACTGTCTAAAGTGCAAGTGACGCAATTTGAAAGAAAATCAACAATTTTAGTGCGTCATATTGCTAAGCAAATAGGTGGTTTTGTGTTTTTCAGCATGTCTAATCAAAGAATGATGGCGGCAGCGAAATATGCCACATTGTATAAGCATTTAAGAGTTTTTGTAGGTTCATTTCTCCGAGTTATTAAGGGGCGAATGTGATAAATATAATGATCTTAAATTGGAATAGCTCTGCTGAGATATTTACGCTCCTATCTTCTATAAGAAAATCAGTTTTTAAAGACTTTAGGGTGTTGATTATTGATAATTTTAGCAATGATTCTGAGAGGTTAAATGATTTAATCGATTTTTTTCCAGAGTTTGAAATTCATATAATCTTTAATAGTTCAAACTTCGGATATGCTAAGGGAAATAATGTAGGGTTCGAATATCTTGAAGGGAACGGTATTCCAGGAGATATATTAATAATAAACCCTGATGTCAAAGTTAGAGCTGACACGTTATATGAATTGGTCTCTGCAAAGCTGCAAAATAATAATGTAGGCGCAGTGATGATTAGAACTTTTGATGAGTTTGGTGTGGTGATTTATGATAAAATTATACTTCATGGTTTTAAGCAAACGTACAAAAAATTTCCAATTACATTTGAGGGGATAAATGAAACTGATTATTGTGCTGGCTCTTGTATTTTATTAGATAGGAATGTTATTCGAGAGGTTGGGTTATTTGATGAGGCGTTTTTTTTATATTGGGAAGAGGTTGATCTGTCTCTAAGAATACGAGAATCCGGGTATAAGTTGTTATCTACAACTAAATCGAGTGTTGTTAGAAAGTCAAACTCTTTAGATAGAAGTATAAATGCTTACTATTATTTTATTAGAAATAGTTTTCTCTTAAACAGAAAATGGCCCAATGAATGTGGTAAATTCTATCACTTTTTATTCATATTTTCAGCAGTCTCCTCTGCATTAATCAATAGTTTTAAAAAAAACGACTTTAGATTTATTAAAAGTTCACTGAGAGGCCTCTGGGACGGTATATATGGAAAAAGTGGCGTTAAGTCATCATAGCCTACTCTATTACTTAGTTGTATTGTCTACTTTTATATGTGCATCACCCTCACTTGTTGGCGGATTTTTTAGTAAAATCGCGATCATTATTTTAATATCGATTAATATATACTTCTTCAAGGTTAATCGATATGTTTACTTATCTATATTGTTTATTTCTTCAGTTTTTATAATAAAATATTTAGTTGCAATAGCAAGTGAAGGATATAATGTTGACCTATATCCTCTTGTTCTAATGCTTCATCTTTATTTTTTAGTGACTTATCCTTTTGGTAATAAACTATACTTTAACGCAGTGAAATTAGGTGTTGAGTTATGTTTTTATTTTGGTTTTATAGCTTCTTTCATTTCTTTAGTCTTAGGGAAAGGTGTTTTTATATTTTCCCTAGCAAACAAGGGGTTGCCAAACATTTATGCTTTTGAGGGGTTCACTACGACGCCGCAAGCGTTTGCTTCTCTAGCAATTCTTGTGTTGATGTTTAATTATAATAGCATAAAAGGTGCATTTAAAAGGTATATCCCTTTTATGGGGTTGCTGCTTTCTATTAATAGAACTATTTTATTGGGTGGTATGTTAGTATTTTTTTATAGATTTTTATTTTTATTTCTTCCTATAATTGCTTTGAGTTTCATTTTTATTGAGCTCTTCGCATTCGAGACTAAACTGTTCACGCTGCAAACGATATCAAGTCGCATTGATATGTTAGTAAATATTAGCTCAAATTATTTTTCGATGGGGATAAGTGGTATAATGTTTGGCACATTTATGTCGCCAAACTTTGAGGTTCATAGTGCGGGGACTAAATATATAGAGAATGGGATTATGTTTATTCTCTATTACTTTGGCTTAGTTGGTTTTATCGCTTATTCTATTTTTGTCGGATTTTTACTTTTCAGTTCTATCAAGTTAAAATTTTATTCCAAGGCGAAAGTATTAATTTATTTTATTCTTGTCACAACAATAGTTCCTATGCTTACTCATGAGTTTTTATATATTTCATTTTATGTCTCAATAATATTTTTTATTGAGCAGGTTTATTTTCTAAATTATAAAAAAAGGTAGTGAGATGAAAGTTCTGTTTATTACAAGACCGACAGTTTTTTCCGGTCCTGGTGGTGATACAATACAGTTATTGAAAACTAAGGAACATTTAGAGCAGCTAGGAATTATTGTTGCCATTGCAGGTGATAGTAAACCAAATTTCATTGACTATGATTTAATTCATTTCTTTAACCTGAGAAATCCACAAGATATTTTACATCATGTGATAACAGCAAAAAAACTCTCCATTCCAACAGTGCTTTCTACTATTTGGGGAAGTTACAATGAATGTGATCGAAAAACTAGGAGAGGCCTTCAGAAATGGATTGCTAATAATGTTTCTGAGTATTCGCTAGAGTATCTAAAAACCACTGCAAGAATTATTTTTAATGGTAATTTCCATTATGGAATGTTGCGTTACTTATTTAAAGGACACTATCGCTCCCAGCAATTCATTGCAAAAAATATAGATGTCCTTTTACCAAATAGTCCTACTGAGCTTGATCGTGTTGTGTCTGATATGAAGCTTGATGTATATAACGGTTTATGGGTAGCTAACGCGGTTGATACATCGGTTTTCGATCATTCAAGAAAATTCTCAGGTAAATATAAAGAGTTTGAAGGTTGCTTGCTTAGTGCTGCTCGTGTTGAAATCAGAAAGTGTCAATTAGACCTTATTAAGGCCGTAAAAGATTTACCCTATAAATTAGTTATCGTGGGCAAGCCAAGTCCCAATAGTAAAGCCTATTATGATGAATGTGTTCGTGAAGCTGGCGCGAATGTGGTGTTTATTAATCATGTAGATCAAGAAGAACTAGCAGAGTTGTACCATGTAGCAAAGGCTCATGCGTTAATATCTTGGATGGAGACTCCTGGTCTATCCTCTCTTGAAGCCGCAATGATGCATTGCAATATTCTGGTTACTGATCGAGGGGATACAAAATTTTATTTTGAGGATTATGCAGAGTATTGTGAACCAGGAGATGTTGAGTCAATAAGGAAGGGGGTTATATCCGTTATGAGCAAGGAATTTAATCCAGATTTAAAAAATAGAATTGCTTCTATGTTTACTTGGCACCACACGGCTAAACAAACATTAGAGGCATATCAACTTGCACTACGGTTAAAAAATAAAGATCAGGGTTAATGCTCTAGGGACTTCCAAACATCTTAAATCGTTCATTTTCTATAAAGTATTCTCTTGTTAGTCAAGATTTCCCTGATTTTATGTTTCTAAACAATCTAAACAATCTAAACAATCTAAACAATCTAAACAATCTAAACAATCTAAACAATCTAAACAATCTAAACAATCTAAACAATCTAAACAATCTAAACATGAGCAATGGGAGTGAGATATTGCGCAGGGGAGATTACTTATCCAATTATAGATGACAGAATACTCGATATGTCTCTATACAATCAGCGACAACACGTGATCTTTTTATAAGAGTACTAGCCATTACAATTTGTCTATCAAAAACAAATATCTTCTATAAAAATATATCGTCTCCCATTTATGAAGTTCTGAAATATTTCAGATAAAGAATTCGTGGTGATAAATATTTATAATTAGGGCTCGATTTGATGAATAATGTTGCTGTAATTGGTACTGTCGGTATACCGGCTTGCTATGGCGGTTTTGAATCTTTAGTGCAAAATCTTGTCGACTTTCAGTCAGACAGTGTAAAATATCATATATTTTGCTCTTCTCACGCTTATCAAATAAAATCTGATAATTATAAAGATGCTTCGTTGTTATATCTCCCGATCAAGGCTAATGGGGTCTCTAGTATACCCTATGATATATTAAGTCTGATAATTTGCCTTAAGAAAAAACCTGATGTCACATTGATATTGGGGGTCTCTGGTTGTTTGTTCTTACCCATCTATCGGTTGTTTAGTTCGTCACGTATTGTTACGAATATTGATGGACTGGAGTGGCGGCGCGATAAGTGGGGATGGCTGACAAAAAAATTTTTGAAATTTTCGGAAAAACTTGCTGTTCGTTTTTCAGATACTGTCGTATCAGATAATCAGGGTATCGCTGATTATGTAATGGATGAATATGGTGTTGTCAGTGAGGTCATAGCTTATGGTGGGGACCATGCATTACAAGTCGAGCACCAGGAAAATTATGTCAAAGATGATTTTTATCTTTCACTTTGTCGGATAGAGCCTGAGAATAATATTGAATTGATCCTGACTGCCTTTTCTAAATCTAGAGAGAAATTGTGCTTCATTGGTAACTGGGAGGCAAGTGAATATGGACGTGCGCTTAAAAGCAGGTTTTCGCATTATGAAAATATAGAGATTGTTGATCCTATCTATGATATCTCCGTGCTCTATAAGATGAGAAGGCAATGTAAGGGATACGTGCATGGTCATTCTGCTGGTGGTACCAATCCTTCTTTGGTTGAAGCCATGCAATTTGGCATGCCAATATATGCATTTGATTGTATTTTCAATCGCTATACTACAGATAACAGTGCTCTATATTTTAATAGCATAGAAACGTTGCGCCAGCTTATTGAAAAGTATGATGAACATGTAGTTCATTCTGGGGAGAGGATGAAGCAAATTGCAAGTGATAATTATCAATGGTGTAGTATCGTCGATAAATATGAACAGCTTTTCGTTTAATCGTTTCATTGACACTGATTTTAATTGCTTAATTTATTAGGGGCTGGATTTTATTTTTGAGTGAGTTGATTTTATTTCTAACCATATATTTATATCTTTCTTTGGTGGCATAGAATGGAATATGCAACATTTTTCATTACAGCTTTTATATTCTTATTTTTTTTACGAAAGGTGGCTAAAAAAATAAATCTAGTTGATCGACCTAACGAGCGAAAACTACACCAAGGCGCAATTCCTTTGGTTGGTGGCATTTCTATATATTTGACTTTGATGTTGGCGTTATGGTTCAAACCTGACTTATTAACTAGTTCAGATATCTATGTTTTGTGTGCCTCGGTCTTGGTTATCATGGGTGCAATAGACGATAAATATGATGTTGACTATCGTATTCGCTTGGTCGTGCAGATATTAATCTCTTGCGCCATGATCTTTGGTGCTGGACTTTCTCTAAAAAGTTTGGGGGGGTTAGCATTTGGCCATGAAATTGTATTAGGGCCTCTTGGTTATATTGTGACTGTTTTTGCCGTTCTGGGCGCCATCAATGCTTTTAATATGGTTGATGGTATCGATGGCTTGCTAGGCGGGCTAACTCTAGTCACCTTTGGTGGGTTAGCGTACCTTAATTATATTGATGAACAGTTATTATTGGCTCGCTTCTGTTTATTGATGATGATTGTTGTCATCCCCTATGTCATTCTTAATCTTGGATTTCCTTTTGGAACGCGTCGCAAGGTTTTTATGGGGGATGCAGGGAGTATGTTGATAGGCTTTACGGTTATCTGGACCTTGCTACAAGGTACGCAGGGTCCTAAAGCGCAGATGTATCCTGTCACAGCATTATGGTTAATTGCTATACCGTTGATTGATATGGTAGCGATTATGATTAGGCGCATTCGTAAAGGACACTCCCCCTTTAAACCTGACAGAGAACATTTACATCATATATGTATGCGTGCGGGGTTATCTCCTAATCAGGCGTTATGCTTTATTTGTTTTTTGGCAACAGCATGTGCTGTAATTGGTATTTACTTCGAGTCAATACGGGCTCCTGAATTATTAAGTTTTATTCTTTTTTTATGTTTTTTTATGCTCTATTTTTGGGGTTTGAATTCAATATGGCGTTTTTTAGCTTGGATTAGGCGGAAACAATGAGTTTTAGTTAACTGGGTACTCATGTTATTTTAGACCAGTCTTTGTGCATATATCGAATTGTTTGAGTTGCTACATACTGAAATGCCTGTATCTTTTGTTTTAACCTAACGTGAGACAGTGATGAAAGAAAAAAGTCCAGATGTACCGGCACAGTGGGTAGTACCTGCTGCCTCTGATGAGATTGATTTTCGTGAGCTGATGCTGGTGTTGTGGCGCCAGAAGCTGCTGATAGTGCTTATTGCTGGCGTATTTGCAGTGTGTGGTATCTCTTATGCGTTGTTGGCTCCGCAGCAGTGGTCAGCTTCGGCAGTGGTTGCAGAGCCTAAGCCGGAGGACATGACTCCGATGCTGAAAGTGGCAAAGCATGCAACTGCATTGGGTCTTAGCGGTTTTCCCAGTGGAAAAGATCTACACCAGGAATTTATTCTGGAGTTCAACAGTTACGAGAATCGCCGTAACTATCTCAAAGCCAGCCCTTTATTTGCAGAGGTTGTAAAAAACCATGGGTTGGATAGCAAGGCGCAGGTGCGTTGGCTGCGCGACTGGAGTAAATCTGTCACTGCTCAGCCCGTAGATAAGAAGGGGGAGGTGCCGGGTGTTGAGCTCAAGTTTGCGGCCCCTACCTCCGAGAGGTCGCTGGCAATGTTAGAAGAGTATATTGATTATATTGTCAGAATGCAGCAGAAGCAGTTGACACACCGGCTTACTGAACAGCGTGATCTGCAGTTGGATGGCATGAAAACTGAGTACCTGATCATGCAGGAGGACACTAAACGTGCCCTGCAACAGGAAATAATAGAATTGGCGATGGCTAACAAAGTAGCCAAAGCGGCTGGAGTCAGTGCTCCATTGGAAAATTATAACGTTCGGGATCGTCTCCTCATTTCTTTGGGTTCGAAAGGTTTGGAGGAAAAACTGTCATTACTGAAATCCATCGACCTTGAGGTTTATCAACCCAAATTGCAGTCTCTGCAGGTAAAGATGGCACGTTTAAAAAGCATATCTTTGGACGGTATTTCATTTCGTCCTTTCTCCTATCTTGATGCTCCAGATGAAGCCCTTAGCCGTGACAAGCCGAAACGTCCCTTGATTGTGGTGTTGGCGACCCTGCTTGGAGGAATGGTTGGTATTGGTATTGTTCTGATTCGCCATGCATTTCGCCGACCAGAAGAGGCATAATAGGAATCGTTGATGTAATCGAGGGGGCAATGTGCCCCCTCTCTTTTTGTCTGTATCTTGTATGCCCTTTCAATAATGGGTGGGCCTAAGGAGCTGGGCTGTGATGTTAACGCGAATCATGATGGTTTTATGTGCGCTCTATTGGTTGCTGGGGATGCATTTTTTTATGCATAACCCGGGAGGCGCTGGGCTCTATCTGCCGTTTAACGCATGGGGATGGATATTTGCCTCGCTGGCAATTGGGTTGGGGTTGTGGCAAGTGACTTTACGCCAACGTTTGGTCTTTTCTCGACTACAAGCGGCTTTATGGATTGGTGCACTTTTGCTTCTGCTTCCCATGTTCTATCCAGGATTTCCACTCAAGGATTATGCTATGCCCAGATTATTGGGGCTATTTGCTGGTCTCTTGTTTTTATTCGGTCTGTATCAATGGCGCTTTAAACGGTTACTGCGTGATCGCTTGCTCTATCTCGTCTTGATTGCGATCGCAATGGAAGCTGCTCTTGGTCTTGTACAGTTCTATTTGTTGACGCCAGGTAACTGGATTGGCTACGACACCAACGCAAATCGTCCGTACGGGATCTTTCAACAGCCAAATGTGATGGCGACTTTTATGGCCACCGGGATTGCGTTGGCCATTTGGCTGGTGCTACGCGGCAATGATCACGTTTGGTTGCGAAGGGTTAGCTATGGGGTGATTTTGGCCGCAAGCCTGTTGTTGATTGTGCTGCAGTCTCGGGTGGGGCAGCTTGGGGGATTGCTAGCATTTATTCTGCTTGGACCCCAGTTGCATCGTCAACGTTTATTGGTACGAATGCTCGGCCTGGTTTTGCTGGGAGCAGTTCTTGGATTCGCTTCTCAGTATTGGGTGTCAGGTGTGAGTCGGGGGATGAATGAATATCTTTCGGGTGGTGCCCGGTCAGATATCTGGCCTTTTACGTTTCGTTTACTTTTTCAGAACTGGTTACTGGGAGTCGGATATGGTGGATTTGAATCTGCATTCTTCCACGCATACACAGAGGCTCGGCAGGTAGATCCAAATATTGGAATGGTAATTTACAACCTCGACCACCCCCACAACGAGTTTCTCTATTGGTCTGTTGAGGGGGGCATTGCCCCCATGGTTGGCATAGTGATCATGGGAGGGGCATTGTTGTGGCGTCTGGCGAAGGTTCGTTGGGTAAATGCCATGGCACTGCTTGCCCTGGTTACACCGATATTGCTCCATACCCAGACGGAATATCCCTTTTACCATGCGATCGTGTTGTGGTGGTTGTTGCTGACGCTGATTTATGTCGTTGACAGCGAGATTGAAGAAACCTGTCTTGTGCGTTGTGGTAGATCATCGTGGTGGGATATGGTGTATCGTCCCTGGTTGTTGTTGCGATTTATTGCAATAGCCATTCCTTTATTGGTTGTCCCATTTATGCTGACTGCCCTTCATACCGCTTGGGTCGTCACCAAATACGAGCGAGGAGGTTATAAAGAGCCGACGCTATTGCTGGAGATTATCAATCCTATGGCATGGCTGACACGAGTAGAGTTTGATGTAAACGCTGTCCGTCTAATGGTCGGTTTGCAGACACACAACAAGGCTGAACTGGAGGCTTATCTGGAGTGGGGGCAGGCCTTTGTACGTCATACTCCACGTGCCAACATATACGCCAATATGGTGATCGCACTTAACGCACTAGGTCGCAAAGAGGCTGCTAATGCGATGCGTCTAGAAGCTCTCAAACTCTATCCTTCTGAGCCTCTTCTCACTGGTTCTGTAGCGACATCGGTGACTAGTAGTGTTGAGCAATCGGTACAAAGTAATGCTCTCGCGAATTAGCGTAATCTAACAAAAGGTTAAAGCCTGTTATGTTCAAATGCAGGCTTTTCATGTTTCTTCAGACATATGAAATCATTATCGAAAGCATTCTAACACTATGATTTTAATGATTAAATTTTATGTTTGCTTGAGTTTTTTCTGCAAGCAAGTTACTTGCTAGTTTTAGTATTTCACCTGATGAATATCAAGGTCGCTGTGGTTTGACATATTTGGACCTACTATAACGGGAGTCTTCTGATAGAGCGTAATGGGGTATTAATGAGCCCTATGATATTTGAGGTCATAATCCATCAGAGGGAGGGGGGATTGCGATCACAACGGAGCATTGATTTGTTATCACGCTTCGTGTCAAGAGAGCATAGTGAGTACAAAATAAAAAATAATACAAATACAGAAAAACAGTATGTTGTTATCAATTGTCCATGCTATTCTGACACGGTAATCCCTGTGATCGATTTTTTGTGAGGAAATAATGAACGAGTTTCTGAAAGTTCTGCTGAACATTCGCAGTTTGCGTGCGGCTATTCGTGAGCTGCCGTTTGAGCAACTGCTGGAAGCTAAAGAGAAGTTTGACCTGGTTTACCAAGAGCGCGCCGATTCTGTTGAACAGGAGCGTGCTGAACAGGAAGAGCGTCAGCGCAAGCTGAATGAATTCACCGAAATGCTGCAGCAGGCTGGTATTGATCCTCGCGAGCTGCTGGCGACTGCCGCTGCTCCGGCTGCTGCGACTGGCGCAGCCAAGAGCAAGCGTGCTCCGCGTCCGGCTAAATACAAGTACGAAGAAGATGGCCAGGAAAAAACCTGGACCGGTCAAGGCCGTATGCCGAAAGCCATTGCTGCTCAAGTAGCTCTGGGTAAAGACTTGAACGATTTCCTGATCTAATTCGTCAGGTTTAGAGATTGAATAATGCCGCCCTTGGGCGGCATTATTTTTGCCGTTTTACTCGTGGTTATCCAATCTGCCCCTTCGCCCCACTGTTATCTACATCCTCGCTTGTATCCTTTTTACCGTCGTTTCACTTCACTGTTACTTTGCTCAATATCACTCATTGTTCGCGATTAACTTTGTCGTGCAGGATTAACTGCGTGATATCGCTATTTGTATGCGTCGCGCAGATATGCGCTTCGGATATGTCTCTCACGATTCACGGGGCGCCGCTCGGCAAGAGCCAAGCTCTCTGCTGATTGAATATCCGGTAACCGTTATCTCTGGTCAGGGAGCGTGAGGGATAGAGATAGCTGTAAGGTATGGCCGGTATATTCTGGGTCACCGATGCATGTAATTGACTGCGCTGCCATGACTGCCCCTGATAATGGGCAATGAAGTTCGGCTGCAGTGTGGGAGAGGAAATTCTGTATGGTCTATGGCGATGATATTCCCCACTCTGCCGGCAGAGTGGGGAATGCCCAGGTGAAGCGCTATCGGGGCGTCACGCTATCGCTGCCACCCAGGGCGCGATAGATTTTGGCTGTGGTGGTGAGCTGCTCTTTTTGCTGGGCCAGCAGGCTCTGCTGGGCATCCCACAGTCGGTTCTGCTCATCAAGCCAGGCTTGCACGCCGGTCGCTCCTGCCTGAAAGCGAGCTTTGGCCAGCCGTTCGGCCTCCCGGGCATAACTCAGCTGCTCCTGCAGATAATCGAGTCGCTGCTGGCCATAGTGGCGTGCGGCCAGATTGTCTTCCACCTCCACTAGTGCGGTGTAGAGCTGTTTGCGAAACTCGGTTTCAGCAATCTGGTAATCCAGCTCTGAGCTTGCGATGGCGAGCTGGGTGCGGTTGTATTCAAGGAAGGGGAGGGCGAGGCTGGCTCCCAGCGTACCTACCGGATTTTGCAGCACCTGCGCCAATCTATCGGATGCGGTGCTGGCGCTGCCGGTCAGGGTCAGGCTGGGGTAGAAGCTGGTGCGGATCTCGTCCCCCTTTGCCAGCGTCTTGCGCAGCCGCAATTCGGCCGCTTTGACATCAGGGCGGCGCGCCAGCACATCAGCCGGGATACCCACCGCAAGTTCAGGGATGGTCTGGTTTGCAAGGGAAGCGGGTGCATACTCCAGTGGCCCGCTGCTGCGTCCCAGCAGCAGACGCAGGGCATTGCGAGCCTGCTCCTGCTGCGCCTTGAGGGAGGCCAGCTCAGCCTGTTTTCCGGCCAACTGTTGGCGTGCCTGCGCCAGATCGAGCCGGGTAATGGCGCCAGCCTGGTATTTGGTCTGGGTCAGCTGCTCGGTTCGCGTCAGGTTGGCCAGCTGCTGTTCTCCGAGTGCGATGGCAGAGCCGAGATAGCCGAGCTGCCAATACTGCTCCAGAGTATTGCCAATCAGCAGGAGTCGGGTGCTGGCGAGATCCTGCTCGCTTGCCGCCGCCTCCCAGCTTGCCTGATCTCGCACCGAGGCAAGCTTGCCCCACAAATCCACTTCGTAACTGAGGCTCAGCGAGGGGCCCAGACTGTTGGTGCCTTTGCCGCTTTTCAGATCCTTGTTGCCACTGGCTGCGATAGTGCCATTGACCGAGGGGGTGAGGTTGGTATCGGCCTGCTCGGCGCCCAGTCTGGCGCTTTTGAGCTTGAGGGCCGCCACATGCATGTCCGGGTTGGCGGCTAGAACCGCCTCGACCAATTTGTCGAGTTGGGGATCATGAAATTCCCGCCACCAGAGGCCAGCCTGCGCAGCCAGTTGGGCGCCCTCTGCTTGTTGCCATGTGGGGGCGATTGCCAACTCGGGTCTTTGATAGGTGCTGTGCTGACTACAGCCGCTGAGGGCCATAGAGAGAGCCAGCCAGGAGAGTTTGTGCATTGTTATTCCCTCGCCAGTGCGACAACAGGGTCGAGCCGCGCCGCATTGCGTGCCGGCAGGTAACCAAACAGGATCCCGATGAGTGACGAGCAGCCAAAGGCCATCAGGATGGAGAAGAGCGAGAACTGCATCTTGATGGAGTCCACCAGCAGTGCAAAGAGCGCACCAATGCCTAGCGAGAGGCCGACGCCGAAGATACCCCCCAGCAGGCTCACCATCACAGCTTCAATCAGGAACTGCTGCAAAATATCCGACTGGCGGGCGCCCACGGCCATGCGAATGCCGATCTCGCGGGTGCGCTCGACCACTGACACCAGCATGATGTTCATCACGCCCACCCCGCCGACGATCAGCGAGATCACCGCGATGGCCGAGACCATCAGGGTCATGGTGGCGGTGGTTTTCTCCACCGATTTGATGATGCTGTCGCTGCTGAAGGTGAAGAAATCCTTCACCCCGTGGCGCTTGGTGATCAGCTCGATCACCGCCTGCTCGGCCAGCGCCGGTTGTACCCCGTCCTTGACCCGGATGGTGATCTGGCTGAAGTGGTGCTGCGAGATGAGGCGACTCATCACCGCGCTGTAGGGCAGCCAGATATTGACCGACTGGCTGGTGGGGCCGAAGCCGGTCTCCTGCGAAACCACACCGACAATCCGCACCGGCAAGGTGCCGACCAGTACCACCTTGCCGACCGGCTCCTCCTTGCCAAGCAGGCTGGTGATGCTCTTCTTGTCCACCACGGCAACGGCGGCACGCTGCTGGATATCTTGCCACTCCAGTAAGCGACCACTGACCAGCGTCATCCCCTTTACCTTGAAATAGTCGTTACCGACCCCGGTCACATTGCCGCTGTTGGTCTTGTTGCGATAGCGCAACTGCCCTGAGCTGCCGATCTCGGGGCTGGCGCCCGCAAGATAGGGTTGCCCCAACAGGGCATCGAGATCCCCCTTGTTGAGGGTCTGGATGCTGGCCATCTTCTCATCGCCCCATCCTTTACCCGGGAAGATTTCGATGGTGTTGGTGCCCATCGCATTGATCTGGTCGATCACCTTGGCGCGCGCCCCTTGCCCCAGCGCCACCACACTCACCACGGCGGCGATGCCGATGATGATGCCGAGCATGGTGAGGAAGGTGCGCATCCGGTGGGCTAGCATGGCATGGATTGCCATCCGTCCCGCTTCCCGATAACGATCCCAATCGTGGCCCATGGCGCCTTTAGTGGGCGCTATTTTTTGAGGGGCTACAGCGGTGGCTGGAGCCAACACCGCCGTTTGGCAGGGGCCGCTATCTTGTTCAATCCGACCATCCTTGAGAGTGATGATCCGGTCGGCATGGCTGGCCACGTTCATATCGTGGGTGACCAGAATGATGGTGTGGCCCTGAGCGTGCAGCTCCTTGAGGATCGCCATCACCTCCTTGCCGCTCTGGCTATCCAGTGCGCCGGTCGGTTCATCGGCGAGGATCACTTCGCCGCCATTGGCCAGCGCCCGGGCGATACTGACCCGCTGCTGCTGACCGCCAGAGAGTTGGCCCGGGGTATGGTGGCTGCGATCGGCCAGACCCAGTCTGCCCAGCAGCTGACGCGCACGTGCCTGGCGATCCGGGCGATTGGTGCCGGCATAGACGGCTGGGATCTCCACGTTGGCGGCGGCATCGAGGTGGGGCAGCAGGTGGTAGCGCTGAAAGATAAAGCCGAAGTGGTGGCAGCGTAGTCGGGCCAGCGCCAACGCATCCATGGTGGCGGTGTCCTGTCCGCGAAACAGGTACTGGCCGCCGCTCGGGCTATCCAGACAACCCAGCAGGTTCATCAGGGTCGACTTGCCGGAGCCGGACGCGCCGACAATGGCGATCATCTCTCCTGCCGTGATGGTGAGGTCAAGAGGGTGGAGCACGGTGACTTCGCTGTCGCCGCTCTGGTAGCGTCGCTCGACCCCTTTCAGCTGGATCAACGGCAGCTGGTTCAGGGGCTCACTCATAGCATCACCGCCATCTCATCATTGTCGGCGGGGGCACCGTGATTGAGCTGCACCTCCTCCTTCTCACTCAGCCCGCTGATCACCTCAATGCGGATCTCATCCTTCATACCAGTCTTGATATGGCGGGTTTCGGTTGTTTCATCGTCCTTGATCACGGTGACTTCATACTCGTTATCACCCAGCGACTTGCCGAGGGCGGTTTGCGGCACAGTGAGCACCTGCTTGCGTTCGCCGAGCACTATGGTCACCTGGGTGGTCATTGCAACCCGCAGGGTATGGTCGGGATTGGGTACATCGAACAGGGCGTAGTAGTAGACAGCCGCATTGCTGGTGGTGGTGCCGGTGGTGGCCTGATCGTTGATGTTGGTAGGCGCTAACTCCACGGCGCGAAGCGTACCCTGATAGCGGGTATCCGGGTCGCCGATCAGGGTGAAGTAAACCGGCATGCCGGCTTTGACCTTGGTGACATCAGCTTCGGAGATCTGCGCCTTGACCGTCATGGTCTCGAGGTTGGCCAGCTTGAGTACGGTCGGTACCGTCTGGCTGGCAGCCAGGGTTTGGCCCTGACGGGTCACAATGCTGATGACGGTGCCATCCATCGGCGCCAGGATCTTGGTATAGCCCAGCTCGGTCTTGGCCCGCTCAACCTTGATCAGGGCGTTGTCGATATTGGCCTGGCTGTTTTGCAGTTCGGCTCGGGTGACCGCCAACAGGGCCTCGGCACTCTCCAGATCGGCCCGTGAGCTCGCCTCCTGCTTGAACATCTGCTGCTGGCGCCGCCAGGCGAGCTCGTTCTGTTTGAGTTGAGCCTGCTTGATCTTGAGCTGGGCGCGGTTGCTGGCAAGCTCCGCCTCGGCCGTCTTGAGGTTGTTCTGGGCAATCAGGGGATCGATCTCGGCCAGCAGGTCTCCCTGTTTGACCTGATCACCGGCCTCGACCGCCAGCTTGGTAACCTGACCGGAGACCTGAGCCCCCACATCCACCTGCTCCACGGCCTGAAGCACGCCACTGGCCAGTACGGTCTGGGCAATATCCTCGCGGGTCACTTGAGCGGTCAGCATCGCCTTGGGGGGTTGACTGGGCCAGATTAGCCAGCCGAGGAGCACCACGGCGATCAGCATGGTGATGGCCAGGGTTCTCTGCTTGGGGGTTATGTTCATCGATCACCTGAATGGAAACTGAAAAGATTGTGCGCGGCGATTATCCTGCAGCAAAGCCCTGATAAATAACAGCCGCAAATATGTAAGCAAAGTTATGGCGTTAATTGTCAATAAGCCGTGAAAGGAGTAAGCGAGAGACTGCAGTGGTGAGCAAGATGGTCAGCAAGAGGGGGGAGTGCGACTGGCGGTTGCGATGAAAAAGCCCTGCGCAGTGGCAGGGCTTGGGAATAGGTAATGACGAGTGAGGATCAGGCCTTGGCCAGCAGATCCATCACCCAGGGCAGACCCTGCTTCTTGCGGCTGACAAAGCCCGGGTGGTAGCTGGACTCGGCCGGTACTTTGGCGTGCTCGGTAAAGTAGATACGGCTGGCTGCGGCTGTCAGGTCAGTCACCATCAGCACGAAGAAGTCGAGCCCTTCGCTTTCAACACGGTGTGCCATCTCTTGCTGCAGAGTTTCGATCTGGTCGGCAAGCTGTTGTTCGCTGCCCACTTCAATCTGGCTCATGATGAAGTTCAGACCTTCGGCCTGGAATGCTTTCTCATCCTGCTGCAGCAACTGCGCAGGAGTGAGACCGCTCAGATCGGTTTTCGCCATCAGCAGCTGTTGACCAAACTCGGCCAGCGACACCTCGGCCAGCGGCGCAAGACGCTCGCAGGCGATCTTGTCCTGCTCGGTGGTGGTTGGCGAGGTGAGACAGAGGGTGTCGCTCATGATGGCACCCAGCATCAGACGAGCCTGGCTGCGGGTCACAGTGCCTTGCTGACTTAGCAGGTCGAAGGCGATAGTGCATGTGCAGCCGACGGCACGGATCCAGGCATCCAGCGGAGACTGGGTGACCAGAGTGCCGAGACGGTGGTGATCCACCAGGCCCAGTACATTGGCTTGTGCCAGTGTGGCAGGGCCCTGTTCCAGATCACTGAAATCCACCAGCCAGACATCTTCACCGGTCAGATCTTTGGTCAGCAACTCGGGTTCGCTGACGCCAGCCTGCTCCAGAATAAAACGGGTTTCGGTGCGCAGGTCACCCAGACGCCATGGGGTGGCCTGATGGCCCTGGCCATTGAGCCAGTCGGTGATAACCAGCGCACTGCAGATACTGTCGCTATCAGGATTCTTGTGACCAAAAACGTGGATCATAGACAAAGCCTCACAATTGGATACCCATAAAGGGGGGCAACACTATGCGAAATCCGCTACATGAAGGCAACCGGATCCACGCCCATGTTGCTGCCAGCTTCGCCTAACTCGCCATTTTATTGATCTGGGTCGGTAATCCTGACGCGAGTTCGGCGCTCACAGTTGGCTGTTGGCTATTGCTGACTGTTGAGGCCATGGCACTCGTCCATGCCTGCGCAGTCAGCATGTCCGGTCAGCGCTATCAGTCGCCATCACTGCAAATGGGCTTTATTGCCTGATTCAGCGACGCAGCAGCTCGCGGGCGTTGGCCAGGGTGTTGTCGGTGATCTGGTCGCCACCGAGCAGGCGTGCCAGCTCATTGAGACGGGCATTCTGGTCGAGCGCATCCATCCGGGTTTCGGTGGTTTTGCCATCGGTATGTTTGCTCACCACCATATGCTGGTGGCCGTTGCCTGCCACCTGAGGCAAGTGAGTGACCACCATCACCTGGGTGGACTCGCCGAGCTGGCGCAGCAGGCGACCCACCACGGCGGCAGTCGGGCCGCTAATCCCCACATCCACTTCGTCGAAAATCAGGGTCGGGGTGGAGACCTTGCGAGCACTGATCACCACGATGGCGAGGCTGATACGCGACAGTTCGCCACCCGAAGCCACCTTGCCAAGGGGCTGGATGGGCTGCCCCGGGTTGGTGGTGACCATAAATTCCACCCGATCTATACCCAGCGGAGAGAGGCTGCTCTGGGCATCGGGACGCACCTCGATGGCAAAGCGGCCATCGGGCATCGCCAGTTCGTGCATGCTGCTGGTTACCTTGGCGCCCAACTCCTGGGCATAGCGCTGACGACTCTGACTCAGGGCTTCGGCGGCCTGGACAAAAGCCTGACGAGCCTCGGCCAGCTCATCTTCCATCCCCTCTAACCGCTCCTCATCGGAGTTGAGGCGGGCGAGATCAGAGGCCAGCTCCTGGTGGTGCTGAGCCAGATCCGCCGGTTTGACGTGGTGCTTGCGTGCCAGATTGATCGACCTGGAGAGGCGGGCTTCCAGCTCGTTGAAGCGCTCGGGATCAAGCTCCAGCCGATCGAGGTAGCTGCGCAGTTCGCTGTGGCTCTCCTGCACCCCGATCAGGGCTTCGTTCAGCATCTCCAGTACCGGAGTGAGGCGGCTGTCCATGCTGACCAGCCCCTCGGCTCGATCTACTGCTGATTGCAGCAGGCCGGCAATGGTGGTCTCTTCGTTGTCATAGAGCAGATCGAGGCAAGCCCCACACTCCTGCATCAACTCGGTACCGTTGGCGAGACGCTGGTGCTCCTCTTCTATCTCCTCAAACTCCCCCGGTTGCAGGGCAAATTCGTCCAGCTCCTGCACCTGATACTCGATAAGCTGGCGGCGGGCTTCCCGCTGCTGCTGCTCGGCCTTGAGCCGGTTCAGCTCGTTTTGCAGTTGGCGCCATTGCTGATAGTGCTGGCGCACCTCGTCGAGCAGCAGATGGTGGCCGGCATAGCCGTCGAGCAGGGCGAGCTGGTAGTCGGGTTTGAGCAGCATCTGGTGGGCATGCTGACCGTGCACGTTGACCAGCAACTGGCCCAGACTCTTGAGCTGGGTGAGGGGGACGGGCACGCCATTGATATAGCTGCGCGAACGCCCCTCGGCAGAGATGACTCGCCGCACGATACACTCACCTTCGTTTTCCAGCTCGTTGGTGGCGAGCCAGGCGCGGGCAGCCGGGTTGTTGTCCAGCAGGAAGCGGGCGCTGACCTCGCTTTTGTCGCTATCGGGTCGCACCATGCCGGCTTCGGCCCGCTCTCCGAGGCAGAGACCGAGGGCGTCGATGGCGATGGATTTACCGGCACCGGTCTCACCTGTGATGCAGGTCATGCCCGGTTGCAGATCGAGTTCGAGAAACTTGACGATAGCGAAGTTGTTGACGGTCAGCTGGGTCAGCATGGTCTTATCCTGTATAGGTCAACATTACTGTGTATGCATCCAGTATATACTGGTCTTATATACAGTAAAGAGGGCACCGTCATTTTTAGTACAGGAAAGGTGCGCCAGTGCGGTATGGCTATGAGAATGCGGTACTGACTATTGGCACGCGGTACGGATATGAGAGTGCAGGGGATGTTGCCACGACAGAAAAGAGAAGGGCGCCAATTCAGGCGCCCTCTCTGGCAATGCCGTTGTCGGTCAGCGCCGATTAAAACAGCTTGCTGCCCCAGCCGAGCTTGTTGCGCAGCACATGGAAGTAGCTGTAGTCGAGGGGATGCACCAGATGAAGCTGGTGGTGGCTCTTCTTGATGAGGATCTCGTCCCCCGGGTGGACCGCCAGGGTCACCTGGCCGTCACAGCTCACCTGCATGGCATCGTCCTGATTATCCGGCGAGACCAGCAGCCGTACTTCGCTGTCGGCATCGAGTACGATGGGGCGACTGCTCAGGGTATGCGGGAACATGGGCACCAGCGTGATAGCGTTGAGCTTGGGGGTGAGGATGGCGCCACCTGCCGACAGGGAGTAGGCGGTTGAGCCGGTCGGTGTGGCGACGATGATGCCGTCCGAGCGCTGGCTATACATAAAGCTGCCATCGATATAGACCTCGAACTCGATCATATGGGCGATCTTGCCCGGGTGTAGTACCGCCTCGTTGACCGCCAGATTGCTCGATTTGCGCTCGCCGTGGCGATAGACCGAGGCCTCCAGCAGGAAGCGGTGTTCGCTCTTGTAGTGACCGGAGAGCACCTGCTCCAGTGGCAATAGATAATCTTGCGGCGAGAGGTCGGTCAGAAAGCCGAGGTTACCCCGGTTGACCCCGATCACCGCCACATCAAAGCGCGACAGCACCCGTGCCGCCCCCAGCATGTTGCCGTCACCGCCCACCACGATGGCGAGATCGGCCTGCTGGCCCAGTTGCACCAGATCCATCACGTTTTCATCGAGGATGCTCAGGGTCTGGGCGACCCGGCTCTCCACCAGTACCCGAAAGCCGCGGGCGGTCAGGTATTGATGCAGGCCGGTCAGCGTCTGGTTGGCCCCCTCATGGTGGGGTTTGCCAATCAGGGCGATGGTTTTGAACGGAGAATCCATAGTCTGTCGGGTCTGGGATGAGTATTGCGGGCCAGTATACAGTGCTTTGCTCCGCTTGTGACGCTCTCCCGTGTCACGGGGGCAGCTATCCCCTTGAGTCAGCTGGCTAAAGGGTGAGCGGCAACGCCAAGAAACAGCTGCTTGCGGCAGAGCATCCACCCTGATTGGCCTTTTACCCCTTGAAAGCCGGGGATGCATCCCCATAATAGCGCCAACATAGTCGGTCTGTGGTCGTCCGGTCGCTCAACCAGACGTCAGGGCCCTCATAAGTAACCCCGGAATTGGAGATGTCATGAACCACGAAGAGCAAAAGGTTGAAGCGATGGAGCAAGTGGAAGCCCAGCCAGTCGAGCCGACCGATGTAGACAGTGAAGTGACAGCTGAGCAAGCCCGCATTGCCGAACTGGAAGCGCAGCTTGAGACCGCCCTCCAGAAGGCGTCGGAAGAGCGTGAACGCGCTCTGCGCACCGCTGCTGAAATGGAGAATCTGCGTCGTCGTACCGAGCTGGACGTGGAGAAGGCGCACAAGTTCGCTTTGGAGAAGTTCGCTGCCGAGTTGCTGCCGGTGCTGGACAACATGGAGCGTGCCATTGAGCTCGCCGACAAGGAGAATGAGGCGCTCAAGCCGATGATCGAAGGCGTCGAGCTGACGCTGAAATCCATGCAGAGCGGTGTGGCCAAGTTCGGTCTGGTTGCGCTGGATCCGGCCAACCAGCCGTTTGACCCGAATGCCCATCAGGCGATGAGCATGGTGCCGAGTGCAGATGTGGCGCCAAACACCGTGATCGCCGTGATGCAGAAAGGTTATGAGCTGAACGGTCGCGTGATCCGTCCGGCCATGGTCATGGTATCCAAGGCCGCCGACTGAGTCGGCACTTGATGCCCAGGCCCGCCGCTTGGCGGGCTTTTTGTTTCGCAGTGCAACACCTGTTCATCTTGCACGGTTTCACGGCTCAACGTGATCGCGCAACCATGACAAAGGGTGTGGTTTTTTTAGGTTGGGGCTTGAAGCTGCGTCTGGCGACCCCATATAGGTAGCAAGGCCGCGGCGGCACAAAAAATTTGATGCCGGGAGCTTGAAAGCCAGATTGGCAGCCCCCACCTAGCCGTTAACGCATTAAGGCGAGTTCCTCGCCAGTTTATTCAAAGTATTTGGAGATTCGTCAAATGGGTAAAATCATCGGTATTGACCTGGGTACTACCAACTCCTGCGTCGCTATTCTGGATGGCGACACTGCTCGCGTGATCGAGAACGCAGAAGGCGATCGTACTACTCCGTCCATCATTGCCTATGCCGATGATGGCGAAATCCTGGTTGGTCAGCCGGCCAAGCGTCAGGCAATCACCAACCCGAAAAACACCCTGTTCGCCATCAAGCGTCTGATCGGTCGTCGTTTTGAAGATGAAGAAGTGCAGCGTGACCTGAAAATCATGCCGTACGCCATTGCCAAAGCTGACAACGGTGACGCCTGGGTTGAAGTGAAGGGCAAGAAAATGGCACCGCCGCAGATCTCTGCCGAAGTGCTGAAAAAGATGAAGAAGACCGCCGAAGACTACCTGGGTGAGCCGGTCACCGAAGCCGTTATCACTGTTCCGGCCTACTTCAACGACGCCCAGCGTCAGGCTACCAAGGATGCCGGTCGCATCGCTGGTCTGGATGTAAAACGCATCATCAACGAACCGACTGCAGCTGCTTTCGCTTATGGCGTAAACAAGGTCAAGGGCGAGCGCAAGGTTGCCGTATATGACCTGGGTGGTGGTACTTTCGATATCTCCATCATCGAGATCGACGAAGTGGAAGGTGAAACCACCTTCGAAGTACTGGCGACCAACGGTAACACCCACCTGGGTGGTGAAGACTTTGACAACCGCGTCATCAACTATCTGGTAGACGAGTTCAAGCGTGAGCAGGGTATCGACCTGCGCAACGACCAGCTGGCTCTGCAGCGTCTGAAAGATGCCGCCGAGAAGGCCAAGATCGAGCTCTCTTCTGCCCAGCAGACCGACGTCAACCTGCCGTACATCACTGCAGATGCCACCGGTCCGAAGCACATGAACATCAAGGTGACCCGCGCCAAGCTGGAATCCCTGGTAGAAGACATGGTGAAAGATTCTCTGGAGCCGGTTCGTGTCGCCCTGAAAGACTCCGGTCTGGCAGTTGGCGAGATCGACGACGTGATTCTGGTTGGTGGTCAGACCCGTATGCCACTGGTTCAGAAGACCGTTGCCGAGTTCTTTGGCAAAGAGCCGCGTAAAGACGTCAACCCGGACGAAGCCGTGGCCATGGGTGCTGCCATCCAGGGGGCCGTACTGTCCGGTGACAAGACCGACGTACTGCTGCTGGACGTTACCCCGCTCTCTCTGGGTATCGAAACCATGGGCAGCGTGATGACTGCGTTGATCGAGAAGAACACCACTATCCCGACCAAGAAGTCCCAGGTGTTCTCCACTGCCGAAGACAACCAGTCTGCCGTGACCATTCACGTGCTGCAGGGTGAGCGCAAGCGCGCCAGCGACAACAAGTCTCTGGGCCAGTTCAACCTGGAAGGCATCCGTCCGGCTCCGCGTGGTCTGCCGCAGATCGAAGTGACCTTCGACATCGATGCCAACGGTATCCTGCACGTCTCTGCGAAGGACAAAGAGACCAACAAAGAGCAGAAGATCACCATCCAGGCCTCCTCTGGCCTGTCTGATGAGGAGATCGAACGTATGGTACGCGAAGCCGAAGCCAACGCGGCCGAGGACAAGAAGTTTGAAGAGCTGGTACAGGCTCGCAACCAGGCTGATGGTCTGGTCCACTCCGTACGCAAGCAGATCACCGAAGCCGGTGAAGCCCTGCCTGCCGACGACAAGACCAAGATCGAAGCCGCTCTGAGCGAGCTGGAAACCGCCATCAAGGGTGACGACAAGGCTGCTATCGAAGCCAAACAGCAGGCTCTGCTGGAAGCGTCCCAGAAGCTGATGGAGATTGCCCAGCAGCAGGCTCAGGCCCAGGGTGCAGCCGGTGCTGATGCCGGTCAGTCCTCCTCTTCTGCCAAGGCTGACGACGACGTTGTCGACGCCGAGTTCGAAGAAGTGAAAGACGACAAGAAGTAAGCCCGACCCAGATGGGCGAAGCAGGCTTCGCTCATCGGCTTAGTCAATGAATTTACGGGCGTTGGGTGACCAACGCCCGTCTGCGTAACCACAGGATGAGTATGTCGAAGCGCGATTTCTACGAAGTGCTCGGGGTGTCAAAAGGTGCCGACGAGCGCGAGATCAAGAAGGCGTACAAGCGTCTGGCCATGAAGTATCACCCTGACCGCAATCAGGGCGATGCCAGTGCCGAAGAGAAGTTCAAAGAGGTCAAAGAGGCCTACGAGGTGCTGACTGATGCCAACCTGCGCGCCCGCTACGATCAGTACGGTCATGCCGGTGTGGATCCGAGTCAGGGTGGCGGTGGCCACGGTGGTTTCGGTGGTGGTGCCGACTTTGGTGATATCTTCGGCGATGTGTTCGGTGACATTTTCGGTGGCAGCCGTGGCGGTGGTCGTCGTGGCCCGGCCCGTGGTGCTGACCTGCGCTACACCATGGAGCTGACGCTGGAAGAGGCGGTACGCGGGGTCTCCAAGGAGATCAAGGTGCCGACTCTGGTTCACTGTGAGGTCTGTAACGGCTCCGGCGCCCACACCGGCAGCAGTGCCCAGACCTGCCCGACTTGCCACGGCTCCGGCCAGGTGCAGATGCGTCAGGGCTTCTTCGCGGTGCAGCAGGCCTGTCCGCACTGCCACGGTCGCGGCAAGATCATCAAGGATCCGTGCCGCAAGTGTCACGGTGAAGGTCGCTACCAGCGTACCAAGACCCTGTCGGTGAAAATCCCGGCGGGCGTCGATACCGGCGATCGCATCCGTCTCTCCGGCGAAGGGGAAGCGGGGGAAGCGGGGGCACCGGCAGGGGATCTGTACGTACAGGTGCACGTCAAAGAGCACGAGATCTTCGTGCGTGACGGCAACAACCTCTATTGCGAAGTGCCCATCAGCTTCACCGCAGCGGCTCTGGGTGGCGAGATTGAAGTACCGACCCTGGATGGCCGCGTCAAGCTCAAGGTCACTCCGGAGACCCAGACCGGCAAGATGTTCCGCATGCGCGGCAAGGGCGTGAAGTCAGTACGCTCCGGTCAGGTAGGGGATCTGATGTGCAAGGTGGTGATCGAGACGCCGGTCAACCTCACCGAGCAGCAGAAAGAGCTGCTGCGCCAGCTGGACGAATCCTTCAGCGGTGCCGCTGCCAAGACCCACAAGCCGAAATCGGAAGGCTTCTTCGAAGGGGTGAAACGCTTCTTCGACGATCTGACCAAGTGATGGCATAGACCCGTGTCGATATAAAGAGAGGGAGGCGTGATGCCTCCCTCTCTTTTATCTTGAACTATCGGAGATGGCGGTGGTTTGGCTGCCCCCATCTGCTGTGCGCTGTCAGGCAGCAGCCAGTGACCCACCGAGGAAGGCATAGGCGAAACCAAAATAGATCAGCACGCCCAGCAGATCCATGATCGAGGTGAGCATGGGGGAGCTGAGGGTTGCCGGATCAGTCCCCATCTTCCGTGCGGCAAACGGCAGGACCAGACCAAGCAGGCTGCCAACCACAGTCACCGTCATGGCAGAGAGGCTGACAATCATGACGATGTCCCAGCCGATGCTCTTGCTCCAGAATGCCATCACCCCTTCCAGCAGGGCGACACCCAGCCCCAGAGCCATTGCGACGGGCAGATCGCGCCGCAGCACGAAAAAGAAGTCACGCATGCTCAGCTTGATCTGACCCATGCCCATTGCCCGGATCACCAAGGTGGCCGACTGGCTGCCCGAGTTGCCCCCCATGTCGATAATAGGGGCAATAAAGGCTGCGAGGATCAGTACTTCGCTGATGAGTTCTTCCTGAGCGGCGACCAGATTGCTGGTCAGTATGCCGAATACGGTCAAGACCGCCAGCCAGAAGAATCGGGTGCTGAACATGTTAAAGGTGCTGGATGCGCGAAGATCAAGTTCGGGACCTCCCAGCGCAGCCGTACCACCGAAGCGGGCAATCCGGTTGGCATCTTCCTCTTCGGCAACATCCATTGCATCATCCACGGTCACCATGCCGAGCAACTGCTGATCCTGATTCAATACGGGAAGGGCCAGCAGGTTGTAACGGGCGATCATCTCCGCGGCTTCGCCTTTGGGGGCATCGGCCTGAATACTCACCAGCTCGCGCTGCATAATGGCCGAGATGGGGGTTTTGCTGTCGGCGAGAAACAGTTCGCGCAGGGAGACAACCCCGATGAGGCGGCGCATTTCATCCACGACATACAGGGTATAGATGCTCTCCCTGTCGGCAGCAGTGCTGCGCAGCCGTTGCAGCCCCTCTCCCACAGTGATGTCAGCCGTCAGGCTGGCACAATCCGAGCTCATGATGGAGCCGACGAGGTTTTCCGGGTAAGAGGCCAACCGTTGCGTATCCTCACGTTCTTCATCTGTCATCGCATCGAGCAGGGTCTGGCGCAAGGCTGCGGGCAGACGATTGTAGAGATCGGCTCTGTCATCGGGGGATAGGCGGGTACACAACTCTTCCAATTGGGGCTTGGCCATGGAACGTACCAGGCTGGCCTGAATATCGCTGGGCAGATGGCGGAAGATGCGTGCGGCACGCAATGCAGGAACCAGATTGAGAAAGGTATGAATATGTTTATCTGTCAGGCGGTTTATCGCTTGTGCCAGATCGACCTCATGAATATTCAGGCTGAGGCTCTGGATCCCCATACGATCCTTGTTTTGCAGCAGTACATACAGTTGTTGGTGAATATCTTGGTATTGCATTTATATATCCTTTAATACATCAGCCTGGAAAATAGAAAATAGAATTCCGACTGACATCACATCAGCAAAAATAGATAAGGAAATAACGCCCGAAAATTAATCCGGACTAGTCGCCGATACCGGCTCCAGGGTCAGGGTCCATGACACACCTCCTGATTGATGTAAAGAATCGTCATATGCTTACCCGTCAATAGCCACGCATGGGGAATGAACAGGTGTTGCACTCGGCACAAGTAAATGAAGGTGGAGCGGATCGCGGGACGGTCGTCGCCCGGCTAGCGGCTGTTGCCATCTCCCATGCCACCTTGTCAAAAGCCTTGTGGCTACTGACCTGCAGCGATAGAGGTTCGCCATCATTGACGCACGCCAGAGGCGGAAAAACATGGCGTGATGAGGTAACAGTGGTAATGACATGGTGACCCTGATATCAGGAGAAGACCCATGCAGGCATTATTTACGCATCCAGTCTGTAGCATTGGATGGCGTCAGTAACAGACATCGAGTGAATACAGGGAAGGAATTGCACTCAGGTGCAAATAAACCGCTCTCCGCATAGTGCGAGATAGCGGCAGAACAATCTGCGGGGATCTCGCGACTCAGGTATTGGCTGACGAGCTCAACAACCTACTGTCATCTGATGAATTGCCCACTGATGGTCTCCGTTATTAATCAATGCTGCGATGCTACTGGAATGGTTCTTATTGGTAAATAATTAATCCACCGCCAGAAACATTTAGAAACATCTTTATTGATATTTTGGTAATTGAACGACAGGAATGTCGCGTATTCAGCCATATCGCATGCGTGATCGGTATTATTTACGCTGCTTTGTAGCCGAACCTGATGGTGTAATGCG
This sequence comes from Aeromonas sp. FDAARGOS 1405, assembly GCF_019048265.1. Classification (NCBI taxonomy): domain Bacteria; kingdom Pseudomonadati; phylum Pseudomonadota; class Gammaproteobacteria; order Aeromonadales; family Aeromonadaceae; genus Aeromonas; species Aeromonas sp. FDAARGOS 1405. The sequence continues at coordinate 4,402,951 of NZ_CP077311.1, read as the reverse complement.
TGTAACAATCTCCACCAACAGAATGACGCATAGGGTATGCCGATACCTGGCAGACCCATCGCCAGCACCCTGATCCGGTTGGTGGTGAGGTGCCCCCCTTCCTATTCACATTGTCAGGGTCGCTGCTCGCAGAATCGGGATCCGCCTTATTGAGTGGATCCTGATGAGGGATCCTCCTCACAACTCCCGCCAATTCCTGCTGTACAAATGTTATCCCGCTCACACTACTGCTGAAACGGTTTAGTTGTCATATTGAGTTAGCTAAATTGGTTTAGCTATGCTCTGGCTGTCGATAACAACAGCGCCCGTCCGGGCCACAGATGACAGGTGAGGAAGATGATGATGTTCAAGAGCAAGTTGGCGCTGGCGGTAGCGCTGGGATTGGGGATGAGCAGCCCGCTGTGGGCGGCGCAGGCGAGTATTGCAGGTGAGAGTGTCGAGGCCAGATTGGCGGCGCTGGAGGCGCGGGTACAGGCAGCCGAAGCGAGAGCCGAGGCGGCAGAGAGCCGTGCCAGTCAGGCGGAAGTGAAGGCGAGCGCGGCGAGCGAGCAGGCTCAGGTGGCCGACAACCGCAGCCAGCAGGTGGATGAGAAGACCGCTGGTGCCCAGGGCTTCGAGTTTCACGGCTACGCCCGCTCGGGCCTGTTGGTCAACGGCAATGGCAACGGCGGGCGCGGCGGCCCCTACATCACGCCAGCCGGTTCGGTGGGCGGGGCCGTCGGTCGCCTTGGCAATGAGGATGACACCTATATGGAGGCCAACCTGCTGAAAACCCAGACCTTCGAGGATGGCAGCTGGGCCCGCTACAAGCTGATGCTGGCAGACGGGGTGGAGACCAGCAACGACTGGACCGCCAGCGATTCGAGCCTCAATACCCGTCAGGTGTTTGCCGAGATCGGCAATCTGGCGAGCTTCGACGGCCCCTTCAAGAATGCGGTGCTGTGGGCGGGCAAGCGCTTTGATCGCGACAACTTTGACATCCACTGGCTCGATTCCGACGTGGTGTTCCTGGCCGGTACCGGCGGCGGTGTCTACGACGTGCAACTGGCCGATAGCTGGAAGGCCAACTTCTCTCTCTATGGCCGCGATTACGGCGACATCAGCGCCAGCGGTCTCTCCGATATCGAGAGCTACATCCTCACCATGAACAACCGCGTCGGTAACTGGCAGTGGATGGTGAACGGTCTCTCGGCAAAGGACAATGATGCCCGCATCAATGACAAGGGGGCGGGCAGCGAGGCGGCGGACAAGGGGGCACACACCCTGCTGGCCTACCACGGCGAGAGCTTCTTTGGCCTCAACCCCGGTTTTGCCAAGGCGGCGGTGCTGTACGGTCATGGGCTGGGGGCCGAGGTCAAGGGGCTGGGCTCTGACAGCGAGCTGTTGCCGGACGCCGATGCAGTGCGGGTCGCCGTGTTTGGCGCTACCGATCTTAATCCGCGCTGGCGTTTTGCCCCGGCCCTGCTGGCCGAGCAGAGTCAGGATCGCTACGTGAAAGGGGATGAGTACCGCTGGCTTACCTTCAATACCCGGGTGGCGCAGGTGCTGAGCCAGAACGTCGAGCTGGTCTACGAGGCGGCCTGGCAGTACATGGATCTCGATCCCAAGGGTTACAAGGGACGCCAGGCGGTGAACGGCAACTTCACCAAGCTCACCTTCGCCCCCACCTTCAAGGCGCAGACCGCCGGTTTCTTCGAGCGGCCCGAACTGCGGGTGTTCGCCAGCTGGATGGACTGGTCCTCCGAGCTCGACAACTACGCCAGCGACGATGCCATGGGCCAGAGCAACTTCACCGCCGGTGGCGAGTGGAACTTTGGCGTGCAGATGGAAACCTGGTTCTAGTTCGTTATCCCGATCACAAAAATGGCAGCCGGTGCCGAGATCTGTTGGCTGGCTAAAACGGTTTAGCTGATAATGCCAGCCAACAGAACAGAGTCCGGGTTTGGCAGTCGATCCGATGCAGCAGTGGAGTAGCAAGGTGACGAATCGTGTGTGGGTAATGGGGGATGCGGTGGTGGACTTGATCCCGGAAGGGGCGTTGCACTACCTCAAGTGTCCGGGTGGCGCGCCCGCCAATGTGGCGGTTGGCATGGCACGGCTGGGTGGCGATGCGGCCTTTATCGGCCGGGTCGGATCCGATCCGTTCGGCCGCTTTATGGCCGAGACCCTGAGCGGGGAGGGGGTGGATATCGGTACGCTGCGGTTCGATCCAGACCATCGCACCTCTACCGTGCTGGTAGAACTGGATGACGAGGGGGAGCGCAGCTTCACCTTTATGGTGCGTCCCAGCGCCGACCAGTTCCTCACCCCAAATGAGTTGCCCCGCTTCGACGCCGGTCAGTGGCTGCTCACCTGCTCCATCGCGCTCGCCAACGAGCCGGTGCGCACCAGCTGCCTGCAGGCCATGGCGGCTATCAAGGCGGCAGGCGGGCGGGTCTGTTTCGACCCCAACCTGCGCCCCGAGGTGTGGGGCAACCCCGCCGAGATGCTGCCGCTGGTGCGTCAGGCAATTGCACAGGCGGATGTGGTCAAGCTCTCCATTGAGGAGCTGCAACTGCTGAGTGGCGAGGATGAACTGGTCGCCGGGCTTGCAACTCTCTCTGGCCCGGCGCTGGTGCTGGTGACCCGGGGCGCGGCCGGGGTGGTGGCGCGTCTGGGTGGCGAGCTGTTGGAGTGGGTGGGGCAGAAAGTGACCCCGCTCGACACCACGGGGGCGGGGGATGCCTTCGTCGCCGGTCTGCTGGCGGCGCTGGCCGGGCGCTCGTCGCTGCCGACGCTGGCCGAGCTACCCGTCATCCTGGCTCAGGCCCACGGCTGTGGGGCGCTCGCTACCACCGCCAAGGGGGCGATGACGGCGCTGCCGACCCGCTCCGAACTGGATGCCTTTTTGCGATCAGACACAAGCGGCTGTTGATCTGCGGCTAGAAGCCCGGCTCGACAGCCCCTACTATCATGTGACAAGGGCCCGCCAGCGTGGCGGGTCATAAGAGGAAGAATATGAATATCAGTGCGATAGCCAAGGATCTGGTGCCCCTGCTCGGGGGCAAGGAGAACATCGTCAGCGCTGCCCACTGCGCCACCCGGCTGCGGCTGGTGCTGGCCGATGACAGCAAGGTAAACAAGGCCGCCATCGACAAGCTGGAGGGGGTCAAGGGGTGCTTTAGCAACGCGGGCCAAATTCAGGTGATCTTCGGCACCGGTCTGGTCAACAAGGTCTATGCGGAGTTTGTGGCGCTGACCGGTACCGGCACCGCCAGCAAGGCGGAGCTGACCGACATGGCGGCGGCCAAGCTCAACGTGGCCCAGCGGTTGGCGCGAACCCTCTCCAACATCTTCGTGCCGATCATTCCGGCCATCGTCGCCTCGGGCCTGCTGATGGGGCTGCTCGGCATGGTGCGCACCTACGGTTGGGTCAATGCCGACAGCGCCCTGTTTGTGATGCTCGACATGTTCAGCTCGGCGGCCTTTATCATACTGCCGATCCTCATCGGCTTTACGGCGGCGCGGGAGTTTGGTGGCAATCCGTACCTCGGGGCGACCCTTGGCGGCATCCTCACCCACCCGGCGTTGACCAACGCCTGGGGCGTGGCCGGTGGCTTCAAGACCATGGATTTCTTCGGGCTCGATGTCGCCATGATCGGCTATCAGGGCACCGTCTTCCCGGTGCTCTTGGCGGTCTGGTTTATGTCCCATCTGGAGAAACAGCTGCGCAAGCGCATTCCGGACGCGCTGGATCTGATCCTCACGCCGTTTCTCACCGTCATCATCACCGGTTTCGTGGCGCTGCTCTTTATCGGCCCGGCGGGTCGGGTGCTGGGGGATGGCATCTCGTTCGGTCTGAGTGCCCTCTATGAGCAGGCGGGCTGGTTGGCGGGGCTGGTGTTTGGCGGCACTTACTCGCTTATCGTCATCACCGGCATCCATCACAGCTTCCACGCCATCGAGGCGGGGCTGCTGGCGAATCCGCAAATTGGCGTCAACTTCCTGCTGCCCATCTGGGCCATGGCCAACGTGGCACAGGGTGGGGCTTGCCTCGCGGTCTACTTCAAGACTCGTGATGTGAAGATCAAGGCCATTACCGTGCCGGCTGCCATGTCCTGCCTGCTGGGTATCACGGAAGCGGCCATCTTTGGCGTCAACCTGCGCTATATCAAACCCTTCCTTGCCGGTCTGTTTGGCGGGGCCTGCGGCGGCGCCTACGTGGTGGCGGCCAAGGTGGGGATGACGGCGGTGGGGCTGACCGGTATTCCCGGCATGGCCATCGTCCAGCCCATGAGCCTTATTCACTACATCATCGGGCTGGTGATCGCCTTTGGCGCCGCCTTCGCCGCTTCCTACCTGCTCAAGTACAAGGTGGAGTGATGAAGGAAAGCGATCTTCTCAACCAGATTGTCCGGTCGCTGCTGGCCGGACAGCTCAAGGCGGCGGCCGATCCCCATCGGCCCCGCTGGCATCTGGCAGCCCCGGTGGGGCTGCTCAACGATCCCAACGGCTTTATCGAGCACGACGGGCGCTACCACCTCTTCTACCAGTGGAATCCGCTTGGCTGTGAACACTGCAACAAGGGGTGGGGGCATGTCACCTCCACCGATCTGCTGCATTGGCAGCACGAGCCGGTGGCGCTGTTGCCCACCGAAGCCTATGAGAGCCACGGCTGCTATTCGGGCTCGGCGGTGAGCGACGAGCAGGGGCGTCTGACCCTCATCTATACCGGCAACGTCAAATACCCGGATGGCAGCCGCACCGCCTATCAGTGTCTGGCCCGCGCCGACGGTGAGGGGGGCTTCGAGAAGCTGGGGCCCGTTCTGGATCTGCCCGAAGGCTACAGCGGCCATGTGCGCGACCCCAAGGTGTGGCACGACGGCCAGCAGTGGCTGATGGTACTGGGGGCTCGCACTCTGGATGACAAGGGGGAAGTGCTGCTCTATCGCGGCGAGACCCTGCAAAGCTGGCAGCGGGTGGGCCCCATCGCCGGTAGCGGGCGCGGGGGGCTGGGCGAGTTTGGCTATATGTGGGAGTGCCCTGATCTCTTCCCGCTAGGTGAGTGCCATGTGCTGATCAGCTGCCCGCAGGGGATTGCCCCAGCAGGCGAGGATTATCGCAACCTCTACCAGTGCGGCTGGCTGGCGGGCGATTTTGACGGCGAGCGCTTCGAGCACGGGGCTTTCCACGAGCTGGATCGGGGCTTCGAGTTCTATGCGCCGCAAACTACCCGAGACAGTCAGGGGCGCCGCCTCTTGTTCGGCTGGCTGGGGTTGCCGGAGGAGAACGAGATGAGCCAGCCCACTGTCACTTACGGCTGGATCCACCAGATGAGCTGCCCGCGGGAGCTGTTCTGGCAGGATGAGTGGCTCTGCCAGCGGCCGGTGGCGGAGCTTGCGGCATTGAAGGGAGAGTTGACCCGCTTCGAGGGGACGCTCGGCGAGTTTCCGGGGCTGGCCATCGACTCGGCCTGGCTCGATCTGGAGCTCTGCGGTGAGGGGAGCCTCTGGTTCGGTGTCGTGGCCGAGCTGGTGTGGCAGCCGGGGCGCATCACCTTGCGGCGCCAGAACTGGCAGAGCGGGGCGTGGGAGACCCGCAGCAGCCCATGGGCTGGCGGGCGGATCACCATCCTGTGTGATCGCTCCAGTCTGGAGTGCTTCATCGATGAGGGGCGACACAGCCTGTCGGCGCGCTACTTCCCCGGAGAAAAGCCGCAACTTTCATCAGGTAACGGCGATGATGGCAGCAAAATTTGCCTCAATCACTGGCCGCTGTCGGCGTGCCTAGTACAATAGCCCGGTTCTAGTCAGCCGGGAGGCCAGGTGGAGAAGAAGAAACGGATCACGATTGCCCAGATCGCCGAACTGGCGGGGGTGTCCAAGGCGACCGCCAGTCTGGTGCTCAACGGGAAGAGTGCGGAGTACCGGATTGCCGACGATACCCGCAAGCGCATTCAGGCGGTGGCGGAGGAGTGTCACTACCTGCCGAGCTTTCATGCCCGCTCCCTGCGCGAGACCCGCAGCTACACCTGGGGGTTGGTGATCCCCGATCTCACCAACTTCGGTTTTGCCCGCATCGCCCGCGCCCTTGAGGCCCACTGCCGGGAGGCGGGCATCCAGTTGCTGATCGCCTGCTCCGAAGATGATCCCGCCCTCGAGCAGCGGGTGGTGGACAACCTCATCAGCCGTCAGGTGGATGGGCTGATAGTTGCCTCCAGCGGCCACAGCGATGACATCTATGCCCGCATCCACGACCGCCTGCCGGTGGTGCAGCTCGACCGCCATATTGGCGAGTCGCGCCTGCCCATGGTTATCTCCGATGCCTGCAAGGCGACCGCCGAGCTGGTGCAGGACATGACCAGCGAGTGCGGAGAGGAGATCTACTACTTCGGTGGCCTGCTGGATCTCTCCCCCAGCCGTCACCGGCTGGCGGGCTATGAGCTGGGGCTCCATCGCGCCGGTTTTGAAGCCGATGCCGCCCGGGTGCGCCATCGCGACTACCAGCCGAGCTCCGGTTATCAGCTGATGGCTGAGCTGGTGGCCGAGCTGGGAGCGCCTCCCAGGGGGCTCTTTACCGCCTCCTTTACCCTGCTGGAAGGGGTACTGCGCTACCTCAACGAGGCGGGGCTGATGGAGACGGGCATGCGGCTGTGTACCTTCGATGATCACGACCTGCTCGACTGCATTCCTATGCGCATCGACTCGGTTGCGCAGGATTGTCCGGCGCTGGCCCACGCCGCTTTCGAGCTGATGCAGCAACTGATTGCGGGTAATCCCCCTGCGCAGACTGCCCAGGTGATCGCCCCCAAGGTGCGCTGGCGCAGTCGTCGCTAGCCACTCTTCGCTCATCCATATGAGAAAGCCCCGCCATTGCTGGCGGGGCTTTTTGCCGTTGGTTGATGGAGCCATTCCTCTGACCGACAACTCAATCCGTGGTGCTGGCGCGCCAGAATATCTGCTTGATATGGGGATGAATGCCGAGTTTCACCATCAGGGCGTCGAGCTCGTCACCATCGATGGAGGTAGCCAGCAGCACTGCCGAGATCTCCAGATCCCTCTCGCCAAATGGCTCGATGTCGAGCTCGCTCATGGGATAGTTGGCCTGCTCCAGCATCTCTTCGAGCCAGTGCAGCACCTCCTTTTGATGCTCACGGGGGGTCAGGGCAGTCACCTTGTAGGTGACTTCAGTATCCAGATTGTCTACCGGGCGACGGTTGATCTGGTTGACCAGTGGTCGCAGCAGGGTGTTGGCGGCCAGCACGAATAACGCGCCCAGGATTGCTTCCATGGCGAGCCCTGCGCCACAGGCGGCGCCGACTGCTGCCACGCCCCAGAGGGTGGCGGCGGTGTTGATGCCGCGGATATTGCCTGACTCGCGCATGATGACACCGGCGCCGAGAAATCCGATGCCGGAGACAATATAGGCCACCACATGGACCACGTTGTAGTTGCCGCCGTGCAGGTCATAGATTCGCTGGGCCAAGCTGACGAACAGGGCTGCCCCCACGGCGACCAGCACGTTGGTGCGAAGGCCCGCGGTACGTTGGCGGTACTGGCGCTCCAGCCCGACCAGACTGCCGAGCACAAAGGCGAGCAGCAGGCTGGCCAGAGTGTCGAGCAGGGAGATCATGTCTAGTTGTTGCCACATCTTCATGGCGTACTCCTTCTTATGAAGGCTGGCTTGGCACAATCCATGATGAAACGCCTGATGGCGGATGGATCAGAGTGGGATTGAGCGGATGACCAGCAGGAAAAAACGCAGCGTCCCGGGTTTGGCTTCCGGGGCGCGGGCATCATCAGATGCCCTGACGCTCGGAGAGGACGCAACAAGCGGGGCCAGCGTGACTGGCCCCTTGAACGGTTGTTAGTGCAGCAGGATGTGCGTCAGTTGAGCTCGGGAGCCGTGTCGATGCGCGGATGCAGCTCCCAGCGTACCGGATGTGCTACCCCGACCTGATGGACAAACTGCACCAGATAGCGGCGTTGGGGTGGAGAGCAGTGCACATTGAGTACCAGCTCACGCCCGCCGCTGCGACCCGGTTTCATCGATTGCATCGGTTGTAGCCCGGCCGGTTGCAGGGTGTGGTTCACCATATCCAGCACCTGTTCCATATCTGCACGATCCTCGCAGCGGATCTGCAGCCGGTAGTGGTGCTGGCGCGGTTTGCCGCCCAGCCAGCGTGGCAACATGCCGCGCCCCAGCTTGCTCAGCAGGGGATAAGTCCGGTTGGATACGGACAGAGTTGAAATAAAACGCATAGCAGCCTCCTTGTGGGAAGCAGAAACTATGCAGGCAAGGTGTCATGGCAAAGCCAGATCACCTGACGTCAAGTGTGAAATAAAGAGAAGAGGGGAGTGGATTTCCGCTTCTCGCAGGGCTGCGAGTTGCGGCAGAAGAAGACCTGCGGCTAGCTCGCAACCTTGGTACCGACGATGAGGGTCGGTCTACAACTGTCACTTGATGAGTTGCCCACTGATGGTCTCCGCTGTGTTAAGAACGGCAAAATGGTACTCATCCAGAGCGGTGAGGTAAAGCCTTATCGCCCTTTCAGCAACATTTAGATACAAGTTTGTCAATAATGGTGCCGACTGGTTATCTCCATAAGCATCACGGAGCGACGATAGCCATCGCTGCGCGATGACGCCCCGCTAGCAGAACCTATGCCCGATAGCAGGAGTTCCCCTGTCTTGCGCGACCTGTTACTTCAGCCCCAAGCGCTTCAGGATCAGGGCTGCCGGGCAGAACCCAGTGAACGCACTCTGGATCAGGTTGACCCCGACAAAGACGCTTAGCCAGACAGAGCCCGGATGCACCCAGGTGGTAAGGATCAGCGAGAGCAGCAACATACAACCCGCGACGATTCTGACTCCGTTATCTACTGTCATGGTCTTTCTCCCCATGTATTTTAGATATTGCTAATTTAGTGTTGTTTTATACAATAGAACAAATATCAGCAATTGCTAATTTACTTCTATGAGCCAATTCGACGAGATGAACAGACATGCGACAGCCGCCGCCTCCCTGCTCAAGGCGTTGGCTCACCCTGAACGCCTGCTGGTGCTCTGCCAACTGGTGGAGGGGGAGAAGGGAGTCGGGGAATTGCTGGCCCACAGCCAGCTGGGCCAGTCGGCCTTCTCCCAGCAACTGTCGGTATTGAAGCGCTACGGCCTTATCCGTTCGCGCAAGGTCTCCCAGCAGATCTACTACTCGCTGGTGAGCGAGGCGGCCGCCGATGTGCTGGGAGCGCTGCAAACCCATTTTTGTCACTCGGAAAATAAGGAATCTTGATGATGGAAAGCCAATGGCTGCTCTCTTTGGGCGGCGGCATGCTGGCGGGGCTGTCGGCCCTGATCCTGATGTTGTTCAACGGCCGGGTTGCCGGGATCAGCGGCATTCTGGCCGGTGCGCTGCAACACCGTGCGCCGTGGCGGGTGCTGTTTCTGCTGGGGCTGGGGGCGGGCGCCTGGTTGGCGCTGACCCTGGGCTGGGCCACCATGCCTGCATTCACCACCTTGCCCGGTTGGCCGGTAGTGTTGCTGGCCGGTCTGCTGGTCGGCATCGGCACCCGTCTTGGCAATGGCTGCACCAGTGGCCACGGCATCTGCGGCATGGGGCGGCTCTCCCTGCGATCCATTGTCGCTACCCTGACCTTTATGGCGGCAGGCTTTATCACCGTCTTCGTCACTCATCATCTGTTGTAAGAGGCTGATTGCCATGAAATTGCTGACAAGTTTGTTCGCGGGCCTGCTGTTCGGGCTGGGGATGGCCATCTCCGGCATGGTGGATCCCGCTCGGGTCACCGGTTTTCTCGATCTGGCTGGCGCCTGGGATCCCAGCCTCGCCTTCGTGATGGGAGGGGCTCTGCTGGTCTTTATGCCGGGTTACTTTCTGCTGGTGAAACCCCGTCGCCAGAGCGTGCTGGGTGAGCCCATCGCGGCAGTACCTGCCCCAAAGCTGGAACGCAATCTGGTCGGTGGTGCTGCGCTGTTCGGTATCGGCTGGGGATTGGTGGGCATCTGTCCGGGGCCCGCCTTGAGTCTCATTTCCAGCGGCCAGCCCATGATACTGTTGTTTATAGTGGCCATGGTGGTCGGGATTTTGCTTGTTGATCGGGTTTGGGTGAAGGTGCGGGATAAGCGCTGCCACCCCCGCTCTGCCTGAATGTATTGCCCCTGGTGTCGGGGAAGGAGGAATATCATGGAACAGATCCGCTTGCTGGGGGCCACCATGCTGGCCGTGACCTCCGCTCTTGTCTCTCCGATAACATGGTCTGCCGAGGTGAATGGCGATGCAGCCCTGACCCTTGCCCCTCGTCAGGTGACCGACTGGCTCACCCTGGATGGCACCGTCAGTGCCATCAATCAGGGGACGGTGGCAGCCCAGACCAGCGGCCGGGTCTCCCGCATGCTGGTGGATGTGAACGATCAGGTGCAGGCGGGGCAGCCGCTGCTGGAGATCAGCGGCAAGGAGCAGTTTGCCGCCGTCACGGGGGCCGAGGCGCGGCTGGCGCGGGCGCAGGCTCAGCAAGTGGAAGCCGAGCGCCAGCTCGCCCGCTTTCAGGCGCTGATTGCCAAGGGGGTGATCACCCGCGCCCAGCTCGACAATGCCCAGGCGACGGATCGCGCCGCCCGCGCCGAGGTCAATGCTGCCGATGCAGCTCTCACTCAGGCCCGCGAGGCCTACGGTTATACCCGCATTCTGGCTCCCTACGCCGGAGTTGTGACCAAACGGCTGGTGGAGTTGGGGGAGACTGTCGCCCCCGGTACCCCGCTGCTCTCCGGCTTCTCTCTCGACACCTTGCGGGTGGAGGTGGAGTTACCCCAATCCGCCCTGACGCTGGCTCGTGAGCCTGCGGATGTGCAGGTGCTGCTGCCCGATGGCAAGTCTGTTACCCCGGTCAAATTGACCCGCTTCAACTATGCCGACAGCCAGAGCCACGCCTTCAGGTTGCGCCTCGACTTGCCGCCGCAAACCGCCGGGGTATTGCCCGGCATGTGGCTCAAGGTGCAGCTCAAACAGGGTGAACGTCAGGTGTTGCAGGTGCCGGATCGCGCCCTGCTGCGGCAAGGGGAGTTCAACGGCGTCTATCTGCAACAGCCCGCTGGCTGGGCCCTGACGCCGGTGCGGGTCGGCCATTGCTTTGAAGGGCAGTGCGAGATCCTGGCCGGGCTGCAAGCCGGTGACAAGCTGGCTCCCGATGCCTGGGCGCAGCAGCAGGAGGTGGCCCATGAGTAGCGAGCAGAACGGCAACAAGGAGAGGCTGGGGCCTGCCGGTCGGCTGGCTGCGCTGTTTCAGGGCTCGGCCATCACCCCGTTGCTGGCGCTGGTGGGGTTGCTGCTCGGTCTGTTTGCTGTGCTGGTGACCCCCAAGGAGGAGGAGCCGCAGATCGATGTCACCTTCGCCGATGTCTATATTCCCTTCCCGGGAGCCAGCCCGGCTGAAGTGGCCTCTCTCGTCACCACCCCTGCCGAGCAGGTGGTCTCCCAGATAAAGGGAATTGATACCCTCTACTCTTTTTCCCAACCCGATGGCGCCCTGCTGGTGGTGGTGTTCAAGGTGGGGGTAAGCCGCGAGCAGGCCATCGTCGATCTCAACAACCAGCTCGACTCCAACCGCGATTGGCTGCCACAGGGGATCGGAGTCGGTCAGCCACTGGTAAAACCCCGGGGGATCGATGATGTCCCCATCGTCAGTCTGACCTTATGGAGCAAAGAGGGGAGCAAGCAACTGGGGGCCCCCGAGCTGACCCGGGTCGCCCATGAGCTGGAGACCGAACTCAAGCGCATTCCCGGTACCCGCGATATTTACACGCTGGGCAGCCAGAGTGCCGTGTTGCGGGTGATGCCGGATCCGGCGGCCCTCAGCGCCCACGGCATCAGCTGGGGCGATCTGAGCCAGCGACTGGCGGCCGCCAATCAGGTAGGCACCACACAGGCTATCGAGCAGAACAACAGTGAGATTAAGGTGCAGGTGGGGCAGTTCCTGCAAAGTGAGCAGGAGGCTAGAGAGCTGGTGGTGGGGCTGCACGACGGCAAGCCGGTCTATCTGGGGGAGGTGGCCAAGGTCTATCTGGGTCAGGAGACCCCGACCAAACGCAGCTGGATGGGGCTGGGGCAGGCCAGTTATCCGGCGGTGACCCTGGCCATCGGCAAGCAGCCGGGCCAGAACGCGGTCGAGGTGGCCAAGCGGGTGGAGGCGCGGGTCGAGAGTTTGCAGAACCGGCTCATCCCTGCTGGGGTCGAGGTGACGGTGACCCGGGACTACGGCGTTACCGCCGAGACCAAATCCAACACCCTGATCGGCAAGCTGATTTTTGCCACCACGGCGGTGGTGCTGCTGGTGCTGGTGAGCATGGGTTGGCGCGAGGCGCTGGTAGTGGGCGTTGCCATCGTTATCACCCTGGCGCTGACCCTGTTTGCCAGCTGGGCGTGGGGCTTTACCCTCAACCGGGTGTCGCTGTTCGCGCTGATCTTCTCCATCGGCATCTTGGTGGATGACGCCATAGTCGTGGTGGAGAACATCCACCGCCATCGCGGTTTGGGCAAGGGGGCGCTCAAGGAGCTTATTCCGGGGGCGGTGGACGAGGTGGGGGGGCCGACCATACTGGCGACCCTGACCGTCATCGCGGCCCTGCTGCCGATGGCCTTTGTCAGCGGGCTGATGGGCCCTTACATGAGCCCCATCCCCATCAATGCCAGCATGGGGATGCTTATCTCCCTGCTGGTGGCCTTTATCTTCTCCCCCTGGCTGGCGAGCCATTTGCTCAAGGGTGAGGTGCACGGTGCCCACGGCGAGGCCAAGGCTGGTCTCTTTCACCGGCTGATGACCCCTTTTCTGATCGGTGATGGCGCCAAGAAGGCCAGACGCAAGCTCTGGCTGGCGGTGTTGCTGCTGATCGGGGCGGCCACCGCCATGCCGGTGGTGCAGTGGGTGGTGCTCAAGATGCTTCCCTTTGACAACAAATCTGAATTTCAGCTGGTGCTCGATATGCCGGAGGGGGCGACCCTGGAGCAGACCGAGCGCACCCTGCTGGCGGTCGGACGAGAGCTTGCCAAGGTGCCTGAGGTGAAGGATTACCAGATCTACGCCGGCACCGCGGCCCCCATCAATTTCAACGGGCTGGTGCGCCACTACTTTATCCGCAGTGGCGCCAACGTGGGGGATATTCAGGTCAATCTGGTGGACAAGCATGAACGGGATCGCAGCAGTCACCAGATTGCCCAGTCGGTTCGGGAGCCGCTGCAGGCCATCGCCAGTGCGGCAGGGGGTAACCTGAAAGTCGTTGAGGTGCCGCCCGGCCCGCCGGTCTGGTCCCCCATCGTTGCCGAGGTCTATGGCCCGACTCAGGCCGCCCGTGAAGCGGCCGCTCGCGCCGTACAGGCCCGTTTTGTGGCCACGGCGGATCTGGTGGACGTGGATATCTATCTGACCGACTCGCAGCCCAAGTGGCGGCTGGTGGTGGATCGCAGCAAGGCGGCCCTGCTCGGGGTCGATCTCGGGGATCTGGTGAACACCCTCAATGGCGGGGTGGGTTATCAGGATGCCAGCTGGCTGCAGGGTCACGGCGCCAAGTATCCGGTGCCGATCCGCATCGAACTGGCCCCCGGTGACAAACGGGATCTGGCGGCTGTGCTGGCCCTCAAGGTGCGCAGCCAGAGCGGTCAGCTGGTGCGGGTCTCCGAGCTGGTGAGTCGCCGTGATGAGGTGGCCCCCAGCTATATCATGCACAAGAACATGCAGCCCATGGTGATGGTGGTGGCCGACATGGGTGGCCACACCGACAGCCCGCTCTACGGCATGTTTGCCGCCGGTGCCGATATCGACCTGCCCCAATATTACGTACAGCAGCCGGATAAACTAGGAGAGGTGGCGCTGTTGTGGGACGGGGAGTGGAAGATCACCTACGAGACCTTCCGCGATATGGGCATCGCCTACGGGGTGGGGATGATCCTCATCTATCTGCTGGTGGTGGCCCAGTTCCACTCCTATCTGGTGCCACTCATCATCATGGCCCCGATTCCGCTCACCATCATAGGGGTGATGCCGGGCCACGCCCTGTTGGGGGCCCAGTTTACCGCTACCTCGATGATCGGGATGATCGCCTTGGCCGGGATCATCGTACGCAACAGCATCCTGCTGGTGGACTTTATCGAGCAGCAGCGCAGCGCCGGAGTGGCGTTCGAGCAGGCGGTGATCGAAGCGGCGCAGGTGCGGGCCAAACCCATCATGCTGACGGCGCTGGCGGCGATGATCGGGGCTTTGTTTATCCTCGATGATCCCATCTTCAACGGACTGGCCATCAGCCTGATTTTCGGGATCCTGGTCTCCACTTTGCTCACCCTGGTGGTGATACCCTTGCTCTATTATGCCCTGCTCTCCCGACGCTCATGACGGGAGTCACTAGCGAAAGGATGCGCGATGAAGAGAGGTTGGTTGTGGTGGGGAAGTGGCGCCGTGCTAGCGGTGGCTGCGGCAGCATGGTGGTGGCGACCGCAGCCGACGCCGATCAGGCTGGCAGAGGTTGGGCGGGGGGATGTGCTGGTCACTGTGGTCAACACCCGGGCTGGCACCATCAAGTCGTGCCAGCGGGCCGGGCTCAGTCTGCCCGGTGGCGGCGTGGTGGAGCAGATCTCTGCCAAGGCTGGGGAGAGAGTTGCGCAGGGAGATCTGCTGCTGACCCTCTGGAGCGACGATATTCACGCCGATCTCGCCCGGGCCCGCGCCCAGCAGGCCCTTGGCAAGACCCAGCGCGAGGAGCGTTGCAGCGAGGCGGCCTACTACGAGCGGGAGGCCAACCGGCTGGCCACCTTGCTGGCCAAAAACCTCACCTCCCGCACCCTCGCCGAGCAGGCCCAGAATCTGGCCGATACCCGCCGCTATGTCTGTCAGGCATCCCGTCAGCAGGAGCGGGTTGACGAGGCGCAGGTCGCCCAGGTGGAGGCTCGCTTGAGCGAGCGCCGCCTGCTGGCGCCGTTTGCCGGAGTGGTGGCGGAGGTCAACAGCAAGCTGGGCGAATACATGACCCCCTCACCGCCCGGCGTGGCCATGCCTCCGGTGATCGATCTCATCGACGATCGCTGTCTGTATGTCTCAGCCCCCATCGATGAGGTGGATGCCGCCCGCCTCAAGGTGGGCCAGTCTGCCCGGGTACTGCTCGATGCTATGCCCGGGCGCGATTTTGCCGCCACCGTCACCCGCATCGCCCCCTATGTGAAGGAGCTGGAGAAGCAGGCCCGCACCGTGGAGGTGGAGGCGGCGCTCACCGCTGTGCCCACCGATGTACCCCTGCTTATCGGCTACAGTGCCGACCTTGAGGTTGAGGTGACCCGCGCCACCGATGTGCTGCGGGTAGCGGCCAGCAGCCGGGCCGACGATGGCAGTGTGCTGCGGCTGGAAGGGGATAAGCTGGTGCGGGTGGTGCCCCGTTGGGGCGTGGAGAACTGGAACTGGATTGAAGTCGCCGAGGGGCTCGCCGCCGGTGATCGGCTGGCCGCCCAGCCCGGACAGATTGTCGGGGAGGGCCCTTTCAGCGCCGCCATGGAGCAGGCGGATGAGTGATCTCATTCGCCTTGATGCCGTCAGCCGTCGTTTCACTCTGGGGGGGAGCGAAGTGGCCGCCCTCGATCGCGTTTCCCTGCGGGTTGCCGAGGGGGAGTATCTGGCGGTGATGGGCCCCTCGGGCTCCGGCAAATCGACCCTGCTCAATGTGCTGGGGCTGCTGGATCGGCCCGATGAGGGGCGTTACTGGCTGGGAGGGGAGGATACCGCCACCCTGTCAGAGCCGGCGTTGGCCCAGCTGCGCGGCCATCGCATCGGTTTTGTGTTCCAGTCGTTTCACCTCATCTCCCGCCTCACCGCCCGTGAAAACGTCGAGCTGCCGCTGATGCTGTGCGGGATCGCCCCCGCCGAGCGCCATCGCCGCAGCCAGCAGTTACTGGGGGAGCTGGGGCTGGAGAACCGGGCCGGACACCGCCCTGCCGAGCTTTCCGGCGGTCAGCGTCAGCGGGTAGCCATCGCCCGGGCCATGGCAATGGCGCCGCGGCTGATCCTTGCCGACGAGCCCACCGGCAATCTCGACTCCCGCTCCGGGGAGGAGGTGATTACCCTGCTGGAGGAGCTCAACCGGGAGCAGGGGATCACGCTTGTGGTGGTAACCCACGACTCGCGCCTCGGTGATCGGGCGGGCAGGCGGATCCTGATGAACGATGGCCGCATCAACATTGATAGCGGCGGTGGCTGAATGCGGCGCCCCGATGTGATCCGCTTTGCCGCCGTGGCCTTGTTGCGTCAGCGTTCACGGGCGCTGGTCTTGATCCTGGCGGTGAGTCTGAGCGTCACCTCGGTGCTGCTGCTCACCGCGCTGGGAGAGGGGGCGAGGCGCTATGTGGCCGACCAGTTCAGTTCCCTTGGCAAGGATCTGCTGGTGATGTTCCCGGGCCGCAAGGAGACCACCGGCGGGCTGCCGCCGGTCACCGGAAACAGTCTGCGGCAGATCACTCTCGATGATATGCACTACCTTGGCCAGCACCAGCCAAACGTGCGGCTGGTGCCGCTGGTGATGGGCTTTGCCGAGGCCAAGCAGGGGGCGCGGCTGCGCCAGACCATGCTGCTTGGCAGCAGCAACGGGCTGCGTGATACCCACGGGCTGGAGCTGCTCTCCGGCCGCTGGCTGCCGGGGGATGCCGCAGCGGATCGCCCGGCCGTCCTGCTCGGGGCCAAGGTGGCCCGTGAGCTGTTCGGTCAGGTCGATCCGGTCGGCCAGTGGCTGCGTTTTGACAATCGCCGCTTTCGGGTGGTAGGGGTCTTCACCAGCCAGAGCAGCAATCTGGGGATGGATATGGCCGAGGCGGCGCTGATCCCGGTCGGTAGCGCCATGCGGCTGTTCAACACCGAGGGGCTGTTTCGGCTGCTGATCCAGCCGCTGGCGGGGCAAGCCGTGCCCCCGCTGGTCACGCGACTGGAGCAGCTGATGCAGGGGCGCCACGGGGTGCTCGATGTGACCGTGGTGCGCCGTGACGCCATGCTGGCCACCTTCTCCACCATTCTCTCGACTCTCACCCTGGCAGTTGCCGGCATCGGTGCCATCAGCTTGCTGGTCTCGGGCATCATGATGATGAATCTGGCGCTGATCAGCACCCGCCAGCGCACCGGCGAGATCGGCCTGCTCAAGGCGCTGGGGGCCGACAGCCGCCAGATCCGCCAGCTGTTTTTGTGGGAGGCGCTGCTGCTGAGCGGCAGTGGCGCGCTGTTTGGCACTGTGTTGGGCTATGCCCTGGTTGCCCTCGCCGGAGTGATTTGGCCCGGATTTCCGGCGGCGGTTCCTCTGCTTGCTACTTTCTGCACCATACCGGCGGCCCTGCTGACCGGGCTGTTTTTTAGCTGGCTGCCCGCCTCCCGGGCGGCACGGCAAGATCCGGTCAGTAGCCTGCGCAGCGGGCAGTGGAGCGGTGGCTGATGCGCGCCGCCGATCTGCTGTTCTGGCTCTGGCGCGCCTTGCTGGCGGGGCGCAGTCGCAGCCTGCTGTCGGCGCTCGGCATTGCCATCGGGATCGCCTCTGTGACCCTGCTCACCGGCATCGGCGAGGGGCTCAGGCTCTATCTGCTCGACAGCTTCTCCCAATTTGGTACCCGGCTGATCGCCGTAACCCCGGGCAAGACCGAAACCGCCGGCGGCCCGCCCGGCATCCTCTCCAGCAGCCGTCCCCTGCTGCTGGAGGATGCCGATGCCCTCGCCAGATTGGCAGGGGTAGAGGCGGCGCTGCCGGTGGTGCAGGGGCAGGGGGAGGTGCGCAGCCGCGGATTGACCCGCAGCACCGCCATTCTGGGCACAGGTCCGGCTGCGCTCTCAGGCTGGCGGCTCACCCTGGTGCAGGGACGTTTTCTGCCCGCGGATGACAGTGCCATGCCCCGTGCCTATGCGGTGCTGGGTGCCAAGGTGGCAGCAGAGCTGTTTCCCGGCGGCGATGCGCCTGGCAGTCTGCTGCGCGCCGGTGATCGCCGTTTTCGGGTGGCCGGGGTATTGGCCCCCAAAGGGCAATTTCTCGGCTTTGATCTGGACGACATGATCTATCTGCCCGCCGCTCACGCCCAGGCGCTGTTCAACAAGGAGGGGTTGCAGGAGATCGATGTCATCTATCGCGCCGGGCAGACGGAGGCCGACATTACAGCCCAGATCCGGCGGGTGCTGATCGCCCGCCACGGCGCCGAGGATTTCACCCTCACCTCCCAGCAGGACATGCTGACCAGCCTCGACAAGATCCTCTCTATCATCAAGCTGGCGGTTGGCGGGCTCGGCATTATCTCGCTGCTGATCGGGGCGGTCGGCATCTTCAGCATCATGAGCATCGCCCAGCAGGAGCGGATCCCCGAGGTGGGTCTGCTGATGGCGCTGGGCTGTCCGCGGCGGCGTATTCTATTGCTGTTCCTACTCGAAGCCGTGGTGCTGGCGCTGCTGGGCGGGGCCATGGGACTGGCCCTGCTCGGCGGGCTCAAGCTGCTGCTCACCCTGCTGGCGGCCGGCTTGCCGCTCACCCTCCATCCTCTCTATCTGCTGCTGGCGCTCGGTTGCAGCGCTCTGGTTGGCCTGCTGGCCGGGGTCGCTCCCGCCTTGCGGGCGGTACGCCTCGATCCCGTGGTCGCCCTGCGGGGAGACTAGGCGGTCCCTTCCGCAATAGGCAAGCAGCGTTCTGGTCTGAACTGGGGGAAGTAACGACGATCCGCCTGACTCATGTGTCCGACCACCAGCTCCTGAATGATGAAGTTGAGCAGCTCGTCGTTGCCCAGCGTCCCCGCTTTGGCGGCGAGGAGCAACTGGCTTGCCTTGTTGAGCAGGCGCAGGTGATCCTGACGGTGACTGGCGAGTTCCCGATAGTCGATCTCCACCAGCATCTGCTCTTCAAAAGCGAAGTGATGGCGGGCCATCTCTAACAGTCTCTCAAGACTATCCAAAAACGGAGCAGGGTTGTCGTGCTGAGCTTTCATCCGCTCCAGCAGCCGATTGGTCAGCACGAACAGCTGACGATGCTCGGCATCGATACGCGGGTGACCGCATTCGTGGCCGGGTTGCCACTGCAGGGCACCCTGTTCCGGATCAAGGCCCGGGGTAAAGAGGCAGACCCGGCCGCGGCCGCGATGCTTCGCCTGATACATAGCCTGATCGGCGTGGTGCATCAGGGTTTTGGCATCCTCCCCGTGCTCGGGATAGAGCGCCAGCCCGATACTGCTGGAGATAAGCAGCTTCTGCTCCTCCAGTTGGAATGGATGGCGCAACTGCTGGTGCAGCTTGTCGGCCACCGCCAGCACTTCGTCGCCAGTCTCCGGCAGCAAGATAACGAACTCGTCGCCCCCCAGCCGTGCTACCAGGTCCTGTTTGCGCACGCAGTGGCTCATCCGCTCGGCCACCAGATTGAGCAAGATATCCCCGGTTTCATGGCCGAAGGTATCGTTTATCGGCTTGAAGTGATCGAGATCGATAAACATCACAGCCAATGGACGAGGCGTCTCCTGCTCCAGCAGCTCCTTGAGTCGTTGTTGCAGCAAGCGGCGATTGGGTAGGCCAGTGAGGGAGTCATAGAAGGCGAGGCGGCGCATCATCTCCTCCCGCGCCGCCCGCTCGGTGATATCCCGGGTGACCCCGAGGATCGCCTCCGGTTGGGTCTTGTGGTTACCATGAAGGGTAGTAATGGTCTCGGTCGCTACCAGATGGCCGTCCTTGTGGCGCAACTGGGTGCGAATGACGCGGCGGGTCTGGTCATGCTCTCCCCGTAACCATGCTTCCAGGGTGGCAGAGATCTCTTCGCGCAGCAGTTGTCTTGAAGCATCCGGCAGCAGCTGTTTGAGGGGCAGGGCAAACAGCTCTGGGGCCTCGTAGCCGCTCAGGGAGGCGATGGCCGGACTGATATAGCGAAAGCGCAAGCTGGCGGCATCCATGGTCCAGATCACATCGGCGCTGTTCTCCGCTACGAAGCGGTAGTGTTGCTCACTCTGGGCTAGCTCGCGGGTTAGCCGTTGGCGATCCAGCGCCTCCTGACGCAGGCGCAGGTAGAGGTGCAAGAAGATGCCGAGCAGGGTCATCAGGGTAAAGGTGATAAGCATGGCCACCGCCACGCTCTTGTCGAGCAGTTGCCGTTGCTGGCGCAGCCGCTCCTGCGTGGGGTCGTAGATAAAGCGGTCGAGGTTTGGCAATACCGTGAGCATGCCTGCCTCCAGATAGGTTTTGGCGATCTGCTGCCAGCGCTCCTGTTGCATATACCCGGGTTCGATAAGGTCCGGTTGCATCAATTCTCTGGTTTCGCGGGCCTCGAACTCAAGCTGTTCACGACTTGCAGCGTTGGGATACAGCGCCATGATCAGGTTGATCATCTCTTCGGGGTGTTCCATTGCATAGCGCCACCCCTTGAGGCTGGCCTGCTGGAAGGCGTATACCCGATCCTGTCGGGTGATCAGCTCCCGCTCGGAGGTAAACAGGTTGTCGCCGTAGAAGTCGAAGTCGATGGTGCGCGGACTGAAGACCCGATAGGGGATCCCTTTTTGTTGCAGATAGAAGGGCTCGGTAGTGCTGTAGGCGCTGATGGCATCCACCTTGCCCGCCAGCAGTGCTTGTATCCCCTCTTTGTAGGGGAGGGTGACCCAGTCGCGGCTGCGGGTCTGGTGGGAAAGGTAGGTCAGCAGCTCGTTGGAGCCTGGCTCCAGCATCAGTCGCTTGTTGGCCAGATCGGCCGGGTTGCGAATATCTGGCCGATCCCGCGTGAGCAGAACCAGAGGCGAGTGCTGCAGCAGTGCGGCGAGCACCACTACCGGACGACCGGCTGCCCGATCCAGCAGCAGATCACTGCCGCTGATGCCAAAATGGGCCTTTCCCGAGATCACCTCGCTGACCACATCGGTGCGGGAATCCGCTTCGCGCAGGGTCACTTGCAGACCGGCCTCCCGATAAAACCCCTTGGCGATGGCCGCATAGTAACCAGCAAACTGGAACTGGTGTTGCCATGGCAACTGGACGATGACTTGCTCCCGGGCTCGCACGGGGATTGAAGTCAGAGTGGCGATAACCATACCGACCAGCATTGGCAGAAACCAGCTGAGGTGCTGGCGAGGGGCTGCGTTCTCCGTCATACAATGTTTCTCTCGGGAGCTGTGTCCAGGGTCTGTTGATGTCTCTGCACTAGCCACACAGCCCGCAGGGCCGGGGCTGTGGTGTCGCGCATTGCCGTGATTGGCGCGATTATCGGGTGAACTCCACTTTTGGGGAGCGATCAACCTTACCTCTCGTGCCTCGCTGCGCGTTAGAACGGACCATGGTCGCGGTCGTGGTGAAACAGCAGCAGATTCTAAGCTGGACTCAAGCACTTCTTTGTAACCTGCAAGGGGAGAACAAGTCTCTGCAACGAGGCATCGGTGGGTTGGGTAGTCATTTTGTTGTCATTCATCACACTGGATATATACATGCTGTTTCTCGCAAGCCAGGTGATTAATAAGAGATCCATATGGCTTATCTCTGTGGTCGCATTCTAGCCATTTTCTCCCGTTTTTATTGTTTCGATTGCGGCTTAACCGCGATTCCTCGGTGGTTGCACGTCAGGCTGTGTCGTTATATCAATAGATACTTTTATGGGGCGGTCAGGTGTGACGCAAATGTATCGCGGCTGCTGCGCATCGGTTAATGTGCGATGGCTCAGTGATGGTACCCCGTCAGTGTTATCATGCTGCCCCCAGTTCCGGATAAGGTCTTTTTATGTCCCGCTTGCGTCTGCTTGTCTCCGACTCTCACGATCCCCTGTTCAATCTGGCCGTTGAGGAGTGCATCTTCCGCCAGATGGACCCCGGCCAGCGGGTGCTGTTCCTCTGGCGCAACGCCAATACCGTGGTGATTGGGCGTGCCCAGAACCCGTGGAAGGAGTGCAACACCCGCCGCATGGAAGAAGACGGGGTCACCCTGGCGCGTCGCAGCAGTGGGGGTGGCGCCGTGTTCCACGACCTTGGCAACAGCTGCTTCACCTTCATGGCGGGCAAGCCGGAGTATGACAAGAGCGTCTCCACCGCCATCGTGCTGGACGGGCTCAAGCGATTGGGGATTGAGGCCTTTGCCTCCGGTCGCAACGACTTGCTGGTGGCGACCCCGGACGGGGAGCGCAAGGTATCGGGTTCGGCTTACAGGGAGACCCTGGATCGCGGATTTCACCACGGCACCCTGCTGCTGGACGCCGACCTCGGCCGTCTTGCCAACTACCTCAACCCCGACCCCAAGAAGCTGGCGGCCAAGGGGATCACCTCGGTGCGCAGCCGGGTGGCCAATTTGTGCGAGCTGCTGCCGGGGATCGACCATCAACAGGTGAGCGAGGCGCTGCAGGAGGCCTTCTTCCACCATTACGGCGCGCGAGTTGAGCCCGAGCATATCTCCCCGGAGCAGATGCCGGATCTGCCGGGCTTTGCCGAGACCTTCGCCCGCCAGCGCAGTTGGGAGTGGAACTATGGCCATGCTCCGGCGTTCAGCCATCTGCTGGAAGAGCGGTTCAGCTGGGGCGGGGTGGAGCTGCACTTTGATGTGGAGAAGGGGGTCATCACCCGGGCACAGCTCTTTAGCGATACTCTGGAGCCGGCCCCGTTTGATCTGCTGGCGGCCGAACTGGCGGGTTGCGGCTATCGACCGGACGCTGTCGCCGCGCGCCTGCAGCCCTGGCTGGCGGCCTTTCCGCAGCAGCAGAGCGAGCTGGGGGAGTTTGCCGAGTGGCTGTTGACCTCCCTGCGTTGAGGGGGACGCTGCGCTGATGGTGGTCTGGTAGTGAGGGCGCTGTCAGCCAGGATGGGAGCAAGATCACGAAATATAAAGAGGCGCCTCAAAGGCGCCTTTTTGCCAGCCCTTGTGATGGCTGATACATGACAAAAAGTAGGGTAGGCCATTAGATATTGTCACTGTCGGCCCCACTGGTACAGGGGTATAACGGCCGCACACTTGCTGTACTAATGGTATAAAAATGAGTGACTTAGTTTATCTGCAAGACGAAAGCGTCAATGCCGTCCATCCCGATTTCTCCGCCCGTTTCGCCACCGTCAAAGCCAACTTTTTCTCGCGCAATCCCGATCTCTGGCCCGTTTTTCGCGAACCCGGATTTGCCACCCTCAACGAATTTCGGGCCCGTGGCCTGGCCCCCGATGCCCGCCTGAACGCCTGGCCTGATGGCCGTGCCCGCCTGGCCGATCTCTGCGAGACCATGCCGGTGCCCGCCACCATGCGTACCCCGGGCGAACCCATGGCCGAGCTGCTGTTTGCCGCCGCCCTGTCGAAGGATTGGGAGAATCCCTCCAGCGTCGAGAACGTCATCACCATGTCGGCGGATCCCGCTATCTATGGTGCCCAGCTGGGCATTCTGGCCAACCCCAATCTGGTCTACTCCGAATACGCCGGGGTCGCCGAGGAGCTGGAAAAGAAGGTGGTGCGCCAGATTGCGCTGCTGGCAGGCTATGACCCCGAGCGGGCCACCGGCATCTTCACCCAGGGGGGGACCTTCTGTAACCTCTACGGCTACCTGCTCGGCATTCGCAAAAGCCTGCCCGAGGCCAAGCACAAGGGGCTCGGCCACTATCAGGATTACCGCATCATCAACTCCCAGGGCGGTCACTACTCCAACATCACCAACCTCTCCCTGCTCGGGGTCGATATCGAGAACAAGACTATCCGCATTCAGGTCGGCGAGAACAACGACATCGATCTCGACCATCTCGAGCGCACCCTGACCGCCTGTTTTGCCCTGAAACACGTGGTGCCCACCATCATGCTCACCATGGGCACCACCGACACCTTCGGGGTGGATCAGGTGAAACCCGTGTTCGAACTGCGCAATCGCTTGTGCGAGCAGTTTGAGGTGGCGGTCAAACCCCATATCCACGTCGATGCCGCCATCGGCTGGTCGATGATCTTCTTCCTGGGTTACGACTTTGCCGCCAACCCGCTCGCCATCAACAGCGCCACTCTGGCGGGGATCGAGCGCAACGTGGCGCGCTTTGCCGAGCTGAAATATGCCGACTCCTTCACCGTCGACTTCCAGAAGTGGGGCTATGTGCCCTACACCTCCAGTCTGGTGATGCTCAAGGAGCAGGATGACCTCAAGGCGATGGAGAATGACCCGGAGAACTTCTCCTACTTCGAGCGGGACATTCAGGGCCAGACCCACCTGCAATCCACCATCGAGTGTTCCCGCGGTGCGAGCGGTTTGTTTGGTGCCTATGCGGCGCTCAACTACATGGGGGTCGAGGGGTATCGCATCGTGCTGGCCCACTGCCTGCAAAATGCCAACTACTTCCGCTATCGCCTGAGTCAGCTTGGCAACGTCAAGCTGGTGGCACAGGAGAATCAGGGGCCGAGCGTCGGCTTCAAGATCTACAACCCCGAGTGGGTGAGTGATCCGGAGGCCGAATTTGCCTTCGAGCTGGCCCGCTCCAGCGACCCTGCCTACAAGGCGCGACTGCAGCGCAACACCGACTACCACCGCAGCCTGTTCAAGGGGCGCGGCAAGGTGGGGCTCTATACCAACTGGGTGGAGGCTGTGGCCCATTCCGACTATGACGCACGGGGCAAATATTCCTACATCGCAGGGGAGAAGGCCGTCTTTATGAACCCCGCCTGCACCCGCGAGCAGATCGACGCCTTTATCGACCATATTCGCGGTTGATGGCGGTTGCCCTGACTGCCGAGCGCGGTCAATGGTGGCAATAGATGGTTGGGGAGTATCACGCCAACAGATAGACAAAGGGCAAGCCAATTGGCTTGCCCTGCTGTTTTTACGGCATAGAGCTTAAGGAGTGGGGAAGGTCGGGTTCAGAGAGCCAGCAGTTGCTCGTTTTCGACAATCTCGCACCCGGCGGGCAGTTTCGAGAGGGCGATCATGGCGCGGGCCACCTGACGGGCCTCGATGGCGCGCCAGCGGGCGAGCTTGCCCACCAGCAGCGGCCGAAACAGCGGGTAGATGGTCTGAAAGATCTGCTCGGAGAGGCGCGGTGGCTGGCGATCTCCGAGCAGCATGGCGGGCCGCACGATGGCGAGCCGTGGCCAGGATTGGGCCAGCAGGGCCTGCTCCATCTCTCCCTTGGTACGCGGATAGAGAGCCAGGGACGATGCGCTGGCTCCCATGCTCGAGACCACGATCAGCCGTTGACAACCGTGGCGGCGGGCCAGTTCGGCAAAGGCGACCACATAGTCGAGATCGACCCGGCGAAACGCCTCGGCAGAGCCCGCTTCCTTGCGGGTGGTACCGAGGGCACAGAAGGCGATATCCACCGGGCGGGAGAGGGTGACGCTGGCCAGATCATCAAAATTGACCGGTAGCCAGTGGTGCGCCTCCTTGCCCGGCTTGCGACAGAGCAGGGTCAGTTCATGTTCGGCAGGCAGTTGCTGCACCAGTTCGCGACCGAGCAGGCCGCTGGCTCCGGCAATCAGGATCCGGCTCATGGTGTTCTCCCGGTTTCATTCGATGATGGTTCTGATCAGCATCAGTCAATTTGCAGGCAGCTGCAATGGGAGGATATGACACGACATTCCCTGACAGGATAACGGGCAGGATACATAGTGCGGAGGCTGGATAAAACAAAACCGGCGCGAGGCCGGTTTTGCGGTATATCAGAGCGGGGTATTGAAAGCTGCTGGCAGCGGGAAGTCACCCGTCACTGTGGTCAGCCTGTCATTGGCGAAGGTGACGGTGAGCTCCTTGCGCTCTTTCTCACCGCGCCCCGGCTGGAACTCATAGAGGTAGTACCAGGTGTTGGGATCAAAGCCGTCACGCAGCATGGGGGTTCCCAGTACATAGCTGACCTGCTCGCGGGTCATCCCCTGGCGCAGTTTGTCGACCTGTTTTTGTTCCACATAGTTGCCCTGGGGAATATCGATACGATAGACCAGGCTGCAACCGGAGAGGGTGAGGGCGGTCAAGGCCGCGGCAATCAGGTGTTTCATCCGCATATCGAGTTCAGATCATCCATACAGTCTTTTTTGGCTCGGCAAATCATACCGACTCCCTCCACGGAAGTAAAAAGCCATTGATCCATCAGCCAATAAAAAGGGTCGCACTGCGACCCTTTCTGGCAATCAGGCAACAATCACATTGCAGCGCGGAAGATGGCGACGATCTCTTCGTGGCTCGCCTGTTTCGGGTTGGTGAAGCCGCAGGCATCTTTCAGGGCGTTGCTGGCCAGGGTATCGAAGTCATCGGCCTTGACGCCGAGCTGCTCCAGCCCGGCCGGGATCTTCACATCCAGCGCCAGCTGCTTGATGGCGGCAATGGCAGCGGCGGCGCCCTGCTCGTCGCTCATGGCGCTCACGTCCACCCCCATGTAGCGGGCGACATCCTTCAGACGAGCCGCGCTAACCTGGGCGTTGAACGCCTGAACGTGGGGCAGCAGCACGGCGTTGCAGACACCGTGGGGCAGGTCATAGAAGCCGCCCAGCTGGTGGGCCATGGCGTGCACATAGCCCAGGCTTGCGTTGTTGAAGGCCATGCCGGCCAGGAACTGGGCATAGGCCATCTGCTCGCGGGCGTGCAGATCATCGCCATGGTGAACGGCGGTGCGCAGGTGCTTGGCAATCAGCTCGATGGCCATCACGGCGCTGGCATCGGTTACCGGGGTGGCGATGGTGGAGACATAGGCCTCGATGGCGTGGGTCAGGGCATCCATACCGGTGGCGGCGGTGAGACCGGCTGGCTTGGCCAGCATCAGCTCGGGGTCGTTGACCGACATCAGCGGGGTAACGTGTTTGTCGATGATGGCCATTTTCACGTGGCGCGCTTCGTCGGTAATGATGCAGAAGCGGGTCATCTCGGAGGCGGTACCGGCGGTGGTGTTGATGGCGATAAGCGGCAACTGTGGCTTGGCGGAGCGATCCACCCCTTCGTAATCCTTGATGCTGCCACCGTTGGCGGCGACCAGCGCGATACCCTTGGCGCAGTCGTGGGGCGAGCCGCCACCCAGCGAGATGACGCAATCGCAGCCGTTGGCCTTGATCATGGCCAGACCCGCTTCGACGTTGCTGGTAGTGGGGTTGGGTTTGGTCTCATCGAAAACAGCGCTTTCAATGCCATGTTCAGCCAACAGGGTGGTGAGCTTGGCGACCACGCCGATCTGGTTGAGAATTTTGTCGGTGACGATCAACGCCTTGCGATAGCCGTAACCCTTGATATCGGCGGCGGCCTCTTGCAGACAGCCGGCACCCATCAGGTTGATAGCGGGAATATAGAACTTGAATGTAGCCATGATGGACTTCCTATAGTTAGCCATTAAGTGGTAGTTGAGAGCTAGGCTACCATCTAGAAAGGGATACAAAAGCATCTTGTTTACAACTTTACGGGGTCGATCACGAGTCGTTAATTAAGCGCTGAACCAGGCTTGACTTTCTCGCATCTGACTCGATTTGTAGAAAAACGTTTGTCAATTATTTCATTGAGTTAGCAAACGTTTTGCGAAATGTTTGTCACTGTCAATGCGTGGAAGTGTGAGGCGCTTCAAGGAATTGGAAAGCGCTTTCGACCATAGTTGGCGCCTCCCCGAAGAGGGGGGTAAAGGCTTGAAAGTATCATAAAGAATCATCTTAACTTGTGCCCTGACCATGCTGGCAGGGGGCAACCAGGAGTCCACTATGTCTGATGTATTTCACTTGGGTTTGAAGAAAGCGGATCTGCAAGGCGCCACCCTGGCGATCGTCCCCGGTGACCCCGAGCGCGTGAAGCGTATCGCAGAGCTGTTGGATAACCCGGTGCACCTGGCCAGCCATCGTGAATTCACTACCTGGCGCGGCGAGATGGACGGCAAGGCCGTGATCATCTGCTCTACCGGTATCGGTGGCCCGTCCACCTCCATCGCAGTGGAAGAGCTGGCCCAGCTGGGTATCCGCACCTTCCTGCGTATCGGCACCACTGGCGCCATCCAGCCGCACCTGAACGTGGGTGACGTGATCGTGACCACCGGTTCCGTGCGCCTCGACGGTGCCAGCCTGCACTTCGCTCCGATGGAGTTCCCGGCTGTTGCTGACTTCGACTGCACCACCGCACTGGTCAACACCGCCAAAGAGATGGGCTCCAAGCTGCACATCGGTGTGACCGCCTCCTCTGACACCTTCTACCCGGGTCAGGAGCGTTACGATACCGTATCCGGCCGCGTAGTGAGCCGTTTCCAAGGTTCCATGAAAGAGTGGCAAGCCATGGGCGTGCTGAACTATGAAATGGAATCTGCAACCCTGCTGACCATGTGCTCCAGCCAGGGCCTGCGTGCCGGTATGGTGGCTGGCGTTATCGTCAACCGTACCCAGCAAGAGATCCCGAACGCCGAAACCATGGCGAAGACCGAATCTGATGCCATCAAGATCGTACTGGGCGCTGCCCGCAAGCTGATCTGATAGCACCACAAAGAGTGGGGGGTGGGGGCCGTTGCGAAAGCACGGCCCCTATCTTTATCCGCCGTTTACCGCTTTGCCCCTCTTCTGCTTGCCCGCCCCTTGTTTCCCTACTCCAGGTTACCCCGGTTGCCTTGTCATGGTCGCCAGCGCTTGTGCAAAGGGCGCCTCACAGCGGATCTGCATCGGTTCGCCGCTGACCGGATGAACAAAATCGAGTTCACTGGCGTGCAGCATCAGCCGCGGCGCCTGTTCGCAGCCTGGCGGCAGCTGGCCGCCATAGAGATCGCAGCCGAGGATGGGGTGGCCCAGCAGCTCGCTGTGGATCCGCAGCTGATGGGTTCGGCCGGTCTCCGGCAGCAGTCGTACCCGGGTCAAAGGCACGGTCTGCCCCTGCATCTGCAACTCCAGCAGCTCAATCACCTGATAGCGGGAGCGGGCGGGTTTGCCACTGGCGGCGCAAATCTTCATCAGCGGAAAGAGGGCCGGATCCTTGGCGATGGGGGCGTCGATAACTCCTTCGTCGTCAATCAGATGACCGCACAGCAGGGCGCTGTAGGCCTTGCTCACAGCCCGCTGACTGAACTGCTGGCAGAGCAGGGCATTGATGGCCTTGTTTCTGGCCACCACCATGATGCCTGAGGTGCCAAAATCTAGGCGGTGCACCAGGGTGCAGCCGGGGAAATCCTGCACCAGTCGATAGTGAACCGAGTCGAGGTTCTGCGGGTTCTTGCCTGACAGACTCAGCAGGCCGCTCGGCTTGTTGATGAGCAGCAGGTGTTCATCCTCGAACAGGATCTCGATGGAGGCCTTGCAGGGCGGGGCGATAAAGGTGTCGACGATAACGGACATAGGTGGCACAGGCTGGAAACAGGGTGCGATCATACCCGAACCGGCGCGGCCGGGCGAATGGGTGGTGCGCAGCCTCGGAAAATGAACGGAATGACGTCATGCAATCTTTTGATAATGAGCCGCATTGAGAGAGGCGGTGTGCCGTGCAAACCGCCCTGGTCAGCAACAAGGCCCCGTTTTGTGACCCCTTCCCGAGTTCATCCGAGGCTTGCTTGTTAAGGTATGGCTCCCTGTTATGTTGTAAGGACTCATCCCATGGCACTGCCCGTTATTCTCGATTGTGATCCCGGCCACGACGACGCCATCGCCCTCATTCTGGCGCTTGCCAGCCCTGAACTTGACGTGTTGGCAGTTACCACCAGCGCGGGCAACCAGACGCCGGACAAGACCCTCAACAATGCCCTGCGCATCCTCACCCTGCTGGGGCGGGACGATATTCCGGTGGCGGCTGGGGCACCGAAACCGCTGGCCCGCGAGCTGATCATCGCCGACAACGTTCACGGCGAATCGGGTCTCGATGGCCCCAAACTGCCGGATCCCGCCTTTGCACCGCAGGGGATGACGGGGATCGCGCTGATGGCCAGATGTCTGCGCGAGAGCCCGGAGCCCGTGACTTTGGTGCCGACCGGCCCGCTCACCAACATCGCCCTGCTGTTGGCTGCTCACCCCGAGCTAAAGAGCAAGATTGCCCGCATCGTGCTGATGGGGGGCGCCGCAGGGGCCGGCAACTGGACACCAGCAGCGGAATTCAATATTTATGTGGACCCGGAAGCTGCCGATATGGTGTTCAAGTCGGGCATTCCCATCACCATGTGCGGCCTCGATGTGACCCACGAGGCGCAGGTGATGGACGAGGATATCGAGCGGGTGCGCGCCATCACCAATCCGGTGGCCCAGTGCGTGGCCGGGCTGCTCGACTTTTTCATGATCTACCATCGGGATCCCAAGTGGGGATTTGCTGGCGCGCCGCTGCACGACCCCTGTACCATTGCCTGGTTGCTGGCTCCCGAGCTGTTCCACGGGGTCGAGTGCCGGGTCGATATCGAGACCCGGGGGGAGCATACCGTGGGGATGACGGTGGTGGATCGTTATGGTCTGACCGGCAAGCCAGCCAATGCGCTGGTATTGTTGGGGCTGGATCGTCCGGGCTTTATCGATCTGCTGGTGACGCGGCTGCGGGCGTTTGACTGAGCGCCGGTTCATTTTTGCAAGAAGGGGCGGGGAATGTGGAAGAGAGGCTTGGCGCTGCTGGCCGGGTTGCAACTGACAGGCTGTGCGACGCCATTCGAGCGGATGTGGCAGGGGCTGGCGACCTGTGAATTTACCGATCTCTATGTGAATGAGACGGGCAGGGCCGCCAATCTACAACTGGCCAATTACACCCCCTACAAGGTGAGCGACGGCTTTGCCTGGTACAAGGTGCACGAGGAGCTGCACGGCCTGCCGGTGGTCGGTTTTATCGTGCCCGCCTCCAGCTTCGAAGTGCACGCCCTGTTTGTCGATACCCCCATCGCCAACGCCCGCCGCTTGACCCATAACGCCTACGGCAGCGAGTTTGGCGACGAGCAGAAGCATGACGAGGGTGTGGCGCCCCTGCTGCTGCGCGACCCCAACAACCCCAAGCGATCCATCATCGACTGCACCCGTGGCGAGTCTGACGGGGAGCTTGAGGATTCGGCATTGCCCGAGTAGGGCAACCTACCACACCATCGGCCTGAAAAAAGAGGGGCCAGCCTTGCCGGCTGGCCCCTCTTTAATTCAACGCTGGGTGTGATTGCAGAGCAGTTCCCGGATCAGGGATAGCTCAGCGTCTCTTTGATAAGCGGCAGCTGGGCCTTGATCCACGCCGGATTGATGGGGCCCCAGTCGCTGATGCGGTAGTGCCCCTGCAGGTGGCGCGCCCCCTCGGTCTGCTCGAAGGCGCAGCTGATATCGAGTTCGGCCAGCGCGCTTAGAGTATCCTGCGCGGTGCGGCGTGGCATGCCGGTCGCCTCCATGATGGCGGGCACCGTATCCGTGCCCTGGCTGATCAGCCAGGCCACGTAGAGCCGCCGGTAGAAGCTGGTGCGGGTCTTGCTCGGCTCGCTCATATCTCGTCCTCAAGACGATCGAAGTAGCGCCAGGTTGCGATGGCGGCTTTGCCCATCACCAGTGCCCAGAGACCGAACCAGAACCAGCGGAAGAAGCTCCAGGTGGAAGCATCAGGCTCGGTACTCTCAATCTTGGTGACGTTGGGGAACATGGAGAACATGTTGATGCGCCAGCCGTAGGAAGTAATGATGGCCAGACGCTTTTCAAACTCCATCGACTTGGCCTTGGCCTGCACGTCGGCGGCGTTGAACTTGAAGTAGAAGGGCCAGCCCCACTCGGTATCCTCATTTCTGAACACCCGGATCTTCTCGCCGGGGCGTTCGGTATAGATGTAGTAGACGTCGGTGGTCGGGCCGTCAGCCGGGTTCTTCTGGCTGATGGGACCATCCTTGTCGGTGCGCTTCACCTCGACCCCGGTGATGGTGGCGATGGTGTGCTCTGGCAGGTAGTAGTCGAGCCAGGCGGCAGAAATGAGGGCGATGAGCCCAAGGGCAATAAAGGCGGGTTTCTTGAATCTCAGGCTCATGGTGTTCTCACGTGAGGGGAAGTGACGTGCCTCTACCATACTCACATTTGCCCCCTCAGCCCAGCCCCTTATGGCTCCGCAAGCCAAAAAATGGCGTTTAAAACAGAGACAAAGCCATTGCACCATCAACAAGAAAGGCCCTTGCGGGCCTTTTTGTCTGATCCACGTTGTGCGCTTACAGCTGGAATTGGGCCAGCTGCTTGCGTTGCTGTTCGGCGAGCTGGGAGAGTTCGTTGCTGGCACAGGCGCTCTGGCTGATGCCGGCGGAGCTCTGGCTCACGATCTCGTGAATATTGGTGATGTTGCGGTTGATGTCGGCAGTGACGCAGGACTGCTCCTCGGCGGCAGTGGCGACCTGGGCGTTGGCGTCGTTGATCTGGCGTACTGCACCGGTAATGCCGCTCAGCAGATCCTGCACCTGAGCTGACAGGCGTTGGTTATGACCGAGGATCTCCAGGGTTTCCTGCACGCCGTTGTTGGCGGATTGGGACTGGCTCTGCAGCCGCTCGATGATGGCCTGGATCTCCTTGGTGGAGTCCTGGGTACGGGCTGCCAGCATTCTCACTTCGTCGGCGACGACGGCAAAACCGCGTCCGGTTTCGCCGGCACGGGCCGCTTCGATGGCAGCATTGAGCGCCAGCAGGTTGGTCTGCTCGGAGATCCCCTGGATCACTTCAATCACCTTGCCGATCTGCTCGGACTGGGATTTGAGCTGGGCTACGATGGCGGCGGCATCTTCCAGGCTGCCTGCCATCCGGCTGTTGGCTGCGATGCTTTCGGTAAAGAGGGCGAGCCCCTGTTCAACCCTGCCATTGGCCTCCCGCGCCAGCTCATCGGCGATAGCGGCGTTGTGGTTGACGTTGTCAGCGGTGCTGGAGAGTTCGGTCACGGCGGAGGCGACCTGTTCGATCTCGCTGTGCTGCTGCTTTGCATTGGCCTCGGACTGGGTCATCACGGCGGCCAGCTCGGTGGCGGCGGAGGCGACGCTGTTGCTGATCCCGGTCAGGTTCTCGATGGTGCTACCAAGTTGCCCCAGAGTGAGGTTGATATCTTTGGCCAGACGGGTCAGCTCGTTGTTGCCCTCCGCTTTGGCGCGCACGTTGAAGCGCCCTTGCGCCACGGCGTGCATCACCTCTTGCAGCTGACCGATGGGGCTGACGATGCGACCGGAGAGGACCCAGCCGCAGATCAGCGCCGCCAGCAGGGTACCAGCGGTGAGCAGCAGGGTACGTAGCAGGGTGGCGTCATAGTGAGCCTGCTCTTCGGCCAGCTCTTGCTGGATCAATTGGTTGATGTGGGCGGACATACTGTCGATCTGTTTGATCAGCTGCTCACCCAGTTCGCGGAAATGGAGGCGGGCCGCCTCGTAGGCGACCGGATCGCCACCTCCCTGATGCTTTTCTGCCAGTAACGGCAGCATATTATTTCGGGTGTGGCTGAGGTAGGCCTGCAGGGCGGCAGCAACCTGACGGTTATCCTGCTCGGCACCGGGGACAACCAAGCGACCGAGAATGGCATTGATCTCCTGCTCGGCGCTGTTGAGGTTCGCGGGCAGTGCGGCAAACAGCTTGGCATCGTAGAGGCCATAGATGGCGCTGGTGCGCAGCCGGTAGGTGGTGTGGATCAATGTGGCAATATCGTCCTTGTGCCGGACTACGCTCTGGGTCGTCTCATCTATGTCACGGATGGCATCGTCCAGCCCCTGTTTACTGATGGCGATCATTACCATCATCAGCAGGCTGGCCAGCAGCAGCGGTATCAGGACCTGGACACGTATTGATAGATTATTCAATGACATAAATGGCTCTAATCCGAAATGGGAGGAGCTGACATATTACACATCTACGTCAGGAGCTGTCACAGTCTTTTATTGCTGAAATTTGCTGAAGAAAAGGTTTTTCCTTGTGCGAAAGGCGCCATATAGGCATGATTGAGCGCTTAATCCCCTGAATATGTGGTACAACTGGCCGGGTTGCGTCAACCCTGTCCCGTTTTCGTGATTTCTCGCTCTCGTCATATGGAGGTGTGCTGTGTCCAGCTGGATCGATCCGGCCATTCTGGCTCTGTTTATTCCGACCTTTTTCTTTGTCTCGGTGACCCCCGGCATGTGCATGACCCTGTCGATGACGCTGGGGATGAGCCTGGGTGTGCGTCGCACCCTGCACATGATGTGGGGGGAGCTGATCGGCGTCGGCCTGGTCTCGGTGCTGTCGGTGATCGGGGTCGCTGCCATCATGCTCAACTATCCGGGGATCTTCGCCACCTTTAAATACGTAGGTGGCGCCTATCTGGTGTGGCTAGGTATCCAGATGTGGCAGGCCAAGGGGAAGATGGCCATTCCGGCGGATCTCTCGGCCGGTCAGCAGACCAGCGCCATGGGGCTGGCGGTGCAGGGCTTTGTCACCGCCATTGCCAACCCAAAGGGATGGGCCTTTATGATCTCCTTGCTGCCCCCCTTTATCTCCGCCGACAAGCCGATGGCGCCGCAGATCAGCGCGCTGGTGGCGCTGATCCTGGTCATCGAATTCTCCTGCCTGCTGCTCTACGCCAGCGGCGGCCGCACCCTGCGCCACTTCCTCGCCAAGAGCGGCAACGTCACCCTGATGAACCGCATCGCCGGTACCCTGATGTTGGGAGTGGGGGTCTGGCTGGCGCTCGGTTAAGAGCCGTCAGTGACCCATGCCACCAAAGAAAAATGCCACCGGTCGGTGGCATTTTTTATGGGCGAGTAGCTCAGCGGGATTTGAAACGCTCGACCCAGGGGTTGGCGGTGAGGCCGTGCAGGACGACGCTCAATATGATGGTGCAGAGCACAGTGGCGATGATGGGCCGCTGGCCGATAAGAGCAGGCTGGTTTTGCAGTACCATCACTGCAAAGACGATGCTGGCAAGGCCCCGCGGCCCGAACCAGCCGATAAAGAGCTTGAGCTCGGGCTTGAGGCCGGTGCCGATGAGGCTCAGCCAGACCGGCACCATCCGCAGCAGGGTGAGGCTGGCAATGGCATAGAGCCAGTATTGCCAGTGCAGCAGCTCGGGCAGGATGGGCATCAGGGTGGCACCAAACACCATCCAGATCACCACGGAGAGCAGGTCGCCGTAGCCTTCGCAGCTGTCCATATAGGCGTGCTTGTGCTCGCCCAGGCGGCGTCCCATTAGCAGGCCACCAACGAAGGCGGCGATAAAGCCGCTCCCTCCGAGAGTCTGGGCCATTGCAAAGCAGAGCAGGGCCAGCCCCGGCATGGTGAGCTGGCGCCAGAGCGGCAGTTGCCAGCCGTTGAGATAGGAGATTTTCAGCAGCCGTATGGTTAGGCTGGTCAGTACAAAAGCGACCAGGAGGCCAATGCCGATCTCCTCCAGCATCAGGGTGATGGCCAGCGTGGCTGTGCCTGCGTGCTGCTCTGTGGGGGCGATAAGGGCCAGCAGCAGAAGCAGCACAGGCACACAGATGCCGTCGTTGAGGCCGCTCTCCTGATTGAGCCCTTCGCGCAGTGGCGCCGGTACGGCCGGGTTGCTCACCACCGCCTTGCCGAGCGCCGCATCCGTGGGGGCAAGAATGGTGGAGAGGATGGCCATCTCCAGCAGTGGCAGGTCGGGGAAGATCCAGTGACCAAACAGGGCTCCGGCGATGAGCGTCAGTGGCAGGCCGATCATTAGCAGCCGGATGGGGAGCTGCCGGTTGGCCAGCAATACTTGCCAGTTGGTATTGGCGGCATCGTTGAACAGAACGATAACCAGAGTCAGCTCGGCCAGCAGCTTGATGCCGGCGCTGTCGATAGAGAGGGAGAGCAGCTCCAGCCCGCCAGGCCCCAGCAACCAGCCGGTCAGCAGAAAGAGCAGGGGGCCGTTGACCAGCTTTGATTCGAAGCGCCCCGCGATCAGGCTGTAGATCAGCAAGAAGGCAGCGATCACCGCCAGATTCTGGTAAAGCAGGTGTGCATCCATACAACCTCCTTTCTGCCCCCCGCAGGGGTGGTTTAATCGGTCAGGCAGTCGGGGTCGAACACATACTCCCCGTCCAGCCAGCGCACGATTTCGTCTACGCAGGATTGGTCACGAAACGGCAGATAGCGCGCCTTGAGGGCGGCAATCTGCTCGGGGGTGAGCTGGGCCAGCCCCAGATCCTGAAACAGCGGCAGGTCGGCCTCGATCATCGCCGAGATCTGCGGGCCGCAGGTGGCGTTGAGGGCGGCATGCAGCGCCTTGTCGGGGTCGTACTGCTTGCCGAGCCGGTAGCTCATTGGCAGGGTGGCGAGGGGCAGGGCGGAGAGTGCCGCCTGTTTCATCGGGTTGACCGCGTGGCCGGAGACCAGCTCTGCCAGCTCGGCAGGGCGATTCTCGAAGGCGCGCAGGTGCAGGTAGCTGCTCGCCTTGCTGCCATCGTTGACCGGGTAGTTGTCCCACAGGAACGGCTTGCGGCCGAGCAGTTCGGTCACCTGCTTGAGGTGGCTGGCCGGATATTCGCTGGAGCAGACCTTGGGGCCGGTCCAGAAGATCTCGAAACGGCGATCGAGCTGCTCGCCAAGCTCCTCCAGATAGCGGGGAGGCATGGCGCCAAACACCTTCTCCAGCACCGGATCGGTCGAGTAGTAGCTGGGGCAGAAGATGAGGCGGGTCGCCTTGCTGTGGGCCGCGATGTCGTGGGCGATGGTGAGCTGGTGACGTGCCAGATCCGGGGTATCCCCCTTCATGTCGTCAAACAGAACTGCCAGAATATCGGGCTGCAGCATCTCGTCGATGAGGCGCACTTTCTCAAGCAGCGCCGAGCGTTTGCGATCGTAGTCGTGATGGGCCCCCATGGGGCTTAAGCCCACCCCGAAGGCGAGCCCGTTGGCGCGGCACTGGCGCGCCAGCTCGGCGAGATCCGCCAGCTGCTGCTCGGGCCAGGGGAGGGCCCAGTGCTTGCGCAGATAGCCATCCTCTTTCGGTGCATAGATATAGAAGCCGTAACCGTGGCGTGGCAGCCACTGTGCGTAGCGGGCGCGGGCCTGCCAGCTCCATCCCTTGCCAAAAAAACCTTCAATGACCCCCAGATTGGCAGCGGGGGGCAGGGGGCCGGACAGCAAACTTTGATATGGCATAACGCTCTCCCTTCTTGCTGGGGACTTGATACGGGACGGTCGGTCAGACCGGGTCCTCTTCCTGAAAGCGCACCCCGATTTTGCTCGGCACGCTCTCGTCCATTTCGGCCACGGTCCAGATCAGGCCCTGCCATTCGATGTTGTCACCGACCACCAGATTATCGCCCAACTGGCTGGCAATAAAATCACCCAGTGTCTGATCCGCCACCTCGCTCACATCCAGCCCGTAAAGAGGGGCGAGATCCACCAGTCGTGCCGCCGCTTCCAGCAGGAAGTCGCCGAAGAAGCGGGGGCCGAGATCCTGCTCCGGCGCCTGACTGAACAGCTGGCCGAGGGCGGGGAGGTCACGTTCGTGACCGATGACGCAAAGGATATCGTCCGCCTGCAGACAGGTACTACCCGAGGGGTGGAGCAGCTCGCTGCCACGAAACAGGGCGCAGATCCGGGTGCCGGCGGGCATCTGCAGATCCCGCAGCGGCGAGCCGATGCACCACTTCTCCTCCCCCAGCTGGTAGACGAAGGTCTCCCACTGGCTGTCGAGATCGATCTCGAGCCCCGAGCGGTTGATGGGCGACGGCGGTGCCGGTACCTCCACCCGCGCCAGTTTTGATGCCAGCGGCAGCGAGCTACCCTGCAAAATCAGCGAGACCAGCACCACGAAGAAGGCGACGTTGAAGTAGAGCTGGGCATTGGGCAGTCCTGCCATCATGGGGAACACCGCCAGAATGATCGGCACGGCGCCGCGCAAGCCAACCCAGGAGATAAACCAGCGCTCGCGCGGGGCGAAGTTCTTGAACGGCAATAGCCCAATCCAGACCGACACCGGGCGGGCAAACAGGATCATCCAGGCTGCCAGCGCCAGTGCGGGCAGGGCGATGGGTAGCAGCTTGTGGGGCGAGGCGAGCAGCCCCAGCACCAGAAACATGCCGATTTGGCTGAGCCAGGTCAGTCCATCCAGTACCGACAGGGTTGTGCTACGGCTGCGCAGGGAGAGGTTGCCGAGCAACAGACCGGTGAGGTAGATGGCAAGAATGCCGCTGCCGCCTACGGCAGTAGTGAGGGCAAAAATGAGCAGGCCGCCGCTGACGGTGAGCAGCGGATAGAGCCCCGGGGCCAGGCGGGCGGTGTTGATGAGGCGCCACAGCAGCCAGCCGCCGCCAAGGCCGATCCCGGCACCAAGGCCAAACTGCTTGACCAGTTGCAGCAGCAGGAAGCCCCCATCCAGCCCCTGCTGGGCGGTTGCAAGTACCTCAATCAGGGTGACGGTGAGAAACACCGCCATGGGGTCGTTGCTGCCTGACTCTATCTCCAGGGTGGCGCTCACCCGCTCGTTGAGACTGCGCCCGCCGAGCAGGGAGAAGACCGCCGCCGCATCGGTGGAGCCGACGATGGCTCCGATCAGCATCCCCTGCATCAGGTTGAGGTCAAACAGCCAGGCGGCGGCCAGACCCGTCAGGCCGGTGGTGATGGCCACCCCGACCGTGGCCAGCGACAAGGCTGGCCAGAGTGCCACCCGAAACGAGGAGACCCGGGTGCGCATGCCGCCGTCAAGCAGAATGATGGCTAGCGCCAGGTTGCCTACCAGATAGGCGACGGAGTAGTCGGCGAAGTGGATGCCACCTGGACCATCTTCACCCGCCAGCATGCCGACGGCGAGGAAAATGACCAGAATGGGAATGCCGAGGCGGGAAGAGAGTGCGCTCAACAGTACGCTGGCTCCCACCAACAGGGCAGCGACAAGAAAGAAACTGTTGATGGTAGCGGCATCCAAGGGCGAACTCCTTCTTGGTAATGTGCAAAGTAGGCACATTATATGCAGTTAGGTCCCCTTTGTGTGGCTTATTTGTGCATCAATTTGCACTTTTTTACATTTTTTGCCTCATGGCCACGCTATATTCTGACTGTGACGGGGTTAACGAAAGCAGTGTAAAAGGTGCATCGATATCGGGATGCGCAGGGAGGCGCGGGCGGGGAAAAGCGAAATGACACGGCAGAGGAAGAGGGGAGCACAAGGGCGCTCCCCACGGGATGGAGCGGGACTCAGTCGTCCTCGTCATCCTTTACTTCGCGGATCTTGTCCTTGTAGTTGGGCAACTGCTTCTCCAGCCGTTTCATGTCTTTGATGGCATTGAGAAACAGCCCGAGCAGGAACAGCAGCGGCAACCCTATCCACAGCCAGAGATTCATGGGATTTTCCTTTCGTCAGGACTGGTGGTGACATAACGGTCCAAAATTTCATCAAGGTTGGCCAATATGGTCGCCTTGCCTTCAATATCCGCCTGTTGCAGGCAAAATGCCAGCGCCGTCGGGTCGAGCCGCTGCGCACGGGACTCGGGCCCGAAGCTGATATGCCAGGGCTCGTAAGCGACCCCGCTCCCCGCCCCGACCGGTTTGGCATAAGGGAGGAAGAAGCCAAAGTCGCTCATATGGTCGTTTA
This sequence comes from Aeromonas sp. FDAARGOS 1405, assembly GCF_019048265.1. Lineage (NCBI taxonomy): Bacteria > Pseudomonadati > Pseudomonadota > Gammaproteobacteria > Aeromonadales > Aeromonadaceae > Aeromonas > Aeromonas sp. FDAARGOS 1405. The sequence goes on along the minus strand of NZ_CP077311.1, from coordinate 4,363,610 downwards.
GCCACTCGCTGAGATCTGCAAACCAGCCCCCCTCTTCATACTCCCACGGTTCCAGCGCCAGCTTGGTGTCGGCGGTCAGGCAGTCCGGGTCGTAGATGTCGAGATCGGTACCCCAGTGGTGGCGACTGGTACCCGGCAGGGCGCTCCAGCGCAGAATGGCGTGCAGCCGCGCCTCGTCACTCAGTTGCAGGGCATCGATGGGCTGGCTGTTGGCATCGAGCAGTGGCCGTTCGCCGCGCCACTTGCCGTTCCAGATGGCGAGCTGGCGATCAAAGCTGCGCCAGCTGGAGGCCGGTTGCAGATTGAAGCCAGCGTGGGCGGCGGCTACCTGCATGTCGTTGAAGACCGCCGCGGTGGCGGCGGTCAGACGATGAGGGCCTTGCCCCACCAGAATAAGGTGGCTCTCGTCGAGCCCCAGCAGTTGTTCCTGCGTCATGCCAGCAATCTCTCGAGCACCCCTTGGTACATGTCCGCCAGCAGATCCAGATCGTCCGCCTTCACGCACTCGTTCACCTTGTGAATGGTGGCGTTGACGGGGCCAAGCTCGATCACCTCGGCGCCAGTGGGGGCGATAAAGCGCCCGTCCGAGGTGCCACCAGTGGTGAGCAGGGCCGGTCGCTGACCGTTCACCGCCTCGATGGCCGCCACAGCGGCATCGAGCAGCGCGCCGGTGTCGGTGAGGAACGGCTGGCCGGAGAGGGTCCAGCTCAGCTGATAATCGAGGCCATGTTTATCCAGTAACGCTTCGACCCGCTCGCGGATATCCAGGTCGGTCAGTTCGGTACTGAAGCGGAAGTTGAACTGGACCTGCAGCTCGCCCGGAATGACGTTGGAGGCGCCGGTACCGGCCGAGATGTTGGCGATCTGGAAGCTGGTGGGGGGGAAGTAGGCGTTGCCCTCATCCCACACGGTGGCAGCGAGTTCCGCCAGCGCTGGCGCGGCTTTGTGAATGGGGTTGTCAGCCAGATGGGGATAGGCCACATGGCCCTGCACCCCGCGCACCAGCAAATCGCCGGTGATGGAGCCGCGGCGGCCGTTCTTCACCACATCCCCGACCACGGCGGTAGAGGAGGGCTCACCGACGATGCACCAGCGGATCTTCTCGTTGCGGGCCTCCAGGGTGTCGATCACCCGGGTGGTGCCATTGATAAAGGGCCCCTCCTCATCGGAGGTGATGAGAAAGGCGATGGACCCAGTGTGATCCGGATTCTCGGCCACGAAGCGCTCGACCGCCACCACCATGGCAGCCAGCGAGCCCTTCATGTCGGCGGCGCCACGGCCGTAGAGCACGCCATCCTTGATGGTCGGCTCGAACGGCGGGGTGTGCCATTTGTCCAGCGGCCCGGCGGGCACCACGTCTGTGTGACCGGCGAAGCAGAACAGTGGCCCCTCGCTGCCACGACGGGCCCAGAGGTTGGTGGTGTCCTCAAACACCATGGGCTCGATAACGAACCCGATCCTGGCGAGGCGCTCCGCCATCAGGGTCTGACACCCTTCATCGAGGGGGGTAACGGAGGGGCGGCGGATCAGATCCTTGGCCAGTGCGATGACATCCGACATCAGTTGTCCTTAGTTGTCCTTAACGGGAGAAGAGGGATTGGTAGTGATCAGCCTTGAAACCCAGGGTCAGTTCGCCGTCACGGTCGAGCAGCGGGCGCTTGATCATGGCCGGCTGTTCCAGCAGCAGGGCTCGCGCCTTGGCGGTGTCGAGCCCCTGTTTGGCTTCGTCCGGCAGGGCGCGGAAGGTGGTGCCGCGGCTGTTGAGCAGGGCTTCCCAGCCGAGTTTTGCCAGCCAGCTGTCCAGATCGTCCGGGTTCAGGCCATCGGCGCGGTGGTCGTGAAAGCGGTAGTCGATACCGGCCTCATCCAGCCACTTGCGGGCTTTCTTGATGGTGTCGCAGTTCTTGATGCCATAGAGGGTGATGGCCATGGGGAGTCCTTCTCTTGTGGGCACTGGCCGTGGCCGTGCCCGAAAATCCGAATCAACAGAGTGCAAGGGCCCGATTCTGGCATTGTGGCAATCCCATGGCAACGCCGATGGTCCGGCTCGCGGGTTTTACCGGAACTGGTCACACCTGAACGGCGATCTTAAGCTCAAGGTCAGAAGCAGTGGGGCTGGCGTGCCCGCTGGGGTTGGGTATTGCGGGAGAAGAGCCGCTATTGCAGGTGAAAAAGAGAAGGGGGCAAACGCCAGATAGCCAAAACGCGCCAGCGGGCGCGTTTTGGTCTGCATTATCAAGCACCTCAATCAGTGCAGGGTGGTCCACTCATGGTCAAAGACCCGGGCCCGTTCCCAGGGTGCATCAGGCAGGCTGGAAGAGAGGCCAGTGTATTTGCCCACGTCGTCCACCACGATGGCGGAGAGGATCGGCAGGTTGTTTTCGGTGCAGTACATGCGGATGCGCTGCAGCAGGGTGCGCAGTTCATCCTGGCACTGCTCCAGCCCGGCCTGCTTGGCCAGTTTGGAGTAACGAATGGTAGTGCGTTCCTTTGCAGACTCGACGAGGATGTCCCACAGCTTGTAGTCGCAGGTCGAAGCACCTGCGGTGGCTTGGCTTGTCATAACTCTCTCCGGCGCGAAATGGTCGCTATGTGTCGAAGCGCATCTTCGCCAGTTCGGCGCCGTCAGATGTTGATCCAACGCAAAAAAGAGGGGAGTCGCGTCACACAATTCCCGGATATGGGGTGATAAAGGTTTTCCGGTAGTTGAAATAACGAAAAATTGTTACATGGCCGACATATTATGCTAATGAATCACGGTGACGGCACCTTTATTGATAGGGATCAAAGGCAAACAGTGGTCAGATCACTAGATTTCGCTCTTCGATAAATTTATCAGGAGTGAATATTGGAACTTTTATTCGTCTTGCTCGTTCTGGTTGCCGTGGTCTACGGCATCATCAAGGATTACAACCCGCAGGCGGTGCTGGCGCTGGCGGGCATGGCCATTTTTGCGGTGGCCTACTGGCTGGGGCTGCACCCCATTCTCCCCGCTGACAAGAGCACCGGCTTCGCCCTGTTCGACCTGTTCGAAGTGTTCAAGGGGATCTTCTCCTACCGCGCGGCGGGGCTCGGCCTCACCATCATGGCGGTGGCGGGTTTTGCCACCTACATGTCCCATATCGGGGCCTCCCAGGCGCTGGTGCGGGTGGCGGTCAAGCCGGTGGCGGGCATCCAGTCCAGCTACCTGATGCTCTCCATCTGTTATCTGGTGGCGGTATTCGTCTCCCTGTTCGTCACCTCCGCCACCGGCCTTGGCCTGCTGTTGATGGTCACCATGTATCCGGTGATGCGCAACCTCGGCATCAGCCCGGCCTCCGCCTGTGGCGTCATCGCCACCTCCCAGGCGTTTGAAATTGGCCCAACCCAGACCAACGCCATCTTCTCCGCCGGTCAATCCGGCATGGATCCGACCAGCTATTTCGTTGACTACCAGATCTGGCTGGTGGCCCCCATGCTGCTGGTGACCATGGTGCTGCACTTCTTCTGGCAGCGTCACTGCGATCGCAAGGATGGCTGGGATCCGGCGCTCCATCGCGGCGATCACGCCGAGCTGGACGAGCAGGGCACCGAGAGCGTGCAGGCGCCCACCTGGTATGCGCTGCTGCCGATCATCCCCTTCGTGCTGATGATGACCTTCTCCAAGCTGCTGGTGAGCGACATCAAGATGAGCGTGGAGGTGGCCATGCTGCTGTCGGTCTTTATCGGTATGCTGTGCGAGCTGCTGCGTAGCCGCTCGGTGCGTACCGCGTTTGCCGGGCTGTCGAGCTTCCTCGATGGTATGGGCAAGGTGTTTGGCCCCGTGGTGGCGCTCATCGTCTGTGCCGAGCTGTTTGCCGAATCCCTCAAGGCCATCGGCGCCATCGATACCCTGCTGCACTCTGCCAGCAATGCCGGTATCGGCAGCGGCCTGATGACCCTGGTGATGGTGGCGCTGATCATGGTAGCGGCGGTCATCATGGGCTCCGGCAACGCGGCGTTCCTCAGCTTCTCGACCCTGGCACCGGCGGTGGCGGCCAAGTTTGGCGTACCGGCGGTGACCATGCTGCTGCCGATGCAGCTCGCTTCCAGTATCGGCCGTACCGTCTCTCCCATCGCGGCTGTGCTGATCGCCTGTGCGGGGATTGCCAAGGTATCGCCCTTTACCGTGGTCAAGCGCACCAGCGTGCCGATGGCGGGGGCGCTGGTGACGGCGCTGACCCTCAACTATCTGCTGTTCATGTAGTGATGTGGGTTATGTAGTGGTGTTTGGAATTTACCGGTCGGGCGGGTGGCATGGCTGCCCGCCTTTTTCTCACTGTGTCGCATTGTTGCAATAGACGATCGGCCATCAATGCTGATTGTTGCATGGAGAAGATAATGACAGTTGTAAAGAGCCCGTTTTCCCTCGATAACTATCTGGCCGATTTGGCCCCGCTCATCAACCTCGATTGCGGTACTCGCACCCCGGCCGGGGTAGCGAAAGTGGCCGACATCATGACCGAGAAATATGAGGCCATCGGCTGGCAGGTGACTCGCCACCAGTTTGCTGCCGAGTGCGGCCCCTGCCTCGAGATCACCAATGCGCCGGGTGCAGATCACTACGACGTGATGCTGTGCGGCCACATGGATACCGTCTTCCCCGAGGGGACGGCGGCCAAGCGCCCGCTGAAAATCGAAGGCAATCAAGCCTTTGGCCCCGGCGTTTCGGACATGAAGAGCGGCTTGCTCTCTATCTGGTATGCCCTCAAAGAGATGGACCCGGCATTGCTTGCCAAGCTCAAGGTGCTGGTCTGCTACAACTGCGACGAAGAGATTGGCTCCCCCTGGTCCAAGGATTGGCTGGTGAAAAAAGCCAAACAGAGCGGCTGCGTGCTGGTGGCCGAGGCAGCCCGTCCCAACGGGGATCTCATCAGCGCCCGCAAGGGCAATGCCAAGTACCGCATCACCTTCCACGGCAAGGCGTCCCACGCCGGTTCGGCCCTGACCGAAGGGGTCTCTGCCATTACAGAACTCGCTCATTGGGTGCTGGCCATCAACGAGCAGGTCAACATGACCACGGGCACCACCATGAACGTTGGCGTGGTACAGGGCGGCACCGGTGTCAACGTGGTGCCGGACTTTGCCGAGGCGATCGTCGATCTGCGCTTCTGGAGCAACGAAGAGGCCGCTGCGGTGCACGAGCGGCTCACCTTTATGGCCAACAACCCCTTCCTTGCGGGCTGTCGGGTCGAGGTGGATCGCCAGACCTTCAAGCCGGCGATGCGCCCGAGCGGCGATACAGAAGCTGTGATGGCGCTGGTGGAGGCGGCTGCGAAAGAGGAGGGGATCTCCTTCAACTGGCTGGAGGCCGGTGGCGGTTCGGATGCCAACTTTACCGCCGCCGCGGGGGTGCCGTCCCTCGATGGTTTCGGCCCCATGGGGGGCGGTTTTCACTCGGAGGCGGAATTCCTGCTGCTGGAGAGCATCGAGCCGCGCATCCGCCTGCTGCAGCGGGTGCTGGGCAAGCTGGCGAAATAAGCCGGTTTATCCCTTGTTCGGGTCATCATGGCCCGCTCAAAATTGGTCCGCTCCACTCCAAACGGGAGGCTGTTGCCTCCCTTTTTTTATCTCGATTTTTCGCGCGTCCCTGAACGAGCGCGCCAGATGGCTTGAGGCCGTTACCCCTGTGGCTCAGCCAGATAGGCCAGATGATCCTGCCGTGCTACCTGCCAGCCATCGAGGCGCAGCGGGGCGGCAAAGCCCGGGCCGTCAGTCACCATGGTGTGGTACTCCCCCTGCTCGCCGCAGGCATCGAAGCCCTCGCGCTCGGCCAGTTGTTGTAGCTCGCAGAGGGTGGCGGCATCGAGGGGGCGTCCAGTCCACTCGGGGGCCAGTATCCGGGTATCGACGCAGGAGAGGTGGGCGACGATGCCACGCGCCAGCATATCCGCCAGCAAGGCTTGACGAGGTTGCTGCCAGAGCGGGGTGTGGACGGTGAGCCCGAGCGGGCGGCAGCGTTCGCGGATCCAGTTAGGCGCACCGCCCACGCTGTCGATATCGCCGGTGACCACGCCATCGAGTTGCCACTCCTCCTTGAGCCGTGCCAGTGCCCGCTCATAACCGAGATCGAACGGCGCTTCTATGGTGACCAGCAGATGGGGCAGCCCGAGGGCTTCCGCCTGACGGCGCACCAGCGGCAAGGGGTGAGCGAGAAATCGGGGCTCAGGCGGCGCAAAGGTGGCCAGTGCCACCAGCTGATGGCCCGCTTGGCGAGCATGACAGAGGGCCAGCATGGCATCTTTGCCACCGCTCCAGAGCAGGATGACGCGAGACATGGATGAGATTCCGGTGGTGAACGAGGGGGCATGCTACCCAGCGGCGGGGGCAGAGGTAAAGGCATAGTGTCCGGAAATGGCGGCGGGGAAATGGTTGGGGTCACTGAGCGGGAAAAAAGCAGGCCCCCGAAGCGGGGGCCTGTATTGCAATGGCGTGGTAAACGCGACTGCGATTAGAGCAGGATGCTGGTGAGGATAAAGCCCAGCGAGCAGGAGGTCACCACCCCGATTAGCCCCGGAATGATGAAGCTGTGGTTGATGATGAACTTGCCGATGCGGGTGGTGCCTGAGCGGTCGAAACCGATACAGGCCAGATCGCTCGGGTAGGTCGGCAGCACGAAGTAGCCGTAGCTGGCCGGCAGGAAGGCGATCAGCAGCTTCGGCTCCACACCCAGCGCCAGACCCATGGGGGCGATGGCGGTGAGGGCAGCGGCCTGGCTGTTTACCAGCTTGGAGATGAGGAACAGCACCAGGGCGTAGGTCCAGGGCTGGGCCTGTACCACATGGGCCAGGGTCTCTTTGAGCAGCGGCATGTGGGCCTGGAAGAAGGTCTCACTCATCCATGCCACCCCGAACACGGAGAAGATGGCGACCATACCTGCCTTGAAGACGGCACCGTTGGCGATCTCGCCCGGCTTGACCTTGCAGCGCATCAGGATGATGGCACCGGCGATCAGCATCATCATCTGGATCACCAGGTTCATGGAGAGCGGGCCGGTCTTGTCCTTGATGGTGAACACCGGACGCAGACCTTCGTTGGCGCCGAGCAATACCACGGCAGCGATGGCGGCGAAGAAGATCCAGGTAGACCAGTAGGCCTCTTTCGGGAACTTGGTGTTGAGCAGGGTTTCACCACCGCCGTAGATGAAGGCGCGCTGCTCCGGGTCTTTGATCTTGGCCTGGAACTCTTCGTCCTTGTCCAGATCCTTGCCGCGACGCAGGCTCCACAGGGCTGCCACGATGACACCGGTCAGGGAGGAGGGGATGGCGATCATCAGGATGTCGAGCAGGCCGTAAGCCTGACCGATACCGTGACCAGCCGCCAGAATGGAGACCATGGAGACCACAGCAACGGAGACCGGGGAGGCGCAGATGGCCATCTGGGAGGCAACGGAGGCGACAGCCATCGGGCGCTCGGGACGGATGTTCTTTTGCAGCGCGATGTCAGCGATGATGGGGAACATGGTGTAGACCACGTGGCCGGTACCGCACAGGAAGGTGAGGGTCCAGGTGGTGAGCGGCGCCAGGATAGTGATGTATTGCGGGTGACGGCGCAGCAGACGCTCGGCCACTTGCATCATCAGGTTAAGGCCACCGGCAGTCTGCAGGGTGGCGGCACAGCCGATCACCGCCAGAATGGTCAGCATTACCTGAACAGGCGGTTCGCCCGGAACCAGACCGAAGACGAAGGTCAGCAGGAAGAGACCGATACCACTGATGAGACCGAGTCCCATGCCCCCAAAGCGGGTACCCAGCAGCAAGCAGCCGAGTACCACTAAAAATTCCATCAAGATCATTCCGTTACCTCGTGTGATTCAACCCATATTGCCGCGGGTAGCCTGAACCATGAATTGTCATTGTCTGTTTTATTTAGCCCGAAAGGGTTAGTTGCTATTCTGCTCCCCTGAAAAAGTGAAAAAATTGAGTTACTTCAATAACTCGATGAATTTTTGATTAAACCACTTAAAAACCACGTACTAACAAAAACATCATTTTTGTCACCAAGTGGTATCACTCGGGGCCAGCCCATCAGAGTGCAACCAGAGGCGTTGTGATGGGGAATGCGTTGGTAAGGAAGTTGTGGAAAAAGGCCCGGGTCAGGGGAGAAGAGGCTGTAAAAACACGGGTTAAAGATATCTTTTTTGACAAATGGGGTGTTCTGCGACTCTGCTCATCGGGGGGCGGGTGCTGATAGCAGATAGCGACGCTGATACTGTTCGCTCAGCTGCTTGATATCGAGTCTGGCTAGCGCATTGTTCACTCGCTGTTGCAGTTGCTGTTGATCGGGACGGAACATGATGTGCAGGCTCTTGTACCCGAGGATCTTCGGGTTGAACTGCAGCTGTTCGGGGTGGAGTTTGTCATCGTGATAGGTGAGCCAGTAGAAAACATCCCGGTCGATCACGGCCAGATCGAGCCGGTCGCGCTGCAATTTTCGCAGGTTGAGGTGATCGTCGTCCACGGCAAAGGTGTTGAGGCGCTTGCTGGCCATCAGGGCATCAAATTCACGGGTATTGATATAACCTGCGACGACCCCAATCCGGTAGGAAGCGAGATCTTCGAGTCGCTGCCAGTGGATAGGGGGGCCGGCTTGCTGCGCCATGCCCAGCACACTACTGCCCACGCTGGTGGAAATATGCCACCGTTTATCCAGATCATCGGCGAAGTATTTGGGGAAGTAGCCGCTGTAGTGCTGGGCGGGATCGGATGCCAGCAACATGGCTCGATGCCAGGGGTAGAAGTCAAACTGAACCTCCAGCCCCGCTTCGGCAAATGCACGCTTGACGATATGGCCGGTAAGGCCACCATCAGGGAGATGCTGGCTGGTATAGGGGGGCCACTCCAGGGTGGTCAGGTGCACGGGTTCTGCCCGCAATTGCAGGGGGAGCCAGAGCAGCAAGAGTGTCAGAAGCCGACGATATCCCATGAACGACCCATTCCTTGTGTCGATTGGTTCTGAGTATTACCCATAACGGGGGTAATAAAAAAGCCGACCCTGAGGACGGCTTTTGCAATGTAGTGGCAATATGCCGCTGATCAGAACTCGGCGGTACGCGGAGTTCGCGGGAACGGGATCACGTCGCGGACGTTGCCCATACCGGTCACGTAAACCACCAGACGCTCGAAGCCCAGACCGAAGCCGGAGTGCGGGACTGTGCCGTAGCGGCGCAGATCGCGATACCACCAGTAATCTTCCTGCTTCAGGCCCATCTCGGCCAGGCGGGCATCCAGTACCTCCAGACGCTCTTCACGCTGGGAGCCACCGATGATCTCGCCGATGCCCGGTGCCAGTACGTCCATCGCGGCAACGGTCTTGCCGTCGTCGTTGAGGCGCATGTAGAAGGCCTTGATATCTTTCGGATAGTTCTTCACCACCACCGGAGACTTGAAGTGCTCCTCGGCCAGATAGCGTTCGTGCTCGGAGGAGAGATCGATGCCCCAGGAGACCGGGAACTCGAACTTCTTGCCGCAGTTTTTCAGCACTTCGATGGCATCTGTGTAATCAATCTGGGCGAAGTCGGAGGCGACGAAACGCTCCAGACGGCCGATGGCATCCTTGTCTACGTGCTGGGCAAAGAACTCCAGATCGTCGCGACGTTCGGTCAGGACGGCGTTGAAGACATACTTCAGCATGGCTTCGGCCAGGGCGGCGTTATCTTCCAGATTGTTGAAGGCCACTTCCGGCTCAACCATCCAGAACTCGGCCAGGTGACGGCTGGTGTTGGAGTTTTCAGCGCGGAAGGTCGGCCCGAAGGTATAGACCTTGGAGAGGGCGCAGGCATAGGTTTCGGCGTTCAGCTGGCCGGATACGGTCAGGAAGGCCTCTTTGCCGAAGAAATCTTCGTTGTAGTCCACCTTGCCGGCGTCGGTACGCGGCAGGTTTTCCAGATCCAGGGTAGAGACACGGAACATCTCGCCGGCCCCTTCGGTATCAGAGGCGGTGATGAGCGGGGTCGCAACCCAGACAAAGCCCTCTTCGTGGAAGAAGCGGTGGATAGCTTGCGCCAGGCAGTGGCGAACCCGGGTCACGGCACCCACGATGTTGGTGCGCGGGCGCAGGTGAGCCTGTTCACGCAGGTACTCGATGCTGTGGCGCTTGGCGGCCATCGGGTAGGTATCGGGATCTTCGACCCAGCCGACGACCTTCACATCGGTGGCCTGCAGTTCGAAAGCCTGGCCGCTGCCCTGGGATTCGGCGATGATGCCAGTCACTTCCACGGAGCAGGCGGTGGTCAGACGCAGCACTTCATTCTCGTAATTGGCCAGGGTATTGGGGACGACGGCCTGTACCGGATGGAAACAGGAGCCATCGGAAATGGCCAAAAATGAGATCCCCGCCTTGGAATCACGGCGAGTCCGGATCCACCCTCGTACAGTCAGGGTGGTGCCAACCGCATATTTACCGGTCAGCACATCAACTACGGATGCGTGCGTCATCGAAATATTGTCTCCAGCTTGTTCTTGCAGCGCTATTTGCAACACTAGGGAGTCTGGCCCGGGCACAGATGGCCCACCATGGCAGACTAAGCCGTCAATCTTACCCGCGCGGGTTTGATAAACAAGCAAAAATGTCGGACTCTGGTGGGGTTTTCAGCATGGTTCACCCAAGCAGGGTTCCCTCGGGACAGGAGATGCGAGTGAAAGAGCGGCGACAAGGGCCGGATTGGCTGACACGACTGTTGCGAGCAATGGTGCTGATCTGCTGGTGCGGTTTTATCGTGCTGCTTGCGCTCTATCACTATGCTAGGCCGGAGATTGCATATGGTTTTCTGGTTTACGGCGGCATCAAGGTACGCGATTACTGGGATCCCGCACTCACTCCCTGGTTGGTGCATGGCCTGTGGGGTTGCAGCTTGCTGACCCTGGCTGTACTGCTGCTGGAGCGGCGGCGCAGTCGGCGCAGGGATGATGCCTATCACGTCAATCTGGCGATCCTGCTGCTGATCCTTATTGCTTGTCTGCTGTTCTATTACACCGGTTAGCCGATGCCGGGCGGTGTGGTCCGCTATTCGCCAGGGCGAGCTCCCGGCTTGCCGCCGAGCGGTCGCTTGCCGAGCTGGCGCTCCACACTGTCGAGCATCTGGTTGTAGGCCACCGCCACCCGGCCAATCTCGTCGCCGTCATCCCCCTCCAGCCGGTGGCCGAAGTCGTGCAAGTCGGTGGCCTCTTCCATGGAGCGGGTCAACTGGTTGAGGGGGCGCACGATCCAGGTGCGGATGACCCAGAGGGTCAGCAGCAGTCCCATCCCGAAGATGCCGGTGAGGATCAGCGCCGAGGTGAGGATATTCTGCTCGACCCGGGTAAACAGCGAATCGAGGGAGTAGTCAAAGCGCACCGCACCGAGCACAGTGTTCTCCGGCACCAGATGACAGCTGGTGCAGTCGGTGCCGCGAAAATCCTTCTTGGCTAGTAGCGGTCGGGTCACTACCAGACGGCTGTGCATGCCGTTGTGCACCACCTCCAGACTCCCTTTGCCCGCCAGAGCCAGCTCATCAAACTCATCTTTTACCTGCTCTGTCTCCCGTCCAGGCCCGAACTGTTTGCTCACCGCGTCGCCACGGACGATGCGGGCATCCTCCACATGGGCGTGGTCGAGAAACTTGCCGCGCAGGGTATCGCGGGCATCCATCTTGCCGGTCAGCATCAGCATGTTGAGGCCGTCGAAATAGGCTTCGGTCTGCTCGCGGCTCTGCTCCTTGATGAGGGTCAGGATGAGATCGCGCTCGCGCACCGCCTGATAGGCTGCGGAGAAGACCAGTACCATGGAGAAGATGAAGAGCAGGAAAAAGTTGATTTTGGCAGCAATGGAGAGGCGCATGAGCAGTCTTTCTTGATGGTAAAACCGCAGCAGTTTACCCCTCTTGGGGCCTCAGGTCTGGTGTTTTGCTCACATTACGGCAAGTGAAAGCGCACTGAAGTGGATAAAGTTGCCCTCTTTATATATCAAATGCGGGTAGTCAAACGGGCGGCTGCGATGGCCGCCCGCTGCATGCATTAAAACTCGCCCTCGGTGATGGCCTGACGGATGGCGCCGGTCAATACCCGCAACTCTTCAGGGGTGATGACGAAGGGGGGCATCAGGTAGACCAGCTTGCCAAAGGGGCGGATCCAGGCGCCCAGTTCGACAAACTTGCGCTGGATGCGCGCTACATCCACCCGCTCTTTCATCTCCACCACCCCGATGGCGCCGAGCACCCGCACATCCGCGACCGCCGGGTGCAGGGTCAGCTCTACCAGTTCGGTACGCAGCTGATGCTCGATGGCGCGCACCCGCTCCTGCCAAGGTGAGGCCAGCAGCAACTCGATGGAGGCGTTGGCCACCGCGCAGGCGAGCGGGTTGCCCATAAAAGTGGGGCCGTGCATAAAGACCCCCGCCTTGCCGTCACAGATGGTATGGGCGACATGCTCGGTGGTCAGGGTCGCCGAGAGGGTGAGGTAGCCGCCGGTGAGCGCCTTGCCCAGACACATGATGTCGGGGCAGATCCCCGCCCAGTCGCATGCAAACAGCTGGCCGGTGCGGCCAAAGCCGGTGGCAATCTCGTCAGCAATCAGCAGCACGCCGAATTCGTCGCACAGGGCGCGTACCCACTGCAGGTAGCGGGGGTGATAGAAGCGCATGCCGCCAGCGCCCTGCACTATGGGCTCAAGCACGATGGCGGCGATTTCTTCGTGATGATCCGCCATGAGCGTCGCCAGCTCCACCACGCACTGCTCGTCCCACTCGGCGTGGAAGCGGCAGCTGGGTGCTTCGACAAAATAGTGTTCCGGCAGGAATCCTTTGTAGAGCTCGTGCATGCCGCCATCGGGATCGCAGACGCTCATGGCGCCAAAGGTGTCGCCGTGATAGCCGCTGCGCAGGGCGACAAATTTGGCTCTGGGCGTCCCCTTGGCGTGCCAGTATTGCTGCGCCATCTTGAGCGCCACTTCCACTGCCACCGAGCCGGAATCGGCCAGAAAGACCCGATCAAGCCCCTTTGGAGTGATCTCCACCAGCTTGCGGCAGAGCTCGACCGCCGGAGCGTGGGTGAGGCCGCCAAACATCACGTGGGACATCTTGCCGAGCTGGGCGGTGGCGGCGGCGTCCAACTCCGGCACCTGATAGCCGTGCACGCAAGCCCACCAGGAGCTCATGCCATCCACCAGTTCACGGCCGTCGCTGAGGGTGATCTTCACCCCTTTGGCGCTGACCACTTCATAGCAGGGCAGGGGGTGAGTGAGGGAGGTATAGGGGTGCCAGATGTGGTGCAGGTCGAATTCTTGGTTGGTCATTTGTTGTTCTGTTGTCAATTTGTTTGATCTGGTCGGTGTTGACAGTCTACGCGTGCTCTCTACACTAGCCAACAATTTCAGCCACTTGGCACTGCGCATAACCCTGAGCGCGCAGGCCCGGCGGCGGGTTTTGTGGCCGTCCATCCCAAGATGGCGGGCGCAGGATCCCACTAATAACAACCGGAAGCCATGTATGAATGCTCTCACCGCGGGCGGTCACGCCCTTCGTCATGACTGGACTCTCGCCGAGGTTCAGGCCCTGTTTGCCCTGCCATTCAACGATCTGCTGTTTCAGGCCCAGACCGTCCACCGCGCCCACTTTGACCCGAACGAAGTGCAGGTGAGCACTTTGCTCTCCATCAAGACCGGCGCCTGCCCGGAAGATTGCAAATACTGCCCCCAGAGCGCCCGTTACCACACCGGTCTTGAGGCCGAGCGGCTGATGGAGGTGGAGAAGGTGCTGGAGCGGGCCCGCGAAGCCAAGGCCAACGGCTCGTCACGCTTTTGCATGGGGGCCGCCTGGCGCAACCCCAAAGAGAAGGACATGCCCTACATCATCCGGATGATCGAGGAGGTGCGCGGGCTGGGGATGGAGACCTGCATGACGCTCGGGATGCTCACCGCCGATCAGGCGGCGCGTCTGGGGGCCGCGGGGCTCGATTACTACAACCACAACCTCGATACCTCGCCCGAGTTTTACGGCGAGATCATCTCTACCCGCACCTATCAGGATCGACTCGATACCCTGGAGCATGTGCGCGGTGCCGGGATGAAGGTGTGCTCCGGCGGTATCGTCGGCATGGGCGAGCAGGCCAAAGACCGTGCGGGCCTCTTGATGGCGCTCGCCAACCTGCCGCGGCACCCGGAGAGTGTGCCCATCAACATGCTGGTCAAGGTGAAGGGAACGCCGCTGGAGGATCAGGAGAACCTCGATCCGTTCGAATTTATCCGCACCATCGCCGTGGCACGGATCATGATGCCCGCCTCCCATGTGCGCCTCTCAGCCGGGCGGGAGAAGATGAATGAGCAGATGCAGGCCATGTGTTTTATGGCCGGGGCCAACTCCATTTTCTATGGCTGCAAGTTGCTGACCACCCCCAACCCGGACGAAAACAGCGATATGCAGCTGTTCAAGCGGCTCGGCATTCGCCCTGCCCAGCGGGCCCAGAAGCCGGATCAGGTTCAAGAAGAGGAACTGCTGGCCGAGGTGAGTCGCCAGAGCGAGCCTGCCGAGATGTTTTATGACGCCACCCGCCCCCGTGCAGGGGCTGCGCGGTCATGAACGGCCCTGCAGTAACGGGCCCCTTTGTGCTGGGCACGGCTCTGGTCGAGCGCGAGCAGGCCGGCCTGCTCCGCAACCGCATCGCGACCGACGGGGCGAGTGGCGGGCGGCTCAGGGTTGCGGGGCGCGACTACCTCAACTTTTCCGCCAACGACTATCTGGGACTGGCGGATCACGGCGCCATCAAGGCCGCCTTCAACGCGGGGATTGAACGTTATGGCACGGGCTCCGGCGCCTCGCCGCTGGTGACCGGTTACAGTCATGCCCACCAAGAGCTTGAGAAGACCCTGGCCGAGTGGCTCGGGGTGGAGGCGGTGCTGCTCTTCAACTGCGGTTTTTCCGCCAATCAGGCGGTGCTCAAAGCCCTGCTCGGCAAGGATCATCTGCTGTGGCAGGACAAACTCAACCACGCCTCCCTGCAGGAGATGGGCAGCCAGCTCCCCTGCAAGATGAAGCGCTTTGCCCACAACGACATGGCGGCCCTTGAACGGCAGCTTGAGCCAAATCGCGGACTGATTGTCTCGGAAGGGGTGTTCAGCATGGACGGGGATCAGGGCCCTTGGCGCGAGCTCGCAACCCTCGCCGCCCAAAGCGGCAACTGGTTGATGATCGACGATGCCCATGGTCTTGGTGTGCTGGGATCCGAGGGGCGCGGCACCCTGGCGGCACAAGGGGTTCAACCTGCCAGCGTACATATCCAGATGGGCACTTTTGGCAAGTCGCTTGGCGTCGCCGGTGCCTTTGTCGGCGGCAGTCGCGAGCTGGTGGAGTATCTGGTCAACTTTGCCCGCCACTATGTCTACAGCACCCATATGCCCGCCGCGCAGGCTTGCGCGGTCAGCAAGAGCATCGAACTGGTGCGCGCGGCTGATGAGTCCCGCGCCCATCTTGGCCAGCTGATCGCTCGCTTCCGGCAAGGGGCAGAGGCGTTGGGTTGGCAGCTTGGCGCGAGCGATACCCCGATCCAGCCGCTGCTGGTGGGGGAGAGCAGCACCGCTCTGCAACTGGCTGAACGGCTGCGGGAGCGCGGCGTCTGGGTGAGCGCCATCCGCCCGCCCACTGTGCCGGTCGGTACGGCCCGGCTGCGCATCACCCTGAGTGCGGCTCACCGCGAGCAGGATGTGGATCGCCTGCTCGATGCCTTGGGGGTCAGCCCTTCAGTTACAACGCTTGGGGAGGCTCACTATGGCTGAGCGTTTTCAAACGGTCGACAAGGCGCAGCTTGCTCGCCGTTTCGGCGCCGCCGCTCGTCATTACGATGCCCATGCCCGCTTTCAGCAGGAGGTGGGTCAGGCGCTGCTGGAATGGATGCCAGACAGGCTGGTTGGCACTGATCTGACGGTGAGCGGGCTGGATCTGGGCTGCGGCACCGGCTTTTTCTTGCCCCAACTGGCGAACCGTTGTCACCAGCTGGTGGGGCTTGATCTCGCCCCCGGCATGCTGGCGCAGGCCGCCTTGCGTGGCAGCGGTGCTCGCCTGCTCTGCGGCGATGCGGAGCAGCTTCCTTTCGCCGATAACTCGTTCGACTGGGTTTTCTCCAGTCTGGCGTTGCAGTGGTGCGAGCGTCCGGCCCAGGCTTTTGGCGAGCTGCTTCGGGTGGTCAAACCGGGCGGCCAGATCTTTTTCTCGACCCTGCTCGATGAGTCGCTCTGGCAGTTGCGAGCCGCCTGGCAGCAGCTTGATGGTCGCGCCCATGTCAATCGCTTCCTCAGCCTGCCACAATTGGAGCAGGCGCTGGCTAGCGCCGGGGTATCTGCTCCCGAGCTGCGTTGTATCACCTGGGATCTCGCCTATCTTGAATTGCCGCAGTTGTTGCGCGATCTCAAGGGGATTGGGGCCAATCAGATCAACGACAATCAAGGGGGCGCCGCCCCAGCCGGTCTGAGCGGTCGCGCCAGATTGCAGCAGCTGGCTCAGGCATATGAAGCATTTCGCCAGCCCGGTGGCAGGTTGGTCGCCAGTTATCGGGTGTGTCTCGGTCGCCTCAGCAAGCCTCGCTGAGCGCCGGGAATTGCAGTGTGTGCAGGGCAGTGAGCCACTCCCTGCCAAGGAGAGAACCATATGAAATCATTCTTTATCACCGGCACAGATACCGATGCGGGCAAGACGCTGGTGGCACGCACTCTGCTGCGCGAATTCAGCGCACAGGGGATCCGCTGTGCCGGCTACAAGCCTGTCTCGGCAGGGTGTGCCCGAACACCCGATGGATTGCGCAACCTCGACGCTGTTCTGTTGCAGGAGGCGGCGAGTGTTCAGCTGCCTTATGAGGTGGTCAATCCCTTTGCCTATGAGCCGCCGATTGCGCCCCATATCGCTGCCAGCGAGGCGCGCCAGCCCATTACCATGCAGGGGCTGAGCGAGGGGCTGCGCAAGATTGAACAGGCAGGGGCCGAGCTTGCAGTAGTGGAAGGGGCGGGGGGCTGGTATCTGCCGCTGGATCGCAAGCATCTGCTGTCGGATTGGGTGAAGCAGGAGAACATGCCGGTGATTTTGGTGGTGGGGGCCAAACTGGGCTGTCTCAACCATGCACTGCTCACCTTTGCTGCCATTCGCAACGATCGGTTGCCAGTGGCGGGATGGGTTATTAATCGCCTTCACAGTGCCATGAGCCACTATCAGGAAAATCTGGACACCCTGAGGGGGATGTTACCGGCCCCGTTTCTGGGGGAAATTCCCTTTATAAACAATCCATTTGAGGCTGATTTGCAGGGGCGGCTTGATATCTCTCCGCTCTTGTGACGTCACATTCAGCGAACATTCATCGAGTCTCCCTAAAATTCATCCATAACATGGAGATAGGGAGGTCGAGTGATCTCTCTCCGTGTCTTTAATTCTCACAAGGAGTCTATATGAAGCGAATTATGCTATTCCTGGTGACCAACCTGGCCGTCATGCTGGTGCTGGGGGTGGTACTCAATATCCTGTTCTCGGTTCTGGGGATCAACAAGTCCAGCATTTCCGGGCTGTTGATGTTCTGTGCCGTGTTCGGTTTTGGGGGTTCCTTTATCTCCTTGCTGATGTCCAAGTGGATGGCCAAGCGCAGCTATGGCGTCCAGGTCATCGAGCAACCCCGTAACGAGACCGAGCACTGGCTGGTGAGCACTGTTGCCCGTCAGGCCCGCGAAGCGGGTATCAAGATGCCGGAAGTGGGGATCTACGACTCTCCCGAGATGAACGCCTTTGCGACCGGCGCCCGCCGAGATGATTCGCTGGTGGCGGTCTCCTCCGGCCTGCTCTACAGCATGAGCCGTGACGAGGCGGAAGCGGTACTGGCCCACGAGGTGAGCCACGTTGCCAACGGCGACATGGTGACCCTGACCCTGATCCAGGGGGTGGTGAACACCTTCGTGATGTTCTTCGCCCGCATCGTGGCTGGCGTCATCAGCAACTTCTTCAGTTCCAACAACGAGGAAGAGAGCAGCAGCACCGGTGGTTTTGCCTACATGATCACCGTGTTTGTGCTGGAGATGTTGTTCGGCATTCTGGCCTCCATCATCGTCATGTGGTTCAGCCGTCAGCGCGAGTTCCGTGCCGATGCCGGTGCCGCCAAGCTGGCAGGTCGCGACAAGATGATTGCCGCCCTTGAGCGCCTCTCCCGCGGTGCCGAGCCGCAGCTGGAAGGCTCCATGATGGCCTTTGGCATCAACGGCAAGCGCTCCATGAGCGAACTGTTCATGAGCCACCCGCCCATTGAGCAGCGTATCGCCGCCCTGCGTGGTTGATAGATACTGAATGACAGGGGATAACCCCGCATAAAAAACGGCTGCCTTGGGGCAGCCGTTTTGTTTTGCAGCCTTCTTTAAAGCTTGAAGTGCCCCATCTCCTGGCGCAGCACCCGTGACAGCTGCTTGAGCTTGGCTGCCTCTTGGGACACGTGGCGGGCGGCATCCCCCGATTGTTCCGAGAGGGAGGTGATGTTGCCGACGGTAGAGACCACCTCGTTGGCGGCGGTGGACTGCTCGCGCAGGGTGTGGCTGATCTCTCCCATCAGACCGGTGAGATTGGAGGCGTGGCTCTGGATGCTGGCGATTGCCTGCCCGGTCTGGTTGGCCAGTGTGACCCCGCGGGAGACGTTGTTGACCGTGTTCTCCATGCTGCGGATAGAGGCATCCGCCCCGCTCTGGATCTTGCTGATCATCCCGGTGATCTGCTGGGTCGAGGCCGCCGAGCGGCTGGCCAGATTGCGTACTTCGTCGGCAACCACCGCAAAGCCACGTCCCTGCTCACCGGCCCGCGCCGCCTCGATAGCCGCGTTGAGGGCCAGCAGGTTGGTCTGATCGGCGATGCCGCGGATCACGCCGATGATCTCCGAGATCTGCTGGGTATGGCTGTTGAGTTCTGCGATGGTGCTGGCTGCTTCACCGACCGTGGTGGAGATATTCTCGATGCTGCCAAGCGTCTCCTTGATGACCCCGGAGCCCTCCTCCAGCGTGTCGGCTGAGACCTTGCTGAGCTCGTCTGCATGGCTGGCATTGTCGGAGAGGTGGCTGATGCTCACCACCAGCTCTTCGATGGCGGCGGCCATGGTCTGGGTACTGGTTTGCTGATCGGTGGCGAACTGGGCGGTCTGCTCCGCTATCTGGGCGATGCTGTCGGCCGAATTGGACAACTCCTCGGTGGAGTGGGATACCTTGCCGATGATCCCCTTGAGGGTGCTCTGTGTGGTGCCAAGCAGGCCGATAAGACTCTCTTTCGAGCCTTGGGGCACCTTGATGGGGCGGGAGAAATCCCCTTCCGCCAGCAGATGGAGATCGGTCTTGAGCTGTTCGACCGAGGTGCCCACCAGATCGAGCAGGGAGCGATAGGTGCGCCAGAGGAAGAACATCAATACCAGGCCCAGAGCGATAAAAAGGTAGCGCAGCATGTCGGTATTGGCGGTGGCACTCTCGACCGCCTCCTGGTTGCGCCCCTCCATCATCACGTAGAAATCGTCGATGGGTGACATGATGCGACCCTTGTTCTGGTGATAGGCCTTGTCATGCATCATGGCGATGGCCTTCTGCTGGTTGGCGGCCAGATCACCGTCCGTCTGCTGCACCAGTTTGAAGGCAGCCACCTCGGTGTTGACCAGTGCATCCGAGTTGTTCTTGGCCTCGTTGAGCTTGGCGAGTTCAGCATCGGTGAAACCAGCATCCTTCATCAGATCGATCAGGCCGCGGCGAACATTGCTGTCGGGGCGAGGATTCTGGCCGTTGGCCGCGACAAAATCCCAATAGATACGGTTGTAGCCATCCGGTCTCGGCTGTTCGCCGTTGCGAATGGCCAGTATCCGCATGTACTGCTGCTCGTAGGCTGGATCCTTGGTGATGACGTAGGTGCGACCGAGTCGGGTCAGGTCATCGGAGGATTGGCGCAGCTCGTCGGCCAGCAGGTAGGAGAGATATTGTTGTCGATAACTCTCTTCCAGTTGTTTACCCGCCCAGCTGTAGGCGAAAAACACCAGTGACAGCAGGATCAGGGTGATCACGGAGATCAAGAGGTTGAGTTGAAAGGCGGGTTTGTTCTGTTCCATGGTTTGAGCGTCCTTATTCTCACCGGGTAACCCCCTTGGTCAGACGGCAAAGGCCGCTACGTCGGAGGGGTTTTGTTGTTATTGCTGTGAGTATAGAAGTCATCGTCGGCATGGTTGCGCAGGCGGGGCGAGAAAGAGACGAGAATGGAGGAACCGCGGGTCGACAGGGGGGAAAAGGTCGGCCAGGATCGGGGCCCAGCCAGCCTTTTCGTGGCTCGATCACCTTATTTGATGACGATGTCTGTGAGCGGTACGGCGCAGCAGGTGAGGATTTTGCCCTCTGCCCGCTCGGCGGCACTGATGGCGGGGGCGTCGGGGTGATCCACCTCGCCCGAGATCAGCGTCTGTTTGCAACTGCCGCAGATCCCGGCGCGGCAGCTCCAGGGCAGCTCTACGCCTTGCTTGTTGGCCTGATCCAGCACAGTGCCCTGATTGTTGCCGGTAAAGGCTTGGGCGCCGATACGCAGTTGTACCGCCTGATGGGGGCGGGCCACCGAGAGAATGGCGCCGCCAAAACTCTCCTGTTTGATCCGTGCGGCCGGAACGCCGAGGGCCGCTACTTTCGACGCCGCGTCGGCCATAAAACCGTGGGGGCCGCAGATAAAGACCTCTTTTTCGGCCAACCCTTTGACCAGTCGCAGATGCTCATCATTGAGTCGCCCTTGCAGCCCCTGCCAGTGATTGCCCGGCTGGCTCAGGATAATGGTGAGGGTCATGCCCTGCTGCGCCATGGCATGCAGTTCGCTGGCGGCGGGAATGTCCGCTTCGCTGCGGCACAGGTGCATAAAGTGAACCTCTTCCAGCTCCCCGCGAAGGGCCAGGGTGCGGGCTATCGCCAGCATGGGGGTGACGCCGGAGCCTGCGGAGAGCAACAGGAGGTTGCGCTCGGCCCCTAAGTGAAACTCGCCAGCGGGGTTGGCGGCCAGCAGCCGATCACCCACCTGCAACTGCTGGTGCAGCCAGTGGGAGATGCGACCCCCCTCCACCTTTTTGACGCTGATGCTGTAACGCTCCGGGTGATCCGGCGTAGAGCTCAGGGTATAGCGGCGCTGGATCCGTTCATTTTTGATATCGAGGCTGATGGGCAGATGCTGGCCCGGCAGGTAGTCGGGCAGAGGCTCGCCATCGGCGGCTTCGAACCAGAAGGTCTCCAGATCCCGCGCCAGCGGTTCGCGGGCCACGCAGACCAGCTCCCGCTTCTTCGGAGCGGCGGCGGGATAGACCACCGGACGGGTGCGCTCCAGCACTTCTATCTCGCTGCCTGCCTCAATCCATCCCTCGTTCAGGGCGATCAGGTTCTGGCCGAAGTAGACCTCGCCATCCTCGCCACGGCGGTAGCGGGTAAGGGTGGCCAGCGGCTCTTTCAGGGCGTTGAAACGATCGGTGCCCGCTTCCACCGTGGTCATGATGCAGCGGCTGCAGGGCTTGACCACCTTGAATTCCACCTCGCCGATGCGGATACGCACCCAGCTGTCCTCCTCGAAGGGCTGGGTATTGCTTGCCACCAGATTGGTGCGGAACTGGCTCATCTGGTGCAGCGCATCGGAGCGCAGATTGAGATCCTCAAGGGAGGCCTGGCTTATCAGCAGCAGCGGATAACCGTCGGCAAAGCTGACCCGGGTGCCGGTCTTCTCGCGAAAGCGATCAGAGGTTTCACCCAGCCAGAGCAGCTGCACTGGTTCCCCTGCCACCCGGCTCAGCCACCCATCGGCTTTGGTGTCGGTGTGCAGGGCGGTAAAGCGGTCGCTCCAGACTCCGGTAGCTTGCGGGGTGCGGCTGAAGTCGACCTCTTGCAGGGTGAGGGGTTCAAAGCCCGGATAGCGCAGTTGCAAGCCTCCTTCGATGGGGGTGGCCACGACCTGTTGCAGCTGGGGATGGGTACGGGCGGTGATAAAGGTGCCGTCCGGTTTGACCACCATGTAGCGGCGATCCCCTGCCAGTCCCTCTTCGGTCACCCGGGCGCGAGCCAGCGGCATACCTGCAGTCGATTTGATGGGGTAGAGGTGAATGCTGTCTAGCCTGGGCATCTTCATATCCTTGTGACGCGGCGCGATCGCCTGGAAAAAGGGGAACATAACGGTTCCCCGACGATCCGGCAATCCTTTCAAGGGGGCGGTCTATAGTTGGGAAAACAGAACAAGAGGGCATCGGGATGAAAATAAGCTGGTTGCTGGCGGGGAGCCTTTTTTGCCACGGGCTCTGGGCGCAGGAGCTGACCCTGACCACGGGAGAGTATCCTCCTTACTGTTCCGAGACGCTCAAATATCAGGGGCTGATCCCTCATGTGGTGAGCGAGGCATTCAAGAGTGAAGGGGTGAGCGTCAAGTTCCAGTTTCTTCCCTGGAAACGGGCCTTTCGCTTGTCGGAGGAGGGAGTGGTGGATGGCACAGTCCACTGGTATGAGTCGAGCGAGCGGCGCAAAACCCATCTCTACAGCGATCCCATCCTGAGCGAAACCTACGTCTGGTTCTATCTCAAGTCAGATCCGCTGGAATGGCGTGGCTATCAGGATCTGGCGGATCGCAAGCTGGCTGCGGTCAGTGGCTATACCTACAATGCAGATTTTTTTGCAGCCATCGCACAGGTTCCGCTGCAGGTGCAGTTCGTCACCCGGCTGCGCCAGAGCTTTGATCTGCTGCTCTCCGGCCGCGCCG
Organism: Aeromonas sp. FDAARGOS 1405; assembly: GCF_019048265.1. Lineage (NCBI taxonomy): Bacteria > Pseudomonadati > Pseudomonadota > Gammaproteobacteria > Aeromonadales > Aeromonadaceae > Aeromonas > Aeromonas sp. FDAARGOS 1405. Next base: position 4,340,876 of record NZ_CP077311.1, on the reverse strand, counting down.
ACCTGACCCTGGAGAACATAGATGTCGGCTACTACTCCCTGCGTCAGTTCTACCCGGCCAGCACGGTCGATCTCTTTGCAACCCATTCAAAACCCGTGATGAAAGTTGAAGGTCACCTGTTGATCAGCCGCAAGCGTGCCAACGCTGACGAGCTGATCAAAACCTTCAATCGGGGCCTCGCCAAACTGAAAGCCAGCGGTCAGCTGGAGAAGATGTTACTTGAGTCACGTTCTGGTCTCTATGAACCATAAAGTGCAACATTTTTTGATCCTGATTCGCTAATCAGTACAAAAAAGCGGCCATTATCGACTCAGTTCCCAGTTTCTAACGCTTTCGCTTCTTCCCCATCCGGCCACCGTCCGCCTCGGCTACACGGTATCAAGCGCCATCGGGTGGGGCCTGTCACACAAAAAGAAGAAAGCAATGTATGAGCAAACAACTGGACATGACCCCATTGCCGGATCTCTCCCTGAAAACGGGAACAGGCCCGGTGCGTACCCGGCTACCCGTTTGGCGGCCGGCCCTGCCACCCTGCAATCACGCCTGCCCGGCCGGAGAAAATATCCAAGCCTGGCTCTCTTTAGCGCAGGCCGGCCGTTTTGAGGCGGCCTGGCAGACCCTGATCGAAGAGAACCCCTTGCCCGCCATTCATGGCCGGGTCTGCTATCACCCCTGCGAGAGTGCCTGCAACCGCGGGCAGGTGGATGAATCCGTCTCCATCCATGCCATCGAGCGCTTCCTCGGCGACGAGGCGCTGGCCCGTGGTTGGCTGCCTGCGCCACCGGCCCCAGCCAGCGGCAAGAAGGTGCTGGTGATCGGTGCCGGTCCCTCCGGCCTCTCCTGCGCCTGGCACCTCAACCGGCTTGGCCATCAGGTGGAGATCCGCGAAGCGGGGCCGCTTGCCGGCGGCATGCTGCGTTTTGGCATTCCCGCTTACCGCTTGCCCCGCGACGTGCTGGATCGGGAGGTGGCCCGCATCGTGGCGGCTGGTGTCACCCTGACCCTCAACCACAAGGTGGAGGATGTGCTGCGCGAGCGCGACGAGGGGGGCTTTGACGCCATTTTTATGGCCATCGGCGCCCATCTGGCCAAGCGGGTCGATATTCCGGCCCGGGAAGCGGGAAAAATCCTCGATGCGGTGAGTTTCCTCGAGCAGGCCAGTCTTGCCGAAGAGAAAGGACTGCCACCGCCAAAACTGGGACGGCGGGTTGCCATCTACGGCGGCGGCAACACCGCCATGGATGCGGCCCGTACCGCTCGTCGCCTCGGGGTGGAAGAGGCGATGATCATCTACCGCCGCGACCGGGACCATATGCCGGCCCACGCCTTTGAAGCCGATGAGGCCGAGGAGGAGGGGATCAAGATCAACTGGCTGCGCAGCATCCGCCAGCTCGACAACACCAATATCGAGGTGGAGGTGATGGCGCTGGATGCAGAGGGCAAGCCGGTACCCACCGGCAAGTTTGAAACCCTCGAAGCGGATTCCCTTATTCTGGCGCTCGGTCAGGAGGTCGACCTCTCGGTGCTGGAGAGCATCCCCGGCGTGCGGGTCAACAAGGAGGGGGTGGTGCAGGTGGCGGGCAATCTGATGACAGATGTCGCCGGGCTGTTTGCCGGCGGCGATATGGTGCCCTCCGAGCGCACTGTTACCATCGCCACCGGTCATGGCAAGAAGGCGGCGCGCCACATGGATGCCTGGCTGCGTGGTCGCCACTATCAGAAGATGCTCTCCTACCCGCTGGTGGGGCCGGAGCAGTTGCAGCTCTGGTTCCAGACCCACGCGCCCGCCAGCAATCAGCCGGTCAAACCGGCGTGGGCGCGGGACGACTTTGGCGAGATCATCGGTGGGCTGGATGAGGTGGCCGCCCGTTACGAGGCGGCGCGTTGCTACTCCTGCGGCAACTGCTTCGAGTGCGACGGCTGCTACGGCAGCTGCCCCGAGCAGGCCATCGAGAAGCTGGGGCCGGGCAAGGGCTATCAGGTGGATGCCGAGCGCTGCACCGGCTGCGGCGCCTGCCACGACCAGTGTCCTTGTCACGCCATCGAGTTGCGCCAACCACAGGAGTCCCAATGAAACATGAACTGATCATGGTCGACGGCAACGAAGCCGCGGCCCGGGTGGCGTACCAGCTGAGTGAAGTGTGTGCCATCTATCCCATTACCCCGAGCTCGACCATGGCCGAACTGGCCGACGCCTGGGCGGCGGAGGGGCAGACCAACCTGTGGGGCAACATTCCCACTGTGGTGGAGATGCAGAGTGAAGGGGGGGCGGCCGGTACGGTACACGGCGCCCTGCAGGCGGGGGCGCTCGCCACCACCTTCACCGCCAGTCAGGGACTGATGCTGATGCTGCCCAACATGTACAAGATCGCCGGTGAATTGACCTCGGCGGTGTTCCATGTGGCGGCCAGATCGCTCGCGGCGCAGGGGCTGTCGATTTTTGGCGACCATCAGGACGTGATGGCGGCGCGCAGCACCGGCTTTGCCATGCTTGCCTCCGGCTCGGTGCAGGAGGCGCAGGACTTGGCCTTGGTTGCCCACAGCGTCACCCTGCAGTGCCGGGTGCCTTTCATCCACTTCTTCGACGGCTTTCGCACCTCCCACGAGGTGAACAAGATCACCGCCCTGCATCGGGATGAAATTCGCGCCCTTATCGACAACGACTGGGTGCGCGCCCACCGCGCGCGGGCCCTCAACCCGGATCATCCGGTGATGCGTGGCACCGCCCAGAACCCGGATACCTATTTCCAGTCCCGCGAGAGCGTCAACCCCTTCTACGAAGCGGTGCCGGCACGGGTGCAGCAATGCATGGACAATCTCGGCGAGCTGACCGGCCGCCACTACCGCCTGGTGGAGTACCACGGCGCGCCTGATGCCACCGATGTGATCGTGCTGATGGGCTCGGGGGCGGCTACCGCCCGCACCACAGTGGATTGGCTCAACCAACAGGATCGCAAGACCGGGGTACTGGTCATTCGCCTCTATCGCCCCTTCCCGGTACAGGCGCTGCTCGATGCGCTGCCGCAGAGCGTGCGGCGCATGGCGGTGCTGGATCGCACCAAGGAGCCGGGCGCCGGTGGCGAGCCGCTGCTGCTGGATGTGCAGAGCGCGCTGATCGATGGCTTGCAGCGCGGCCTTATCAAGCGGCTGCCGTGGCTCAGTGGCGGTCGCTACGGCCTCTCTTCCAAAGAGTTCACCCCCGCCATGTGCGCGGCGGTGTTCGAGGAGCTGGCATCCGATGCGCCGCGTCCGCGCTTTACCGTGGGGATAGTGGACGACGTGTCGGGCCTCAGTCTGGCCTGGCACCCCATCGGTGATCTTGAGCCCGCCAGTCGGGTGCGGGCGCTCTTTTTCGGCCTCGGTGCCGACGGCACCGTGGGCGCCAACAAGAACAGCATCAAGATCATCGGTGAGCTGGAGGGGTTCCACGCCCAGGGCTACTTCGTCTACGACTCCAAGAAGTCGGGCTCGCGCACCGTCTCCCACCTGCGCTTTGGCCCCGAGCCCATCGACGCCCCCTGGCTTATCGAGCAGGCGAGCTTTATCGGTTGCCACCAGTGGGGCTTTGTCGAGTCGGTGGATCTGCTGGAACATGCCGCGGAAGGGGCGACCCTGCTGCTTAATGCCCCCCATGAGGCGGACAAGGTGTGGGACCAGCTGCCCGAGCGGCTGCGTGCCCGTATTCGCGCTCTCGATATTCGCCTCTACTGCATCGACGGCGATCGGGTGGCCGAGCGCAACGGCATGGGCAATCGCATCAACACCATCATGCAGACCTGCTTCTTCGCGTTGGCTGGCATCTTGCCGCGGGATGAGGCGATTGCGCTGATCAAGGAGAGCATCGAGAAGAGCTATGCCCGCAAGGGACCCGAGGTGGTTGAGCGCAACTTCGCGGCGGTGGATGACACCCTGGCCCATCTCCATCAGGTGGCCATCCCGGCCGGTGAGGAGCAGATCAGCGACTATCCGCTGCCGTTGGCGCCGGGTGGCAGCGAGTTTGTCCAGCGCGTCACCGGCGAGATGCTGGCGGGGCGCGGCGATCTGATCCCCGTCTCCATGCTGCCGGTGGATGGCACTTATCCCACCGCCACCAGCCGTTTCGAGAAGCGGGATATCGCCCGCGAGATCCCGATTTGGCATTCGGATATCTGCATCCAGTGCGGCAACTGCGTCTTTGTCTGCCCCCACGCGGCGCTGCGGGCCAAGTTCTACCATCAGGACTGGCTGGCGACCGCCCCCGAGGCGGCGCAGTCGGTGCCCGTCACCGCCAAGGGTTTCCCCGACAGCCGCTACACCCTGCAGCTCTACCCGGAAGATTGCACCGGCTGCGGCCAGTGCGTGCAGGCCTGTCCGGTGCGGGCCGGGGCTGATGAGGAACACGAGGGCGAACGTGCCATCACCATGATGGACAAGGCCCCCCATCTGGCTGGTCAGAAACAGGCGCTGCGCTGGTTCGAGAGCCTGCCCTGGCCTGCCCGCGAGCGGGTGGATTTCTCCACGGTGCGCGGCACCCAGTTCCTCGAACCCCTTTTCGAGTTCTCCGGCGCCTGCGCCGGTTGTGGCGAGACCCCGTACCTCAAGCTGCTGACCCAGCTGTTTGGCGACCGCATGCTGGTGGCCAACGCCACCGGTTGCTCCTCCATCTACGGCGGCAACCTGCCGACCACGCCGTGGGCCAAGAACGGCGAAGGGAAGGGGCCGGCCTGGTCCAACTCCCTGTTTGAGGACAACGCCGAGTTTGGCTTTGGTTTTCGTCTCACCGCCGATCAGCATCACGGTCAGGCGGTGGCGGCCTTGCAGGCGATGAAGGGGGAACTGGGTGAGGCATTGGTCGAGTCGCTTATCAACGCCCCGCAGCGGCTGGAGTCGGAGATCCGCGCCCAGCGCACCCGGGTCGCGCAAGTGCGCGAGCGGCTGGAAGAGGTGAAATCCGGCAAGGCTCGCGAGCTGCTGTCCTTGATTGATCAGCTGGTGCGCCGTTCGGTCTGGATCATCGGCGGCGATGGCTGGGCCTATGACATCGGCTCGGCGGGGCTCGATCATGTGCTCGCCTCCGGCCGCGATGTGAACGTGCTGGTGATGGATACCGAGGTCTACTCCAACACTGGCGGCCAGATGTCGAAATCGACCCCGCTCGGTGCCGTCGCCAAGTTCGCGGCGGGGGGCAAGACGCTGGCCAAGAAGGATGTGGCGTTGCAGGCCATCTCCTATGGCAACGTCTATGTTGCCCGCATCGCCTTTGGTGCCAATCCGCAGCAGGCGCTGCAGGCCTTGCGTGAGGCCGAAGCCTATCCGGGCCCGTCGCTGATCATCGCCTACAGCCACTGCATCGCTCATGGCATCGATATGGAGTTTGGTCTAACTCAGCAAAAACGCGCCGTGGCCTCTGGCCACTGGCCGCTGATGCGCTACAACCCGGTACTGCGCAGATCGGGGCAGAACCCCTTTAGTCTCGACAGCCTGCGCCCATCGATCCCCCTCGCTGAATACCGGCAGGAGGAGACCCGTTATCGGGTGCTGGCCCAGAGCCATCCGGAGGAGGCCGAACGGCTGATGCAGGTGGCGCAACAAGTGGCGTGGCAGAAGTGGGCCACCTACGAGGAGATGGCCACCCGCGAGGCCAGCCATTTCCATCCGCCGGTGTGAGGATGGAGTGAGTGAAATATAACCAAGCGGGCCATTGGCCCGCTTTTTTAGGTTAAATAGAAAACAGGAAACCTATATATCCCAGAGTAGGGCTGGCAATTATGACTGTTAATAATTGAAAGCAAACAAAATTTGAATTAATGTACTGGTATGATTGATAAGGCTGCAAATAACATAATTCTTTATCTATTTAGGTCATAGGGGAGAGTATGGATTGGTTTGAAGAATATAAGAAGTTGGTGTTTTCCAATACAACATCTGTAGAGCAAATTAAAAAAGCTATTTCTCTTAAGTATGAACACATACCTAAGATTCTTTATAAATATCGCTCGGTAAATGATAACTCTATAAAAAATTTATTGGATGACACAATATGGTTATCAGACCCGAAAAATTTTAATGACCCTTATGATTGCTCATTTCATTATGATATAGAGCTGGATCCTGATAATAGGGAGTCAGTTTTATCAATGGCTCAAGAGAATGGATTAATAGAGCAGTTAACTGAAGAACAAGTTCAGTCAATTGCAGAAAGTCCTCATCCAATGGTAAAGCTACTTGAGCTTAGTTATCCAGAAAGACCTGATTATGGTCGTACTTGTGGAGAAGCTATACGTACTGTAATGAAAGATAGAGCAAAAAACCTTGTGAGAGAAACATCTGAAGGTTTTAAGCAAATGTTCAAGATTTGTTGTTTTTCTGAAAATCCAAAATCAATATTAATGTGGTCGCATTATGCCAGTTATCATACTGGTTTTTGTATAGGTTATGATTTTTACGAATTAGGAAAGGAAGATCTAAGAGCAAGTTCAATCTACCCTGTTATTTATTCAGATGAAATGTTTGATGCCAGTAACGTTTTTGGTAAAAATAAAACCACTAATAATGTTCTTTATCTTAATCAAGTTGCCCTGATGAAAAGTACAGAGTGGGCTTATGAAAAAGAATGGAGGCTTGTGTTTGGGAATATGATTTTCCAAAAAGAAATGCCTTATAGTATGCCAAAACCAAAACATGTTATTTTAGGTGCTAGAATTTCCTCTGCTCATGAAGATGAAATTAGGAGGGTATGTGAGGCTAAGAATATAGATGTTTTGAAAATGACAATGTCACACAACCGGTTTTCTTTAAAGATTAACAAATGATCGTATAGGTCAGATATAGTATTTTAATTACTGATATTGTTAGCGAATGGGAAGCATGTACCACCACATTGTCGGCATTTATATATCTGCAAGCCAAGGCTTCCTTTTCCTACCAAGGCAGGTAAGCTGCGGGGCAAATAGCGTCAAGCAGGAGAAGGGACGATGACAGAGCAACATTTCGCCGGGACGATCGGCATTCTGGGGGCGGGGTGGCTGGGGCTGCCGCTGGCGCGGGCCCTGCTGGCGGCAGGCAAGCAGGTTGCGGTGACGGTCAGCAGCGCCGAGAAGGCGACCCGTCTGCAGGGGGAGGGGATCGATGCCTATCCGCTGACGATTTCTGCCCATATGTCGGATGCGTGGCCCATCCCCTGCGAATCGCTGGTTATCTGCGTACCGCCCAGCAAGACCGATGACTATCCGCAGGCGGTGGCAAGGGCTTGCGCGTTGGCCAAAGCGAATGGCACCCGGCGGGTGCTGTTTGTCAGCGCCACCTCGGTATGGGGCGCGGGGCAGCAGGAGGGTGAACAGCCCAAACCGCGCCATGCCCGTGGTGAGCGGATGCTGGCGGCGGAGCAGGCGGTGCTGGCGGCCGGTTTCGAGTCGGTGATGATAGTGCGCCCCTCCGGCCTTTATGGCCCGGATCGCCATCCCGGCCGTTTCCTCGCGGGCAAGACGCTGGATGGTGGCGCCCAGTCGGTCAATCTGGTCCATCTGGACGATGTGGTGGCGGCTTGCATGCTGCTGCTTGAGCAGGGCAAGGACGGGGATGTTTTCAACCTGAGCGCGCCGGTGCATCCGCGCCGCGAGCAGTTTTATCCCTTTGCGGCTCGCCAGCAGGGGCTACCCGTACCGGTCTTTATCGAGCCTGCCGGTGAATTTCAGCCCATCGACGGCCAGCTGATTTGCCAGCAGATGGGATTCAACTATCGCTGGCCCGATCCGGCCCACTGGTTTGCCGAGCTTGCCGCCTCGGGCAATTGAGGTTTGCCAAGGGGGGGATCGCCCCCTATCATGCCGCCATCCATGAGAGAGAGGCGGTAATGATGGTAGATACAAAACGTCACCCCGATGGGGAGTTGTTGCTGAGAACCCTGGCAATGCCAGCCGATACCAACCCCAATGGTGACATCTTTGGTGGCTGGATCATGTCCCAGATGGATATAGGTGGGGGCATTATGGCCAAGGAGCTGGCAAAAGGACGTATTTGTACCGTATCCGTCGAAGGCATGACCTTCCACAGTCCGGTCAAGGTGGGTGATGTGGTCTGCTGCTACGGCCGCTGCATGAAGATCGGCCGCAGCTCCATGAAGCTCAAGCTGGAGGTGTGGGTCAAGCCGGTACTGCGGGAGAACGATGCCCAGCGTTACTGTGTGACCGAGGGGATCTTCACCTATGTCGCCATCGACGAACAGGGCAAATCCCGCCCGGTTCCGGTGAGTGCCTGATTAAATCAGCCGGGCATTGATGATGGATATTTCCTGCTCAAGCCCGGTTTTTTGCCGTATCATGCGTTCCAGCATCTCTTCCGAGCCCACATATTGCAGGGTGTCGAACAGGCAGAGATCGCATTGAGGATCCCGTCTTATCTGATAGACGGTGGACAGCTCCACTTGATGACAATTTCCTTGTTGATCATAAAACGTCACGTTGTACCGAAGTTCTTTCGCCATGAGACAGCGTCCTTCTGGTTGGGTGGAACAGGGACTATCAGCTTAGTCGGCGTGGATGACGTTTGTGATGGTCGCAACAAAAAGCAAAGGCGGGCGGTTGTTAGCCAATGAAAAATAGTTATCGCATTCTTGGCACCTCCCTGCTGACCTTGGGGTTGGTAGGCTGTTTTGAGGTGCCGGATCAGAACCATCTGGTCACAGCTCAAGGGATTGTGCCGGGACTCGACTGCCAGCGTCCGCCGCTGGTAGCGTTGGCGACCACGGCGCTGCCCCGTGAATTCGGGGTGACGGTGTGGAATCTCTACAAGGGCCAGCGCAAGAACTGGCGCGAAGGGATGGACAGTTACGCCAAGGGGCAGGATCTGGTGCTGCTGCAAGAGTCGGCCACTCGTCCCGATATGCTCGACTGGCTGCGCGCCGGTGATTTCCATTGGCAACAGCTGCAAGCCTTCACCCAGGGCGGCGTGTCGTTCGGGGTGATGACGGTGGCCAAGACTCCGCAGGCGTTCGTCTGTGGCGTGCGCTCTCCCGAGCCTTTGCTGCGCATCCCCAAATCCGGGCTGGTGAGCCTCTATCCGCTGCAGGGCGATCCTGACGGCGTGATGGTCATCAATATCCATGCGGTCAATTTCGAGCTGGGGATGGCCACATTCCGCGAGCAGCTCAACGATTTGACTGCCTTGGTGCGCCGCCATCAGGGGCCGGTTATTCTGGCCGGTGATTTCAACACCTGGAGCGACAAACGTCAGTTCTGGTTAAGCAAATTGGTGGACGAGCTGGGCCTGCAAGAGGCCGTGCCGGTGCCTGACTTGCGCCGCACCGCCTTCGGCCGCCCGCTGGATCACCTCTACTACCGCAATCTGGACCTGGTTGAGGTGAGTTCACCGGCGACCGACAGTTCGGATCACAACCCCATCATTGCGCGCTTTGCCGCCCAGTCTGTGACTCCCTGACCCCAGTCTGTGACTCCCTGATCGGGAATGATGTGTGCGTGTTGCCCATAAAAAAATCCGGCGCCTGATAGCGCCGGATTTTTTATACGCACTGGCGGTCAACCCGCTCGGGATGACCCGCTGGCATTACTGGTAGAGACCCAGATTCGCTTTGGCGTAGGCTTCGAAATCGGTGCAGCCACCGATGTGCTGCTCGTCCAGGAAGATCTGCGGCACGGTATTGACCGGCTTGCCGGCGCTCTTGGCCAGATCTTCTTTGGTGATGCCTTCGGCATGGATATCCACGTAGCGGAATTTGAAGTCATCGCGCTGTTCGGTCAGCAGCTCGGCGATCTGTACGGCACGGACACAATAGGGGCAACCCGGGCGACCAAAAATCACTGCAAACATATTTTCTCTCCGTTTTTTAAGCCGTTTTTGTATGGCCGTTGATGTGAGGCAGGCAACAGCATAGCCCTGCCTCGTGGCGACTTGAAGCCGAAATTATCGATACCGTGATTCGAGTGGGCCTATTGGATCAGCTCTCATCGGCGATCTGGATCGGTTGCTGTTGATAGATGCTCTCCAGCACCCCCTTCTCGAATACTGTCCAGGGCCACGGCGCCTTGCTGGCACGGTAGCGCTCATGGGTGGCCGGATCTTGGGACAGGCCACGCTGGAACATCACAAACGCCTTGCGCTGGCCGCCTGCCGTGTCGATAAAGCCCACCAGATTGGAGGTGCCGGTGATGGTACCTGTCTTGGCGTGGACCTTGTTCTTCATCATGGGGGCGGTGACACTGCGACGCCACGCCAGGGTGCCATCCACCTGAGAGCTTGGCAGCAGCTTGATCAGGCCAAGCTCGGCATCGTTTTTCTGGATGTAGTCCAGCACTGACAGCATCTGGCGGGCACTGATGAGATTGTGAGCGGAGAGGCCGGAGCCGTCGGCCAGGGTCGCATTACCCAGATCGATACCATGTTTGGTCAGGATAGCGCGCACTGCCATGGTGCCGCTGCGATAGCTGCCCGGCTTGTTGTAGTAGTGACGGCCCACGGTTTTGAGGAAGGTATCGGCATAGAGGTTGTCCGATTTCTTCAGCATCTTGGCCAGCATCACCGGCAGGGAGACCGAGTAGTGGGTGCCGAGGGTCTCTGCCCCTTCAGGGGCCTTGTGGGTGACCCGCAGCAGGCCATCATGCTTGATGCCGGCACGGTTCATCGCCCAGCGGATGTTGTCCCAGCCCCAGGCTTCCACGTCGTGAATAGCGAAACGCAGACCCTGCGGCTCTTTATTCGGGGTGATGCAGCCTTTGAGTTCGTAGAAGTTGCCCTTGGCCATGTCCACTTCCAGTGCGCAGAACTGGCGCGCCATGTCGCCATAGCTCATCACTTCCACGTTGTCGGCACCGATGCCGATGGGGACGCCGGTGGCCACATTGCCGACCGCCGGTTTGCCAATCTGGGTGGCAGTGATGGTGCCGTAGGCGCAGTTCTTGTCGATGATGACCGAGGAGACGGGCGCGGCGAAGCAGAGGGTCTGATCCCCCCACGACCAGCCGTTGCCGCGCTCGTAGCCGTTGTAGGCGCCGGTGTTGACGTAGACATTGCCCTTGATGCTGGTGACGCCGAGTTGTTTGAACAGGGCGAGCAGATCCATGCGGGAGAGGGTGGGGTCGCCGACGAAGTTGATCCAGATATCACCGTTGATGGTGTCGCCCTGTTTGGCGCCGGGCTGGGCCTGAATGTCGGTAGCGAAGCGGAAATCGGCACCCAGCTCGAGGCGGGCCGCCAGCGCTGTGAGCACCTTCATGGTGGAAGCGGGGGCGATCATCTGATCCGCATGACGGGCAAATTCAACGCCGTTGTTGCCCTGCACTATGATGGCGTACTGGCCCCCCTGGGGCGGGGTGAGCGGGGCGGCCTGGGCCGCCAGGGAAAAGAGAGCACAAAAACCAATCAACAGCCGCTGCATAACATCCTCTAACATGACGAAGGGGGCCGGCAGTGGTGCCGGCCCTGATAATTCAACCTTGTTTCACCCGCCGATGCCGGATCGGCCGTGGCAAAGCTATTCATACGATTTATGCCGGTCGCCACTGGCCATCACGCCAGCGAGTTGGCGGTGCGATAGCGACCCTCATAATCAAAAATCTTCTCTTTTATCTGCCAAAAGCGCCCCGATTTGCGGGCGATGACGAAATCGGGATGACGGAACTGGCTTTGTGCCGCCAGCACGCTCGCCAGGGTGGCAAATTCGGGTTCCAGACCCGGGGCGGGCCAATGATGACGCACAAAGTGCTGTTGAAACAAGCGCCGTGCGCCCGGGGAGTGAAATCCGAAGTATTCGCTGAGGGTCAATCCATCCTCATCGTGATAGGTCACCTCCAGCCGCTCCCCCTGTTTGCCGCGCCCTGCGGTGAAGGTGAGACCCGCGCAGCGGATCACCATGCAATCCTTGAGATTGAGCGCTTCTTTAAGCTTGTCGTCAGGGTCAACCAGCAGCTGATTGCAGCTCTGGCAGCGGCGGGCGGCGATGTCGTTCTCCGCGCCACAGCCGGGGCAGATCTTGGCGCGAAAGCGGTAGTCACACTCTTCGCGGTTGCCCTCGTCATCTTCAAACAGCCCCTGACAGCGGCGGCCGTAGTGCTCGATCACCTTGCCATCCTCGTCGGTCTTGCCCCAGAAGGTGTTGGCAAAGCCGCAGGCGGGGCAGGGCACCTGTACCGGTTCGGTACCGGCGTGGGGGCGAGGCTCCCCCACTTCGGGGGCGAACAGGTTGAAGTTGTTGCCCGCATAGTCGAGCACCAGACAATCGCTCTTGCCCGGCGAGAGACGCAGGCCCCGCCCGACGATCTGCTGGTAGAGGGAGACCGACTCGGTGGGCCTGAGCATCACGATAAGATCGACATGAGGGGCATCGAAGCCTGTGGTGAGCACCGCCACGTTGACCAGAAACTTGAGCTCGCGTGCCTTGAAGGCGTTGATGAGGGCATCGCGCTCCGGCCCCGGCGTCTCACCGGTGATAAGGGCCGCCTGCTGGCCTCTGGCGCCAAGCAGGCCGTGAATTTCCCGGGCGTGTTCGACGGTGGCGGCGAAGATCATCACCCCCTGCCGGTCGGAGGCATACTCCAGCACCTGGCTCAGGATATGGGGGGTAACCCGCTCCTGACGCTTGAGCTCGCCGTTGAGATCCGCCTCGCTGAAGAGGCCATTCTCCCGCGGCACCAGCTTGCTGAAGTCGTAGTGGACGATGGGGGCATCCACCATGCGTGGCGGCGTCAGGTAGCCGTTTTTGACCATAAAGCGCAGCGGCAGCTCGAACACGCAGTCGCCAAACAGCCGTTCGCCGTGGCTCTTGACCATGCCGTGATAGTGGCGCCGGTAGATCCAGCCCAGCCCCAGCCGATAGGGGGTAGCGGTGAGGCCGAGGATCTTGAGGGCCGGATTGGCGGCCTTGAGGTGGTCGATCACCTGATGGTACTGGCTGTCGTCATCGAGCGAGACCCGGTGGCACTCGTCGATGATGAGCAGAGAGAAGGCGCTGTCGAAGGCCGCCAGATTGCGGGCGACCGACTGCACCGAGCCGAACACCACCTGGGCGCTTGCCTCCTTGCGGGCGAGACCGGCGGCAAAAATGTCGGCCTTGAGCCCCCACGCCTCGTACTTGGCGTGGTTCTGCTCCACCAGCTCCTTGACGTGGGCCAGTACCAGCACCCGTCCGCGCGCCTTGCGGGCCAGTTCGGCGATCACCAGACTCTTGCCGGCCCCGGTGGGCAGCACCACCACGGCGGGATCCGGGTGTTTGCGAAAGTGGCTGATAACGGCGTTGACAGCGTCGGTCTGATAGGGTCTGAGAACGAACATGCAGGTTTGGCGCGGGGCTTGGCAGGATGGCGCCATTATAGGGATCTTGCCGCCAAAAAACAGCGGGCCGACATGATGCCGGCCCGTTGAATACATTGCGTGCTTAGTGGAAGGGGAAGAGGTAATTCATCCAGCTTGCCATGCGCAGCAGCACTTTGCGCATTACAGAAACATGGTGGAAATACTCGGTATAGACAGCGGCTTGTCCGCTGGCACCCGCGATTACCTGATACTTTGCCCATTCGGGGTCGGTAATGGAGATCAGTACCGGCATACGACCTGGACGAATGGCGCTATTCTGGTCAAGCAGCATAGCGTTGGCCTGCACGTTACCGGCGGCAATGGCCGGGATCACGGCGGTCACCTTGCCCTTGAAGATCTTGCCGGGAATACCGTCGATCACCACTTCGGCCTCATCACCCACCGCCAGACGCTGCATGCTGTTCTGCCAGAACCAGCCAACATAGGCAGTCTCATCTTTGTGGATGAAGGTCATCACCGGACGGTACATAAACGGGGTGGCGATCATGCCTGGACGCAGGGCAAGCTGCACCACATGGCCATCGCTCGGGGCATAGACCACGGTCTGGGCCAGCTGGTATTTGGCTTCATCGAGCTGGGCCTGCAAATCTTCCAGCGTGGCGCGTTGCTGATCCATCTGGGCGGCGATCTCGTCTACGCTCGCCTGGGTCACGTCGAGGTCACGCTGCTTGCCGACGCCGCGGCGCATCAGGTCACTGGCGCGATCTCTGTCCAGTTTGGCTGAGCGTAGTCTGGCGTCAATGGACTTGAGTTGATCCTTGTTGGCATCGAGGCGAGCGCTCAGGCTCTCCACTTTCAGTCTGAAAGGCTCGTCATCGAGGCGAAACAGCACATCGCCCTTCTTCACCGGCTGGTTGGCTTGCACCGGCACCTCGACCACCCGGCCCTTGACCAGCGGTACGATAGGGGTAGAGAGGTAGTAGTTGCGCGCCATCTCGGAGTAGGGGTGGTTGTAGTTCATCAGCATGATGAGGGTGCCGATGAGCAGCACGCCGCCCAGTGCTGCGGTGGGGACGGTCCACTTGTTGAGCGGGATGCGGAAAATTTTGAATATGGCGACACACAGCGCCGTGTAGGTCAGGATCAGTAGCAGGTCCATGGTTTATCCCTGTTGCTCTTGCTGTTCGATATGGTTGAGACGGCCCTTCAGTTCAGCCAGCTCTTCTCTGAGGGCCGCGATATCATCTTCATCTTTTTGCAGGCGTTGGTTAAAGCCCCAGCCCCGATCCGGGCGGTAGAGGGTGGCCCAGATCCAGAGGAAAGGCCACAACACGTGCAGCGTAAACAGGCTGACCCAGCCGGCAACATGGATGGCATCCTGATGGGGATGATTGCGATGTTTGGCGATTTCGTAAGGAATATCGTGGATCACGATGATTCCGTAGAAGATGACCAGCGCGACAAAGACGAGCAGGCCAAGGGCAAAGTAATCAAGGAACATGTATAACCTCCACTGGCTTTAAGCACAGCTTTATCATTGATTCATATATTCGGGAAAGCAATTTAAAATCACATATTTATCGTCAGGTCGCACGGAATCTTAAGGGCTTGTGCTGTATAGGAGCTTAAGGGAATAACGAGTTGTTTTATTGGTTCTTTTGTCAATTAAAAAGGGGCCTTTTGGCCCCCTTTTTTACCACCTCAAGTCAGACATCACCCTTCACTGGGATTGCTAACCAGTGGTTGGCGGAACTTCATCAGGAAGGCCACGGTAATGGCCGCCGTTGCAGTCAAGCCGATGATGGTGGAGGTCCCCATCTCCAGCCCGAACCCGATGGGGGCGTTGGCCAGATAGGTGATCACCACAGCAGTCATGAACATGGCGGGAATGGTGCAGATCCAGTGCAGCTTGCCCTCTTTGATGAGGTAGGCAGCCGCAGCCCACAACATGATGACGGCGGTGGTCTGGTTGGCCCAGCCGAAGTAGCGCCAGATCACCCCGAATTCAGCCTTGGAGATGATGAAGCCAAGGATAAACATGGGGATGGCGATCAGCAGACGCTTGGCCAGCGGCTTCTGGGTCATCTTCAGGAAGTCCGCCACGATCAGGCGAGCACTGCGAAACGCGGTGTCACCAGAGGTGATGGGCAGGATCACCACACCGAGGATGGCCAGAATACCGCCGACTGTGCCGAGCAGGCTGGTGGAGACTTCGTGTACCACGGCTGCCGGGCCGCCGTTGGCCATGGTAGCGTTGAGCGCTTCGGTGCTGTCGTAGAAGGAGAGACCCAGGGTGCACCAGATCAGGGCGATGATCCCTTCACCTATCATTGCACCGTAGAAGATGAAGCGGCCGGATTTTTCGTTCTGCATGCAGCGCGCCATCAGCGGTGACTGGGTGGCGTGGAAGCCGGATACCGCGCCACAGGCGATGGTGATGAAGAGAAGCGGCCACAGTGGCAGCTCGGTCGGGTGCAGGTTGGAGAAGTCCATCCCGGTGTTGTAGAAGCCTTTGCCGGAGGCGATCAGACCAACGATGAGGCCGACCGACATGAAGACCAGCAGGGCGCCGAAGATGGGGTAGAAGCGACCGATGATCTTGTCGATGGGGACTATGGTCGCGAGGATGTAGTAGGCAAAGATTGCCACAATCCAGTAGACCAGATCGGTGGAGGTGAGGTTGGCGAGCAGCCCTGCCGGGCTCAGCACGAATACCACGCCCACCAGCATCAGCAGCACCACGGCAAACAGGTTCATGAAGTGCTTGGCCGCGGTGCCCAGATGCTCACCGACCACGGTTGGCACCGAGGCACCCTTGGCGCGTACCGACAGCATGCCGGAGAAGTAGTCATGTACCGCACCTGCGAAGATGCAGCCAAAGACGATCCACAGCATGGCGACCGGGCCGTAGAGGGCACCCAGGATGGGGCCGAAGATGGGGCCGACGCCTGCGATGTTGAGCAGTTGAACCAGATAGACTTTCTTGTCCGACATCGGGACATAGTCCACCCCGTCAGCCATGGTGATGGCGGGGGTTTTCAGCTCGGGTTTCGGGCTGAATATCCGTTCGATGAATTTGCCGTATATGAAGTAGCCGGCCACAAGTAAGCCGACACAGAGGAAGAACCAGATCATTGCTACGCTCCTGCATTGTTTTTTTAGTGTGCAGAGCGAGTCTAAAACGGTTGCGCCTGTCTGGCAGGTGAAACTCCCCGAGCGGCGCTTTGGCGCGCCGAGCGGTCGGCGGCTGTGATCAGGCGCACACTCCGCGGCTCAGTCCAGCCCCAGCTGATCTTTGAGCTCCTTGAGATAGCGACGACTGACCGGCACTCGGGCGCCGCTCGGGGTGACAATCTCTGCCAGCTGGTTATCCAGCAGCTGGATCTCGAAGATGGCGTTGGGGGAGACCAGATACTGGCGGTGGCAGCGCAGCAGCGGGCTCTTTTCTTCCAGCGATTTGAGGGTGAGCTGGGTGTGGAACAGCTCGCCCTGACAGGCCACATGGACCCCGCCCAGATCGGAGAAGGCATACTCCACCTGCGCGATGGGCAGCAGCCTGACCCGATTGTGCAGATAGCCCGGAATATGTTCGATAGTCGGGGCCAGCCGCTCGATGGGCTGCGGGGAGATATCCTGCTTGAGGCGAGCGAGGGTCTTGGCGAGCCGGGCGGGCTCCACCGGCTTGAGCAGGTAGTCGAAGGCGTTCTCTTCAAAGGCCTGAATGGCATATTCGTCAAAGGCGGTGACAAAGACGATGCGGGGCAGGGGGTCGAGCATGGCGACCAGCTCCATGCCGCTCAGCTTGGGCATCTGGATATCGAGGAACACCACATCAGGCTTGAGGCGCTGAATAAGCGGCAGCGCCTCGATGGCGTTGGCCGCTTCCCCCACGATCTCGATGGCAGGATCGCAGGCCAGCTGCTGCCTCAGCTCTTCGCGGGCGTAGTGTTCGTCATCGACTATCAGAGTGCGGATCATGGTTGCTCCTTGGGGATGGTGAACGACACCCGGGTCCACTGTTCCGGCTCGCACGCAATAGTCACGCCATAGCGCTCGCCAAAGGCGCTTTTCAGTCGCCGGTCTACGATGGTCATGCCCAGACCGTCGCCAGCGGTATGTGCTTGCCAGGTGCCTGCATTATCTTCCACATGGATGGTGACGCTGGTGGGATGCTCATCGGTCCAGAGGCGAATGCGCCCCTGCTCCAGCAGAGTCGAGATGCCGTGCTTGATGGCATTCTCGATCAACGGTTGCAGGGTGAAGCTGGGCAGTCGCAGTGTGGCCAGATGGGGCGGGATCTCGTTTATCACCGTCAGCCGATCGCCAAAACGGGCCAGCTCGATCTCCAGATAGGATTGGCAGTGCTCCTGCTCCTCCTGCAGAGTCGCAAGGCCGCTCTGGCGTTTGAGGTTCTTGCGAAAGAACAGCGAAAGATGCAGCAGCAGATCCCGCGCCTTGTCCGGATCGCGCCGGGTGATGGCACTGATGGTGTTGAGGGTGTTGAACAGAAAGTGGGGGTTGATCTGGGCCTGGATCAGCTTGAGTTCGGACTGCACCAGCAGCCGCTGATGCTGCTCCAGCCGACCGGCCAGCAACTGCTGTGACAGCAGGTTGGCAATCCCTTCCCCCAGGGTGTGGTTGATCTTGAGAAACAGCCGCTTCTTCGGCTCGTAGAGCTTGATGGTGCCGATCACCCCCTTGTCCCCCTGCAGCGGGATCACCAGCACCGAGCCCAGCTGGCATGCGGAGGAGAGGCTGCAGCGATAGGGCTGGCTGTTGCCATCGGCAAACAGCACCTTGTTCTGGGCGATGGCCTGCATGGTGATGGCTGACGCGATGGGGGTGCCCGGCAGATGGTGATCTTCGCCGGTGCCGATAAAGGCGAGGATCTGCTCGGTGTCCGTGATGGCGACCGCCCCAACGCCGGTCTCCTCCTGAATGATGCGGGCAATCTTGTTGCTCGCCTGTGGGGTAAAGCCCTGACTCATGATCCCCACTGTACGGTTGGCGATATTGAGCGCCTTGGCGGAGAAGACCCGGGAGAACTTCTCATACATCCGCTGCTGGTCGCGGATCATGCTGATAAAGAGCGCCGCGCCGCAGGAGTTGGCCAGAATCATCGGGGTGGCGATGGTGCGCACCAGCAGCAGGGATTTGTCGAACGGGGTCGCCACCAGCAGGATGATGACCATCTGCATGATCTCGGCGTAGAGGGTGGTAAAGAAGGCGATACGCGGTTCAAACAGGGCATCCGTTCGTCCCGAGCGCATCAGTCGCCAGTGCACTATGCCCCCAAGCAACCCCTCGCAGGTGGTGGAGATAGCGCAGGCGAGATCGGTAAATCCCCCCAGCGTATAGCGGTGCAGACCACCGGTCAGCCCCACCAGAAAGCCCACCAGCGGCCCCCCCAATAATCCCCCCAAGACGGCGCCGACCGCCCGGGTGTTGGCGATGGCATCGTCGATATCTAGGCCCACATAGGTTCCGAGGATGCAAAAACATGAAAATATTATGTATATCAGTACCTTGTGAGGAATCCTCACTGAATAGTTGGCAAGCGGGCGAAGCAGCGGGCTTTTCGAGAAGAGATAGGCGATCACCAGGCTGACGCTCATCTGCTGTAACAAAGAGAGAACCAACTGCATAAAAAACGCGCCTCATCAGCCAGCCTAAAAAACAACCAGCCCGTGAATAAGTGTGATCAAGATCTTGTTCGGTTGGCCCTGCGGGTCGCAACGGACCGCCAGTTTGCCAGAACAAATGGATAAAACTACATTAAATCAGCATGTTAAATTGATATTTGTGTAAGAGGCGACAGATTGCTATTGATGGATAGAGCATGAATGTATCCGTCGGATACGCCACATGGAAGTGGCATGCTCCGCCCGGCCCCCTGGCTGGGCGTTTTTTATACATGATCAGATGGCAACCTGTTGGTGGGGATTCGTGCAATTATTCCGGTTTGTCCAATGAGTTATCCCCAGCTTCTGGGGATAACTCAGAATGCAAAGTAGTAACAGAAGCGGCGGGTCAGATTGAAGAACTGCCGCTGTCCCTCATCCAGCTCCTCCTGTTTGATAAAGGCACTGATGGTGCGTTCATCTTCCCGCAGATCGATCATGGCGACCGCTTCCGGCCGCTGGGCCTTGATATAGGGCAGGATCTTCGGCTTGAGAGGCATGGTGGGCTCGGTAGAGAGCACCAGCGCAATACTCTCGTCTGAGAGTTTCACCAGGGAGCCAGGCGGGTATACTCCCAGCACCTTCACCAGTAACTTGACCAGATTCTGGTCGAACTTCTTCTGGGATAACTTGTAGAGCTGGCTGATGGCCTGACTCGGCGCTGCCGGCGTGCCGCTGTTGCGCGGATGAAGCAGCTCATCGTAGAAGTCGACCAGTCCGATCAGCCGGGCTAATGGCGGGATCTCTCCCCCCTTGATCCCGAGTGGATAACCGCTGCCATCGAGTCGCTCGTGGTGCAGATGGGCGACCTGACGGATTTTCGGTTCAAAGGCGTTGAGCTGGGTCAGCATTTCCAGCCCGTACTGGGGATGCATCTTGAGAAAGTTCTGCTCGGCCTTGTTGAGTTCCCCGCGCTTTTGGGTGATCTGGCTCGGAATTTTCAGCTCGCCGATGTCGTGGATAAGTCCTGCAAGTCCGGTCTCCTCCAATTCGATGGGGTTCATCCCCAGTTCGCGCGCCATCAGCATGGCAATGAAAGCTACGTTGAGGCTGTGCTGTAGCAGAACATCGGTGTGGGGGCTACGAATAAGGTGGAGACCGAGCGGACCTTCGTGCTGACTGAGGGTGAAGGCGGCGTTGCGGACGATCTGGGCGGTGTTGGCTAACCCCTCGTCCGGTTTGAGGTTGAGCGCCCCGAGTGCATCGCGCAGCTCACTCATGGACTGGCCAAAGGCTTTGTCGGCGGCGCGCATGGAGCGACGAAAGGCTTTTTCGTCAAAAGGGGGGGGACCTGCATCAATCAGGGATTCCAGCTCATCGAGATCGGGTCCGGCATCAGGAATATCGCCACGCAGTAGCGGCTCGATAGGCAGATCGCTCTTGTCCGGATCCACCATCATCAGGTTCAGATCTAGGTGGCGGATGATGTCCAGCTGCTGCTGATCTTTGATTTTGAAGGCATTGAACATGAACGGGTGATTGGTCCATCCGGTGGGGAGATGGATATAGTGGCCTACCCGCAACTGTTCGATTGAGGCTTGGATCAGTGCCATCGGTTAACCTGCATTTCTGGAATGCCTACTCAACAAGCTAGCAAAATCCGATGGATAGACAACTAAAAATCCATGAAGGAGACCGGGAACCATCCGCGCTGTGATAAAGCGCACGAGCATCAGAACTCTCTTAATTCGCTCTTAAGTTTTACTTCCTACGCTGGCTCCGTTGTTTTCGTTTGCTTGACCGGCTCTGCAGGCCGGTATTTAGGAGTGATGTATGCGTGTAACGCTCGGTGTGCTGCAGACCAATCTGCTGCTTGTGCTCTTTTTCGCGCTGGTTCTTAACTGGCCTATCCTTTTGCACTTCTATTCGGTGCTCAGTGAGCTGAATCACGTCAAAGCCGGATTCGCCATCTCGATCCCGCTGGTGCTGATTGCGGCACTCAATGCCGTGTTTATTCCCTTCACGTTCCGGTTTGTGCTCAAACCCTTTTTTACCGTATTGATCCTGAGTGGCTCCATCGTCAGTTACGCCATGCTCAAATATGGCGTCATCTTTGACGCCGGTATGATGCAAAACATAGTAGAGACTAACAGTGGTGAGGCGGGTGCCTATTTGAATGGCTCGGTTGCGCTCTGGTTCTTGCTGACCGGGCTACTGCCCACTCTGATGCTCTGGTCACTGCGGATCCGCTATCCGGCTCGCTGGTATCATGGGTTGGCGTTGCGCACCGGCGCCCTGGTCCTCTCTCTGCTTTTTATCGGGGGGATCGCGGCTCTTTACTATCAGGATTACGCCTCGGTCGGTCGCAACAACAAGTCGCTGGCCAAAGAGATTGTGCCCGCCAACTATGTGCACGGCCTCTACAAATATGGACGGGATGTGCTGTTTGCCACGCCTATCCCTTACCAGCACCTAGGGACCGATGCCAGGGTGGTAGCACGGGGAAGCAAGCCGACCCTGATGTTCCTGGTGGTCGGGGAGACGGCGCGCAGCCAGAACTACTCCCTTAACGGTTATGGCAAGGCGACCAACAGCTTCACGGCCAAAGAGCAGGGGGTGGTGTCTTTTAAGGATGTGCGTTCCTGTGGCACGGCGACCGCGGTCTCGGTACCTTGCATGTTCTCCAACCTCACGCGCCGTGGCTACGATGAACAGCTTGCCAACTCCCGTGATGGCCTGCTCGATGTGCTGCAACATGCCGGTGTATCTGTGCTGTGGAAAGAGAACGATGGCGGTTGCAAAGGGGTGTGCCGTAATGTGCCGACCATCGAGATCCTCCCCAAATCCTACCCGGCGCTTTGCCAGGGGGAATCCTGCTATGACGAGGTGCTGCTGGAGGGGCTGGATCAGCAGATTGCCGGGATGAAGGGCAACAGGCTGGTGGCCTTTCACCTGATGGGCAGCCATGGCCCGACCTATTTCCGTCGTTATCCCGTCGGCGAGCGCGCCTTTATGCCGGATTGTCCGCGTAGCGACATCGAAAACTGCAGTAACGAAGAGCTGGTCAACACCTATGACAACACCATCCGCTACACCGACAAGGTGGTGGGACTGCTGATAGACAAGCTCAAGTCGCTGGAGAGCCAGTACAATGTGGGACTGGTCTATCTATCCGATCACGGTGAATCCCTTGGGGCTATGGGGCTCTATCTGCATGGCACGCCCTACAAGTTTGCGCCGGATGATCAGACCCGGGTGCCGCTGCTGACCTGGTTCTCGCCCCAGTTACAGGCCGATCGCCAGCTGGATATGGGTTGCCTGGCGGCGGAGGCGAGCAGCCAGCGCTTCTCCCATGACAACCTCTTTCACTCCATGCTGGGGATCATGGATGTGCAGACCCGTGTTTACAACAACAAGCTGGATCTGTTCAAGCCATGTCGGGCGGGCTAAACCGCCAGCAGGCACACAATAGAAAACGGCAGCCACTGGCTGCCGTTTTGTTATCTCGCAAGATCAGTGCCTTACTTCTGCTCCATGATGATCTGCAGCAGATCTCCCTCCAGCAGGGCGCGCTTGACCAGCGCAAAGCCGCCATAGGTCGGCTGGTTCTGGAAGCGGGCTTTCACGATGGGCAGGCCACGGTGGAAGCTAGGCAGGGATTGATGCTCGACGCAGCGACGGATGGCCGGGAAGAGGATCTCTTCGGCGGCGGTGATTTCACCGGCGATCAGTACTTTCTGCGGGTTGAACAGGTTGACCGTAATAGCCACCGCCCGTCCCAGATGCTCACCCACGTTCTCGATCACGCTGCGGGCCAGTTCATCGCCCGCCAGCGCCGCCTTGCATACCTCCTGAATGGTGATGTGCTTCTCCTGCAGCGCGCTCTGGTGACCGCGGCTGATAAGCTCCTTCACCTTGTCGATGATCGCTTCGTTGGAGGCGATGGTCTCGAGGCAGCCGAAGTTGCCGCAGTGGCAGCGTTTGCCGAGGGGCTCGACCTGAATATGGCCGATCTCGCCGACGTTGCGGTTCTGACCGAGGAACACCTGACCCTTGGTGATGATCCCGGAGCCAGTCCCCTGGTGGACGCTCACCAGAATGGAGTCCATGCAGTCGCGGGACTCGCCGAAGAAGTGTTCGGCCAGCGCCAGCGAGCGGGTGTCGTTGCCCACGTAGCAGGGGAGGTTGAAGTGGTTCTCAAGCAGCTTCGCCAGTCCCAGATTGCGGATCTGGTACTTGGGGGTGTAGATGACCATACCGGATTCCGGGTTGACCAGACCCGGCATGGTCAGCGCGATGCTGATGAGGTTGCGACAACGTTCGCGGTTGGCATCGATAAAGGCGCCAATCTCTCGCAGCAGCATGTCGACCACGGGTTGCTGGTCGATCTCGGTCACCTGAATGACGTGCTGGTCGAGCTCCTTGCCATCGAGGTCATAGAGACTCAGTTGCAGGTAGCCGCGGCCCAGCTTGGCAGAGACAAACTGAAAGCGATGTTTGATGGTGGTCAGGGAGATGGCACGCCGCCCGCCGGTTGAGGCTTGCGGAGAGGTCTCCTTGATCAGGCCATGCTCGATCAGTTGCCGGGTTATTTTGGTCACGCTGGCCGGGGCCAGCTGACTCAACTCGGCAATCTTGACCCGGGAGATGGGGCCTTGCAGGTCGATGAGCCGATACACGGCTGCACTGTTGACCTGCTTGATAAGATCTACGTTTGCTATTTGTCCGCCAGTCATGATGTCACTGTTGTGTGTAGTGTCCGTTAACCACGGTCCCACGGACCGTGAAGTCCTGATCGAAGACAGTGAGGTTGGCTACTTTACCGACCTGGATACTACCGAGACGTGAGTCCCATCCAATGGCGCGAGCGGGGTAGAGGCTGGCCATTCTCAGTGCTTCATCGAGCGGTAATCCGACCTGCTTGACCAGATTTTCCACCCCCTCAATCATGGTGAGGGAGGAACCGCCGAGTGTACCATTCTCGTCGACACACTGACCATCGCGTAAAAAGACGGTGGTGCCACAAAAATCAAATTTCTCAAAGCCTTCCGGTGCACCCGCTGCTGCGGTGGCATCGGTGACCAGCACCAGTCGCTCCCCCAGCGCCTTGTGAGCCAGACGCACGTTGGCCCAGTGAACGTGGTGACCATCGACGATGATGCCCGCATAGACATCCTTGCGATCGTAGATGGCGCCCACGACGCCCGGCTCGCGACCGTTGAGGGTCGGGGTCATGGCGTTGTAGAGGTGGGTGGCAAAGCGAATACCGTTATCAAACCCGGCCATGGCCTGATCGTAACTGGCTGCCGTGTGACCGGCAGAGACCAGAATGCCCGCTTCCACCAGACGGCGGATATGGGCCGGCTCGTTGCGCTCCGGTGCCAGGGTGATCTTGGTGATGGCATCCGCGTTGGCGCAGAAGAAGTCGATCATCTCATCCGCTGGCTGGCGAATTTGCGCGGCAGGGTGGATCCCCTTGCGCTTGAGGTTGGTGTAAGGCCCTTCCAGATGAACGCCCAGCACCTCGTTGGGGTGTGCCGCCATGTAGTCGCGGGTGACCGCAACTGCCTGCTTCATGTCCGCATCCGGGCTGGTGATCAGGGTCGGCAGGAAGCTGGTGGTACCGGACTTGAGGTTGGCCGCCTGCATGGTCGCCAGAGTTTCGGCCGTGATCTCGGTGTTGAACATCACCCCGCCACAGCCGTTGAGCTGCACATCGATGAAACCGGCGGTCAGGTTGGCGCCCTTGAGGTCAATCAGCTCAATGCCCGCAGGCAGTTCGGCCAGGTGAGAGATGGCGACAATCTTGTCGCCTTCGACAAGCACCCCGTAGCCGGTCAGCACGCAGCTGCCGGTGTAGAGGGTGCAGTTGGTCAATGCGTACATGGCAACTCCTTACAGACGGCCGATGTTGGCGGCTTCCAGCTGCTGGAAGTAGCGAACGGTCTTGACCTTGAGCTCCATGGTGGAGGGCTCGTCGCACACCATCATTCCCTTCGGATGCAGTTGCAGAGTGGAAATGGTCCACATGTGGTTGACGCTGCCTTCCACGGCGGCCTGCAGGGCCAGTGCCTTGCCGTGGCCGGTCACCAGGATCATGATCTCTTCCGCATCCATCAGGGTGCCGACACCCACGGTCAGCGCCAGCTTGGGCACCTGCTCCATGTCGCCACCGAAGAAGCGGGAGTTGGCGATGCGGGTATCTTCGGTCAGGGTCTTGACCCGGGTGCGGGAAGAGAGGGAAGAGGCCGGCTCGTTGAACGCGATGTGACCATCGTTACCCACGCCACCCATGAACAGGTGGATCTTGCCGTAGGACTTGATCTTGTCTTCGTAGCGCTTGCACTCGGCCACTAGATCCTCGGCATTGCCGTTGAGGATGTTGATGTTTTCGGGACGAATGTCGATGTGACTGAAGAAGTTGTTGTGCATGAAGCTGTGGTAGCTCTCCGGGTGATCTTCCGGCAGGCCGACGTACTCGTCCATGTTGAAGGTGACCACGTTCTGGAAGCTCACTTCACCGGCTTTGTGCAACTCGATCAGGCGCTTGTAGGTATTGAGCGGCGTGCCGCCGGTGGGCAGGCCCAGCACGAAGGGACGATCTGCAGTCGGTTTGAACGCATTGATACGGTCAACGATGTAACGGGCAGACCAGAGGCCTACTTGGCTGGCAGATTTCAACGGGATCAGGCGCATGATGGATACCTCTGTTTCGGGTTGCGACCGGTTTGCTGGTGGCAATGGGCTAATACGGATTCTAGTTGTTTTATAGCGTAAATAAAGATTGCGGACTAAGCCACATCTATCCACCACCTTTATCTTGTTTGGGTGATAAAGATCACGATTATTGGTTTATTAATTTGCGCAGCGAAATAAAAGTCCTAGACTGCCAATCAAGCCTTGATGGCTTATGCGTCAAACGTGATAAGCACTTAATTTCTAGAAAAACATTAACTAAGGAGAGGAACCGTGAACATTCTCGGTTATTTGCAAAAGATCGGCCGTGCCCTGATGGTGCCGGTAGCGGTATTGCCTGCCGCAGCGATCCTGATGGGGGTTGGCTACTGGATTGACCCGAATGGTTGGGGTGGTGACAGTGCGCTGGCTGCCTTCCTGATCAAGGCGGGTGCCGCCATTATCGACAACATGTCCGTACTGTTCGCAGTCGGTGTCGCCTACGGTATGTCCAAGGATAAAGACGGTTCTGCTGCCCTGGCAGGTCTGGTTGGCTTCCTGGTCGTGACCACTCTGCTGAGCCCGGGCGCTGTGGCCCAGATCAAGAGCATCCCGGTGGAGCAGGTTCCTGCCGCGTTTGCCAAGATCAGCAACCAGTTCGTGGGTATCCTGTGTGGTGTTATCGCCGCTGAGCTCTACAACCGCTTCAGCAGCGTTGAGCTGCACAAGGCACTCTCCTTCTTCTCCGGTCGTCGTCTGGTACCGATCGTAACCTCCGTGGTGATGATCGTTGTATCCTTCATCCTGATGGCCGTATGGCCGGCAATCTACGGTGGTCTGGTCTCCTTCGGTGAGTCCATCGTGAGCCTGGGCTCTACCGGTGCCGGTATCTACGCCTTCTTCAACCGTCTGCTGATCCCGATCGGTCTGCACCACGCCCTGAACTCCGTATTCTGGTTCAACGTGGCCGGTATCAACGACATCCCTAACTTCCTGGGTGGTCAGGCTACCATCGATGCCGCTCTGGCCGCAGGCAAGAGCCTGGATCAGGTGAAAGGCGTGGTCGGTATGTACCAGGCTGGCTTCTTCCCCATCATGATGTTCGGTCTGCCGGGCGCTGCTCTGGCCATCTACCACTCCGCCAAGAAAGAGAACAAAGAGAAAGTTGCTTCCATCATGATCGCAGCTGCCTTTGCCTCCTTCTTCACCGGTGTTACCGAGCCGCTCGAGTTCTCCTTCATGTTCGTGGCGCCGGTACTGTATGTCATTCACGCTGTGCTGACCGGTATCTCCGTGTTCATCGCAGCCTCCATGCAGTGGATGGCCGGTTTCGGTTTCAGTGCCGGTCTGGTGGATATGGTGCTCTCCAGCCGTAACCCGCTGGCGACCAACTGGTACATGCTGATCCCTCAGGGTCTGGTCTTCTTCGGCCTCTACTACACAGTGTTCCGCGTAGTGATTGCCAAGCTGAACCTGAAAACCCCGGGTCGTGAAGATGACGAAGAGACTGCTCCGGCTGCCGCTCAATCTACCAACCGTACCGAGCTGGCCAAGCAATACCTGGAAGTGCTGGGTGGTCAAGAGAACCTGGTCTCCATCGATGCCTGCATCACCCGTCTGCGTCTGACTCTGAAAGACCGCAGCATCGTCGATGAGCGCAAGCTGAAAGCCCTGGGTGCGGCCGGTGTGGTCAAACTCGGTGAGCAGAACCTGCAGGTGATTCTGGGCCCATTGGCCGAAATCATCGCCGGTGAGATGAAAGCCCTGCGTTAATCGAGCGACTCGCTCACCTCAAGTCTAAGTCCATTGTTGACATAACTAAGGGCCCCGCTCAGGGGCCCCATATAAAAAAGCCAAGAAAATCCAACCTTTACTTCAAATGAGAGCAGCAGTTATGAACTTGAAACATTCTCTGTTAGCCATTGCCATGTCTACCGTTTTTGTCAGCCAGGTCCAGGCAGCCGATGCCGCCAAGCAGGCCGTGGTCGACTCCCTTGCCAACAACCTGGTGGTCAAGTATGAAGTGGTCACCAACGACGGTGCCGGTGCCGGCCTCGATTGCCAGGCGCTGGGTTCCGAGTGGGCGAGCTGTGGCGTTGCCAAGCTGCACCTGACCAATACCGGTGCTGACGTCACCTCCAAAGACTGGAGCATCTACGTCTCCTCCATCCGTCGTATCCAGCGTGTGGATAACGACCAGTTCACCATCACTCACCTGACCGGCGATCTCTATCGTTTGACGCCAACCGAGAAGTTCCAGGGCTTTGCCAAGGATGCCACGGTCGAAGTGCCATTGGTGGTGGAATACTGGGTACTGTTCGAATCTGACATCATGCCGAACTGGTATGTCGCCAGCGAAGGTGCCGAGCCGAAAGTACTGGCCAGCATGAGCAACATCAATGATGCCAGCACCTACGAGAAGCCGATGCCGGCCGATGGCTGGAAGCGTACCAAGGATGACAAGAACATCCTGATGAACAGCGAGACCCGTTTCGCAGCCAACCAGACCAGTACCCTGCTGCCGGCTGGCAAGATTGACAACCAGATCCTGCCGACCCCGATGAAGCAGGTAGTCAAAGCTGGCCCGCAGGTTGACTTCTCTACCATCAAACTCAATGCCCTGGACTTGCCGAGCGATCGCGCCGAGGCCCTGAAGGCTCAACTGACCAAGCTGGGTGTTACCCTCTCCGACACCGGCTACCCGGTGACCATCAAGCTCGGCAGCAAGCTCAAGCAGGCTGAAGGTTATGACATGACCATCGGTCAGAAGGGCACAGTGATCCAGGGTCGCGACATCGACGGGGCATTCTGGGGTGCACAATCCCTGATCTCCCTGCTGGGTGTTGATGACAAGCTGGTGAGCCCGATGACCGTCGAGGATGCGCCGCGCTTTGAATACCGTGGCATGCAGACCGACGTGGCCCGTCACTTCCGCAGTCTGGATACCATGAAGAAGCTGGTTGACCAGATGTCTGCCATGAAGCTCAACGTGCTGCACCTTGGCCTGACCAACGATGAAGGCTGGCGTCTGGAGATCCCGGGTCTGCCGGAGCTGACCCAGGTCGGTAGCCAGCGTTGCCACGACGAGTCCGAAACCAAGTGCCTGATGCCGCAACTGGGTTCCGGCCCGACCAGCGACAACCAGGGTTCCGGTTTCTACAGCAAGTCTGACTACGTGGATCTGGTGCGTTATGCCAAGGCCCGCGGTGTGACCGTGATCCCCGAGATCAACATGCCGGCCCACGCCCGTGCTGCCGTGGTCTCCATGGAAGCGCGCTACAAGCGTCTGATGGCAGAAGGCAAAGAGGCGGAAGCCAACCAGTTCCGTCTGACTGATCCGGCTGACACCTCCAACGTCACTTCGGTCCAGTTCTACGACAAGATGTCCTTCATCAACCCTTGCCAGCCGGGTGCTGCCACCTTCGTGGCCAAGGTAATGGATGAAGTTGCCCAGATGCACCAGGCCGCCGGTCAGCCACTGACCGCATGGCACTACGGTGGTGATGAGGCGAAGAACATCATGCAGGGCGGTGGCTATCAGGATCCGGCCGTCACCAAGAAAGAAGAGCTGGTCGCCTGGAAAGGCAACGTCGACTCCAGCAAGCAGGACAAGCCGTTTGGCAAGTCCCCGATGTGCCAGAAGATGATCGACGATGGCAAGATCAAGGACGTTGCTGAACTGCCGGTTTACTTCGCCAAGGAAGTGGGCGAGATGGTCAAGGGCCACGGCTTCTCCACCCTGCAGGCGTGGGAAGATGGTCTGAAGTACGCCAACAGCGCCAAGGACTTCGCCACCGACAACACCCGTGTCAACTTCTGGGAAACCCTCTACTGGGGTGGCTTCAACGAAGCGATGAAGTGGGCGCACAAGGGTTACGAAGTGGTCCTGTCCAACCCGGATTACCTCTACTTCGACTTCCCGAACGAGGTACACCCGGCTGAGCGTGGCTACTACTGGGCAACCCGTTTCAACGACACCCGCAAGGTGTTCGCCTTTGCCCCGGAAAACCTGCCGCAGAACGCCGAGACCTCGGTTGACCGCGACGGCAACGCCTTCGTGGCCAAGGGTGACCAGGATCCGGTCAAGTTCAAGGGGATCTCCGGTCAGCAGTGGAGTGAAACCGTGCGTACCGATGCTCAGTACGAGTACATGGTCTACCCGCGTATCTTCTCCGTGGCCGAGCGTGCCTGGCACAAAGGTGGCTTCGAGCTGAACTATGTGAAGGGTCGCGAGTTCTCCGGCGAGACCAAGTTCGTCAACAAGGCCACCCTCAACAAAGAGTGGAACCAGTTTGCCAACGTACTGGGTCAGCGCGTGCTGCCGAAACTGGATCAGGCCGGTGTTGAATACCGCCTCTCCGTACCGGGTGCCAAGGTAGTGAACGGTGTGCTGGAAGCGAACGTGGATCTGCCGGGTCTGCCCATCCAGTACAGCCTGGACGGTACCAACTGGAGTGCCTATGACGCCGCGGCCAAGCCGAGCGTGAATGGCAAGGTCTACCTGCGTACCACCAGCTTCGATGGCAAGCGCACCAGCCGCGTCACCGAACTGAACTGATAGCAGTCAACCGTTAACATGAGGTGGGTCGCAAGACCCGCCTTTCCCAAGGGCGATGGCGCATCGGGTTTGGGAAAGGTTGACTGTGCGTGTGAGCCTTTGTTGTGTGTAATTGTCTGTTTTGTGTTTTTCATCACTTTCAGCCCCGCCCAGTGCGGGGCTTTTTTATGCATTTTGTGTGCAATGTGCCAAGCCACGCCGTTTTTAGCGGTGCAATGGCCGGGAAATGGCCCGGAAGTGCCAAATTCAGGTTGAGACAGCGCCCGTAATAAGGGATCATACCCGGCTTGACGGCGGGGGGATGAGGGTGCCAGCCGGCACAACTTCCGCCAGTGACGCTTTTTTGAGGTGAGCCATGAGTCAGGCGAACAGCCCAACTAACTTTATTCGTCAGATCATTGATGAAGATCTGGCCAGCGGTAAGCACAGCAGCGTGCATACCCGTTTTCCGCCCGAGCCGAACGGTTATCTCCATATCGGCCACGCCAAGTCCATCTGCCTGAACTTCGGCATCGCCCGCGACTATCAGGGCCAGTGCAACCTGCGTTTCGATGACACCAACCCGGTGAAGGAAGATATCGAGTACGTAGAGTCCATCAAGCAGGACGTACAGTGGCTCGGCTTCCAGTGGAATGGCGAGATCTGCTACTCCTCCGACTATTTCGACAAGCTGCACGGCTACGCCATCGAGCTGATTGAAAAGGGTCTGGCCTATGTGGACGAGCTGACGCCCGAGCAGATGCGCGAGTACCGTGGCACCCTGACTGAAGCCGGCAAGAACAGCCCGTTCCGCGATCGCAGCGTGGAAGAGAACCTGGCGCTGTTTGCCAAGATGAAGAACGGCGAGTTCGCCGAAGGCACCGCCTGCCTGCGCGCCAAGATCGACATGGCATCCCCCTTCATGGTGATGCGTGATCCGGTTATCTACCGCATCAAGTTTGCCCACCACCACCAGACCGGTGACAAGTGGTGCATCTACCCGATGTATGACTTCACCCACTGCATCTCGGACGCGCTGGAAGGGATCACCCACTCCATCTGTACCCTGGAGTTCCAGGACAACCGTCGTCTGTATGACTGGGTGCTGGACAACATCACCATCGATTGCCACCCCCGTCAGTACGAGTTCTCTCGTCTGAACCTCGAATACACCGTCATGTCCAAGCGCAAGCTGAACCTGCTGGTGACCGAGAAGCACGTCGATGGTTGGGATGACCCGCGCATGCTGACCGTCTCCGGTCTGCGTCGTCGTGGTTACACCCCGGCCTCCATCCGCGAGTTCTGCAAGCGCATCGGTGTGACCAAGCAGGACAACATCGTCGAGATGAGCATGTTGGAAGCCTGCATCCGCGAAGACCTCAACGAGCATGCACCGCGCGCCATGGCCGTGCTGCATCCGGTGAAAGTGGTCATCGAGAACCTGGCTGCCGACGAAGTGCTGACTGCCCCGGCCCACCCGAGCAATGCCGAGATGGGTACCCGCGAGTTGAACTTCACCCGCGAGATCTTCATCGATGAAGCGGACTTCAAAGAAGAGGCGAACAAGCAGTTCAAGCGTCTGGTGCTGGGCAAGGAAGTGCGTCTGCGCAATGCCTATGTGATCAAGGCCGAGCGCATCGAGAAAGATGCCGATGGCAAGGTCACCTGCATCTACTGCTCCTACGACCCCGAGACCCTGGGCAAGGATCCGGCCGATGGCCGCAAGGTGAAAGGGGTGATCCACTGGGTCAGCGCCACTCACTCCCTGCCAGCCGAAGTGCGTCTCTACGATCGTCTGTTCAAGGTGCCGAACCCGGGCGCCGAGGATGACTTCGAAGCAGCGCTGAACCCGGAATCTCTGGTGATCATCGAGGGGGCCCGTGTTGAGGCATCCCTGAAGAACGCCAAGCCGGAGCAGGCTTACCAGTTCGAGCGTGAAGGTTACTTCTGCGCCGACAACAAGCTCTCCAGCCCGGAGCATCTGGTGTTTAACCGCACCGTTGCCCTGCGCGACTCCTGGGGCAAGGTAGAAGGCTAAGCCGATGGGGCAGGGGAGACCCTGCCCTGTGTGCTGCCAGCGGCCTGCGCCGGACAATAAAAAAGCCAGCTAATGCTGGCTTTTTTATTGTCCGTTATCTGCAAGTCACGTGCGACTTATTCGTCGTGCTTGCACTCACCGGTAGCACAATGACCGTAGAGGTAGAGGCTGTGGTTGGTGAGACGGATATTGAATTTCTTGGCGATCTCGCGCTGACGCTGTTCGATCACTTCGTCGGAGAACTCGATCACCTTGCCGCAGTCGAGGCAAACCAGGTGGTCGTGATGCTCCTGAGTGGCCAGTTCGAATACCGACTTGCCACCTTCGAAGTGGTGACGGGTAACGATACCGGCATCATCAAACTGGTTGAGAACGCGATAGACGGTAGCGAGACCAATCTCTTCACCCAGGTCGATCAGTCGTTTATAGAGATCTTCGGCGCTGGTGTGCTGGCAGTCCGGCTGTTGCAGGATTTCCAGGATTTTGACCCGGGGCAAGGTGATCTTGAGCCCGGCCTTTTTTAACGCTTGGTTGTTGTCTGCCATATTCTACTTATTCGCATTCTCGAAGGTGGGGTTATTCTGATGGACTGCCGCAGGAATGGCAACCTTGAACTCGCTTGGCCTGTCATTATAGGTCGTAGCCTCCCTAAAAATAAACCCAGCAATTCAAGGGGTTTAGCCATAAATGGCCGGCTGGATTGAAATAATCAATCGTGTCGTCCGACTTGCTGGCATGGCAGATGTTGATAAGATGTAACTTTCATATTCTGGTCGGATGAGATCCATGGATTGGCTTTTTGACAATGCGGCCTGGGTGCGCCGCGCACTCAACGCCTGGCCCCCTTTCTGGGGCGCCGGTATCAAGATAGAGACCCTGAGCGATGACTTTCGCTACTGCCGGGTGACCCTCAAATCCCGCTGGTGGAACAAGAACGCCAACCGCACCCAGTTTGGCGGCAGCATGTTTGCCATGACGGACCCCATCTATCCGCTGATGCTGATGGGCTACTTCAAGAATCGCTACTACGTCTGGGACAAGGCGGGCAGCATCAACTACATCAAGCCGGGCAAGGGCAAGCTGGTGGCCGAGTTCAACCTGACCGAGGGCAAGCTGGCCGAAATCGTGGCGGCGACCGAAGGTGGCAACAAGCACTTCCCCGAATTCGAGGTGACGGTACAGGACAAGAGCGGCGAGCTGGTGGCGCAGGTCAAGCGCACCCTCTATGTGCGGGCCAAACCGGAGCACAGAGGTGAATAACAGGGAAGAATAAAGGCAGGCATCGCAACAAGCAGATACAACAAGGGCCCCGTCGGGGCCCTTGTTGTCAGAGGTATGAGGGGAGGCGGATTACTCCAGCTCGCCCAGGCACATCTCTTCGTGCAGCTGCTTGCACCAGCCCTTGACGCGCTCGGCGGTCAGCTCCGGCTGGCGATCTTCATCGATACCCAGACCGACAAAGTGCTTGTCATCGACCAGTGCCTTGGAGGCTTCGAACTCGTAGCCAGCAGTCGGCCAGTGACCGATGATGATGGCGCCTTTGGCTTCGACGATGTCGCGCAGGGTGCCCATGGCGTCGAGGAAGTACTCGGAATAGTCTTCCTGATCACCGCAACCGAAGATGGCGACCAGCTTGTTGGTGAAGTCGATTTCGCCCAGATCGGGGAAGAAGTCGTCCCAGTCGGCCTGGGCTTCGCCGTAGTACCAAGTCGGGATGCCGAACATCAGCAGATCAAAGCTCTCGATGTCGGCCTTGCTGCTCTTGGCGATGTCACGGACTTCAATCAGGTTTTTGCCCAGCTCTTTCTGGATCATCTTGGCGACAGCTTCGGTGTTACCGGTATCGCTGCCAAAAAACAGACCTACACTTGCCATAGTGTTTAGTTACCCGTATTTGGTGTTAATGCTCAACGCTCAGACTGCAATGTCCACCGCAAAGGCGGACTCAATCTGTTGTTTCAGGATAGATTGGATCAGCTCGGCTCGGCTGATGTTCTGTTGTAACGCAAGTTGGTTCAGGCGCTCCAGCAACTCGGCCTCCACCTTTAACTCTACCCGCTTCAGCCCATTTTCCCGATCGCGCTTAAGCTGGTTACGCTTGTTGATCTTGAGCTGGGTCTCGCGGGGGAGTGGATTGGTCTTTGGCCTGCCGGGGCGCTTCTCATTTGCGAACAGATCCAGTGTTGTTCGATCAGTTTGCTGTTTGGCCATACATCACAGATGAAAATAAGTTAGCCGAGTCCTGAGCCTTCCCAGCCCAGTTCGATCAGCCCCTTGGCGACAAAACCCGCACAACCCAGAAACAGTACCAACCAGACGATAAAACGACCGAAACGGGGCACGTTGCCGCGCTTGAGCACGTCCTGAATGGCCAGGCCAATCAATATGAAAATGGCCACAAAGAATAACTTGAGGCCCAAACTTTCGATCAGGTCGATATGTTCACTTAGCATGGATTGCGCGCACTCCTTATGACGGGCGCACTATATCACAAAGGATTTGAAACTGTTAACCGCCTGTCGACAGGAAATCCACAACCAATTTGTTGAACAGAGTCGGTTTTTCCGCATGCAGCCAGTGGCCGGTACCCGCGATGACACGCACCTTTGCCGCCGGGAATTGAGCCAGTGCCGTCTCGCTGTATTGGGGCTGCATATAGTCAGAATCCCCCCCCTTGATAAAGAGCACCGGCCCCTCGAAGCGGCGCTCATCCTCGGGCCAGCCCATGATGTTGGCGTAGTTTTGCTCAAGGGTGGGCACATTGAAGCGCCAACCCCAGCCATGCTCGCCTCTGGCGAAGGATTTGAGCAGGAACTGGCGTACCCCGGCGATCTCGATATGCTGCGCCAGCATGGCTTCCGCTTCACTGCGGCTTTGCGGCGGCGTGCTCAGCGTGGCGTTGAGTCCGGCGAACACATTCTGGTGGCGGGAGTGGGGATAGGCGACCGGCGCCATGTCAGCTACCACCAGTTTGCTCACCCGCGTGGGCGCCAGTTTGGCGACCTGCATCGCCACCTTGCCACCCATCGAGTGGCCAATCAGGGTCGCTTCGGCAATATTCAGCCGATCCATAAGGGTCAGGATATCGGCTGCCTGGGCCGGATAGCTCATCTCGCTGCTATGAAAGGAGGCACCGTGGTTGCGCAGATCGACGCTGATGACCCGATAGTGCTCGCCGAGGGCGCGGGCCAGCAGGCCGAGGTTGTCGAGGCTGCCAAACAGGCCGTGGATCAGAATGACTGCCGCGCCCTGACCCTGCTCCTTGAAGTTCAATATGCTGTTTTGTTGCAAAATGACACCTTGTCGGTCGTGAGTGCGTATCGCTGTTTTATTTAACGCACTGGAAAGAAAAGGATTTCGTCCAGCGGATGGGAAATAAATGTGGTTTTTTTTCTAAAAAATCCCATCCGGATCGGCTATCAGTGCGGCTGATCACACACTTGGCCCGCTATTATGCCGTATTCTCGATGAGATTCATGTACATCTGCCAGCCCCTTGCTTGGGCTGTCGGGTTTGCCTATGTATAATCGCCGCATCCGAATTTCGACGAGTCCAGCGCATCCCTATGAAAACCATCGAGCTTGATGACGATCTCTACTTCTATATCGCCAGCCAGACCCGGCACATCGGTGAGAGTGCCTCCGATATCCTGCGCCGTCTGCTGGAACAGCCTGCTCACCAAGGTGTGCCGGTTGCCGAGCCCGTTGCCGTCGCGCAGCCCAGTGCGGTAGCCACCCAACAAGGGCTGCAAGCCCTGCTCGATTCCGGTGAGCTGCAAAAGGAAGAGAAGTCCATCAACCGCTTTATGCTGGTGCTGAGTACCCTCTACCGGGACGATCCGGTCGGGTTTACCCAGGCCACCGAAATCAAGGGGCGCAAGCGCGTCTATTTCTCACGGGATCCCGAGGCTCTGCGCGCCAGTGGCAGCACCACCAAGCCCAAGCCGGTACCGGAGACCCCGTTCTGGGTGATCACCAACACCAACACCAGTCGCAAGCAGAATATGGTGGCCCAGCTGATGAGCAGCATGGGTTACGGTGACGAGGTGATCGCGCAGGTGTGCGGCGCAATCTAACGGTTTTTCAAGACTCAGGCCTTGCCCGGCAAGGCCGCCATTACGCAAGGAAAACGCCATGGCTCAGCATCCCCACGCCGGTCAGCCGGCCCGTTTAAGCGACCTGACCAACATTCCCCGTCTGGTCAGCGCCTACTACCTTAACAAGCCGGACATGAGCCGCCCCGAGCAGCGAGTTGCCTTCGGTACCTCCGGCCACCGTGGCAGCGCCCTGTACAGCGCCTTTACCGAATCCCATATTCTGGCGGTGACTCAGGCCCTGGTGGAGTATCGCCAGCAGGCCGGCATCACTGGCCCGCTGTTTGTCGGCATGGATACCCACGCCCTGTCCGAATCCGCCTTTGCCAGCGCAGTCGAAGTGCTGGCCGCCAACGGCGTTGAAACCCGTATTCAGGCTGGCCTCGGCTTTACCCCGACCCCGGTCATCTCGCACGCCATCCTGCGCCACAATGCAGGCAAACCGGCTGCCCGTGCTGACGGCGTGGTGATCACCCCGTCCCACAACCCGCCGGAAGATGGTGGCTTCAAGTACAACCCGCCCCATGGTGGCCCCGCCGAAGGGGAGATCACCAAGTGGGTGGAAGACCGTGCCAACGCCATTCTGGAAGCGGGTCTGGCCGGCGTGAAACGGATGCCGTTCGCCGAGGCGCTCAAGAGCCCGTTCGTGGTCGAGCACGACTATGTCACCCCCTATGTGGATGATCTGAAGAACGTGCTGGACATGGACGCCATCAAGAATGCAGGCATCAAGATCGGTGTCGATCCGCTGGGCGGTTCCGGCGTCGCCTACTGGGACGTCATCGCCAAGACCTATGGCCTGAACATCGAGGTGGTGAACTACAAGGTCGACCCGACCTTCTCCTTCATGACCCTGGATAAAGATGGCAAGATCCGGATGGACTGCTCCAGCCCGTTCGCCATGGCCAGCCTGATCGCTCTCAAGGACAAGTTCGACATCGCCCTTGGCAACGACCCTGACTACGACCGTCACGGCATCGTTACCAAGTCCGGCCTGATGAACCCGAACCACTATCTGGCGGTGGCAATCCAGTATCTGTTTACCCATCGCACCGGCTGGTCTGCCGATGCGGCCGTCGGCAAGACGCTGGTCTCTTCCTCCATGATCGACCGGGTTGCCGGCGAGATTGGCCGTACCCTGAAAGAGGTGCCGGTCGGCTTCAAGTGGTTCGTGGATGGCCTCTACAGCGGGGAGTTCGGCTTTGGTGGCGAGGAGAGCGCGGGCGCCTCCTTCCTGCGC
Source organism: Aeromonas sp. FDAARGOS 1405 (assembly GCF_019048265.1). Lineage (NCBI taxonomy): Bacteria > Pseudomonadati > Pseudomonadota > Gammaproteobacteria > Aeromonadales > Aeromonadaceae > Aeromonas > Aeromonas sp. FDAARGOS 1405. The sequence goes on along the minus strand of NZ_CP077311.1, from coordinate 4,303,430 downwards.
AAAGATGGCACCGTCTGGACCACCGATAAGGATGGCTTCATTCTGGCGCTGCTGGCGGCGGAAATTCTGGCGGTCACCGGCAAGGATCCGCAAGCCCACTACGATGCACTGGAAACCAAGTTCGGCCGCTCCAGCTATCGCCGTATTGACGCCCCGGCCAACAGCGCCCAGAAAGCGGTGCTCTCCAAGCTGGATCCTGCTCTGGTAGAAGCCTCCACCCTGGCCGGTGAGCCCATCATCGCCAAGCTGACCAAGGCGCCGGGCAACGATGCTGCCATCGGCGGTCTCAAGGTGGTGACCGAGAACGGCTGGTTCGCGGCGCGCCCCTCCGGCACCGAGTCCATCTACAAGATCTATATGGAGAGCTTCAAGGGCGACGCGCACCTCGACCTCATCCAGCAAGAGGCCCAGCAGATCGTCTCCGCGGCACTGGCCAAGGCCGGGGTCTGATTTCGGGTCAATCTACCGTGAATAAATAAAGTAATTGGTATAAAAAGGAGCCGTTAAGGCTCCTTTTTTATCTGCTGCTCGCGGTCTGTCAGCGCGCCGCCTTCACCGCCAGCCCCAGCTGCCACACCGCCATGGCGTAGTGGGTGCTGTGGTTGTAACGGGTGATTGTGTAGTAGTTGGGCAGGCCGTACCAGTATTGGTAGCCGGTGCCGACATCGAGGCGTAGCAGGCTCGCTTCGCTGTGGTTGCCCAGGCTGCTGGTTGGCGTCAGCCCTGCGCGGCGCAGGGTGGCGATGGGGTAGCGGGTCTGGAAGCCATGCTCATAGCCGGGCAGTTGGCCCTGACCGCGCACCGCGACCGGTTGACCTTTCTCCCAGCCGTGGGCCTTGAAGTAGTTGGCGACGCTGCCGATAGCATCAACCGGATCCCACAGGTTGGTGTGGCCGTTGCCGTCAAAGTCCACCGCATAGCGCTGGAAGCTGGAGGGCATAAACTGGCCGTAGCCCATGGCGCCCGCATAGGAGCCCTTGGGTTCGGTGGGATCCATCCCCTCGTCGCGGGTCATCACCAGGAAGGCTTCCAATTCGCTCGTGAAGAACTCGGCACGGCGCGGGTAATCAAACGCCAGGGTGGCCAGCGCATCCAGAATGCGGGTCTTGCCCATCACCCGGCCCCAGCGGGTCTCGACCCCGATAATACCGACGATGATCTCCGGCGGCACCCCGTAGATCTGCTCCGCCCGGTTCAGCTCGCTTGCGTATTCGCGCCAGAAGTTGACGCCGTTCTGTACGTTGTCCGGGGTGATGAACTTGGCGCGGTAGCGGTTCCAGGCGCCGGTCGGGCCAGTCGGTTTGCTGGTGGTCGGCGCCTGGGCATCCATCAGACGGATGATCCAGTCGTAGCGCTCTGCCTGCGCCAGCACCTGATGCAGCTGGGCGCTGTCAAAACCGTGCTTCTCGACCATCTTCTGGACAAATCTGTCCACATTGGTGCGATTGGCGAAGTCCCCTTTGCTCACCCCCTGGCTGTAAACGGGGCCTCGCGACGGCGTCTGGTTGATGAAGGCGCTCTTGGGTTGGGGGACGACCACGGGCTTGGCAGCCGGCGTGCTGCTGCAGCCACCGAGCAGAGGAAACAACGACAGAGTGAGAAGAGAGGCAAGGCGACGCATAGGGTTCTCAAAGAGACTGACAAAAGTGTCGCAATGGTAAAACATTGTCATCCCCGTGCAAGTGTTCCGTGCGCCTTGTTTGCCGCCAATTCATCGTGCGATGGATTAGCCCTTCTGTGAGGGCTGTGCTGTTTAGGGCTGGGGGGGACGTAGAGTGTGGTAGCCGCTCCAGAGTCGGGTCAGGGTGGTGATGGCGCAGAGCAGGGCAAAGCCGTAGGCGAGCGGGGCGAAGGCGGCGGGCCACAGGCACATCAGTACGAACAGGGCGATGGTCTCGCTCCCCTCGGTGAGGCCACCCAGATAGTAGAGGGACTTGTGGTGGTAGACCGGATTGTCGATCCCCCGCTTGCCCGCCATGATGGCAAACGCCAGAAAGCTCGAGCCGGTACCCATAAAGGCAAACAGCAGAGTGGCGGCGGGCAGCGCATTGGCAGGGGCGGCGAGGGCAAAGCCCAGCACCACAGCGGCGTAGAAAATAAAGTCGAGCGTGATGTCGAGAAAGCCGCCGCAGTCGGTGATGCCGGTTTCCCGCGCCACGGCGCCGTCGAGCCCGTCCAACAAACGGTTGAGCAGGATCGCTGCAAGCGCCCATTGATAGCAGCCAAAGGCCAGCAGCGGCAACGCCAGCATGCCGATGGCAAAGCCGGTGAGGCTTATCTGGTTGGCGCTGATCCCGGCGCGGCAGAGCGGTTTGGCAAGCTGGGTGAGGGGGCTGCGGATCACGGGGATCAGATGGCGATCAAACAAGGTGAACACTCCTCGGTTAACAGTGGCATTCGGTGAGGTTGAGTATGGTGCCCGGCGCGTCTTCCGCATCGTGGGTCACCAGGATGGCGGGGATGGCCAGCGCCTTGATCTGCGCGAACACCAGCTCGCGAAAGGCGGCCCGCAGCGGCTTGTCGAGGCGGGAGAAGGGCTCGTCCAGCAGCAGGGCGTCGGGTTCCGCCAACAGTGCCCGCAGCAGGCTGACCCGCGCTCGCTGACCCCCTGACAGCAGCTGCGGCAGCTTGTCAGCCTGGTCCGCCAGCGCGACCTGTGCCAATGCGGCCAGTGCCTTTTCCCGCCGTGTGCGTTTTCCCTTGATGGTCGCTGGCATGCCGAACATCAAGTTCTCCGCCACCGTCAGATGGTCAAACAGCAGATCATCCTGAAACAGCATGCCGATGCGCCGCGCTTGCGGCGGTAGGGCGTTGAGTAGCCGCTCGCCGAGTCTTATCTCCCCCTCCAGCCGGATCGGGCCGCTATCTGTCTGCGCGCCGGGCAGTACCCCCGCCAGCGCCGCCAGCAGCGAGCTCTTGCCACAGCCGCTGGGCCCCATCAGGGTCAGCACCTCGCCCGGCGCCACCTGCAGGGCGGGCAGCGAGAGCAGCAGATTTTCATCAAGGTAAAGCCGAAGAGGTGTGGTGCTTAGCATGGTGCCGTTGCCATGGTCAGAATTCATCGTCAGTGTGCCCTTTTGAGCGCCGGATTGATCCGCGCCGGCAGCCAGAGTGCCAGCAGATAGATAATGAGCGGCAGCAGCAGTTGCAGCAGGCCGTAGAGCCCTGCCAGCCGCCGGTTGAGGCCGCTGCCGATGGCCACCGCTTCGGTGGTGATGGTGACCACCCTGCCAGCGCCAAACAGCAGGGTCGGCAGATACTGGGCCAGACTCACCGCGGCCCCCACCGCAAAGGCAAACAGCAGCGGGCGCGCCAGCAGCGGTGCTTTGACCTGCCACCAGGCTCGCCATGGCGTTGCCCCCAGCAGCAGGGCGCTTTGGGTGATCCGCGGATCGAACTGGCGATAGGGGCCATGCAGACACAAATAGACATAGGGAAAGACAAACAGCAGCTGACTCCAGAGCACCCAGCCCCAGCCAATGCCGCTGCTTATCGAGTCATGTGCAAGCCAGTCCAGCCCGAGCCGGATACCAAACAGCAGGCTCGCTTGCGGCAGCAACAACGGCAGGCAGATAAGCCAGAGCGGCCAGGGGCGGCGGCCGGCTTGTGCCTCCAGACTGCACACCGCCATTCCCAGTGCCAGCAAGCCGCTCACCAGCGCCAGCAGTGTGCTGGTTGTCAGCAGCGGCAGCAGGGTTGGCAGCAGATCCAGCCAGTAGTGACTGCTCCACTGGCTGGGCCAGAGGGCGGGAAAGGGCCAGCGGCGCGCCAGTGACCAGAGCAGCAGCGCCGCCAGCACCGCCAGATTGAGGGTGATCAGGGTGAAGGCAAAGCCCGCTGCGAGCCGGTTGGCAAAGAAGTGGGGCGCCGCCCGTTTGCCATCGAGCCAGCAGCCTTTGCCCATCTCTTTATGAAGCCACTCCAGTAATCTGAGCATGGCAATAAGCAGCGCCGTGATGGCTAGCAGCAGCAGGGCGCCGCTGGCGGTGGCGCCGCGCCAGAGCAGATCCGGGTCCTGATACCAGAGCCACAACCGCACCGCCAGCGGGGCGGGGGCATCGGGCCCGAGCAGTTGGGCGAGATCCACCACCGCCACTCCGTAGGCCGCCACCGCATAGATGGGCAGGCGCAGGGCAGGCCAGAGGGCGGGCAGCAGCAGGCGCCACCAGATCTGGGGGGCACTGAAGCCGAGGCTCGCCCCCAGCCACAGCTGGCGTGCCTGCTGGATGGGTTGCTGTGCGGCCATCGCCATCAGCAGCAAAAAGGGGGTCTCCTTGAAAACGAGCAGTGCAATCAGCCCGAGCCCCCAAGGATCCCGAATGGTCTGCCAATCGGGGGGAAGATCAAACCCCGTTAGAGCTGGCGAGAGGAGCCGCAGCAGCCAGCCGGAGGGGGCGAGCAGAAAGGCAAAGCCGATGGCAAAGGCGACGTGGGGCATGGCCAGCATAGGCGAGAGCAGGCGACGGAGCAGCCCGAAAGCCCGGCTGTTGCTGTGGGCCAGCATCAGGGCGGTCAACAGCAGAGTGCCGAGGGTGGAGGCTGCGCCAATCCACAGGCTCAGCGCAGCGGAATGCCAAAGGCCAGGCTGAGCCAGCAGCAAGGCGAGATGAGAGGCGGCCATCCCCTCCGCCAGCAGTTGCCACAGTCCCGCCAGCAATGGGATGACTAAGATCGCCAGATAAATGACCGCCATCCCCGCACTCATAGTGGGGTGGCGTGTCAAGCGGCGCCACGGTCGGGAGCGGGAAAGCGGGTGACCAGAGGCACTCATCAGTGACCGTAACGCTCGGCCCAGGCCGCTTCCAGTTTGAGCTGCCAGCTGGGGTGAGGCTCGGCCACCGCTTTGAAGCGCAGTGCCGGTTGCCCCTTGGCTGAATCAGGCAGGGTATCGGCCCGCAGCACGCTGGGATCACCCCAGAAGGCCGGATTGGCTTTTCGCGCCTGCGCCGCTGGGCTCAGCAGGAAGTTGGCCACTACCTTGGCACCCGCACGGGCGTTGGCGTTAAAGGGGATGGCGAGAAAATGGCTGTTGGTGAGCGCCCCTTTATTCATGGCGACCGCTTCCACGCTGGGGGGCAGGGCGCCAATCTGGGCAGCGCTTTGCGCCTCCTGCGGATTGAAGCTGATAGCCATGGCCAGTTCGCCATCATCGAGCAGCTGGCGGGTTTCGGCGGCGCTGGTGGGGAACAGTTTGCCCTTGCGCCAGAGTGCCGGATGCAGCTCATCGAGCCAGGCCCAGAGCGGGGCGGTGAGCTTGGCAAAGTCGCTCTCGGTCGCCTCCCGATAGAGGGGGGCGGAGTCTGGCGTCAATTCCAGCAGGATCTGCTTGAGAAAACTGGATCCATGGAACTGGGGCGGCTTGGGATAGGTGAAGCGACCGGGGTGGGCCTTGGCCCACGCCAGCAGGGCTGCAGCCGAGGTGGGCGCTCTGGCGACCTCTTCGGTGTCGACCATCAGATTGAGCTGGCCGATGCCCCAGGGGGCTTCCAGCCCTTCCACCGGCAGAGTGAAGTCCTCACTCACCGGCAGGCTGTTGTCTACCAGCGCCATGTTGGGCAGCTCTTGAGTAAAGGGGGCACCGAGCAGCCCCTGCTCCTTGAGCGCCTTGAAGTTCTCGCCGTTGACCCAGAGCAGATCGATGGGGCCGCCAGCTTGCTTGCCTGCCTGCTTGTTGGCCAGCAGCTGGCTGACGCTCTGGGCGATGTCATCCACCTTCACCTGCACCAGTTTGACCTGATAGTCGCGTGCCAGCTCCTGCCCGGCCCACACCAGATAGGCGTTGATCTCCGGGCTGCCGCCCCAGGCGTTGAAGTAGACGGTCTGTCCCTTCGCCTCCTCAAGGGTCTGTTGCCAGTTACCGTCTGGATTGGCCGCAAACAGCGAGCCGCTGGCCAGCAGTGGCAGGGCGCACAGCAGGGCGTTTAGCCGCTGTTTGAGCTGTGAGTTGAGTTGTGAGTTGAGGTGTGAGCAGAGCTGTGAGAATGGCTTGAGCATAAACGTTTCTCTGGTTGTCAGGCGCCACGGCGCCAGCGGTGATAACGGGCCAGCAACGCCAGCACCCGGGTGGGCTGGTGGGCCCGTTTCCATTCACCCGCCACGTATTTATTCCCCTCCATCAGGGTGGGATAGGCGTGAATGGTGCCGAGGATCTTGCCAAGGCCGAGACGGTGACGCATGGCGAGCACGAACTCGGCAATCCGCTCACCGGCGTGAGTGCCCACTATGGTGGCGCCAAGGATATTATCCTTGCCCGGCACGGTCAGCACTTCGATAAAACCGTGGCGCTCCCCATCGGCAATGGCTCTGTCCAGCTCGGCCAGCTCAAAGCGGGTCGCCTCGAAAGGAATCCCCTGCGCTTCGGCTTCCTTGCGATTGAGGCCGACCCGGGCAATCTCCGGCATGGTGTAGGTGGCCGCCGGAATGACCCGATAGTCGGCCCGAAAGCGCTTGAACTGACCAAACAGGGCATTGACCGCCGCATACCAGGCCTGATGGGCGGCGAAGTGGGTGAACTGGTAAGGGCCCGCTACGTCTCCCACTGCCAGTATGCTGGGGAAGTTGGTGGCAAGAAAGCCATCGACCGCTAGGGTGCCGCGGGGGGCAAGCTCGACCCCCAACTCCTCGAGCCCGAAGCCGCTGACGTTGGCGACCCGACCCAGTGCCAGCAGCAGTTGATCCCCTTCAACCACTTGTGTCTCATCGCCCCGGCGCAGTTGCAGCCGGATGGGGAGATCCCCCTCGGCTGCGGGCAGATAGTCGGCTCGTTCGGCGTGCCAGCCGGTGAGTAGCTGCACGCCATCTCGGCTCATTTGCCCAGCCAGGGCGTCGGCTACCTCACTATCTTCGCGGGGCAGCAGTTGCTCCGAGAGTTCCACCAAGGTCACGGGAATGCCGAGCAGGGCGAAGCTCTGGGCCAGCTCGCAGCCGATGGGGCCACCCCCCAGCACCAGCAGGCGGCTCGGCGGGGTGCGCAGCTGCCAGAGGCTATCCGAGGTGAGGTAAGGCACCTGATCCAGCCCCGGCAGCTTGGGCTCCAGCGGCCGGGCGCCGGTGGCGATAACGATATGGCGGCTGGCGAGGCGCTGGCCGTTAACCTCCACCTCCCAGGGAGAGACCAGCCGCGCCTCCCCTTCGATGCACTCCACTCCAAGCCCCTGATAGCGTTCGATGGAGTCGTGGGGCTCGACCTCCTTGATCACCTCAGCCACCCGCTCCATCACGGCGGCAAAATCGGCACGGGAGTGGCTTGGGCTAAAGCCCAGCTCGTCGGCCCTGCGCTGCTCTGCGGCAAAGCGGGCGCTGCGGATCAGCGCCTTGGAGGGGACGCAGCCGCTGTTGAGGCAATCGCCCCCCATCTTGTGTTTCTCGATGAGCGCCACCTTGGCCTTCACCGCTGCCGCGATATAGCTGGTGACCAACCCACCTGCACCTGCACCGATCACCAGCAGGTTGTAGTCGTAGCGAGCGGGTTTGCGGTAGGGGGTGAGCAGGCGCCGCTGCGCAAGGTGTGTGGTCAATTTCTTGACCAGCCAGGGCATCAGCCCCAGCAGGGTCAACGCGACCATCAGGCCGGGGGAGAGGATATTGCCGGTGCTGGTTAACTGGCCAAGCTCGCTGCCCGCCAGTACATAGACGAAGGTGCCGGGCAGCATGCCAAGCTGGCTGACCCAGTAGTAGGTGCTGACTCTGATGGGGGTGAGCCCCATCAGCAGATTGACCAGAAAGAAGGGGAAGATGGGGATGAGGCGCAGGCTAAGCAGATAGAAGGCCCCCTCCTTCGCCATGCCGGACTGAAAGGTGGCCAGCTTGTCGCCAAAGCGGGTGGTGACCCAGTCGCGCAGCAGAAAACGGGCGCTGAGAAAAGCCAGGGTCGCGCCTATGGTGCTGGCAAAAGAGACCAGCAGCAATCCCCATGCGATGCCGAACACCGCGCTGCCACCCAGGGTGAGCAGGCTGGCGCCGGGCAGGGAGAGGGCGGTGCTCAGCACATAGATAAGCACGAACAGCAGGCTGGCCGAGACAAAGTGGCTGTCGACCCATTGCGCCACTGCCGCCTGCTGGGCCTGCAAGGCGTCCAGAGTGAGGTAACGACCGAGATCGAGGGCAAAGAAGGCGCCGATAAGGCCCCCCATCACCAGCACAAGCAGCAGGCGGGTCCGGTTCATCAGGCGTCCTTGCTGTCGGGCTTGGCGGGGCGTTCCGGTTGCACCGGCAGCTGGCAGAAGCCCTGCGGCGCGATATCGAGGGCGGCGTTGAACTTGGCCGACATGTTCTGGAAGGCGATAAGGCCGGTCAGTTCCACCATGGCATCGTCATCGAACCAGGGTTTGAGGCGGGCCGCCTGCTCGTCGCTCACCCCATCGAGGCCAGTCATCGCTTCTGTGTAGTCGAGCACTGCTTTCTCCCGCTCGTCGAACAAGGGGCTTTCGCGCCAGTTGGCCAGCGCCTCCACCTTCTCGCTGGAGCCAGCTCTCTTTACCAGGGTCATGGCGTTGATGTCGACGCAAAAACGACACCAGTTGAGCTGGGAGACCCGCACCGTCACCAGCGAGCGCAGCACGGGGTCGATGGGGGAGCGCTTGCGGTTGATGACCCCGTAGAGGGTGGCGACGGCGGCAAAGAGGCGCGGCGAGCGGCCCCAGCACTTGCCCGGAATAAGCACCTGACCATAGTTGCGCTTTTGCAGCCAGAAAAAGGGGCGGATAAACCAGGCATATTCCCGGTCGGGTTTGACCTCAACGCGCATCAGTTACCTTCTTGTTGTTTCACACTTACGGTTTCAAATTGGGTTTGTAGGCCTGGCCGAGGCGCTCGTTCAGGCGGGTCAGGAAATCCTCGATCCGCGCCCGGTTGGTGCCCAGATCGCTTTGCCCTTGACGGGAGGCTGATCGCATATCGATGCGGGTCTCTTTGGGGCCAGCAAAGACCCGCAGCGCCACATCATCCTGAAAGCCGAACCAGCCGGTGGTAACCACTGCATCCAGACCGTCGGGGCTGGGTCGTACTTGCCAGCCCAGCTCCTGCATCAGTTCGCAGGCTTCAATCACCACTTCGGCAGGAGAGGCCCTGGTAAAGAGAGGACCGGGTTTTGCCTCAACTGCTTTCAGCGGTGCGCTATTTATTGGCAGATCCTGCGCCGTTCTGAGCTCTGCCGCCCAGCGCAGTTGGGGGGGATTGTAGGGATCTGTGCTCACATCGTTGATCAGCGGCATGCGCAGCGCCTGTGCCACAAATGTCAGGGGCAGCAGTAGCGGCAAGGCGCCAAGGCCGCTGGCGTAGCGGTTGCGGCTCCAGGGCAGGCGTACCAGCAAGATCAGGGAGAGAAGGGCTCCGATGAGACAGATCGCAAAACCGATCCACCAGGGCCAGAGATGAAAGCGGCTGCCGAGGGCGCCAGCGAGCGGGAGTAACCAGGCCAGCAGGGGCCACAAGCAAGAGCGGGGCATAGCACGGGATCCATCGTCGAATGTGGACAATGCCGAGAAGGATAAACTTAATTGCCTGATAACGTTAGTAAATTGATGAGGGTTTGGCGTGGTTTTGGTCAGTTTTGCGAGGGAGATGCAGAGGTCGATGAAGCCCGCCTGACGGGAGCTTCACCGAGAAAATGGTCAGTTGCGATGACTTAGTTGCGATAGAGCACTTTGATCAGATGGAAGCCGAACTTGGTGCGCACAGGCCCCAGCACCTTGAGCAGTTCACCCTTGAATACGGCATCGTCAAATGCTTTCACCATATCTCCCTTGGAAAATTCTCCCAAATCGCCAAAACGCTTGCCTGAGGGACAGGTAGAGAAGCGCTTGGCCATCTGGCCGAAGTCGGCTCCCTTCTCGATCTTCTCCTTGATTTCCAGACACTGTTTTTCGGTCTTGACCAGAATATGCTGGGCACAGGCTTTTTTCATCGGGGCGCTCCTGGAAGTGATGGTGACGATTGTTTACGCCAGGATGGCGGCACATCGTATTGACAAATGGGGGCGCAAGAGTACCCCAATTTGCCACCTGCGTCAGCCCTCACAGTCCGCCATTTACCGGCGATCGTCGCTCCTATTGGCGAGCGCGGGTTGCCAGCACTGCGCGGGGACGCGCTTGCCAGATGATCTCCAGCCCGAGCAGGGCGTAGAGGCTCCATATAGCCAGCGGATTGAGCCACTCCCCCCCCAGTTGCAGGGTCATCAGGGCGCAACCTGCCAGCAGCAAGGTGATCCCCGGCAGCCGCCAGTGGACGGGCAGGGGGGCCAGCATCGCCATCCCCAACAGAATACCGAGGCCAAACGGCAGGTTCAGGGCGGTAAAGGCCAGCGCCTGTTGGCCACTCATGCCGGTCAGCAGGGCCAGCAGGGCGCTGCAGCAGGCGAGAAAGGTGATGAACTCGAGACGATCGGCAATATAGTCAGCCATCTGTTCGCTACGTGCATGCATGATGTGTCTCCTTCAGTTGATGGTTCAAGTGTGAGGGAGGGACGTCTGCAAAGGCAGCGGGATAATTCGATTGCGCTGAACGAGCAATTCTTAATCACTCTCTGTGGCGGGCTCTGGCGGGTGTCAGGTTGGTTCAGCGGTGGAACAGCGTTATACCGACAAACCCTGTCGTGGTGGATAGGGAATGGCAAGAATTGGGAAATGTTAGCGAATAATGCAGTCAGTGATGGGGATCCTCCTCTGAGTCGGGCTGGATCCCCCTATAGGAAAAGCGGGGCGTCGTAATTGTCACCAAAATGTGTGATTTGTGGTCAACCTCTTAAAAGATATGGCGAATTTGCCAATGGCGCTGCGCTGTCGCTGGCCAACGCCTATGTTAGGATAAGGTTCGCCATTTTTCTGGCGCGCATTGTTGTGTCACGGCCATGCACTGTATGGCGTGCTGCGCCGCATTCGGGGTTGACCCGAAAGGGCGCTGGTTTCCTTCACCACAGATTCAGGAATATTGACCTTTGACAGGATGCATTTCATCCCTGCTGGCAGGGCGTTCACTGTCCGGACCTCCATTTCGCCGTGGCTTGTTACTGCTTGGGCTGTTGTTGTCGCTGCTGGCCTCACCCGCGTTTGCCGCCAAGCTCACCTATCAGGTCAAGGGGTTGAAAGGGGAGAACAAGGACAACGCTGAAGCCTACCTCAATGCCCTGCCGGTCTATCAGGAGCGCCAGTATCGTCCCGCCCGAGCCAAAATTACCGAGAGCGTGCAAAAGGCGCTGCAGGTCTACGGCTACTACCAGCCGAAAATCACCCTGAGTCGCGACAAGAAGACTCCATCCAAAGTGGTGATTGAGGTAGATAAAGGGGAGCCGGTCATCGTCTCCCGCCTCGATATCCTGCTGGAGGGGGATGCGGGTAGCGATGAGCTCTACAGCGCCCTGCTGGACAAGTTGCCCCTCAAAGAGGGGGATCCCCTCAATCATGCCAAATATGAATCCATCAAGGCGGATCTCGGCAGCCTCGGGCTGGCTCGCGGTTACTTTGATGCCAAGCTGAGCAAGAGTCAGGTCAAGGTGTTCCCGGACAAGGGGACGGCGGAGATCTTTATTCTGTTCGAATCGGGCCATCGCTACCGTTTTGGCGAGATCCGCTACGATGCCACTCCCGAAGCGCTTCACCTTATTCGCCCGCTTATCAACATCAAGAGCGGCGACCCCTATCTCGCCATCCGTCTGGCCGAGATGTCGCAGGATGTCTCCTCCACCAAGCTGTTCCGTCAGGTCGATATCAAGCCGGTATTGAGCGAGGCGAGCAACTATCGGGTGCCCATCGCGGTGACGCTGGATAACCGGGTCGATCACGAAATCGAGACCGGTATCGGTTACGCCACCGACGTGGGGCCGCGGATGAGTGCCACCTGGGAGAAGCCTTGGGTCAACCGCTACGGCCACCGCCTGTTTGCCACCGCCAAGGTGTCGGCGCCGGAGGCAGAGCTCAGCTTCGACTATCAGATCCCGGTGGGCAACCCGCTGCGGGACTACTACTCCATCCAGACCGGCTACCAGTACAAGGACAACAACGATACCCGCTCCGATCTCACCACTATCGGTGTGCACCGCTGGACGCGGCGGCCGGAGAGCTGGGATCGGGACGTCTTTATCCGGCTGGAGAACGAGATCTATACCCAGGGCGCCGACGAGGGGAACAGCTTGTTGCTGATCCCCGGGGTCTCTTGGTCCCGACTGCGGGTGCGCGGCACCCTGGTGCCCGACTGGGGGGATCGCCAGCAGCTGACGCTGGAGTTCTCCGATCCCAGATGGGGCTCCGACATCAGCTTTATGCGGGTGTGGGGACGCAGCAAGTGGCTGCGAACTCTTGGTGATAACCACAGATTCCTGATGCGGGCCGAGCAGGGGGCCATCATAGGTGACAGCTTCTCGCTGGTGCCGCCGTCTTTGCGCTTCTTTACCGGTGGCGATCAGACGGTGCGCGGCTTTGGTTACGAGAGCATCTCCCCCACCGGGCCGGATGGCAAGCTGACCGGTGGCCGCTACACCAGCGTGGCCAGTCTGGAATACAACTACCGCTTCAGCGAGAAGTGGCTGGGGGCCATGTTTGTGGATGGCGGCACCTCCACCACCGATTACAGTGAGCCCTGGAAAATAGGTACCGGCGTCGGTGTGCGCTGGGTCACCCCCATCGGTCAGGTCAGGTTGGATCTGGCGGTCGGGGTATCGGAAGAGGACAAGCCCTTGCGGCTGCATTTCGCATTGGGGCCTGAATTATGATGTTGTCTAAACGCTTTTTTCTTTGGCCGCTGCGGCTGTATCTTGCGCGGGGGTCTGCATTGTGATCTGGCTAAAACGCATTTTTCTCTGGCTGATGGGGCTGGTGTTCCTGCTGCTCATCGGCGTCAGCCTGCTGGGTTTTACCCATCAGGGCAACAAGTGGTTGTGGCAACAGGCCAAGGCGGCGCTGCCCTCCCTAAAGGGAGAGCTGGTGGCCGGTCAGCTTGGCTATGGCTGGACCCTGGAAGGGGCCGGCTGGCAGGATGAGCTGGTGGATGTCACGGTGGATCGCGCCGTGCTCGACTGGGATCTGGGCAAGTTGCTGCAGGGTAAGCTCTGGATAAAATCCCTGGCGGTGACCCATCCGGTGGTCAAGGTAGCCGACTCCGAGCCTGCGCCGGAAGAGCCTTCCGAGCCCTTTGTCTGGCGCCCGCTGCCACTCAAGATCCAGGTCGATAGCCTCAAGGTAGCCGATCTCGATCTGGCGGTGCCCGGCGTGGCCGTGACCCTGGGGTCCCTCGATATCGGCGCCACCCTCAATCGCAAGGGGCTGATTGTACGCGGCCCGGTGCTCGATAACTTGAAGGTGACGCTGGATGACGCGGCACCCGCCAGCGCAGCCAAATCCGCCAAGCAGCCGGCCGCTAACGAGAAGCAAGCCGGTGCTGCGGTGGCGCGCAACGACAAGGCCAGCGCCAAGACCCCCAAACAGGGCAACGGGGCGCCAGCTGCAAATACGGCAAAGGCAGCCCCCATTCTCCTGCCCGCCATTCATCTTCCTTTCCCCATCCAGCTGGAAGGGGTCAGCGCGACCCGGGTGCAATATAAGCAGGGCGAGCTGATTGAAGGGCTCGACAAGCTGCTGCTCTCGGCCACTGCTGCCGACGATCGCATCGAGGTGCGCGAGCTCTCGCTGCGCCACGCCATGGCCGATCTGGCGCTCAAGGGACACATCCAGCTCAGTGATGACTATCCGCTGGCGGTGACGCTGGATGCCAAGGCCCGCAAGGGGCTGCTGGATGGCGAGCTGCAAGGGGAGCAGGCCACGCTGGCGCTGAGCGGTTCGGTCGGCAAGCTGGGGCTGGCGTTGTCGGCCAAAGGGCCGATCGCCGCCAATCTCAAGGGCTCTCTGGCCTCGCTCGACCCGGATCTCCCTTTTGATTTGGCCCTCGACTGGAAGAGCCTCGGCTGGCCGTTGCACAAGCCCGCCAAAGATGAGCCGAGCTATCGGCTGGACAAGGGGAGCCTGACCGCCAAGGGCAAGCTCTCCGGCTATCAGTTTGCCCTCAATACCTCCGGCAAGGGGACCGATGTCCCCCCCTTCAAGCTTGCGCTGGACGGGAAGGGGGATCTGGAGCGGCTCAGCAAGATCGCCTTGCAGCTCAATGCCCTCAAGGGGGAGTTGAAGCTCGATGGCAAGCTCGCCTGGAACAAGGGGATCGAGTGGCAGGGAACCACCCTGTTCAAGGGGATCAATCCGGCCGAGCTGCTGCCCGAGCTGAAAGGGACGCTGGCCGGTGAGCTGGAGAGCCGTTTCGTGATGAACGAAGCGGGCCACTGGGAGCTGAAACTGCCCAAGCTCAAGGTGGATGGCAAGCTCAACCAGTACCCGCTGGCCCTCAAGGGGGAGCTCAGTGGTAACGACAAGATGGAGTGGCAGATCCCGGCGCTCTCGCTGCAAAGTGGCCCCAACCAGTTGCAGGCCAAGGGCAGCATCAGCACTGCCCAATGGAAGCTCGATGCTAACCTGCAGGCTCCCCAGCTGGGGGGTATCTATCCCGGCCTGAAAGGGGATATCAAGGGACAGGTGAAGGTCAGTGGCAATCAGCAGACGCCAAAAATCGATGCGGATCTGGCCTCCGACCGGCTCTACTATGCCGGCACCGACCTGAAGGGTATTAGCCTCAAGGGCAATGTGGCGATCGGTGCGAAACCGGCCGGTGAGCTCTCGCTGTTGGTGGCGCAGTTGAAACAGGGTGAGACCAAGCTCAGCCAGCTGGCCCTGAACCTCAGCGGCGATATCAGTCAGCATCTGTTGACCCTGACCATGAAGGGTGACCCTGTTGCGGCCAACCTCAAACTGGGTGGCGGCGTGCGCGGGGATCACTGGCGCGGGGCGCTCTCCGAGTTGCGGCTGAAAACCCCGCTGCGCCGTTGGGACTTGAGCTCCCCCTGGGCGCTGGATCTCGATCTGCCGCGTCAGCGGCTGGCGATGGGGGATCTCTGCCTCGGCTCCCAGGGTGCAAGCCTCTGCGTCAAGGGGAGTCAGGTCTCCGCTGCGCAGGGCACCCTGGAGTTTGCCCTGAGCGAGTTTGATCTCAAGCGGCTGCGCCCCTGGTTGCCGGACAACTTCCGCTGGCAGGCGATGCTCTCCGCCGATGGGCGTGCCAGCTGGCGTGGCAATCAGCCGACCCTGCATGCGGTGGTACGCACCACGCCGGGCACTTTTGTGGCCGATGGTCTCAAGACCGACTATCAGCAGCTGGCCCTGGCCCTGGATTTCGAGCGGCAGCAGGCGGCCATTCGCCTCGATTTTGCCTCCAAACAGATCGGCAATATCGATACCGATTTGCTGATCAGGGAGCCTGCCGGTCGCGGTCTGCTAGGTGGTCAGCTCAAGTTTGACGATCTCAAGCTCAATACCTTTGCGCCGCTCATCCCTGAGGTGCGCTCCCTGCAAGGGATCATCTCCGCCGATGCCCGCTTCGACGGCACCCTGGCGGCGCCCCTGCTGTTTGGTCAGCTCAACCTGCGTGACGGTGAAGTGCAGACCCACTCCGACATGGTGACCCTGACCAAGCTGGTGACCCGCCTCAAGATCGAAGGCAACCGCGCCGAGCTCGATGGCTCCATGCTGGTGGGCAAGGGGCCGCTGGCGTTGGGCGGCTGGCTCAGCTGGGCCAAGATGCCGGTCAGCGGCAGCCTCACCATTCAGGGCAAGGATCTGGAGGCGCAATATCCGGGCATGGGCCGGGTCAGAGTCTCGCCCGATATCGCGGTGTCGCTGGGGGAGGAGACCCGGATTACCGGTCAGGTGGATATTCCCTGGGCGCGCATTCTGGTCAAGAGCTTGCCGGATTCGGCAGTGGCGGTCTCCGATGATGTGACCGTGGTCTATGACGATCTGCCCCCGGCTCCCAAGCAGGCCAGCCTGCCGCTGGCGATGAAGGTGGCGATCCGCCTTGGCAACGATGTGAAGCTCGATGCCATGGGGCTGAAGACCGATGTCTCCGGCGGTCTCAATATCCGTCAGGATCCCGAGAAGCCGCTGGCAGGCAACGGCCAGCTGGTGCTGACCAACGGCCGCTTCAAGGCCTATGGTCAGAACCTCATCATCAAGGAGGGGCGGATCCTCTTCTCCGGTCCGCTGGATCGGCCGTTCCTCAACATCGAGGCCAACCGGGATCCCGATACCATCGAGGGTCAGGTGACGGTCGGGGTGCGGGTGACCGGCCCTGCCAGCAAGCCGGAGATCACTGTCTACTCCGAGCCGCAGATGGCGCAGTCGGAACAGCTCTCCTATCTGCTGCGTGGCAAAGGGTTGCAGACTGGCGGTGAGGATGGCGGTTTCAACGGTCTGCTGGTGGCCGGCGCGGTGAGTCAGGCGAATGGCGTGGTGTCGAGTATCGGCGAGTCGCTGGGGATGAGCGATGTCTCTCTCGATACCGCGGGCAGTGGCGACAACACCCAGGTGACGCTGTCGGCCTATCTGCTGCCGGGTTTGCAGTTCCAGTACGGGGTCGGGGTTTTCAGCCCCATCGCCGAATTCAAGCTGCGCTACGAGGTATTGCCACGGCTCTATCTGCAGGCGATGAGCGGGGTGGCTCAGGCGGTTGATATCTTCTATCGCTTCACCCTGTAACGCTTCATCCCGTAACTGGGCTGATATGAACGTAAACGGGAGGCGTAGGCCTCCCGTTTTTTATTGCGCAATCGGCTGCAGGCACTGGCGATAAGGGACTGGAGGGCAGACGGAGAATGGATTGCGGCGGGCCATAAATGCGAAAACCCGGCACCAGGCCGGGTTTTCTGAATGATGGTGGAGGGAGAAGGATTCGAACCTTCGAAGGCAGAGCCGTCAGATTTACAGTCTGATCCCTTTGGCCGCTCGGGAACCCCTCCACGGGGTATTGCTTTCAAATTCTCGCACTTGAAATGGTGGAGGGAGAAGGATTCGAACCTTCGAAGGCAGAGCCGTCAGATTTACAGTCTGATCCCTTTGGCCGCTCGGGAACCCCTCCACAAGTGCGAGGCGCATACTAACAGATCTTCCGGTTTTGTGAACCCCCAAGCAGGATTTTTCCATTAAAAGAATTGCATTTGTGGCCGATAACCAGTGAAATCGCCATTTTCGAGAGTTATCTCATGCTGCCCAGTTCAATCCGTAATCACCTGCTCGTCGATGAGGGCCAGTTGGGGCAGCGCCTCAACCGTGACCTGCAGCATGGCGATCGGGCGGATTTCCGGTTGCATCTGGCCCTGCTGACCGACGCGGTGGAGGAGCAGCCCTGGTTTGATGCCAAACCGGCGGCCACTTCCCAGAGCCGTGACTGGCGTCTGCACTTTGATCTGAGACCGGCAGAGGTGCTGGTGGCGGAAGGGGCGGGGAGTGACTGCAGTGCCATCAATGAGCGGCTGCAGCAGGGGGGAAGCATGGTGGATGTGCGGCTCTGGCTGGCGCTGCAAACACCGCCGCTGGCGGTCAAACAGCCGCTGCTCGATGAGGCTGTCTACGATAACCTGTCACCGCTGGCGCGGGAGCGGTTGCAAGGAAAGCTGGCCGATGTGCCGAGGCAGGAGGATCCGCTGGTATTGCTGCCGATCCTCGATCGTTTGCAAGAGGGGGTGGATACCCGGTTGCACTGGCTCAGTTGATGGCGCCTGTTCACTGGTGTAACGCGATGCTTGTCGGCAAATCACAGGCAACAAAAAGGCGGGTAACCCCGCCTTTATGCTCTTTAGAATTTTTAGCCTTGCGGCATGCTATCAAGCGTCAGCTTCATCCGGTTGCGGCTGCTCTTTGAGCGCGGCATTGGCACGACGGGCAATCGGCTTTTCGGTGTGACGGTTGAGTTGGCGCTCCAGTTTTTGCCCCAGTTCGTTGATGGCGGCGTAGAGATCCTCATGCTCTGCCTGGGCAAACAGTTTGCCGTTGGGGATGCCAGCACTGGCTTCGACAGTGAACATCAGACGCTCTTTGGAAACAATCACATGGGGTGTGATGAGAGGCACCTGAAGACGTTCGAGCTTTTCAAAACGGGATTCGATGCGCTCGCGGATAGCCGGGGTGATGTCGATGATTTTGCTGGTAATTTCGATTTTCATATTGGCCCCCTTCGGGTCGTCTTGCTTGTGTCTTCACCTTCAGATTACTCATTGGTAAAGATTGAAATGTGATCCATGTCACATAACCTTCCCTTGGCTATTCAGCAACTTATAAATTGTGATCTTTTCCGGTTTCGTGCCAAAAACAGCTTGAGCTCCATGAAACTGGCAGGCAGTATGACGGGAATAGGATCGTTTCTGTCCCTTCTTGGCAGCACTTCGTGTCGACCTCATGTCCGGTTTCCACTGCTTGATATCGCATGTTTGTACTCTTTCCTCGCAACCTCTGATCTGATGAGCGGATGCAGGGGGCGTTGCTATGCCTGATTGGACATCAAACGTGGTTGGTTGTTGTGTTGGAGTGGTAAATGAAGCAGCAGGCCACGCAAGTCATGTGGTTTTTCGATCGGCAACATGATCAGTGGAGTCTCTCTGATCAGGGGGCCTACCAGCAGTGGCAAGGGGAGGGCAATCATCCCTGGGCCGCTCGCCTGTTACCGGAAGATGAGGCAGGCTTTGCCGACTTTCTTGTCCGGCTTCATGAATCACATCTGCCTGAACAGTTCATCGGTCATCTGAAAGATGATCAGGGGCAGCTCAACCATGTGCTCTGGAGCGGCCAGTTTGTGCCCACCCAGCAGATCTGCTGTGGCTGGCTGGCCCCTCTTGATACCGCCAACAGTGCAGTATCCTCTCTCAACCTCTCTTTGCCGTTGCTGCAAACCACCCTGCTCACCCAGTTGGCGCAGGCGCTCTCTGCCCGCACCGGGCTCGATTTCTTCAATACCCTGGTCAGCCAGCTGGCCCATATCCTCAAGGTGGATGCGGTCTGGGTGGGGGAGTTGTGCGGTGCCGACCGGGTCAAAGTGCTGGCTGCCGACGGGCTGACGCTTAAAGACTACCCGCTGGCGGGCTCCCCCTGTCAGGAGCTCTACAAGCAAGGGGCCATCTGTTTCGAGGTGATTGACGAGTCGCAGGAGTATCAACCCTGGCTGGCGGCCGGGCAGACTTATTATGGTCAGCCGCTATTTGATGCCAGAAGCCAACTTCTGGGCCATCTGGCGCTGCTCTATTCGGCCCCGGCAGATACCAGCAACCTCACCTCGGTGCTCAATACCTTCTCGGTACGGATGGTAGCCGAGCTGGAGCGACTGCAATCCGATGCCCAGATGCGCCTCTCTGCCGTTGCATTCGAGACCCACGAAGGGATCATCATCACGGATCCGGGGTTCAAGATCCTGCGGGTCAACAACGCCTTCAGCCAGATCACCGGTTTTGACAGCCACTCCGTACTGGGTCTGCAGCTGGAAGAGGATCTCTGGCCCAATCTTGGAGGGCTGGGCTACGAGCTCAACCCTCTCAACCGCTGGCAGGGAGAAACTCTGCGTCGTCATGCCGATGGTCACACCTACCCCCAGTGGGAGATAGTGACGCCGGTGCAGGATGAAAAAGGGGTGATCAGCCACTTTGTCATCTGCTTCGAGGATATCTCCGAGCGCAAGGCGGCCGAGCGACGCATTCAGGATCTCGCTTATTACGACGAGCTGACCGGGTTGCCCAATCGTCGTCAATTGCATGAAACCCTGGTACAGACGTTCAATGAGGCGATCCGAAACGGCCTGATTGGCGCGCTGCTCTTTATCGATCTCGATCACTTCAAGACCATCAACGACTCCCTCGGCCACGCCACCGGTGACTGGCTGCTCAAAGAGGTCGCCGCCCGTCTCAAACGGCTGGTGCGGCAAGGGGATTGCCTGGCGCGTCTCGGCGGTGACGAGTTTGTACTGCTGCTGCCATCGCTCTCTGCCAGCCCGCCCCAGGCAGAGATGCAGGCCGATATCATTGCCGAGCGTCTCATCACCGAGATTGCCGCTCCTTATACCTATGCAGGTCAGGTGCTGCACATCGGCGCCAGCGTCGGTATCACCCTGTTTCCGGATCGGGAGCAGGGGGTCGATGATCTGCTCAAGCAGGCAGATACTGCCATGTATCAGGCCAAGTCCGCTGGTCGCAAGACCCGTCGTTTCTTCGATGCCTCGATGCAGCAACAGGCGGATCGCCGTCTGCTTATTCACAACGAATTGCGCAACGCCCTCAGTCAGCAGGAGCTGACCCTTTACTATCAGCCGCAGCACATGGTGGACGGCGGTGACATCATTGGTGTCGAGGCGTTGATCCGCTGGCAACCTGCCGGTCGCTCGCTGGTCTCGCCAGCCGAGTTTATTCCCATCGCCGAGGAGACGGACCTGATTGTCGACATCGGCAACTGGGTGCTTTATGAGGCCTGCGCCCAGTATGTGCTGTGGGAAGAGAATGGTATCCACATTCCGCAGATCTCGGTCAACGTGAGCGCCAAGCAGTTCCACGCCACCGATTTTGTCGAGCGGATCCATGATGTGCTGGCGCAAACCGGCATGGATCCGGCCTGCCTCAATCTGGAGATCACCGAATCCGTGGTACTGGGTCATGCCGAGGACACCATCAGCAAGATGACCGAGCTCAAGGGACTCGGCATCAGCTTTGCCATCGACGATTTTGGTGCCGGCTACTCCTCCCTGAGCTACCTCAAGCGGCTGCCTGCCGATGAGCTCAAGATCGACCGCTCCTTCATTCAGGACATCCCGAAAGATGGTGACAACATGGCCATCGTTGAGGCGGTGATCGCCATGGCGCGACATATGGGGTTCAACGTCACGGCGGAAGGGGTGGAGTCCCGTCAGCAACTGGAGTTTCTCAAGGCTCAGGGGTGCAGCTTCTATCAGGGCTATCTCGCCTCCAAACCGCTGCCGGTGCCCTATCTGGAGAAATATGTACAGCGTCTGACCAGACCGGAACAGCTACGCGAAATGCAGATGAGCGATGCAGAAAAATAGTCCCTTCTCCCCGCTGTAGCACTGCCCGGCAACGGGTAGAATGAGTGGCAGTAGACCCGCCGCCATCAGGCGGTGTATTGCCCTCAATGGAGATGCTCAGTGAAAGCTGTATGGGGAATTGTTTTGTCGGCGCTGTTCGTGCCGACGCTGATGGCACAGACTGCCGACCAGACGCTCTACCGTCAGGCGTATGATGCCGTACGGGCCAATGATCAGGCCCGTTTCCAGCAAATTCGTGCCCGTTTGACCCACTACCCCCTGCTCCCTTACCTCGATTACTATCAGCTCGCCTTTCGTCCGGGGGCGGCCGATTACAACGATGTGACCCGCTTTATCCGCCAGCATGGGGATACCCCCCAGTCCAACCGGCTGGAGCGCAGTTATCTGACCTATCTGGCCCAGAGCCAGCAGTGGTCGCAGTTCCTGCGCTTCTATCCGGCCAAGCCGAGCTCCACCGACCTGCTCTGCATGCACTATCAGGCGCTCTATTATACCGGCAAGCCGAAAGAGGCGTTGCAGGGGGCGGGCAAGATCTGGATGAGCGGTCAATCGCGCCCCGATGCCTGCTCCCCGCTGTTCCAGCTGTGGCAGGCATCCGGTCAGCGTACCCAGGAGAAGATCTGGCAGCGGATGACGCTGGCGTTCGAGGCGGAAAACCCCAACCTGATCCGCCACCTTGGCGCGACCCTGGGTAGCGGCTTGCAAAGCTATGGCGATCAGATGGTGACCCTGTTCGAACAGCCCGCAAAGGCGATGAACCCGGCCTATTTCAGCAATAACCCCTATTCTCGCAAGCTGCTCTCCCTCGGTTTGACTCGCTACGCCAATCATGAGCCGGAGTCGGTGCTGCGCCAGCTTGCGCTGTTTCGCAGCCGTTTCGGCCTGACCCAGGCCGAGGTGAAACCGGTAGAACGTGCCATTGCCCGCCGCCTGCTGCTGGATCGCTCCATTGCCCAGCGCAGCTGGGTCGACAGCACGGTGAAAAAGCTGGCGGATCCCGACATTACCGAGCTGCGGGCGCGACTGGCCATCTGGGAGCAGGATTGGCGTGGCCTCTCCGGCTGGGTGAAGATGATGCCGATGGCCCGTCAGAAAGAGGATCGCTGGCGCTACTGGATGGCGCGCTCCCTTGAGGTGCAGGGGCAGCAAAAACCGGCGCGGGATCTCTATCTGGAGACTGCCAACCTGCGTGGTTTCTACGGTTTCATGGCGGCCCAGCGCACCGGTGTGCCCTATCGCATCAAGAACCAGAGCGTCAAGCATGTACCGGACTGGCGGACGGCCAGCCAGCGCTGGCCCTTCCTGTTGCGGGTGCGCGAGCTATTGTCGATGAACGAAATTGCAGCGGCCCGTTCGGAGTGGATCCACAACATGGATCGCAATCCGGTGGCCCAGCGCATCGAGTTTGGTCATATCGCCCTCAATCAGGGATGGCATGAGCTGGCCATTCTCGCCAGCATTCGCGCCGAAGCGTGGGATGCTCTCGACCTGCGCTTCCCGCTGCCGCTCAAACGCACCTTCTCCCAGATGGCGCAAGAGCGCACCATGAACACCAGTTTGCTCTATGCCATCTCCCGTCAGGAGAGTGCCCTCTATCCGCTGGCCCAGTCGCCGGTGGGGGCGCGCGGTCTGATGCAGCTGATGCCCGCTACTGCCAAAGAGACCGCCGGCAAGCTGGGGGTGCCCTATCGCAACGAGCAGCAACTGTTTGATCCGACCATGAATATTCGTCTGGGGAGCGCCTATCTCAAGCGCTTGCTGGATCTCTATGACGGCAACCGGATCCTGGCGGCGGCCGCCTACAATGCTGGGCCGGGACGGGTAAAACGCTGGCGAGAGCAGAGTGACAACAAACCGATGGACGTGTGGGTCGAGAGCATCCCCTACAAGGAGACCCGTAACTACGTGCAAAACGTGTTGTCGTTCGATCTCATCTATCAGCACAAGTTGCAGCAGCCGCTGCGCTTTATGTCAGAGCGGGAGCTCAATCACGCCTATTGAGTCGGGGGCCGCCAGCCGGCCCCTGTTTTCAAATTGCCCTGCCGACGGGTATCATCGGGTAAGGTTTTGTTACCAAAGGAAACATGCCCGGTGACCTGGCTCCGGGAATTGCATCAGGCCGCAGGGTATACTCAGGCGTCGGCACCGACAGGTTCCCCCACAATAAAGGAATGGATAGTGGCAACGATTAAAGACGTTTCTCAGCTGGCAAATGTGTCTATCTCCACCGTGTCGCGGGTTATCAACAACACGGCACAGGTAGCACCGGAAAAGCGTGAGGCCGTACTGGCGGCCATGAAGGAACTGAATTTTCGACCCAACAGTTTTGCCCAGGCTCTGGTCAGCAAGCGTTCCAACTGCATTGGCGTGCTGGTTGGTGACCTCTGCGGCGGCCCCTTCTTTGCCCAGATGATGCGTGGCATCGAAACCATGGTCGATCAGGCCAACAAGTTCACCATCGTCATGTCTGGCAACCATGATATCGCCCGCGAGCGTCACGCCATTCAGGCGCTGCTGCAGCGCCAGTGCGATGCGCTGATCCTCCACAGCAAGGCGCTCCCGGACAAGGAGCTGAGTGAGCTGGCGGCTGGCTCTACCCCCATCGTTTTCATCAACCGTCAGGTGCCGGGCTTTGAGGATCGCTGCGTCTGGCTCGACAACAAGGCGGGGATCACCACTGCGTGCCAGCATTTACTGGATGCCGGTCATCGCAACATCGCCTTTATCACCTCCGATGATGAAGAGTTTGTCGATGGTCAGCAGCGGATGGCCGGTTACACCCAGACCCTAGCCAGAGCCGGGATCGCCTTTGATCCCGCTCTCGTCAGCCGCGCCTTTGCCGACGAAAATGGCGGCTATGTGGCGATGAGTGAACTGCTGGCCCGTGGTGTCGAGTTCACTGCCGTGCTCGGTTTCAACGACGGTATGGTGGCGGGGGCGATCTCTTGTCTGCTGGAGCGGGGTTACAAGATCCCGCAGCAGGTGTCGGTGGTGGGGTTCGACGATATCCCCTACGCCCGCTACATCTATCCCAAGCTCACCACGGTGCGCTACCCCATCGAGGAGATGGGCAGCCGCGCTGCCGAGCTGGCGCTGCGTCTGCTCGATCACAAGCCGGTGGACGGCCTGGCGCTCAAATTTGAAGCCCAGCTGGTTGAGCGTGAGTCAGTCGCCTGACGAGTGTCAGATAGTGAACAACAAGGTGGCCCCATCGGGGCCACACTCTTTTCTGCGTTATATGAATAATCCGCTATTTATCCCGCCAGGGCGATCCGCTGCTGGCGGCGCACCTCTACCCCTTCTGCCACCATATCGAGCAGCTGCCTTGTCTGTTCCCAGCCGATGCAGCTATCGGTGATCGACTGGCCGTAGCGCAGCGGTTTGCTGCCAATCTCCTGATGCCCTTCGCAGATAAAACTTTCCACCATGATGGCGGCGATGGCATGGCTACCTGCCCCCAGCTGGTCGGCAATGTCACGGGCAACCAGCAGCTGGCGGGCATGCTGCTTCTGGCTGTTGCCGTGGCTGCAATCGATCATCAGCCGGGGTGACAGATGATGTTGGCGCAGCAAGTCGCCAGCCTCTGTAACATGATTGCTCTGATAGTTGGGTTGGCGGCCACCGCGCAGGATCAGGTGGCAGTCGGGGTTGCCATGGCTGCGCACCAGTGCCAGCTGGCCATCACCGGAAGGCTGGGTATAGAGGTGGGCCGCTCGGCTGGCGAGGATCGCCTCTACCGCGATCCGGATATTGCCGTCGGTACCGTTTTTAAAACCGATGGGGCAGGGAAGGGCCGAGGCCAGCTGACGGTGGAGCTGGGATTCAGTGGTGCGGGCACCGATGGCACCCCAGCTGATGAGATCCCCCAGATAGAGCATGCTGGTGAGATCGAGAAATTCGGTGGCACAGGCGAGCCCTTCCTGTCCAAGGGCCAGAAGTAACTCCCGGGCCAGCGATAGGCCCTTTTCCAGCCGATCGCTGCCATCGAGGTCGGGATCGAAGATAAATCCTTTCCAGCCGAGCGTCGTGCGCGGCTTTTCGAAATAGGTACGCATCACCAGTTGCAGCTGCTCCCCGTATTGGCCCTGTAGTTCAGCGAGCCGGCCACCATAGTCGCGGGCGGCTGCCGGATCGTGAATGGAGCAGGGGCCGATCACCAGCAGCAGGCGATCATCCTCTCCCTGCAGAATATGGCGGGCTTGCTGGCGGCTGCGTGCGATCTGGCGAGCGAGCCGTGCCGGACAGGGTCTGGCCTTTAACATCTCGTCAGGGGTGGGCAGGGTGGCAAGGGGTGAAGCATTCAGAAGTGAGGTGAACATGAGCGATCCTGATGACAAATGGAAATCTGCATGCTCTTTGCTGTCCAGTGGGGATCTTCCCCTTATTCTCTTGGTTAACAGAGCGCGGGCATGGGCCCGCGCTCTGTTATATCGGCCTTGGCTACCTTAGAAGCGGGCTGAGCCGCTGACGTAGTAGCTGCGACCCGGCTCGACGTTCTGGAAGACGGTGTCTTTCTCTTGCAGGCGCACGTCGGTCAGGTTGTTGATCCCCAGTCGCAGGTCAAAGTTCTCGGTGACCTTGAAGCCGGTGCCGAGATCGAAGGTCTGATAGCTGGGCAGCTTGTGCAGTACGACAACCTTGTTGACGGTCTGCTCGGCAAACTGGGGGCCGGTGTAGGTGGTGCCGACAAAGGCATTTACCCGCTCGGTGGCCTGCCAGGTGATCTTGGCATTGGCCTTGTGCTCCGGCCGCTCGGGCAGTGCCTGACCCTGATCGCCTTCAGCCTTGAGGTAGGTGTAGTTGGCGCCAAGGTTGATATCGTCGGTCAGATCGAGCTTGCCGGTCAGCTCCAGCCCCTTGGTGGTGGCTTTCTCCAGGTTGTACCAAGTGCGGTCAGTGGAGTTCGGCAACTGCTTGAAGGTGAGCATGTCGTCGATGTCGGAGTAGAAGAGGGTGGCGCTGGTCTCCCAGATCCCTTCTCCTGCGATGACACCCAGCTCGTAGTTGGTGCTGGTTTCCGGCTTGACCTTGTCGCTGCCATAGATGCGGCAGCTGCCGCCGCAGCTCTCGATGCTGTAACCGTTGGAGTACTGGTGCGGCGCCGGAGCCTTGAAGGCTTGGCTGACCCCGCCCTTGACGGTCACCACATCGTTCATCTCATAGACCAGATAGCCGCGCGGGGTGAAGTGGCTGCCGTAGATCTCGTGGTGATCGTAACGGCCGCCCAGCGTGAAGGTCAGGCTGTCGGTCAGGCCAATTTCGTCCTGAGCGAACAGCGCCTCCTGAGAGTGACTCTCTTTGCCGCCGATATCCTTGTAGCTCACCGCATCCACCAGCTCCCGATCCAGATATTCACCACCCAGGGTCAGGTAGTGGTTGGCCAGCGCCAGGTTGGTGTAGCCCTTGAGGGTCAAGGTGTTCTCTTCCAGTTCGCGCTGCTGCGGGGCAGAGTAGCTGGTGTTGAAGTCGTCGATCTGGGAGGTCTCGTAGTTGGCCATGACGGTGGTGTCACCCCAACTCCAGTTCCCCTTGTGGGTCAGACCAAACAGGTTGCGATCGTTTTGCTGCTGGCGGCTATGCACCTTGTTGCCGGTTTTGCGGAAGATATCGAGAGGCCGCTCATCCTGGTTGTAGAGGTAATCCAGCTCGAAGCGCTGCTGCTCATCCACCAGCCAGCTGAGGGTGGAGGCGAAGTTGCGGGTCTGTTTGGCTTCGATAAGGGGGATGCCGTCAGCAGCTTCGGTGGGGGTCCAGGCTTGACGGTCATACACCTCGCCGTTCATCCGGATCAGCAGGTTGTCGGTCAGCGGGCCGGTAAAGCCCAAGTTGGTTCTGTGCTGATCGCCGCCATCCTTGCCTTCGATGGCCTTGAAGTCGGCATCGGCCGCCCCTTGCCAGGTTTTGCCCGGCTGTTTGGTGATGATGTTGATGACACCACCGATGGCATCGGAGCCGTAAAGTGCCGACATGGGGCCACGGATCACCTCGACCCGCTGGATCATGCCGAGGGGCACCGGGGTGTTGTCGAAGTTGCCGCCGCGCCACAGGGCATTGGAGGAGGAGAGGCGTTTGCCATCCACCAGCACCAGGGTGTACTTGCCGGACATGCCGCGAATGCCGATATCGCTGCGGCCATTGGTGTCAGCCTCGGCCTGAATGCCCACTTCGTGGCGCAGCAGATCTGCAAGGTCATTGACTGGCGCGGCGGCGATCTGTTCGGCCGTGATGACAGAGATAGAGGCAGGTGCCGATCGAGTATTGTGCGCCGTGGTGGTGACGGTGATCACCTCATCGGCTTGAGGGGGGTTGCTGGCGGCGATCGCTTGCTGGGTCAGCAGAGTGACGATGGTGGTGGCCAGTAGGCTGGGAGCAATAAAACGGGAGGTTGAGGATTTCATTATTTACATCTTCCATAACATACAAATGATAAGCGTTATCATTATCAAATTGAATTTGCTCCGATCGCAACTCTTTTTTATCGGCGAAGTTCAGTTTCGTTCGTCACCCGCTTTTGACTAAAAAGAAGTTAATGAAATTGATTCTCATTTGTATTGATCGTTTTTTCGCTCCTTGTTAGGATGCCGTTCACTCTGATATCTGGTGAGTCAAATGACTCACCTTAAGTCGTGTCAGGCAGTGATTCATTCCAAGGAGTAGCACCGTCATGTGTGACCATGCACTGGAAGGAGAGTGGCCCGCCACAGCGGTCGGGCTGGATAAAGTGTGCTGTTTTGCCAGCGGTGACAGGGTACTGGTCGCCTCCGGTATCCACGACAGTTTTACCGGCATCCCGCCGGAGAAGCTGCTCGCCCATCTGCGTCAGTTGCGCCAGCAGGGGATGGACAATCCCATCGCCATCGGCGCCATCCCTTTTGATACCCAATCCCCCTGGCATCTGGTGATCTCGGCGCAATCGCAGTGGGTCGCAAGGGATGCGCTGTTGCCCGCCCGCTGTTGTCAGCTTCGTGGTGAGGTGAGTGAAGTGACCGGCGCTGCCCACTATCAGGGAGCGGTGCGGGCGGCACTGCAGCAGTTCAGCGAGGGGCAGCTCGAGAAGGTGGTGCTGTCGCGCGCCATCGATGTGCAGAGCGCAGAGCAGACCTCCCCCGCACACGCCTATGGCTCTCTGTTGGCCCAGAATCCGGGCGCCTATGTGTTCCAGATCCCGCTGCCGGAGGGGGAGACCCTGCTTGGTGCGAGCCCCGAGCTGCTGGTATCGCGCAGCGAGATGGCGGTGGTGAGCAATCCGCTGGCGGGCTCCCGTCCGCGCCACGCGTTTTCCGATCAACAGGCGGCCAGTGCCGAACTGCTGGGGGCGCAGAAGGATCGCTATGAACATGCGCTGGTGGCCGATGCAGTCGCTGCGGCCCTCGCTCCCTTCTGCCGCGAGCTGGACGTCCCTCTGGAGCCGCAGGTGATCGCCACTCCTACCATGTGGCACCTCTCGACCCGCATCGCCGGACGGCTCCATGAACCCTCTCCCGTGCTGGCTCTGGCGCTGGCACTGCACCCGACACCGGCGGTGTGCGGCACGCCGCTCTCGGCAGCGCGTCAGGCCATCGCCCGGCTTGAGGGGTACGATCGCCGCTTCTACTGCGGCGCCGTTGGTTGGATGGATGCCGACGGCAATGGCGAGTGGGTAGTCACCATTCGCTGTGGCGTGCTTGCCGGCAGACAGCTGCGGCTCTATGCTGGCGCCGGGGTGGTGGTGGGCTCTTCGCCGGAAGCAGAGTGGCAAGAGACCGCTGCCAAACTCGGCACCATGCTGCGGGCGTTTGGCCTCGAGAGCCGGGAGCCGGAGGTAACTGCATGAAGCCGCTGGTGCCCTTTACCCCCTGGCCCGCCGAGCTGGCGGCCCACTACCGGGCGCAAGGGTGGTGGCGCGGACAACCGCTCACCACCCTGCTCGATGACTCTGCCGAACGTTATCCCGAGCGCACGGCTCTGATCTGCGGTGAACGCACTCTCAGTTATGGCCGGTTAAAGCGTGAGGTCGATGCACTGGCGGCGCGGCTGGCCGCGCGCGGGCTGGGCCACGGCGATACCGCGCTGGTGCAGTTGCCCAACTGCGCCGAGTTCTATATCTGCTGGTTTGCCCTGATCCGCTGCGGAGTAGTGGCGGTGCATGCCCTCTACAGCCATCAGCGGCGCGAGCTGGTGGCCTTTGCCCGCCAGATTGAGCCCGCCTTGCTGGTACTAAGCCCCTCCCATCCCGGCTTTGCCGGTGAAGCGGGAAGCTTCGCGGCCCTTGATGAGCTCGTATCGCCTTCTTGCCAGACACTGCTGTTCGAGCAGACTGAAGGCGCAGACCTTCAGTCTGGGTTTGCATGGCGTCAGTCTGAAACCATGGCTCGTGCTGATGGTTCGCCGCTGGCGGCCATTGAGCCAACTCCAACCCCGGCCGATCAGGTCGCCTTTTTCCAGCTCTCCGGCGGCAGCACCGGCACCCCCAAACTGATCCCCCGTACCCACGATGACTATGGCTATAGCGTGCGCCAGAGCGTGGCGGTGTGCGGTTGGGATGATCGGGTGATCTATCTCTGTGCCCTGCCGGCGCCCCACAACTTTCCCCTGAGCTCCCCCGGTGCACTCGGGGTGTTTTATGCCGGTGGCTGCGTGGTGTTGGCAAAGGATCCTTCCGCGGCAACCTGTCTGCCGTTGGTACAGCGTCATCAGGTCAATTGGGCTGCGCTGGTGCCACCGGCTCTGGCGCTCTGGCTGGAGGCGGCCAGCCACTATCCGCAGACCTCTCTGGAGTGTGTGCAGGTGGGAGGTGCGCGCCTCAGTCCGGCTCACGCCGAGGCGGTGGCGAGCCACCTTGGCTGCCGCTTGCAGCAGGTGTTCGGCATGGCCGAGGGGCTGGTCAATTACAGCCGCATCGAGGATGACCAGTGGCACATCGTCAATACCCAGGGTTGCCCGATGAGCGCGGGCGACGAGGTGGAGGTGCGGGATAGCGATGGGCACCCCTTGCCCGATGGCGAGTGCGGCGAGCTCTGGACGCGCGGCCCTTATACCTTTCGTGGCTACTTCAAGGCTGATGCCCACAATCAGCGGGCTTTTGACCGGGACGGTTTCTACTGCACCGGCGATCTGGTCTGCTGCTTGCCCAGTGGTCATCTGATGGTGGTGGGGCGCAACAAGGATCAGATCAACCGGGGTGGGGAGAAGATCGATGCCCTCGAGATTGAAGAGTTGCTGATTACCCATCCAGATGTGCGGCAGGCGGCGCTGGTCGCCATGCCCGATCCCATGCTCGGGGAGCGCAGTTGCGCTTTTCTGATGTGCCGCGAGCCCCTCAATCTGCCCCGTTTGCGCCGTTTCCTGCGCGAGCAGGGGGTGGCCGATTACAAACTGCCCGATCGCCTGGTGCTGGTGGAGCAACTGCCACACACACCGGTCGGCAAGATAGACAAACAGAGGCTGCGCGAGCAGCTCGCCAAGGAGTGTGCATGACCATTCAATCCCTCGCCGCCTATCCGCTGCCTACCGTAGAGGAGCTGCCCACCGGGCGGGTGAACTGGCCCTTTGAACCGGGCCGGGCCGCCTTGCTGGTCCACGATATGCAGCACTATTTCGTCGACTTCTACGGGCCGGACAATCCGCTGATCAATGAGGTCATCGACCATATCGCCACCCTGATCCGTCAGGCGCGTGCCCTCGGTATGCCGGTGGTCTATACCGCCCAGCCCGCCGAACAGAGTCAGGCAGATCGGGCGCTGCTCAATGACATGTGGGGGCCCGGGTTGACCCGAGCTCCGGAGCGTCAGCCGATTGTTTCGGCGCTGGCGCCAGAGCCGCAGGATACGGTGTTGACCAAGTGGCGCTACAGCGCTTTTTGCCGCTCTCCGCTGGCAGAGCTGATGGCCGAATGGGGGCGGGATCAGCTGGTGATCTGCGGCATCTACGGCCATATCGGGGTGATGCAGACGGCGGTCGATGCTTTTATGCGCGATATTCGCCCTTTCCTGGTGGCTGATGCCATCGCCGACTTCTCCCGCGAGGATCACCTGCTGGCGCTCTCCTACGTCAGCCGCAATGCCGGTCGGGTGATTACCGTGGCCGAGGTGATGGCGGCCAGCAAACGCCCCCTGACTCGGGAGTCGCTACGTGCTCAGGTGTTGGTGCGGCTGCCCGCCGAGATGCAGCAGGAGCAGCCCACCGAGGATGACAACTTGCTCGACTACGGTCTCGACTCGCTGGCGGTGATGGGGCTGGTGGAAGAGTGGCGTCAGCAGGGGCTGGTGGTGGAGCTGGCCGAGCTGGCCCGCACGCCGACCCTGGCTCACTGGTGGGGGCTCCTCTCCCGTCAGCTTCACGTTAGTCAGGCCACGGCTTATCAGGTGGTCAACGAAGATCACGTCAGCGAACCGGAGTGCACCCCATGAGCGAGTGGCAAGGCAGAACCATCTGGGTGACCGGCGCGGCGCAGGGAATTGGCCATGCGGTGGCGCGCACTTTTGCCGAGGCAGGGGCCAGCGTGGTGGCGTTCGATCTGCAACTGGCCGAGGCACTGCCCGGCAACGTGAAGAGGGTGGTGATCGATGTCAGCGACAGCGAGGCAGTGACCCGCTGCTGCGAACCGCTGCTGGATGAGGGGCTGGGGCCCGATGTGCTGGTCAATGTCGCGGGCGTACTGGCGACCGGCAGGCTCGATGAGGTGGATGACGCCCTCTTGCAGCGCACCTTCGCCATCAACACCTTCGCCCCCTTCTATCTGATGCGGGCCCTGACCCCCTGGTTTCAGGGACGGCACAGGGGCGCCATCGTCAATGTCTCCTCCAATGCCGGTCGGGTACCGCGAGTGGGGATGGGCATCTATGGCGCCTCCAAGGCGGCGCTGACCAGCCTCACCCAAACGGCGGGGTTGGAGCTTGCCCCCTATGGGGTGCGCTGCAATCTGGTGTCGCCGGGCTCGACCCGTACCCCGATGCTGTACGGCATGTGGCAGGAGGGGGAACAGCGCGAAGGGGAGATACGTACCATCGCGGGCCTGCCCGGGCAGTTCAAGCTGGGGATCCCCCTTGGCAAACTTGGGACCCCCGACGAGGTGGCTGCCTGCGTGCTGTTTCTCGCCTCCGATGCCGCTAGCCATATCACCCTGCAGGATCTGGTGGTCGATGGCGGTGCCACCCTGGGGGTTTAGCCAGCGCACTGCCGATCTGGCAGGCGTGACACTCTCTTTATGGAGGAGGCTTGGCCTCCTCGCTTTTCAGCCATGCGGGCAGGGGCAAGCCACTGCTCGCTCGATGTTTGCGCAAGGACATTCCCATGGAACAGACAATGGCGATGCGCGCCACCCACCAGCGTGGTGAGCTGCCGCGCTGGCCGCTTACCACGGCTCAGGCGGGCATCTGGTTTGCCCAGCAAAAATACCCGCAGAGCCCCGCCTGCAATACCGGCGAGTACTGGCTGCTGGAGGGGGCGCTGGCACCCCATCACTTCACCCGCGCGGTGCGCCAGACCATCGACGAGATCCCCGGTCTGCACTGCGCTTTTGTGGCTACTGCCGATGGCCCGCAGATGGTGGCCAACCCCGCCTGCTGGCAGCTGGCAGAGCGGGATCTGCGCAGCGAAGCCGACCCGCTCGCCGCTGCGCAGGCCGAGATGCGTGCGCAGCTGGCCGTCCCCTTCAATCTGGCCGGGGGGCCGCTGTTTGCCACGACGCTCTATCGCCTTGGCGAGGGGCAGTGGGCCTGGTTTATCGCCGTGCACCATATCGCCATCGATGGTTTTGGCTTGAGCCTGCTCTGCCAGCGGGTGGCAAATTGGTATGAGGCGCTTTGTGCGGGTGAGCAGCCTGCCCCCTGTCGTTATGCGACCCAGCAGGAGTTGCTGGCCGAAGAGGCGGCCTATCTGGATTCGCCGCGTGCCGCGCGGGATCGCGATTTCTTCGTGCAGCAGTTGGCCGGGGTGGAGAATCCTGCGTCGCTCTCCCGCCGTCCGTCGCAAGGGCCGGGCTCCACACATCGTCTTGAGCAGCGGCTAGTGGGCCGCCAGTGGCAGGCACTGGTGGCACGGGCGAGCCGCTCGGCCTGTCACCCCTATAGCCTGCTGCTGGCGGCGGTGGCCAGCTATGTGCAGCGGATGAGCGGCGCTGGCGAGGTGGTGCTGGGTATTCCGCTGATGGGGCGGCTGGGCTCAGCGGCGGCCGATACCCCCTGTATGAAGGTCAATGTGGTGCCCCTGCGCATCGAGCTGAGCGGCACCAGCCGGGCAGGGGAGTTGCTGGCACAGGTCGAGCGGCAATTTGCCGCCCTGCGCCGTCATCAGGGCTGCCGTCAGGAGTGGTTGCAACAGCGTCAGCCGGGTCAGCCGCTGTTTGGCCCTCAGGTCAATTTGATGCCCTTTGCCCGTACCCTCAGCTTTGGTGAAGGGCACAACCAGGTTCGTGGCGAGGTGCAGGTGCTGGCGGCGGGGCCGGTGGAGGAGTGCGCCTTCTACTTTGCCGAGGAGGCTGGCGCGATGACCCTGACCCTCGAAGCACATCAGGGGCGCTTCAGCCAACAGGAGAGTGAACGTCATCTGGCCCGACTGGTAGCCTATCTGGCGGCCTGGAGTGAGGCGGCTGACGAGACCCTGGCGGTGCGCTTGCCGCTGTTGCAGCCCTGTGAGCAGGCTGAGCTGGCGCGCTGGAACCAGACCGACCATCCGCTGTCGACCACTACCCTGAGCGCACTGCTGGCCGAGGGGCTGGCGGCGGCGGAGCAGAGCGCCATCGTGCTGGAGTGTGGCGCCGAGGGCTGGAGTGTGGCCGAGCTGCGCCAGCGCACCCGCCAGCTGGCCAGCTATCTGGCGGGGAGGGGCGTGGGCCCCGGTTGTCGGGTGGCGGTGGTGATCCCGCGCTCTCCCGAGCTGATTCTCGCCCAGCAGGCCATCATGGCGGTGGGAGCGGTCTACGTGCCCGTTGACCCGGACTATCCGGCGGAGCGGATCGGCTACATTCTCGCCAGCAGCGATCCTGCGCTGGTGCTGACCAGTCGCACCTTGCGGATGCCGCTCGATGTGGTCGCGCCACTTGTCTGCCTCGATGCCCCCGGTGTGGCAGAGCAGCTGGCGACGATAGACGTGGTGGCGACAGCACCTTGTGAGCTGGCAGCCCCCAAGCCGGAAGATGCGGCCTACATCATCTACACCTCCGGCTCGACCGGTCGGCCCAAAGGGGTGGTGGTGAGCCATGGCGCCATCGTCAACCGGCTGCTCTGGATGCAGCACATGTATCCCATCGGCCCGGCGGATCGGGTGCTGCAAAAGACCCCGGCCGGTTTCGATGTCTCTATCTGGGAGTTTTTCTGGCCCTTTATGACCGGGGCGCGGCTGGTGCTCGCCAAACCGGGTGGCCACAAGGATCCCGCCTACCTTGCCGAGCTGATTGAGCAGGCCGGGATCACCACCTTGCACTTTGTGCCCTCCATGCTGCAGATCTTCGTCGCTCAAGCCGAGCCTGCCCGTTGCCGCGCCCTGCGGCAGGTCTTCTGCTCCGGCGAGGCGCTGCCCGCGGATCTGGTGCAGCGCTGGTATGGAACATTTTCAGCCCCCCTGCACAATCTCTATGGCCCGACCGAGGCGGCGGTGGATGTCACCTGGTACCCCTGCCGGGCAGACGAGGCGG
This sequence comes from Aeromonas sp. FDAARGOS 1405, assembly GCF_019048265.1. NCBI lineage: Bacteria > Pseudomonadati > Pseudomonadota > Gammaproteobacteria > Aeromonadales > Aeromonadaceae > Aeromonas > Aeromonas sp. FDAARGOS 1405. Next base: position 4,268,917 of record NZ_CP077311.1, on the reverse strand, counting down.
TGACCAGCGTGCCCATCGGCTATCCGGTCTGGAATACCAGCATCCACATTCTCGACCCCTGGTTGCAGCCGGTGCCCCCCGGTGTGGCGGGGGAGCTCTGGATCGGCGGCGTGCAGGTGGCGGATGGCTACTTTGGTCAGCCCGAGCTCACCGCCGAGCGCTTTATTGCCAATCCCTTCGGGGCGGGACGGCTCTATCGCAGCGGCGATCTGGCCGCCTGGCGCGAGGATGGCGCCATCGAGTATCTGGGGCGCCTCGATTTTCAGGTGAAGATCCGTGGTCAACGCATCGAACTGGAGGAGATCGAGCAGGTGCTGCTGCGCCATCCCCGGGTGGCGCAGGCGGTGGTGCTGGCCCCCGAATTTGCCCCCGGCGATCGCCGTCTGGTGGCCTATGTGGTGGCCACAGATAGCAGCGAGTTGACGCTGGCCGAGCTGGTCCCCACCCTTGGCGCCGCCTTGCCCGATTACATGGTGCCGGGGCTCCTGGTAAACCTGGCTGAGCTGCCGCTCACCCCCAATGGCAAGCTGTATCGCAAGGGGTTGCCGCTGCCCGATATGGCGTCAGTGGTCGGTCAGACATTACCGAAAAACCTGCTGGAGGAGCGGCTCTGTCGCCTCTTCGCCGAGATACTGGGGCTGGCGCGGGTCGGCGCCGACGATAACTTCTTTGCCCTCGGCGGCCACTCCCTGCTGGCGGCGCAGTTGGTGGTGCGTATTGAGGAATCAATAGGACAGGGTCTCACTCTGGCTAGCCTGTTCGAAGCGCCGAGCCCCGCCCAGCTGGCGCGTCGTCTTGGCGGCGAGCGGGAGGCCATGCCCATGCTGTTGCCCTTGCGGGCGCCCGGTGCGCAGTCTGGCACATCGTGCCCCACCCTCTTTTGCGTCCACCCCGCAGGGGGGCTCGGCTGGTGTTATGCGCCACTGGTGCCCCATCTGCCGGCCGACATGGCCGTCTATGCCCTGCAGGCGCGGGTGCTCTGTCAGCCGGATGCGCCGCTGCCCGCCAGCTTCGACGAGTTGGCACTCGACTATGTGACCGAGCTGCGCCGTCAGCAGAGCGAGGGGCCCTACTGGCTGCTCGGCTGGTCCCTCGGGGGCATGCTGGTGCACCGGATGGCCGCCATGCTGCAAGAGCAGGGACAAGAGGTGGCCATGGTGCTGCTGCTCGATGCCTATCCCTGTCAGCAGTGGCAGACCCAGCCGTTGCCCGACGAGCAGCGGATGCTCGATGCGCTGCTGCGGATGGGAGGCATTGCGGTTGCGGACGATGCGCTCGATTCCCTTACTCGTGACGAGGTGGTGGCCCGGCTGGGGGCAGAGGGGAGTGCGTTGGCCATGCTCGACGAGCAGATGGTGAGCGCGATGATTGAGCTGGTGGGCCACAACAACCGGCTAATCCGTCAGCCGGTCGACTACTGCTACCACGGGGAGGTGATCTTTATCGAGGCGTCAGCCTCCCGCCAGCCCTGGCTGGATGGACGCGGTTGGGAGTCGCTGACAAAAGGGGAGATCCGCTATGAGCGCTTCCCCTGTCTGCATCAGGAGATGGTGCATCCCGACTGGCTGGCGAAGATCGGCGCCCTTATTTGTGAGCGGGTCTATGGGGTCGGGCAACAACCGCACATCCGGCAGGAGGGGGACGAATGACCCCTGTTGCCGCCATCCGGGAAGCCTTGCAGGCGGGCAAGTTGGTAGGGCTGGGGGAGCCGCACTGGCACCCAGGTTTTATCCGGCGCCTGCACGCCTGGCTCTGTGATCCTGCGCTCTGGGGAATCATGACCGATCTGGTGCTGGAATGCGGCAACCGCAGCCATCAAGGCTTGCTCGATGCCTGGTTGGCGGGGGAGGAGAGCTGGCAGGGTGAGCCGCTGACGCTGGCTCGGCTCTATCCAGTCTGGCTTGACTCCTGCGCCTTTCCTGCCTGGATGGCCCCCGAGTTTCCGGTTCTCTTTTCCGCTCTGCGCCAGAGCAATATGACGCGCCCTGAACATATGCGGCTGCGGGTGCATCTCTGCGAGCCCTCATTCGAGTGGCAGGAGATGAGCCCGGAGCGGTGGCAGCAACACAACAGGGGGCGGGATCAGGCGCTGGCCGACTATCTTCTTGCACTTCCCGCCCGCGGCGTGGTGGTGCTGGCGGGGGCGCGCCATCTGCTCAAAGCCGCAGGAGATCCCCACTTTGCTCAGCCGACGCTGGGTCAGTTGCTGGAGGCGGCAAGACCGGGTTGGCTGCAGGTGCTTCACCCCTGGCCAATGGTTGATGGGAAGGGTGATGAGAAAGAGGAGCGAGTGTGCGATCTGGCCGGGATTGCGACCGCCGATCTCTATCCTCACTGGCCGGCGTATCCGCCGCTGGAAACTCTTATCGACAGGTTGGTGCGCGTGGCTGACCGGGGACGGGAGATGCGAATTTGCCCTACCTTGCTGGCCGAGCCCTGGCGCAGCCGCTTGCTAAGTCGCGCTCACTTGCTGCCAGCTGGCATGGCCCGCCAGCTGCAACACTGGCTGGCGTAACCGCTGGCTTGAGTAACAGAAGGGGGAGCAAGGCTCCCCTTTTCAATATTTGGCATCCTGCGTTCAGCACTGCAAAGTTGCACCATTTACGGCATACCTTGCCGCTCATCGCCGAAAATTCAGCTCCTTCGCTACTTTAAAGAAGTTTCTACTGGTCTTACCTGAGTAAATCCCTTTGCTTTTTATTTAACAAGGTATTTACATCTAAGTGTCACCAGCATCGGTGACGCCTACAACGGCAAGGAGCCAGTTATGACCCATGTCGACATCCCTTTCCTTCGTTACCTCGATGCGGAAGGGTGCCCGGTCGCCACCTTACCGACCTGGCTGGACAAGGCGATACTGCACACTTTCTACCGCAATATGGTGATGGTGCGCAGCTATGACAAAAAAGCGATTGCGCTGCAACGAACCGGCAAACTCGGTACTTTTCCCTCCCATCTCGGCGCAGAAGCCGTGGGGATTGGCATTGGTCTGGCCATGCAGCCGCAGGATGTCTACGTTCCCTACTATCGGGACATGCCCACCCTCTATGTGCGGGGCGTGCCGATGGAGAAAAACCTGCAATATTGGGGTGGTGACGAGCGGGGCAGTTATTTTCTCAAACCCGATGGGACTCCCTCAGAAGATCTCCCCATCTGCGTCCCCATCGCTACCCAGATCACCCACGCCTGCGGTATTGCCTCAGCCTTCAAACTGCGTAATCAACCGCGTGTCGCCGTAGTCACTATCGGCGACGGTGGCACCTCCAAGGGGGATTTTCTGGAGGGGCTGAACTGCGCCGGTGTCTGGCACCTGCCGATGGTCATCATCGTCAACAACAACCAGTGGGCCATCTCGGTGCCACGCAAGCTGCAATCGAGCGCTCCTACGCTGGCCCAAAAGGGGATTGGTGCAGGGGTGCGCAGCCTGCAGGTGGATGGCAACGATGTGGTGGCGGTCTACGATGCCGCCCGCAGTGCCGTCGAACGGGCTCGCAGCGGCAAGGGGCCGACCCTGATCGAGGCGGTCAGTTATCGCCTCGGCGATCACACCACGGCCGACGATGCCACTCGCTATCGCGATGGGGCCGAGGTCGAGGCCGCCTGGGCGAAAGAGCCGGTCAAGCGGCTGCGCCAGTTTATGCACAGCCAGGGCTGGTGGGATGAAGAGCAGGAGCAGAGCCTGCTGGCGGAGGCTACCCGAGAGGTAGAACAGGCGGTTGCCCGTTATGAGGCGATGGCGCCCCAGCCGCCGGAGGCGATGCTCGATTACCACTATGCCAGCCTGCCCGCCGAACTATTGCCCCAGCGCGAGCGAGTGATTGCCAAGGGGATGAAGCAGGAGGTTGGCCATGAGTGAGATCAGTCTGCTGGAAGCGGTCAACATGGCCCTTCACTACGAGATGGAACACGACCCGGATGTGGTGGTACTGGGCGAGGATGTGGGGGTCAACGGCGGGGTGTTTCGCGCCACCGTTGGCCTGCGCGACAAGTTCGGTTTTAAGCGGGTGATCGACACGCCGCTGGCCGAGGGGCTGATCGCCGGGGTGGCGGTCGGTATGGCCACTCAGGGGCTCAAGCCGGTGGCTGAGTTCCAGTTTCAGGGTTTCATTTTCCCCGGTATGGAGCAGATCATCTGTCAGGCGGCGCGGATGCGAAACCGTACCCGTGGCCGCCTCTCCTGTCCCCTCGTCTATCGCTCCCCGTATGGTGCGGGCATTCACTCGCCTGAACATCACAGCGAGAGTGTCGAGGTGCTGTTTGCCCATATTCCGGGGCTGCGGGTGGTTATCCCCTCCAGCCCGAGACGCGCCTATGGCCTGCTGCTCTCGGCCATCCGCGATCCGGATCCCGTGATGTTTTTCGAACCGGACCGCATCTATCGCTCGATGAAATCCGAGGTGGTGGATGACGGTGTCGGCCTGCCGCTGGATGTCTGCTTCACCCTGCGCCCGGGCCGGGATATCACGGTAGTGGCCTGGGGGGCCTGCATCCAGGAGGTGATGCGGGCGGCGAACCTGCTGGCCGAGCAGGATATCCAGTGCGAGGTGCTGGATCTGGCCACCATCAAGCCGCTGGATATGGAGACCATCCTCACCTCGGTGCGCAAGACCGGTCGCTTGCTGGTGGTGCACGAGGCGTGTGGCAGCTTCGGGGTCGGGGCCGAAATTGTGGCGCGGGTGACCGAGCTGGCGCTTCCCAGCCTCAAGGCGCCGCCCAAGCGGCTGACCGGCGTGGATGCCGCCGTTCCCTACTATCGCAACGAAGCGTATTACCTCATCACCGAGCAGGATATCGCCGATGCCGCTCACCAGCTGATGGAGAACCAGTGGCTATGAAATTTTTCAAATTACCGGATCTGGGTGAAGGGTTGGCCGAAGCCGAGATCGTCGAATGGAAGGTGAGTGCCGGTGATACCGTTGCGGTCGATCAGGTGCTGTTGTCGGTGGAAACGGCCAAGGCGCTGGTGGATGTACCCTCTCCGGTAGCCGGGGTGATTGCCCGTCTCTGCGGCGCCGAGGGAGATATCCTACATATCGGTGCGCCGCTGGTGGAGTTCGAGGGGGGCGAAGATGATGGGACCGTAGTAGGCAAGGTGAGCGCCCATCAGCAACATATCGAGGATCACTTTGTGGTAGGGGCCATTACCCCGGGGGGATCGCTGGTGCAAGCTATGCCTGCCGTGCGCCTGCTGGCGCAGAAGCTGGGTCTGGAAATCGACCGGATCAAGGGAAGTGGCAGCGGCGGCATGGTGACCGAGCTGGATGTGCAGCAGGCATTCGAGGCCCAGCAGAGCAGTGGCAACGAATTCCTCAAAGGGTCGCGCAGGGCCATGGCCAAGGCGATGGAGCTCTCTCATCAGACTGTGGTGCCGGTCAGCATCACCGACGAGGTGGATTTGCGTCACTGGCGGCCTGATGAGGATGTGACTGTGCGCCTTATCAAGGCCATTGGCGTGGCGTGCCGCGCCGAGCCCTCGATGAATGCCTGGTTTGATGGCGACACCCTGTCACGGCGGCTGTTTAAAGAGGTCAATGTAGCCATTGCAGTGGATTCAAAGCATGGCCTCTATGTGCCGGTGATGGAGAACGTGGCCGAGCGGGAGGGGGCAGATATCCGGCAGGGGCTGGATCGGATGATCGCCGATGTGAAGGCGCGCGCCGTGCCGCGCGAGATGTTGCAGGGGGCGACCATTACGCTCACCAACTTCGGTGCCATCGCAGGCCGTTATGCCAGCCCCATCGTCACGCCGCCGCAGGTGGCCATCATAGGGGCAGGCAAACTGTTCGAAAAAGTGGTGTTCATCCACGGTGAAGCGCGTCCCGTCAGGGCATTGCCGCTGTCGATGACATTTGACCACAGAGCCTGCACTGGCGGGGAGGCTGCTCGTTTTCTCAGAGCACTGGTGGAAGCGTTGGAAGCAGCCACCTTATAACGGTTTGTGCCCTGTCATTGGCAGGGCACAAATTTGTTTGCGTAATCTACAAAGCCACGTATAATCCAAACCAGCTTGAAAGGGCGATAGTTATGTCAATGAATACGATGTTTCACATCTTGTCCTGTTGTTCATAAGTTAATCCCGTTTTTTGAGCTTTACCCGCTGAAAAGCATAAGTAATTATTTTGAATACAGGTTTAAAAGATATGTCTAACATGATCACCGGTACCGTTAAGTTTTTCAACGAAACCAAAGGTTTTGGCTTCATCCAGCAAGAAAACGGCCCGGACGTTTTCGTTCACTTCAGCGCCATTCAAGGTAACGGTTTCCGTACCCTGGCTGAAGGTCAGCGCGTACAGTTCTCTGTGACCCAAGGTCAGAAAGGCCCGCAGGCTGAGAACGTAACCGCTCTGTAATTCTTACAGAATTTAAGAAAGCCGTGGTACCTCTGGTGCCACGGCTTTTTGTTTATCTGGCTTCTGCTACTGACTCCCATGTGCTGAATCATGCTGCTATCGCTCCTGCTTGCTGCCACCTTGACTCCGACGTCCGATGCGCCGGTAGCGGTTCAATCCGCGATGGAAGCGCAGGTGATCTGCCAGCAATTTGTCCAGGTCCGGATGGGCACTGCACAGCAACCCGATGAGGTGAATGCGCGACTGGTACCTGAAAGGGAGGGGGAGTGGCTGGTGGATGGCAAAGTAAAAGGACCCGAAGGTCCTTTGCTGTTTGCCTGTCATCTTCACCAAGGGGAACGCTGGGAGCTACTCAACTTTTCACTCTGGGCGCCACAGCCGGTCAAAGCGGTTTGAGTGCGACCAGCAGATGTTGCAGGTGTTCAACCATGGTCATGCCAAACGGGGTGAGATAGCCGCCATCTTCTGCGCTGATGAGCCCCTGTTGATGCAGACGTGCTGCCGCCTGGCACAACTCTTCAGACATATCGCTGCGTAATTTAATCCCCAGGCTCATGTTGGCCGGATCAAAGCATGCCAGTATTTTCAAATCGTTCACGAATTCGTTAGAAACCTGGTCGATCCCAATCATGGATTTACTCCTTACGCTAAAGATGTATGCAAACTAGCATCCCCGGATCCACTTTAGTGGGCGCTAGCTCAAATTATTGATCTTTGGCTGGATGCTGCGTTTCAAATGCTGTTTTTTTCGGCGTAATCAGATGGTTGGCTGACAGCTTCGCCAAGGGCCGAGCCGGACCAAACGTGGTAGGATAGGGCACTTCTTTATATCGGACGGTCTATTGGTGGCTGTTCGCCCTGTTCAAGGTATCGCTCATGGTCAAGATCACTCTGGTATCCCTGCTGCATTCACTTTGTACCCGCTTTCCGGTTTACCCCGCTGCTTCGTTGACCTCCCTGCTGGATGCCCATCAGGGCGAGGTGTGGTTACCTGCACGCAAGGGGGCCGACATTGCGCTGTTACGCAAGCATGCCAAGGGGGCTCATGAGCTGGCGTCACTCGATGCGGGCTGGTGCGATTTTGCCGCCAGCGACAGCGGTGATACACCCGAGCTGGATGCGCTGGCCAACTACGACAGCGAGATGATGGATAACCTGCTGATGTACTGGCACTGCGCCGCCAAGATCAACAGCCCGATCACCGATAACCTGTTCGAGTTGCGCCGCGAAGTGGTGGATGAGGCCCACGGTGCCAAACTCGCTGCCGCTTGGGAGCAACAGCAACAGCTGCGTTTTGAGCAGCTGATGGCGATGGCTGCCAATGGCCGGGATCTGCTCTGCTTTGTCGAGGTGGAGTCCGCCTACTGGCTGCGGCAAAAGCTGAGCGAGCAGCCTGATGTGGAGCTGATCACCCCTGCGCTGTAAAAGGGGCAATATGATGGCTGGCGGCCTCGCTATCGAGGAGGCTGCTCTATCCTTATTTGCGTCATTGTCCTCCCCATCCGGTGCCAAGGGGCTGCAAGCTGGACAAGCTGACGACAAGATGTGAACATGGCGCCCTTTATCGAGAGAGAGACTTGGCCAATGAGCTATGAACTGAGCGACACCGAGCGCAATGCCGCGCTGCAACTGAACGCTGATTACCGTTACGATCACTTCATCAGCAAGCTGGTCGAGCATGAAGAGCTGTTCGTCCTGACTGACGAGCATGGCGTCATGATGCTGACCACCGACGATGAAGATTGCATCCCGGTATGGCCGCACCCGGAGTACGCCAAGGCGTGGGCCGAAGGTGAGTGGGCCGATTGCAAGCCGCAGTCCATCACCCTGAAGGTGTGGCTGGAGCGCTGGGTTGACGGTATGGAGCAGGACGAGCTGTGTGTTGCCGTGTTCCCGACCCCGGATCAGGAAGGCATCGTGCTGGAGCCGGCTGACGTGGCTGACGCCATTGCCGAGAAGCAGGCCAAACGCGGCTGATCACCGAGCTATTCGCAACACCGGTTGCCAACAAAGACCCCGCTATCTGGCGGGGTCTTTGTTTTAGGTCTGTTTGCCAAACGAGTTGTGGCTATCAGGGCTGGCGATAGGTGGTGTCGATGATGGGCTCGGCCGGGAAAGTCTTGCCACTCTTGATGGCTGCCCTGGTCTCGGATTTTAGCTCTTCATCGATCCACAGCAGACCGCCATAGCTGTAACCGCTGTTGTCGCCACCGAGTGGCCAATAGAGCTGCTCGCTCTTGGGCGTTGCTGGTACTTTTGGCAGTTTGATCCAGCGCCATGCCCCTTCCCGGGTGTAGGGCACCTGATAGGCAGGGACAAAGCTCGCCAGCTCATAGAGCCGCTGCTGGATCTGCCGTGACAGGGCCGCTTTTTTGGCAAAGTCGAACTCCTTGTCATACTGCTCCACCAAGGCTGTGATGGCGTCGTCATCGATGTTCATGATGTTGTTGGTCTGGGGCTTGTTGGCGTTGACCTTGTGGAAGAACTCCCAATAGGCGGGATAGCGGCTACCCGCCCAGGCCATCCAGGCGCTCTGGTGCTTTTTCTCCAGCATCGATTTGAAACCGGCCGATGCATCCATCAGGTTGAGCTCCAGATTAAGCCCCGCCTTTTTGGCCTCTTCCCGCAGCAGTGTGAGCCGCTGGGCGTGCTCTGCGGTGGTGTAGGTGATGGCGAGGGTCAGTGACTGCCCCTTGTCGTTTTGAAAAATCCCCTGCGGCCCCACTTTGTTAAAGCCTGCCTTGGAAAAGTATTCCCGTGCCAGTTTGGGAGCGAACGGACGGGCCTTGATCTCGCTGTTGGTAAACTCCCCCTGACCTGAGCCATAGCTGTTGAGGCGTTGGTAATCCCCCCGCAGCAGGGTAGCGAGCATTCTGTCGAAATTGAGGGCATGCTGGATGCCGAGGCGAACATCGAGATTGCGCAGCAGCGGATCGGCGGTGTTGAGATAGAGCCCCATCGGCGGTTGCGGGGTCTGGTTGTAGAACCAGCGCCGCTCGATATACCCCTTCTCGAACTCGGCGGTGTTGGTCTTGTCGTGCCACCAGTTGGGGATCACCAGCGGGAAGCTGTCGAGATCGCCGCGCAGGAAGTGCTGCCAGGCGATGTTCAGATCCCTGAGCACCTTGATCTCGATCCGCGCAGGATTGAAGCGATGCTGGAAGTAGCGCTCGTCATCCCCCCACCAGTTTTCAATCCGCTTGAAGGTGACCGATTTGCCCTTTTTCACCTGATCGATCTGATAGGGACCGGTGACCGGCAACACCTTCCAGTTGTACTCCTTGACCCAGTTGGCGGTGAGCTTGATGGCATGGCTCGGCTCCGGGCTGATGGGCAGCGATTCGAGCAGATCCTGGCGGCTCTTTTCGGTGCCGCTGGTGATGGCCAGGGTGTGATCATCAAACTTGGTGATGTCTGCTATCTGGGTGCTGTAGTAGTTGTTGTACCAGGGGTCGTTGATCTCCTTGCTGCGCATCATCTTGAGGGTAAAGAGCCAGTCATCGGCGGTGACCGGCTGGCCGTCTGACCAGCGTGCCTTGGGATTGATGCGAAAATAGAGGGTCTTGTTGTCGGCGCCGAAGGCCCACTCGTTTGCCAGCATCGGCATGGGGTTGCCGGTGACGGGATGAGTGCTCAGCAGTGGCAGGTTGGTTTCCCGCACGTAACCGGCAAAGCCGCCGTTGGAGTCGGGGCCATATTTGCGCAGGGTCAGGGGGAAGCTGGTCATAAAGGTGCGAAAGGTGCCGCCGCGTTTGGCGGCCGGATCGGCATAGAGAGGGTCCTGGTTGTTGCTCTCCCACTTCAAGTCAGCGGGCAGTGTGGCACTCCAGCCAAACGGGCTCCAGCACAGGGTCAGGGTGATGGCGGTGGCGCGAATGATAGGGGGGAGGCGGCGCCCCCCGGCGGTGATGGTCGATGGCATGTCCTTGCTCTCCTGAAGTCTGCTTCCTGCAGATCACACACTGGTGATGTCAGTCCCGATGGGGACTGGCTCATCATGGAAATTTTATCCTGTCAGGTCAATGAAATAGCGTAAATGGGCAGGCGCTCATCATGTCGCTCTCTGTGGTTTGAACCAGCGCAGTCGGCTACCCAGCAGATGGACCACAAAGCCGAGCAGCACCAGAGCTGAGCCCAGCCACTGCAAGGGTGTTGGATGTTCATCGAGCAGCAGCGCTGCCGTGACCATGCCGACACAGGGGATCAGCAGGGAGAGCGGTGCCACCTGCGCCACCGGATAGCGCATCAGCAGTCGTCCCCACAGGCCGTAACCCAGCCAGGTCGCGACATACGAGAGATAGAGCACGCACAGCAATCCCTGCCAGCTGAAGTCGCGCAGGCTGCTGGCCATCAGCTCCGGCCCTTCGAACAGCCAGGAGAGGGCGAAAAATGGCAGGATGGGCACCAGACCGCCCCAGGCGATCAGGCTCGGCAGCGTGGTCTGGTAGCGCAGACCAATCTGGCGATTGATGACGTTGCCAAGGCCCCAACAGGCGGCGGCACACAGCGTCAGGACAAACCCTAACAGGGTCAGGTTGCCTTCACCGTGAGTGGCGATGAGATAGAGGCCGAATCCCGCCAAGGGCAGCGCCACCCAGTGGTGGGATTGCCAGCGCTCCCCCAGCCAGATCATTGCAAAAAGCAGGGTGAATACCACCTGGGATTGCAGCACCAGCGAGGCCATACCTGCGGGCATGCCGAATTTCATGGCACTGAACAAAAATGCGAATTGACCGAGGCTGATGGCGCCGCCATAGGCCAGCAGCCAGCGCCAGGGCATGGCGGGCTTGGGCTCCAGCAAGATGGCGGGGAAGACCACGCCGATAAAGCGCAGCGCACCCAGCAGCAGTGGGGGGCTCCCCTCCAGCCCCCACTTGATGGCCACGAAGTTAAGCCCCCAGCAGAGGATGACCAGAGCGGCCAAAAACTTGTCTTTGGTGTGCATGCGGTGTCCTTCGGTCTGTGGCCTCTGCCATGAGAGGCCAAAAGAGGACGAGCATACCCCCGCCAGGGTGGGCGCCGTCAAGCCGACTGGCGGGGGAGCAACCCGGCAACGGGGGCCAGGTGCGATTCAGGCCGAGACGCAGTGCACTGTGATGCCGCGTGCGGCCAGGGTGGCCCGCATGGGGGCGGGCAGGGCATCGTCGGTAACCAGCACGTTGATCTGGCCCGGCGCGCCAAGCTGGCTCGGGTGGATGGCGCCAAATTTGCTGCTGTCGGTGATGACCACATTGGTCATCCCCTTGGCCAGCACGCTGTTGACCACGTCGGCCCGCATCATGTCGCGGCCGGTAAAGCCCATCTCGGGATGAAAACCGTCGACCCCGATAAAGGCCTTGGAGAAGTGCACCTGCTCGATGCAGAGGCGCGTGAGCGGCCCCACCACGCTCTCGCTCTGATGCTGGAACAGCCCGCCGAGCAGCACCACCTGAGCCGGGGTATCTTTGAGCAGATGGGCGATATAGCTGCTGATGGTGATGATGGTGACCCGTTTGTGCAGGGCCAGATGGCGCGCCAGCATGGCGTTGGCACTGCCCCCTTCGATAAAGACCGTTTCGCCATCTTCCACCAGCTGGGCGGCCCGCTCGGCGAGGCGCTCCTTGAGCAGGTAGTTGATGTTCATCCGGGCATCGGGGTCATCGGTCTCCAGCGCCATGGCCGAGCCGTGTACCCGTCTGAGCAGTCCCTGTTTCTCCAGCGCGGTGAGGTCGTTGCGCACCGTCACCTCAGACACACCTGTGTGTCGGGAGAGTTCACTCACGCTCATCTTGCGAGCCTGATGGACCAGAGTGAGGATCAGTTGGTGGCGTGGATTCATGGTGCGCTCGCATGCAAGGTGGTGGATAGCGGAAAGCCACCCGAGGGTGGCTTGCCAATCATATGACGTCACAGGCGCCATGGGGAGCGCCCCGTCAGAGACTGTGCTCGGTGCGGGCGATGATATCATCTTGCGCATCCGGGGATAAGGCGGTGAAGAAGGCTGAATAGCCCGCCACCCGTACCACCAGATCCCGGTACTGATCCGGATTGGCCTTGGCCGCCAGCAGGGTCTCGCGCGAGACGATGTTGTACTGCACGTGCCACCCCTTGTGCACCTCGAAGAAGGTGCGCAGCAGGCTCATCAGCTTGGCCTTGTCCCGCTCGTTCTCAAGGCTCGCCGGACTCAGCTTCTGGTTGAGCAGCACCCCGCCGAGGATGGCCGCCGTGGGCAGCTTGCCGATGGAGTTGAACACCGCCGTCGGGCCGAGACGATCCGAACCCGACGAGGGGCTGGCCCCTTCCGCCAGCGGCGTGCGGGCGTGGCGGCCATCCGGGGTGGCCATGGTGGCGGCACCGAAGGGGACGTTGGCCGAGATGGAGGAGGTGCCGGCATAGTAGGTGCCGCCGATGGGGCCACGGCCGAAGCGGGAGTTGTGCAGCCCCTTGAGCTCGTCGATGTAGCTCTGGTAGGCCTGCACCAGCAGCAGATCCACCTCGTCCAGATCGTTGCCGTATTTGGGGGCCGCATGGGTGAGGCGCTGGCGCAGCTGTTCCCCCTCGAGCCCGGCAAAGTCCTGCTCCAGCGCCTCGGCCAGCTCGCGCTGATCCACCACGCCCTGCTCGAACACCAGTTTTTTCAGCGCCGCCAGGCTGTTGCCCAGGTTGGCGATCCCCACCTGCAGGCCGGAGACCCAGTCATAGACGGCGCCCCCCTCCTTGATGGTCTTGCCGCGCTCGATGCAGTCATCCACCAGGGCGCTGCAGAGGATGTCGTGGGCCTGGGCCTCCAGCACGCTGTCCACCACGCAGTCGATCTCGATGGACTTGCGGGTGAAGTAGCGCACCTGCTCGTCCCAGCGGGCCATCACCTCGTCGAAGGAGGCGAAATTGCCCTCGCGCAGGGTCTGGGGCTGGGGCAAGAAGACCTTGCCCGTGGTGGCGTCGCGGCCGCCATCCAGCGCCGCCAGCAGGATGCGGGCGAAGTTGATGAAGCTCATGCCGGTGCAGCGATAGCCCCACTTGCCGGGCACCGCGGTCTCGATGCAGCCGATGGCGGCGTAGTGGTGGGCATCCTCCTCGCTCACCCCGAGCCTGATGAACTCGGGGATCACCACCTCGTCGTTGTTGAAGGCGGGCATGCCGAAACCGCAGCGGATCACCTGGATGCAGGCATCGAGGAAATCCTCGCTCATGCCGGCGTGGTAGCGCACCGAGAGGTTGGGCTGGGTGGAGCGCAGCTGCCCACAGGACTCCAGGATCGCGTAGGAGAGGCCGTTGACCGCGTCGTGGGCTTTGCCATTGCGCCAGTTCTGCCCGCCGATGGTGACGTTCTGATAGAGCGGGCTGCCGGCGGAAGCCTTGGAGTGGGTGCCGGAGCGGATCTTATTCACCTCCAGCAGCTTGAGCCAGCACCCTTGCAGCAGTTCGATGGCTCGCTCGCGTGGCAGGGATTCCGACAGCTCCACTTCCCGGCGATACCAGGGATAGAGGTACTGGTCCATCCGGCCAAACGACACCGAGTGGCCGTTGGACTCGATCTGCAGGATGAGCTGGATGAAGTAGCAGAGCTGCAGCGCCTGCCAGAAGGTTTCCGGCGGCCGGTGGGCGATGTGGGCGCAGTTGAGCGCGATGGTCTCAAGCTCGCAGCGGCGCTCGGGACGCGGCTCCTGCTGCGCCAGTTCGCGGGCCAGCGCGGCGAAGCGCTCGATGTGCTGGCTCACGGCATCGAAGGTGATGGCGACGGCCTGCAGGAACTGCTCGCGCTGCAGATCGGCCCAGTCCGCCAGATCGAGCCGGCCGCGCCGCTCGGCCACCCTGGCCTTGAGGCCGTCGAGGCCGAGGGCAAGCAGCTGTTCGTAATTGACCGCGAGGTGGGCATCTCCCGAGGTCATGTTGCCCTCGGCCTTGATGATGCCGCTCTCCAGCAGCGCCTTCTGCTCGTCGGTGAAGAGGCCGAAGCAGCGATCCTGCACCGTCTGGCCACGCCAGAAGGGGGTGAGGGCGTGGATGATCGCCTTGTCGGTTTCGCTCACCGCAAAGCCGGCACCGGGGCGGTCGGCCAGCTCGTCGATCTCCTTCTCAATCCAGCCCACCGTGTATTCGGGAAAGAGCGGCGCCGCCCGCACCTGGCTCCCCTGGTTGCCGACGATGAGCTCGTCGTGCTTGATCCAGATGGTGCGCTCCTTCAGATGATGAGCCAGCGCCAGGGCGCGACGTACCGGCAGCGGCCGGGCCAGGTGGGCCTGATAGGCCTCGGTATAGTGGCGGGCGCGCTCGGTGCAGACCGGCGGCTGGACGATGTGGATCAGGCTCTCCTTGTGGGCGCGGATCCGGGGGCTGAGGGTATTCAAATCGAGCTGGGTCATGATCTTATCCTCTGGTGACAGGGGTCAGCCCCTGACGTTGGGCGTATGCGTGGGCAAAGTGGAGTAAATCGGGTTCGTCAAACGGTGTCTCAGGCGCCTGATAGGGCAGATCCAGCAGGGCATATTTGCCCATCCCCAGCGTGTGGTAGGGGAGGAAGTGGATCTCCTGCACCGTGCCGAGGCTGGCAGCGGTGTCGGTGATGGCTTCGATCGATGCGTGGTCGGCATTGAAGCCGGGAATGAGTGGCACCCGGATCTGCATCGGCACGCCGCGCTCGGCGAGGCGCTTGAGGTTCGCGATGGGCAACTCCACCTTGCCGCGGGTCCAGTGGAAGAAACGTTCTTTATCCACGTGTTTGAGGTCCGCCAGCAGCAGATCCAGTGAGGGAAGGCTTTGCTCAATCTGGTGCCAGGGCACATGCAGGCAGCTCTCGACCGCGGTGTGCAGCCCTTCGGCCTTGCAGCGGGCCAGCAGGTTGGCAGCAAATTCGGGCTGCATAAACGGTTCGCCACCTGAGAGGGTGACGCCACCGCCGCTGCGCTCGAAGAAGGGGCGATCCCGCAAGATGGTGTCCATCAGGGTGTCCAGGGTTTCATCGCGGCCGCACACCTGCAGCGCTTCGCTTGGGCAGAGGCCGCGCAGCCGTTCCATATCATCGGCCTTGAGGGCAGAACGGCTGAGCTGGATGCCCTCGCTGTCACGCAAGATTGCCGGACACGCCTGGCTGCAGAGCTGGCATCCCTCGATGCACTGGCGCCGGTCGAGTAGTATGTCCGGCTTGGGAGAGCGGCTTTCCGGGTTTTGACACCAGCGACAGGCCAGCGAGCACCCCTTGAGAAATACCAGGGTGCGAATGCCGGGGCCATCGTGAGTTGAATATCGTTGCAGGTCGAAAATCATACCGCCTCCTTTTGTATTTGCATTCTATTTGCTTTCATTCGAAAGTTGATTTGATTTCGATCAAGCTATTTGCAGATGTTTTATCGCTAGAATGGCGACATATTGAACATCCCGTTAAGGAGTTAGAGATGGAGCTGTATCTCGATACCGCCGATGTGGCGGCAGTGCGTCGCTGGTCACGGATCCTGCCGTTGGCCGGTGTCACCACCAATCCTTCCATTACCGCCGCCGGGGGATTGCCGCTCTGTGAGCTGCTGCCCGCCCTGCGCGACGTGCTGGGCCCCAAGGTGCGCCTGTTTGCCCAGGTGATGGCCAAAACCGAAACCGAGATGGTGCGTGAGGCGTTCGCCCTGCGTGAGCTGGACCCGGATCTGGTGATCAAGATCCCGGTATGCGCAGAGGGGCTGGCTGCCATCAAGAGCCTGACCGCCAACGGCGTGCCGACCCTGGGCACCGCGGTCTATACCCCGCTGCAGGGCTGGCTGGCGGCGGTGGCGGGGGCGGAATATGTCGCGCCCTACGTTAACCGGCTGGATGCTCAGGGGGGCGATGGCATCGCCACCGTGCAGGAGCTGCAACAGCTGCTTGCGCTGCACGCGCCGAACAGCAAGGTGCTGGCGGCGTCATTCCGCACTCCCCGTCAGGCCCTTGACTGCCTGCTGGCCGGTTGCCAGTCCATCACCTTGCCGCTCGATGTGGCGGAGCAGTTGCTGAACGTGCCGGCGGTAGATGCGGCATTGGCGAAGTTTGATCAGGATTGGCAGCGCGCCTTCGGTCGCTGATCCCGGTGACAAGCTGATTGCCGTGATTGAGGGGGAGGGTGAAGAAGCGCGGGTGATGGGGATTGACCGACTAGACTGGAAAGAGGTGGTCACGTTCGCGGGCCGCCTTGCAGTCTACCGGAGGTATCCCATGAGCGACCATCTGCTACTCCCCCATGGTGAAGATTTGCGTCGTGCGGTGCGTTGGCTTAGCGAGCATCACCAGCACGATATCTCTGCCATTGAAGAGGCCAGCCTGCGTTTTGATCTCTCGCCGCTGGATGAGGAGTTTCTGATCCAGCACTGGCTCGACAGCCAGCGCCAATCATGAATATCCGAGGTGAGAGATTTAGAAGAAGTTGGCGAGGTTGATGCCAAACTCTTTGGGGTCGACCGTGTTTTCGATGCTCTCCTGCACCCCTGACTTGGCCAGATCCAGCCACTGTACGTCGAGGTAGTGACGCTGGGTGGCGTGATAGATCACCTTGACCACCGGCTTGAGCGGCTGCTGCTCGTTGCGCTGCATCACGATAGCCAGGCGCTGGTTTGAGAGCTGTACCAGGGTTCCCACCGGATAGACTCCCATGCACTTGATGAACTTGGTAACCAGTTCGGCATCAAAGTGCTGATTGATCCCCTTGAGCAGAATGCGGAAGGCCTGGGTCGGCTGCATACCCGCTTTGTAGACCCGATCTGCAGTGATGGCATCATAGACATCGACGATGCCGCTCATCCGGGTATAGAGAGAGAGCTGCTCTCCCTTGAGTCGCTGCGGGTAGCCGGAGCCATCGAGCCGCTCGTGGTGGTTGGCGGCCACTTCCAGCATGGTGGGGGTGATGCCAGGGGTATTGCTGAGGATCTCGTAACTGTGCACCACATGCTGGCGCATGATGGCGAACTCCTCGTCGGTCAGCTTGCCCGGTTTGTGGAGCACCTCGTCCGGGGTCATGATCTTGCCCACGTCGTGCAGCAGGCCACCCAGGGTCAGCTCCTTGAGCACGCTGCGCTCCAGTCCCAGATAGCGGCCAAAGTTGGCCAGCAGAATGGCCACGTTCATGGAGTGCTCCATCAGGTAGGCATCCTTGGCGCGAATACGGGCCAGACAGAGCATGGCATCGCCGTGGGTGAACATGGTATCCACCATCTCTTCGGCGACTTCGGCCAGCGGAGTGATGTCGATGGGCTCACCCGCTTTGAGGTGGCGAATGAACTTGCCTTGCAGCTCGCGCGCTTCCTGATAGAGGCGGCGGATTTTAAGCTCCCGTCCTTCGCCGTTGGCACTGGCCCGGCGTCCCACCTGGGCGCTGTTGGCATTGAGATCGGGGGAGGTAACGGCGTCACTCTCGGCACTGCCCAGCTTGCTGCGGGCCAGATCGATGCGTACCGTGAGCACCCCCTGACGCACCAGATTGGCAATTTGCGCCACGCTGGTCACCAAGCCCATCTGGGCGATCTCCATCCCACCTGTCTGGCTGGCGATAGCAATGACATACATGCCGGGTTTCAGCTGGTTGACGGGAATGACGGGATAGGATGCTTGAGACTTCATGAGGGCTTCCTGACTCTTATTATTATGAGTATCGTTCGGATGGGTCACACCGGAGAAGTGTAACATCGGATGACCAGTTCGTCATAATTGGCAACCCCTTAACAGTGGCGTTGTCGCCCCCGCCCGATATAATGACGCCCCTTTACTTGTTGGACTCCGAGGTTGTGCATGCGGCTTGATAAATTTCTGTGCGATTGTTCCGATTTGACCCGCTCGCTGGCAGGCAAACTGATCCGTCAGGGTGAGGTCATGGTGGATGGCATTGTGGTCAAGCAGCCCGCCTTTCATATCAATGAGCAGAGCCAGATCGAGTTTGACGGCGTGCTGCTGACGCTGGAGCAGCGCAACCGCTATTTCATGCTGCACAAGCCGGAAGGGTATGTCTGCTCCAACGAGGATCCGGATCACCCGACTGTCTTCTTCCTGATGGATGAACCGGCGATGGGCAAGCTGCATGTAGTGGGTCGCCTCGACCTCGATACCACGGGTCTGGTGCTGGTGACCGATGACGGTCAATGGTCCCACCGCATCACCTCGCCGCGCCACGAGTGTGCCAAGACCTATCACGTCTGGCTGGCCGATCCGGTGAGCCCGGATGCAATCGAGCTGTTCGCCGAAGGAGTCTACCTGCGTAACGAGACCGATAAAACCCGTCCTGCCCAGCTGGAAATTCTCGGCGAGTGCGAGGCCCGCCTGACCATTCACGAAGGCAAGTACCACCAGGTCAAGCGGATGTTTGCCTCCATCGGCAACAAGGTCGTTGGCTTGCATCGCGAGCGGGTGGGCGGCTTGACGCTAGATGAGGCGCTAGCTCCCGGTGAATACCGTGAGCTGACCGCTGAGGAGATTGCCCTGTTCTGATCAGGGATGGTGCCGGGGGTCAGTGAGTGCTGAAACCCAGCACCAGTGCTGTGCCCAGGGTGGCAATCAGTGCACCCGCCCAGGCGGCAATGGATGGCCGCTCCCCCGAGTGCCACCACAACAGCGGCAGCAGCAGTACCGGCGTGGTGGAGGAGAGAATGGCCACCATGCCCACCTCGCCCTGCCGCAGCGCCATCAGGATCAGCGTCATGCCCAGCCCCATCGCCAGAAAACCGTTGGTGGCAATCATGGCGAGGATATGGCGATTGACCGGTTTGAGCGGCATGGCCAGTGGCAAACGCCCCAGCCGAAGGACGTAGTGGGCCAGCAGGGCACTGCCCATCCGGATACCCGATGCACTCACCGCATCCACCTCACCACTCATCATCACCGGCTTGGCGATGATGGCTCCCACGCTTTGACACAATGCCGCCGTCAGGCCAAGGCCAATTCCCAGCGCCAGATTGCCACGGATCTGCTCCCACTCGTTGCTGCTACTGCGTCTGCCAAACAGGATCGCCAGCATCACGCCGGCAAAGACCAGCATGGCCCCCAGCAGTCGCCAGCCCGTCAGCTGTTCATTAAAGAGCCAGAGCCCAAGCAGGGCGGAAAACAGCGCATGGCAGGAAAAAAGCAGGGCACTGCGTCTTGGCCCCAACCGGTTCATGCAGGCAAACAGCGCCGTATCGCCCACGAAGATGCCGACCAGCCCCGAGATGGCGAGCAGGGGCAGGGCGTTTGCGGTGAGGGTTTGCCAGCCACCGGTGAGCAGACTCATGGTGCCGAGCATCAGGCTGACCAGAAACATGCGCCAGCGGCTGTAGGCAAATGCGCCGAGATGACGGGCCGGTTTGACCGAAATTAGCGCTGCAACTGCCCATAAACTGGCCGACGCGAGGGCCAGCCACTCATAACCCATAAAAACTCCTGAAAAAATTAACCCGAAAGACTCCATCTCCCGGGCAAGCCCGATACAATACGGGGCGTTTTCGGGGATAACAAGAGCGGCATCAGGCATTCATCAGGCGCGCCGTCGGCCTTCCCCTCCTGCAGTGGTGTTATTCGAGGTTTTGTCATGAGGTATGGTTTCTTCCCCAAGCTGGCGCAACGCTGGCTCTCCCCGCTATTGCTTGCCGTGCTGGCTGGGCCCCTGGCCCATGCCACCACCGTTGAGCAGCAGCCTCTGCTTGCCGATCGGCAAACCCTGGTCAAGGGCAACGGTGCCGAGCCGGAGTCACTGGATCCGGCGCTGGTGCGATCCGGTTTTCCGGGGGAGGCGGTACTGGTCGATCTGTTTGAAGGGCTGGTCAGCGAAGATGGTCAGGGGCATATCGTCCCTGCTCAGGCACAGCGCTGGGAGGTGAGTGAAGATGGGCTGGAGTGGCGATTCTTCCTGCGCCCTCAACTGAAATGGTCCAATGGCGAGCCGCTGGTGGCCGCTGATTTCGTCTATGCCTGGCGCCGTCTGCTCGATCCGGCCATCAACTCTCCTTCTGCCGGATTGCTGCTGGCGACGGGGATCAACAATGCGCAATCCATCTATGCCGGCGCACTGGAGCTCGACAATCTTGGCATTGAGGCGCAAAGCGATCAGATCCTGAAAGTCACCCTAGAGCGGCCGGCTCCCTATTTCCTGCAACTCATCAGTCAGCGCCCCTTTGTGCCAGTCAACCAGAAGGCGATAGCCAAATTTGGCAAGCAGTGGACCGAGCCCGGCAAGCTGGTGAGCAATGGTGCTTATCGGCTGGCAAGCTGGACGCCGAACGAGCAGATCGAAGCCGAGCGCAATATCCACTACTGGGATGACCTTCACACCCGTATCGGACGGGTCACCTATCTGCCTATCACTTCGCAACATGCCGAACGGCTGCGCTATGAGGCTGGTGAAATACAGCTTACCAACAAGGTCTCCCTCGGCTATTACCAGAAGATGAAGCGCGAGTCTCCGGAGCGGCTCTGGGGCTTGCCGCTGTTTGGCACCTATCTCTATGCGTTCAATTTGAAGCGACCCGAACTGCAGGATGTGCGGGTGCGTCAGGCGCTCTCCATGGCGGTTGATCGACAGCAGCTCATTGGATCGGTGAGCGGGCAGGATGAACAGGCAGCATGGTCGCTGTTGCCGGAGATGCCGGGTTACCCCCGGGTGATATTGCCTGTGGCGCTTGAAGATATGCTAACCCGCCAGGCCAAAGCGGCAGCGTTGCTGTCAGCGGCAGGGTATAACAGTGCCAATCCACTCAAGCTGAGCATTACCTACAACAGCGCAGAAACCCACAAGCAGATGGCGATGGCCATTGCCGCCATGTGGCAGAAGCTGGGGGTACAGGTCACCCTCAACAGTCTGGAGTGGGGTGCCTATCAGGTGGCCAAGGATAGCGGTGATTTCCAGGTGGCCAGAAGCTTCCTGTTTGGCGATTACGTGGAGCCGTCTGCCATGTTGGGCAGCTTCCGTTGTCAGGATCTGCGCAACGAGAGCGGCTACTGCAATCCCGACTTTGATCTGTTGCTGGAGCAGGCTGCCAATACGCTGGACAGCGCGAGCCGGGTTGAACTCTACCGGCATGCCGAACAGTTGCTGCTTGAGGAGGCGCCGATCCTCCCCGTGTATCATTACAATCAGATGAGACTGGTTGACCCCACCCTGCGGGGACTGCCCAGCCAGAATTTGAAAGGGACGATTGCCACCAAGGATCTCTATTTCAGCCCGCAGTGAGGAGCATTTCATGAAACTTGCCATCATTTCCGACATCCACGGCAGCATCATTGCGCTGGAGCGGGTGCTGACCCAACTTGAGCCCTGGCAGCCGGATCACTATCTGCTGCTCGGCGATCTGCTCAACCATGGCCCGCGTAATCCTCTGCCGGAGGGATATAACCCGGCTGCGGTGGCCGATCGGCTCAACGAGCTGGCGCCACAGATCATCGCGGTGCGGGGCAATTGCGATTCCGAAGTGGATCAGATGCTGTTGCGCTTTCCCATCACAGCCCCCTACAACCAGTTGCTGGTCGATGAGCGGCGCTGGTTTGTCAGCCATGGCCATCTTTATCGCCCGGACGAGGTACAGCTACCGCCGGGTAGTCTGTTCCTGAGCGGCCACACCCATGTGCCGGTGCTGGAGTGGCAGGGGGAACGGATCTTGATGAACCCGGGGTCGATCTGTTTCCCGCGCGGCGAGTTGCCTGCCAGTTACGGGAGCTATGAGGACGGGATACTGCGCGTCAATGCGTGTGAGGATGGGCGAGAGTTGTTGCGACTGGTGCTTTAAAACTGCGAGCAAAAATGCAAGGCCTGATAAGAGATGTCAGGCCTTGATACCGTAGGAGCGGGTGCCAGAGCGAGTATTACCCTTGGCGTCATAGGTCAGGCTGTTGCGATCGCGCAGTTGACTCAGAAAGGTTGCCAGACGACGGTTTGAGACGATGCTCAATTCAAGCAATCGACCGTTGATATCATTTTGTGCCTGGCAGGCATCCAGTTTTGCACGAAGCTGCGCCATCTCGTCTGGATAGGCTGCCAGCTGCAGTGCCAGTTCCGGCATCTCTGCGAGGGTCTTGTCCAGCGTTTCTATCGCAGCAAGCAGCTGCTGTTTGCGCTCGGTCAGTGCAGGCAGGGCCAGTGCCTGATGCTGTTCGAGCAAGCTGAATTCCTCTTCCAGAATGCATTGCATCTGGCTGAGGTAATCATCTTGGGTGTGCAGTAACGAAGGTAAATCCATCATCCCAGAACTTTGTCCAGATTGGCCTCGAAACTGAACATCTTCTTGGCCACAGCGTCGCTGTTAACCTGATATTCGCCACTCGCGACGGCTTTCTTCAGTCGTTCAACCTTGCTCTCGTTGCCGGTTGAGGCGGTATTGAGGTTCTGTTGCATTTTTTGCAATTGTTGCGCTTCACTGGTCAAGGAGACTGAGTCCAGCTTGACAGTGGTCGCTTTGTTTTCGGGCGATGAGGTGACTGACTTGCTGCCTGTCCCCTGGCTATTAGCGGTATTTTGCAACCGATTATTCGCCAAGTTGTTGATATTGTTGATGGCCATTTTAGTTACCTTCGTCTGCTTTAAGGTTTGCTTACCTGTTTATCGGTGCGGCAGGTCAAAACTTTAGAAAAAATTGTTCAGGCTCCGGATATCAAAAAGTGACCGATGCGGCACCGACAGCTGTGACTTTACCTTCCACCGTTTTGCCGGAGCGAATATTGACGAGTTTGATGATCTCTCCGAAACTGCCATCTTGCAAGGCTCGGGCCATGGTTTTGATCTGGAAATTGCTGTTCTCGGCAGTCAGGGTGACCTGATCCCCTTTACATACCACGCAAACTTGGCTCAAACGGATGGGCTGTCCCGGTTTGATCTCCCGCTTGCTGCGGACTCCGATAAGAGGGGCTGTGTCAGTCAGGTAGTCGCCGCGGATCAGGGTTTGATCCTGAAACGCTACTACCAGCTGGCTTTCACTCAGCAGATCCCCTTTGGCTATCGGAGCCGTGACGGTAACAAAGGGTTTTTGAATACTGACCCTTACAGGTAAGTAGACATCCCAGGGTTTGTCTTCTTCACACTTAATGTAAACTGTTGTATTACGGCGAATTTCCATTTTTGCTGGTAAGCTGATGGTCAACAGATCTTCGCAACGGGTCAGTGGGAGTCTCTCATCAAGAGTCGCAGCTGTGACCTCTGCTCTGGCATCCAGCTGCAGATCGAGTTGGCTATAAACGAACTCTTCTGCCCGCTCCCTCAGATAGGTTGTGACCTCCGAGGCATCGCTGGAAGATATGCAGCCAAAAAAGAGGCTGATGAGTAAAAGTCGGTTAATCATTTTCGCTCGTCGGTCGATAAGTTGTTCACGCATATCACCATATTTAACTATGATTGCTTCAGAATCTGTTTGTTGTCACATCGATAGTCTGACGCAATCCATCACGCATGCATGATTAATGCCAAGCGTTTTTAGGGAGTGTTTATGGCCAGTATCCTGGACTCGGTCAACCAACGTACCCAGCTAGTGGGGCAAAACCGGCTGGAATTGTTGTTGTTTCGTCTTAATGGACGTCAAAGATTTGGCATCAACGTATTCAAAGTGCGTGAAGTGTTGCAGTGTCCCCCGTTGACCGTGATGCCCAAGTTGAACTCCTGTATTCGCGGGGTTGCTCATATTCGAGGCCAGACTATCTCGGTCATCGACCTCAGCATGGCGATGGGCAAGCGTCCAATTGAAGATTTGAGCAAGTGCTTCATTATCATCTCCGAGTACAACCGTTCTATTCAGGGTTTTTTGGTTCACTCTGTGGAACGCATTATCAATATGAATTGGGAGTCTATTCTGCCTCCCCCCAAGGGGGCCGGCCGTATCAACTATATGACGGCGGTTACCGAGGTTGATGGTGAGTTGGTCGAGATCCTCGACGTTGAGCGCATTCTCAACGAAATCTCTCCTGTTTCTACCGAGGTCAGCCAAGAGCTGGTGGAAGCCAGTGTCGAGCATCCGACCTTGGGGCGTCCTGTGCTGGTTGCTGATGACTCGTCTGTTGCACGCAAACAGGTACAGCGTGCGCTTGAGGCAATCGGTGTCGAATGTGTGCTGGCAAAAGATGGCCGCGAGGCATTGAATATGTTGCTGGAGATGACCAAAAATGGCCCTATCAAGGATCAGATTGCGCTGGTGATTTCTGATATCGAAATGCCTGAGATGGATGGCTATACCTTCACTGCCGAGATCCGGAATAATCCCAATCTCAAAGATTTGCATGTTATTCTGCATACCTCGCTCAGTGGTGTATTTAACCAGGCAATGGTGCAAAAAGTTGGTGCAAACAACTTTATTGCCAAATTCCAGCCTGATGAATTGGCCAAAGCCGTACAAAACGCACTCTAATTAAAGAAGAACAGCTGCATGAAGACACTTTCGGACGACTTATACAAACAGTTCAGCAACTTTCTTGCGGTACAGAGCGGAATCGTGCTGGGTGATAACAAACAGTATCTGGTGAAGAGCCGTCTCTCACCGTTGATGGCGCAGTTTGGCATCGAGAGTCTGTCTGAACTGGTCACCCGTGCAATGAGTGTGCGTGAGCGTGACCTGAAAATGGCGGTTGTTGATGCGATGACCACTAATGAAACACTCTGGTTTCGCGATACCTATCCGTTCCAGCTGTTGACCGACAAGATTTTTCCTGAACTGGGTAAAAGTGGTCGTCCTGTCAAGATTTGGTCTGCCGCTTCGTCTTCGGGGCAGGAGCCCTATTCTATCGCCATGACTGCGCTGGAGCAGCAGATGAAGAAACCGGGTACCTTGCCTGGTGGGGTGCAGATTGTCGGGACAGACATATCGACTACTATGCTGAATCAGTGTAAGGAAGGGGTATATGACAGTCTGGCATTGGCCCGCGGATTGTCGCCAGAGCGCAAGAAGATGTTTTTTGAGCCCTATGGTGATAACAAAATGCGGGTGGTAGAGCGAGTCAGAAAATTGACCACCTTCCGGCCGCTTAATCTGCTGGAAAGCTATAGTCTGCTCGGTAAATTTGACATCATTTTTTGCCGTAATGTGCTTATCTATTTTGCACCGGAAGTGAAGTCAAAAATCCTCAACCAGTTTGCCTCCAGCCTCAATCCTGGTGGGTACTTGATGCTGGGAGCCTCAGAATCACTTGCGGGACTGACCGACAGATTCGAGATGATACGCTGCAATCCCGGAATTGTTTACAAGGTCAAATAGCGTTGTAGCCCTTAGTATTCGAGGGTGTCGGGATTGTTGACACTGTTTATAAGAGGGGAGGCACTGCGCCTCCTTCTCTCTTTTCGGCTCCATTCATGATGGCATTGTGCCATGTTCCTATATACCGCACTGCAGAGCTTTTCATTCCGTCCACAAGGTTGAGCATACCTGGACTCGACAGCCAGCAGAGTCTTGTAAATCGTCTGGCACATCTCTTGCAGGCAAAATATACCAAGCAGGAGGTGTGCTATGGCTTTTTCATTTGACAAGGCATTTGGTATCCATCAATACACGCTGGGTGTTCGCGCCAAGCGTGCCGAGGTGTTGTCCAGTAATATCGCCAATGCGGACACGCCAGGTTTTAAAGCAAGAGATATCAACTTTGCACAGGCGTTGCAGGATGCCCAGCATAAACAGGGTTTTGGCCTGGTAACAACCAGTGAAAAGCACTTTGCCTTGAATATGGATGCCCCCGGTACTGTCCAATACCGCAATCCGTTGCAGCCCGATACGGGTGATGGCAACACGGTGGATGTGCAGCAGGAGCGGAGCGAGTTCTTGCGCAACAGTCTGGAGTACCAAACCTCCCTGGAATTTATGAACCGCAAGATCAGTGGCTTGCTTAAAGCCCTGAAAGGAGAGCAGTGATGAGTTTGTTCAAGGTCTTTGATATTGCCGGCTCGGCCATGAGTGCGCAGTCTGTGCGTCTCAACACGGTTGCCAGCAATATGGCCAACGCGGACAGCGTCAGCTCCAGCGTGGAAAACACTTACCACGCCAGGCGGCCAATTTTTGCCGCTCAGCTCGATCAAGCCATGTCAGATAAACAGGGGTCGGTCGGCGTTGAGGTGAAGGGCATTGTCGAAAGCAAGGCTCCACTGCTCAAGGAGTACAACCCTAACCACCCGATGGCGGACAAGGATGGCTTTATCTTCAAACCAAATGTCAACATGGTCGAAGAGATGGCTGACATGATCAATGCCTCGCGCAGCTACCAGACCAACGTACAGGTTGCAGATTCGGCCAAGAAGATGCTGCAGCAGACGCTTCAGCTTGGCAAATCCTGATAGGAGGGATGCAACATGGTCGATACCACCAACAGTGTGAACGGCATTGGCCGTACCACGGCCCAGACTACTGGCACCACCACTACGCCGAAGAAAGAGCTGGATCAGGCTTCGTTTATGAAACTGCTGACCATGCAACTGTCATATCAGGATCCCTTCAAGCCGGTGGACAATGCCCAGATGCTCTCCCAGATGGCTTCCATGTCGACCTCGGAGGGGATCAACAGTCTGTCTACCCAGATGGGCAAGCTCAATGAGCAAATGATCTCCAGCCAGGCTCTGCAAGCCTCTTCTCTGGTTGGCCAGAATGTGCTCTTGCCCAGCAATGTTGGCTATCTGGACAAGGAGGGCCCTATCTCAGGCGTAGTGCAGGTTGGCACTGCCAATAAATATGCGGGAATAAAGATTACCGTGGAAGATGAAGCTGGCCAGGTTATCAAGGAATTTAGCCTGGAAGGAGAGCAGAAGGGCAATGTGGAAATCGCCTGGGATGGCACTGACAAGGCAGGTAACCGGGTCAAACCTGGAAAATATGTGCTCAAGGCCAGTGGCAGTGTGGATGGCAAGGCGGAAACTATCCCTACATACGCTTATGGCAAGGTCGATAGCGTTGCCTTGGGGAATGCAACAAACCCCACACTGCTCAACTTGAAGGGATTGGGCAGTACCCTGCTGAGTTCCGTCCTTCAAATATCAGGAACCAATGCAAACCAGACGGTTACTCCGTCAAAAACCACGTCGACAGCATCGATCTAAGGAGCTGGATATGTCATTTAACAATGCCTTGAGCGGTGTTAACGCGGCACAAAAAGACTTGAACGTCACCGCTAACAACATTGCGAACGTTAATACTACGGGCTTTAAAGAGTCCCGTGCCGAGTTTGCGGATGTCTACGCCAACTCCATTTTTGTCAATGCCAAGACCCAGGTTGGTAACGGTGTGGCGACCGGTGCGGTGGCTCAGCAGTTTCATCAGGGGGCTCTGCAATTTACCAATAACGCGCTGGATTTGGCTATTCAGGGGAATGGCTTCTTTGTGACCTCTGACAGCTTGACTAACCTGGATCGCACCTATACTCGGGCTGGCGCGTTCAAGCTCAATGAAAACAGTTATATGGTTAACAATCAGGGCCATTATCTGCAAGGTTATGAAATTAATGCTGACGGTACGCCGAAGGCGGTGAGTATCAATGCGACCAAGCCGATCCAGATACCGGATCGAGCGGGTGAGCCTATAAAGACCAGCAAGGTTGAAGCGAGCTTCAATTTGCCTTCCAAGGCGACCCCCTTGTCGGCGGGAACAATGCCGGATCCTCTTGCGGTGCCTCCTGTGGTTGGCAGTCTGTCGAGTTTTGATCCAAAAGACTCGAAAACTTACTCGTCTTCCACGTCTGTTGTGGTGTACGACTCTTTAGGTGAACCCCATACCATCACCCAGTATTTCGTCAAAGAAGCAAGCGATGCGGATCCTACCAAACCGGCAGATCCTACAGCATGGCGTATGTATTTATATGAGGGCGACAAGCCTATTGATATTGATAGCGGGGTTCAAACCCAGATGGCAACAGGTGTGAATCCTGTACCGTTAGCTGCTCGTTTTACCTTTGGTGCCGATGGTAAAATGATCACCCCAACTACCCCTGCAACAATTCAAACAGTGGCGTTGGGGGCAGGCGGCGCAGGCATCATCACTAATGGTGCTGATCCCACTCAGACCTTTGAGATTTCGTTGGGCACAATAACCCAATATGCCTCACCGTTCGAAGTCAACAAGTTGTCACAGGATGGTTCCACAGTCGGCCGTTTGACCAAAGTCGAGATCACGCCGGATGGCATTGTGTCCGCGACTTACAGTAACGCGACAACCATCAAGGTGGCCATGGTGGCCATGGCAAAGTTTGCCAACTCACAAGGGTTGACCCAGATAGGAGATACCTCCTGGCGGCAATCCCTGCTCTCTGGCGATGCATTGCCGGGAACGCCCAACTCCGGCACCTTCGGTACCATCAAATCGTCGGCGCTGGAGCAATCCAACGTGGATTTGACCTCCGAACTGGTTGACCTGATCACTGCCCAGCGTAACTTCCAGGCCAACTCCCGCTCTCTGGAGGTAAATAGTTCGCTGCAGCAGACCATCTTGCAGATCCGTTAATTCCTCTCCGGCAACGGGGCACCTTGGGTGCCCCGTTTTTTTATAGATCTCTGCTGCCGAATGGTGCGGCATTCCCCCTTCTGTTGGCATCCAAATTGCAGCTCTGCTGTCAGAGTCATCTGTTTGACGGAGAATCCCATGGATCACCTGCTTTATATCGCCATGTCCGGGGCCAAAGAGAACATGAACAGCCTGGCTGTTCGCGGTAATAACCTCGCCAATGCCAATACCACCGGCTTTAAATCAGATTTCGAGCAGGCCCGCAGCATGCAGGCTTTTGGTGAGGGGCTGCCCAGTCGGGTATTTGCCATGACGGAACGTCCCGGCCAGAACTTGCAGCATGGCATGTTGATGACCACGGGGCGGGATCTTGACGTGGCGGTGGATGGTCCCGGCTGGATTGCAGTGCAAGATCCCAAGGGGGGGGAGGCCTATACCCGTATGGGAAATCTGCAGGTCAATGCGACTGGTAACCTGCAAACCTCGACCGGTCTGAACGTCGTGGATGACGGTGGTCAACCCATCGTGCTGCCAATGCCGATGGAGAAACTCGAAATCAATCGGGATGGCACTATCAGTGGTCGTCCTGAAGGGGCAGCTGCGAACTTGTCGGAAGATTTTCAGCGGATCAAGCTGGTTAACCCGGCTGCAGATGCGGTAGAGAAGGGGCAAGATGGTCTGTTCCGGCGCAAGGATGGCCAGAATGAACCCGCCTCGGCCAATGTTGGCCTGATTGCCGGCTCCCTGGAGGGGAGCAACGTCAATGTGGTGGATGAGATGACCAACCTGATCAGGTTACAACGACAGTTTGAAACCCAGGTCAAGATGATGAAAACGGCCGAAGAGAATGACGAGGCCCAAACCCAGTTGCTGCGTATCAGCTAATCGAGGAGTTACCTATGAATCCTGCACTCTGGATCAGCAAGACCGGGTTGGATGCTCAGCAGACCAATATTTCGGTCACATCGAACAACCTGGCGAACGCCAGCACCGTTGGTTTCAAGAAATCGCGGGCCATTTTTGAAGATTTGCTTTATCAGAACATTAATCAGCCCGGTGGCCGTTCGTCGGCCGATACCGAGCTCCCCTCCGGCTTGATGCTCGGTGCTGGAGCCAAGGTCGTGGCCACCCAGAAAAACCACAGCCAGGGCAACGTACAGACGACTGACAATTCGCTGGATCTGATGATCAGTGGCCGTGGCTACTTTGAAATCCAATTGCCCGACGGCAGCCTTGCCTATACCCGTAATGGGCAATTCACCCTTAACAGTGAAGGCACCATAGTGACACCGGGTAACGGCTATCCTCTGCAGCCAGAAATCCAGATTCCGGAAAATGCCCAGAGTGTCACTGTCGGCACTGATGGTCAGGTCTCGGTACAGCTCAAGGGGGACGGTGCCTCTCAGGTGGTCGGACAGATCACCCTGTCAGACTTTGTTAATGCCAGTGGCCTGCAGCCGATGGGTGAGAACATGTTTCTGGAAACCCAGTCCAGCGGTGCCGCCATTCAGGGGACTGCGGGGGCGGATGGTATGGGAGTCATTAAGCAAGGGATGCTGGAGAGTTCCAACGTTAACGTCACCGAAGAGCTGGTAAACCTCATTCAGGCTCAGCGGGTCTACGAGATGAACTCCAAGGTGCTCTCTGCCGTGGATGGCATGATGTCCTTCCTGATCCAGCGTACCTGATTAGGAGGTGCATGATGAAAGTTATATGGATGTTGGGATTACTGGTGCTGGGAGGGTGTAGCAGTACGCCCAATACGCCCAGGCCTGATGACCCCGAGTTTTCCCCCGTATACGGGGAGTCGGAACCGGTCTCGGTGAGACCGACGGGTGCTATTTTTCAACCGGATCAGGTTAATGGCATCTACTCGGACATCAAGGCGCACAAGGTGGGTGACATCATCACCATCGAGTTGTCGGAATCAACATCTGCATCGAAGAAGGCCAATACCCAGAGTGGCAAGGACAACAAGTTTAATCTGGAACCAGTGACGCTGGGGAGCGTACCGGTTACGGCCAGCCCCTATGATCTCTCCGCATCCATCGGTCAAAACAGTGCGTTCAAGGGGCAGGCAAAAGCAGATCAAAGCAACAGTTTGCAGGGCAATATTTCGGTCAGTGTGGCCAAGGTACTGCCCAATGGCAATCTGCTGGTACGAGGTGAGAAGTGGATCATGCTCAACAATGGCAATGAGTATATCCGTATCACCGGCCTGATTAGACCGGAGGATGTCACCTCGGATAACAGTGTGTCATCCCAGAAAGTCGCCAATGCCCGCATTTATTACGGTGGTACCGGCGATCTGGCCAATACCCAGGAACAGGGATGGCTTACCAGCTTTTTCAATGGTCCCTGGTGGCCGCTCTAGGAGATGTTATGAAGTCACTCCGTCTCGTGACTCTGCTCTGCTGTCTGCTGCCCTTGGGGCTGGCGAATGCCGCCCGGATCAAGGACATCAGCTCGGTGGAGGGGGTGCGTAGCAACCAGTTGATCGGTTACGGTCTGGTCGTGGGTCTGCCAGGTACCGGCGAGAAGAACAACGCCTTTACCGAGCAGACCTTCCGCACCATGCTCAACAACTTCGGCATCAAGGTCCCGGACAACATCAAACCCAAGATCAAGGATGTGGCGCCGGTGGCGATCCATGCGGATTTGCCGCCGTTTGCCAAGCCGGGCCAGACTATCGACGTCACTGTCTCTGCCATTGGTGAGGCCAAGAGCCTGCGCGGTGGTACGCTGCTGCAGAGTTTCCTGAAAGGGCTGGATGGGCGGGTCTATGCAGTCGCACAGGGCAGCCTGGTGGTAGGCGGGCTGGGTGCCGAGGGGGCTGATGGCTCCAAGGTAGTGGTCAATACTCCGACCGTCGGCCGGATTGCCAATGGTGCAACCGTAGAGCGAGAGGTGCCCAACTCATTTAGTCAGGGAGATACGATCACCTTCAACCTCAACCGCCCCGACTTTACTACTGCGCGTCGGCTGGCTGACGTAGTCAACGATCTGGTGGGGCCCAATACCGCTCAGGCTCTGGATGCCACCTCGGTCAAGGTCTATGCCCCGCGGGATCCGGGCCAGCGAGTCTCCTATCTGGCGACTATCGAGAACCTGGAGGTGGACCCGGCCAACGAGGCGGCCAAGATCATCGTCAACTCTCGTACAGGCACCATCGTTATCGGCAGTCAGGTGAAGCTCAAACCGGCTGCTATCAGTCACGGTGGTTTGACGGTGACCATCGCCGAAAACCAGCAGGTCTCTCAACCCAACCCGCTGGCGGGGGGCGAGACCACGGTCACCAACAACTCGACCATCAATGTCCAGCAGGAGCCTGGGCGGATGTTCAAGTTTGATACTGGTGCGACCCTGGACGATCTGGTCCGGGCGGTCAATCAGGTTGGCGTCGCCCCCGGTGATTTGATGGCTATTCTTGAGGCGCTGCAGCAGGCCGGCGCTATCGAGGGGCAACTGGTCATATTGTAACTGGCGGCAAGTGATTGCCACGGGTGGCAATGAGGTAAACAAAATGGCGGAGTTTGACACCAACAGCGGCATTAATCTCGGGGTGGTACAGGATATCAAGAACCTGGACCGTCTGCGCCAGATGAGCCACAGCAAAGAGGGGCAGGCCGAGGCACTGCAGGGAGCTGCGCGCCAGTTCGAGTCAATCTTTACCCAGATGCTGTTTCAGAGCATGCGTCAGGCCAACGGGGTATTGACTCAGGACAACCCGATGAACAGTAGCTATACCCAGTTCTATGAAGGGATGCTGGATGAACAGAGAGTGGCAGACATGTCCAGCAAGGGGGGGCTTGGATTGGCTGACATGGTGGCCAGGCAGCTCTCACCGGAGACATTTGTCCACCAGGATGGTCGGGTGCTGAAGATGCCGCAGCGTACGGAACGAGTTTATAAACCCTACGAACCACCCACGACGGCAGCCACTGATTTGATCTCAGCATCAAAAGTTGGCAAAGATTTTGCTGAAAAAGAGATGGAAAAGGGGAAAACCCCGCTCGTCATGCCCACGCGCGCCCACCGTAGTGTACCGCCAATGGTGCCTGTGGCTCACCATCGTAGTCATGGGGAGGGGAGCGCACAGTTTGATAGTCCGGAAGCGTTTGTGCAGCACCTGATGCCGTTAGCCAAGAAGGCTGCGGACAAGTTGGGATTGAGTCCGGCGGTGCTGGTGGCTCAGGCGGCATTGGAAAGTGGTTGGGGCAAGCGGGTGATCAAGGATGGTGAGGGGCAGATGACTCATAACCTGTTTGGCATCAAGGCCGACCCTCGCTGGGAGGGCCCCAGGGCGGTCGTCAGCACCCTGGAATATGAAGAGGGCGTCGCATCCCGCCAGAAAGCGGCATTTCGTTCGTATGGCTCGTTTGAAGAGAGCTTCAATGACTATGTGGACTTTCTCACCTCGGGTTCGCGCTACAAGGGGGCCCTGGCCAAGGTGGACAGTCCGGATCGCTACTTCGAGGCATTGCAACAGGCAGGTTATGCCACCGATCCGCACTACGCCAGAAAACTGAAACAGGTATTGCGCAGTGATGCCATTGCCCGATACAACGAGATGGAGCTGTAAATATGGCAAGCGATCTGCTTGGAATTGGATCATCGGGCGTGCTGGCCCAGCAGCGTCTGTTGCAGAGCACCAGTAACAACATCGTGAACGTCAATAGCCAGGGCTATGTGCGCGAGCGTACGCTGGTGTATACCAATGCCATCGGTCTTGGTACCGGTGATATCAAGACCGAGCGAGTGATCAACAGCTATATGCAGGGAGAGGTGCGTCGCGATACCTCTGCCTTTTACGCATCTCTGACCCATTACGAACAGCTGGCCGATGTGGATCGCCTGCTGGGAGACACCAGCAACAGTGTGGGTGAGACCATTACCTCTTATTTCAAGTCCTTTCATTCGGCAAATGAATCGCCCGCCGAGATCGGGGGCCGCAAGGTAGTGATGACGGAGTTGAGTGGTATGGTAAACCGATTTCACACACTATCGGCCCAGCTCGACAAGCACAGCGATACCCTCAATACCCGTATTGAAGATGAAACCAAGCAGGTCAACAGCTTGTTGACCAGTATCAATGATCTCAACCAGGCGATCATTCGCACTCAGGGATCACCCGAAGAGAACCTGATGTTGTTTGATCAGCGTGACGAGGCAATAAGACAGCTTTCCGAGAAGATGGATATTCGCACCGTTGCTCAACCCAACGGTAGCATGCTGGTCAATATGAGTACTGGTCATTCGCTGATCCTGGATGGAGGCGTTGCCCAGTTCAAGGTGGTGGCAGGAGACCCTGATTCCCGTGATCAGGAGTTGCAACTGACCCTTGGCGACAATCAGGCTCTCATTGATCACGATACGTTTGGGGGAGCCATAGGAGGGTTGTTCAAGGCGCGTACCGACCTGGAGCCGACCAAGCGTGAGCTGGGGCAGTTGGCCGTTGCGATGGCAGATGCCATGAATCAGCAAAACCGTCTCGGGATGGATCTGGACAACGAGTTGGGCAGCGATATTTTCACCCTGCCAACCAGCAAGGGATTGCCTTATGGCGACAACACGGGGTCGGTCGGGGCGAATGTCAGCTTCGTCGCAGGCAAAGGAAGCTCAGTGACCCCTTTCGATTATGAAGTACGCTTTAGCAGTGCGACCGGATATGAGGTGTTCTCGCTGGACAAAGCAGGAAATCGAACTTCTGTGGCAACAGGCACCACGCCGCCAGCGACGTTTGAACTGGCTGGTCACGGGATCTCGATCGATCTTACCGGCACACCGGCGGCAGGAGACAAGCTGCTACTGCAACCGGCAAAGGGGGCTGCTGCCGGGCTTGCTCAGCAGATCACCCGGCCGGAAGACCTGGCCCTGGCTGCACCGCTTAAAGTGCAGAAGACAACCAACAACATCGGCAGTGCGGACATTAAACTGGATGGTGTCTTCAATACCGGAACGGGTTCCGGTTTTGGTACCAATAGCCTGGATCCCGCCGCGCCCCAGATCGTCAAGATCGGCAACAACGGCAACTATGAGGTATATGCCGGTGATGGGACTACCTTGATAGGAATCGCTCCGGCAGCCAGCAAAGGGCAGAATTTGATGGCATCTATCGTCAGCCCCTTTCCGGGCGGACCCGCGGTCTATAGCAACCCTAAACAGAGCCCGGGCTACGAGTTCAGTATTACCGGCACGGTAGTACAAACCGACAGCTTCCAGCTCAGTTACAATACCAATGGTTTTGCTGACAACAGTAATGGCTTGGCTATGGCGGAGTTGCAAAACAAGGATCTGGTGCGCAAGAGTACCAACGGGGGAACGACCAACGACAAGATGACTTTCAACCAGGCTTACTCAGGCTTGGTGATGGAAGTGGGCAACAATACGAGCCAGGCAAAAACTCTGCTTAAAGCCAATGAATCCAAGCTGATCCAGAGTACCGGGATCTATGAGAGCGTCTCCGGGGTCAATCTGGAGGAGGAGGCGGCCAATCTGATCCGTTTCCAGCAATCTTATGCGGCATCCGCCCAGGTGGTCAGTACGGCCAAAACCATCTTCGATACATTGCTTTCGTCCGTGAGGTAACGTCATGCGCATCACCACCAACATGATCTACGATCGGAATCTTTACTCCCTGACCAATACCAACGAGCGGCTGGACAAGGCCTATCAGCAGTTGCAAACCGGCAACAAGTTTCAGACTGCTGGTGAAGATCCAGCAGGCATGAGCCAGAAGATGGCATTGACCAAAGAGATTGAGTTGTTCAAACAGTACAGTGTGAATGGCAGTTTGCTGCAGAACAGCCTGGGACATGAAGAGACGGTATTGGATTCTCTCAATACTGCGATGCTCAGTGCCCAGACCCTGATCCAGAAGTCCAATAATGGTGCCATCAGCCTTGATGACCGCAAGGCCATCGCCAGCGAACTGGAAGGGTTGCAGCAGCAAATGTTTGACCTGATGAACAGCAAGAACTCATCGGGTGAATTTATTTTCGGTGGCAATCAGAGCAAGACACAGCCCTATATAAGAGACGCCAACGGCAAATACATTTATCAGGGTGATCCTGGCCAGCGAAATATTCAGGTATCACCCACAGTGCAAATTGCTGCCAATGATTCTGGACAGGATCTGTTTGAAATCGTAGCGACCAGAAGAACCGCCAGTGCCACCAGTGCAAATATCAACGTCGGGGTCGGTGATCAGGGGGATTTTGATAATTTCTATAAAGCAAGTTATGACCCGACACTGCCCAGCAACACCTACACTGTTTCTACCACCATTGGCCCACCTGATACCTATGATATCAAAGATGCCGGTGGCAATACTCTGCAGACGGGCAATTACACTCCTGGTACCAAAATACCGTTCAATGGTCTCGAATTGACACTGGACCAGCCTGCAGGTGGCGCAGCCCAGCAGTTTGCTCTTAATCCTCCCAAAAATGACAACGTGTTGAACGGGATGTCGGATTTTATTACTGCTCTGCGTGACCCCAATATTTCCGCGGAGAGCTTTGAGCAAAAAGTGGCTGATGCCACTGTTCATATGAAAAATGCTCGTTTGAATATCGATCACGGGTTGGGTGAGCTGGGTGGCCGTATGAATAGTCTGGAGCAGGTGATGGGGTCCAACGAGGGATTGAGCACTCTCAACGCCGAAGCGAGATCCAAGGTGTCGGAGGCCGATCTCTATGAGGTGATTTCAACGTTGTCCAAAGAAGATGCTGCCTTGAGTGCCTCACAACTCTCGTTTAGCAAAATAAGTCGTCTGACATTATTTGACTATATTCGCTAAGAAAAGGCCCCTATGGGGCCTTTTTACTGTGGGTTTCCGGCAGAGTTCCCCTGGTATTGTCGGACAATTGTAACAAGCTGTTGCCATACTCGGTTTCATGGTTGAGGCGGGGTTGACCTCCCGGTGGGATTGGATAATCATGCCGCCCGCACAACAGAGGGTTGTGCATATTATTTGCAGCATCTCGTTAGGCGAGGCTCCTGTATAAACACAGGCCACTGATCTCACGACGTCCAGAGACGCCCAAGATCAGGACAGTTTTCATCGGATTAAGGTGTAAACCCAAGTGGCTTCCGGCATGCCGGATACGTTATGCAGTGCTAAAGCTGGTACGTGGGGATGATGACACGCCGAACGGCGTCATTTCCTGCCTATTACTCGTCAATCAAATTGCTGTTTTCTTTCAGACAGCGAACGGTCTCCGCTCGCGCTCAGGCTTGCCTGAAATCACATGAGGTTCTTTGTGATGAAGAAAACACACACCATTCTCAACCGTCATCAACTGCTCGATCTCGCCAGCCTGCAAGGCTGGCTGGAACACAATCTGGATCCGGTTCAGCGCGCCGATCAGCTGCTGACCCTGCGTCCGGAAGAGCTCAACTGCATCTTTGACACCTTGCCTGCGTCAGAAGGGGCAGAACTGATCGCTTCTCTCTCCGCAGAGAGTGCCGGTCGCCTTTTGCTGCGGCTCCATGGCAGCATCGTCAGCGTGTTGCAGGAGGCTATTCCCCGTCGCGAAATGGTGGCTATCCTGCGCAAACTGAGTCGTCAGGATCGCACCATGTTGCTGGCTCGCTTCCCGACCCAGGCGCAGGCCATCTACTACTCACTGCTGGATTGGCCGCCTGAGTCCGTCGGGGCCAATATGCGCCACGAGTATCTGGCAGTGAGCGAACAGGATTCCGTCGGCAAGGCCAAGCAGCTGATCCACGATGCCTGGGACAATGCCCAGCTGTTCCGCCACATCTATGTGGTCAACGTGGATGGCCGTCTACAGGGGAGTATCTCGCTCAAGAGCTTGCTGATTGCTGACCCCGAGGCCAGTGTCGCTAACCTGATGGACCGGGAGACGGTGCGGATCAACGCTCGGGCTGATCAGGAGCTGGCGGCGCGCCTGCTGATCGACCGCGACCTGTCGGTATTGCCGGTCGAGGACCAGGGGCGACTGGTCGGTATTTTCCACGTCGATGATGCCGCCGACATCCTGGAGCTTGAATCTACCGAGGATGCCGAGATGCAGGGTGGCTCATCACCGCTCGATACCCCTTACTTGCAGGCGACCCCCTGGCAGTTGTGGCGCAAACGGGTGGGCTGGCTGCTTATCCTGTTCGTGGCGGAAGCTTACACCGGCACCGTGCTGCGGGCATTCGAGGAGCAGCTGGAAGCCGCCATCGCGCTGGCCTTCTTCATTCCGCTCCTGATCGGTACTGGCGGTAACAGCGGCACCCAGATCACCACCACCATAGTACGTGCCATGGCGGTCGGGGAGGTGAGTCTGCGCAATCTCGGCACCGTGCTGAAAAAGGAGCTCTCCACCGGTCTGCTCATCTCGGGGGCCATTGCCATGGCGGCCTGGGTACGGGCATGGAGTCTCGGCGTCGGTCCCCAGATTGGCATGGTGGTGACCTTTACCATCATCGCCATCGTGCTCTGGAGTGCCACGGTCGCATCCATTATTCCCATGGTGCTGCGTCGTTTCCGCATCGATCCGGCGGTGGTCTCTGCACCCTTCATCGCGACGCTGGTGGATGGTACCGGCCTTATCATCTACTTCGAGATGGCCAAGCTGTTGCTGCCCGAGTTGCAGTAACTGGGAGATTGAGATCCAAAAGGCAGCCCACGGGCTGCCTTTTGCATTTATCTTTTTCCGGTTTAGCCGAGCTGGAACAGCAGTGGCCAGCCCTGCTCCTGGCAATAACGATGCTCCTTCTCCAGATTCTGCATCAGGAGACGGTTCTCCTCGCACCAGTCAATTGGCAGGGTCACGACCAGCTGATCCCCTTGTACCGCGACTTTCCACTCGGGCAGCAGGTTGTCCTGCCGCTTGTGGTGAGCGGCGACTGCGAGGCGCAGGATGCGGATGCAACGCAGCACCGTTTGCATGTCGTGGTTGGGCAGGGGAGGCAGCTCGGAGAGCTTGAGCCCCTTGCGCTGAAAGCGTACCAGAGCTGCCAGCAGGGCCTGATCGTCCTGGTTGAAGCCGGGCAGGTCGGTGTGTTGCAGGATATAGGCGGAGTGGCGATGAATGCCGCTGTAGTTGATGGCAAGGCCGATTTCGTGCAGCCGTGCCGCCCAGCCTAGAATGGCGCGATAGGGCTCTACTTCCATCTGCCAGGGCTCTTGCAAGGCATCAAACAGGGTCAGTACGCTCTGCTCCACCCGGGCTGCCTGTTTTTTGTCCATCCGGTAGTGGGTACCGAGCGCCTGTGCGGTGCGCTCGCGAATATCGTGGTGCTGCAAGCGCTCCTCGAATTCATAAAGCAACCCTTCACGCAGGGCACCGTCGGAGTAGTCAAGCCGCTCGATGGGCAGCGAGGTAAACAGCCCGAGCAGGATGGCGACCGCGGCGGCAAACACCTCCTGACGCTCCTCGGTAAGCCCGACCAGTTTGAGGTTATCCACTCGCTTGCGCTCAATCATCAGCGCCTTGAGCCGCTCCAGCCCCTCCAGCGTAATGCTGCCGTCAGTCAGCCCTTCCCCCTGCAGCACGTCGCGCACGGTACGAATGGAGCCTGAGCTGCCAAGGCAGCTCTGCCAGCCCAGCTTGCGGTACTGGTTGACGATGGGGGCGAGTTGGTGCTGCGCCTCTAGCACGGCATTGGTGAAGTGTTTGTCGCTCAGCTTGCCGCTGGCGAAGAAGCTTTGGGTAAAGCTGACGCAGCCCATCTTGCGACTGGTGAGGGCCTTGTGTTCAAACCCTTCACCGATGATGAGTTCGGTGCTGCCGCCGCCGATATCGATCACCAGTACCTGACCCTCGATATGCTGGGTATGGGCGACACCCTGATAGATGAGGCGTGCTTCTTCCTGCCCGCTGATGATCTCGATGGGGTGGTTGAGCACCTTGGCTGCTTCACTCACAAATTCGCGGGCGTTGCTGGCACGGCGCAATGTGTAGGTACCGGCGATGCGGATCTGATCCGGTTTGATGTTGGTGAGCCGCTCGGCAAAGAGTGACAGACAGGCGAGGCCGCGTTCCATCGCCTCCGGGCTCATGCGTTTTTGCTCATCCATCCCTTCCGCCAGCCGCACTCGCTCCTTGATGCGATCGACGATGCGAAAACGCCCTTCGCTCAGATGGGCGATCACCATATGAAAACTGTTGGAGCCGAGATCCACGGCGGCATAGAGACTATTGTCCATTGTTTGACTCGATACGTTTGAGATAGTCGTAAATCGCCACCTGAGAGCGGATCTTGCGGCGGTTGCCCCGCTTCACATATTCGTTCTGCTGGTCGGCATCAATGACCCGCGCCTTGCAGGTATCACTCAGTTGTAGTTCGAGAATGTCCATGATGCGCTGCTTGAGCCGCTCATCATAAATGGGGGTGCCCACCTCAATACGGCCGTCGATATTGCGGCTCATCCAGTCAGCGCTGGAGATATAGAGCTGGGGGTTGCCCTTGTTGTGGAACACCATCACCCGCGGGTGCTCGAGGAAGCGGTCGATGATGCTGATCACCTTGATGTTGTCACTGAGGCCAGGTACGCCCGGACGCAGGGCGCACATGCCACGGATGATCATCTGGATCGGCACCCCGGCCTGCCCGGCGGCATAGAGGCGGTTGATGAGATCCTTGTCCACCAGATTGTTGATCTTGAGGATGATGCCGCTCGGCTGGCCCGCCTTGGCGTTGGAGAGCTCGTTGTCGATGAGGCGATAGAGCTGACGGCGGCTGTTGATGGGGGAGACCAGCAGGTGGTTGAACTTGTAGCGCCGATAGGGGTACTCGATGTATTCAAACACCCCTTCCACTTCGGCGGTGATATCCGGATTGCGAGTGAGCAGCGAGAAGTCGGTGTAGATCTTGGCGGTCTTCTCGTTGAAGTTGCCGGTACCGATATGGGCATAGCGCACCGCCTCGCCATTTTCGTGGCGGGTGATGAGGCAGAGCTTGGAGTGGATCTTGAGGCTCGGTACCCCGAATACCACCTTGACCCCGGCATCGGTGAGAATATTGGCCCAGTCGATGTTGGCCGCCTCGTCGAAACGGGCGCGCAGCTCGACCACCACGGTCACCTTCTTGCCGTTGTTGGCGGCATCGATGAGGGAGTGGATGATCCGCGACTTCTTGGCCACCCGATAAATGTTGATGCGAATGGCGCTGACCGCCGGGTCGAACGCCGCCTGGCGCACCAGCTCGGTGAAGTGGTG
The DNA here is from genome assembly GCF_019048265.1 of Aeromonas sp. FDAARGOS 1405. Classification (NCBI taxonomy): domain Bacteria; kingdom Pseudomonadati; phylum Pseudomonadota; class Gammaproteobacteria; order Aeromonadales; family Aeromonadaceae; genus Aeromonas; species Aeromonas sp. FDAARGOS 1405. The sequence continues at coordinate 4,228,045 of NZ_CP077311.1, read as the reverse complement.
GAATTTGTGGTACGGGTAGTAGAGCAGGATATCCTGCTTGGTAATCGCATCGAAGGCGTTGACGAAGCCGTCAAAATCGCGGCAATCCAGCGCCGGCAGCTTGGGGTTTTCCAGATAGTCACGACCCACGTTGGGGAAGCCGATGAAATCCTTGAAGTTATGGTAACGCCCACCCGGCATGATGGCGTCGTAGGAGCTGATCTGCAGCTTGAGCTTGAGGAAGCTTATCATGGCGGCGGGCATCTCCCGCTCGTAGACGAAGCGCACCGGCATGGCGGTGAGGCGCTGCTTCAAGCCGTCACTCATCTTGTCCACCAGGCTCAAGTCCAGCTGGTCAGAGAGATCATATTCGGCATCCCGGGTCAGCTTCACCGCATAGGCGGCAATCTCGTCGTAGTCGAAGAAGCCCTTGAAGATCTCGTCGAGGCAGAAGCGGATGACGTTATCCAGAATGATGATCTGCTTCTTGCGGCGGGTCCCTTCCGGCGGCAGCTGGAAGAAGCGGGGCAGGTCGTCGGTCGGCACTTCCACCAGGGCGTACTGGATCACCTGACCGTTCTTCTTCATCTCGATGGCCAGATAGGTGTACTCATCCTTGAGGAATTTGACCGGATTGACCTCCTTGTTGAGCAGGATCGGGATGATGTGACGCAGCACCTTCTCCTTAAAGAAGACCCGCAGCCACTTCTGAATGGCATCGGAGAGCTGGTTCTCGTTGACCAGAAAGATGTTGTGGCGGGCCAACGCAATCAACAGCTCCTTATAGGTGTTGTCGAACGCTTCACCGAGCGCCATCACTTTTTGCTGGATGGCGCGCAGCAGCACTTTCGCTTCATCGTCGCCACCATGTACTTCATTGATGAGGATGCGACGCTTGACGTCCGATACCCGTACCTTGAAGAACTCATCCTGGTTGGAGGAGAAAATCCCCAGAAAACGAACCCGCTCGATGAGGGGCACCGTCTTGTCCATTGCCTCTTGCAACACCCGTTCATTGAATGAGAGCCAGCTCAGCTCTTTCTCTTCATACAGCTTGTCGGTGCTCATCTTGTGCCTCTGTTTCAGGTCGCTTCTGCGCGGCAGTTATGGTGTTAATATATGACAAATAAATGACGGTATTGTTACTGCTCGCTGAACGCCTCGTCTATGTCGACCACCAGATCGTCGGAGAGGGATTCCAGCGCGGTGATCAGGTCATCCATCGCGAGTCCGTCGGGCAAGGCAACCAGCGCGTGAGCATAGAATAGCGGGGCGCCTGAGTGGGGGGCCGGCTCACAGCCGGTAGTGAGATCGGCCACGTTGATCTCGAGCTGGCGCAGGATGCTGGCTACTTCATGGACGATGCCGGGGCGGTCGTTGCCGGTTACCGTCATCATTACCTGATGAGCCGGCTCGGTGGTTGGTGTCCCTTCGGCAAAGCTGATGGTCAGACCCGGCAGCAGGGCCAGTGCTTCGCATAGGCTGCGATAGTGCTCGTCGGGGACAGATACATGGAGGATTCCGGCAAACTGGCCTGCCAGTTCGCTCATGGCGCTGCCCAGCCAGTTGCCCTGCTCGCGGCTGATGACGGCCGCCAGACTCTCGACGATCCCGGGTTTGTCTGCACCGATCACGGTGACCACCAATTGCTTTTGCATCCTGCTCTCCTTGAAATTGGATTTCTTGCTCGATCCCCATTGTGCCTGCTGTGGCTGGTCATATGAACCCCCGCCTGCGGGCAAATAGATAAAAAGACGGGACTTTTACACTTTCCATACGCTTGTCTGCTGCCTTGCTTCGTGGCGGCTGTGGTAAAGTAATTCCCCTTTCGTGTTGTGAACTGGATCGTGCTCTCATGAATACCCTTGTCCTATCGGGATTACTATTGCTGGCGCTGCTTGTGCTGGCGATCTTCTGGAGCAGAGGCAGACAGCAAAAGCGCCTGCCCTATGATGTGCAGGAGACCCTGTTCACTCCCGCCGAGCGATCTTTCCTCGGGGTGCTGGATCTAGCGGTGGGTGACAAGGCCCGGGTCTTTGCCAAGGTGCGGGTGGCCGATGTGCTGACGCCGCTGGCCGGGATCGGCAAAAGCAAATGGCAGCAGTACTTCAACAAGATCAGCGCCAAGCATTTCGACTATCTGCTTTGCCACCCCGCCGATCTCTCCTTTATCTGCGCCATCGAACTCGATGACAGTTCCCACCGTCACCAGAAGCGCAAGGCGCGGGATCTCTTTCTGAAAACCGCCTGCGACAGCGCCGGTCTGCCGTTGCTGCAGATCCCGGCAAGTGCCAGCTATCTGGTGGAAGAGCTGCGCGAACAGATCCTGCCGCTGCTGGTCAAAACCAGCGAACCATTGATCGACGATTTGCCGCACGGGGCGCGCCGCGAGCCGACGTTCAACCCTCTGTTGCTGGACGGCGTGGATGTCGGTGCCGGGATGCGTGGCCGCACTGCCCATGCCGAGGCCATCTCGCCTGCGTCGCTCCACGAACCTGCCATCCGGGCCAAGGGGATGGTGGAGACACCACAGAGTGAGGGTGAGCTGGTCGATGGACTGTTCGCCGATGTAGAGGAGGACGAGGAGCTCGAGGTGCAGCATTGCCCCCGTTGCGATGCGCCGCTGGTGGAGCGGGAGGCGAAAAAAGGCCCCCACGCCGGTCGACTCTTCCTGGCCTGTAGTCGTTTTCCCGAGTGTCGTTATGCGGCGCCGCATCACCACCACAGCCACTGAGTTCATCTGACCGTGCTGCATGCTGCCCTCTGACGAGGGCAGTTTTCTTTCCGCCATTGGCGGCGTTTGCTAGCGGCGCCAATGCAGAAAATTCCTCGGCAAAATTTATCTAATCTCCCGTTTCTATCGATACACTTAGCCTGAATACGACAATTTTTGACAATGTGTCGGTTTTTTGGCACTTTGTGTGCTTGCAAAAATACAGTCTGTAGCTGTTTTATTACTAAATAAAACAATAAGTTAGTTCAGGATATCGCGAGGGATGGATATGGTGGAGATGGGCGTGTTGATTGTTGATGCCGATGCGCAGCGGCGCCAGCAGTTGGGAACCGTGCTCTCGTTTATGGGGATCCTGTGGCAGGATGTCGCAGAAGGGGACCTGGATATCGCCATCGAATCTTCTGGCCCACTGCAAGGGGTGCTGGTGGGTGAACTGGCAGGTCGCACCTTGCCCGAGTTACTTGCCGCTTTCCCTCGTACCCCCTTTATCTCGCTGGTTGAGGCGGAACTGCCCAACAGCAACTTTATCGGGGTCGCGCTCTCGCCTTTTACCTATGAATCCCTCACCCGTCATCTGCACTTCTGTCAGGCTTTTGTCTCTCTCCATCCCCGTCAACAGACCCACGACAAGGGGCAGACGTTGCTGCGTTTGCTGGTGGGCAAAGGGAAGGGGATCCAGGAGGTTCGCCGCCTCATCAGCCAGGTGGCCGAGACCGATGCCAACGTGCTGATCCTTGGTGAATCGGGAACCGGCAAAGAAGTGGTGGCCCGTGCCATTCACGAACTCTCGGCCCGCAGTAGTGGCCCCTTTGTGCCTATCAACTGTGGTGCCATTCCTGCCGAGTTGCTTGAGAGCGAACTGTTCGGTCACGAGAAGGGAGCCTTTACCGGCGCCATCGCAGCTCGTCGCGGTCGTTTCGAGCTGGCGCAGGGGGGCACCCTGTTCCTCGACGAGATTGGCGACATGCCGATGCCGATGCAGGTCAAACTGCTGCGGGTATTGCAGGAGCGGCTGTTCGACAGGGTCGGTGGTGGCAAGCCCATTCAGGCCGATGTGCGCATCATTGCGGCGACCCATCGGGATCTGGAGGCATTGATCCGCAGTCAGGGTTTTCGTGAAGATCTCTACTACCGCCTCAACGTCTTCCCCATTGAGACCCCGCCACTGCGGGATCGCATCGATGACATTCCGCTGCTGCTGCAGGAGTTGCTCAACCGTCACGCGGAGCAGCACCACAGTGTGATCCGTCTGACCCAGCGGGCGCTGGAGTCGCTGATGCAGTACCCCTGGCCGGGCAATGTGCGCGAGCTTTCCAACCTGCTGGAGCGGCTGCTTATCCTCTACCCGCAACAGATCGTCGATGTGGCGGATCTGCCGAGTCGTTATCGTCTGTTGCCGAGCGAGCCGCGGGATGAGCGGCTGACCGAGATGGATGAGCGGGATGCGCTGGCGGCGGTGTTCCAGGAGCCGCCGGAGCTGGATCACCCCCTCGCCTCTGCCCGCACCATGCAACTGCCGGAGGAGGGGGTCAATCTCAAGGAGATGCTGGCCGACCTTGAAGTGGAGCTGATCCGCCAGGCGCTGGAGTCGCAGGACGGGGTGGTGGCCCGCGCCGCCGATCTGCTCGGCATGCGCCGTACCACCCTGGTAGAGAAGATGAAAAAGTACGGGATGAGCAAGGACGTTTAAGGGTCAAAGCCTTGACGTTAACATGCAATCTATTGCTTTAATTGAAATAATTTAGTGGCATGGAAATTGAATAACCTGACCCAATAGCCAGTTTGAGGTCAGGTTTATGACGATCCAGCAGCAGGACATGCCACTCCAGTCCCACGAAGTGAGCCAGCTCTATGCCATCTTCAAGGCGCTCCCCACCGGGGTGTTGCTGCTTGACGGGGCTGGGGTGGTCACCCGCGCGAATCCGGCAGCCATCTCACTGCTGGGGGAGCCGCTGGAAGGAGAGCTCTGGCGCCGCATCATTGCCCGCTGTTTTGAACCACGTGAGGATGATGGCCACGAGATCTCCCTGCGCGACGGACGACGGGTCCAGCTTTCTACCCAGCCGCTGCCGGATCAGAGCGGCCAGCTGGTCTTTATCAATGACCTCACTGAAACCCGCAAGCTTCAGGATCGCATCAACCACATGAAGCGGCTGTCGGCGCTGGGCAATATGGCGGCTTCACTCGCCCACCAGATCCGCACTCCGCTCTCCGCCGCCATGCTCTATGCCGCCAACCTGGCCAACCGTACCCTCAAGCCGGAGTCCCGCAGCCAGTTTCAGCAAAAGCTGATGGCCCGCCTCCAGGATCTGGAGAAGCAGATCAACGACATCCTGCTGTTTGCCCGCAATGGCGACAATCAGGTGGTCACCCCCATCTCGGTACAGGGCTTGCTGGCTGAAGTGCAGGCTGGTGCCGAGGCTTTCTGTCAGCAACAGGGCTGCGAACTGCACATGGAGGCGCCGGAGCCCGATCTCTGCCTGCTGGCCAACAGCAGTGCGCTGGCGGGAGCCATCAACAACCTGATAGCCAATGCTCAGCAGGCAGGGGCCACCTCGCTGCTGGTCAGCGCGGTGCGCAGTGGTGCCCGGGTGGAGATGCGGGTCATCGACAATGGCAAGGGGATCCCTTCCCATCAGCTCGGTCAGGTATTCGAACCCTTCTTTACCACTCGCTCCCAAGGCACTGGCCTCGGGTTGGCGGTGGTGCAATCCGTCGTGCGTGCCCATCAGGGGGAGGTCGGTGTGGCCTCGGTTCCCGGTGAAGGCACCTGTTTTACTCTGTCGTTCCCCCTGCATCAGCAACCGGTGCAGCTTGGAGGTGTAGCATGACACAGGCCAGGATCCTGGTAGTTGAAGATGACAATGGCCTGCGCGAAGCGCTGGTGGATACCCTTTTACTGGGGGGCTATGATTGTCGTGAAGCGGACAGTGGCGAGCGGGCTCTGCTGGCGCTCTCCCGTCAGCCGTTTGACATGGTGATCTCCGATATCCAGATGGGGGGGATGGATGGGGTGACGCTGCTGGCCACCATCCGCCAGCAATATCCACAGATCCCCGTGTTGCTGATGACCGCCTACGCCAATATCGACGGTGCAGTTCGTGCCATGCGCGAAGGGGCCATCGATTATCTGGCCAAGCCCTTTTCTCCGGAAGTGCTGCTCAATCAGGTTAGTCGTTATGTACCGGCCCAGAAGGTGGAGAAGCGCGCCGTGGTCTACGGGGATCCCAAAACCGCCGAGCTGTTCCAGCTGGCGACCCGAGTGGCCAGAAGCGAAGCGACCGTGATGGTGACCGGCCCGAGCGGAACCGGCAAAGAGGTGTTGGCCCGTTACATTCACGACAACTCCAACCGCGCCGAGCAGCCTTTCGTCGCCATCAACTGCGCCGCCATTCCGGAAAACATGCTGGAGGCGACCCTGTTTGGCTACGAGAAGGGGGCTTTCACCGGTGCGGTACAGGGGTGCCCCGGCAAGTTCGAGCAGGCGCAGGGGGGCACCCTGCTGCTTGACGAGATCACCGAGATGGATCAGGGGCTGCAAGCCAAATTGCTGCGGGTGTTGCAGGAGAAAGAGGTGGAGCGGCTCGGCAGTCGCAAGATGATCCCGCTGGATGTGCGGGTCATCGCCACCAGCAACCGGGATTTGAAAAAAGCGGTACAGGATGGCCTGTTTCGCGAAGATCTCTACTATCGTCTCAATGTCTTCCCGCTGCGCTGGTCTGCTCTGAACGAGCGGACCGGTGACATTCTGCCGCTGGCGGAACATTTGCTGGCCCTCCATGCCAGCCAGCAGGGGTTGCCGACACCCAGATTGACCGAGACATCACGGAGGAGGCTGCTAGCCCACAGCTGGCCCGGCAATGTGCGGGAGTTGGACAACGTGGTACAGCGCGCCCTGATCCTCAGTCCGGACGGGCTGATCGATGGGGAGCACCTCATTCTGGAGGAGCTGGACGAAGAGAGCATGGAGTCGATCTGTGTGGAGCGCAGTTATGGCGGTGATCGCCTTGGCAGCGAGCTCAAGCAGCAGGAGCACCAGATCATTCTCGACACCCTGCAAGAGTGCAACGGCAGCCGCAAGGATGTCGCGGACCGACTCGGCATCAGCCCGCGCACCCTGCGCTACAAGCTCGCCCAGATGCGGGATGCGGGGATCGATTTGCCCGCCTGAGTCAGGTTGTTTGCCCGAGAGTGAGGGCGAAGCTTCATCGTGCTGGCGCTGTCATGGTCTTGACAGCCCGGCTCGATTATCATGGGGCCCTTGGCGCTTTGAGCCTGGCCCCTGTTTTTATTGGTAAAGCAGGGGACCGAGCCTTAATAAGGGACCCCTATGATCTCTCATCGAAAACTCGAAACCGTACTGAACCATCTGCTCGAACCTCACGCCATAAAGGATTACTGCCCCAACGGCTTGCAAGTGGAGGGGCGCGAGCGCATTCGCAAGGTGGTGACCGGTGTCACCGCCAGTCAGGCGCTTATCGACGCGGCGGTGGCTGCCGAGGCCGATGCTATTCTGGTCCATCACGGCTACTTCTGGAGCGGTGAACCGGCCCAGATCACCGGCATGAAGCAGCGTCGGCTCAAGACCCTGCTGACCCACGATATCAACCTGTTTGCCTACCATTTACCGCTGGATGTCCATCCCGAGGTGGGTAACAACGCCCAGCTCGCCAAGCTGCTCGACATCAAGGTGCGTCGCGGTCTGGAGCCGTGGAACAGCAAGAGCGTCGCCATGGTGGGCAAGCTGGAAGAGCCGATGAATGGGGCCGACTTTGCCAAGCTGATTGCCGATCGCCTTGGCCGCGAACCACTCTATTGTGGCGACAGCGGCCCCGAGCTTATCCGTTCCGTAGCCTGGTGCACCGGTGGCGGTCAGAGCTACATCAATCTGGCGGCGGAGCAGGGCATCGATGCCTTTATCTCTGGCGAAGCCTCCGAGCAGACCATTCACACCGCTCGCGAGATGGGGATGCACTTCTACGCCGCTGGCCATCACGCCACCGAGCGTTATGGTGTCAAGGCGCTGGGGGAGTGGCTGGCGACCGTGCATGGGCTGGATGTCACCTTTATCGATATCGACAATCCGGTCTAGGGTCGCTTGGCCGCGTAGCGGCGTAATCGGACCTGACCTAAGCCATCGTGAGGTAGGTAGAAATGACAAGGGAGGCCTAAGCCTCCCTTGTTGTATCTGACATGCAGTTGTTAGCGGTTACTCGCAGGCGTAACCCGCGGCACCCAGCAAGGTGCCATCCAGTTGTACGGCGCCATCAACCATCTGCAGCCTGCCTTCGCAGAACCAGCGTACCACCAGCGGATAGATGCTGTGCTCCTGCGCCTGTACCCGTGCCGCTACCTCGTCCGCACTGTCTCCTTCAAAGATGGGCACACGGGCCTGCAGGATCACCGGGCCACCATCCAGCTCTTCGGTGACGAAGTGGACGCTGGCGCCATGCTCGCTATCACCGGCATCGATAGCACGCTGGTGAGTGTGCAAGCCCTGATACTTGGGCAGCAGGGAGGGGTGGATATTGATCATCCGCCCGGCGAAATGGCGCACCAGATCGCCGCTCAATATCCGCATAAACCCGGCCAGCACCACCAAGTCCGGCTGATAGTCTGACATCAGCGCAAGCAGGGCGGCGTCATACTCCTCCCGGCTGGCAAACTGCTGCTGGGCCAGAATAGAGGTCGCCACGCCTGCCTCTCTGGCGCGAACCAGACCATAGGAATCGGCCTTGTTGCTGATGACGCCGACCACCTCACCGGCAATCTTGCCGCTGGCACAGTGGTCGAGGATCGCCTGCAGGTTGCTGCCGCTGCCGGAGATTAGCACCAGGATGCGTTTCATAGGGGAGGTCATTTGGCTGTTGATCCGGTCATTCATTGAATGACGACCTGCTCCTCACCATCGGCTGCCTTGGCGATATGGCCGATATGCCATGCATTTTCGCCTTCCGCCTTGAGCAGGGTCAGCGCCTTCTCCAGCTGGTTGGCGGGCAGGGCGATGATCATGCCGACACCGCAGTTGAAGGTGCGATACATCTCGTGACGGGTGACGTTGCCAGCTTGCTGCAGCCAGCTGAACACCGCCGGCCACTGCCAGCTCTGCTCGTCGATCACCGCTTGAGTGTTGGCAGGCAATACGCGGGGGATATTCTCCCAGAAGCCACCGCCGGTGATGTGGGAGAGGGCGTGGATCTCGCACTCCTTGATGAGCTTGAGCACAGGTTTCACATAGATGCGGGTCGGCTCCAGCAGGGCGTTGGCCAGGGTGGTGTCCCCCAGCGGCTGATGCACGTCTGCTTTGGAGACTTCCAGAATTTTACGGATCAGGGAGAAGCCGTTGGAGTGAGGGCCGCTGGCGGCCAGCGCGATCAGGGCATCCCCTTCACCGACCTTGCTGCCGTCGATGATTTCGCTCTTCTCCACCACACCGACGCAGAAACCGGCGATGTCGTAGTCTTCCCCTTCATACATACCCGGCATCTCGGCAGTCTCGCCGCCCACCAGGGCACAGCCTGACTGCTCGCAACCGGCACCGATCCCGGTGACCACCGCGGCCGCGGTGTCCACGTCCAGCTTGCCGGTCGCATAGTAGTCGAGGAAGAACAGCGGCTCGGCGCCCTGTACGATCAGATCATTAACGCACATGGCCACCAAATCGATGCCCACGGTGTCGTGCTTCTTCAGGTCGATGGCCAGCCGCAGCTTGGTGCCCACACCATCGGTACCGGAGACCAGTACCGGCTCCTTGTAGCCCGCAGGGATTTGACACAAGGCCCCAAAGCCGCCAAGACCACCAAGGACTTCAGGACGACGAGTGCGCTTTGACACGCCCTTGATACGTTCAACCAGTGCATTGCCGGCATCGATATCTACGCCAGCATCCTTGTAGCTCAGTGAGGTTTTGTCAGTCACGAGTATTCCCCGTCATGTAAAGAAGTGGAGGGTAAAATTCGGGGCGTATTCTAACAGTGGCGGTGGAAAACCAGAAAGGAAATCGTTTGCGCGTTTTTGCGCGGAAATGCTCTACAAGCGGTGGCTTTTGTTGTATGATTCCGCGATTTTTTTGCGGCAGGTTAGAGGAGATAATAATGAAAGTCGTTGAAGTCAAACACCCCCTGGTCAAACACAAGATCGGTCTGATGCGTGAAGGCGATATCAGCACCAAGCGTTTCCGTGAACTGGCCAAAGAAGTGGGCAGTTTGTTGACCTATGAAGCGACCTCTGACTTCGAAACCGAGAAGGTTATCATCGATGGCTGGAATGGGCCAGTAGAAGTTGACCAGATCAAAGGCAAGAAGGTAACCGTCGTACCCATCCTGCGTGCCGGCCTTGGCATGATGGATGGCGTACTGGAGCACATGCCGAGCGCCCGCGTCAGCGTGGTCGGTATCTACCGCGATGAAGAGACCCTGCAACCGGTTCCCTATTTCGAAAAGATCGTCAGCAACATCGAAGAGCGTCTGGCGCTGGTCATCGATCCGATGCTGGCCACCGGTGGTTCCATGATTGCCACCATCGATCTGCTGAAGAAGAAAGGCTGCCAATCCATCAAGGTGCTGGTACTGGTTGCCGCGCCGGAAGGGATCAAGGCGCTGGAAGCCGCTCACCCTGACGTAGAGCTCTACTGCGCTTCTGTCGACCAGGGGCTGAACGAGAAAGGCTACATCGTGCCGGGTCTGGGCGATGCAGGCGACAAGATCTTCGGTACCAAATAAGTTTATGCCTTGACCTGCTTCCCATGTGGAAGGGGTGATCGGAGCCGGCGCATCGCCGGCTCTGCTGTTTGTGGCCGCTTGTGCCAGCCTTGCCGCAGGATGCGCCTTGCCGCTACCATAAGCACACTCTCCCATTTCGAGACTCTGTTCATGTTCAAACGTGTTGTGACCGCCCTCTGCTGCGGCTTGTCATTCATGGCCTCGGCCGCTCAGGTGACCGACCTCTATCAGGGCAAGGCCCCGACCAGTGGCGACATGGTGGCCGCTCAGGGGCAGGCACTGGGTCAGGTGCTGATCAAGGTGACCGGCAAGCGCGACATCCTCACCCAGCCGGTGGTGGTCAAGGCGCTGGCGGCCCCGGGCGACTATGTCAAAAGCTATGGCTATCAGGATCAGGACTCCGTCAAGTATCTGAAAGCCGAGTTCAAGAGTGACAAGGTCAACAGCCTGGTCTCCGAGAGCCAGTTTGCCCTGCTTGGCCCGGCGCGTCCCCAGATGGCGATCTGGCTGGTGGTGGATCAGGGGGAGCGTCGCCTGCTGTCGGATCAATCCAGCGATGGTTGGGCGCAAGCCTTGCGCGAGCAGGCCCAGACGCTGGGGCTACCCATCAGCATTCCGCTGATGGATCTCGATGACAACATGGCGGTCAGTGCCACCGACGTCTGGGGACGCTTTGCCGACCCGATTTTGCAGGCAAGCCAGCGCTATGGCGCCGAGATGGTGGTGCTGGGCAAGCTGACACCGGAAGGTGACAAGTGGAGCATCGATTGGGGACTCTACGGCCCCAAAGCGGCCGGTGAAGTGGCCGAGCTGACCCGTGGCAATAGCACCGGCACTCAGGCCGAAGTGGCGCAAGGGTTTGCCGATACCCTGGCGGCCTGGCTGGTGAAAAACTACGGTGCCCGTATTTCTGGTCCGGCAACCAGCCAGACCCTGGTGGTAGATGGCCTCTCCGAAGTGGACAGCATGATCGCCGTGCAGAAGATGCTGCAGGGGATGGCCAACGTCAGCAAGGTGGCGATCGGCAAGCTGGAGGGGGACCAGGTCACCTTCAACTTTACTCTGCAAGGGGATCAGGCCGAATTGGTGCGGGCACTGCAGCTCGAGAGTCGTTTGCGCAAGGTTGACGATAATGGCAGCGGTTTGCGTTACCAATGGTCGCAGCCCTGATTTTATAAGGCTTTTGTAGACCGCCCGGCTTGTCCGGGCGGTTCTCTATCTGCCTTTGCGATGATACACTTAGCCACAAATGTCACAGTCAAAGCCCAACGAGTGAAGCAACCGGCCCAACTGTCTTTAGCCGTACAACTACCGGATGATGAAACCTTCGTCAGTTTTTATCCCGGCAACAATGCTCATCTGATCACCGCTCTCAAAAACGCGGCCATCGGTCAGGGATCGCCTTTCCTCTATTTCTGGGGAGCCAAGGGATCCGGACGCTCTCATCTGCTCCACGCCACCTGTGCCGAGGTCAACGCCCGCGATGCGGCGGCGGCCTATCTCTCCCTCGATCAGTTTGAACTGCTTGATCCCAGCATGCTCGATGCTCTCGAAAGCCTGCCGCTGGTCTGTCTCGACAGCCTCGAGGCGATCGCCGGCAATGCCGTGTGGGAGCGGGCGCTGTTCGATTTCTACAACCGCTGGCAGGAGAAGGGGGAGGGGACGCTGGTGGTCACCGGCTGCAGCGCACCGCGCAAACTGGGACTGCAACTGCCGGATCTCGCTTCGCGCCTCGACTGGGGTGTCAGTTTCCATCTCGAAGAGCTGGATGATGAAGGCAAGCTCAGTGCCCTGCAGCTGCGTGCCGAGCTGCGGGGCTTCAAATTGCCCATCGATGTGGGCCGCTTCCTGCTCAACCGACTCTCCCGCGATATGCGCACCCTGCTCACCACCCTCAATCAGCTCGACAACGCCTCATTTCGCGCCAAGCGCAAGCTGACCATTCCCTTTGTCAAAGAGATCCTCGAGCTCTGATCCTCTCTGCGGTGTGCGGTTGTGGCCTGACTTTCGTTTGAATGGCAGATAAAAAGAAACCCCGGCATCAGGCCGGGGTTTTGCTATTTCAAGGCAGCTCTCTTATTAGTGGAACTGATCTTCTTCGGTGGAGCCGGTCAGCGCGGTGACCGAGGATTGGCCACCCTGAATGACGGTGGTCACCTTGTCGAAGTAACCGGTACCGACCTCCTGCTGGTGGGCCACGAAGGTGTAGCCACGGCTGGCGGCGGCAAATTCCGGCTCCTGCACCATCTCGACGTAGTGCTTCATCCCTTCGCCACGGGCGTACTGGTAGGCCAGCTCGTACATGTGGAACCACATGTTGTGGATACCTGCGAGGGTGATGAACTGGTACTTGTAGCCCATGTCGGAGAGCTCCTGCTGGAAGCGGGCGATGGTGGCATCGTCCAGATTCTTCTTCCAGTTGAAGCTAGGGGAGCAGTTGTAGGCCAGGATGCGATCCGGGAACTTGGCCTTGATCGCTTCGGCAAATTTACGCGCTTCGTCCAGGTCCGGCTTGGCGGTCTCACACCACACCATGTCGGCGTAGGGGGCGTAAGCCAGACCGCGAGCGATGGCCTGATCGATACCGGCACGTACCTTGTAGAACCCTTCGGCAGTGCGCTCGCCAGTCAGGAAGTCTGCATCGTACGGGTCGGCGTCGGTGGTCAGCAGGTCAGCGGCGTTGGCGTCGGTACGGGCGATCACCAGGGTGGTGGTGCCGCATACATCGGCTGCCAGACGAGCGGCAACCAGCTTCTGCACCGCTTCCTGAGTCGGTACCAGCACCTTGCCGCCCATATGACCACACTTCTTGACGGACGCGAGCTGATCTTCGAAGTGCACGCCAGCGGCGCCCGCTTCAATCATCCCCTTCATCAGTTCGAAGGCGTTCAGCACGCCGCCGAAACCGGCTTCAGCATCGGCCACGATCGGCAGGAAGTAGTCGATAAAGCCCTCATCCTGAGGTCCTACCTTGTTGGCCCACTGGATCTGGTCGGCACGGGCGAAGGAGTTGTTGATGCGCTCCACCACGGACGGTACCGAGTTGGCCGGGTAGAGGGACTGATCCGGATACATGGTGGAGGACAAGTTGTTGTCCGCCGCCACCTGCCAGCCGGAGAGGTAGATCGCCTCGATCCCCGCCTTGGCCTGCTGCACTGCCTGACCACCGGTCAGGGCGCCGAGGCAGTTGACGTAGCCTTTCTTGGCGTCGCCGTGGATCAGACCCCACAGCTTGTCGGCACCGCGCTGAGCCAGGGTGTGAACCGGCTGCAAGCTGCCGCGCAGATTCACCACGTCTTCGGCGCTGTAGCCGCGCTTGATCCCTTTCCAGCGGGGGTTTTCCGCCCAGTCTTTCTCGATAGCCTGGATCTGTTGCTCACGGGTCAGTGCCATATCAGTTCCCTCTTTCATTGATTTCACGTTTCCATTGACTTGTTATTGGCGAGCCCCGCTGGGGCCCGTGATTCAGAGCCGCTCGTAACCGGGCAGCGTCAGAAAATCGATCAGGGTATCGGCGCAGGTGATCTCTTCCATCAGGTCGCTTGCCTCGGCAAAGCGTCCTGCCTGCCAGCGTGCTGTGCCCACCTCGGCTTTGACCACCTCCAGCTCCTCGGCCAGCATCTGGCGGAAAAGCTCCTTGGTCACTACCTTGCCATTAGACAGGCTCTTGCCGTGGCGGATCCACTGCCAGATGGAGGTGCGGGAGATCTCGGCGGTGGCGGCATCTTCCATCAGACCGTAGATGGGCACGCAGCCGTTGCCGTTGATCCAGGCCTCCAGATATTGCAGGGCGACCCGGATATTTGTACGCATGCCTGCTTCGGTCCGCTCGCCCTCACAGGGGGCCAGCAGGTCGGCGGCAGTGATGGGGGCATCCTGCTCGCGCAGCACGCCGATCTGGTTCTTGGCACCAGCAGCAATGGTGGCGTTGAACACCGCCATGGCGGTATCGGCAAGGCCAGGGTGGGCGACCCAGGTACCGTCGTGGCCGTTGTTGGCTTCGCGCTCCTTGTCGGCCTTGACCTTGGCGAAGACCTGCTCGTTGACGGCGGCATCCTTGGCCGGAATAAAGGCGGCCATACCGCCCATCGCCAGCGCACCGCGCTTGTGACAGGTCTTGATCAACAGCCGCGAGTAGGCGGAGAGGAACGGCTTGTCCATGGTCACCATCTGACGATCAGGCAGTACCCGATCCGGATGGTTCTTCAAGGTTTTGATATAGCTGAAGATGTAGTCCCAACGGCCGCAGTTCAGCGCAACGATGTGATCCTTCATCTGATAGAGCAGCTCATCCATCTCGAATACGGCTGGCAGGGTTTCAATCAGCACGGTGGCCTTGATGGTGCCACGGGGCAGACCGAACTTGTCCTCGGTCCAGGCGAACACCTCGCTCCACCAACGCCCTTCCAGATGGCTCTGCAACTTGGGCACGTAGAAGTAGGGGCCCGAGCCTTTGGCCAGCAGCGCCTGATAGTTGTGCAGGAAGTAGAGGGCAAAATCGAACAGGCCGCCGGGGATCGGTTCGCTATCGAAAGTGACATGCTTTTCCGGCAGGTGCAGACCACGCACCCGGCAGATGAGCACCGCCGGATTGGGGGTCAGGGTGTATGCCTTTCCTTCCGGACTGGTGTAAGAGATGGTGCCGTTGACCGCATCGCGCAGGTTGATTTGGCCCTCGATCACCTTATTCCAGGCTGGAGCCAGTGAATCCTCGAAGTCCGCCATAAACACCTTGACGTTGGCGTTGAGGGCGTTGATCACCATCTTGCGCTCGACCGGGCCGGTGATCTCCACACGGCGGTCTTGCAGGTCGGCGGGAATGCCGCGAATGGTCCAGTCACCTTCACGGATGTGGGCTGTTTCCGGCAGGAAGTCCGGCAGCTCGCCGCCATCGATACGGGCCTGGCGTGCCACACGTTGTTTCAGCAATTCCCCTCTTTGGGGAGCAAAACGTTCCACCAGTTCGGAGACCAGAGCCACCGCGTCCGGCGTCAGAATTTGCGCGTATTCGGATAGCATCTCGCCCTGGATGCGAAGGCGGGCGCTGCAGTGGGTCTGAGCCGGTGCCGACATAAGGTTCACTCCTTTGAGAATTACATTTTGAACTTACTAACTACGACTAAAGTCGAATCCCTGTTCCTGAAACGTTCCCGCAACAACGGGATAACACGATTGATAAGGTGCGAAATATTGTTGAGTACGTCAACAGTTTTTTTTAAACACCTGTTTTTTGGATATGGTTAAGTTGATGTTTTTTATTGCTTTATTTGGTTGGTGTAAAAGCTCTACGCAGATGGTTATGCTCCTGCTTTTTCCCATCGGACAACGGCTAATTTGGGCCGTTACCCTGCACCTCATTTTGTAACTTATTACGTAATAAAATTACAAATGCAAAAACAAATCCCGACCTAACTCCAGGCTTTGCCAAAACAGCTGTATAAATTGCGTTTGAATGTGGCAATGAATGTTTTGCTATTGCTAGACCTAGTTGGTGAACGTGCGTTTTAAACTTGGTGTGGTGATGCAGGCTCTGTTGGCACCAGCGGTTGCAACGATGGAAAGTGAAGCGCAATAACGTAGGTTTGTATCAATTGTCGGGGGGGATGCTGGAGAGGAAAGGGGGAGACGCATCAGTCAATAATACTGCCATCCTTGATAGAATTAGCAGTTTGTCGTTTTTTGCAGATTTCTCGCCAAGGGCCTGAAACGGAGAGCGTTGAACAGGCGATGTGCTGGTGATGAGCGGCCATCTGGCTGGGCTCAATAGTCATCATCCGGTTCGGCCAGATCGATCACATCCAGCTGGATGACCTGTTCATTTTCGCTTTCGGTGTGGCAAGGGGTGTCGTGTGGAACGGAATAAAGCGTAATGGCGGGTGCGAAATCGGTGTTCTGGTTCATGCCTGGTCCTGTGTTGCACGCAAGCCGGACAGTGATCCCTTCACTCGTGTTTCCACCTCCCTGTGTTGTCTACCGGCGGAAAGTTGCGCATCTTAATGAGTTCGGCAAAAAGATTCAAGTGGTTCTGGGTGTTTTTTGTGCTTGATGGGCTGGCATCGTCAGGAGGATAAATCGGAGGCAAAAAAATAGCCCAGTCGTTTGACTGGGCTATTCTCGGGGAGAATGGTCGGTGTGAGAGGATTCGAACCTCCGACCCTCTACACCCCATGCAGATGCGCTACCTGGCTGCGCTACACACCGACGGAGTCAGACTCGGCTGACGGGGAGGAAGTCTAATAGCATGGCCAAACGGGTGCAACTCCTTTTTTATCATAGAGATGCTGATTGCTTCTTTATTGCTCAGTCGGGATGCGGCTTGGGTCTGACGTGCAGATTTGGCATAATCGCCGCCCTGTCACCGCGAGCTATCATGCCTGCTATCTATGGAATTATCTGACAGATGTGGATAGCTGGAATGCAAACAGCACAATTGAACAATATAAAGAGGGGATGGGCGTGAAACCATCAGAGGTCCCAGAAATACCGAGTCAGGCACAGAGTCAAACCGAGCAGGACGAACAGTGGATGCGCCATGCCATGGCATTGGCCACCCGGGCCGAAGGAATTGGCGAGATCCCGGTCGGTGCCGTACTGGTGCTTGATGGTCAGGTGGTGGGAGAGGGGTGGAACCGCTCCATCAGCGAACACGATGCCTGTGCCCATGCCGAGGTAATGGCGATCCGGGCGGCGGGCAAGCAGCTGGCGAACTACCGCCTGCTCGACACCACTCTTTATGTGACGCTGGAGCCCTGCTGTATGTGTGCCGGTGCGCTGATCCATAGCCGGGTCAAGCGGGTGGTTTACGGCGCCCGAGACCTCAAGACCGGTGCCGCGGGATCGGTGTTCGAGATCTTGCAGGACCCGCGACACAATCACAGCGTCGAGCTGACCGGCGGTGTGCTGGCCGATGCCTGCTCGGCCCAGTTGTCGGCCTTCTTCAAGCGCCGTCGCGCCGAGAAAAAGGCGGCCAAACTGGCGCTGCAACAATCAAACGATACCCTTTCCTGAATCATTCGGGGGCAGCGCAGGCTGCCCTTGCTGATTATCAGCATAAATATCCCTTTATAAACAATGCATTACGCTCGCTCGCCTTCGAAGGGATCCCCGCCCATTTTTCCGCTAACAACCTCTGTTAAAGCGTTCTCGATGTAACAAAACTGTCATGCAACCGCCATATAATGCCGCGAAGCCTAGCTTACATTGAGGTCTTGCATGTCATCGGAATCGTTAAACCTGGTCATGGCGGGCAGTAGAAAACGCCGGATCAAGGATAAATTGGCCAAATATGGCGTCACCACAGGCGGAGCCCTGGTACTGGTGGCGCTGTTGCTTATCTTCTTTTATCTGCTCTATGTGGTGAAACCCATCTTCAATGGCGCCTCCATGGAGCCTGCCACCTCGTTTACCCTGCCCGTCGCAGGGAAGACAGCCTGGCTCGGCATGGAAGAGCAGAACGAGATCGGCTATCACTTCAACGATAAAGGTCAGGTCAACTTCTTCGCGCTACAAGGAGATGACAAGATCAAGGTGGGCCAGTCACTGGGCCAAGCCCAGGTTGCTGGCGACATCAGCACGGCCACAACGCCTGCGCCGGGCCAAAAGCTGATTGCCTACGGCTTTGCCGATGGCAAGGCACTGGTTGTCCAGCCTGCGTTTAAGGTCTCCTACCCCAACGATGTGCGGGTGATTGAACCCAGCCTGAAATATCCCTTCGGCGAAGAGCCTGTAGTGATCGACCCGCAAGGGAAGGCGCTGCAACGGATGGTGTTCGAAGCCACCAAGGACAAGATGGCGACCGCTGCCGTGACCGAAGATGGTCGTGGCGTGATGACTGTGATGAGCGGCGAGGAGAACTTCATCTCTGGGGAGATTGAGTGGAGCAGTGAAAACTACACGATTCCCTCTTTGCCGCGTCATGTGGATCAGATGTTGCTGACCCCCAATCTGCGGATCCTCTTTGTACGTCAGGGAAATCGTCTCTCCGTCTATGACATTCATAACCTGAGCGAAATCTCCCTACGCAACGTGCTGGAGATCAATGCCACCAACGCCAATGTGACCCGGGTCGAGCTGCTGGCAGGCGCTTCTTCGTTGCTGGTAGGTAATGACAACGGCGTCATCTCCCAGTGGTTTGAAGTGGCGAAGGATGGCAAACGCCAGTTCACCCAGATCCGTGATTTCAAGGGTGATGGCGCCGTGGATCTGTTGACTCCCGAGCACTTTCGCAAAGGCTTCATCAGTGCCGACAAGGACGGCATCATCAGCTTCTTCCACGCCACCGGCGAGACCAAGCTGCTGACCGAGACAGTTGAAGGGGGGGAGCTTTCTGCGCTGGCCATCTCTCCACGCCACAATGCACTGTTGATGCAACAAGGCGACACCTTCAAGTTGTTTACGGTTGAGAATGATCACCCCGAAGTGACCTGGTCTGCCCTCTGGCAAAAGGTATGGTACGAAGGGTATCCGGAACCCCAGTATGTGTGGCAATCCACCTCCGCCAGCAACGACTTTGAAGCCAAGTTGAGTCTGGTACCTCTTTCGTTTGGTACTCTCAAAGCCGCTTTTTATGCGCTGTTGTTTGCTGTACCACTCGGGATTGCCGGTGCCATCTATACCGCCTACTTCATGTCTCCGGGCATGCGCAAGTTTGTTAAACCAACCATCGAGATCATGGAGGCATTGCCAACCGTCATCCTCGGTTTCCTGGCTGGTTTGTGGCTTGCTCCCATCGTGGAAGATTACCTGCCGGGCATTTTTATGATGCTGGTGATGTTGCCGATGGGGATGCTGCTTGCAGCTCTGCTATGGCATCTGTTGCCTGACACTCTCAAGCAAAGTGTGCCTGAGGGCAGTCAAGCCGTCTTGCTGATCCCTGTCGTTATTATGATTGGCTGGATGGCTCTTACTCTCAGTCCTGTCGTCGAAAATGCGTTTTTCGGTGGTGATACCCGTAGCTGGCTCACCAATGTAATGGGGATCAAATTTGACCAGCGCAACTCGCTGGTGGTCGGTATCGCCATGGGCTTTGCTGTCATCCCCACCATCTTTTCCATCGCTGAAGATGCGGTCTTCTCGGTGCCCAAGCATCTGACTCAGGGCTCGCTGGCGCTGGGGGCCACCCCGTGGCAGACCCTGAGCCGGGTGGTGATCCTCACCGCCAGCCCGGGCATCTTCTCTGCGGTGATGATGGGCCTTGGCCGCGCCGTGGGCGAGACCATGATCGTGCTGATGGCTACCGGCAACACCCCCATCATGGACTTCTCCATGTTCCAGGGGCTGCGTACCCTCGCCGCCAACATTGCGGTGGAGATGCCGGAGTCGGAAGTGGGCAGCTCCCACTATCGAGTACTGTTCCTCGCGGCCTTCGTACTGTTTGTGTTCACCTTTTTCTTCAACACCCTGGCCGAGTTTGTCCGCCAGCGGTTGCGTGAAAAATACAGCTCCATGTAACGGGCAAGGAATCGACAATGGGTAAGTGGTTTAAATCAGGGGTTCCCTGGATCTGGATGACAGGCGGTGCCGTCAGCCTGAGCCTGGTAGCGGTACTGGGTCTGTTGTTGCTGATCGGCTGGCGTGGTCTGGTCTACTTCTGGCCCCACCCCATCTATGAGTGGCAGCTGGAAGACGCCAGCGGTAACAAGAGTGTGTTGGTTGGTGAAATCAATGACAGTGAGCTGGTGCCGGTTGAACGCCTGCGAGCCGCAGGATTGCCATTGGCAGGTGAAGAACGTGAGGTGTTGACCCGTTATCTGGTCAAGACCGGCAACCGCGAGTTCGTTGACCTCGATTTTCGCTGGGTGCTGGAGACTGATATCAAGTCTCAGGCTCTTCCTGTCGAGATGGCAATGATAGAGCGTACTACCAACGGCAACTTCTATGGCTATGTGGTAGAGGCCAAGGAAGATGGCGTCGTGCATGAGCAAGATTTGCACAAAGTGCTCAAGCGGATGCTGGCTCGAAGCAACGGTTTGTCTGAACAAGCCAATGAGTTGCAAAAAGGCCCCATTGGCGCCATCAACTACCAATTAGAGAAGTTGCGCCTCAAGGAACGTAAAGCAGAGCTCGAAAATGAGCTGAACGATCAGCTCAAAGCGGAGCTGGCCAGTGAGCGTCAGGCCCTCAACGATCGTTATCAGGTGCTGGAAAAAGAGCTCTTCTCTCTGCGTAGCCAAGCCGATCGCGACGCCATCACCGTCAAGGATATGCGTGGCGAGCTGGTGACCATGCCGATGTCCAAGGTACTGGACGTGGTATGGCCCAACGACATGAGCCTGTTGGCCAAGGTGGGTCACTGGTTCCACCAGATTGGCAAGTTTGTTTCCGGTGAGCCTCGCGAAGCCAACACCGAGGGCGGGGTGTTCCCGGCCATCTTCGGTACCGTCTTCATGGTTATCCTGATGGCGATCATTGTGACTCCGCTTGGGGTAGTGGCTGCGGTTTATCTGCACGAGTATGCGGGCAAGAACAGTCTGACCAAGCTTATCCGCATTGCGGTGATCAACCTGGCGGGCGTGCCCTCCATCGTTTACGGCGTGTTTGGTCTGGGCTTCTTCGTCTACACGCTCGGTGGTTCGCTGGATCAGCTGTTTTACCCGGAAGCGCTGCCGAGCCCGACCTTTGGCTCACCCGGCGTGATCTGGTCGGCGCTGACCCTGGCCATCCTGACTCTGCCGGTGGTGATTGTCTCCACCGAAGAGGGGTTGGCGCGGATCCCGAGCACCATCCGTCAGGGCTCGTTGGCACTGGGCGCGACCCAGGCCGAGACCCTCTGGCGCATCGTGCTGCCGATGGCGAGTCCGGCCATCATGACCGGCCTTATTCTGGCGATTGCCCGTGCAGCCGGTGAAGTGGCGCCGCTGATGCTGGTGGGGGTGGTAAAACTGGCACCGACCCTGCCGATGGATGGCAACTTCCCGTATCTGCATGTGGAGCGCAAGTTCATGCACCTGGGCTTCCACATCTATGACGTCGGCTTCCAGAGCCCCAACGTCGAGGCGGCCCGCCCGCTGGTCTACGCCACCTCCTTCCTGCTGGTGACGGTGATCGTGGGTCTGAACCTGACCGCTATCGGTATTCGTAACCACTTGCGCGAGAAATTCCGGTCGCTGGAGCATTAATCCGGCGCCGCTTGAGTTATACAAGAGTGAGATAACAGAGGGGCGGCCGAGCGCGAGCCGCCATCTCTCTGCACCAATACGTGAGGGGCGCCGGCAGCTGTCAGGCCACTCCAGATAGATTTTGAGGTAACAGATGATCAACGTAACGACCACGTCTACCCAGCACACCGCGCTGGACCTGCTCAACCTGACCCCGGAGCAGACCGCGCTGGAGGTGAAGGATCTCAACCTGTACTACGGCAGCAAGCAGGCGTTGTTCAACGTCAACATGAAGATCCCCAAAGGGCAGGTGACCGCCTTTATCGGCCCGTCAGGCTGTGGTAAATCGACCCTGCTGCGCTGCATCAACCGGATGAACGATCTGGTGGAGATATGCCGTATCGAGGGAGAAATCCAACTGCACGGCCATAACATCTATGACAAGAGCGTCGATGTTTCCGCCCTGCGCCGTCAGGTGGGCATGGTGTTCCAGCGCCCGAACCCGTTCCCCAAGTCCATCTACGAGAACGTGGTCTATGGTCTGCGCCTGCAGGGGATCAACGATCGTCGCACTCTGGATGAAGCGGCCGAGCGCTCCTTGCGTGGTGCGGCCCTGTGGGACGAGGTGAAGGATCGTCTGCACGACAACGCCTTCGGTCTCTCCGGTGGTCAGCAGCAGCGTCTGGTGATTGCCCGCGCCATTGCCATCGAGCCGGAAGTGTTGCTGCTCGATGAGCCGACCTCGGCGCTCGACCCCATCTCCACCCTCACCATCGAGGAGCTGATCAACGAGCTCAAGAGCCAGTTCACCGTGGTGATCGTGACCCACAACATGCAACAGGCTGCGCGAGTGTCGGATCAGACCGCCTTCATGTACATGGGCGAGCTTATCGAGTACTCGGATACCAACACCATTTTCACCACCCCGGCCAAGAAAAAGACCGAAGATTACATTACCGGTCGTTACGGCTAAGGAGAGGAGAGGATGAATCTCAGCAAACAGATTGGCAGTCGGTTCAACGGCTAAGGCATAATCGGAGCAATCAAGGATTATTTGTATGGACAATATGAACCTCAATAAACACATCTCCGGTCAGTTCAATGCCGAGCTAGAGAGCGTGCGCAACCAGGTGCTGGTGATGGGCGGTCTGGTGGAGCAGCAGCTCACCGACGCCATTGCGGCGATCCACGATCAGGATCTCGATGCGGCGCGCAAGATCGTGGCCAACGACCACAAGGTCAACGCGATGGAAGTGGCGATCGACGAGGAGTGCACCCGCATCATCGCCAAGCGTCAGCCGACAGCCTCCGACCTGCGACTGGTGATGGCCATCATCAAGACCATCACTGATCTGGAGCGTATTGGCGACGTGGCCGACAAGATCGCCCGCATGCTGACCGACAACGCCAACAAGCCGCAGCCGCCGCTGGTGTCGCTGGAGAACATGGGCCGTCGCACCATCAAGATGCTGCACGATGTGCTCGACGCCTTCGCCCGTATGGATCTGGATGCGGCGCTGGCGGTCTACAAGGAAGATGACAAGGTAGACCGTGAGTACGAGTCCATCATTCGCGAGCTGATGACCTATATGATGGAAGATCCCCGCACCATCCCCCAGGTTCTCAACGTGCTGTGGGCGGCGCGGGCCATCGAGCGGGTTGGCGATCGTTGCCAGCACATCTGCGAGTACATCGTCTACTACGTGAAAGGCAAGGATGTGCGCCATACCAAGGCGGACGATCTGGGCACCTTGCTGGGCAAGGGCTAACCGGAAGTGAATAAAAAGGCGCGTGAAGCGCCTTTTTTGTTGCATAACTGGTCGGAGTAAGATAAAGCCCCCAACTGGCTGTTTTCTGATAGAATACTCCCCCTGTGTGAGTCCCGGATGGGCTCACGGTCCGGTCTCCCGGGCCCAGTTTGCCGTCTTGTGCTAAGGCGGGTGTAGCAATAGGTTAATCATGAGTTTTGCCGATAGTTTGTTCTTTTTAATGCTGCTGGTTGGCGGCAGTGTGTTCTTCTCCCTCTCCGAGATCTCTCTCGCCGCGTCTCGCAAAATCAAATTGCAGGTGATGGCGGATGAAGGTAATCGCCAGGCCGAAAAGGTGCTGGCCCTGCAGGCCCAACCGGGCAACTTTTTCACCGTGGTGCAGATTGGCCTCAATACCGTCGCCATTCTGGGCGGTATCCTGGGTGAGTCTGCCCTCAACCCCGCCATCAAGGGGATTGTCTCCCAGTTCTACCAGGGCCCCTGGCTTGGCGAGATCAGCTCCGGTGCCTCCTTCGTGTTCGTCACCGGCATGTTTATCCTGATCGCCGACCTGATGCCCAAGCGTCTGGCCATGACCATGCCCGAGCAGATTGCCGTGGTGGTGGTGCGCCCCATGCTCTTCTTCGTCACCGTGTTGATGCCGCTGGTGTGGGTCTTCAACGGATTGGCCAACTCCCTGTTCCGTCTGATGCGCGTCTCCACGGTGCGTAACGACGAGATCACCTCCGACGATATCTATGCGGTGATGGATGCCGGTGCCGAGGCGGGGGTTATCCAGCGCGAGGAGCATCAGCTCATCGAGAACGTGTTCGAGTTGCAGTCCCTTGGTGTCACCTCTGCCATGACGGCCCGCGAGAGCCTCATCTACTTCACCCTGCAAGAGAGCGAAGAGAGCATCAAGGCCAAGATCGCCGAGCATCCCCACAACAAGTTTCTGGTCTGTGACCACAACCTCGACAGCATCAAGGGCTTTGTCGATGCCAAAGAGTTGCTGATCCGCGTTATCGGCGGCCAGAGCATCGACCTGATCGGTGGCAACCTGGTGCAGAACGTCATCATCATCCCCGATACCCTGAACCTCTATGAGGCGATGGAGTACTTCAAGAATCATCGTGGCGACTTTGCCGTGGTGATGAACGAGTACGCGCTGGTGGTGGGGATTGTCACCATGAACGACCTGATGAGTACCGTCATGGGCGAGTGGGCCACCCACGTGGTGGAAGAGCAGATCGTCCAGCGCGACGAGAACTCCTGGCTGGTGGACGGGGTTACCCCCATCTCCGACGTGATGCGCGCCTTCGATATCGAAGAGTTTCCCGAGAACCAGAACTACGAGACCATCGCCGGCTTTATCATGTATATGCTGCGCAAGATCCCCAAGCGCACTGACTCGGTCAAATACGCCGGTTACAAGTTCGAAGTGGTGGATATCGACAGTTACAAGATTGATCAGCTGCTGGTTACCCGGGTTGAACCGGCTGTGGCCGAGAAGCCAGCTCAGGAATCGTAAAAGGAGCGACATAAGAGTCATGAAGATGCAGTCTCATTCCCGTGCGCTGGCCTGTGTCGCGCTCGCCCTGGCACTGGGTGCCTGTAGTCAGAGTGCGCCGCGCAAAGCCACAGTGGCAGCCAAGCCGGTAACCCCCAAGCCTGCCGTGGTCGTGCCGCAGCCGGATCCCGATGCGGTGGTACAAAGTGGCATGGCCGAGCCGAGCCCGGTCTTTGATGAGCAGTACCACGGCCCGGATCAGGGCTCGCTGGAGTCGGTGACCGCCCTGTTTGCCCGTGGTTACATCGAGTCCGCCATGCGCGAGACCATGCTGGCGGCGGTGCACAACGACTATCCGCTGCTCGGCATGCGGGATGTGCGGTTGACCGATCCGGTCTCCAAATTCCTCACCTCCGAGCATGCGGCCACCACGGCCCATGACTACCTCTATGCGGGTGTGCAGCGTCGCCTCGGTCGTCCGCTCAGCCCTGCCCAGTGGGAGCAGATCTGGCGCGGTTTGCCGCAGCAGGGTCGGGTCTCCGACTGGGTCAAACAGATTAAGCGAGTGCTGGCCGGGCGTTAAGTTACCAGCGGATCAAGATTGTGATGAGGCCACCTTCGGGTGGCCTCTTGCATTTCTGCGTTTGCCTCGCCGTTTGCACGCTGATTTCTGCTGATACTGATTGCCGCCCGTGGCACTTTGTTTTATCTTGTTTTGGACATCTAAACATCCATATGTTTTTATGGCTGCAAGGTTAAATGGCTTCCCAGGATGAAGCGGGACGATCTGCAGCGATTCGATGTTAAACCGCAGATCAACAAAACAAACAGATAAATACGCAAATAAACAACGCATAAAACAAAGAGACACGACAGATGGAAACCAGGGAATTGTGGGTGCTGGATGGGGGCATGGGGCGCGAGTTGGCACGGCGGGGAGCACCGTTTCGTCAACCCGAGTGGTCGGCGTTGGCCTTGATGGAGGCGCCAGAGACGGTGCGTGACGTGCATCAGGCCTATGTAGCGAGCGGAGCCCGGGTCATCACCACCAACAGCTATGCGCTGGTGCCGTTTCATATCGGCGATGAGCGTTTCTTTGCCGACGGGGAGGGGCTGGCAGCGCTGGCTGGTCAACTGGCCCGTGAGGTGGCTGACGCGCAGAAGGGGGCCGTGCAGGTGGCGGGTTCTCTGCCACCGTTGTTTGGCTCCTACCGTGCCGACCTGTTCAAGGCGGACAGGGTGAGCGAGCTGGCGACGCCGCTTATCCGGGCGCTATCCCCTTATGTGGATATCTGGCTGGCCGAGACCATGAGCCTGATTGCCGAGCCACTGGCCCTGAAAGCGCTGCTGCCTGATGACGGCAAGCCGTTCTGGGTCTCCTTCACGCTGGAAGATGAGGCGCCGGGCAACGAGCCGCGACTGCGCTCCGGCGAGCGAGTCGCCGATGCGGTGACCGCGCTGGTGGCGGCTGGAGTCGATGCCATCCTGTTCAACTGCTGTCAGCCCGAGGTGATCGAGGGGGCTCTCGAGGTTGCCCGCACCCGATTGCAGGCGCTGGGCCGCGCAGACATTCGCCTCGGTGCCTATGCCAACGCCTTCCCGCCGCAGCCCAAAGAGGCCACCGCCAACGATGGGTTGGACGAGATCCGTGCCGATCTGGGGCCGCTGGATTATCTCGGCTGGGCCGAGCGCTGGCGCGCAGCCGGGGCGAACTTGATCGGCGGTTGCTGCGGTATCGGCCCCGAGCATATTCAGGCGCTGAGCCGCCGGTTGCGCTAAGGAGCTTCCATGAAAGAGAGCAAGATTGGGCTTTGGTCACTCACCGCGCTGGTGTTCAGCTCCATGGTGGGGGCGGGAATTTTTAGCCTGCCCCAGAACATGGCCGAGGTGGCGGGAGCGCGCGCTGTACTGATCGGCTGGGGTGTGACGGGGGTGGGCATCCTTGCGCTCGCCATGAGTTTTCTCTATCTGTCGCGGTTAAGGCCGGATCTCGACGGCGGCATCTACAGCTACGCCCGCGCCGGTTTTGGCGATCTGGTGGGCTTTTTCTCCGCCTGGGGCTACTGGCTCTGCGCCACCATCGGCGTGGTGGGTTATCTGGTGATCGCCTTTGCGGCGCTGGGCAGCTTTGTCGATACCCCGGAGCAGATCTGGTTTGGTGACGGCAACACTCTGGCGGCGTTTGTCGGCGAGTCCTGCATCCTCTGGGCGGTGCATCTGCTGGTGGCCCGTGGTGTGCAGCAGGCGGCGCTGTTCAATCTGGTGGCGACCCTGGCCAAGAGCCTGCCGCTGCTGCTGTTTATTCTGTTTGCCTGCTACTGGTTCGATCCGGTCACCTTCGTGGCGGATCAGCAGGGTAGTAGCCTGGCGGTGCCGGTTTCCGAGCAGGTGCGCAATACCATGCTGATCACTCTCTGGGTCTTCACCGGTATCGAGGGGGCCGCGGTGTTGTCGGCCCGCGCCAGAAACCGGCGGGATGTGGGCACGGCCACTGTGCTTGGGGTGCTATTGGCGCTGCTGCTCTATGTGCTTATCTCGGTGCTGGCGCTCGGAATATTGAGCCGACCCGAGCTCGCAGCGCTGCCCAACCCCTCCATGGCAGGGCTGATGGCCCAGATGACCGGCTCCTGGGGCAAACTGCTCATCAGCGTCGGCCTGATCGTCTCGGTGCTTGCCTCCTACGTGAGCTGGACCCTCTTCTCGGCCGAGGTGCCGTTCAGCGCGGCCCGCCACGGCGCGTTTCCCGCCATCTTCCGGCGCCAGAACCGCAACGGCACACCCATCGCATCGCTCTGGCTCACCAGCTTGACGGTGCAGACTTGCCTGCTGCTGGTGTGGTTGCTCGGCAAGGGCTACACCAGCCTGCTGCTTATCTCCACCTCGATGATCCTGGTGCCCTACCTGCTGATCGGCCTGTTCTTGCTCAAGCTCTCGTTCAGCAAGAAGGGTGAGGGCGGGCAGGGCCGCGGTCTGATGCGGGCGGTGGCACTGGTGTCGAGCGGTTACGGCTTCTGGCTGCTCTATGCTGCCGGGGTGGAGTATCTGCTGCTCTCCTTGCTGCTCTACGGGCCGGGTCTGCTGCTGTTTCTCTACAGCCGTCGTCAGCTGGGCACAGATCTTTGTCTGAGCGGCCGTGAACGGCTGTTGGCTGGAGTGACCTTGCTGAGCCTGATCCCCGCCGTCTGGTCGTTCGCCCATCTCTGACATCGAAGATGTGACTGACCATAAGAGAGCGCCACTGTGGCGCTCTCTTGTTATCAGGGACTGGTTATCAGGGGCTTGCTATCCGGGAGTTGTGACCTGGGGAGAAGGCTTAGCGGCTGGCAGGTCCGGCCGGTTTGCCAAACAGCACCGCGAGTTTTTGTCGCCAAGGCAGGCCACGGGCGTCGCGCAGCATGTCGCGCCACTCGTGGAAGGTGAGGGTGAGGGGATTGAAGCTGTGGATCGGCTTGGTGATGCCGAAGCGGCACGGCTCGGCCGGGTCTTCTTCCACAAAGGTGCCGAACAGCCGATCCCAGATGATCAGCACCCCGGCAAAGTTGCGGTCTATGTACTTGGAGTTGCTGGCGTGATGCACCCTGTGGTGGGAGGGGGTGTTGAAGATCCACTCCAGCCGGCCGAGTTTGCCCACTACCTGGGTGTGGACGAAGAACTGGAAGCCCAGACTCAGCAGCACAGTGGCGACCACCGCCTCGGGCGGGAAGCCGATGACAATCATCGGGATCCAGAACAGCCACATGCCGGAGATGGGATACATCAGGCTCTGGCGAAAGGCGGTGGAGAGGTTGAGCCGCTCCGAGCTGTGATGTACCACGTGGGAAGCCCACAGCCAGCGCACATGGTGGCTGGTGAAGTGGAACAGCCAGTAACAGAGATCCTGCAACAGGAAGAGCAGCAATACGCTCCAGAAGGTGAGCTCGATATCGAACAGCCGCCAGCCCCATAGGGTGTCATACAGATAAGCAATGGCGATGGCCGCCAGCGCATCGCCCCCTTGGTGCATCAGGGCCAGGGCGGCGTTGGCGAACAGATCCCGCCACTGGTAGGTGGCGGTTGGAAAGGCCGCGCAATGTTTGCGCAGGTAGAGCATCTCCCAGCCGATAAAGGCCAGAAAAACCGGGGAGAGGTAGAGCAGAAGCAGTTGCACATCCATATGCGGCCATCCATTCAGAGCAATTGCTCTCCAGCATAAAGGATGGCTTTAATATTTCATTAACATTTTTCTGCCAACGAAGAGATGGCATGAAACATGGTGCGGCAGCAGAGGAAGGTGCGGCGGATGGCTATGCTTGATACAGGCTTTTTCAGGAGGTGCTGGCTTATGCGCGTCTGGTGTTGCTTGTTGCTGGGGTTGTGCATGATGGCCCAGGCCAAAACCCGTGTTGAAATTTTGGCCGATGCCAACTATCCCCCCTACTCCTGGCAGGAGGGGGAGGAGGTCAGGGGGATCTATGCCGATATTATCCGCGAGGTGACCTCTGCCATGCCTGACTATGAGGTGGTGCTCAAGCCGATGCCGTGGCGGCGCGGTCTGAGCATGGTGGAGCAGGGCAGCGCCTTCGCCATCTTTCCGCCTTACTACCAGCCCGACAGTCGCCCCTGGATGTGGCCCTACTCCCAGCCGATGCTGGATGAAGAGCTGGTGGTGATGTGCGGCGCCAGTGTGGCGGCCAATACTCCGCAGGCCAGGTTTCCGCTCGACTATCACGGTTTGCGCTTTGGCATGAACGCCGGTTTTGCCGTCGGCGGTGATGCCTTTTGGCAGGCGGTAAAAGAGAAGCAGATCGACGTGGAGGAGGTGAAAAGCAATCGGGAGAACTTGCTCAAGATTGTCCGCGGCCGGGTCGATTGCACCATCAATGATCGCCTCTCCCTGCTCTATGAGTTGCTCAACATGATAAAGGCCGATCAGCTGGCGGTGGCCGATATGTCCCTGCTCAAACAGGGGCCGGTGCTCAGCAAGGAGCAGGGGTTTCTCGGCTACAGCCGCAAGGGGGAGTATCCCTACAAACAGGCCTTTATCGATCAGTTTGACAAGGAGCTCTATCAGCTCAAGAAACGTGACGGGGTGAAAGTGATCGTGGAGCGCTATCTGGGAAAGTCCCCGCGCTGAGCCGATGAGAGGGGCACTCGGGTTCAGCTGGGTTAAGCCTGCTCAGCGTGACACACAAGAAGAGAGACCTTGCGGTCCCTCTTCGTTTATCCAGCAGAGCGTGTTGGCTACAGCACCTGACTCAGGAACTGGCGCAGACGCGGGGAGGGGGGATTGTCGAAGAAATCGGCCGGTTTTTCATCTACCACCAGTTCGCCACTCTCCATAAAGAGCACCCGATCCGCCACTTCGCGGGCAAAGCCCATCTCGTGGGTCACCACCACCATGGTCATCCCCTCGCGAGCCAGCCCCTTCATCACATCCAGCACTTCCCCCACCATTTCGGGGTCCAGCGCACTGGTGGGCTCGTCAAACAGCATGATGCGCGGCTGCATGGCGAGTGCGCGGGCGATGGCCACCCGCTGTTGCTGACCGCCGGAGAGCTGGGAGGGGTAGCTCTTGGCCTTGTTGGATAGCCCTACTTTCAATAGCAGGGCTTTGGCGCGATCTTCGGCCTCTTTGCGCGATAGCCCCCGCACCTTCTGAGGGGCGAGACAGATGTTGTCCAGCACCGTCAGGTGGGGGAAGAGGTTGAAGGACTGGAACACCATGCCCACCTCTTCCCGCAGCTTGTTGACATCGCCCGGCTCGGTCAGGCTGATGCCATCGACCACGATATTGCCGTCGTTGATGGTCTCCAGCTGGTTGAGGGTGCGCAGGAAGGTGGATTTGCCCGAGCCGCTGGGGCCGACAATCACCACCACTTCCCCTTCGGCGACCTGGGTGCTGACATTTTTCAGGGCATGCACTTCGCTGCCGTAAAACTTCTCGACACCGGTCGCTTTGATGATGGGATCAGTTGCTGCGCGCATATTTCGCCTCCAGAAAACGAACCGGGAAGGCGAAGGGGGTGCCGGTGATGGCTGCACTTCTCGACGCCCGTTGCACCTTGATGATGGGATCAGTTACTGCGTGCATATTTCACCTCCAGAAAACGAACCGGGAAGGCGAAGAGGGGGGCGGTGATGGCTGCACTTCTCGATGCCTGTGGCACCTTGATGATGGGATCAGTTGCTGCGTGCATATTTCACCTCGAGACGGCGTACCAAGAAAGAGAGGGTGCCGGTCAGCACCAGATAGAGCAAGGCGACGGTAAACCATACCTCGAACGGACTGAAGGTGGAGCTGACTACCTCGCGACCGGCCTTGGTCAGATCGGTGATGGAGATGACCGAGACCAGCGAGGAGTCCTTGATCAGGTTGATGAATTGGCCTGCCAGCGGTGGCAGTACCCGCTTGAACGCCTGCGGCAGGATGATATAGCGCATGGTCTGGGCCGAGGTCATACCCAGGCTGCGACCCGCCTCCATCTGCCCCTTGTGGATGGAGCTGATACCGGCGCGGACGATCTCCGCCACATAGGCACCGGTAAAGACCGCCAGCGCGGCGACCCCGGCGGTGAAGCGGTCGAGGTTCAGCACGGTGCCGATAAAGAAGTAGACGATGAAGATCTGCACCAGCAGCGGCGTGCCGCGGATGAGCTCAACGTAGGTGACCGCCAGATTGCGCAGGGCCGGATTGGGGGAGAGACGCGCCAGCCCGGCCAGGGTTCCGAGCAGGATGGCGAAGATGCCCGCCACCAGCGAGAGTTTGACGGTGACCCAGACGCCCCAGGCAATGGGGCCTGCAGTCCAGCTCAGTTGGGTGTCGAGGGTATCGCCACGAAAAACGGTATCCCCTTCGGCGACTTGTACGCCGGTACTGGCAATGGCTTGCCGCACATTGGGGTCGAGATCGTCTTGCAGGAACAGCTTGCCCTTCTCGGCCTCGCTGGTGCCCGCCATCACGGTGCCGTCAAATTCGGCGAGATTCTTCTGCTCCGCCTGATAGGCGATGTATTGGGGAATGCGTTCCCAACGCCAGGTGTAGTCAACGGATTGCACCGCCTTGTAGATGCCAAACACGGCCACCAGCAGCATCAGCAAAAAGACGCCGTGCCAGAGCAGCGGGTTGGGCTGTTTTTCCATCTGTCTTGTCGGTTTGGGTGTGTGCACAGTCACAACCTCTTCTCGTTATTGTGTGGGGTGTTGCGAGAGGGGGCGGCAAGGCGCCCCCTTTTGAGGTTATTTGAGCTGACTCAGCCAGGCGTTGGATTCGAACCACTTCTTGTAGAGGCGGTCGTAGCTGCCATCGCCCTTGATTTGGCGCAGGTAGTTGTTGAACCAGTTGAGGGTGTCCTGATCTCCTTTGCGGATGGCCCAGGCCAGCGGTTCGAAGGTGAACGGCTTGTCGAGGTGTACCACGGCGCCCTTGTTCTGGGAGGCGAAGATGGCGTTGTAGGGCAGGTCGTAGACGAAGGCATCGACCTTGCCGTTGATCACTTCCAGCTTGGCGTCATCCTGGGTTTCAAACTGCAGCAGGGTGGCTTTCGGGATGAGGCGCTTGACCGCTTGCTCGCCGGTAGTGCCGAGCTTGACCGCAATCTTGTATTTCGGGTCGTTGAGGTCGGTGAAGGATTTGATCTCGGCAGCCTTGTCTTTGCGCACCACTATGGTTTGGCCGACCACGATGTAGGGATCGGCAAAGTTGACCCGCAGGTTGCGCTGCGGAGTGACGGTCATGCCGCCCATGATGACGTCGAACTTGTTGGTCAGGAGCGCGGGAATGATGCCGTCCCACGCGGTGTTGACGAACTCGACCTTCACGCCCATCTCCTTGGCGACCATCTTGGCGAGATCGACGTCAAAGCCGATGTACTGGCCCTGTTTGTTGGTCATCTCGAAAGGTTGATAGCCGGCGTCGAAGCCAACCCGCAGCACACCGCGCTCCAGCACGGCATCCAGGGTTGAGGTGGGGGTAGTGGCGGGGGCGGCGGTCGCCAGCCCGCAGAAGAGCAGGGTAGAAAGAATCAGTTTTTTGATCATGGGTGACGTCTCTGTCGATGTTGTGTTCGGCCTTGAACCTGATCCCGTGCGACTCCGTGGCACAAGAGACTGCTGCATCCGGCAACAGGCAAGACAGGATGAATGTCTTGGGTCGGGGGAAAGCCCCATATGGGATGCTATGAATCGAAATTGAGCGAAAAATGTACCAAAAACCAATTGTGTCAGAATACTCAATAGGTTAGAGGCGCTTTTTACTCACCGCTTCACTCATAAAATCACACGAAAACAACATATCTATCTAACGTGGCCGGTTCAAGCCCAAATTGTGTTCAATACCTTTTGTTACATATGATGGGGTTCGCTTGTGACTTGTTTTGTACTCTGGCTGTTTTAGCTCCTGTGCTGGTGCGATCCCAACAGGGCAAGCAGATCAAGGTGTAGTAAACAATATGTTTTTATTGTGAAAACAGTCAGTCCCCTCTGGGTCTTGGCAAACGCTTCTCATATACTCAGTTACCTTCTGAAACTGGTTCTTGTATGGCGCTCTCACTGCTGCTGAAACTGGACGTTTTTACCCTGATGCTGATGGCGCTGGGTGGCTACAGTCTTGGCTTTATCACCCTCTCCATCATCTGGTCTACCCACAGGGAGATCCCCGGTATCGGTTACTGGTGGTGGTCTGCACTCTGTGCGCTGGTGGCCCAGACGCTCTTCTCGTTGCAGGCATTTTTCCCCAGCCCATCCGGCATCTGGCTGGCCAACACCCTGATCACGCTCTGCATCGCGCTGATGCCGCTGGCGCTGCAGCGCTTTTTCGGCCAACCCCCGAACTGGCGTGCCGGTGTGCTATTCATGCTGGTCTATCTGGTGATCCTGAGCTGGTGCATCGTGAAGGGGGGGATGGAGTCCCGGGTGATGCTGGCCTGCCTGAGCTACATGGTGCTGGGGGCGGTGATCGTCTATCTGGTCTGGCGTCACGGCTACCCCGACTATTTGCCGGCGGTGATGGTCTTTACCGTGGTCAATATCCTGCTCTACGCCTTCTACCTGATGCGGCTCTGGTTCCTGTGGCAGGACAACGTGCAGATGCTGATGGATAAGAGCGGAGTCAATGTGCTGCCCTTCCTCTCCATGCTGATGGGGAGCTATCTCTCCACCTTCGGGGTGCTGCTGCTCTGTACCCAATACCGGGCGCTGGCGCTGCACCAGCAGGCGAGTCACGACCCTCTCACCGGCCTGCTCAACCGGCGTGGCTTTATGGATCAGCTGAAGCAGCAGAAGTTGGGTGACGGCGGCGCGCTGGCCGTGCTCGATAT
Source organism: Aeromonas sp. FDAARGOS 1405 (assembly GCF_019048265.1). Classification (NCBI taxonomy): domain Bacteria; kingdom Pseudomonadati; phylum Pseudomonadota; class Gammaproteobacteria; order Aeromonadales; family Aeromonadaceae; genus Aeromonas; species Aeromonas sp. FDAARGOS 1405. The sequence goes on along the minus strand of NZ_CP077311.1, from coordinate 4,193,964 downwards.
CGACGATTTCAAGCAGATTAATGACCAGCATGGCCACGAGGTAGGTGATCGGGTGCTGGCCGAGCTCGGCGCCTATCTGGGTAGCCAGCCCGATTTGGTGTGCAGCCGTTTCGGTGGCGAGGAGTTTGTGCTGCTCTTCTCGCAGCCCGGTGTGCTGGCGCTGCAGCGCTGCGAGGGATTGCTGGAGGCGGTCGCGAACCGCAACATGGGCGGCCTCTCCATCACGGTCAGCATGGGGCTCTCCCACTGGCACGGGGAGTGGCACTTTGATCCTCTGTTCACTCAGGCCGACCATGCGCTCTATTGCGCCAAGCGGCAGGGCAAGAATCGGGTCTGTCAGGCTGGCCGGGAGGCGTAACTCCCGCTCAGTCCGGTATCACATCGTGTCTGCAGGTTGGGGGCGTGGTGCCTGCGCCTTGAGGAAGGGGAGCAGCAGCAGGGCCGAGACGCCAGCCGCCACCGAGATCACCACGAAGAAGCCGTTCCAGTGCCAGATCTCCATCACCTTGGCCAGCGGATAGCCTGACAGCGCCGCCCCCATGTAGGCAAACAGGCCGACAAAGCCGGTAGCCGCTCCCGCCGAGTTTTTGTGGGAGCACTCCGCCGCCGCCATGCCGATCAGCATCTGGGGGCCAAACACGAAAAAGCCGATGGTGAAGAAGCAGGCCGCCTGCATCACGTAGCTGAAGAAGGGCATCAGCCAGAGCGATCCCACCGCCAGCAGGATCCCCACCGCAAAGATGAGGTTCATCGGGCCACGGTTGCCGTTGAACAGCTTGTCCGATCCCCAGCCCGCCACCAGGGCACCGATAAAGCCCCCCACCTCGAACATGGAGATGGCCGAGTTGGCGCTCATCAGATTGAAGCCGCGCTGCTCGGTCATGTAGAGGTTGCCCCAGTCGTTGATGGCGGTGCGCACCACATAGACCAGCACGTAACAGCAGGCCAGCAGCCAGATATAGGGGTTGCCGAGCACATACTTGCGCAGGAGCTGGCGATGGGAGAACCCCGCATCCTGAGTCTGCTGGGCCAGCTCCATCGCATCCTTGCGCCACTCGCCCACCGACGGCAACCCCATGGCGGCCGGGGTATCCCGCAACCGCCAGCAGAGCAGCAGACCGGCCGCAATGGCGATAAGGCCGGGCACTATCATGCCGTAGCGCCAGCCGTGTTGCAGGGCCAGGGTGCTGACGATAAGGGGGATGAGCGCCCCGCCGGCGTTGTGGGCTGTGTTCCAGGCCGACCACCAGACACCCCGCTCACTGCGCGAATACCAGCTGGTGAGCAGCTTGGAGCAGGGGGGCCAACCCCAGCCCTGAAAGAAGGCGTTGGCCACCCAGAGGGCGGCAAACATCCAGAGAGCGGACGAGAGGCCGAACAGGATATTGATGACGCCGGTGGCCATCAGCCCGATCCCCATGAAGTAGCGCGGATTGGCGCGGTCGCTGATGATGCCGGAGAAGAACTTGGAGCAGCCGTAGGTAATGTAGAACAGGGTCCAGAGCATGCCGATGTCTGACTTGTCCAGCATGCCGCTCGCCAGCATGTCCGGCATGGCGAAGTTGAAACTCTTGCGGGTGAAGTAGAAGACCGCATAGCCCAGATACATGGTGAGCAGCAGATGCAACCGCCAGTGACGATAGGTGGCGTCGATCTCGGCCTGCTCGCGGATCTGCGGCTGCGCCGGTGCGCTTCTCATAAAGCTCAGCATGGGGCTTCTCCCTGACGAAGGGCGAGGTTACTCATGGTTCTCCTCCCGTTTGCGGCTGGGGAGATTGACCGTCAACTGGGTGCCGTGGACGCAGGAGAGCTGCAAGGTGCCTCCCAACGCCTGCACCCGCTCGCGAATACCGAGCAGACCATAGCCCTGCGCCGCGCGGCTTTGCGGCAGGCCGCGACCATCATCCTCCAGCACCAGCTGCAGCTGTTCTTCAGCGTGGCGCGCCCGGATTGTCACCGAGTGGGCGTTGGCATGCTTGACCACGTTGTTAAGACCCTCCTGACAGACCCGAAACAGGGTGACCCGCTGGGCATCGGAGAGATCGCTGTCCGCCAATTGCCACTCCAGCCGGGTGACGATGCCGTGGCGCTCCAGCTCCAGCTCTCTGAGCAGTGCCCGTACCGCTTGCTCCAGGGTCATGTCGTCGAGCTGGCGCGGGCGCAGGCGACCGAGCAGACCGCGCACCGCGTCGTAGATGCCAAGGGAGAGGGTATCGATCAGGGCGCTGCTCTGGCCCACCCCCGCATTGTCGGGGGCGAGGCGGCGAACGATCCCGGCTTGGGTACGAATGGCTGTGATGGTCTGGCCGATGTCGTCGTGCAGTTCGCGCGCCACCTCCTTGCGGATGCTCTCCTCGGTCTCCAGCAGCCGCTCGGTGAGCTGGCGATTGTGGGCAAGCTGGCGGGTCAGTGCCTGATTGAGCTCGCGCTGGCGCTGGATGCCTGCACCCAGCAGCAAGCCGGTAAGGCTCTGGGCCAGCAGGGAGAGCAGCAGATCGAGGGGGTGATCGTGCCAGGCCTGGCTCGCCAGCAGGGCGATGGTGTTCATCAGGGTGGCGAGCAGCGCCCCCTGCCAGCCGTAGCGCCACGCCATGGCGATGATAGGGATGGCCAGACAAAACGGGGTAAAGCGCACCAGCGAGTTGGGCAGTCCCAGCTGAAGCCATAGGCTCAGCACGAATAACAGCAGATACCAGACCAGATGGCGAAAGCGCCAGTCTACCGGCTGATCCACCAGTGCAGGCCCCAGCGGCACCCAGGTGGCGCGGGTAAGGTAGTGCCAGATCAGCATGCAGGTGGAGGTGAGGGTGAGCCCGCCGGTGAGGGTGAGCAGCAGGGCCGAGAGGCCATCTTCTCCCGCCAGATGCCAGAGCAGGGATTGCAGCAGGGCTGCCACCGAGACGGTGGCGAGCAGCAACAGCAGTTGCTGCCAGTCGTTGCGCACCGGCTGGCGGCGGGCAATCAGCAGGGGGAGCAGGGTGAGCAGGCTGCCGGTCAGCAACCACTGCCAGTGGGGCAGCCCAACCTCCAGATTGATCCAGTAGAGCAGCCCCCCTTCACAGAGCAGCAGCGGCAGCCAGTAGCGACCGGGACTTTGCAACAGCAGGCCGAGACGCAGGCCGAAGGGGAACAGCAGCACCGCCAGTGCCGGGCCGCCCGCCAGATGCAGGCTGATGCTCCACAGGCAAAACCAGCCGGCGGCAAAGATGAAGCAGGCCGCCAGCGCGATGGCGACATAGCTGGCAAAACGGGAGATCACCAGCTATCCAGCATGCGGTGGGCCAGCTCGACGTTGTTGCTGACCTTGAGCTTGTCCATCAGGTTGGCGCGATGGACGTGAACCGTCTTGGGGGAGAGTCCAAGCTGCTCGGCAATGGCCTTCACCTCCAGCCCCTGTGCCAGCAACTGGGCAATCTCCCGCTCCCGATTGGTGAGGGGATCCCGGCTGCTGCTGGCCAGTTTCTGGGCGATGTCCGGCGTCAGATAACACCCCCCCTGGGCGGCGGTACGCACCGCGGCGATCAGCTCGTCCGGACTGCAGCGTTTGGAGAGAAACCCCTTGGCGCCGGTTTGCAAGGCCTGCTCGATGAGGGCCGGGCTGTCGTGAACCGAGAGCATCACCACGGCCAAGCCGGAGGGGAGCTGCTTGAGCAGCTCCAGCCCCGACTGGTCGGGCATCGAGATGTCGCAGACGCAGACCCGCGCCCCGCTGCCGGGCAGGCCGGCAAGGGCGTCGCTGGCGGAGCCGAATTCGGCGACCACCTGCAGGTCGGGCTCCAGATTGAGCAGTTGGGCAAAACCGGATCGGACGATCTGGTGATCGTCGATGAGGGCAATTTTTATCATGATGTCAGCCTGAAATTCGGTGCGTCATGACCATGACGCGGCCAACAAGATACCTGCCCCCCGAGTCAGGCTCAAGCAGCAGCAGGAAAAGGGGCTAAAAACCGGGGGGCAAGGTGTGTAAAGCTTGATCGGGATCAGCTGGCAAGGGCGAGCAAGCGGGCTGATCAACAGGGGGATGACCAGCCCGGGGGACTCAGCGGTGCAGCTCGCCGGCGCGCTCCGGCTGATAGACCACTTCCAGAATTTCGACCTCGATGGTGCGACCGGCCGGGCCCGGCCAAGCGATGCTGTCGCCCACTTTCAGACCGAGCAGGGCGCTGCCCACCGGCGCCAGTACCGAGATGTTGCTCTCGTCGCCCTTGGCATCGCGCGGGTAGACCAGGGTGAGGCAGAACTCGTTGCCGCTGCTCTGCATCTTGAAGCGTACCTTGCTGTTCATGGTGACCACGTCCGGCGGCATGTCGGCCGGTTCACGGATCTCGGCGCGGTCCAGCTCCTCTTGCAGGGCCAGATGCTGCGGGTGGTTGCCGAGCAGTTGTTCGATTCGGTCCAGATCAAGGCTGGAGATAACCAGATGAGGTTGTTTCATAAGATATTCCTTATCAAAAGCGGATAGGCCCAGACCGGCGGGCGCAGGTTGGCCATTACACTGGGTGTTACAAAAATGGATTCAACAGGTTCAATCGATAGAAAATGCCATGCCCCCAAACGACTCGCGGCCGAGGGAGCGAGGCGGGGGCTCACCAGGGTGTGAGCAAATGCGAAGAAATAGCGAGTATTTTCATAGGCCTACCATAACCATTCTGGTCAGTCTTGGCAACCGCGATTGAGTGACTACTCAGGAGCCTGATAATTGTACTGGCGGATGATCCGCGTGAGCGAGCCATCACGGCGCATCTCGTCTATCACGGCTTGCCAGCGCTGCGCCTGTTTGAAGGGGAAATCCTTGTGGGCAGCCAGATAAAACTGGGTGCGCATCAGGGTTTCTCCTCTCATCAGCCGCTCGGTTGAGAGTCCGGCAAGCTGCTGGTTGTAGAGAATGGCATTCCATGCGCCGACCCAGGCATCGATGCGGCCCCGATGCAACTTCTGGGCATTGAGCTCTTCGGTGGCTACGGTGTCACTCTCAAGCTGGAGCCGCTGTCTGAGTAGATGCTGGCCGAAGGAGTAACGCAGAGTGCCGGTCTGCAGCGGAGGGAGGTCCGTTACTTTCAGTGGTGCGGGACGAAAGCGACGATCGCTAACGATGACGAAGTCATCCTCCAGTAGCGGTGTGATCCAGTAGTAGAGGTGTTCCCGTCGGGAGCTACGTACCGGCGGGATCAGCAGCACATCCTTGCGGTGAATAGCTTGGGTAAGAGCCCGAGCCAGTGGCATCAACTCGATAGTGAGCGGTTCTTTGAGGCGTCGGGCGGCCTCTTCCATGATTTCGATGGCCATGCCGCTTGGTGCCCCCTGCTGGGAGCGGATGGCATAGGGGGGCAACTCGGCCGCTACCAGCACAATAGCCTGGGCACTGGTGTTCACCAGCAACAACAGCAGGGCAAAAAAGGGCAGGCAGAGAGCGCGCATCAAGGTCGTGAGCCAGAGTCGAATATGCAGAGTGTAACATTCCTGCCTGCGTTGTCGTTGTGCCCGCTGAGAGGTTGGGATCTCAGTCGAAGAAATCCCGCAGATCGCGCATTTCGTAATCAGCGAGTTGCTGCCAGGGGAGCTGGGCAGGCAGCTTGCGCAGGGTCACCTCCATCCGGTAGCTGCGATAGCCGTCGAGACTGGCCGATTCGACCACCAGCGGGAGCTGCCACTGACTCGACCAGAGAATGCGGGTTCGTTGCTGCCCTTCGCGTTTTTCATACCAGCGGGCCTGCTCTGGAGCGGCCTCATCCAGCGGGGTCATTCCCTCGATCAGCGCCGGGTTGACGAGATGGCGGATCTGCGGCCAGTCGGGCTTGAAGGCCACCTGGCCATACTCTTCCACCGGCACCTCAACCAGCTGGTTGTGCCAGCTGTCGGCATAACGCAGCTGAAGTTCACCCTCATCACTGCGGCTCACCCAGCGGGCCGCCATCTGGTGGGTAAAGTGCTTGTGACCGGGCGTGGCGTCGTGAGTGGCGTGATAGGCTCGGGCAAGGGGGAGGGGAATGAGCCGCTGGCTCCACACCTGATTGCCAACGCGCAGCCACTTCTCTTGCCAGACACTCTCTCTGGCGATGCCATCGCTGCCGGTGTTCCGGTCGTGATAGCTGATCCGGGCGGCGAGATCCGGGGGCGTGTCGTCAGCATGCAGGGGGAAGGCGAAGGTGCTGCCAAGCAGCCATAACGAAAGCAAAAGTCGCATCATCATCTGTCGCTCGAAAGAGCCGGGGCCCGGGCCGCTGAGTCAATTGCTCAGATGCACCCTGGCCCCTGCTGCTTACAGGCCGAGCGCCTCCCGCAGTTTGCCAAACACCTTGGTGTTATCGAGTGTGCCCTTGAAGCGGTTGCTGCCGGCGCCATCGGCAAACAGCATCACATCGCCGCCGCCGTGGGTTTCCGATGTCAGTTTGACGCCGGTCTCCTGCAGATACTCATTAGCCATCACCTGATCGCTGGTGAGGACGGAACGCACATCGGGGCGGTTGGGGCCGTTACCGAACACCAGGGTGGTGAAGGGCTTGCCATCCACGTCGTTCTGGGTCGAGCCGTCGCCATTTTTCACCAGATCCAGCACCGGATTGCCCTTGGCGGAGTAGCCGTTAATGGTCATGGTGTGGTCATGGTCGGCGGTGACCACGATCAGGGTATTGTTGAGGTCCACTTTACCCAGCGCCGTCTTGACCGCCTCATCCAGAGCCACTGCGTCGGTGAGCGAGCGCTTGGCATTGGTGCCGTGCAGGGCGTGATCGATACGGCCACCCTCTACCATCAGGAAGTAACCCTGGCTGTTCTGGCTCAGCAGGTCGATCGCCTTGGCGGTCATTTCGGAGAGGGAAGGCTGGGTATTGGCAGCCCCTTTGGCGTCCCGATCCAGCTCGTAGTCCAAGTGGGATTTGCTGCTGAACAGACCGAGCACCTTGCCGCTGGTGAGCTTGGCCAGTTCACTTTGGGTGGTGACATAGCTGTACCCCTGCGCCTTCATCTCGGCGGTCAGGTCGCGGTTGTCATTGCGACCGCCCTTGTTGCTGGCGCTGTAGGGAGTCCAGTGGTTGGCACCACCGCCCATCAGCACATCGACCCCATCTCCCAGCGCCTGGTTGAAACCTGCGCCTCCCGGAACGGCCTGTGCAGCGATGTCATAAGCGGCATCCCGATGGCAGATGTGGGCGTAGGTGGCCGCCGGGGTCGCGTGGGTCAGCTCGGTGGTGGTGACGGCCCCGACCGATTTGCCTGCCGCCTTGGCCAGTTCGAGAATGGTGGGCACGGGCTTGCCGTTATCGCTGCTGCAATTGTTGACGGTTTTGTTGCCATTGACGTCTTTGCCGGGGGCGACGGCTTTGGTGTCGCTGCTCATGGCGATCACCTCGTTGTTCATCTTGACCCCGGTGGTGTAGGCCGCCATGGAGGGGGCCGAGTCGGTGGTCTGGGCATCGTTGGAGAAGGTCTTGATGCGGGCACTGCGCGGCAGTTTCATCATCTCCAGATTGCCCTCTTCCCCCACCTTGAACAGGCGGGTGGCGGTGAGCACGGTAGGCCCCATGCCATCACCGATAAAGAGAATGACGTTTTTGGCATCACCCGCCTGTGCCTGGGAGGTTGCGCCCAGCGCACTGAACAGGGCGGCGCAGACCAGCGTGTGCTTGATGGATGTGTTCATCTGTTTGCTCATGAAAGTGCTCCTTACAGCTTGGCCGCAGCCTTGATCTTGCCGAACACGGCGGTGTTATCGAGTGAGCCATGGAAGCTGTCAGCCCCCTTGCCGATGGCGCCGAGGAAGACATCGGTGCCGCCGTGGGTCTCGTTGCCGATTTCGCCTACCTTGACCACCACTTCCTGGTGGTAGTCATTGGCGGAGACAGTGGCATCGTCGAGCGGGGCGACGCTGCTGCGCGGGCCATCCACCCGGTTGTAGCCGTTGCCAAAACCTATGATGGTGTAGGGCATGCCCTCGCTATCCTTGCTTGGCTCGCCAGTCTCGTAGTTCTTCACCAGCCCAAGTACGCCGGGGTTGTCGGCGGTGGTCTTGCCGGTGCGCTTGGCATAGCCGTTGAGCACTAGCGTGTGGTCGTGGTCTGCGGTGACCACGATCAGGGTGTTTTTCAGCTCGGGGTCGCTCTTTTTCACCTCGTCGATGGCGGCCTTGATGGCGTTGTCGAAGGCGATGGTGTCCTGCAGCGCCCGCTTGGCGTTGGTGTCGTGCAGTGCGTGGTCGATGCGGCCCCCTTCCACCATCAGGAAGTAACCCTTCTCTTTGCCCTTGAGCTGCTTGATGGCGGCCAGGGTCATCTGGGCCAGTGACGGCTCGCTGGCAGGGCGGTCCAGGTCATATTTCATGTGACTGGAACCAAACAGTCCCAGCAGCGGCTTGCCCGCATCGGCCTTGTTCAGCTCATCCAGATTGCTGGCAAACTGGTAGCCCTTGGCCTGCATTTCGCTGATGAGGTTGCGGCCATCCTCCCGCTTGCCCTTGTCGGCCTTGGGCAGGAAGAAACTGCTGCCGCCACCGAGCACCACATCCAGCCCCTCCTTGAGGGCGCTGTTGTAGCCTTTGCCGCCCGGTACCAGCTGGACGGCGATATCCGCTTCCAGATCCCGGTTGCAGATATGGGCATAGGTAGCCGCCGGGGTGGCGTGGGTCACCCGGGTACTGGTTACCACGCCGGTACCGCGGCCATCGGCTTTGGCCAGCTCCAGCAGGGTAGTCACCGGCTTGCCGGCGCTCTTGCTGCAGTCGCTCTCATAGGTGGCGTCGCCGTCCATGCTGATGACGCCGTTGTTGCTCTTGACCCCGGTCATGTAGGCCGCCATGGAGGGGGCCGAGTCAGTGACCTGGGCATCGTGGGAGAAGGTCTTGATAAAGGCCGTCTCTGGCAGGGTATCGATGGTGAGATCACCCTCTTCGCCGACACCGTAGATGCGGGCGGCCGTCAGGGTGTTGAGGCCCATGCCGTCACCGAGGAAGAAGATGACGTTGGTGGGTTGGGCTGCGGGCTTGGTCGCCACCGTGTCATTGTCTGATTTGCAGCCGGCAGCCAGGGCGGCGCCGATCATCACTGCAAGTCCTGCCATTTTTCTCATTGGGGTTCGCTCCTTGTAAAACCTGAGCGCAGCCTAGAGGGGGCAGATGACACTTTTACTGACTATCGGTGAAGGTTGTGTGAAAAAGTGATAGAAATGTTACATTACATCAATATGTTATCTATCAATTGAGCCAGTTGGTCCGGTCGTTTCCGGCAAGGTTGCTCCACCTCGGCGGTTTGCTGATTTGATGAAGTGATGGCTAGAATGACCTGTCAAAATGTGCCCGCAGCAGTTAAAATGCGCCCCCTTCGTTCGATGCCCGCGGCAGAGCGCCTGTTGTTTCATGCGCGCGCCCGCAGCCCCCACAGAGAGTAACGGATATGTCCATCAACTGGTTCCCCGGTCACATGCACAAGGCCCGCAAAGAGATTGCCGAGGTCATGCCCCAGGTCGATGTGATCATCGAGATGCTCGATGCCCGCATCCCCTTCTCCAGCGAAAACCCGCTGGTGCCCGAGCTGCGTGGTGATACCCCGGTGATCAAGGTGCTGAACAAGGCGGACCTGGCCGATCCGGCGATCACCGATCTGTGGGTGGCGCACATGGAAAAAGAGAAGGGGATCAAGGCGCTGCCGTTGACACAACAAGAGCCGGAGAAGATCAAGCAACTGCTGACCCTCTGCCATGAGATGCTGCCGGAGCGCAATTTTGAGCTGCGCGGCGTGCGGGCGATGATCATGGGGATCCCCAACGTGGGCAAGTCCACCCTGATCAATACCCTGGCGGGGCGCATCATCGCCCGTACCGGCAACGAGGCGGGGGTGACCAAGTCCCAGCAGCGGATCAAGCTGGATAACAACGTTATCCTGACCGATACCCCGGGTTTCCTCTGGCCCAAGCTCAACCCGCCCTCCTGTGGTTATCGTCTGGCCATCACCGCGGCCATCAAGGACACGGTGTTCGACTATGCCGATATCGCCATGTTCGCCGCTGACTACTTCATCAAGGCCTATCCGGAGCGGATCAAGGCGCGCTACCAGATTGACGAGTTGCCCGAGACCGAGATCGAGCTGCTGGAGATGATCGCCCGCCAGCGGGCCTTTATGCGCAAAGGGGGGCTGGCCGACCTGCACAAGGCGTCCGAGATCCTGATCAACGAGTTCCGCTCCGGCTTGCTTGGCCGCATCTCGCTGGAGACGCCGGAGATGGTGAGCGTCGAGATTGTCGAAGCCGCCGCAGAAGCCGAGCAAAAAGCCAAAGAGAAGGCCGAGCGGGAAGAGGAGCGTCAGGCCCGCGCCCGTCGCAAGTACGCCCGCAAGCGTCAGAAATAGTTATCCTCAGGCGTCCCGAGCTTGCCTGACAACGAGCGAGCTTGTGTGACCCAGATGACGAAACACGAAGAGGCGACCCCAGGGGTCGCCTCTTCTGTTTTATCTGGTGAAGTGCCCGCCCACTTCTGATGGGGTGTCCGCGCTATAAAGCCATGCCATCAGCCAAAACGGTGGCGCGCTATTTCAAACAGCGACATATGAAGCGGGATCAGCTGTTGCCAGTCGCGGCGATAGCCGCCACCAGGCACAGCGGCGACAGGCAACCCATGCTTGATTGCACAGTCAAATACCATGGCATCGCGCAGGCGAACCCCTTCATCGCTCAAGGAGAGATAACCAAGCTCGTCGGCATGATGCACATCGACGCCCGCCTGATAGAAGATGAGATCCGGCGAATAGAGCCGCAGTGCCAGTGAGAGTGCCTGTTGCAGTGTGGTGAGGTAAGCATCGTCTGTCATGCCGCTTGGCAATGGAAAGTCGAGGTGAGAGGCGGCTTTGTGATGGGGAAAGTTGTGCTCCCCATGGAGGGAGAGGGTGATGATATCGCGCCGCCCGGTGCACAAGGCCGCACTGCCATCTCCCTGATGCACATCGAGATCGACGATGAGTACCTGTTCACAGCCCCCCTCGTCGAGGCAGGTCTGGGCGGCAATCACCAGATCGTTGAACAGACAAAAACCGCTGCCGTGATCCCGATGGGCGTGGTGATAGCCGCCGGAGATCTGCAAGCCGCAGCCCTGCTCAATTGCATAGCGGCTGGCGGCAATGGTGGCACCCACCGAGCGCAAGGTGCGCTCCATCAGCATGGGTGACCAGGGAAAACCAATCTTGCGGATGGCGCGATCTTCAAGCTGGCCGCTCAGGGCCGCCGCGACATAATCAGCATCGTGAATGCGGCAGATTTGCTCCCGGGTGGCCGCAGGTGCTTCGCCAAGGGGGTAACCCCGTGCCTGCAACTGCTCAAACAGCCCCTGATACTTGGCCAGCGGAAAGCGATGGCGTTCGGGTAACGTCAGGGAGGAGTAGAGGGGGTGATAGAAAATGCGCAACGACATGGTGCCATTCTCCCTGGCAAGGTGGCGCTTTCTATATATGGAATCAGCAGATGAACCCATATATGCACTCTCTACATAAAAAGAAAGAGGAAGCGCGTAAATCAAGGCGAGTCGTGAGTGAGGCCACAGGATATGGAAAAGGGGAGCTTGGCTCCCCTTTCTGTCAATATCTCAGCCCGGCTTATTGCTGCTGTATAACCCAGATCTGGAAGGCTTTGCGGGTTTCCGCATCCGCCTTGTTGTACCAGTTTTGCAGCTGGGTCAGGGCTTCCGGATTGCTCTGTGCCTTGCTCGGCGCAGCCACGACTGGTGCGCTGGCGGCTGCCATCACGGCAGCAGAGGAGACAGCAACGGTTTTGGGCTGGTTGAATGCTTTGCCCATGTTGATCAGCTCTTGCTGATAGTCACGGGTCAGCTGGAAGCCCTCTACTTTTGGCATCACGAATTGTTCGCTGCTCACTTGCTGCCCTGTGACCTTGTCTTTCAGCGCCACTTTCTGATCTTTCAGGAACTGTTTGGCTTCTGCTTCATTACGGGGCTTTTTATAGTCCAGCACCAGTTGCTGATTGTCGGCGGCGGTGAAGTTCAGCACCAGCGGCTCGGCGGTCACCAGCTTGATTTCGTTACGGCTGGAGTAGTTGCCTTCAAAGGCGACGACCAACTGGTGCTTGCCGGCAGAGAGGGGGAAGGTGCTGGTTTTGTCGAGCAGCTTGGGGTTGATGGATTGGCCATCGATCAGCTGCACGATGTAAGGGTTGGATACTTCCAGTTGGGCATCAGCCAGGGCGCTACCGGCCCACAACAGACCAGCCAGCGCCGGTACCAGAACAGTCAGTTTCATTTCATCTCCTTGAACAGTCAGGCGATTGCCCACTGAAAACAGGGGCTCATTTTTACAGGTTTGGCCTACTGCGGCAATGGCTCTTTCCGGTGACTAAAGAGTGCTCTGCTGTTGATTTTTTTGTTTATACAGTGGTTTGATTACTCGATCCGCCGAGAGAACGGCGGGAGGGCATCGAGCAACCCCTTGCCATAACGTTTGGTCAGCAATCGCCGGTCAAGGATGGTGACCCGCCCCCGATCGGCCTCTTTGCGGATGAGTCGACCACAGGCCTGTATCAGTTTGCGCGATGCCTCCGGCACTGTCAGTTGCAGGAACGGGTTGCCTCCTCGCTGCTCCACCCACTCGGCGGTGGCCTCCTCGACCGGCGAGTTGGGCACCGCAAAGGGGAGCTTGGTGATCACCAGATTGGTAAGGTAGTGACCCGGCAGATCCAGCCCCTCCGAGAAGCTGCCGGTACCAAACAGGATGCTGGCCTGACCGCCATCGCATTTTTGCTTGTGCAGGGTGAGCAGGGCGCTACGGGAGGCTTCCCCCTGCACCAGCAGTGATAGTCCCTTGGCTCGCAAGCCAACAGCCACCTCATTCATCTGCCGGTAGGAGGAAAAGAGCACCAGACTCGCCTCCTTGCCCGCCAGAATGCGCGGCAGCACGCTGACAAGCTCGCTGGTAAAAGCAGGCGAGTTGGGTTCGTGCGCCATTTTGGGCAGATAGAGCTCGGCCTTTTGGTAGTCAAACGGTGAGCGCAGGCGCAGATATCGGGTGCCGTCATGCTCTTTGAGCCCTACCTGATGGCGAAAATAACTAAAGGATGAGAGGGCGGTGAGCGTTGCCGAGACCAGCACGGCCCCCAGGCATTTCGACCAGAGCCACTCCTCCAGCAGATATCCCACCTCTATGGGGGAGGCATGCAGCCAGATATCGCCATCATCGCTCTTGGCCATCCAGCGGGCGAGCGGGGTTTTGCCTGTCGGGATATGGCGCCCCAGCATCTCCCACAGGGCGCAGAAACTCTCCAGCCGCTGCAGATGAAAACCGCTCTCGGCCAGCAGGGGTTCTGCCTCCTTACGGCGGATCTCGCCATCTTTCAGTGCTTCACCGATCGCTCCCTGCATCCTATCCAGCGCCCGCAACGCTTTCTTGCTCGACTCCTTGAGGTTCTCTGCCAGCATGGGCAGGGGATCCGGCAACACCCCCTCGGCGAAACGATAGTGGGGGTCACTGCCAAACAGCCGATCGTTGGCGCCGAGCCACTGCTCGACCGCCTTCAAGTCGGGTTGGATGGAGGCCAGCGCATCCTGCAATTTGAGTTGGGGGTCGAGCAGGCTTTCCTTATTAAGCGTCCGCGCCAGCTTGCCTGCGCTTTGCACCAGCTTCTCCAGCCAGCGGCGTGAACCTTTGATACTGGCCGACGCCGCGCCGTGATCCCGGGCAATGGTAGGCAGGTGATGGGCTTCATCCAGTACATAGATGCATTCATCTGGGGGGGGCAGGATGATACCTCCGCCCATGGTGAGATCGGAAAGCAGCAGCGCATGGTTGACCACCAGTACATCGGCGCTATCCATGTCGTTGCGGGCGCGATGAAAGGGGCAGTGCTGGTGATGGCTCAGCGCTTTGTTGCAAGTATGACGGTCGGCGGCGATGCGATCCCAGCAAGTGTCGGGAATGGGCTCTGGCCAGTTGTCCCGATCCCCATCCCATTTGCCATTGGTGTAGGCCTGCCACAGGGCCTGGTAGCGATCTTTGTCGCTGTCAGATGGCTTGGATTTGCTCAGACTGCCAAAGTCGAGCTCAAAGTTGGCCATCTCGGCACCACTGGCTGCCTGCTCCAGCAGATGCTCGCAACAGTAGCGCTGGCGTCCTTTGACCAACATGAAACGAAACGGCAGCTCACTGTGGCGGTGGTAGAAGGGGAGGTCTTTGTGGATCAGCTGCTCTTGCAGCGCCACGGTGGCGGTGGAGATCACCAGCTTCTTCTGGGTAAGGCGAGCTACCGGAATAGCGCCTTGTGCATAGGAGAGTGATTTGCCGATGCCGGTGCCGGCTTCGGCGACCAGAATGCGGCGCTGTTTATCGTACTCCCCGGTTAACGTCTTGGCGATTTCGGCTACCAGAAAATTCTGCTCCTTGCGCGGTACAAAACCGGGTAATTCATCCGCAATCTGGCGATAAGTTTGACGGATGATGGCTTTGAGGCGAGTCGAGAGCATAAAGATAAAGTCAGCTTGGGAGTTAATCGGAAGACAAGGATACCCGTAACCCCTTGGAGAGGTCGAGGAGACATCCATTCTCACAATGGTTTCTCGCTACTTAGACAACCTTGGGGGTTTATCAGGCATCTGGCTTCATGCGCATACAAAACACACCGTTTAAGTTCAAAAAAGCAGCTAAATGGATTGCAAACGTTTCCCTTTTAGCTGCTTTTTAGGTGAGATCTGGCTCACATTTTTGTCTCCATGACTATGGTTTCCATAAAAAGTTCCAAGTTTTTTCATTGCGGTTCAAAAAATCCGGTGCTAGTCTCGGCGGCATAGTGATGCAAAGAACATCGCTAACACAGGGAATAACAACAACTTAGTGTTTAATTACAGTAGGCATTGGAAACTATGAAAAAGACAATTCTGGCTATTGCTATTCCGGCTCTGTTTGCATCCGCCGCTAACGCAGCAGTGATCTATGACAAAGACGGTACCACTTTCGACGTATACGGCCGTGTACAAGCTAACTACTACGGTGAACACGATGATACCGACGGCGAGCTGATTGGCTCCTCCCGTCTGGGTTGGTCCGGTAAAGTTGCTCTGAACAACACCTGGTCCGGTATTGCCAAGACCGAGTGGCAAGTAGCTGCTGAAAACTCTGACAAGGGCAGCGACGGTAAGTCTAGCAAGTTCGACGCTCGTCATATCTATGCAGGTTTTGACGGCACCCAGTACGGTAAAATCATCTTTGGTCAGACCGACACCGCTTTCTACGACGTGCTGGAGCCGACCGATATTTTCAACGAATGGGGTGATGCAGGTAACTTCTATGACGGTCGTCAAGAAGGCCAGGTTATCTACTCCAACACCTTTGGTGGTTTCAAAGGCAAGGTTTCCTACCAGACCAACGACGACGTAGCTGTCAAGATCACCGACGTAGGTCAGAAAGTTAAAGAAGATGCAATCTTCGGTTCCGATGTTAAGCGTAAGAAAGCCTATGCAGCTGCCGCTGGTTACGACTTCGACTTCGGCCTGGGCTTCAATGCCGGTTATGCCTACTCTGATCTGCAGAACAAAGTTAACGGCAACACTGGTAAGAAAGACGAGTGGGCTGTTGGCGCGCACTACGCTATCAATGGTTTCTACTTTGCTGGTGTTTACACCGAAAGCCAAGTTAAGAACAAGAGCCTGGGTATGAAAGATGACGGCCGTGGCTACGAGCTGGCTGCATCTTACAACGTAGACGCCTGGACCTTCCTGGCTGGCTACAACTTCAAAGAAGGCAAGGCCAACGCTCAAGCTGCCGGTTCTACTTACAAGGATCTGGTTGACGAAACTCTGCTGGGTGTTCAGTACGCCTTCACTCCGAAGCTGAAAGCTTACACCGAGTACAAGATCCAGGGTATCGAGAAGCATGACGACGAGTGGACTGTTGCTCTGCAGTACAACTTCTAATAAGTTGAACAAGAGTAATATCCAGGCTTGAGTCTTTGACTAGGCTACGAATGGCCGAGATAATTTCTCGGCCATTTTCTTTTTTGGCGACAACGTATTGGCGCCATGATAAATCGCCGGATTGCTGTGTTAAGTGATCTTTGGCAAACCATCTGTCTCGGTTAATCTCTCCTGCTTCCTGCTTCCTGCTTCCTGCTTCCTGCTTCCTGCTTCCTGCTTCCTGCTTCCTGCTTCCTGCTTCCTGCTTCCTGCTTATCTCTTTGATGGGAGGCACTGTTCTTCTTTGCGTCGTACAGCCTTGCTCGCAGCCGTTTGGTTTGACCGTTAGAATCTGGCAGCCCTTGCAAGGGGCGGTGCTATTTGCGCGGATTGCGTGGATATTGAGGAGGCATACTTGCTGGATGTGAGGCAGCGCCAGATGAGGGCATTGAGGCCAGTCAGCGGTGGGGCTCGACGTAAGGCCGAGCGTGACTGACGTCAGTGTTTAAATATGTAACAAATAAAATGGGAAGATGCTCAGGCATCTTCCCATTCTGGCGATATGAGGTAGCTGCTTTTGCAGGATCAGCCGTGTTGGCGGCGGTCGTTGGCCTGGGCCAGCAGCATGCGGCTTTCACGCAGGAACTGGTCGGCATGCTCGCCGAAGAAACCGGAGACTTGCGAGAAGGCCTCGATGAAACCGTCCCTGTCCCCCCGCTCCAAGAGCCCCAGCGCTTCGCCGAAGTTTTGGTAGTAGCGACGGATCATCGCCAGGTTCTGCGGTGACGACAAAATGATGTCGGCATAGAGGTGGGGATCCTGGGCAAACAGCCGCCCCACCATGGCGAGCTCCAGCCGGTAGATGGGGGAGCTCAAACTCAGCAGGCGATCCAGATTGGCCTGCTCCCGGGAGAGGTGCCAGCCATAGGCAAAGGTGGCGAAGTGACGCAGTGCCTGAATGAGGGTCATCGCCTCATCGTGGGCCTTGGCTTCCACCTGTTGCAAGCGGGCGCCCCAGATGGTCATCTGCTCCAGCAGCCATTGGCTGGCGGCGGGGTCACGACCCTGGCAGCAGACGATCACCTGCTTGGCGAGACTCGCCACATCCGGCCCGAACATGGGGTGCAGTCCCAGTACCGGCCCCTGATGTACCGCCAGCATATGTTCGAGCGGCGCCGCCTTCACGCTGGTGACATCGACCAGCAGGCAGTGGGCGGGCAGGTTGCCGAGGCGATCGATGATCTGGCAGGTGATATCGATGGGCACCGCCACCATCACCAGACCGGCTCCGGTGAGGATCTCGTCAGCGCGCGGCCAGTCGGCTTGTTCCAGCGTCTCGACCCGATAGCCTGAGAGGCTGAACATATGGCCGAACAAGCGGCCAAGCTGGCCCTGACCACCGATGATGACCACCTTGCCAAGATCCGGCTTTATGCATTTGAAGCCTGTATCTTTCTCGCTAGCATAAGATTCGCGCATCACCCGGCGCAGCACGTCTTCGATGAGATCGCCGGGCACCCCCAACTGCTCGGCCTCGGCGCGGCGGCGGGCCAGCATGCTCGCTTCCCGCTCCGGTGCATAGATGGGCAGGCCGTGGCGGCTCTTTACCTCACCCACTTCTCCCACCAGGGCCAGACGGGCGGCCAGCAGATCGATCAGCTGCTTGTCCACCGCATCTATCTTGTCCCTGAGTACATTCAACTCTTCAGCCATATCCAGTCCCTGCTGGCGCCGCGAGCGGCGGCGCCCTGAAATTCAAGATGCAACAAGGTATCACGGCGTGAGCGGTTTGATGCCACCACTAGTGATACCTCGATTGTTCAATAGGTTACGACAAGATACCACGGCTTACCGTGCAGTTCTGCCCTTGAGAGGCCCAGCCAGCTGGTTGTGGCAGCGGGCCAGCAGGGTGGCGGTGGTGTCCCAGTCGATGCAGGCATCTGTGATGGAGACCCCGTAGCGCATCTGCTCCTTGGGCTGCTCGCTGGACTGGTTGCCTTCGAACAGGTTGGATTCGAGCATGACTCCTATAATGGAGCGGTTGCCCTCCTGGATCTGGTGGATGACGTTGTCGGCCACCTTGGGCTGCAAACGGTGATCCTTGCTGGAGTTGCCGTGGCTGCAATCCACCACCAGGCTCGGCAGCAGGCCCGCTTTCTCCAGCGCCTCTTCCGCCAGCGACACGTTGACCGAGTCATAGTTGGGATGTTTGCCGCCGCGCAGGATCACGTGGCCATCCGGGTTGCCCTGGGTCTGCAGCAGCGCAACCTGGCCCTGCTGGTTGATCCCCATAAAGGCGTGAGGGGAGGAGGCCGCCTGCAACGCATTAATGGCAGTCCCCAAGTTGCCGTCGGTGCCGTTCTTGAAGCCGACCGGCATGGAGAGGCCGGACGCCATCTCCCTGTGGGTCTGGGATTCGGTGGTGCGGGCGCCGATGGCTGACCAGGAGAAGAGCTCGGCCAGGTATTGCGGGCTGATGGGGTCGAGCGCTTCTGTGGCCAGCGGCAACTCCAGCTCCGCCAGCCAGCAGAGCAGCTCGCGGGCACGGTGCAGCCCCAGTTCCACATCGAAGGTGCCATCCAGATTGGGGTCGTTGATAAAGCCTTTCCAGCCGACCGTGGTGCGCGGCTTTTCAAAGTAGACCCGCATGACAATGTAGAGAGAGTCCTGATAGGCATCATGCAGCGCTTTGAGTCTGGTTGCGTACTCTTTGGCGGCGTCCATATCGTGGATGGAGCAGGGACCACAGATCACCAGCAAGCGGTGATCGCGACGGTGGATGATGTCGGCGATGGTATTGCGGGCCCCTTGCACGAATGCCAGCGCTTTGTCGGAGATGGGTAACTTCTCCTTGAGCTGGGCAGGCGTGATCATCACTTGTTCGGACTGGATATGGATGTTGTTCAGGGGGTCTCTTTGCATGATTTCATTCTCTCTACTGTATTAAGCCAAAAGCGATTGTACCGATATGTTTACGTTGGTACCTGCTTTGTTACGCAACCGCCCTCACCTTACCAAGGAAAAACAAACAATCAAGTGAAACTAGCGGATTTACCGCTAAAAAGTCAGATAAATGAGCTGCTATATAGTGCGAACAGGAATAATACAGAGAGGTTTTCGGAGGGTTAATGGTTATTTTGTAATTTAATGTTGACAGTTTGAGGCGTAAAGGCTGCATTGCTCAGCTGTTTACCCACAGTAAATGGTATCTCTGGGAGACTGCAACGCGATGGCAATGATGGTGTGAGGTGGCTAGGTCAGCCATAGAAAGAGGGAGCCAGAATGGCTCCCTTTGCGGTAGGAAGGGGGATCCCGTCTGGCTGCGGATCAGCGCTTCTGTTTTCCCTGCAGCTCTTTGTTCAGGCGAGTGAGCATCCCCTGGGTGACCAGCACTATGCCCTGCTCGGAGCGGTGGAAGCGACGTGCATCTTCATCGGCGTTTTCACCGATCACCGTGCCTTCCGGCAGTTTGCACCCCTTGTCGATCACCACCCGGCGCAGTCGGCAACCGGCACCAATCTCCACACCCGGGAAGATAACGGCCTGATCCAGAGTGCAGAAGGAGTCGACCCGCACATTGGTAAAGAGCACCGAACTCAGGATGAAAGAGCCACTGACGATGGTGCCCCCGGCAAACATGGAGTTGATGGTCATGCCGTGTTGGCCGTTTCGGTCCTGCACGAACTTGGCGGGAGGAGTCATGTTCTGACTGGTCCAGATGGGCCAGTCCTGATCGTAGATATCCAGCTCAGGCGTGACGGAAGCGAGATCCATGTTGGCCTCCCAGAAGGAGTCCACGGTGCCCACATCGCGCCAGTAGGGGCGGCGATCCGGACAGCAGCCGACACAGGACATGCCAAACGGGTGAGCGAATGCGGTGCCCTCTTTCACCACGCGGGGGATCACGTCCATGCCGAAATCGTGATGGGACTGCTCGTTGGCAATGTCCTCTTCCAGCAACTGATAGAGATACTCCGCATCGAAGATATAGACGCCCATGGAGGCCAGCGCGGTATCGGCCTTGCCCGGCATGGCGGGCGGGTTGGCAGGCTTTTCGACGAAGGCGTTGATCTTGCGATCATCATCCACCGCCATTACCCCGAAGGCGCTTGCTTCACTGCGTGGCACCTCGATGCAGGCAACGGTCACCTTGGCGCCCATATTGACGTGGTCGAGCAGCATGGCAGCGTAATCCATCTTGTAGATGTGATCGCCTGCCAGCACCACCACATATTTGGGGGCGTGATCGCGGATGATATCCAGATTCTGGTAGACCGCATCGGCTGTACCCCGATACCAGTTCACCTCATCCACCCGCTGCTGGGCAGGGAGCAGATCGATAAACTCGTTCATCTGGTAGCGCAGGAATGACCAGCCGGATTGGAGATGGCGCAACAGGCTGTGGGATTTGTACTGGGTCACGACACCGACCCGACGGATGCCGGAGTTGATGCAGTTGGAGAGCACGAAATCGATGATGCGGAATTTGCCGCCGAAATGAACGGCAGGTTTTGCACGGTTGTCGGTTAACTGTTTGAGGCGACTACCCCGCCCTCCTGCGAGTACCAAAGCCATGGTCTCGTTCAGCAACTGTCTGGATTTTGCTGTATTGGCAGGTTGTAACAACATCTCATATCCCTTTGTAGATAAATCACTACAATGTTGCCTCCTTTGAGCCCTCAAGAAAGTGCTTTCAGTCACATTTTATGGTTTCTGACGTAATAAAATGACCTTTTTGTTATTAAAAATGACGGGTTGATCCGTCATTGCTTTCAATATGGTCAGTTGTCAATTGAAGCGAGCCGAGTACCAAAAGGGGCGGCGAGAGACCGAGAGGAGGGATGGAAAAAGCCCCTGCCAATAGTTGGCAGGGGCCCGGTTCGCTGAGAACCGGTGAGCCGGGCCTGATTAACAAGGTTCAGGCTGCGTTGGCCAGTGGCTCCTCGCTTTTTTTCTGATAGGCCTGCGGGGTGAGCCCAAGCAGCTCCTGTACGGTCGAGGCGACGGTAATGGAGGAGACGGTGCCCACTAGGATCCCGGCAAACAGGGTGAAGGAGAAGCCGTAGAGGGCGTCACCGCCAAACAGCAACAACGCGCCCACGGTAAACAGGGTGGTGCCCGAGGTGATCATGGTGCGACTGAAGGTCGCCTTGATGGCCACATCGGAGCATTCGTGGATGCCCATCTGGGTACGCGAGCTCAGCAGATCCCGCAACCTGTCCGAGATGACGATGCTGTCGTTGAGGGAGTAGCCGATCACCGCCATCAAACCGGCGATGATGTTCAGATCGAACTCGATCTGAAAGAGTGACAGCAGCCCCAGCGCCACGATGGCGTCATGCACTACCGAGAGCAGGATGCCGATGGCCTGACGCCACTCGAAACGAAACGCCAGATAGGCCGACATCGCCAGCGAAGCGACCAGCACCGCCAGCATCCCCTGCTGGAACAGTTCGGCACCCACCTGAGGGCCAACGATGGTGGTGCGCAGCAACTCGACCGGCATCCCCAGCTGTTGGGTCAGCATGGTGGCGAGATCCGCCGCGGGCCAGGGCAGTTCGTGGGGAGGCAACTTGATCAGCCACTCGCCGGGAATACCGGCCGAGCTCAGCTCAACGGCTCCCGCCAGCGGGGAGACCAGCATGGCATTGAGCTCATGGGCCTCTTTCAGGGTCTGGATATGAAACTCCAGCAGGATCCCGCCGGTAAAATCGAGCCCCAGTGTCAGGCCGTTCACCAGCAAGATGGCGACGCTGGCCACGGTCAGCAGGATGGAAGCCCACAGGCCGATATAACGCCAACGGGTCAGCCCCATGGCAACGATCATTCTCAACATAATTCTCTCCTTGGCCAGCCAGCATCAGGCTGTTGGCCCATCACGACGTGTCGCGACACGCCGGGAAATAGTGTTCTGCTTTGGCCGCTCCGGCCATATCCATGGCCGATGGCGCAGCCAAAGCCGCTCATCAGAGGGATTGCTGTCCCGTTACACCTTCAGCGTGCGCTCGTTGCTGCGTCCCCACAGGGGATTGATGATGGCGCGCGTTCCCCAGATCCCGGTGATCATGCTGGAGAGCAGACCCAGAATGAGGGTGATGGAGAAGCCCTGCAGCGGCCCGGAGCCGATGGAGTAGAGCACCACAGCGCAGATGAGGGTGGTGATGTTGGCATCGAAAATGGTGTGGAAGGCCGAGCGATAGCCAAAGTCGATGGCGTTGGCCAATGAGCCCCCTTCTCGCAGACGGTCCCTGATCCGCTCGAAGATCAGCACATGGGTATCCACCGCCATGCCCACCGTCAGCACCAGACCGGCGATCCCCGGCAGGGTCAGCACGGCGCCCGGCAGCACTGCCAGCATGCCGACCTGCATCAACAGGTTGGCGACCAGCGCCGTGATGGCAACCCAGCCGAATTTGCGGTACCAGGCCATCATAAACAGCATCATGCCTGCCATGCCGAAGGCCAGCGCGGTGAAACCCGCCTCGATATTCTGCATCCCCAGCGTCGGGCCTATGCTGCGTTCTTCCAGGATCTTGAGAGGGGCGGTGAGGGCACCGGCGCGCAGCAGCATGGCCAGCTCTTGTGCTTCCGGCAGACTGCCAATGCCGGTGATGCGGAACTGGTTGCCAAGGGCGGTCTGGATGGTGGCGACGTTGATCACCTCGCTCTGGGCGCGCAGTTTGCCCTGGGCATTGGTCTTGTACTCGGTGAAGACGGTCGCCATCGGCTTGCCCACATGCAGGCGGCTGAACTGGTTCATCTTGCTGCCACCCAGGGTGTCGAGCACGATATTGACCTGGGGCTGGCCCATCTCGCCCATATTGGCGCGGGCATCGACGATGTGCTCGCCGGTGAGTACCGGCTTGCGCGCCATGCCGACGGCCTGACCGTTGCGATCGGCGATGTAGAAGTGGCTGTCGGCTTTGGCCTCGTAGAAGGCCAGCGAGGCGGTGGCCCCGATCACCTCTTTCGCCTGTTTGGGGTTATGTACCCCGGGCAGTTCGATACGGATACCATCCTGCCCCTGACGCACCACCGAGGCCTCGACGATGCCGAGCTCGTTGATCCGTTTTTTCAGGATCGACAGGTTCTGGGTCACGGCGTTGTTGACCAGCAGGGTACGCTCCGCCTCGCTCAGCACCAGTTTCAGATCATTGCCGGAGCGGGTCAGCTTCCACTGATCCTGACGGGTACCGGCACTCTCTTTGATGATAGAGAGCCAGCTCTCCTGTTCGGCGACCTCCGGCAGGGTGACGGCTACGGCGCCCTGTGCGCTGCGCGTGACGCTGGCGCCGCGCAGGTTGGCTTCACGGAAGCGGGTGCGCAGGGTATCCACCAGATTCTTGGTCTGATTGTCGATGACAAAGTCCACGTCCACCCCGATCAGAAGCTGGGAGCCGCCACGCAGATCGAGCCCCAGCTTGATGGGGTCGGCGCCGAGGCGGGTGATCCAGGCCGGCGCATTGGAGTGAAACTCCAGTGTCAGGGCAGCACTGTCGACCCCTTGCTGCTCCAGCAACTGCTTGGCGCGCTGCTGTTCGCCCTGGCTGGCAAAGACCAGCTCGACCCGCTCAGGTTGCTCGATCACTTTGACCGGTGTCAGGTGCTTGTCGCTCAGCAGCATCTGTTGCTGGGTGGTCAGGCGCTGCTGTCCGTGCAGGCCGAGGGAGGGCTGCTCACCAAAAAAGGTGGGCAGGGAGTAAAAGG
Organism: Aeromonas sp. FDAARGOS 1405; assembly: GCF_019048265.1. NCBI lineage: Bacteria > Pseudomonadati > Pseudomonadota > Gammaproteobacteria > Aeromonadales > Aeromonadaceae > Aeromonas > Aeromonas sp. FDAARGOS 1405. Next base: position 4,170,389 of record NZ_CP077311.1, on the reverse strand, counting down.
TAAAGGTCAACAGCATCAACAGCAGTAGTGCGTACTGCCACTTGCTCATGCGGTTGAGAACGGTGCGATTGCTCTTTCTCATGGCAAACAAGCCTCTGTCAGGAGAATGGTGCCCGGGCCGATAGCAACAAGGCTCGGCAAGGCGCAAAAAATGGGATGCATCAGATGCGGATCAGGCAGCCGCCGGATCCGTCAGGAAGAGGAGATGAGCAAACAGTGGATGTGCCAGCCCCTCCGGGGTCAGGCGCTCAGATAGCTCTGGGTGAAGCGGTATTGCAGATGTTGGCGCTGTAGATGGCGCCGATGGATCGCACCGAAGCGATCGCGAAAACTCTGTTTGTGATAGAGCTCGGGTGCCAGCATCAGCCAGCCGAGCAGCAACAGCAGGATGGCTTGGGCCGACCAGCTCTGGATCAGCTCGTAGACCACACTCTTGGGCTGGTTGTCACTGCGTAGGGATTGTTCGAGACGCAGCAGGTGATTCTGATGGCTGCCGACAAACTTGATGATGCCATCATCGCTGTCGCTAAGCTGATTGAACACCTGAGTCTGCTGCTGTTCACTGTGGGGAGATGCGGGTAGCAGCGGGCCTTCCATTCGGGCGATGGAACAAAGCAGGGTGAGGGCGATAACCAGAGTTACCAGCACCAGTTTTACTTTGTCGATAAGGCGCAAAAGTTAATTCCCGATAAATAGGAAGGGCAAACTACCATAAGCGCCCGGTTTGAACAAGGTTGTCCCGGGCGCATGGCACCATTCGGTGCCGCTCGTCAGCTGCCGCTCATCTGCTTGAAGTCGCGTGCATAACCCTTGAGCAGGGAGTAGAGATGGGCCCGCTGGGAGATATCCAGCGACTGGCTCATGGCGCTCAGCCAGTTGACGGTACGTTGGCGCGACTGCTCGGTATAGCCGGTAAAGCGGCCATCCATCAGCCCATCCCCCTCGGCCAGCAGGTCAGTCAGCTCGCGGGTAAAGTCGGGGCTCTGGCGCTGCTTCATCAGCCTGTCCAGCTCCTGGGTCCAGGACTCCTGAAACTCGAGCCAGGGGGGCATCAGCTCGTATTGCCATTCGGCCCACTGGGCCACCAGTGGCGCCTGTGCCGGTTTCACCTCGCCAATCCAGAACTCGAGCCGCTTGTTCATCTTGTCGCGAAACTCCGCCAGCATCTGCTCTTTGGGCTCAGTGGCAAAGCCCTTTTGCCGCTCCTGCTGCCGCTTGACCCGATCGGTCATAAAGCGGGCCACCTGCTCGTCGGTCAGGGTGCGCGCCAGCCTGACCGCACGGGGGATAGTGTTTTCCAGCGTGCGGGTCAGGCTCTGCTGCACCGCATCCAGGTTGGTCGAGATCTGCTCCGGCGTCATGGGGCTGGCCACCGCCTTGGCCAGTGCATCGAGATCCCTGGCGTAGCGCGGCAGCTCGTGTTGGCGATGCCAGGCCATCAGCCCCTTCACTTCGCGGCTGAGCAGATCCTTCTGCGAATAGGAGAGGGCAAAGTAGTCATCCAGCTGCCAGATGATGGCGGTATCGAGCCAGTAGTAGATCACCCGGGTGGAGCAGCCGGTCAGCAGCAGGCCGATCAGCAGCAGACCCCAGGTTTTCGGCTTGTGCCAGCGCACCTTGTTTATCATCTGTTACTCCAGTCGTTGCCGGTTGATGGCGATCAGGGTGTCATAGTCGAGTGAGGGCTGTTGCTCTGCCATCAGCAGGGCCCAGAGCAGGCCGATATAGTCGACCCAGGGTAAAAATGCCTCGCTCTGAAAATCAGGCCACTGGTGGCGCGGCAGGGCCTGCAGATAGTGCGCTTCCAGCTCGTCGCGCCGCTCGGCGGGCCACTCATGGGTGCGCTGGATGCTGGCGAGCTCAAAGCCGGGGTGACCTGCCGCGCCATACTCCCAGTCGATGACCCAGGGTTTGCTTCCCAACAAGTTAGCCGGATTGAGATCATGGTGGCAAGGGCGCCAGCAATCATTTGGCTCACTGCTGGCGAGCAAGCCCCGCTCCAGGGCGGGCAGCCAGGAGGGGATGCGGGCCAGTCTGGCGCGATAGCCCGCGGCGTGGGCTCGCACCGCCATCACCACCGCAGGCAGCGGCAAGCGATGGAGCTTGCGCAGCACCTCAGCCAGCAGACGGGGCTGATCGACTGCCGGTGGCGCCGCATGTACCCAGTTTGGCTCATCGCACCATTCGAGCAGCATCAGACCGCTGGCGGCATCGCCATAGTGGCAAGGCAGCGCTAGTCCTTCGGCTATCGCCCCCTGATAAAGCTGCCACTCGGTGGAGCGGTCGATACCAAGACGCACCGGATCGGAGTGGCCCTGACGCAAAAAGTAACTGCGCCCCGAGGGGAGGCGCAGTCGATAGTTGCAGTTGGTCAGGCCTAACCCGAGTGGTTCCAGCTGCCCCTCCCGCCAGGGGGCGGGCAGGCTGGCCAGTAGCGGATCACAGTTGCCTGTCACCAGGAGCCTGTTACCAGCCAAAGGTGGATTTCTTCGCCTGTTTGCGGATCTCTTTCTGATCGGCCCACAGCAGTTCGCCGTTTTGCAGGTCCATCAGGTTCATGGTCATCTGGTAGTAGACATCCTTCACCTTGCCATTGTCTTTGACGATGCTGGCGAGGTTGCCATAGACCATGTAGCGAGCACCGGTCTGCTTGCCCAGACGTACCATGGAGGCAGGATCCACCATGCCGCTGCTCTGCTGGTATTCGAGCTGCTGCTTGACGGCGGCCACCTTGCTCATGTCGACGAAGCGGAATTTGCCGGCCCGCAGCAGCTTGGTGCGGATGGTATCGGTGATCGCTTCGGTATCGATGTGCTCGGAGGTCTTGTTGCGGATAGAGTCCATAAACATCACCGGACGACCGCCAGCGGTGATCTCGCTGGTGGCTGGCGACGCCAGCATGGAGTCCGCCATCTTGTCGGCGATGGCTTGCAGATCGCTTGAGCCGTAATCGACGGTGACGGTTTCGGTTTCAGTGGGATCGCCATAGCTGACCGTGGTGCTGGAGCAGCCGCCCAAGAGCAATGCAGAGGTCAATATCAGCAGGGCATGATTCATTTTCATCAGTAGGATTCCTCAATCACTTCGCGTACGTAAATCCGGTAACCCTGCGCCGCCGGGCTGGGCGCCAGGGCCGAGAGGGTGCGGGTCTGATAGCCATGCAGCTTGATGGGGGTCCAGCCGCGGCCATCGCTGGCGACCTCCTGACCGGCCTCATCATACCAATAGAAGATATATTGCAGCTTGTTATCGCCGCGCTGGGTGCTGGCGGCGGCCACATTGACCTGCAGCAGGCCATTTTGCTGGCGGCGGCTCAGCTCGGTCAGGGTGACGTTGACGTTTTGATGCTGCTCCAGCGTGGGTGCACCGCCCGCCGGGCCATAGAGCGCCACGCCGGAGGTGTTGGTGGCGCAGCCGGTCAGCAGCAGCGCGAGCCCGAGGGCCAACCCGTATGCTTTCATCTTGCTCTCCTTAATCGGGTGAGTGGGGCCGCGTGTGAGCCTGCCCGGTTAATTGTCTTGCTCATCTATCTTCGCCATCTGCTCAGAGCGGCATCACCCGGGTGGTCAGACCGGCGCCGAGGCGCTGTACCCAGACCAGGGTGGTGCGTCCCTTGTGGATGGTGAGCGGCAATTGCCGCTGCGCTGCCCCCGCGCCCAGGGTGAGATTGATGTCACCGGCCGGCACCATCCCCTGCCAGCTCGATGCCTGAGCTGGCAGCGTCAGCCAGCTGCGGGTATCGGCCCGCTCCGAGAGGGTGTTGAAGATCCCCACCAGAATATTGCCCACATCCCCTCCCTCTTTGGCAGCGGTGCGGCGCATCTGCTCCTTGGCCACCAGTCGCAGCGCCTGGCGGGTCAGCATGCCGGGCAGCCGCTCCTGCAGATCTTTGGCGGCCAGCGCTTCCAGCCTGACCAGCTCGCTGGTCTGCTCGACCCGCTTGCCGACTTCCACCGTCAGCGGGCCGGTGTCGCTGGCCCGATTATCGTAATAGGGGATGGCGACGGTAAAGGTGCGAAAATCGCCGCGGGAGGTGGAGATGGGCAGCGGCAGGAACAGTTCGCGCCGCGCCGGGATCAAACCATCTTCAAACAGCACCACCAGTTGGCCTTGATCTTTTGCAAGCGGCGGCGCTTTGCGGCCTATCTTTTTCTCGGTCTCGCGGATCTCGTCCGGTGAGCCACGCAGCCGCGCCAGACGCAGCAAGGCATCTTGCAGGCTGCGGTTGTCCGGCGCTATCTGGTAGCCGCGCTGATAGTCGACCCAGGCATCGTTGAGATCCCCGGCCGCCTCATAGAGCACGGCGGAAAAATAGAAGGTGTAGGCGTTCTGAAAACCGTTTTTGACCTTGCCGATCAACCGGTCGAGATCCGGTGCGCCGCGCGACATCAGCTGGCGCATCTCGCCTTCTGCTTCGGCCTCTTCGCTCTCATCCTTCGCTTTGCGCACCTCATCGGCTCGCCGTTTCAGGGCCTGCTCCTGCACCTGATTGGCCCGGCGCACCTCCACCAGGGCGCCATCGGCATCACCCCGTTGCAGATAGTTGAGGGCCAGATAGTGGTGCAGCATGGTGCGTTCGTAATCGGGAGTACGATAGGCCATCGACTGATCGTTGGTGAGCAGACTGCCCACCTGATCCAGACCGTGGCTCAGCCGGTATTCGGCTTGATTGTCTTCCCATTGAAGGCGGCTGTCGGCGGTGGTGAACGCCTGCTTGCTGCCCGCATCCTGACCCGCCAGCCAGGCGATGCGCCCCTCTTCAAGGCGATCGAGGATAAAGGTGTCATCGCCGAGGGTGGAGTCGCGCACCTCGGGCAGCGCTTCGGCGGCATGGCCCAGCAGCAGCTGGTTGCGCAGCGGCACCATCTGATCGGAGTAGGAGACGAACATGTCTTGCCAGCGGGAGGCGCAGCCCCCCAGCAACAGCAGGGCGCCGCAGAGCAACAGGGCGCTGCGGCAGGTTGAGGCGTTGCGATTCATTACAGGCTGAGCAGCGGTCCCAACGGCTCGCCGCCGACCAGATGCATGTGGATGTGGTAGACCTCCTGCCCACCGTGGCGGTTGCAGTTCATGATGAGGCGGTAGCCATCTTCGGCGATACCCGCATCGCTTGCCAGCTTGCGGGCCACGGTGAACATCCGGCCAAGGGCCAGTTCATGTTCGGCTTCCACGTCATTGACGGTGGGGATCAGCACATTCGGGATGATCAGGATATGGGTCTTGGCCTTGGGCTGGATATCCCGGAATGCGGTGACCAGATCGTCTTGATAAAGGATGTCGGCAGGGATCTCTTTACGGATGATTTTGCTGAAAATGGTTTCTTGCGCCATGGCTAACTCCCTTATATGAAAAAGAAAATTGAACTTGCATCCCAAGCGGCTCCCGAAAGAAGGCGAGCAGCGCGTCAAGTGTGACACAAGCCGAGATTTGACACAGCTGATGTCCCATTCCCTTCAGTTATTGTTAAGAATACCGATAGCCAGAGGGACGTCATCTGCAGCGCCTGTTCAGGGGTCTGCAGGGTATCAAAAGGACGGGGTACTCAGGCAAGGGACTTTTGCATATACAGCGGGACAATAATGAAACAAACAATGTCGGATCTCTCCATCTTGCAGCGAGTCTACCTTGGCTTCGCGATCCTGGTGGCCGTGATGGTGGCCAGTTCACTACTCACATTTCGTAGTCAGAATACCCTGGGGGGAGCGCTGGAACAGGTGACCCGGCAGTCGATGCCGCTGGTGATTGCCAGCAGCCAGACCCAGATCACCCTGCTCAGTGCCAACAAGTGGCTGGGGGATGTGCTCACCGAGCAGGACCCCAAACTGCTGCCTGCCGAAGTGGCCGAACTGAAACAGGCCAAGGCCGCGGTGGGCAAGAGCCTCGATGCCTTGCGCCAGCAGGTCGCCCACCACCCCGAACTGCAAGGGGAGATGGGCACTCTGAGCCAGCAGGTCGACAGCTACCTGCAACTGACCGATACCCTGCCGGGCGAACACGAGGCGCTGCTCACCCGATTGCACAAGGTCAATCTGGCCAAGGGGCAGTTTCAGGTCAGCTTGCCCCAGTTCAAGAAGAGTCTGGGGGACATGATGATCACCATCGACGACAGCTTCATCAAGATGCTCTCCGAGACCCTGACCACCAAGCTTTCCGCTATCGAACTCTCCACCATGGATGCCCTCAACCAGAGCATTCCGGCCCCCATTGAAGCTGCGCTCAAGCGCAACAGGATGCAGATCGAGGGGTTCAACAGCACCATCAAGGATCTGCAGGGTGAGCTCAAGGATTTCGACAACAACATGGGTCACTACGTCCACGGTTTCGTGCGCGATACGACCGGTAATGAAGGTGTCCTGGCCCAGTATCTGGCGCTGATGCAACAGCAGGAGCAGATGCGGGAGAAGAGCAAGCAGGCGAGTGCGCTCATCGTGGCAATTCAGGATCGGCTTGAGCGGATCACCGATCAGAGCCAGCAACTGATGAACCAGAGCATTCAGCATGCCAAAGCCGCACAGAGCCAGAGCACCCTGACTCAGGGAGCCAGCATAGCGGTCGCCATCCTGATTGCCATGCTGGTGGCTTATACCCTAGGCAAGGCCATTCGCCGTCCGCTCAGGGAGTTGCTGCGGGTGCTGACCGAAGTAACCCAGGGCGACATGACCCAGCGCATCGGTTTTCAGAGCAAGAATGAATTTGGTCAGCTGGGCAGCCAGATCAACCTGCTGATCGCCCAGATGGGGGAGGTACTGGCGCAGCTTTCACAAGCATCGGCCCAGCTTAACGATGCCGCCCACGGCAACCGTCGCACCACCGAATCGGTGCGGGCGGATCTGGAGAAACAGCGGCAGGAGACCGCCTCGGTCGCCGCCGCCATGACCCAGATGGAGGCATCGGTGCGGGAAGTGGCGCAGGCCGCCAACCAGACTCTGGAGCGAGTGATGGATGTGGAGAAGGCCTCCGAGATGGGGCGAAAGGTGATGGCGGGCAATATCACCACCACCCATCAGCTGGCGGGCAAGTTGCAACAGACCGGCAAGGTGATTGGTGATGTGAGCGCCATGAGCAGCCAGATAGGCAACATCCTCGATGTCATTCGCGGCATTGCCGAGCAGACCAACCTGTTGGCTCTCAACGCGGCCATTGAGGCGGCGCGGGCCGGCGAGCAGGGGCGCGGATTTGCGGTGGTGGCGGATGAGGTGCGCAGTCTGGCGGGCCGCACCGCCCAGTCCACAAGCGAGATCCAGACCATGATCGAGAACCTGCAGCAGGGGGTCGCCAAGGCGGTAACCGTGATGCAGGAGTGCTCCCGCGAGATGGACAGTTGCGTCGAACAGAGCTCCCACGCCAACAACGCCATGGAGGAGGTGCAGGGGATTGTGGTGCTGATCAGCGACATGTCGAGCCAGATCGCCTCTGCCGCCGAGCAGCAGCAGGCCACCAGTGCCGACATTGCCACCAACCTCAACCGCATCTCCGATATCTCGGATCTCAACTATCAGGGGATTGAGCGGGTAGCCGAGACCAGCCAGCAGCTGGACTCCCTTGCCGAGCAGCAGGAGAGCCTGGTCAAGCGCTTCCGCCTCAGCGCCTGATGGTCGAGAGTTGAAATAACAAGGCCCCGCAGATGCGGGGCCTTGTTATTGCGGTAGTCAACGTAGGAATTACGCGTAGGCGATGGCGCCCTTGCCGACCCCTTCATAAGCGACAATCTTGACGAACTTGTCGCCCACCATCTTCTTCACTTCGCGGGCGATGTAGCAGGCCAGCAGCTCGACCGTGGTGTCGGTGTCGATCATCTCTACCTCGGCGGTGGGGATGGCCAGCTGGAACAGCCCCTGGGGCGCCATATATTTGAAGCCGGTGTGATGCTCGCCAAGCTGGGCATTGGCGCGGGGGCTCAAGGTGAGCTCGGTCAGTGCCACCTTGTCCTCTTCGGTGCCGAGGTAGATATCGCCCCAGCGTTCGGCCCAGTTGAACTCAAGCTCCTGGTCGCGCTCACCATCGACATGGATCTCGATGGGAGAGCGGTGGCCATGGGCGATGCGCTGGCAGTTGCCATCGTGCTTTTTCAGGCCGTGGCTGTAGTGGTAGAAGGCACCGGTGATCGCCTCCTGACGCAGGGTCAGAGAGAGATCCTTGATATTGCCCGGCAGCCGTTTGGCCAGTACCGCCAGCAGGTAGCGGGTCACCGACTCTTTATCAACTTGCGGTGCCGGGATAAAGGCGAAGCCCTGGGATGGGCAGCGCAGATGGATGGAGCGCCCCTGGCGCAGCAGATCCACTGTGCTTTCGTCACCATCCAGTGTCTCGACGTGGATCAGCGGGCACTCTGTCGGCACCAGCAGCTTGTGGTCCACCTCTTCATCGATGATCGACTTGATCAGCTTCTTTACCCGGCCAAAGTCCAGCAGCATGCTCATTTCGTTCAGCTCACCGCTCATTTCGATATCTACCAGCCAGCTCTCGCCCACCATGCCGCGGCGTTCGCACAGGTAGCTGGAGTCGATCACGGTCAAATCTCTTACAAATAACTTCATCAGTCAGGCCTTGCTACAGAGAAAGGGCAGTTTTGCGCTATTATGACCCGCGATTATCGGCAAAGGAACTGGAACCCCCCATGAACAAACTGCTTATCAAAAATGCCACCCTGGTCAACGAAGGCCGCATCTATGCCTCCGATGTGTTGATCGAGGGGGAACGGATTGCCCGCATTGCCCCGGATATCGAGGCGCCCGATGCGCTGGTTATCGATGCGGCAGGTCGCCACCTTATCCCCGGAATGATCGACGATCAGGTCCACTTCCGGGAGCCGGGATTGACCCACAAGGGGACCATCGCCAGCGAATCCCGCGCCGCCGTCGCCGGTGGCACCACCAGTTTCATGGAAATGCCCAACGTCAATCCCCAGACCACCACCCTCGAAGCCCTCGAAGCCAAATACCAGATCGCCGCCAACTCCTCCGTCGCCAACTACAGCTTCTATCTCGGCGCCACCAACGACAACCTTGCAGAGATCAAACGTCTCGACCCCAAGCAGTCCTGCGGGGTCAAGGTGTTTATGGGCTCCTCGACCGGTAACATGCTGGTGGACAACCAGGAGACACTGGCGGCCATCTTCCGCGAGAGCCCGGTGATGATCGTGACCCACTGCGAAGACACCCCGACCATCGCCAAGGCGGAAGAGGTGGCACGGGCCAAGTGGGGCGAGAATGTGCCGATGGGCGAGCACGGCCGCATTCGCAGCGACGAAGCGTGCTACAAATCCTCCAGCATGGCGGTGGCGTTGGCCAAGCAGTACGGTGCCAAGCTGCATGTGCTGCATCTGACCTCGGCCAAGGAGTTGTCGCTGTTTACCGCCAGCCACGACCTGAGCGAGCTGAAGGACAAGAACATCACCGCCGAGGTGTGTGTGCACCACCTCTTCTTCAATGATGCCGATTACGAGACCCAGGGCAGCCTGATCAAGTGCAACCCTGCGGTGAAGAGTGCTGCCGACCAGCAGGCGCTGCTGGATGCGGTACGCAACGATGTGCTCGATATCATCGCCACCGACCACGCCCCCCACACTTGGGAAGAGAAGCAGAACAGCTACTTCAAGGCGCCGTCCGGCGTGCCGCTGGTGCAGCACTCTTTGCAGGCGCTGCTGGAGCTCTACCACAACGGCGTGTTTACCCTGGAGACTATCGTCAAGAAGACCTCCCATGCTGTGGCCGAGCGCTTCCAGGTGCAGGATCGCGGTTATATCCGCGAGGGGTATTTCGCCGATCTGGTGTTGCTGGATCTGGGCAAGCCCTATGTGGTCAACGATGACAACATCCTCTACCACTGTGGTTGGTCGCCCTTCAACGGCTACCGCTTCCACAGCACGGTCGAGATGACGTTGGTGAATGGCCAGATCGCCTGGCAAAACGGGCAGGTGACTGACCAGCTCCTGGGCAAGCGGCTGACCTTTAACCGCTGATTGTTCGCAAAGCAGGCGAACGCACCGTTGCTTAGGAATTGGCGGCGTTTCCCTGTTGACAGGGCGGGGTCATCTCCATAAACTCTGCCCCCGTCAGCCGAGCTGACTCCGTCGGTGTGTAGCGCAGCCAGGTAGCGCATCTGCATGGGGTGTAGAGGGTCGGAGGTTCGAATCCTCTCACACCGACCAAATTCCCCGGTAAAGGCCTTGTCAAACGACAAGGCCTTTTCTTTTGCCTGCGATTCGCCGCACAGGCGTGAAGCCTGTGGTGATGCACGCTGGTCGCTGCTGGCGTGAGCAGATTGTGCAGTCACCGCGCTTTATGGTGTAGTAACAACTCTGTTGCTCATTTGCCTGGCGAGGCCTCTCGTGTCTGCATCCGTATCTAAACCCTGTTGTCTGCTGATGCTCACCCTGCTGCTGGTGGGCTGCGCCACCCCTTACCAGAGTGAAAAGTCATTCTGGAACGGCCAGACCGGTTTTTCCCAGACCCGGCTTGGCCCGGACAAGTGGCAGCTGGAGTTTGTCGGCAACGATCTGGTGGACAGGGAGACCGCCCGCAAATATGTGCTCAAGCGGGCAGGGGAGCTGGCACTGGCAGAGGGTTACTCCTGGCTCAAGGTCGATGAGCTGACCATTAACCGCGATGCCGTCAGGGTGACCCCATCACGGCCGATCTTCGGCTTTGACGAGGATGAGCCGGATCTCTTTATGGCCCAGATGCAGGTGCAGCATACCATCTCGGCGCTGCTCACTTTTCGCCTGTTGCCACGGGCACTCGATGAGCGAACTCTGGATGCGAAATATCTCGCTGAAATCAAAATAAACAGTGATTAATATTGGTGGTTTGCAAGATCTATATCACATGCACCTAATGGCAGGATAAAATTCTGGAGAAAGCCTCTAGATTTACCCCCTGCTTTTAGGCATTCTCCCAGCATACCAGCCGCCAGGAATCAACGGCTCGGATCACAAAAACGGACTGTTGTGGCTCCCATGCCACCGTTTACGGCTTGCACCAATCAAAACCGGGACTCCCCCATGAAAATGAATAAACTGACGGTCGCCATCCTCATCTCCATGATGTTTGGCATCCTCACCGGCCAGGGCTATCGCATGTTTGCCGCAGATCAGGCTGCGGATTTTGCCAATAACATCACGATCCTGACCGATATCTTCCTGCGACTGATCAAGATGATCATCGCTCCCCTGGTCTTCACCACCCTGGTGGTCGGTATCGCCAAGATGGGCGACACCCGCACCGTGGGGCGTATCGGTGCCAAGACCCTCGGCTGGTTTATGCTGGCCTCCCTGATGTCCCTGAGCCTGGGTCTGGTGATGGTGACCCTGATGCAGCCGGGTGTGGGGCTTTCGCTCTCCCTGCCCAATGACACCGCCAGCTCGGGCATTGCTGCCGGTGCCATTACCCTGAAAGATTTTGTGACCCACGCCATCCCCAAGAGCGTGGTCGAGGCGATGGCCACCAACGAGATCCTGCAGATCGTGGTCTTCTCCCTCTTCTTCGGTCTGGCTGCCGCCGCGCTCGGCGATCTGGCCAAGCCGGTAGTGGTGCTGATGGCCAGCGCTGCCGAGATCATGCTGAAAGTGACCGGTTATGTGATGAACTTTGCGCCGTTCGCGGTGTTTGGCGCCATCGCCGCCATGGTGGCCAAAGAGGGGCTGGGTATTCTGGTTACCTACGGCAGCTTTATGGCCCAGTTCTATATTGCGCTGGCCTGTCTCTGGCTGCTGCTGATCGCCATGGGCAGCGTCTTCCTGCGTGGCCGTGTCATCAAACTGCTGGCGATGATCCGCGAGCCCATCCTGCTCGCCTTCTCGACCGCCAGCTCCGAAGCCGCCTATCCGAAGACCCTGGATCGTCTGGAGAAGTTCGGTTGTGACAAGCGCATCGCCAGCTTCGTGTTGCCGATGGGTTACTCCTTCAACCTCGACGGCTCCATGATGTACTGCACCTTCGCGGTGATGTTCATCGCCCAGGCGTATGGCATCGAGCTCTCCATGGCCCAGCAGATCACCATGCTGCTGCTGTTGATGGTCACCTCCAAGGGGATGGCCGGGGTGCCGCGCGCTTCTCTGGTGGTGATTGCCGCTACCCTGAACCAGTTCCATATTCCGGAAGCGGGCATCCTGCTGCTGCTGGGGATCGACCACTTCCTCGACATGGGCCGCTCAGCCACCAACGTGCTGGGCAACGCCATCGCCGCCAGCGTGGTCGCCAAGACCGAAGACAGTCTGGGTGAAACCGTCGCGCTGGGCGAGAGTGAGCCAGCCAAAGCCTGATCACAACGCCATGAAAAATAAACAACAACGGCCCGCCAATGCGGGCCGTTGTTGTTTATGGCTCGTCTACACTGCTAGATAGTTTTCATCTGGAGTGTACGGTTATGAATATTGCTCGTCGACTGCAACTGATCGCGCTGCTGGTGATGCTGACGCTCATTTTTCTCAGTTGGTTCAGTATCAACCGCCTCGATTCGGCCAACCGGGATTTAGGCTATGTGACGGACAATACGGTGCCCAGTATTTCGCTGATTAAGGAAGTGCAGGCCGATTTCTATGAATTGCACTCGCTGGTGCAGACACATGTGCTCAATACCGACACCGGCAAGATGCAGCAGATCGAAACGGGTATCACCGAGATACAGGGACAGATCACTTCACTGCTCGACAAATACAAAGCTGAGATGCTCTCCAATGATGAAGATCGGCGCCTGACCGACGATGATCAACGTATTGTCGCGCAATATTATCAGGAGATAGACAAGGTTCTGCAGCTCTCCAGACAAAACAAGAACGATGAAGCGCGAGACATGCTGGCGGGAGAAGCCACCAGAGTGTTCCAGCAGTTTGCCAAGGCAATCGAGCTTCACGTCAACTTCAATATGGATTTGGGACTGGCGCTCAAGAAGCAGGGCCAGGAGAACTACGACAACAGCCTGCAAACCCTGCTGTTTATCGCCGGTGGCACCATTGTGCTGACGATGGGGCTGTTTGTCTGGTTGTTCAATCAGGTGGCCAATCCTCTTCGCACCGCCATGGATACCCTGACCCGGATCCAGCGCGACCTCAACTTTACCCTCAGAGCGGATGTGAAACAGCAGGATGAGATTGGTCTGACCCTCAATGCGGTCAACCGGTTGCTCGATACGCTGCAACAGACATTTACCGAATTTTCCGTCGGCAGCTTGCAGATCAAGAGCACTGCCGAATCCCTCTCTCAAGCGGCGCAGCACCTCGCCAGCTCGGCCAGTCAGGCCAATGATGCTACCAGTCTGATCGCCGCCGGTGTGGAAGAGATGACTGTCAGCATCACAGATATCTCCCAGCGTACCCAGGAGACGAGCCGTATCACCAATGAGTCAGGGCAGCTGGCTAGCGAAGGAAGCAGAACCATAGATCGTACCGTTCATGCCATCAACGAGATCGCCGACTCCATTCGGCAGGCCTCGGCCGAGGTCATTGCGCTGGGTGAGGGCATTTCGCGCATTGGCGGTGTGGTCAACGTGATCCGTGATGTGGCGGGGCAGACCAACTTGCTGGCCTTGAACGCGGCCATTGAGGCGGCGAGGGCCGGGGAGTCCGGCCGTGGCTTTGCGGTGGTGGCAGATGAAGTGCGCAAACTGGCTGAGCGCACAGCCCAATCCACTCAGGAGATATCTGCCACTGTAGAGGCGATCCAGCAGGAGTCGAACAATACGGTCTCCCGCATGCATCTGGTGGAGGAGAAGGTGAGCCAGGGGGTCAACATGGCTACCGAGAGTGGCGCCATTATTGCCGAGATCCGCAGTGCGTCGCACCGGGTGATGGAGCAGGTGGGCGAGATCACCAATGCCATCCGCGAGCAGAGTTCGGCCGCCGAGTCGATCGCTCACCAGGTAGAGCAGATTGCTCAGGTCGTGCAGCAAACCAGCAGCACAGCGGAGGAGACCTCAGCCGCAGCCGAGGAGCTCAATGTCACCACCGAGAGCATCCACCAGCAGATATCCCGCTATCGCATTCAGTAACGCCGAGAGTTGTTATCCATCTGCTATCCCCGCCAGCCAGCTGGCGGGGATTTTTTATATGGCCTGCTTAGAAGCCTGAGCCCGGTTGCTGCAAAAATGTCGCCTCTTCCGGTGTGCTGGTGCGACCCAGAATGTCGTTGCGGTGGGGGAAGCGGCCAAAGCGTTCGATGATCACCTGATGGCGGCGGGCAAAGTCGGCAAATCCGGCAAAGGTCGCCTGCGCCGGTGTGCCAGCTTGCTCGGCAGCCAGTGCCTCGAACAGCGCCACACTTCTGGCCTGTTGTTCGCGGGATTCGGCATGCTCCAGCGGCAGATAGAAGAAGACCCGCTCCAGTGGCGAGAGGGATTTGTCAGCACCGATGGACAGCCCTTTCAGGCAGAAATCCCTTGCCAGAGGATCCCGGGCAAAGGCCGCAGGCGTGCCGCGATGGATATTGCGGGGCAACTGGTCGAGCAGCAGGATCAGCGCCAGCCGACCGCTGGGGAGATCGGCCCAGTGGGCGAGACTGCCCTTGGCTGCCGCCTCTGCCAGCTCGCCAAAGCGGCTGGCCAGCAGGGTATCCGTTTCGCTGCTTTTCCCCCACCAGAGGGGGGCTTGCCGTGTGGCCCGCAGGACATCATCGGCTTCGTCGCCAAACCAGAGAGCGAGCAGAGGTTGCCAGGGTTGCATGGGAACTCCTTGAGGTGATTCAGAGGGAACCAGGAACAAATGGCTCAGGGGGGCTGCCGAAACGGCGGCTTCTCGTTACACTGTGCCATCTTTTGCACGCAAGACGTAACCCCCCGATGGCGAGCGCCGGATTTTTGGCTCGGCCGATGATGGCCTGCGATCGCCATTAGGTGGTCCTGTTGACCCTGGTGGTTATCGGGACGTACACCTCTCTCCCGGGGGGGGTCTCACTGATATAAGGAATCTTTGATATGGCCGGAACCAGTTTGTTGGCCCTGCTCGATGATATCGCCAGCGTGCTTGATGACGTGACGCTGATGACCAAGGTCGTGGTGAACGAGCGCGAGACATTTTTCGGGAAGACGTTTCTCACTGATATAAGGGATCTTTGATATGGCTGGAACCAGTTTGTTGGCCCTGCTCGACGATATTGCCAGCGTGCTTGATGACGTGGCGCTGATGACCAAGATGGCGGCCAAGAAGACCGCCGGGGTGTTGGGCGACGATCTGGCCCTCAACGCAGAGCAGGTTTCCGGAGTGCGTGCCGAGCGGGAGCTGCCGGTGGTGTGGGCGGTGGCCAAGGGCTCATTTCGCAACAAGCTGATTCTGGTGCCTGCCGCCATCGCCATCAGTGCGCTGGTGCCCTGGCTTATCACGCCACTCTTGATGCTGGGAGGCGCCTACCTCTGCTTTGAAGGGGCCGAGAAGCTGGCCCACAAGTTCCTGCCCCATGAAGCGAGTGAGGGGGAGGCACATACAGCCCCTATTCCCGATGATCTGGTGGCCTTCGAGCAGCAGAAGGTGAAGGGAGCGATCCGCACCGATTTTATTCTCTCTGCCGAGATCATCGTTATCGCCCTTGGCACGGTACAGGGAGCAAGCCTCGCGCTGCAGCTCTCGGTAGTGGCTGGCATCGCCCTGCTGATGACCATCGGGGTCTACGGGTTGGTGGGGCTGATCGTCAAGCTTGATGACATCGGTCTGCATCTGCTGCAAAAGCCCGATGGCAGCACCCTGCGCCGCGCGGTGGGGCAGGGACTGTTGGTGACGGCGCCCCGTCTGATGCACCTGCTGGCACTGGTCGGCACCATTGCCATGTTTATGGTGGGTGGTGGCATTCTGGTGCATGGCTGGCCTTTTGCCCATCACCTGATTGAAGGCGCAGCCGCTGTTGTCGCCACCCTGCCAACAGTAGGGGCCGTACTGGCGGCGGTGACGCCGACGCTGCTCAACGCCGTGGCCGGTGTGGTGGCGGGTCTGCTGCTGGTTGCCGTGATGACGCTGGTGAGCCGTCTTGCCCCGGCCAAGGGATAAGCGAGCTTGCGGGCTATGTTCTCTTTTTCCTCTCTTCATTTTTTGGCCTTCGGGTTGCCCGGTTTCGGACTTGCTGCCCGGAGGTCTGCTGCGCCTCCCGATAAAGGCCTTTGCGAGAAGCTATGTATCAACAACAGTGGAATAACGACCATATCTACCCGGGCCTCGACAGCCCGGAGCTGGAAGCGGACATGCGCGCTGCCCGCCACGCGCTGGAAGAGCTGGCCAGCTATATGGCAGGTCTGGACGGGGTGCGCGGCGATGACGCAGCGCTGCTGGATTTCTTGCGGGAAGTGCGGTTGCGCGCCCGCGATATTCGCCATGTCGGCTGGAACGTCGCCATTCTGGCCGCCTGCCGTGGCAGTCAGGATGCGCGGGATCCGCAGGCCAAACAGCTGGCGTCCCGTGCTCGCGCCCTTAATGCCGATCTGTTCAAGACCCTGGCGCCGGTGGAAGATCTGATGCTGGCGTTGCCGGAAGAGGAATTCGCCGCGCTGATGGTGGATCCGCTGCTCGGTGAAGAGGCGTACCGCCTGCGCCACGAGCGTCGCTTGCAGGATCAGCGCCTGCCGGTGGCGGCGGAGCAGCTGGTGATCGGTCTGGGCACCGATGGCCTGCACGCCTGGGGCAACCTCTACAACGATCTGGTGGGCAAGATCCGGTTAACCATTGATGGCCGCGAGATGGGGCTGGCCGAGGCAAGCAATCTGCTCTCCAGCCCGATACGTGCGCTGCGTTTAGAAGCCTTTGATGCCATCAGCGCCGGTTGGGAAGGGGAGCAGGAGACGGTTGCCGCTATCCTCAATGCCCTCAACGGCTGGCGGCTGGAGCTGGCCCGTCAGCGCGGTAAAACCCGTGTGCTCGATGCGCTGGATCTCTCCTGCCACCAGAGCCATATCGAGCGTGCCACCCTCGATGCCCTGATGAGCGAAACCTGGCGAGCCCGTGGGTTGGGCCAGCGGGCGCTGGAGCTGATGGCCGAGCGCCTTGGTCTCGACGATTTGGGGCCGGAGGATCTCTTTGCGCCGCCGCCAGCTTCCTGCAGCCGTGACATTCCTTTTGATGAGGCGATCGAGTTGATTGCCGATGCCTTTAGCCGATTCGATCCCGAGATGGGGGCGTTTGCCCGCATGATGGCCGAGAAGGGGTGGATTGATGCGGCGCCCACGCCAAATCGCCGCACCGGCGCCTACTGCACCAAGTTTGCCAAACCGGTCGAACCGCGGGTCTTCGTTACCTATGCCGGCACCATGGACAATGTCATTACGCTGGCCCATGAGCTGGGTCACGCCTGGCACAACTGGGTGATCCGCGATCTGCCGATGAGTCAGCGCAGCTACCCCATGACGCTGGCGGAGACCGCCTCCATCTTCGCCGAAACCCTGGTGCGCAGCGCCCTGTTCGAGCAGGCGCAAAGCCCGGAAGAGCAGTTGGCGATCGCCTGGGCGGAGGCCGACGGCGCGGCCACCTTCCTGGTCAATATCCCGGCTCGCTTCGATTTCGAGCAGGCCTTGGTGGCTGAGCGGGCGCAGGGTTATGTATCCGCAGAGCGGCTCAAGGCGTTGACCGACGAGGCGTGGGGACGCTGGTATGAGGGGAGCCTGACCCGCTATCACCCCATGTTCTGGGCGGCCAAGGCGCACTTCTCCATCGCGGGGCTGGGTTTTTACAACTACCCCTATCTGTTCGGTTACCTGTTCAGCCTCGGGGTCTATCAGCAGTTGACGAGCCGCAAAGCGGCGGGGGAAGAGGGCGTGGCCGAGGCGTATCGCGCCTTGCTGCGCGATACCGGCCGGATGAGCGCCGAAGATCTGGTAGCCAAGCATCTGGGGCAGGATATCCGTGAGGCCGCCTTCTGGCAGGGGAGTCTGGCACAAGTAGCGCAGGCGGTAGAGCGCTTCACGCAGTTGCCTGCCTGATTGGGTCAGCGGTGATATGAACAACAGGCCCCCGGACAGTCTCGCTGTCCGGGGGCCTGTTTGTTATGCCTGCTCTTGCTGCGGTTTGATGGGGCCAACGAACAGGGGGCGGGTCTGGTGAGTCAGATCTGGCTGATAGCCGTTGAAGAAGAGGTTGAGCAGCACTGAACTGATGGTGGCCAGCAGGATACCGCTATGAAAAAGCGGTTGTAGCTGCGCCGGAAGCTGTTGGAAAAAATTCCCGGAGACCGTCGGGATCATGCCAATTCCGAGACTGATGGCGACGATATAGAGGTTGTGGCGATTGCTGTTGTAATCGGTGCGCGCCAGGATGCGGATCCCGGTGGCCAGCACCATGCCGAACATCACGATGCCAGCGCCCCCCAGTACGAAGGGCGGGATGGAGGCGACCAGCACCGACATCTTGGGGATGAGGCCAAAGGCGAGCAGGATCCCCCCCGACATCACGCAGACCCAGCGACTCGATACCCCGGTCACGCTCACCAGACCGATATTCTGGGAGAAGGAGGTGTGGGGGAAGCTGTTGAATATTCCACCAATAATGGTGCCGATGCCATCCACCCGCAGCCCGCGTACGATATCACCGCGCCTGGCCGGATGGCCGACGATGTCGCCAAGGGCCAGAAACATCCCCATGGATTCGATAAAGGTGATGAGCATGATCACCGTCAGGGTGGCGATGGAGATGGGATCGAAGGTGGGCCAGCCGAAGGCGAAGGGCACTATGGGGGCAAACCAGGCTGCCTCGCCGAGGCCATCGAGGCTCACTTCGCCCATGGCGATGGCCACCACGAAACCGAAGATGATCCCGAGCAGCACCGAGATATTGCTGAAAAAGCCCTTGGTGAAGCGGGTCACCAGCAGGATAAAAACGAGCACCAGAAAGCTGGTGCCGATATAGCGCAGGCTGCCATATTCCGGATTACCCTTGCCCCCCGCCATCCAGTCGATCCCCACCTGCATGATGCTGATCCCGATGGAGGTGATAACCACCCCGGTGACGACGGTGGGGAAGAGTGGCATCAGCCGACCTATCAGCGGCACCAGCAGGGTCGAGATGATACCGGCGGCAATGGTGGCGCCGAAGATGCCCGTCAGCCCCAGATCCGGGTTGGCTCCGATGGCCAGCATGGGCATCACGGCGGCAAAGGTGACCGACATGATGACCGGCAGCCGGATCCCGGCAAAGCGGCCAATCCCGACACATTGCAGCAGGGTGACGATGCCGCAGCAGAAGAGATCCGAACTGATGAGGTAGGAGATTTGATCCTTGGGCAGCCCCAGACTGCCGCCGATCACCAACGGCACCGCCACGGCGCCGGCGTACATCACCAGCACATGTTGCAGGCCCAAGGTAAAGAGTTGGCCCATGGGGAGCATGCGCTCCACTTCATCCACCGGGCGCTTGCGCGTGCCCGGTCGGGGGGAGGGGGGGTTGGTCTCGTTCATGAACAGATCACTCCTTGAAGCCCGCGCAACTGCTACAGGCAAGATAGTGAAAGCCGCAGCTTTCCCGGTCATTGATCTCGTGTATTGACTGACGTGCCAGATCCCTTTGCAGTGGTGAGAGGGATCCGGTGCAGCACGGGTCAGTGCACAAAACATGCACAATGCCGCTCATGAGCGAAAACGTTTGGCGATAACGCCTTGTTTTTGCGCGATGAGTCACATACCGGCCAGATAAGTGTCCGGCTGTTGGCAGGGGAAGGAGGTGGGGCATCTCAGATTGGTAAGGGATTTATCATTATCGGTCTGGCGATCTCACTTTGATAGCCAGGCACCAGAGCGTTGCTCGCAATGCGCCCCCCTGCATGTGACAGCGCTCGCGGGTCACAAGGCGCAATCGGGGGCGGGGGCGTGATCCAAAGCAAGAAAGTTGGATGTTTTGGTGGCGCGCGGGGCAGCCGCTGGGGTAGTTTCGATAAAACCGACACAGTTCCTGAGGTCTTATCCATGATCATCTATCTGCATGGCTTTGATGCCACCAGCCCCGGCAATCACGAGAAAGTGCTGCAGTTGCAGTTTATTGATGATGATGTGCGTTTCGTGCACTACAGCACGGTTCACCCCCGTCATGATATGAGCCATCTGCTCAAGGAAGTGAAAAAACAGCTCGATATGAGTACCGATCCCAAACCACTGATCTGCGGTGTCGGACTTGGTGGCTACTGGAGCGAACGGATCGGCTTTCTGTGCGGCATTCGCCAGGTGATCTTCAACCCCAACCTGCACCCAGAAGAGAACATGCAGGGCAAGATCGACCGGCCGGAAGAATATGACGATATCGGTACCAAGTGTGTAACTGAATTTCGTAAGAAAAATTCAGGAAACTGCCTGTGTATCCTTTCCGTTCAGGATGAAGTGCGCGATAATCGGGACACTGAACGTGAATTGAAGAACTATTACGACATCGTGTGGGATGAGCGCGAGACTCATAAGTTCAAAAATATCTCGCATCATCTACAGCGGATGAAGGCCTTCAAAGAAGCCTGATCCATCACGTCGACCGATTTCGTTTTAGGGAGCCAATGGCTCCCTTTCGTTTTGAGGAACCGAGGAAAATCATCATGATGAATATTGTCGTTGTAGGCGGCGGCGCCGGTGGCCTGGAGCTTGCTACCAGTCTGGGTCGCAAGCTTGGCAAAAAGAACAAGGCCAAGATCACTCTGGTCGATCGCAACCGCACCCACCTGTGGAAACCCTTGCTGCACGAAGTAGCCACTGGATCCATGGATGCGGGCATCGATGCCCTGAGCTACCAGTCTCACGCCAAGAACCACGGTTTCGACTTCCAGCTCGGCACCCTGACCGACATCAAGCGCGACGAGAAACGCATCGTGCTGGCCCCGATCCACGACGACAATGGCGACATCGTGGTCAACGAGCGCGAGCTGCCCTACGACTATCTGGTGATGGCCATCGGTTCTGTCTCCAATGACTTCAACACCAAGGGCATCAAGGATCACTGCATCTTCCTGGATAGCCCCTCCCAAGCGCACCGCTTCCACAACAGCATGATGAACCGCTTCCTGCAGTTCGCCACCGAATATAAGCCGGGCGACAAGGTGAAGATTGCCATCGTCGGCGGCGGCGCCACCGGCGTCGAGCTCTCTGCCGAGCTCTACAACGCGGTCGAGCAGCTCTATGCCTACGGCTTCAAGAACCTCACCACCGACAGCCTGAAGGTGACCCTGGTGGAAGCGGGCCCGCGCATTCTGCCGGCTCTGCCGGAGCGCATCAGCGGCGCCGCCCATCAGGAGCTGGTCAAGCTGGGCGTGGATGTGCGTACCGCCACCATGATCACCGAAGCGACCAGCGACGGTCTGCACACCAAGGATGGCGAGCTGATTGAAGCTGACCTGATGGTGTGGGCGGCCGGCATCAAGGCGCCTGACTTTATGAAGGATATCGCGGGTCTTGAGACCAACCGCATCAACCAGCTGGTGGTGAAAGAGACCCTGCAGACCACCCGTGATGAGAACATCTTCGTTATCGGTGACTGCGCAGCCTGCCCGCAGCCGGATGGCAAGTTTGTGCCGCCGCGCGCCCAGTCTGCCCACCAGATGGCCAGCCAGGCATTCAAGAACATTCTGGCCAAGATGAATGGCGGCGAGATGAAGCCCTACCTCTACCACGACCACGGTTCGCTGGTGTCCCTCAGCCGCTTCTCCACCGTGGGCAGCCTGATGGGCAACCTGATGCGCGGCTCCATGATGGTCGAGGGCTACATTGCCCGTCTGGTCTACATCTCCCTCTACCGGATGCACCAGATCGCCCTGCACGGCTACGTCAAGACCGGCCTCATCATGCTGGTGGGTCGCATCAACCGGGTACTGCGCCCGACCCTGAAGCTGCACTAAGCCGGGATTTGGC
Organism: Aeromonas sp. FDAARGOS 1405; assembly: GCF_019048265.1. NCBI lineage: Bacteria > Pseudomonadati > Pseudomonadota > Gammaproteobacteria > Aeromonadales > Aeromonadaceae > Aeromonas > Aeromonas sp. FDAARGOS 1405. The sequence continues at coordinate 4,148,606 of NZ_CP077311.1, read as the reverse complement.
ACCATGTTGAATACCAAAAGGAGAGGCGATGGCCTCTCCTTTTTTATGGGCGCAGATCAGGAAAGAGGGAGCTACTTGCCCAGATAGGTGCGGTCGAAGAAGGTATTGACCCAGTGAGGGCGGTAGATGGCCAGTACTGTCATCGCCATGCCGTTGAGCAGGGCTTCGGGGAACAGCAGCAGTGGCCAGATGGAGAGGTAATCTGCCGTGATGGTGTGCCAGGGGTAGCTGTCACTTAGCCCCATCAGCAACGCGCTGGCGGCCACCTTGACCGAGATGGTGATGGCGCCGCCGAGAAAGGCGGCAACGAAGATATAGACAAAGAGATGGCGCGGCAGCCAGGCCCAGCTGGCCAGAAACAGCAGCCAGCTGGTGGCCACCGGCAGGGCGATGCCAACCAGCGCTTGCCAGCCAAAATCGGCCAGATTGGTGACGCCGAAGTAACCGAGCACCAGCAGGGTCAGGCAGGGGGCGAGCAACGCCAGCCGCCAGCCCAGCAGCAGGGTGAGGGAGGTGAGCCCGAGAAAATGGACCTCCAGCCCCTCATGCAGGCCGGCCCTTAGATACCAGAGCGGCACCAGCGCGATGGCACTCCCCAGCAGCAGGTGTTGATAGAGGGGGTTGTCATGGAGGGTTTGCCACAGGGAGCGGCGCAGGCTGAAGGCCAGCAGTACCAGCCAGATCAGGAGGGCGGCGAGTTGTCCTTCACTCATCTTGTCGTCCATTCATGCAGTAGAGTCCGGGCGGCCTTCCCGACCGCCCATAGCAGAGCAGGCTGACGAGTCAGCCTGCTTTTACCATCAATATTTGACGTTGTTGTGGTACTTGCCGAGGATGCCCTTGACCCGTTCCATGGTCTCCTTGCTGGGGGGCTTGATCCCGCTCAGCTCGTACGGGTCTCCCAGCACGTCCCACTTGTGTTTGCCCAGCTCATGGTAGGGGAGCAGCTCCACCTTCTCCACGCTCTCGCCCAGCTCGGCGATAAATTGGCCCAGCCCTTCGGCGCTCTCGTCGTCGTCGCTCCAGGTCGGCACCACCACGTAGCGGATCCACATGGTCTTGCCTTTGGCTGCCAAATAGCGGGCAAACTCCAGGGTGTATCTGTTGCTGACATGGGTCAGCGGAATGTGTTTCTCGTCATTGATCTGTTTGATATCGAGCAGCACCAGATCGGTCTGGTCGAGCAGTTTGTCCACCTGTTCGTCGAGATGGCGGACGAAGCCGTTGGTATCGAGACAGGTGTGGATCCCTTTCTCTTTGCAGGCAGTAAAGAGTTCGGTAATGAAAGCGGGTTGCAGCATGGCTTCACCGCCGGACGCTGTCACGCCACCGCCGGAGGCATTCATGAAGTGGCGATAGCTGGTGATGTCACTCATCAACTCCGGTACGGTCACTTCGCGGCCACCTTCGGTATCCCAGGTATCGCGGTTGTGGCAGTACTTGCAGCGCATCAGGCAGCCTTGCATGAATACGATAAAGCGTATTCCCGGGCCATCGACAGTGCCGCAGGTTTCGACGGAATGGATCCGGCCAACGGTGCCGTGAGCTCCGGCTGGCTGGCTGATTTCAACGGCAGGGATCCGATTAATGACAGACATAAACAACTCCAACGATTCGAGCAGGCCGTTATTTTATTACATAAACCCCTATTGATCCTACACCTTTAGTCCGGCGCCCGGCTGCCAAGCAGCTGCTCCAGCCCCTTGACGGTGAGCGGCCGACTGGTGAGAAACCCTTGATAATGCTGGCATCCCAGTGCTTTGAGGATGGCCAGCTGCGCCCCCTCTTCCACCCCTTCGGCGGTGACGGTAAAACGAAAGACCTGGGCCAGATCGAGTATCGCCTTGACGATGGCTCTGTCCTGTTCGCTGTGTACCAGGGTCTGAATGAAGCTTCTGTCCAGCTTCACCTCATCGGCGGGCAGATCCCGCAGATAGGCCAGCGACGAGTAGCCGGTACCGAAGTCATCGATGGAGATGAGGATGCCGAGCTCCTTGAGCTGGCGCATTCTGGCGATACTCTCCTGCCGATTCTCCAAGACTACCGATTCGGTCACCTCCAGCAGCAGGCGGGAAGGGGGCACACCGGTATCGCGCAAGATGTACTCCACCTGTTGTACGAAGCCCTGGGTGTGGAACTGGCGGGCACTGACGTTGACCGACAGATGGGGGATCTGCAGGCCACGGTTGAGCCAGAAGCTGTATTGGGCGCAGGCGGTCTTCATCACCCAGTAGCCGATTTCGAGGATCAGGCTGGTCTCTTCGGCGATGGGGATAAACTCCCCGGGTGGCACCATGGTGCCGTCGCTGCGCTGCCAGCGCAGCAGCGCCTCGATACCCGACAGCGAGCCATTGTCGACCCTGTATTGCGGTTGATAGTGGAGCTGCAGCTCGTGATGACGCAGGGCATCGCGCAGCTCATTGGTGAGGGTCAGCCGATTTTTCTCGTGCTGGGCCATCGCCTCGGTAAAGAAGACGTAGTGGCCCTGACCGGCGCGCTTGGCCATGTGGGTCGCGGTGTCGGCCTGTTGCATCAGGACCAGATGATCCGTCTCGTTGCCGGAGAAGAGGCTGATCCCCACCGAGGCGCTGCAGTGCAGTTTGTGATCACCGATGTCGAACGGGGTGCGAAACAGCCCCATCAGCTCGCGGGCGAAGTGCTCTGCCAGAATTTTGGCGGTGACCTCGCCTTGTCCGAGCTGGGTAAAGAGCAGGGCAAACTCATCCCCCGAGATGCGCGCCTGCACCAGATTGTCCTGGGGCAGCTCCCTGAAACGCTGCACCACGGCCTGCAGCAGCAGATCGCCGCAGGCATGACCGAGGGAGTCGTTGATCGACTTGAAGTTGTCGAGATCCACCAGCAGCAGGGCGCCCCACTGGCCGTTGGGGGCGCTCAGGGTCTGCTGCAAAATATGGTTGAGGCTGCGGCGGTTGTGCAGACCGCAGAGATCGTCGTAGTAGGCGAGCTGCTCGATATGTCTGGCTGCCTCTTGTTCCTGGGTGATGTCGTAGAAGCTGCAGATAAAGTGGCTGAGCTCCCCCTGCTCATCCTTGACGCCGTTCACCATCAAGCGCACCGGAAAGAGGTGACCATCCTTGTGCAGGCAGCGCTCTTCCCCGAGCCAGAACGCCTGCTCGTTGACGGTGCGGCTGACATCTTCCTTGAGATGATCCCCGTAGTAGGTGGGGCGCAGCTTGCGAATGGAGTGACCGATCACCTCTACCTCGCCAAATCCGGTGATCCGGCTGAAGGAGTGGTTGACCTTGAGGATGATGCCGTTGTGATCCATCACGATCAGCCCATCGTGGGTATTAAAGGCTACCTCAGCCAGCCGCAGGGCATCGTCGGTGGCGAGGCGCTTGAGCTCGATGGCGGCCCGCTCGTGCTGGCTGCTCAATAGATCCAGAAGCTGTTCGGGCTCCTCGAGGGGGGTATCGAGCAGCAGGGTGATCTGGCCAATGGGGGCGCCGCTCTGGCCATGGAGTGGAATGCCGATGTAGGCGCTGGCGTTGAGGGCCAGCAGCCGGGTCGCCTTGGGATAGCGCACGGGCAGATCTTCCACATAGATGGCCTGACCATGCTGGAACAGCTCCTGAGCGGGGCCGGGGTCGAGCTGGATGGGCTTGAGGGTGGAGCAGATCTCCTCGTTGATGACGCAGCGGGGGATGATCCAGAGATCCTGACCGCGGGGTTGGAACTCGCCGATCCAGCCCACCCGGGCACCGCTGGCGCTCATGGCCCAGCTTACCAGCGTCTTGCAGTAGTCGATGCCGGTCTGCTGGTGCAGTTCGGGCGGGAGGGCCAGCTCGGCGCGGTGCTCTTCCGGTTGCGGTTGCCAGTGGCCGAGCAGCTGGGCGCTGCTGCGCACCAGTTGCAACATCTCCTCGCTAAGCGGGGTGGGATCGAGATACTCCAGACTCAGCACCCCGAACAGCTTGTCCTGCTCCAGCAGGGCACCATCAAGGCGTGAGCGCACACCGGCACTGGTCAGATAGAGGTGATTGCTCAGCATCGGCTGGTGGGCGGCCTCCGAGAAACTCAACGCTTTGCGGGTACGCAGGGCGCGGATATAGCGGCTGTCACCACGAATGGGGTAGAGCGCTTCGACCCCCAGGGTGAACACCGGGGTGAGTTGCTCGCTGCCGAGATCGCCGTTGGCCTGATAGTGCCAGAGGATGAGCCGATCGGCCCCCAAACTCTCTTTAAGGGCCTCGAGCAGGGGCGCATACTGTTGCTGGCTCGCCATCTGGCTGAGGCGCGGCAGTTGCAATGCCAGATCGGCGATGGGCTCCTGACGAAGGTTCTGCAGACAGATGAGCCAGAAGCCATCCTGCTCGTGAGCGAGGGCGATGTGCCAGAGCTGGCTGGCAAAGCGCACGCTGATCTTGCCGCCATGGCCGTTGGCCAGCAGTTGTTCGATGGGCAGGCGCAGGGCATCGGGAAGCTGGGCAGGCCAGGGGGCGCGCGGCTCATCGAGCCAGTAGAGCGGGGTTTGCATCACGTCGGTCAGGGCGACCAGCCGTTGACTGCGCAGATCCAGACGGAAAAAGAGCGGCGTCTGGAGGGCAGGAGGAAGATGACTGAGAGCGGTAGACGACATGAACAAACAACATCCTGTTAAGCAACCGTCGGGGTTGCAAGAATACTGCAAAATAGCGTGAAACAAAATTTCATTGAACTCTAAATTAGAAAAGTCTAATTTATTATCCATTATCTTCTAGGAGGAGTCTTGCTGATGAAACGGATCCTGATTATTGGTGGTGTCGCGGGGGGCGCATCGGCGGCGGCTCGTGCTCGTCGTTTGAGTGAAGAGGCTGAGATCGTGATGTTCGAGCGGGGCGAATTTGTCAGCTTCGCCAACTGCGGTCTGCCCTACCACATCGGGGGCGATATCCCCAATCGGGATGCCTTGCTGCTGCAGACCCCCCAGAGTTTCAAGCGCCGTTTCAACGTCGATGTGCGGGTCTTCCACGATGTGATCGAGATCGACAAGGCGGGCAAGACCTTGCTGGTGCGCAACCTGCAAACCGGTGAAGAGCAGCGCGAGCATTACGATGTGCTGCTGCTGAGTCCGGGGGCGGCGCCGATCCGTCCTCCTTTCCCCGGTATCGACAGCCCCCATGTCTATACCCTGCGCAATATCCCGGACATGGATCGTATTCTGGCGGCCCTGCACCACGATCAGCCGCGCCACGTTACCGTGGTGGGCGGCGGCTTTATCGGGCTGGAGATGATGGAGGCACTGCACCAGCGAAAGCTGGATGTCACCCTGCTGGAGCTCTCCGATCAGGTGATGGCACCGGTGGATAAGGAGATGGCCAACATGCTCCATGCCCGCATCCGCGAAGAGGGGATCGACCTGCGCCTGCGCACCGGCCTCACCGCCATCGAGAGTCTGGACCTGCCTGCCGAGAAGACCTCCGCCGTGCCGACCGCCAACAGCGGTGGCCTGCGCCTGACCCTCAATGACGGCTCACATCTTGATACCGGTCTCTTGATCCTCGCCATCGGTGTCAAGCCGGAAACCCTGCTCGCCGCCAAGGCGGGGCTGGAGCTGGGCCCACGGGGTGGCATCAAGGTCGATGCCGGGATGCGTACCTCGGATCCCTTTATCTACGCGGTGGGGGATGCAGTGGAAGAGATTGACTTCGTCACCGGCGAAGCTGTGCTGATCCCGCTGGCGGGCCCGGCCAACCGGCAGGGGCGCATCGCCGCCGACAATATGCTGGGCCGAAGCGAAACCTACAAGAAGACGCAAGGGACCGCCATCTGCAAGCTGTTCGATCTGGCGGTGGCCAGCACCGGCCTCAACGAGAAGCGACTGATGCAACTGGGATTGCCGTTCGAGAAGGTTTATGTCCATCCGGGCAGCCACGCCGGTTACTATCCCGGTGCCCATCCGGTCAGCCTCAAGCTGCTGTTTGCCCCGGATGGCAAGATTTACGGCGCCCAGGCCATCGGCAGGGATGGCATCGACAAGCGCATCGACGTGCTGGCGGTGGCCCAGCGCGCCGGTCTCACCGTGTTTGACCTGCAGGATCTGGAGCTCACCTATGCGCCGCCCTTTGGCTCGGCCAAGGATGTGATCAACATGGCCGGCTTTGTGGCGAGTAACCACCTGAAGGGAGACACCCTGCTTTGCCATGTGGCCGAGGTTGAGGCTCGCAACTCTCACCAGCAGGTGGTTGATGTGCGCAACGGCCCCGAGCTTGACAAGTTGGGCCGCATTCCGGGTGCCATACATATCCCGCTCGACGAGCTGCGCAGCCGTCTGCACGAGTTGCCCAAAGAGAAGGAGCTGCTTATCAGCTGTCAGGTCGGGCTGCGTGGCCATGTCGCTTGCCGTCTGCTGAGCCAGCACGGCTTCAAGGTGAAGAACCTCTCCGGCGGCTTTAAAACCTGGCAGATGGCCACCGCCGAGTAACCACTTTCTGTGCCTGTTTGCCCCTCTCCCTTGTGCGTGCAAGATGAGGGGCTTTTTGTTTCTGCTTTTCGCCCTTCTTGCATTCCCCTCTTTGCTGCAATATTTCGACACACTTTATTTCCTGTGCCGGACAAAATTAACGTTTTGTTCAGGGGATGGGTGCTATAACCCCTGCCTCGTTCATGATGAACCGTGTAGTAGGGGGAGTGACATGCTGGATATGCTGATGGCCATTTGGCATCAGGATTTTGACGCCCTGGTTCAGATGCAGGCGGTACCCCTGCTGATCAGTTGCCTGATGCTGGTACTGCTGCTGGAGTCCGCATTCGTCTTTCTGCCCCTGCCGGGGGACAGCCTGGTACTGCTGGCCGGTGGGTTGGTGGGCATGGGGGTGTTTGGCCCCGAAGTAACTCTTGTCTATCTGCCGTTGGCTGCGGGCATAGGTTCCGTGCTCGCCTACTGGCAGGGACGGGCACTGCAGCGCACCCGCTTTATGGATCATATCGAGCGGATGTTGCCTCCCGACAGCTTGCCCAAGGCGACCCGGCTACTGAAAAAGTACGGTTTTCTGGCGATGTTCTCCTCCCGTTTTATCCCGTTCGTGCGGGTACTGACCCCCATGCTGATGGGGATTGGCCGCCTGAGCGTGCTGCGGATGTGCGTGGCCAGCTTTGCCAGTGCCTTTATGTGGGCGCTCTGCCTCAGTTTGGTGGGCAAGCTGGCGATGAATACCCCCTTCTTCCTCCACCACAGCGAACTGTTGACCCGGGCCCTGCTGATTACCTCGCTGGTGCTGTTTCTGGCGGCCGTCATGGCCATTCTGTTTCGCTGGTTCAAAGGCGGAGCGAAAAACGAGACCAGCCACGACTAAATGACAACCCTTGCCGCACTGGATCAGTGGGCAAGGGGGTTCTCGTGCTGCAGGGGGGCGGAATTGTGCCCATTCGGGTAATGAGCTTTGTGTCGGGTGAGCAGGATGCCTTATCCTGTTTCCAGCCACGCTGCGTTTGCAGCGCTCCAACTCGGGATGGAACCTATGCGCCTCTTCGACTCTTCCTCTGCTTCTCACCGCTCTACCGCCGGAACCGGCGCTCTGCGCCGCCGCTGCTCGGCCCTGCTGCTATCCGGGCTGACAGGTTTGCTGCTGGCTGGTTGCGGCCCCGACAAGCCTGTCGCCAATGGGCCGACTACAAAGCCTGCCGCGCAGCAGGAAACGGGCTCCCCAAGCGCCGTGGTGCAGGCCAATGCCCGTCAATATCGGGATGCGCCGGCGCTGGCGCTGGTCTTCTCCGGCCCCTTGGCGCCCAAGGCAAACTGGCAGAGCTGGCTCGGGGTCAGTGAGGGGGGCAAGCAGGTGCAGGGGGAGTGGATCCTGGCCGACGATGGTCGCACCCTCTATTTCCCGAACGTCCAGCCCGATAAAAGCTATGAGGTGAGCCTCAAGGCGGGACTGGGCCCATCCCCCCAGAGCTGGACCCTCAAGACCCGGCCGCTGGAGGCGGGAGCCTCCTTTACCGCCAGTGGCATGGTATTGCCGCTGCGCCAAGAGCTGCGCCTGCCCATCAGCGCGGTCAATGTGGATGAGGTCAATATCGACTTCTTTCGGGTCGATGCCGAATACCTGCCCCGTTTCCTGGCCGAGTATCGTCCCGGTTCCGGCATGGGCAACTGGGAGCTTGAACAGATCACCAAGCGGGCCAAGCGGGTGTTCAGCGGCCGCTATGCGCTGGAGCTCGATGCCAACCGGCGCGAGACCCGCCTTATCAATGTGAAGGAGCCGCAGCTGGCGGAGGCTGGCGTCTACTTTGCGGTGATGTCGCCCCTTGGCAACTACGACTGGCGCAAGGAGACCACCTATTTCGCGGTGAGCGATATGGGGCTCAGTGCCCGCCGTTACCGCGATCAGCTGGAGGTGTTCGTAAGCTCCCTGGCCAGCGCCGACCCGCTCAAGGATGTGCAGCTCTCCCTGCTCGACGAGAAGGGCAACCGGCTGCAGGTGCAGACCACGGATCCCCAGGGCCATCGCCGCTTCGATCAGGTGCAGGGGGCTCGCCTGCTGCTGGCCGAACAGGGCAAGCATCTGGCGGTGCTTCGCCTCGACGGGGCTGCGCTCGATCTCTCCACCTTCGATCTCGGCACCCAGCCCTGGCAGGCCCAGCAGTTGTATCTGTTCAGCGGGCGCGACCTTTATCGCCCCGGCGAGCGGCTCGACAGCGAGATCCTGCTGAAGGGGCAGGATGGCCAGCTGCTGCCGGGGATGGCGGTGGAGCTGGAAGTGAAGCAGCCGGACGGCCAACTGCTCGAACAGAAACGGCTGTTGCCGGACAATTTGGGCGCCGCCCATTACGGCTTGCGTTTGCCGGATGATGCGCCGCTCGGGCGCTGGACTATCAACCTCAAGACCGCTGCCGGTAGTCGCTTCGAGTGGCCCTTTTTGGTGGAGGAATTTCTGCCTGAACGGTTGAAACTGCAGCTTGGCAAGGGGCCGGATGGCGAAGTGACGAGTCTGGACGCTGCCCTCACTCTTCCACTGCAAGGGGACTATCTCTACGGCGCGCCGGCCAGTGCGACCAAGGCGAAGGCAGAGGTGAAGATCAGCCGCGCCACCATGCCCTTTACCCAGTGGCAGGAGTTCACTCTGGGTGACGTGCTGCTCGCCGAGCAGGCCAAGGATCTCGAGCCGCTGAATCTCACCCTCGATGCGCAGGGGCAGGGGACTTTTTCGCTTGCTGATGAGCTCGATGGGGTGCGAGCCCTCGGGCCGCTGGAGGTGGCCTATCGGGTGTCGCTCTCCGAGCCCGGTGGCCGCGCCGTCAATCGCAGCCGCACCCAGTATGGCTGGCCTGCGGGCAGCCAGTGGCCGGCACTCAAGGCCGATTTCGTGGCGGATCGGGTGGAAGGGGGCAAGCCGCTCCCCTTCCAGATCCTCAACCTCGATGAGCAAGGTCAACCGGTGGCGGGGGCGGTGAAGGTGCGCCTTATCAACGAGTACCGCGACTACTACTGGCACTACGCCGATGGCGAGGGGTGGAAGTACGAGTTCAACAGCCAGCCTTATCTGGAGCAGGAGCAGACCCTGCAGCTGGATGGCAAGGGGCCGACCCCCCTAAGCTTGCAACTCGCCGCGGGCTGGTATCGATTGGAGGTGGAGAACAGTCAGGGCCATCAATCCAGCCTGCGGGTTGAGATCGGCAGTTACGCCTGGGGCGGCGGTGGCGAGCAGGCACGGCCCGACAAGATTGCCATCACCCTCGACAAGCGCGCTTATCAGGCGGGCGACAAGGCCAAAGTGACGCTGGTAGCCCCGCGCCCCGGCAAGGGGTTGCTGCTGGTGGAAGATGGCGACGGCCTGCGCTGGTGGCAGCGTATCGAGCTCAAGGGGGCCGGTGGCGATGCCAAGGATGCCCGTGGCGAGTTCGAGATCCCGGTCAGTCCCGAGTGGCAGCGTCATGATCTGCACATTTCGGCCCAGATCGCCGCGCCAGACAGCGCCTCCAAACCGGTCAGCAAGCAGCAGGGGCAGAGCCTGCGCTCGGTCGGACTGGTGCCGCTCACCCTGGATCGGGAAGCGCGTCGTCTGCCGCTTACCCTGAGCGCACCGGATAAAGCGGTGCCGCTTACCCGGCTGGAAGTGACCGCCACCTCCACCCCCAACAGTCAGGGGCGCGTGGTGCTGGCGGCGGTGGATCGGGGCGTGCTCAATATCAGCGACTACCAGCCGCTCGACCCGTTCGAGATCTTCTTTGGTCGCAAGCGCTTCGCTCAAGATTTGTTCGACAACTACGGCCAGGTGATCCCGCCGCAAGATGGCAAGCTGGCCCGCCTCAATTATGGGGGTGACCGGGCGCCGCTGAAAAAGGGTGGCGCGCTGGAGAGTCGGGTCGAGATCGCCGCACTGTGGAGCGGCGAGGTGAGTTTTGACCAGCAGGGCAAGGCGGTGATCCCGCTCGATTTGCCCAACTTCAACGGCGAACTGGCGCTGATGGCGCTGGCCTGGAACGAACAGCAAGTCGGGGAGGCCGAGCGCGCCGTCAAGGTAGTGGCGCCGCTGGTGGCAGAGATCGGCTGGCCGCGCTTTGGCGCCAGAGGGGATGAGACCCGGGCGCTGGTGCAGCTGCGCAACATGAGCGGCGAGGATCAGACCCTCTCCCTTGTCTGGACCCTCAACGGCGGGCTCAAGGCAAATGGCGAGCTGCCCGGCACCCTTTCCCTTAAAAACGGCGAGGAGCAGTGGCTGACCCTGCCGCTCACCGTGACCGGGGCGAGCGGCGTGGCAAGCCTGCAGTTGGCGGCCAGCGGCAAGGATTTTGCCATCAGCCGCGACTGGACTTTGCCGCTGCGTTCCCCCTGGCCTGCCGAGACTCGCCAGCGCTATCAGATGTTGGCTCCCGGCCAACAGATGAGCTTTGCGCCAGCTGAGCTGGTCGGGCTGGATCGCGCCAACCTGCAGGGGCTGCTCAGCCTCTCCGGTACTCCCCCCTGGGATCCGGCTGCCCAGTGGCAGGCGCTGGCCGATTACCCCTATGCCTGTCTGGAGCAGACCTTGTCCCGTGCCTGGCCCTACTTGCTGACCACGGCCGATGAGCGGGCCGCCTGGAGCAAACCCGCAGAGGGCAAGAAAGCGGCGAGCGAGGCGGATGTGCAGCGCGCCCTGCTGCAACGGCTGCAGCGGTTGCAACTGCCAAGCGGTGGCTTTGGCCTCTGGGATGGTCGCTCCGACGAGGAGCAGTGGCTCACCGCCTATGCCGCCGACTACCTGCTGGCGCGCAAGGAGGCGGGTGACGCAGTGCCGGAGGCGATGCTCAATCAGGCTTTGAACCGGCTGCAAAACTATCTCACCGACAGTCAGTACGGTGAGCGCTGGAGCAGTGCCCCCGAGCACAGCCGGCTGGCCTATCAGGCCTACAGTGCCTATGTGCTGGCCCGGGTTGGCAAGGCACCGCTCGCTACCCTGCGTCTTATCTGGGAGCAGCAGGCCGATCACGCCCGTTCCGGTTTGCCGCTGCTCCACCTCTCGCTGGCCCTCTCGGCCATGGGGGATGAGCAGAACGCCGCCAAGGCCCTCAGCCGGGCATTGGCGACCGAGCGCGGTGATGACTATCTCGGGGATTACGGCTCACCGCTGCGCGATGAAGCTCTTGAGCTCTCCTTGCTGCGCCAGCACAAGCTGGCTGTGGAGCGCTGGCCGGCCCTCAGTGCCAAGGTGGCAGATACCCTGGCTCACCGTCAGTGGCTCAGCACTCAGGAGCGGCTCGCCCTGCTGCGACTCGCCCGCTTCGATCCGGCCGTCGACTGGCAGGCCAAGGTAACTTCCTCTCTTGGCAGTGGATCCCTGAGCGGTTCGGCTCCGCTGCAGCAGGGCGCCCCCGAGGCGCTGGCGGCGAGCTCCGTCACCAACGAGGGCAGGGGGGCCCTCTATGTGCAGCGTACTCTGGTAGGTTACCCCGAACAGGCTCCGGCACGGATCAGCAAGGGGATGAGCGTGACCCGTAGCTGGTTCAATAGCGACGGTCAGCCGTTTGATCCCGCCAAGGTGAAGGTGGGCGATCTGGTGGTGGTGCGGCTCAACGTCAGCAGTGAGTCGGCGGTGCCCGATGCCCTGCTGGTGGAGATGGTGCCCGCCGGCTTCGAGCTGGAGAACCCAGCCCTTGGCAACAGCATCAAGCTGGAAGAGCTCTCCATCGAGGGGAAACCGGCGTGGCAGAGCGAGTGGAACGACTATCTCAAGCATCAGGAGTTTCGCGATGACCGCTACACGGCTGCGCTGGATCTGAGCGAGGGGAGCAACCAGCAACTGGTCTACCTGATGCGGGCGGTGACGCCGGGTCGCTATCAGGTGCCGCCGACCCAGGTGGAGGATATGTACCGCCCCGAGCTGCGTGCCGTGGGTGAGGATATCCATGAGGTGATCATCTCTGAGTAATGTTCCCTCCCTTGAGCGGGTTCGCCCGCTCACTTTCTGGCAGCGTGGTTGGCTGAAATTGGGTCGCACTGGCCACGCTTGCTGGCGCTGGCTTGGTCGTTTGCCACGCTGGCTGCTCTTCTCGGTGCTGGGCGTTGTCGCACTGCTCCTGTCATTACTGGCGCTGGATCGACTCTTCCCGCCGCCGCCACTCGACCCTGCCTACGCACGGGTGGTGCTCGACATGAAGGGGCGGCCGCTGCGCGCCTTTGCCGATACCAGCGGCGTGTGGCGCTATCCCGTGACCCTGGAGCAGGTCTCCCCCCGCTATATCGAGGCGCTGCTGGGCTACGAGGATCGCTACTTCTGGCGTCATCCCGGGGTCAATCCGGTGGCCATGGTGCGCGGGGTCTGGCAGTGGCTGCGCTATGGGCGGGCTGTATCGGGCGGCTCGACCCTTACCATGCAGGTGGCGCGTCTTATCGAGCCCTACCACAGGAGCGTGCCCGGCAAGCTGCGCCAGATGGCCCGCGCGCTGCAGCTGGAGTGGCACTATGACAAGCGCACCCTGCTCACCGTCTACCTCAATCGGGCGCCGTTTGGCGGCAATCTGGAGGGGGTGCAGGCGGCAAGTTTTGCCTATCTCGGCAAGAGTGCGGCCAAGCTGACCTATGCCGAGGCGACGTTGTTGGCGGTGTTGCCGCAGGCACCCAGCCGCAACCGGCCGGACCGCCATCCCGAGCGGGCCCGCACCGCCCGTGACAAGGTGATGCAGCGACTGGTAGCGCAGGGCGTCTGGCCCGAACAGGCGTGGCTGGAGGGACGCATCGAGCCGGTGCTGGCCCGCGGTCACTTCACGCCAATGGAGGCGCCGCTCTTTGCCCGCCTTGCCGCCGATAATCAGGCCGGGGCGCTGGTGCACACCACCATAGACGGCGATCTGCAGCGCTGGCTGGAGGGGCGGGTGGCGAGCTATATCCGTCGCTTCCCCGAGCAGACCTCAGCGGCGTTGCTGTTGGTAGATAACAAAACCATGGCGGTGCGCGCCTATGTGGGCAGCGCCGAGTATGGCAATCTGCGTCGCCACGGTTACCTCGACATGGTGCAGGCGATCCGCTCCCCCGGCTCTACCCTCAAGCCCTTCATCTACGGTTTGGCGATGGACGAGGGGCTGGTGCATTCGGCCTCCTTGCTCTCCGATGCGCCAAGGCTGGGCTCGGAGTACCGCCCCGCCAACTTTTCCGGTGCCTTTCAGGGGCCGGTGACCCTGGCCCAGGCGCTGCAGCAATCCCTCAACGTGCCGGCGGTGCAGGTGCTGGAGGCGCTGGGGCCGGACAAACTGGTCAGCCGCCTCGACAACGCCGGGGTGAGACTGGCGCTCTCCGACAAACCCAATCCTGCCATCGCGCTGGGGGCGGCGGGCATTCGGCTCGAACAGCTGGTGGCGCTCTACAGCTCGCTGACCCGGCAGGGGCAGGTGGCGATGCCGGTCTGGCTGGCGGGGCAGCAGGCGGTGTCACGCCCCTTGCTGAGCCCGGGCGCGGCCTGGATCATCTGGCAGATGTTGAGTGCCCAGGGGCGCGCGGATCAGCCCTTTGCCAGTGAGGCGACCGGCCGGGTTAACCGACTGGCCTGGAAGACCGGCACCAGCTACGGCTATCGCGACAGCTGGGCCATGGGGGTCTCCGGTCGCTGGACTATCGGCATCTGGCTTGGGCGCCCCGACGGCACCCCTTTGCCCGGTTTTTACGGCCAGAGCGCAGCGGTGCCGCTGCTGCTCTCGGTCTACTCACGGCTGGCTGACAACAGCTCTCTGCCGGCACAACCCAACACGGTGAGCGAAGCCGAGATCTGCTGGCCGCTGGGGCGCAAAATGAGCTCGACCCTGCCTGAGGCCTGCTTGCAGCGTCAGAGCGCCTGGTTGCTGGAAGAGCGCGATCCCCCCACCTTGCCGGATCCCATGGATTGGCCCTCGCCGCTGCGTCAAGTTGCATTGACCGCCGCGGGCAAGCCGACTCTGACCCGTTGCCCCGATGCGGCACAATCCGGTTTTCGGGCGCTCTGGCCATTGTCGCTGGAGCCGTGGCGGTCCCCCGGTGAGCGACGTCAGGCGCTGCTCGCCAGCAGTTGTGCAGGGGAGGGGCAGAGCGCCGAGCTGCAGGCCCCCATTCGCATCGTGGCGCTGGGGGAGGGCAACCTTATCCGCAGCCAGCGCTATCGGTTGCAGCCCAAGGTGCTGGGCGGTGTCGGCAAGTCGGCCTGGTTTCTCAACGGCCAGCGACTGCGCTGGGACGGGGATCAGGTGCTGAGTGTGGCGGGTCGTTATCAGCTGGTGGTGGTGGATGAAGCGGGCAACAGCGATCGTATCGAGTTTCGCGTGGTGCATCCTGACAGTGATGCCGGCACCATCACCCGTTGATCGTTTTGCCGACAGCCATTGAGGTGAATGTAATTAACTATTTGAAATGCATCAATATTTGATTGGATGAATTAATTTGTGAATAATTACGAGTTCATTCAAATCCAATCGGGAGTTCTCTTTTGCTGCGTGTTCTGTGTCCCTTGCTGGTGCTGATGAGTTCGGGTTGTGCCACAACCAATCATGGTGATCACCATGTTTCTCCTGAACGTACCGGGTTCTATTCACCTTTCGAACCTGCTTCCGATAGTTTTGCGCGTTGCTATCAGAAACAGTTTGCCTGTACCCCTGCCAATATCCGCCGTGACAGGGCGATGGAGGCGCGCAGGCAGGCGCAAGAGCAGGCCAATCACCGGGGTGATGATTGGTAGGCCGCAGAAAACGAGAGGGGTTGGTAGATGCCAACCCCTTTTTCATTCCATCGGTTCAGCCCAGGTGGCGCAGATGGCCGAGCCGGGTGAAGAAGTGCTGGCTCTTGCGCTGGTGAAAGTGGCTCTTCTTGATGGGATGGAAGATAAGGTTGCTTTCGGGGTGGCTCGCCTTTAACTGGTGGAGCATCGCCACGGCGGGCAGGCTGGTGCTGACCAGGGTGGTGAGTGGCATGCTGAGGGTCTCGGGGCCGAGCAGTTGATTGAGCCCTTGCTGAGCCTGTTCAAAGCGGGTCAGGGCCGCCGGGTCGGCATAGCCGCTACCCAGCATGGTGAGCAGGTTGTCGAGAGCCAGATGAAATTCGGCCAACTGCTGGCGAAAGCCGCTGCGCCCGCGCAGGGCAATCAGCTCTGCAAACGGAATATCGGCCAGGTGAGTGGGCACTTGCAACGGGATTTCGAGGTGGAAGCAATCCTGACCGCCGCGATTGTGGTAGCGGGATTCCAGCAGATGGAGCAGTCGGTCGAGATAGTCGTGATCGGTAATAAGCGCCCCGTCATTGGCGAGTGCCCACTCACGGGCGAGACGCATGGAGAGCAGATTGGCAAAGCGCCGTGCCATTCTGATCCCACCCTCATCCCGGGTCGCAAAGCCGTGAGTCAGGCAAAAGCCGTGCAGCCGCTCCAGCCCCGCCTGCTCCGGGCAGAAGCAGTCGTGGTTGGCCTCCTGACGCCAGCGACCAATCAGCTCCTTGTTGCCAAACACCTTGTGGCGGACGAAATCGGGGGCCACCAGACCGCTTATCTGGCTCTCCAGCTGCGGGGTAATGGCGGCAAAGAAGGCTGCATCGGGCCGCTCGGCCAGCAGATCGGTCTGCTGCTGAAGGGTATCGAGCAGGGCGGTGAGGCCGCTCTTTTCGCTGACGGTGAAGACAAAGGCGAGCCGCTCCAGATAGAGCAGGGCAAATTTGAGCCAGAGCTCGTCGCGTACCTCCATGCCGGGGTAGTAGATATAGGTCTTCATCGGATCAGTCTGTTGTCAAAAATCTGGCGAGGCGCAGGGTCGGGAATATACGCAAGATTGGCGCTGCACGGCAAACGCTGCGTGGGGGAATGTGAGCAAACGCTCATCCAGTAGGCGCTGGCCACAAAGTTCTGATATAATTCGCGCCCTTAAATCAAGGTCACCCGAGTCATTACCATGAAGTTCATTATCAAGCTGTTCCCGGAAATCACCATCAAGAGCAAGTCGGTTCGCCAGCGCTTTATCAAGATCCTGCAGGGCAATATCCGCAATGTCCTGCGCCGCTTCGACGACGATGCCCGCGTACGGATGGATTGGGACAAGCTGATCGTGAGCTCCCGCAATGACCAGTTCCGCGAGCAGGCAATCGAAGCCCTGGCCTGCATTCCCGGCATTCAGGCCTTCCTCGAGGTACAAGCCAGCAAGTTTACCGATCTGCACGACATCTTCGAGCAGGTGAAAGCCGTGTGGGGCGACCAGCTCAAGGGCAAAACCTTCTGCGTGCGCGCCAAGCGCCACGGCAAGCACGAGTTCTCCTCTCTCGAGATTGAGCGCTATGTGGGCGGTGGACTGAACCAGCACTGCGAAAGCAATGGTGTGCGCCTCAAGAACCCGGATGTGAAGATCAACCTCGAGATCGACGGCGAAGAGCTCTTTATTGTCAGCGCCATCCATCAGGGCCTGAGCGGCATGCCCATCGCGACCCAGGAAGATGTGCTGAGCCTGCTCTCCGGCGGTTTTGACTCCGGCGTGGCATCGTTCCAGTTCATCAAGCGCGGCTGCCGCGTGCACTACTGCTTCTTCAATCTGGGCGGTGCTGCCCACGAAATCGGCGTCAAGCAGGTGGCCTACCACCTGTGGAACCGTTTCGGCTCCTCCCACCGGGTACGTTTCACCGCTGTGGACTTCGAGCCGGTGGTTGCCGAGATCCTCGAGAAGATCGACAACGGTCAGATGGGCGTGGTGCTCAAGCGGATGATGATGCGTGCTGCCGCCAAGGTGGCCGATGAGTTCCAGATCCCGGCGCTGGTGACCGGCGAGTGTGTGGGTCAGGTATCCAGCCAGACTCTCACCAACCTGAACGTGATCGACCGGGTCACCGACAAGGTGATCCTGCGCCCGCTTATCACTTGGGACAAGCCGGATATCATCAGTGAAGCCCGCCGCATCGGCACCCTGGAGTTCGCCGAGACCATGCCGGAGTATTGTGGGGTCATCTCCAAAAAGCCGACTGTGAAGGCCGAGCTCTCCCGCATTGAAGAGGAAGAGGCCAATTTTGACTTCTCCATTCTGGACAAGGTGGTCTCCGAGGCCCGTTACCTCGATATCCGTCGTATCGGTGAAGAGACTGCCGCTGAAGTGCAAGAGGTGGAAACCACCCAGGTGCTGGGCGCTGACGAGGTGATCCTGGATATCCGCTCTGCCGATGAACACGATGAGAAGCCGCTGGTGGTGGAAGGTCGTGAAGTGCTGCATATCCCCTTCTTCAAGCTGGCCACCGCCTTTGGCGATCTGCCCAAGGAGAAGACCTATCTGCTCTACTGCGATCGCGGCGTGATGAGCAAGTTGCAGGCGCTCTATCTGAAAGAGAAGGGCTTTGATAACGTCAAAGTTTACCGTCCGTAATTTGGCACTCAATCGCCTATAAAAAGGCTATGCACCCATTACGTTACATGTTGCATGGGGTGCCCAAGCACCTCATGCAAACACACATTGATATTCACCTCCTTCCCGTAATGTTCCAGTATTCTGCGCCAACCCATAACTAAACAGCTAGCCTCCGACGACGATAGATAAGGGCATGACGTTTCCGATGGCTTCGGCATTCATCTGCTCTTACTGAAAACCTGCATAGTCCTGCTCCACCATATAGTTAGTGCGATGTAAACCGGCCCGGTCCCCGGATTCGCTCTCTGTCTCCTGGCTGTCTTGTCGTGCCAGGTAAGCCCCGTAGCCTTTTGAGCAACTCAAGGAAGAAGGTCTCATCGACTTCAGCAATGCCCTCTTCCCGTGTGGCTTGATACTTGGCCATCGTACGCAGAGAGTGGGGACGTCAGCGCAAAGCGGTATGTTTGTTGACGTCGTAGCAACACAGACCTGTCTTGCGGACGGTCAATCTCTGGCTTACATATCGTCTTCCCAGCACTGCGCTTTGCGCAATCTGGTAAGGGGGGAGCTGTATAGAGCTGGTGTGTAGACAGTACTGGTTTTATTCAAACTTAATTTTTCGACATGCCATTGGGACAGTGTTTGTCCTGAGCACTTGGCGCGGAGACGCATGAAAAAGCCGACTCATTGAGTCGGCTTTACGGTGCAGAGAATGGTCAGGCTGTGACGGTGTCTGCTTTCGCGACTTCCGCTTCCGGTGCGGGGTTGCGGATGAGGTAATCGAACGCCCCCAGCGCGGCAGTGGCGCCGGCACCCATGGAGATGATGATCTGCTTGAACGGTACCGTGGTGGCATCCCCAGCGGCGTAGACGCCGGGCAGGGAGGTCGCACCCTTGGTATCGATCTCGATCTCGCCAAAGCGGGTCAGGGCAATCTCGCTCCCTTTCAGGAACTCGGTGTTCGGCACCAGACCGATCTGGACGAAGATGCCAGCCACCGCCAGGTGTTTGATCTCGCCGGTAGTGCGATCTTCGTAATCCATACCGACCACCTTGCTGCCATCACCGATCACTTCGGTAGTGCGGGCACTCATGATGATGTCGATATTGCCCATAGAGCGAGCCTTCTTCTGCAGCACTTCATCGGCGCGCAGGGTGTCAGCGAATTCCACCACGGTCACATGCTCGACGATGCCAGCCAGGTCGATTGCTGCCTCGATGCCGGAGTTACCGCCACCGATCACTGCAACCCGCTTGCCTTTGAAGAAGGGGCCATCGCAGTGCGGGCAGTAGGCCACGCCCTTGGTGCGGTACTCGAGTTCGCCCGGCACGTTCAGGTCGCGCCAGCGGGCACCGGTCGCCAGGATCACGGCGCGGCTCTTCAGGGTGGCGCCAGAGGCGAGATCCACGTTTACGTAGCCATCCTTGCTGATGGCGGCAGCGCGCTGCTCGGTGATCACTTCCACGCCGTACTGCTTGACGTGCTGCTCCAGGCTCGCGGCCAGCTTGGGGCCTTCGGTGTAGGGCACGGAGATAAAGTTCTCAATGCCGACGGTGTCCATCACCTGACCACCAAAACGCTCGGCGACGATGGCGGTGCGAATGCCTTTACGGGCGGCATAGATGGCTGCTGCGGCGCCAGCCGGGCCACCTCCGACAACCAGAACGTCGTAGGGATCTTTCTCATTCAGCTCGGCGGCTTTGCGCTCTGCAGCACCGGTGTCGAGTTTGGCGACGATCTCTTCCAGCGAGATGCGGCCCTGGCTGAACGGTTGACCGTTCAGGTAAACATTCGGCACCGCCATGATTTGACGCTCATTGACCTCTTCCTGGAACAGGGCTCCGTCGATCATGGTGTGAGTGATGCCGGGGTTCAGGGTGGCCATCAGGTTCAGCGCCTGCACCACGTCCGGGCAGTTGTGGCAAGAGAGGGAGATATAGGTCTCGAAGTGGAACTCGCCCTTGAGATTGCGGATCTGCTCCTGCACGGCTGCATCGGCCTTGGAGGGGTGACCGCCGCTTTGCAGCAGGGCAAGCACCAGCGAGGTGAATTCATGACCCATGGGGATGCCGGCAAAGTGAACGCGCGGGGCTTGGCCCTGCGGCGCGATACTCATTGAAGGCGTGCGGGTGGCATTGCCAGAGGTCTGGGTGATCTTGGGGGACATTTCGGCGATCTCGCTGGCCAGCGCCAGCAGCTCTGCAGATTTGTCGCTGTCGTTGCCGGACACGCTGATCTCGATGGGATTGACGATGTACTGCAGATAGGTGTTCAGCTGTTGTTTGAGGTTGGTATCCAACATCTTCGAATTCCTTCTTGGTGATTGCGGGTCGGCATCTTCACAGGTCAAAAGCGCGCGATGGCGTTTCTGAGGGCCGGAAAGCAGACCGGCCCTTATGCGGGCCGGTCTTGGAAGCGGAAGGCTTAGATCTTGCCTACCAGATCCAGGGACGGGGCCAGGGTAGCTTCACCTTCTTTCCACTTGGCCGGGCACACTTCACCCGGGTGGGAGGCGACATACTGAGCTGCTTTGACTTTGCGCAGCAGCTCCAGGGCGTCACGGCCGATGCCGCCAGCGTTGATCTCGACGATCTGGATGATGCCCTGCGGATCAATCACGAAGGTACCGCGGTCGGCCAGGCCGGCTTCTTCGATCATCACGCCAAAGTTGCGGGTAATGGTGCCGGTCGGGTCGCCAATCATCGGATACTGGATCTTCTTGATGGTGTCAGACGTGTCGTGCCAAGCCTTATGGGTGAAGTGGGTATCGGTAGAGACAGCGTAGATCTCGACGCCCAGCTTCTGGAATTCAGCGTAGTTGTCAGCCAGATCGCCCAGCTCGGTCGGGCAGACGAAGGTGAAGTCAGCCGGGTAGAAGAAGACCACGGACCACTTGCCTTTCAGGTCTGCGTCAGAGACCTGCACGAATTTGCCATTGTGGTAGGCGGTAGCATTAAACGGCTTGATTTCAGTGTTGATGTAGGTAGACATGTAATTGCTCCTTGGTGATGTACATATGCCTGTCTGGTGTTGAAGAGTCTTGCCAGACGAGGCGCTTAACTTTCGATGGATTCATCATAGGGGCTTCCGCTAATCGATAAAAGCCGCATTTTTGAATCGCTTAAATCTACTTATTAGATAGCTCACTATGGCTGTACCTAACATGAATATCTCTGGCCTACTGAGATAACTCCTTGTCATGGTTCAATATCTGTGCGCTACATCGCCTTTTCAAGGCATGAGAAGAGGTGTGCAGAGGCATGGCGACGCGATGAGATAAACGGTGGAGCAAACAGGTGGCGCAGGAGGTTGAGGGAACTGGTTGCAGCGATGGAGATGTGCTGACAAGGGGGAGAGCAGAAAACGCGGATAAAAAAATCCCGGCGCTATCGCAACGACAGGGCCGGGTCATCAAACAAGGAATGGCTATATAAACAAATGCTTTACAGCAAAGACTAACTACGGGGTGTGCAAACTTGCAGACATATGAGAGGAAGATAATGGGTGCACAATCCCTTTTCTCCCCCTCGGCAACTATTGCATGAGAGGGATGATAGTGTGACGCAGATCACAAGGCAAGTATTTGGTGTAATTTTTCAGTCAAAATGAAAGTGTTTCATCATTTTAGCTTATTTTGACGGCTGAAAACGCTTTTATTGTAATTTAATTACAGGTTGCTCCATCAAAAATCGGTCGGGGGATCCTGCTCTTCCATCAATTCCAACAGGTTGATGGCCACGGCAATAAAGTCCGACTCGGTGACAATGCCGATCAGCTTGCGTCCTTTGAGTACCGGCAGGCAGCCATACCGGTGCCGCTGCAGGTAGAGGGCAGCCTCCTTGATGCCGGCATGGGGATCCACGCTCGCGACCTGACGGGTCATGATCTCGTCAAGGTGGACACTATCAGTGAATTCAGCCTCCCGCTCCGGACTTATCAGCAGCAGCTTGGATTCCCGGGTGGCCAGGATATCGGTGAGGGTCACCAGCCCAAGCAAATGGTGCTGCTCGTCAACGATGGGAATATGGCGGATCCGCTCTTGTTGCATCAGATCCATCGCCTGTTTGACACTGTTCTCCGGTCCCAGAGTGAAGGGATGTTCTGTCATGATCTCGGATAGGGTCATCATGGTAGGCCTCCTGATTACATTGGTTTTTCTTCACCGCCTCTCTCCACCCTAGCCCAGCCATGGGTGGCAAAACATGATCAGGGTCAATACAAAACATTAAAGAGTCATTAACCGGTTGGTGGTCACAAAATTGCCCGCTACCCCTTGTCTCTCTTGGGTTTTTGGTCTTTTGGGTTGCCTTGGAAGATGGGGATAACTAGACTAGCCGCCGATTCCCCCCGAGGTGAAAGATGCAAGTATCCGATTTTCATTTTGATCTGCCAGACGAGCTGATTGCCCGCTATCCGATGGCGGAGCGTACCGCTAGCCGCCTGTTGCAGCTCGATGGTCAAACTGGCGCTCTGCGCCACGGTCAATTTGTCGATGTGCTGGATCAGCTCAATCCGGGCGATCTGCTGGTATTCAACAACACCCGCGTCATTCCGGCGCGCATGTTTGGCCAGAAGGCCAGCGGTGGCAAGCTGGAGGTACTGGTCGAGCGCATTCTGGACGAGCACAGCGTGCTGGCTCATGTCCGGGCATCCAAGGCACCCAAGCCGGGCACCCGGATGATCATGGATGGGGGCGTGGAGGCAGAGATGCGCGCCCGTCACGACGCCTTGTTCGAGATCCACTTCCTCGACCCGCGTCCGGTACTGGAGATTTTGGAAGCCATCGGCCACATGCCGCTGCCTCCCTACATCGACCGTCCCGACGAGGATGCCGACAAGGAGCGCTACCAGACTGTTTACAATCAAAAGCCGGGCGCCGTTGCCGCGCCGACCGCCGGTCTGCACTTTGATGAGCCGCTGCTTGCGAAAATTCGGGCCAAAGGGGTTGAAACGGCCTTCGTCACCCTGCATGTAGGGGCGGGGACCTTCCAGCCGGTGCGGGTTGAGAAGATTGAAGATCACCACATGCACTCCGAGTATGCGGAAGTGCCGCAAGAGGTGGTGGATGCCATCGCGGCCACCCGTGCCCGTGGTGGTCGGGTGATTGCGGTGGGGACCACATCGGTGCGTTCGCTGGAGAGCGCGGCCAAGGTTACCTTGGCGCAGGGCAAACCGCTGGCGCCCTTCTTTAGTGACACCGATATCTTCATCTTCCCTGGCTACCAGTTCCAGATTGTCGATGCCATGGTCACCAACTTCCATCTGCCGGAGTCGACCTTGATCATGCTGGTCAGTGCCTTTGCCGGTTATGACAACGTGATGGCGGCCTATCAGGCAGCGGTGGCCGAGCAGTACCGTTTCTTCAGCTACGGGGACGCCATGTTCGTCACCCGTCGCCAGGTTGAAGCATAAGCTTCAGCGTATTTACCGGGCCCTGAGCGGCCCTCCTATTGTCAGACTGTTTCTCTGACTGAATCGAGGTAGCAATGAAATTTGAACTGAAAACCACCGACGGCCGTGCCCGTCGCGGTCAACTGGTCTTCGAACGTGGCGTGGTACAAACGCCGGCCTTTATGCCGGTCGGTACCTACGGCACCGTCAAGGGGATGACCCCGGAAGAAGTGCGTGAAACCGGTGCCCAGATCCTGCTGGGCAACACCTTCCACCTCTGGCTGCGCCCGGGTCAGGAAGTGATGCGTGCCCACGGTGATCTGCACGATTTCATGAACTGGCAGGGGCCGATCCTGACTGACTCCGGTGGTTTCCAGGTATTCAGCCTGGGCCATATTCGCAAGATCACCGAAGCGGGCGTCCACTTCCGTCACCCCATCAATGGCGAGAAGATCTTCCTCGACCCCGAGAAGTCCATGGAGATCCAGTACGATCTGGGCTCCGACATCGTGATGATCTTCGATGAGTGCACGCCCTATCCGGCTACTTACGAAGAGGCGCGCAAGTCGATGGAGATGTCCCTGCGCTGGGGTAAGCGTTCTCGTGACAAGTTTGATGCGCTCGGCAACAAGAATGCCCTGTTCGGCATTATTCAGGGGTCAGTTTATGAAGATCTACGGGATGTCTCTCTCAAGGGGCTGCTGGAGATCGGTTTCGACGGTTATGCGGTCGGCGGTCTGGCGGTGGGTGAGCCCAAAGAGGATATGCACCGCATCCTCGAGCACGTTTGCCCGAAAATTCCGGCCGACAAGCCACGCTACCTGATGGGGGTCGGCAAACCGGAAGATCTGGTGGAGGGGGTTCGCCGCGGTATCGACATGTTCGACTGCGTCATGCCGACCCGCAACGCCCGCAACGGTCATCTGTTTACCACTGATGGCGTAGTGAAGATCCGCAACGCTCAGCACCGCAACGACACCAGCACCCTGGATGCCGAGTGCGATTGCTACACCTGCAAGAACTACAGCCGCAGCTACCTGCACCATCTGGACAAGTGCAACGAGATCCTCGGTGCCCGTCTGAATACGATCCATAACCTGCGTTATTACCAGCGTGTGATGCAGGGTTTGCGGGACGCGATCGAGCAGGGTAAATTAGACGACTTTGTAACTGAGTTTTACCGTCGGCAAGGGAAGCCTGTGCCTCCGTTAGCTGAAAATGACGTTAAATAACAACAACATATAATTTTGTTTTTCAAATCTACATCAATAAGAGGTTGTTAAATGAGCATTATCTCCAAGGCGTATGCAGAAGGCGCAGCACCGGGTGCACAGGGTGGTGGTATGGAAATGATCATCATGCTGGCCGTATTTGGCCTGATCTTCTACTTCATGATCTATCGTCCCCAGGCCAAGCGCGCCAAAGATCATCGCAATCTGATGAGCTCCTTGTCCAAGGGTGATGAAGTGCTCACTTCCGGTGGTCTGGTTGGCAAGATTGCCAAAGTGGCTGCTGACAGCGATTACCTGGTGATCGCTCTGAACGACCAGACTCAAGTCACCATCAAAAAGGACTTCGTCTCTGCCGTTCTGCCCAAGGGTTCTATCCAGTCCCTTTAATCTCCCAAGGAGCACAGCGTGTTGAATCGCTATCCGCTGTGGAAATACCTGATGGTGGTCTTCGTGATCGCCATCGGTTTTCTATATGCAGCCCCCAATCTTTACGGCGAAGACCCGGCCCTGCAGGTTTCTGCCAGCCGTGGTGCCGAAGTCAAGCTAGATACCCTTGACCTGGTGACACAGACGCTCGACGAGGCGAAAATCCCGGTCAAACATGCTGCGTTCGAGCACGGTCTGATCCTGATCCGTTTCAAGAACACCGAAGACCAGCTCAAGGCGCGCGATATTGTTGCCAACAAGCTGGGTGACAACTTCATTACCGCACTCAACCTGGCACCTTCCACTCCCGCCTGGCTCGAAGCCATCGGTGCGGCCCCTCTGAAGCTGGGTCTTGACCTGCGCGGTGGTGTGCACTTCCTGATGGAAGTGGACATGGCCGAAGCACTGACCAAGCAGCAAGAGCAGATGGTGCAGGATTTCCGTGCCGAGCTGCGCACCCAGAAGATCCGTTACTCCGGCGTGCGCCGGGTCGGTGATCAGGTGCAGGTGATCTTCCGTGACGAAGCCGATCAGGAACGCGCCGTTTCTCATCTGCGTCGTCAGAACCCTGATTTGACTTTCACTACCGAGCAGAAAGGGGATGAGTTCATCCTGCTGGCTGGTCTGAGCGAAGCCAAGATCAAGGAAGTGAAGAAGTACGCCCTGGAGCAGAACATCACCATCATCCGTAACCGGGTCAACGAACTGGGTGTGGCCGAGCCGTTGGTACAACAGCAAGGCGCCGAGCGCATTGTCGTTGAACTGCCCGGTATTCAGGACACTGCCCGCGCCAAGGAAATCCTAGGGGCGACCGCTACCCTGGAGTTCCACATGGTGGATGAGGCTGCTGATATTCAGGCTGCCGCGGAAGGGCGAGTACCTCCCAGCTCCAAGGTCTATACCGATCGCAATGGTCGTCCTGTGGTACTGCACAAGCGGGTGATCCTGACCGGTGACCACATCGTGGGTGCCCAGTCCGGTTTCGACGAGTACAGCCGTCCCCAGGTCAACATCAAGCTGGATGGCCAGGGTGGCAACAAGATGGCCAACTTTACCAAGGACAACGTGGGTAAAGGGATGGCGACTGTCTTCATCGAGTACAAGCCGGTTGGTCAGCCTGGTCCGGATGGCAAGCGCAAGTTCCGCAAGCAGGAGGAGGTGATCAACGTCGCCACCATCCAGTCGCGTCTTGGCAGCCAGTTCCGTATCACAGGTATCGACAACGCCAACGAAGCCCACAACCTGGCGCTGCTGCTGCGTGCCGGTGCCCTGATCGCCCCGATCCAGATCGTGGAAGAACGCACCATTGGCCCGAGCCTGGGTCAACAGAACATCGACAGCGGTATGGAAGCCATCGGCTGGGCCATGCTGGTGATCGTGCTGTTCATGGGGATCTACTACCGCGCGTTCGGCTGGGTCGCCAACCTGGCGCTCTGTATGAACCTGGTGTTGATTGTCGGCATCATGTCGATGATCCCGGGTGCCACCATGACCCTGCCGGGGATCGCCGGTATCGTCTTGACGCTGGGGATGGCGGTGGATGCCAACGTGCTGATCTACGAGCGTATTCGTGAAGAGATCCGCAACGGTCGCGGTGTTCAGCAAGCCATCCATCTGGGCTTTGATCGGGCATTCTCCACCATCGCCGACTCCAACGTGACCTCGCTGATCACTTGCGTGATCCTGTTCGGTATCGGTACTGGCGCCATCAAGGGCTTTGCCCTGACGCTGGGCATTGGTCTGACCGCCTCCATGTTTACTGCCATCACAGTTTCCCGTGCCATTATCAACCTGGCTTGGGGTGGACGGCGTATCGACAAGCTGCCCATCTGAGGATAGAGAGATGTTTCAGATTCTACATTTTGAAAAACCGATCCCGTTTATGCGCTATGCCAAGCCGGGTGTGGTTTTCTCTTCCGTGCTGATGGTGGTAGCCCTGTTCTTCCTGTTTGATCGGGGGCTGAACTGGGGTCTGGACTTTACCGGTGGAACCACCATCGAGGTGGGATTCCAGCAGTCGGTGAGCCTGGACAAGATCCACGACGTTCTGGAAGAGCAGAAGATTGAAGGGGCCACCCTGCAACACTTTGGCTCCAGCCGTGACGTGCTGTTCCGTCTGACCCCGAAAGAGGGGGTCAAGGTCGAGCAGCAGGGTAACGAGGTGCTTGCGGCGGCCAAGCTGCTCGATGAGGGCGCAGTGCTCAAACGCGTCGAATTCGTCGGCCCTTCAGTCGGTGACGAGCTGGCCACTGACGGGGCGCTGGCGATGCTGGCCTCCATCATCTGTATCCTGATCTACGTGGCGGTGCGCTTTGAATGGCGTCTGGCCATGGGCGGCATTCTCTCGCTGGTGCATGACGTGGTGATCACCCTGGGTGTCTTTGCCTACTTCCAGTACGAGTTCGACTTGACCGTACTGGCGGCGCTGATGACCCTGGTGGGTTACTCCCTGAACGATACCATAGTGGTGTTCGACCGCTTGCGGGAGAACTTCCGCAAGGTGCGTAAAGGGGATACCGACTACATCCTGGATCTCTCCATGACCGAGACCCTGAGCCGTACTATCATCACCTCCGGCCTCACCTTCGTGGTGGTGCTGGCGCTGCTGCTCAAGGGTGGCGCGCTGATCCACGGTTTTGCCGTGGCCATGGTGATCGGTGTGGCTTTCGGTACCTACTCCTCCATCTATGTGGCGAGTGCGTTTGCCATGTTCCTCGGCGTCAAGCGCGAGCACATGCTGCCCACCCAGGTAGAGAAAGAGGGCGCGGATCAGCAGGAGATCCTGCCGTAACAGAAAGAGCGCCTAATGGCGCTCTTTTCTTATCTCTGCGTGTCGTTTGCTGACGCAGATGATGTCAACAAAAGGAGCTTGCCATGCAACACAATCCCCGTTTTTTGGCGCTGGTTGACGGGATCCGCTCCCGCATCACCGAAACCGATGTTCACCAGATCAAGCGCTGGCAGGATGAAGGGCGCACGTTTCACCTGATCGACGTGCGGGAAGAGAGCGAGTGGGCCAAAGGCCATCTGCCCGGAGCCCAATATCTGGGTCGTGGAGTGATTGAGCGGGATATCGAGACCCTGTTCCCGGATCCCGAGACCACACTCTATCTCTATTGTGGTGGCGGTTTTCGCTCCGTACTGGCGGCCGACAATTTGCAACAGATGGGTTATCGCAACGTAATCAGTGTTGACGGCGGTTTTCGCGGCTGGCTGGAGGCCGGATACCCTGTCGAATCCTGATTTATTTGATGGAGAGGGGCTCAGCTACATGACAAAGTGGCGGCTGACCTTTACCATATGCGGGGTCAAGCGTAAGCGTCGGAGTGTTCATTGAACGTCAGGAAAGGGATTGGATACCTCCTTGGTATCCTGTTGTTGCTCCCCATGTGGGGTTGCAGCAGTAGCAGTCATGTCAACACCCCTAAGGTTCCCAAGGCGCAGCCTGCTTCACTGGTATTGGCGACCCCCCTGCAGGTCTCCTACCAAAGCGAGTTGGCGCTCGCCCGACTCGGGCAGATGCTGAGTGAAATGGAGTTGACCACGGAGCAACGGGCCGAGTTGTTCTATGAACGTGCCGTGGTGTTTGATCGCGTCGGCTTGCGTTCCCTCGCTCGTCTCGATTTCAACCGGGCCCTGCGGGAGAAGCCGGATTTCGCCGAAGCCTACAACTTCATCGGTGTCTATCTGGTACAGCAGCAGAACTACGACGAAGCCTATGAGGCATTCGACTCAGCCCTCGAGCTGGCACCCGATTATGACTATGCCTACCTTAACCGCGGCATTGCCCTCTATTACGGTAACCGTCCCGAGCTGGCTGCGGCCGATATGAAGCGTTTCTACGAAGCGCAGCCGGAAGACCCCTATCGGGTGATCTGGCTCTATCTGGCCGAGCAGAAGCTCAATCCCGCTGCGGCCATGAGCCGGATGCGCGAGCGCCTCAACAAGTACGATGACGATGCCTGGAACTGGGATCTGGTGCGTCTCTACACAGGTGAGATCAACGCGTCCCAGCTGATGGGCAACGTGGTGAAAGGGGTGAAGGATAACCGGGAGCTGGCCGAGCGCCTGTGTGAAACCTATTTCTATCTGGGCAAGTTCGAGTTGGGCAAAGGCAACCGCAAGGAAGCCATCAGCTACTTCAAGTTGGCGCTCTCCAACAACGTCTATGACTTCATCGAGCACCGCTATGCTCTGCTCGAACTGGAGCTGATGGCACGCAAGCCCTTGCCGCCGGGAGCCCAGAGCAAAGGCGAACAGCCCTCCTGAATGGAGATGGCGATTACCCAGTGATAGAAAACCTCGGTATGAGGCTAATGCCAGTCAGTGAAGCCTGACTGGCATTGTTTTTATCTGCTTTTTCACACCTACTCCCGTGGCTTGGCTCCATGTCACAGTGAGCTGCGTGTCGCTAATCCACACAACCCCGCCAGTTTTTCCAACTCTGCCGCCCGCTTCTGAATAATGCACGGGCACATCTGATCCATGCAGCTCAACAGATGGATGGGGCCGATGCCGTGTGAAACCCGGCCGGCTCGTCGTATGCCTCCTGATATGGGTGATTCTCTTCCCTATCGTGGTGGGCGACTGGTTGACTATCTGCGGCTCTTGTTCGACTCCTGCCGGACTGCACTTTTAAATCGTCTCGTCTGACGAGAGGGAGTAAATATGAGTGCTGACCCGTGCTTTTACACTCCGTTACATCTGCTCGTCCTGTGACCGCCCCATAATGGCCCCTGATCCCCTAACCCTGTGCCCCTGTGCGATGGGGGGCGGATCAGTAGTCGACAAGGTGGAGAGCACGAGTAGTTTCCTGTCAGCACGGAGGCCAGAACGGCAGATGTCACAGAGCGTATCAAACCAGGTGATCAGACGAATGCTGGGAGCCTGCCAGCAGCAGGGGGGAGATCCCGATGCCATTTTGATGGCGGGCGGCCTCACGTCGTTCGACATCGAGCGAGAACAGGGCCGGCTGCCGGCCCACAGCCACTACCGGATGCTGCAGCTGATGCAGCCCTATCTGGCCAGTTTTCACGAAACCATCCTCTCCTACGACATCGGCCAGCTCTACCAGCACTATCCACCCCTCATCAGCCTGTGCCTGAACCAGCCTTCGCCGCGAGCGGCGCTCGAGGTGCTGTTGGCCTATCGCCCCATCATCGGTAGTTGTGACGAGCTGCGGGTGCGGCGGGGGGCGCAGGCCAGCCAATACCTGTATGTCAATCAGGGGCCTGCCAGCCTGGGGGCGAGTCAGGCCATCCCCAACTTCATCATCCTCTACCGGATCCTGCGGGTCTATCTGGCGGCTCCCCAGGTCTCGGTGGGCTTCACGGGGCGGCCGCCACCGCGCCATCAGCTGCTGGATCAATTCTTTGGAGCCCGCTGCCGCTGGGAGCAGGGGGAAAACACCCTGACCATCGACAACGCCCAGCTCGACTGCCCCAGCCACTGCTACAACGAACCGCTGGGTCATCTGCAACTGGCCCAGCTGGCGCAGATCTGCGCCGACATCGCCGAGCGGGCCCCCTTTGCCTATCTGGTGGGGGAGCGGATCCGCCACAAGATCCGGGAAGGGGAGCTGGAGAGCGACGAGAGCCTGCTCAAGGAGGTGTGCGCGGCCATGAATGTCAGCCGCTGGACCCTCAATCGCAAATTGCAGGGGGAGGGGAGCAGCTTCTCCACCCTGCTGAGGGAGGCGAGGGTGAACGAAGCTTGCCGCTTGCTGGGCGAGGGGGATCAACCGCTGCAGAACATCAGCGATCGGGTCGGCTTCTCGTCCCAGAGCGCCTTCAACCGTTTCTTCAAGGCCAACACCCGCATGACGCCGCTGGCCTATCGCAACGCCCGCCAATAACAACGGGACCGGCGCAAGGCCGGTCCCGTGGGCGGGTCATTGCTGGGCAATGTTCGAGCAAGGCCAGGCTGGGAGCCAGGCCGTGCCTGCCTCTGTTAGCGAGTGACGGTGGTGACGCTGGCGGGATCCACCCCGGTCGGCAGTGCCAGTGCCCCTAGCGTGGTGTTGCTCACCACTATCTCCTTGCTCACCGTGAAGCTGACCGGCGTGTTGGCGGAGACATCCGACGAGGGGCTGATGTAGGCGCTGTAGCGACCCGGCTCCACGATCCACTGGTTGCTGGCTTCATCGAAGCTGGCGAGGATGCTGGCCGGAATGGTGAAGCTCAGCTGTTCGCTGGCCCCCGGTGCCAGCTGCGCCGTCTTGGCAAAGGCCTTGAGCTCGATGAGCGGTTTCTTCAGCTTGACCTCGGGGGCGGTCACATAGACCTGGGCCGCCTCCTTGCCTGCCACGGCACCCGTGTTGGTGATGGTGGCGGTCAGCACCAGGCTGCCGGCACTGCCCCTCTCCAGGGTATTGCTGGCGATGGCGGGGCTGGTGTAGCTGAAGCTGGTGTAGGAGAGACCGAAGCCGAACGGGTAGGAGACCGTCTGCTCGAAGGTGCTGTAGTAGCGATAGCCCACGTAGATCCCCTCGTTGTAGTAGAGATCGTCCGGTTCGCCGTCTCCGTCGGTGTCCTCACCCGGGAAGGTGCCGGCGGAGGGAACGCTGGCGTAGCTGTGCGGGAAGCTCTGGGCCAGCTTGCCGCTCGGGTTGACCGCGCCGGAGAGCACGTCCGCCACCGCGTGGCCGGTCTCCTGGCCAGCCATGTAGGCCAGCAGGATGCCATCCACCTTGTCGCTCCACTGGGCGGTATCGATGACGCCGTTGACGTTGAGCACCACCACCACCTTCTTGCCCTGGGCGTGGAAGGCGCTGCTCACCGCGTCGATGAGGGCGCGCTCGTCATCGCCGAGCAGATAGTCCCCCTTGCCACTGCTGCGATCCGCCCCTTCTCCGGCCTGGCGGCCAATGCTGATGACGGCGGCTTGCTGGGTGGCGGCCGCATTGGCGATCAGCGCCGCCAGCTCGCCGCTGATCGGCGCCTCGGCGCAGGTGTAGTAGCCCTTGGCGCCAAATTGCCCCTCGTGATAGACCTTGTTGTTCTCGTAAAAATCGCGGTAGTAGCTCTGCAACGCCTCGTTGACCGGGAAGCGTGCTGCCAGTCCCTGCGCGATGGTGGTGGTGCTGGCGGCGTTCACATCCCCGCTGCCGGTGCCGCCCTTGTAGGTGTTGATCTGATTGATGCCGAAGCTGGCCAGGGTGCTGCTTGCCGCCAGCGGCAGGGCCGCGGCCTCGTTGCGCAGCAGCACCATGCTCTCGGCGCCGGCCTGACGGGCCAGTTTGGCATGGGCGGTCAGATCCGGGCTGTTGCTGATGGCCAACTGGCTGTAAGAGGGGCTCTTCATCACCAGGGTCAGGATGTGGATGGCGGCCTCGTTCACCTTGGCCTCGTCGAGATCGCCGTGCGCGATGGATTGCTGCAACTGCTCCTTGACGTTGCCCGGCTCGATCAAATCTTGCCCCGCCAGCACCTGCTTGTAGGCGTTGTTGGCCACGTCGCCGGCAAACCAGTCGGACATGACTAGGCCGTCAAACTTCCACTCGCCGCGCAGAAGGTCGGTCACCGCATCCTTGCGCTCGTTGACATAGGTGCCGTTGACCTTGTTGTAGGAGGTCATCACCGCCCAGGGCTGGGCCTCGTCTACCGCTATCTGGAAGCCGCGCAGGTAGATCTCGCGGAAGGTTCTCGGTTCGCCGATGTCGTTGATTTGGTTGCGGTTGGTCTCGGAGTTGTTGCCGAAGTAGTGCTTGATGGTGGTGCCCACCCCGTTGCTCTCCACCCCGTTGACCATGGCGGCGCCGATTTTGCCGGTCAGCAGGGGATCTTCCGAGTAGTACTCGAAGTTGCGGCCATTGAGCGGGTTGCGCTGGATGTTCATGCCCGGAGCCAGCAGGATGTCGACCCCGTACTGGCGCACCTCGTCCCCCATGGCTTCGCCGACGGCCTTGACCAGCTTGACGTCCCAGCTGGAGGCGAGCAGCGAGCCGATGGGCCAGGCGGTAGCGTAGTAGCTGGCGCTGTCACCGTCGCGGTTGGCGTTGATCCGCACCCCGGCCGGCCCGTCCGCCAGTTTGAGGGCCGGAATGTCGATGCCGTCCGCGCTGCGCAGCACGCCGTTGATGTAACCCGCCACGCCGGGCACGTCCTGCTTGACGTTGATGGCGCCGTTGGCACTGCCGTAACCGGGGCCGGAGAGCAGGTCCAGCTTCTCGCTCAGGGTCAGCTTGGCCACCATGGCCTCGGCCTGGCCGCGGTAATAGGCATCGTCCTTGACCAGGGGATCCGAGTCATTCTGGTTGCAACCGACCAGCAGGCCGGCCAGCGCCAGGCTGACACCCAGTGAAACCGCTTTCAATTTTGTGGTGATAGGCATGAAGACGTCCTCGTAACTGTCTGAATAAAAATACAAAGGAGATATCGACACCGGGCGCAAGGCATCCGCCCGGGCTGGGCCGCTCTGCTGGCGGCTGCCATTGGATATCGCAAGGAAGGCCGAACGGGCCGGTGGGCCGGCGTTTGGCTGCAGGCAGGTTAACAAGCCGGGCGATGGCTGCCTTGCCCCGAGGGAGCGAGAAATGTGCCGGCGGGAGCAAGGGGGCCGAGTTGTGAGCAAGGTCGCATCGAAAGGCGGTGCCAAAGCAAAGGTGGGGGTGGCAAGAGGGGAAAGGGCAGGGGAGAAGGAGGGAAAACGGATGGCCTGACGGCCAATGAGGATGGCTGCGATCAACACGCGAGGGGGCCGGCGGCCCCCTCGAAGATCAGCTGATATGCCCGGGCAATGGCCCGGGACGGCTCACTTGGGCTGTTTGAGGGCCCCGGCGAGTTCAATCTGTACCTTGACCCCCTCCTGCTTGAGCGCCGTGGCGACGGCGTTCAGATCGGTGCCCGGCTTGGCTTCCAGCAGGGCGATGCCGCCGCTGCTCTGCTTGAAGCGCAGGCCGTGCCGGCTGGCCAGCGCGCTGGCCTGGTTGTCATCGGCTTCCACCAGCAGGGTGCCGCTGACGGTGAGCTCGGGGCTGGCGGCCCCCTGCATCAGCACATCGCCACGGTGCAGGGTCTGCAGCGGTTCCTTGCCATCGAGACTGCGGGTGGTTCGCGACTTGCTGCCATGGTCGGGGATGAGGTAAGTCTGGCCATTTACCTCTATAGTGCGGTACTGCTTGCCCTCCAGAGTCACGGCTTCTGCCGCCACAGCATTAAGGGCGAGGGGGGCCAACAGGCTGGCCAGCAGTAAGGTAACCGGTTTGTTCATGATAAAACTCCTCGCTTGTTAGCTGTGGTTGGCGTCGTGACCCAGGATCCGCAAGGACCACTCGATCAGCTTGCCTGGCTGGCGGTTGTTGCGCTCGGTCAGGGTGGTGCGCTCACGGGTCTCGCGATTGAGCAGAGAGACCTGACGGGTACCGTTGGCAACGTCGGTTACCTCCAGTCGCCATGTGCCTTGCGCCGGTTCACCATAAAACTTGTGGGAGAGCAGGCGCATGTCACGCAAGCCCTTGGTACGCACATAACCCAGCTTTTGCAGATCGAGCGACTGGCCAACCAGGCTGTTGAGCGGGTTCAGCAGTATGCTGCGGGTACCGGCGGGGGAAACCAGTTCGATCAGCAGATCGGGCAGACGCTGGTGATCCAGGCTGACCGTGACCTGTACCGCTTCGACGGTCAGCGGGGTTGCGACTGTGGCGGTCGAACTGGTCGGGCTATTGCCCACATCGGCAATGGCAGAGGAGGCGCGATCCACCGGTTTGACCTTCAGCCATGGCAACTGAACCAGTGGCGGCAGTGGCTGGTGAGTGGCCGCCAGCGCGAGAGCCTTGTTGACATCGATCAGGCCAAAGCCATAGGTGGGACTGAACCACATGCCGGCGGCATTCCGCTCCCACCCTTCCAGTCCCTTGACCTCACGGCGTTTTCCGGTGCTGCTGGTGTAGCTCACCATGACCGGAGGGTGCGCAGCATCAACCCGGGTAGCACTGCGTGCCAGCAGATCCCGTTGGTCCCGCACCGACAGATCGGGATAGGCAGACATTAGCAGCGCCATGGCGCCAGCGGTGCTCGGGGTCGCCGAAGAGGTGCCGTTCATCACACCGTTGTAGTCACAGCTGGCATCCAGTTGCAGGTCGCCGTGCAGCCGGTTGCTACTGGGATCATCGGTACGGTTGTAGCCCATGTCGCAACCGGGTAGATCCGTGGTGACCATGGCGGGGGAGTCGGTGCCATATTCGCCACCGGTGGCGCTCAGGAAGACGTTGCTGCCGACGCTGGAGTAGGAGGATCTGACACCATCTGCGTTGAGCGCACTTACCACCAGGTTCCAGAAGTTACTGTTCGAGGGGTCGATATTGCTGTTTTCAAACGGCAATTTGGGGCCGCTGCCGGTGCGGTTCAGCACATAGCCACCTGCCGCTATTCTGTTGAAGCCGTTGCCGGCAGCCTTGATATAGGCCGCCCCTTGCCGCTTGAGGGTCTGTTGTTCGAACAGACGATCGAGTTGCACCTGATCGAGATCGTTGGCCGGACGGGGATCCACCAGGCTCATGCCGTAGCTCTGGTTGAAGACCCGATTGTCGCGGCTGGCCTCGCTGTCGCCAAGGGCGTAGAGCCAATCCTGCTGCAGCTGTTCACTCTCGTCATCAAGCAGATTGAATCCCTGCAACTGGGCGCGGGGGGCGATCCCCTTGGTGCCTATGGTGTTGTCCACCGCGGCGATAATGCCCGCCACCGAGGTGCCATGGGCGGTATCCGGATTGGTCGGGGTCGGGTCATCGCTGCCGGTTACCACATTTTTTGAACCCGGACGCACGTTGTCCGCCAAATCCGGGTGGCCGATGGCCAAGCCATCATCCACTACCGCGATATTTATACCCTGTCCCAGCACGCCGGTACGGTGTGCCCACCAGAGGTTGAGGTCATTGCCTGCGATTCCAGCCCTGGCACTGAAGCCATCCTGGCCGCTGTTGAGCAGATACCACTGCTGAGCCTGCAGCGGGTTGATGCCGGGCAGGCAGCGTTCCGTGCTGCTGCGGCCAGTATCCAACCCGCTCTCCTTACCGCTGAGCGGGACACAACTTTCACTTGCCTGAACGAGTGCAACTGGCAGTGTCGACAGCAGCGCTGTGACCGTCAGCGCTAACGATGTTTGCTTCATTATTTTTAAACTCCATCTTATAGGGCACCTTCCTGGGTGCGAATGGAATCTACACATGGATAATGAAGAGTCAAAAGAGCCTGTTTTCATAAGTTTGATAAGATTCAAAGAAATCTGATCTTTTTTGTGGTAGGTATTCCATTGAGGCTTTCAGTGTGCTCTATTGAGAGCATTTATCATTTGCAATTATTGATCTTTCTGTAATTAACTGGCGTGGGTTGCAACCTGCTTTCGTGACTGTCCGATGCGCCGGCTGTGTGGGCATCATCTTGGCTCCCTTCTCTTTATCACCTGGCTTATTACCTTTCTCGTTTTTGTTGCTTGGCACCGGGCGCTGACTCTGATAGCTTGCTTTAAATGGCCGTTTGGATGTCTGGATTTCCATTTCCGACTCTGACAATCCGGCATCACTCGATAAATCTGCAGACAGGGAGTCTTTTATGTTGCGTGGTACCTTCCGCTTTTGTTCCGTATTGTTGCTGGCAAGCAGTCAGGCCGGCATCGTCCTGGCAGCCGATCCGGCCAAACAGGAGATTGTGATTGGCACTACCGTGGGGGATTTTGCCGACATGGTGACCGACTCCATCAAGCCACAGCTGGAGGCCAAGGGGTACAAGGTCAAGCTGGTGGAGTTTACCGACTATGTCTCCCCCAATATTGCGTTGGCCGACGGGTCGCTGGATGTGAATTGTTTCCAGCACAAACCCTATCTTGAAAGCTTTGCCAAGGATCGGGGGTTGTCGCTGGCACCTATTACCCAGGTGCCAACAGGCCCGATGGGGCTCTATTCCGGCAAGCTGGTCGCTCTCGACAAGGTGAAAGAGGGGAGTACAGTGGCCATCCCCAACGATCCCACCAATCAGGCGCGGGCGCTGTTGATGCTGCAGGATCTCGGCTGGCTTACTCTCAAGGAGGGGATCAATCCGCTCAAGGCGAGCGAATTTGATGTAGTGCGCAACCCGCACAACCTCAAGCTGGTACTGCTTGAAGCTGCACAACTACCTCGCGCTCGGGAGGATGTGGATTTTGCGGTGATAAACGGCAATTTCGCCGCCTCCAGCGGTATCCCGTTCACTGAAGGTCTCTTCCTGGAGCGTAGCTACGACTTTATCAACTGGGTGGTGGTAAAAAGTGCCGATGCGGACAAGCCCTTTGCCAAAGATGTGGCTGCAGCCTACAACTCGGCGGCCTTCAAGGACTATGCGATAAAGCGTTTCGTCGGCTACAAGTACCCGCAAGGGTGGGGGGGCTAAAGCCGGTCAGGGTGGAACGATTACGATATGGCATAAAAAAACGCCCCGGATTCGGGGCGTTTTACTGGGACAAAACCATCAGTGCCAAGGTCAATGATTGCGATAGAATCGGTTCAGCTCGTTCATCACCTGGATCATAGCGCCCATATCGGGAGTGCCATGTTTGATCGGACGATAGCTGTTGCGCTCCAGCAGTTCGAAGTCACCCTGTTTGTTGAAGTGGGTGATGGTGTCGCCTTCATAAATAGCGAAGTCGTTCTGATCCCCGGCCAGTAGCCAGTTACGCGGGCTGGTGTCGAACAGAGAGCGCCCCACACTGTAGTCCCGTGGCGGGTTGCGCACGCCCAGCAGGCTCTGCATCAGGGTCGGGGCCAGATCGAGATGGCTGCTCGGTCGCTCCACGACCTGGCTGCCACGTCCCGGCCAGGCAATTACCATCGGCACCTGAACCTGATAAAGGGAGTAGTTGTTGCCAGCGCCCCAGCTGTTGCTATGGGTATCGTTGAACTCCTGGCCATGATTGGAGGTGATCACCACCACAGTATTGCTGTCCATCCCCTGCTGTTGCAGCTTGGTCAACATATCTTCCAGCAACTGATCGGTATAGAAGACCGAGTTTTTGTAGCGATTCTCCAGTTTCTGCAGGTTTTCCGGCCGATAGGCGGTGGCCGGGTTGAAGTTGGTCAGCTCAGGCTGGAACGGCCCCTTCATGGTCGCGGGAAGTTGATAGTCGCCCGGGCTGGAGAGGTAGACCAGCGAGAACCAGGGGCGCTCCGGGGTGCGCTTCTCCAGCCACTGCTGCCAGTCGATCAGCAGCTTGCCATCATCGACCTGTTCGGAGACAAACACCTGTTTACGCAGACCGGAGAGGATGCTCTTGCGATACTTCTGGGCATCTTCCATCGCACCGAACAGCCCGAACTGGTAATCCTGGCGCAACATCTCGTCAAACAGCACCGGTGGACGCTTGTCGCTGCTGATCTCTTTGTAGTAGTGGCCGGGCAGGCCGTAAAAGAGGCCGAACATGCCCATCAAGTCGTCGTTTCCGGCACTGAGGTGATTGCGGAACGTCAGATGCTGATCCGCATAGCGCTGCAGATTGGGCATGTTGATGTTGTTGAGCATGTCAAAGCGCAGGGAGTCGACCACCACAATCAGTAGATTGCTGTGGGTCTGGGGGGCATTGACATTGAGCGGGCGCAGTGGGTAGTGCATCCTGCTGTCGCCTTCATCTCGCTGGGAGGCCGCCTGCTTCTCGTACTGATCCAGATCCAGCCAGCCATGTTTGGCCAGGAAGGAACGGGCCGTCATGGGGTAGGAGAGCGGGAAGTTGGCGCGCTGCATGGTGATGGGCTGATAGAGAGTGGCATCCGCCCAGCTGTTGACCACGTGGGTCAGGATAAAGCAGATCAGCAAGGCCAGCCCCACCTGATTGCCGTACTGACGGCGTTTGCGCTTGTTGATCTTGCGCCAGACATAGGCCGACAGCAGCAGCTGCAGCAGGAAGATGGTGGGGACGGCAATAAAGATAATGCTCCAGATCGAGCCCTCTTCGGTCTGGGCTTGATCCAGCAGCAATTGCCACACCTGGGCATTGAGGTGGAACTTGAATAGCCGGAACACCTGGGTGTCGATCAGCAGCAGCACCAGTGCCAGTGTCGCCACAATGGCGGAGATGAAACGCAGCGGTTTCTCTTTGGGCAGCAGGAAGCTGAGTGGGAAGATCGTCAACAGGTAAGTGACAAAACTTAAAAAAGAGAAGTGGCCAATCCAGCTTACAACGAGATAGACCACGCCAAGCGTGGTCGACGGCCAGTTGATGGCACCCAGATAGCGGGTGGCAATCAGCATGGCCAGAATGATGTTGAAGAAGGAGAACCAATGCCCCCAGGTGATCAGGCGAGAGACATTATCACGATAGGGGTTACCGGTTTCGACCATAGTGATCCATCTGCGTTGAGAAACGTCAAATCAACAGAGTCGCAGGACTCAGTGTGTGTCATGGCGGTTATCGACCGATGCGGTCAGGGCCTGGACAAACTTTTCTGTGATGGCCTGGCGTTGTGCCGGAGCCATACCATTAATGATATTGGTGGTCAGGTTGCCGAGCACCATCAGACTGAGATCCACCGGCGCTTTATGCTTTTCCAGGGCGGTGATCAGGTCGTTCATCAGGGCGTCAAACTGCTCGTTATTGTACTTTGATACGATGGGCATAATCTTCAGTTCATCTCGGTTCAAAGCGCCTTATAATACTTCACCCTTTCGGCTAACACTATGGCTTTGTGACATGAGTCTCGATATCGACAAGATCATTCTTCACTC
Organism: Aeromonas sp. FDAARGOS 1405; assembly: GCF_019048265.1. Taxonomy (NCBI): domain Bacteria; kingdom Pseudomonadati; phylum Pseudomonadota; class Gammaproteobacteria; order Aeromonadales; family Aeromonadaceae; genus Aeromonas; species Aeromonas sp. FDAARGOS 1405. Next base: position 4,109,127 of record NZ_CP077311.1, on the reverse strand, counting down.
CCTGCGCCAGGGCGGCGATGGTCAACCTCACGCCGACACCCGCAGCCAGCTTCTGCCTGCTGACGAGGCAGTACAGGGGCTGATGGCGGAGCTGCACCGCATTTACAATGGCAAGGGGGGCAAGGGCTTTGGCTTTTTTGCAGACCCCGAGGCCGCCGTCGCCGAGCTGGCTGACGGTGAAGAGGCTCCCAAACAGCCTTCTCCCCTGTTTCGCATTGCGCTGGAAAAACTGCTCGACGAGCAGCTCGAATTCGTCCCCTTCTCGGTGGAGATGACCCAGCTGCTGGTCAGGCAACTGGTGGAGCACGCCCTTGACGAGCAGGGGGTACTGCTGTTTGCCAAGTACAACTACGTGGGGGTTGACTACCTGATGATCGCTCTGCTGGAAGGCAAGGAGAGCGTCACCGTCAGCGAAGCGCTGGAGTTGCGTCATATCCAGTATCTCGATATCGGCAAACTCAATCTGGTGGCTCGTATCGATTTGACCGAATGGAAAACCCAACCGGATTCGCGCCGCTATATCACCTTCAGCAAGGGACGTATCGGTCGCAAACTGGGCGATTTCTTTATGGATCTGCTGGGGGCCCGTGAGGGGATGGATGCCAAGGTGCAGAATAAAGGCTTGCTGCAGGCGGTAGAAGATTATTGCGACAGTCGCCAGCTCGAACCGACCGAGCGCAATGACTATAAAAAGCAGGTCTTCAAATATTGCTCCGAACAGGCGAGTGCCGGTGAAGAGATCGAGATCAAGGCGCTGTCAGCAGAATTGCCCGGCGATGGCGATCTCGATTTTTACAGCTTTATCGGTCAGGAGTATGAGCTGGAAGAGCGTTTCCCGGCTGACCGTTCCACCCTGCGCGGCTTGACCAAGTTTGTCGGCTCCGGGGGCGGCCTGACCCTGAGCTTCGAGCAGAAACTGTTGAACTGCAGGGTGTTTTATGACCCGCAGACCGATACCCTGACCATCAAGGGGGTGCCGCCAAATCTCAAGGATCAGCTGCTGCGCCAGTCATAATGTGATCCGGCCTTCATTTTTGGCAAAAAGACACCGCAGTTCGCTGCGGTGTCTTTTTATTTAATGGGGCAGGGGGCAGCGAAACCAACTCGGTGCTTTGTTAACAAATTAAACAGAATTATCCATGTGAAAGGGTTTTCAATGAGGTGAAAACCCTTTCAATCGTGTTTTTTTATTTCTATTTGGTAATTTAATTTCTTGCATTGGCGAGAAATATGCCAATAAATGGCGCTAACCCCCTGAAATAAGAAAATGTTTTCAAAACTTTCTGGAAGGAAATACGTAATTGCATTTCAAAAATGCGAGTTGCGTCATGTGAGCCGTTTGCCGCTTGGGATAATATTCATCTCGCACACAATGCTCTTACAGCGCGGAACTAATACAAGGAAAGGCTCATGAAAAAGAAATTGCTGTCATCCCTGATCGGTCTGGCCACTCTTGGCGTCGCTTGCTCTGCTACTGCTGCCATCGATGAAGGCCAGCTGACCATCTGGATCAACGGTGACAAGGGATACAACGGTCTGGCTGAAGTGGGTAAGAAGTTTGAAGCAGAAACCGGCATCAAGGTTACTGTGGCTCACCCGGATCAGGTTGAAGTGAAATTCCAGCAAGCCGCAGCCACTGGCAACGGCCCGGACATCTTCTTCTGGGCTCACGACCGTTACGGTGAGTGGGTCAAAGCCGGTTTGCTGGTCCCCGTGACCCCGAACGCTGCAACCAAAGGCAAATTTGAACAGCTGGCATGGGATGCCATGACTGTTGATGGCAAAACCTATGGTTACCCGGTTGCCATGGAAGCGGTCAGCCTGATCTATAACAAAGACCTGCTGCCCGAGCCGCCGAAAACTTTCGAAGAGATCGCCAAGATTGACGAGACTCTGAAGAAAAACGGCAAGCGCGCCATCATGTGGGCTTATGACACCCCGTACTTCAGCTACCCGCTGGTGGCTGCCAACGGTGGTTACGCCTTCAAGAAAACCGCTACCGGTTATGACGTTAAAGATACCGGCGTGAACAATGCGGGCGCCAAGATGGGCGTGGGTTACATCTCCGAGATGATCAAGTCCGGTCACCTGGAAAAAGGCATCGACTACGGTGTGATGGACGCCAAGTTCAATAAGGGCGAAGTGGCCATGATGATCAACGGTCCCTGGGCCTGGAGCAACCTGGACAAGAGCGGCATCAAGTACGGTGTAGCACCGCTGCCGACCTTGAATGGCAAACCGGCTAAAGCCTTCGTTGGCGTACTGGGTGCCACCATCAACGCCGCCAGCCCGAACAAGGATCTGGCCATCGAGTTCCTGGAAAACTACCTGTTGACCGATGCCGGTCTGGCGCCGGTTAACGCCGACAAGCCGCTGGGTGCAGTCGCGCTGAAATCCTTCCAGAAGACCCTGGAATCCGATCCGCACATCAAGGCCACCATGCTGAACGCCCAGGCTGGCGAGCCGATGCCGTCCGTTCCCGAGATGAGCCGTTTCTGGTCCTCCTTCGAAACAGCCCTCAAGAACGTGACCTCCGGTCGTCAAAGTGTTGATGAAGCACTGGATACCGCTGCCAAGCGTATCGTTCAGTAAGCTTGCACCACCCGGGAGGCCGCAATGGCCTCCCACTCTCTCAAATCTCTCTTGGCGTTATAAAGGTTAATTGGCATGGAAGTAGTACCTTCTGTTGAGTCCTATGCCGGTCCGAAGGATAAGCACACCTGGCTTAAGTGGACCATCGCGGCCCTGGTCGCCATCCTCAACGGCTATGCAGCCGTGATGATGTACGCCAGTGGCGAGTGGGTATTCGCGCTGCTGGATCTGGTGGTGGTATCCGTCGGTCTGTATGTCTTCATGAACAAGAAGACCTATGCCCATCGCTACATCTTTCCGGGTGTCGCGGGCATGGTTGTATTTATCATCTTCCCTCTTGCCTACACCATTGGCATTGCCTTCACCAACTATTCGGGATCCAACTTGCTCTCCATTGAGCAGGCGCGGGACTACCATCTGAAGAAAACCTACAAGGTGGCGGGCGGTGAATTCGATTTTACCCTGCTGGGTGGCGACAACGGCCAGTTCCAACTGCTGCTGACACAGGAGCAGCAATCCTATCTCAGTCAACCGCTGGCTCTGATGAACAACAAGGCTCGCGAGTTGGCAGTGCGTGAGGGTAGGGTTCAGAACCTTGCCCAGGAAGTCCGGCTCGAGCCCGTTACCGGCGACGTCACCGGTAAAGCGGCACCGATCCGCGCCATCGTTGACCATCGCACCCATCTGAGCGCGCTCGATCTGGTGCTGCCTGATGGTACCACTCATCTGACCCTGAGCAGCCTGCGCAAGTTTGCCGCCCAGAAGCAACAGTACAGCCGTCTGACGGATGGCGCCGTGCTCAAGTCCGGCGTGGTGATCAAGGACAGCAACTTGCTGCGTGACAACCAGAGCGGTGAGCTGATGCTGCCCAATGGCGAGACCGGTTTCTATCAGTACATCGATGAACAGGGACAGTTTGTCGGCAAAAGCGTGGCTCCGGGCTTTGTGGTGAGCGTGGGGTGGAAAAACTTCGCCCGCATCGTGACGGACCCGGGTATTCAGGCGCCGTTCCTGCAGATCTTCGTCTGGACCGTGATCTTCTCTGCCTGTTCCGTGGCGTTCACCCTGGCTATCGGCATGGTGCTGGCCTGCCTGGTGCAGTGGGAATCTCTCAAGGGACGCGGCTTCTATCGGGTCATGCTGATCCTGCCCTACGCGATCCCGGCGTTTATCTCCATCCTGGTGTTCAAGGGGTTGTTCAACCAGAACTTCGGTGAGATCAACATGTTCCTGGAAGCGGCGTTTGGCATCAAGCCGGACTGGTATACCAACCCCTTCCTGGCCAAAGTGATGATCCTGATTGTCAATACCTGGCTCGGCTACCCCTACATGATGATCCTCTGCATGGGCCTGCTCAAAGCCATTCCGGAAGATCTCTATGAAGCGTCCGCCATGGACGGTGCCGGCCCGGTGCAGAACTTCTTCAAGATCACCGTGCCGCTGTTGATGAAGCCGCTGACACCGCTGTTGATTGCCTCGTTCGCCTTCAACTTCAACAACTTCGTGCTTATCCAGTTGTTGACCAACGGTGCGCCCGACATCATCGGCGCCAGCACCCCGGCCGGTACCACCGACTTGCTGGTGAGTTATACCTACCGGATTGCGTTCCAGGGATCGGGTGGTCAGGACTACGGTCTGGCCAGTGCCATCGCCACAGCCATCTTCCTCATCGTAGGTGCGCTGGCGCTGCTCAACCTGAAATTGTCCAAAGCCGACAAGCAGCTGTAAGGAGGCTTCAACATGGCAATCGTACAACCCAAATCAGTCAAATACCGGGTGTGGGCAACCCACCTGGTCATGTGGGGCTTCCTGGCGTTGATCATCTTCCCGTTGATCATGGTTATCGCCATCTCGTTCCGTAACGGTAACTTCGCCGTAGGGGAGATCATCCCCTCCAATCCGACGCTGGATCACTGGAAGCTGGCACTTGGCATCTCCATCACCAACGCCGACGGCAGCATCACGCCGCCGCCGTTCCCGGTGCTGACCTGGTTGTGGAACTCCATCAAGATCGCCGGCATCACTGCCCTGATGATCGTGACGCTCTCCACCACCTGTGCCTACGCCTTTGCCCGCCTGCGTTTTCGTGGCAAGTCCACCATCCTGCAGGGCATGCTGATTTTCCAGATGTTCCCGGCGGTACTGGCGCTGGTGGCTATCTACGCGCTCTTTAACAAGATTGGTGACTATATCCCCTGGCTCGGTCTCAACACCCACGGTGGCCTGATCCTGGCGTACATGGGCGGTATTGCCCTCCACGTCTGGACCATCAAGGGCTACTTCGAGACCATCGACTCCTCCCTGGAGGAGGCGGCGGCCATCGACGGTGCGACCCCGTGGCAGGCATTCCGTCTGATCCTGTTGCCCCTGTCGGTACCCATCTTGGCGGTAGTGTTTATTCTGGCCTTTATCGGTTCCATTACCGAGGTGCCCATGGCCTCCATCCTGTTGCAGGATGTGAACAATCTGACCCTGGCGGTCGGGGCCCAGCAGTACCTCTATCCACAGAACTACCTGTGGGGTGATTTCGCGGCGGCCGCAGTGCTCTCCGGTTTCCCCATCACAGTGGTGTTCCTGTTGGCACAACGCTGGCTGGTTGGCGGTCTGACTGCCGGTGGTGTGAAAGGTTAAGTTTATGGCCGGGGGAGCTGACTCCCCCCGCTATCACGATTTGCAAAGATTCAAGAGCGGAGCTCGTCATGGCTGAAGTAGTACTCAACAACGTTCGCAAAAATTACGATCCGGCTGTTCACAAGGACACCCTGCGCAACATCAACCTCTCCATCAAGGAGGGCGAATTCATTGTCTTCGTCGGCCCGTCCGGCTGTGGTAAATCCACCCTGCTACGGATGATCGCGGGTCTCGAGGACATCACCAGTGGTGAGTTGACCATCGGCGGTCGCTATATGAATGACGTGCCGCCAGTCGAGCGTAACGTGGGCATGGTATTCCAGTCCTACGCCCTCTATCCCCACATGAACATCTACGAGAACATGGCCTTCGGTCTGAAGCTCAAGAAGATGGACAAGGAGAACATCCACAAGCGGGTGATGCGCGCCGCCGAGATCCTGGGTCTTGAGCCGCTGCTGGACAGAAAGCCCAAGGCGCTCTCCGGTGGTCAGCGTCAGCGGGTTGCCATCGGTCGCTCCATTGTGCAGCAGCCGCAGGTGTTCCTGTTTGACGAGCCGCTCTCCAACCTGGATGCCGCGCTGCGGGTCAAGATGCGGATCGAGATTGCCAAGCTGCACAAAGAGCTCAACTCCACCATCATCTACGTGACCCACGATCAGGTGGAAGCGATGACCCTGGCAGACAAGATTGTGGTGCTAAGCCCACTCAAGGCTGATGCGGCCAGTAACCTGGAGCAGTTTGGTTCACCGCTGGATCTTTACCATAACCCGGACAACAAGTTCGTGGCGGGCTTTATCGGCTCTCCCAAGATGAACTTCCTGGCAGGCGAGTTGCTAGAAATTGGCGAGCAGGAGTGCGTGGTTAAGCTGACCTCTGGCGATACCGTGCGTGCCCGGGTCGATGCCCGCAGTGGCGCGGTCGGTGACAAGGTGGAGCTGGGTATACGTCCCGAGCATCTGGTACCGCTGAGCCATGCTCATGCCGACAGCAAGCTGAGCGGTCTGGTGCAGGTGGCCGAGCATCTGGGGGCCGAGTCTTTCGTCTATATGGATGTGGATGGCCACGACTTCACCGTCAAGACAACCTCGGATGTGGATGTGGCGACCGGTCAGACCTATAGTGTGGGTATTCCGGCGGAAGCCTGCTACCTGTTCGATGCCAAGGAGCAGGCGTTCCCGCGCACGGCCAAATATATCCGTACCTGATTTTTGTTGTGCCGGTTTTCCTTTCTTAATAATCAATGCCTTTTTGCCGGTCGTCAGACCGGCTTTTTATTATCTGCTCGCCGCAAATGGCGAGTGTCTGTCAGGTCTCGAGGTCGGCAGTGATATCCGGTACGAAGTGCTGGCTGGTCAGGGGCGGGCGCTCATACCCTTCGGTCTTGATGGGGGGGAGGCTGATGGGCTCATAGTGGATCACCTCATAGGGCACCTTGCCCAGCAGGTGGGCGATGCAGTTGAGGCGGGCACGGCGCTTGTCGTCCGCTTCTACCACGAACCAGGGGCAATCCTCGGTGTCGGTGTAGGTGAACATGTCATCCTTGGCGCGTGAGTACTCCACCCAGCGCGAGCGGGACTGCAAATCCATCGGGCTGAACTTCCAGCGCTTGATGGGGGTGTTGATCCGCTCCTTGAAGCGCTTCTCCTGCTCCTCATCGGAGACCGAGAACCAGTATTTGATCAGTGTGATGCCGGAGCGGATCAGCATTCGCTCAAACTCGGGGCAGGCGCGCAGAAACTCGCGATACTCGGCGTCGCTACAAAAGCTCATCACCCGCTCGACCCCGGCCCGGTTGTACCAGGAGCGGTCAAACAGCACCATCTCGCCAGCGGCGGGCAGGTGGGCCACATAACGCTGAAAGTACCATTGGGAGCGCTCACGATCGGAGGGGGCGGGCAGCGCTGTAACCCGGCAGACCCGGGGATTGAGGGGCTCGGTGATCGCCTTGATGACGCCCCCCTTGCCAGCTGCGTCCCGTCCCTCGAACAGTACCACTACCTTCAACCCCTCCTGTTTGACCCACTCCTGGAGCTTGACCAGCTCCTCCTGCAGATGGGCAAGGTGGTGCTCATAGCATTTCTTGTCCAGACGTGGCTGCTTCTTGCTCTTGTCCTTCGGCATCTTCTTCTCCTTTTTGAGTCCCTTCTTGCCGTCACTTCAGCTTGCACCAGGGAGAGTCGACTGCCAAGTAGGACGTGTTACACTGCCGCCCCGTTAGTTGGCAACAGAAGCCAACATGAAGCCATTTATGGCTATGGTGATTTGCACTGCCGTCTAATCATCAGAAGTTGGCAACAGGAGAGAACATGAAGCAATTTATGGAGATAGCGGGTCGCCGGATGGCCTATCTGGATGAAGGGCAAGGGCCGGTGCTGCTGTTTGGCCATAGCTACCTGTGGGACAGCGCCATGTGGGCGCCGCAAATCGAGGCGCTCAAAGGGAGCTATCGCTGCATCGTTCCCGAGCTGTGGGGCCACGGTGATTCTGATCTGCTCCCCGAAGGTGCCTGCACGCTGGCAACCCTGGCGCGGGATCACCTGGCGCTGCTCGATGCCCTCGGAGTCGATGAGTTCGTGCTGGTGGGTCTCTCCATCGGTGGCATGTGGGGTGTGGAGCTGGCACGCATGGTGCCAAACCGCCTTAAGGGGCTGGTGCTGATGGACAGCTTCGTTGGCCTCGAGCCGCAGATCACCTGCGAGCGTTACCTCGACATGCTGGCGATGATCGAGCAGCTCGGCACCATTCCGGCGCCCATCGTCGAACAGGTGGCGCCGCTCTTTTTTGCCAATCAGCCCGATGAAGCGCTGATGAGCGGTTTCAAGGCGCGCCTTGAAACCTGGCCAAAGGATAAGATTGCCGCCATGGTGGCGGTGGGCCGCAGCTTTGTGACCCGCGAAGATCGCATCGAGTGGCTGGAGGAGATCACCACTCCCGCGCTGGTGATGACCGGCTGCGAAGATAAAGCCCGTCCAGTGCTGGAGGGCTATCTGATGGCCGAGGTGCTGGGTTGTCCGTTCAAGGAGATCCCGGCGGCTGGCCACATCTCGTCGCTGGAAAATCCGGCCTTCGTTAATCAGCAACTGAGCGAATTTCTGGCTGCGCTATAAGTCTGAATTGGCAGCCTGACGATGGTTGTGAAAAAGGGAGCCGAGGGCTCCCTTTTGTTTGGTCTTGTTTCACAACTCCTCAGCGTTACAAGATATAGCCGAGGGCAAATCCTGCGTATAGTTCGCCATCGTGCTGGACGATGGGGCTGTTTTTGATGTCCCGATCATACCATTCGTAGTTCATGGCAAACATGCCAATCCAGTTGGGGCTGAAGCGGTAGCTGGTGATGAGGGCCGCCATCGGGGAGAGGGTGGTACCGGTATCCCAAGCGGGCCGCTGGGCGGTGGCCTCGCTCTCGGAGATGCCGCCGAAGTAGTAGTTGGCCATCTTGTCGCTGCGCAGCATCAGCCCCATCCCCGGCATGATCAGCAGGTTGTCACGCAGGATGGGGAAATCGGCCCACAGCAGCAGCTCCTGTCCCTTGCTGCGGCCGGTGACATCGCTGTTAGCACGCACGGTCAGCAGGGCGTAGGGGGTGATGATGTTGCCACCGATCCCGCCTTCCAGCTGCCATTTTCGCTGCTCCATACCACTGAAAGCGAGCGAATCCTCGGGATCCAGATTGCCAAAACGGACCCGGCCATAGCCGTAGAGGGCCACGTTCTCATCCTTGTGGAAGTAATAGCGGGCCCGATCTCCCAGAAACATAAAGTCGTCGCCGAAGTAGATAAAGCCCGGGATGGCGTAGAGGGCGTTGTCCTGCGCTTCATAACGGGCCTGTCCCCCGATGAGCGCCGCACCGGCGACAAAGCCCTGTGGCACCGGGCTGGTAGGGCTGTCGCTGGTGAGCAGATCCATGGCGCCAAGATCGATATCGGCACGCGCTGGCATGGCGGCAGCGAGGAGCAGGGCCGTCAGCCCTGCCGCTCTGATTTGACGAAAAAAGGTCATGGACACTCCGTTGTCACGATTGCAGGGGAAGCAGGTTATTTTGCGGCACCGGGCATCTCTTCGCGTTTTGGCCAGGCATTGATCACCGCCTTGACCAGGGTTGCGAGGGGAATGGCGAAGAAGACTCCCCAGAATCCCCACAAGCCGCCGAAGACCAGCACGGCGATGATGATGGCCACCGGATGGAGGTTGACCGCTTCCGAGAAAAGCACCGGCACCAGCAGGTTGCCATCAAGAGCCTGAATGACCAGATAGGCCACCATCAGCCAGGCAAACTCCGGGGTGAGCCCCCACTGGAACAGGGCGACCATGGCTACCGGTACGGTCACCACGGCGGCGCCGATATAGGGGATCAGCACCGAGAAGCCGACCGCGACCGCCAGCAGCACCGAGTAGCGCAGCCCCATCAGGGCGAAGGGGACATAGGTGGCGATGCCGACGATCAGGATCTCGATCACCTTGCCACGGATGTAGTTGATGATCTGGTTGTTCATCTCGACCCACACCCGGTTGACCAAGGTGCGGTTGCGCGGCAGGAAGCGGCGCAGGCTGCCCATCAAGACCCGCTTGTCCTTGAGCATAAAGAAGACCATCAGCGGCACCAGAATGAGGTAAATCATGATGGCGACCACGTTGACCAGCGAACTGAGGGAGGCGCTTACCAGATGCTCGCCGCCACTGAGGATGCGCTGGCGAATATTGTCGATGACGGTCTCCACCAGACTGACGTCGATGAGCTCGGGGTATTTGTCAGGCAGGGTGCGCACATAATCCTGAGCGTGGGTCAGCATGGCCGGCGCCTCTTTGGCCAGATTGATCCCTTGGCTCACCAGCGTCGGAATAAGACCCAGCAAGGAGGCGACTGCTACCGCAATAAAGAGGATCAGAATGACGCTGGTGGCCAGGGTGCGCGACAGCCCCGCTTTTTGCAGCCGGGCGACCGGCCACTCCAGCAGATAGGCCATTACCAGCGCCACCAGCAGGGGGGCCAGCAGATCGCCAAACAGCCAGATGATGGTGAAGCAGAACACCAGCAACAGGAAAAGGGTAACGGCATCGGGATCGGAAAAACGGGTCTGATACCAGCGCTTCAATACTTCTAACATGACGGCATCCTTACATCACTGGGGCTCAAGATGGTTGTTTCGCCCCGACAACCAACTGCAAAGAGAGGGTTTTGTCCGCTTCTTGCTGCACCTCGACATGGTGGCCCTGACGGTGCAGATAGGCCGGAATATCCTGCCGGGAGCCCGCATCGGCCAGCCGGATGGTGACGGTTTGACCGCTTTTGGCCCCCCTTAACCAGAGCTTGAGCCGGATCAGCGGCTCGGGGCAGCGCCAGGGGGTCAGGTCGAGAATTTCCATGGGGGCTCCATCAGGCAGGTGGCCGCTATTATGGCCGTGATAAGAGCATGAAACAACGCTTGTAGCCCTTGATGGGCAAGGGTATTCTGCCGAGGCCCTTTCTGATGGAGATAGAGATAACGTGGCACGTTTTTCCCCCCTGATGGCATCGCTTCCCCTGCTGGCTTCCCTGATGGGCGCCACGTTTCATGCCGAGGCCAACAATCAGCTTCCCGACATCGGCACGGCCGGGGTTGCTGCCCTGCCCATCGAGCAGGAAGTGCGTTACGGCAACGCTTTTATGCGCTTTGCCCGTGCGGGTCTGCCGATCATCGATGATCCGGTGCTGAGCCAGTACATTGACGATCTGGGTCAGCGATTGCTGACCAACGCCGATGGGGTACGTTTCCCGTTTACCTTCTTCCTCATCAATGATCCCAGCATCAACGCGGCCGCCTTCCTCGGTGGGCGAGTCAAGGTGCACACCGGCCTCTTCCTCTACGCCGACAGCGAGAGCGAGCTGGCCTCGGTACTGGCCCACGAAATTACCCACGTGACCCAACGCCATATCGCCCGTTACATGGAGGCGCAGGCGAGCAGTTCGGCTGTGACTCTGGCCGGTCTGGTTGGCTCCATCGCGCTGGCGGTGATCAACCCGACCGCCGGTATCGCCGCGCTGCAGACCACGCTGGGCCTCTCCATGCAGTCCGCCATCAACTACACCCGTGACAACGAATATGAAGCGGATCGCATCGGCATGAAGACGCTCTATGATGCCGGTTTCGATCCCATGGGGATGGCCAATTTCTTCCAGAAACTGGCTGCCGAGTACCGTTACGCCAGCAAGCCGCCGGAAATGCTGCTCACTCACCCGCTGCCGGAGACCCGGATCAGCGAGGCACGCGCTCGGGCGGGCAGCTATGGCCGCCGCGACTTGCCGCCCAGCCTCGACTTCTGGCTGGCCAAGGTACGTATTCAGGTCCGTTTTGGTACCGATACCCCGCAGGGGCTGCTGAGCTACTTCGATACCCGGATCCAGAAGGGGGATTACCCGCTCAAGGATGCCGCCATCTATGGCAAGGCGCTGGCGCTGATCCAGCTCAAGCGCACCGACGAAGCTGATACTCTGATGCAAGAGCTGGCGGCCCGTCATCCGGAAGATCTCTTTATCGTCGATGCCCAGACCGACATCGATCTGGCCAAGGGACGCAGTGCCCAGGCCATCGCGCGCCTCGAGAAGTTCCGCAGCCGGATGCCGGATAACGAAGTGGTGGTGGTCAACCTAGGTAACGCCTACCTCGAGAGCGGCAACTACAAGAAGTCCATCGCCATCCTCGACCCCTATGCCCGTGCGCATGAAGAGAACAATCTGGCCTGGAACCTGCTCTCCGACGCCTATCGCAAGGCGGGCAGAATGACCGAGCTGCATATGGCGCGGGCCGAGATGCTCTCGCTGCGCGGGGATTATCAGGCGGCCATCGACGAACTGATCGTGGCGCGCGGTACCACCAGCGACCGGATGACTCTGGCTCGTCTGGAGGCGCGCATCACCGAACTGGAACGCGCCAAGAAGGATCTCGACAGCCTCAAGGGCTAACGACAGCTGGCATTGGCCAATCCAACAAGGGCGCACCACGGTGCGCCCTTGTTGTTTATGGCGGTGTGGGTAACAGTGATAGCTGCGATGGGCTAGTGACTCACGCTGCTGGCGGCCGCCTTGAGCATCTCGATGTTCGACGGGTCCAGTTCACCGATCAGCGTCTGCTTGAGCTTGCCCTCGCTATCGAGCAGATAGCTGGTAGGCAGGGCGCCCGGACGAGGGAAGGGGAGGCTGGCCTCCGCATTGGCAATCAGCAGCGGCACCTTGATCTCATATCGGGTTGCCAGTTGCCCCAGCTCTGCCGGCGTGGTCGGGTCGTAGTTGATCGCTACCACAGCGATCTCGCCTTCCTCCGCCAGCGCGTTGAGGCGCGGCATCTCCCGCAGACAGGGGGCGCACCAGGGGGCGAAGTAGTTGACCAGCAGCGGCTTGCCGGCAAAGTGGCGCAGGCTGACCGACTGCCCTGTTGCATCGGTAAATTCGGGGGCGGGCGTGCAGGCGCCCAGCAGGCCAGCCACAATCAGCCAACAAATTCGTTTCAATTCCTTTCCAATGCCGCTTACCCTGACCATCACTTTCCCCTACAATAGCGCCGTTTCTAGTCCCATCTTGCGATTAATCAGGGAGTTACCATGAGCGAGACCCAAATCTACCACAATCCGCGCTGCTCCAAGAGTCGCGAAACCCTGGCCCTGCTGGAACAGCACGGGATCGCCCCTGATGTGGTGCTCTATCTGGAGCAGGCCCCGAGCGAAGATGAGATCCGCAACCTGCTCTCTCTGCTCGGTTTTAGCGATCCGCGCCAGCTGATGCGCACCAAGGAAGATCTCTACAAGGAGCTGGGCCTCAGTGAAGTGAACGGCGACGCCCTTATTCGTGCCATGCACCAGCATCCCAAGCTGATCGAGCGCCCCATTGTCATCAAGAATGGACAGGCCCGTATTGGTCGCCCGCCGGAGCAGGTGCTGGAGATCCTCAAGTGAGCACCCGCTTCGCACGTTGGCTGACCCTGGTCGGCTTCTTCGGCCTGCTGGGCTGGGTCATCCTCTGGCATCTGTGGCTGTCACCCCATCCTGACCTCAACCCCTGGCTGCTGCCGGTGATCTGGACGGTGCCGCTGCTCTTCCCCCTCAAGGGGATAGTGCAGGGCAACCCCTACACCCACGCCTGGGGCAACTTCGTGTTGATGCCCTATTTCCTGCACGCACTTACCCTGATCACTACAGATGAGGGGGAGCGGTGGCTGGCGGTGGTGGAGCTGCTGTTCACCACCCTCGCCTTTGTCGGCACCATCTATTACGCCCGACTGCGTGGTCGGGAACTTGGCCTCAGCATTCGCAAAAAGAAAGACGAAGCCAACTGATGACAAACGCCCCGCAAGGGGCGTTTTTTTATGGGGAAGCAGGCCTATCCAGAGGGATCACTGTGCCCCTTTGCGCTGCCCGATATTGGGCCAGCTGTTGCTGGCTAAAGTCCATCAGCTGGGGATAGAAGCGCAGAAACCCCGCCTCGCATGTTTGCCACTGCGATTCATCGAGGGTCAGCAGCGCCTCTCCCAGTGGTACCGGGCGGCGCAGGCGGCGACCGATGCCATTCAGCGCTTGCCCCAGCCCCTCCCTGTGGCGGTAGGAGGCGATCCAGTTCTGCTCGGCCATCCGCTTGAGGGGGCGTGGCAGTCCATCCGGCAGGCGTGGGTGATCCGCCAATAGCTGGTCATAACTGCGTTGCAGGAAGCGGGGCAGGGGCTCGGTGCTGAACAGCCCCCAGTGCTGGCTCAGCCAGTGGTCGTAGATCATATCCACCACTATGCCGCCAAAGCGGCGCCAGGGGGCCTCGAAACAGGCGACGGCCGCCTTGTGCTCGAGATGACCATCGGTGAAGGCGTCAATTTTGCGGTGCAGCCAGATCCCCTCATCAAAGTGGGTGGCAAGCCCCGTGGGCAGCGTGCCTTTGACGAAATCGCCGAGCAGATTGCCGGTGAGGGAGCTTCGGGTGTGGGCAGCCAGATGGAGATGGGCCAGAAAATTCATCGGTAGCGGTGGGTCTGTTATGGAATGGCAAGGTGCTTCGAGCCTAACGGATCCCGCCCGCCTTGGCCATGATCGGGATTTTGCTACTGCCCGGCGGCTGCCTCTTGCCGGGCAAAATTCGGGCGTGCTAAGGTGATGCCATCTTTGTCACAGGACGCGACAAACCACCATGATGCGCAAAGCCAGAGGCTTTTTTCTGGCCTTCTACTTCAAGCCTTTCTACCTCTCCGAGTGGTTCGACGAATAGATCGACCCCCTGGAGCAGTTCACTGACGCCCGCTCGGGCGTGATCTCGCTCATCCAGATTTTGCCGCTTTTGGTCATCGCATGCATTCGCCTGCGGTGCCTTGTCCGCGCCTGTGCGCTTTTTATGTAATGGAGTACTCATGATGAAGATCAGACTGACCCTCTCAGCCCTGTTTGTTGCCAGCCTGCTGGCCACCCCCGCCATGGCCAAGGAGTGGAAAACCGTGCGCTTCGGGGTGGAGGGGGCCTACCCGCCCTTCTCCTGGACCGATGCATCGGGCGAGATCAAGGGGTTTGATATCGATCTCGCCAGCGCCCTGTGTCAGCAGATGGCGGTCAAGTGCGAGTTGGTGGCGCAGGATTGGGACGGCATGATCCCGGCCCTGCTGTCGCGTAAATACGATGCCATCATCGCCGCCATGTCGATCACCGACGAGCGGCGCCAGAAGGTCGATTTCACCGAGAAATATGCCCATATTCCGAATCGCTTTGTGGCGGCCAAGGGGACCGAGCTGACGCTGACCCCGGAAGGCATGGCGGGCAAGCGCATCGGGGTGCAGCGTGCCACCACCCACGACAAGTACCTGACCGACAATTTTGGCTCGAATGTCACCATAGTCCGCTACGGCAATGCCGATGAGGCCTATCTCGATCTGAAAGCGGGTCGGGTGCTGGCCCTGTTGGCCGATGCCTCTGCCATCGAGCAGGGACTGCTTGGCAAAGAGGGGGGCGACAAGTTCGACTATGTGGGGCCCGCCCTGACCGATCGCCAGTGGTTTGGTGATGGTATGGGGATCGCCGTGCGCAAGAGCGATAAGGAGCTCAAGGGCAAGCTGGACGAGGCGATCAAGGTACTGCGTGCCAATGGCACCTATCAGCAGATCAACCAGAAGTACTTCAAGTACGATATATATGGTGGTTGACGGGGGGAGGGAGCTTGCTCCCTCTCTTTTCATTGGGCAAGCGACAATCGTGCAAGGAGGATCGCCATGTTGACCCTGATCGAGGGAGCCGAGATCTTCAGTCCCTCCCACCTTGGCCAGCAGGATCTGCTGGTGGCCGATGGCCGCATTGCCTGGATGGGCCAGGGGCTGACTGTGCCTGAAAACTGGCCGCTGCACAGGGTCGATGGTCGTGGCCACTATCTGGTGCCCGGGTTGGTGGATCCGCTGGCCCATATCACCGGCGGCGGCGGTGAGGGGGGCTTTGCCTTTCGCACCCCAGAGCTGGCGGCGAGCGAGGCGCTCAAGGCAGGTGTCACTACCCTGGTGGCGGCGCTTGGCACTGACAGCCTGACCCGCACCCCCGCGCAGGTGCTCGGCAAGGTGCGCGAGTTTCGCGCCGCCGGGGTGAGCGCTTTTATGTATACCGGCTCCTACCATCTACCGGTCAAGACCCTGACCGGCACGGTGGAGTCGGACATCATCCTGATCCCCGAGGTATTGGGGGTGGGGGAGGTGGCCATCAGTGACCACAGATCCAGTGCGCCGACCCACGACGAGCTGGCCAGGCTTGCCAGCGAGGCGCGAGTGGCCGGGCTGCTTGCGGGCAAGAGCGGGGTCAGCTTCTTCCATGTCGGGGATGGAAAGGGGGCATTGGCCCCCCTGAGGGCTCTTCGCGATGAGACCGACATTCCGCTGCGCCAGCTCTATCCCACCCACTGCAACCGCAACCCCTGGCTCTTTGCCGAGGCCATCGAGTGGGGCAAGGCGGGAGGTTGGGTCGACCTCACCACCTCGAGCTTTCCCGATCTGCTGGAGGATGGCGAGCGGCTTGCCGCCGATGCGCTCCTCGAGCTGCTGGCCGCCAATGTGCCTGCCGAGCGCATCACCTTCAGCTCGGATGCCAACGCCAGCCTGCCGCGCTTTGATGGCGAAGGGCGGCTAATCGAGATGCGCTGCGGCCAGATTGCCAGCCTGTGGCAGCAGTGCGTGCGCGCGACCCGGCTCGGTGTCTCGCTGGAGAGGGCGTTGGCCGCGGTGACGAGCAATCCGGCGCAGGCGCTGGGGCTTGGCAGCAAGGGGCGTATCGGGGTCGGGCAGGATGCGGATCTGCTGCTGGTGCACGACCGGACGTTTGCTATCGAACGGGTGATGAGTGGCGGCCAGTGGCGCGAATAAGGCTGCGGGTAATATCGTAGTCAGTGCGAGTGCGTGGTTGCTCCAAACAGCAAAAGCCCGACAACAAGGTCGGGCTTTTTGATCTGCAATGTGGAAATCAGGCTTAGATCGCCAGAAACCCGAGGATCAGGATGGGGCCGAGCAGGCTCAGGATAAAGCCGGAGACAATGGCCACCGGCACCACCTGAATGCCCCCTGATTTCTGGATGACCGGCAGGGTGAAGTCCAGCGCCGTGGCGCCGCCGTAACCGATGGCTGCCGAGGGGTGGCGTCGCATCAGGACCGGGATGATCAGAATGGCGATAAGCTCGCGCCCAAGATCGTTGATAAAGGCAGCAGAACCGAGCACCGGCCCCAGTTTGTCGGCTACCAGAATGCCGGAGAGTGAATACCAGCCGAAGCTCGAGCTCATCGCCAGACCATGGGCAAAGGGCATGCCCAGCAACTGGGCCGCCAGCAGGCTGCCCAGCCAGCTGCTGAGGATGACGGTGGCGGCTATCTTCATCCCCCAGGGATTGAGCAGGATCTGGCGCAGCCGCATGCCGGAGTTGCGCATCTGCACCCCGATGAGAAACAGCAGCAGCATCAGGGCCCACTCGCTCCACTTGTCGATGGGCAGTGCGCGCAGATCCACCAGTAGACCCAGCAGCACACCGCCGAGCACCACAAAGCAGAGCTGCAGGGATTCCCACAACAGGTGCAACTTGCCCGGCATCTTGGCATCGCTCGCCTCGTGGGTCGGCGGCGTGCGCTTGTCGAGCCACCAGAGGGCCAGCAGGTTGCAGAGCGTGATCGCGGTCAGCATCACCCCGGCGACCTTGAAGATCACCGCCAGATTGCTGCCCAGGTTCTCCACATAGGCAAGCCCGAGCCCCATCAGGAACAGAATGAGGTAGACCATCTTGCCCAGACTCTGGTTGACCAGCTTGATCAGCCGGGCAGAGGAGAGGGGAATCAGATAGCCGATTGCCAGTGGCAACAGGATCAGCAACACATTGAGCAGCATCGAGGCCTCGATCACAAAAACTGATAAAAACACCACCTTATCATTACTTATTGGCTCTGTGTCACATATCTCTCGCTTTCATGGCCGAAAACAGCCCTTTTGGGGGCAGATTGTTACTTTTTTGCCACAACCTCTCTGTTTGATAAGGTTCTGTGCGAGCCCGAGTGCATCAATGAAATCAAGTTGATCCAATCGGGGGGCCGATATTTCGCTCGGCAAGGGGGTGCATAAAGCCATTTTGGTGCCGGTTTGGCACACATCACGCTTTTCTCTTGCCACTGATATGATTGGGGTATAAAAAGGCGTTATCGAAACAGCCATTGAAACGGCTGTTTATGCAAACAAAGTGCTGAAAAATACGCAAAGAGCGAATAAAAATAGAGCGAATCCCCTGAAGACCCTCGTTCTGTATTGTTTTTTCACTATCCTGGTGATATTTTCGCTGAAGGTTGCCATCAGTTAACTTTTTGTTAAATGGACGATGGTTGAGTCACGCCCCCTGCGGCGTCTAGGGACAGACAAGGTTGTAATGGATGAGCGACGTTGCCGCACTGGAAGTACGTGATCTGCACAAATATTTTGGCACCCACGAAGTGCTCAAGGGCATCGACATGACCGCCCACAAGGGTGATGTGATCTCCCTTATCGGCTCCTCCGGTTCGGGGAAGTCGACCTTTCTTCGCTGTATCAATCTGCTCGAAACCCCCTCATCCGGCACCGTCTCGCTCCATGGCGAGTTGATCCGGATGAAAACCAGCCGCGCCGGCGAGCGGTTGCCGGAAGATATGCGTCAGGTTGAGCGGATCCGCAGCCGACTGGCCATGGTGTTTCAAAGTTTCAATCTCTGGTCACACATGACCATCATGCAGAACATCATCGAAGTGCCAATCCAGGTGCTCAAGGTGCCTCGCGCCGAAGCACTGGCCAAGGCAGAGCAACTGCTCAACCGGGTTGGACTCTGGGAGCGGCGTGACTACTATCCCGGCCACCTCTCCGGTGGTCAGCAGCAGCGGGCCGCCATTGCCCGTGCGCTGGCGGTAGAGCCCGAGGTGATGCTGTTTGACGAACCCACCTCGGCGCTGGATCCCGAGCTGGTGGGAGAAGTACTTGGCCTGATGCGCGAGCTGGCCGAAGAGGGACGCACCATGCTGGTGGTGACCCACGAGATGTCGTTTGCCCGGGATGTATCGAACAAGGTGATGTTTCTGCATCAGGGGCGGGTGGAAGAGGAGGGCAACCCCAAGGAGATTTTCGCCCATCCCAAATCCGAGCGGTTCAAGCAATTCATCTCCTCCATCTACTGATGGCGGGATGCCTGGTTACCCAATCAACTGTTTTATCAAGGAGAGATACATGAACAAGCTGATGCTGGCGACAGCCGTAGTCACTGCCCTCGCGTCCGGTAGCCTGATGGCCAAGGAGTGGAAAGAGGTCCGGATCGGGGTTGAGGGTGCCTATCCCCCCTTCTCCTGGACCGAGCCCAGTGGCGAGGTGAAAGGCTTTGATATCGACATCGCCAACGCCCTGTGCGAAGAGATGAAAGTGAAGTGCACCCTGGTCAAGCAGGACTGGGACGGCATCATTCCGGCGCTGCTGTCGCGCAAGTTTGACGCTATCATCGCCACCATGGACATCACAGAAGAGCGCAAGAAGAAAGTGGACTTCACCCAGAAGTACCAGCACATTCCGGCCCGCTTCGCCGCCAAGAAGGGCACTGACGTGCAGCTCGACAAAGCCTTTATGGAAGGCAAGTCCGTCGCGGTGCAGCGTGCGACCTCCATGGATACCTTTATTACCGACAACTTCCCCAATGCCACCATCAAGCGTTACGGCACCGCCGATGAAGCCTATCTCGATCTGAAATCCGGTCGTGTGGACTATGTGCTGGCCGACTCTGCCGCCATCACCGACGGTCTGCTGAAGAAAGAGGGGGGTGATGCCTTTGAATTCGTCGGCCCGAAACTGACCGATCCCAAGTGGTTTGGCGAAGGCGCCGGTATTGCAGTGCGCAAGGCTGACAAGGATCTGAAAGAGAAATTCAACGCCGCCATTCTGGCGCTGCGTGCCAACGGCAAGTACAAGGAAATCAACGACAAGTACTTCGAGTTCGACGTTTACGGAGAGTAAAACAAAGAGACGTTTACGGCGAGTAAGTCCAAAGACGTCTACGGCAAGTAACGACAGGTTGATCCCGTCAGTAGTCATCGGGCCCGTCACCTCCCTGAGGGAGTTTACGGGCCCGCATTGATTGCAATGGAGCTGCACATATTTCATTCGGACTGCTATGGAGCCTTCTGGTTAGCAGGTGCGTGAAGATTCAGTGGCGATGGAGCTGCATATGTTTGATTTGAAAGGATACGAAGCCTCGCTGCTGGAGGGCGCCTGGGTCACCCTGGAAGTGGCGCTGGCCTCCCTGCTGCTGGCGTTGCTGCTGGGGATGCTGGGGGCGCTGGCCAAACTCTCTCCCTACAAGTGGGCCCGGGCCATCGCCACCGGCTACACCACCATTATTCGCGGTATCCCCGATCTGGTGCTGATGATGCTGCTCTTCTTTGGCGGCCAGGTGCTGATTAACGGCATCTGCACCTGGGTCAACGAGACTTACAACAGCTGGTTACTGGAGAGCAATCCCAATCAGGAGTGGGTCTCCCTGCTTCCGGACTATATCGACATCAGCCCCTTTGTGGCCGGTGTCGCGACCATCGGTTTTATCTTCGGCGCCTACATGACCGAGACCTTTCGCGGCGCCATTCTGGCGGTGGACAAAGGTGAGCTGGAGGCCGCACGGGCTTTTGGCATGCGGGCTACCCAGGTGTTTGTGCGGATCCTCTTCCCCCAGATGATGCGCCACGCTCTGCCCGGGTTTGGCAACAACTGGCTGGTGCTGCTGAAAACCACCGCGCTGGTCTCCATCATCGGCCTTGATGACATGGTGCGCAAAGCCTCGTTGGCGGCGGGCTCGACCCAGCAACCCTTCACCTTCTACATGGCGGTGGCGTTGATCTTCCTGATCTTCACCGCAGTCTCCACCTCGGCGCTCAAGTGGGCCGAGCGTCATTACGCCATCAAGACGAGGTAAGCCATGGATTTCTCAATCATTCTCAAAGAGTGGCCCACCTACTGGGAGGGGCTCTATACCACCGTCTGGCTGGTGGCCCTCTCTCTGATCCTTGGGTTGATGCTGGCGGTGCCCATGGGCATTCTGCGCAACAGCCGCAACTGGCTGATCAAGGGGCCGATCTGGGCCTATATCTACTTCTTTCGCGGCACCCCGCTGCTAGTGCAGCTCTTTATCATCTACTACGGCGCTGCCCAGTGGGAGTGGCTGAAGAACAGTGCCGCCTGGTCGCTCTTCTCCGAAGCCTGGTTCTGTGCGCTGCTGGCTTTCACCCTCAATACCGCCGCCTATACCGCCGAGATCGTGCGCGGGGCGGTGCACAACATGCCGCGCGGCCAGATTGAGGCAGCCAACGCCTTTGGCATGACCCGCTGGCAGACCCTGACCCGGATCATTTTGCCCAACTCGTTTCGTCGGGCACTGCCGGCTTACAGCAACGAGGTGATCTTCATGCTGCAAGGCTCGGCGGTGGCGGGCATCATCACCATCGTCGATCTGACCGGCGCGGCGCGGATCATCAACTCTCGCTACTACAGTCCGTTCGAGGCCTTTTTGACCGCAGGGCTGCTCTATATGCTGCTCACCTTTGTCATCGTCTGGCTGTTCAAAAAGTGGGAAGCGCGCTGGCACGCCCACCTGCGCCCGCGCAATGTGTAAGGGTTGACCTGCCAATATGAGCGAAAATGGCTCCGCCTGTTGCAGGCGGGGCCATTTTTTATCTTTATCCTCTGCCCGCCCGGTTTGCCAAATAGTGCCCGAGCAGGGAGAATGCAGCACTCCCGAGCGCCGCCAGTCGTTGGCTGTGAGCCTTATTCCCCAGTTCCCGAGGTTTTATGTACCGGATATTGTTTGAGCATCCCGCTTTCCTGGTTATCGACAAGCAGCCCGGCATAGGCATGCACGACGAGAAGGGCGACGGGGAGTCGGTCAATCCGGGACTGGTCAATCGCGTGAAAGCCGATACCGGGCTCACCCTCTATCCGGTGCACCGGCTCGACAAGATGACCTCCGGGCTGGTGCTGCTGGCCCGCACCACAGAGGCGAACCGTGAGCTGAGCATGGCTTTTGCGGCCCGTGAGGTGAGCAAGCAGTATCTGGCGCTCTCCGATCGTAAACCGAAGAAGAAGCAGGGTTGGGTGAAAGGGGATATGCAAAAGGGGCGTGGCGGCAGCTGGCTGCTGGCGCGCACGCTGGATAATCCTGCCATCAGCTGGTTCGATTCGGTGTCGGTGCGCGAAGGGCTGCGGCTCTATCGCGTCAAGCCCCAGACCGGCAAAACCCACCAGATCCGGGTTGCCCTCAAAAGCATCGGCGCCCCCATTCTCGGGGATGAGCGCTATGGCGGTACGCCCTCCGATCGCGGCTATCTGCACGCCTGGCGACTGAGTTTTACCCTGGCGGGCGAGCCGTTCGATTTTGTCTGCTCGCCCGATGTGGGGAGTGAATTTGTCACCCCTGAGCTCACTGCAGCCATTGCAGCCCTTGCGCCCTGATGTTTATGCGCCCAGCGTCTGACACCATTATCCCTTCAGCGATAGATCGTGATCCTGACGGGGGCACTCCGCGCTGGATCCTGGCCGACTTTGACGACACCCTGGCCCCCGGCGACAGCCACGCCGGTCTGCTGCGCTATATCCTGCGCCGCCGGATCTGGCCGCTGTTGCTGTTGCCAGTGATTGCGCTGGGTGGCTTGGTCTATTTGTTGCCAAGTCAGCTGCTACCCAGCCAGCGGCGGCGCGGTATCTCCCTTATCTGGTGGGCCATCACGCTTTGGCTCTCTCCCCTCGGTTGGCGCAAGCTGGTGCGCGCCTATTGCCGCACCAGGCCGGGGCTGTTTCGTCAGGCTCGCGAGTTGCTGCAAAGCGAGGGGGCGCGCTGCTGGGTGATCTCCGCCAGCCCCTGCGCGCTGGTGCGAGCCCAACTCTATCAGCAACTGCCCGGCCAGTTGCCCCACCGGATCATTGGCTCGCAGATGCACTACCGTTTTGGCGGCCTGATGCCGCGCTTCTATTGCCACGGCCAGCACAAGCTGCTGCCGGAGATCTGCGCCCTCGATGTCGAGCTGGCCTTGAGCGACAGCCTGCACGATCTGCCACTGCTGGGGTTGGGGAAAGAGGCGTGGCTGATCAATCCAACGCCCACGCGACTGCAAAAAGCCCGGGCCCGCTTGCCCCATCTGCTGGTCAAAAACTGGCAACTGTAAGCCAAAGCTGACAGCCATGCGGGTCGTCACCGTTTGATCCGCAAGGCTGCGACTTGAATGTCACAATCCATTTACATTATTTGCTGCCAGCTGCGAAAAACTATCTGCAACCCGCCTCTTCTCTTCCTGCTACGCCCTGCTTCTAATGAAACAAGTTGTTAACACTTGCCGCGCCGCTGGGTGCCGCAATCCGTTTTAACCGAATCAAGAGCAAGGAGCGCCCGATGAATGCCACCTCTTCCGCCACCCATACCATCAATCCTTTAGGCACAGACGGTTTCGAGTTTGTCGAGTACACAGCCCCCGATGCCAAAGGGATTGCTGCCCTCAAGAGCCTGTTCGTTTCGCTCGGGTTTGCCGAGGTCGCCAAGCACAAACACAAGCAGTGCTGGCTCTACCGGCAGGGGGATATCAACTTTGTGGTCAATGCCGAGCCTCACTCCCAGGCGGAGCAGTTTGCCAGCCTGCACGGGCCGAGCGTTTGCGGCATGGCATTTCGGGTGAGCGATGCGGGCAAAGCCCAGCAGTACGCCATCGCCAAGGGGGCCAAGCCCTTTGTCGGCAAGATTGGCCCGATGGAGCTCAATATTCCCGCCATCTACGGTATCGGCGAGAGCACGCTCTCCTTTGTCGACCGCTATGGCGACAAGGGCTCCATCTATGACGTGGATTTTGTCTTCTACCCCGACTGGCAGTCCCGGATGGCAGAGGTGGATGCCGGTCTTATGGAGATCGATCACCTGACCCACAACGTCCATCGCGGCAATATGGATGTCTGGTCCAACTTCTATGAGCGGATCGGTAACTTCCGTGAAATTCGCTACTTCGATATCGAGGGCAAGCTGACCGGGCTGCACTCCCGTGCCATGACCGCGCCTTGTGGCAAGATCCGCATCCCCATCAACGAGTCGGCGGATGACAAGTCCCAGATCGAGGAGTACCTGCGTCAGTACAAGGGGGAGGGGATCCAGCACATCGCCATGGCCTCCAGCGATATCTACCACACCATCCGCACCCTGCGCAGCCGCGGTACCGGCTTTATGCCGACGCCCGATACCTACTACGAGAAGGTGAACAACCGGGTCGAGGGGCATCAGGAGGATCTGGCTGCTCTGAAAGAGCTGCGCATCCTCATCGACGGCTCCCCCACCAAGGATGGCATCCTGCTGCAGATCTTCACCGACACCGTGATTGGCCCGGTCTTCTTCGAGATCATCCAGCGTAAGGGTAACGAAGGGTTTGGCGAGGGCAATTTCAAGGCGCTGTTTGAATCGATTGAGCTGGACCAGATCCGCCGTGGCGTGCTGGATGGCGGCGAGGATGAGAAGGGTGCCCGCAAAGAGGGAGCGAGCGATGCGTAACTGGATTAACTTCCCCCATCGGGAGGGGACCCACTCCCGGCAAGCCCATGCCGACCTGCCGGAACAGGCCATCTATGAGCGCGAGCTGGGGCGAAGCGGCTTTTTCGGCCCCGCCACCCACATGCACCACAAGCATGCCCCCACTGACTGGATCAGTTGGGAGGGGCCGCTGCGGCCACGGCTGTTTGACCTCAATGCCCTCCAGGAGGAGGTAAGCTCGCTCTCTCCCTGGGTGGCTCCCGATATTCTCAGCAACCCCCACTGCCGCTATCGCATCTGGCGGCTCTCCGAGGCGATGCCGTTTCTGGTGCGCAACGCCGACGGCGACGAGCTGCTCTTTATCCACGAGGGGGGCGGTGAGTTCTTCTGCGACTACGGCCACCTGACTCTTCGCGATGGCGACTACGTGGTGATCCCCCGCGGCACCATGTGGCGCATCGAGCCGACGGCGCCCCTGTTCATCCTGATGATCGAGGCGACCAACGACAGCTACCAGCTGCCGGATAAGGGGCTGGTGGGCAATCACGCCATCTTCGACCCGGCGGCGCTCGATGTGCCCGCCATCAATGAACGCTTTTTAGCCCAGCAGGATGAGAATCCCTGGTCGCTGCAGGTGAAGCGTCACGATCAGGTGTCGGTCATCACCTGGCCCTTCAACCCGCTTGATGCGCAAGGTTGGCACGGGGACTTGTGCGTGGTGCGCCTCAACTGGCGGGATATCCGCCCGCTGATGAGCCATCGCTACCATCTGCCGCCGTCGGCTCATTCGACCTTTGTGGCGAGCCGCTTCGTGATTTGTACCTTCGTGCCGCGCCCCATCGAGAGCGATCCCGGCGCCCTCAAGGTGCCCTTCTATCACAGCAATGACGATTACGACGAGGTGCTCTTTTACCACGCGGGGGATTTCTTTAGCCGGGACAATATCGAGCGGGGCATGGTCACCTTCCATCCCGCCGGTTTCACCCACGGCCCCCATCCCAAGGCGTTTGCGGCAGGGCAGGCCTATGCCAAGAAGTTCACCGACGAGGTGGCGGTCATGCTCGATACCCGCGATGCGCTGAACGTCGGCAGTCTGTGCGAAGGGATCGAGAACACCCGGTATGTCTCCAGCTGGCAGCGCCCGGACGCTGCTGCCGGCAAATAAGGAATCGCTTATGAAATTGGCAACATTGAACAATGGCAAGCGCGATGGCGCTTTGGTGGTGGTGAGCCGGGATCTGACCCGGGCAGTGCGGGTGAGCGAGATAGCCCCGACTTTGCAGGCCGCCCTCGATGAGTGGGCCGAGGTTGCCCCCAGGCTTGAGGCTGTCTATCAGCAGCTTAACGAGGGCCGTGTGGCCGAGGCGTTCCCCTTTGACGAAGCGTCTTGCCTCTCTCCCTTGCCGCGTGCCTATCAGTGGGCCGATGGCAGCGCCTACGTCAACCACGTGGAGCTGGTGCGCAAGGCTCGCGGCGCCGAGATGCCGGAAAGCTTCTGGCACGATCCGTTGATGTATCAGGGGGGCTCCGACAGCTTTTTGGCTCCCCGTGGGCCGATTGTCATGGGCTCCGAGGAGTGGGGGATCGATTTCGAGTCGGAGGTGGCCATCATCACCGACGATGTGCCGATGGGGGTGAGCCCGCAGGGGGCCGCCAGTCACGTCAAACTGTTGATGCTGGTCAACGATGTGAGCCTGCGCAATCTCATTCCGGGGGAGCTGGCCAAGGGATTTGGTTTCTTCCAGTCCAAGCCGTCCAGCGCCTTCTCGCCGGTGGCCATCACCCCGGACGAGCTGGGGGATGACTGGCGCGATGGCAAGGTGCTGCTGCCCCTGCGCACCCATCTGAATGGTGCCCTGTTTGGCGCACCGGATGCCGGGGTGGACATGACCTTCAACTTCTTTGAACTGATTGCCCACGCCGCCAAGACAAGACCGCTCGGGGCGGGTTGCATCATCGGCTCGGGCACCGTCTCCAACTACGATCGCAGCGCCGGTTCATCCTGCATCGCCGAGCGCCGCATGCTGGAAATTCTTGATTGTGATCAAGCTACAACCTCCTATTTGCAGTTTGGTGATAGAGTGTCGATCTCGATGGAAGATCGCTCTGGCCAAAATCTGTTTGGCACCATCTCTCAACAGGTGGTGCCAGCGAGCGGTCAGGGAGGTTGATGGCCAGCGCCGGTTGGCGGCAAGGATATTCCGGATATGTCCGGATCACGACGAGCCTCAACCGGTGCCGGATACACAAGGAGGCAGGTGACGAGCATCTGCCGGGCTTCGGGCCCAGATAAAAAGCAGGGACAGATTATGTTGCAGTTGTTTGGCTATTGGCGTTCATCGGCAAGTTTTCGGGTGCGGATCGTGTTGCAGCTCAAGGGGCTCGCCTACGAGCAGCATCCCATCAATTTGCGGCAAGGCGAGCAGAGCGAGAAGGCCTATCGCCGGATCAACCCGCAAGGGCTGGTGCCGTTTCTGGTGGATGGCGATGTGCAGATCGGTCAGTCGGTCGCCATCATGGAGTACCTCGACGAGACCTATCCCGCCTACTCACTGATGCCCTCTTCCCCCGACGCGCGGGCACGGGTGCGCCAGATCGTCAACATGATCGCCTGTGATATTCACCCGCTCAACAATCTGCGGGTACTCAACTATCTGGAAGAGCACTTCAGGGCCAACAACGAGCAGGAGGCCCGCTGGTATCGCCACTGGATTGACGAGACCTTCACCGCCCTCGAACAGCTGTTGATGACCACCGCCGGTGTCTACTGCGTCGGCAACGAAGTGACCCTGGCCGACTGCATGCTGGTGCCCCAGGTCTACAACGCCCGCCGCTACGACATGACCCTGGACGATTACCCCACTATCCGCCGCATCGTCGCCAACTGCGAACAGTTGCAAGCCTTTATCAAGGCCGCCCCCGCAAACCAGCCGGATGCGCAGTGACCTACTGACTTGAATCGCGGGATGGCGTCAGCACGCCATCCCGCGCGTCACATCTCCTCATCTCTTTATTTCCCTTCTGTATGCGCCTTGCGTGCCTTGTGTTGACGGCTGAATGTCGCCAAGGATCCTGCACTTGTCACACTTATCAACATTTTGCATCGATTGAGTCTTTATTGTTGGTGTTTTGGGCTGTCAGTCACACTCAAGTCAGTTGATTGGGCCTAGTATCGCCACGCCAGCGGGACAGCGGAAAGCAGAAATGCGCACAGGTCGCCTATCAGGGGGCCTGGCTACCTCCCTGGTTTCCATGGTTTATTCGCACTGCTCTTTTTCGTGTTTACGGTTTGATGGCCCGCACTGTCCGGCCCGTGTCACCGCGCAGATCCCTTGTGACAGCGGCAGGTTGACTGGCGCGCCACCGCTTATTTGCAACCACTCTGTGCAACAAGGAGATCTCATGTATTCCTTCAAAAAGTGCGTCGTCGCACTCTCCATCAACCTTGCTCTCTTCTCGTCGGCGTTCGCCTGTACCACCTTGCTGGTCGGCAGTGAAGCCAGCGCCGATGGCTCCATGATGGTGGCCCGCAGCGCCGACAGCGATGCCCTGAAAGCCCAGCATTTCGTGATCCATCCGGCCAAGCAGGGGCAGAGCGGTATGCACAGCTCCAAGGCTCACAATGGCGCCAATGATTTCAGCTACCCCTTGCCGAAAAACTCCCTGCGCTATACCACGGTACCGAACTGGAAGACCCAGCTGCATGGCGCCACCGGGTTCAACGAGAAGGGAGTCGGGGTGAGCGGCACCGAGTCCATTTTTGCCTCACCCGAAGCGCTCGCCTTTGACCCCTATGTGGAAGATAAGGGGATCACCGAGGATGACATTCCCGATGTGTTGCTCTCCCGGTCCACATCGGCCCGCGAGGCGATCTCGTTGCTTGGCAACATCATCGAGACCATAGGCGCGGGAGAGGGATTTGGTGTCGCCGTGGTGGATGATAACGAGCTCTGGTATCTGGAGACTGCCACCGGCCATCACTGGATGGCGCAGCGTCTGCCGAAAAATCACTACTTTGCCACCGGCAATCAGGGCCGCCTGCAGCAGTACGATCCCGCCAGTGCCGATATGATGGGATCGAAAAATCTGATCGAATTTGCCACCGAGAAGGGGCTCTACCATCCGCAAAAGGAGGGGGCGTTCAACTTCTCGAAAGCCTATACCCGCGATGACGAGCGGGACCGTACCTATAACGATCCGCGGGTCTGGAACATCCAGCAGATGTTCAACCCCTCGCTCAAGCAGGCGGTGGATTCCGGTCGCCAGTTCCCGGTCACCCTCTCCCCCGAGAAGAAGATGACCCTGGAGGAGGTCAAGGCGGTGCTGCGCAATCACTATGACGGCACCGAACACGATCCCTACAGCAAGGGGTTGAACGGTCAGGAGCCGTGGCGCCCCGTCAGCGTGTTTCGCACCTACGAGTCCCATGTGATGCAGGTACGCCCCTGGATGCCGCGTGAGGTGGGGGAGGTGACCTATGTGGGCCTCGGCATGGCGGATCTGACCGCCTTCGTTCCCTACTACAGCGGTCTGGAAGCCTATCCGGCGCACTATGCCATGGGTAGCGACAAGGCCGACAGCGACTCCATCTACTGGAAATATCGCAAACTGCAGACTTTGGTAATGACCGATTACCCCAAACTGGCCCCCATGGTGAAGCAGGCTTACCAGAGCTGGGAGGCGAAGATCGCCAAAGAGCAGAAAGAGATGGAAGCCAACTATCTGAAAACGGTCAAGACCGACAAGACCGCTGCCAACAACATGCTCAACGACTTCAATCTGCGAGTCATGAAGGAGGCCGAGGCGTTGACTGAAGAGCTGACCAACCAGATCTTCACTGTGCGCACTCAGGATATTCAGGCCGATATCTTCTTCGCCAACAAGGCGAAAAAGGACTGATTGCCACCCCCATGATGTGGTGAAGCGGTAGAGCGTGTCGTCATCCATTTCCTGAGTGTGGTGATCCTCTCACGGCCACCCCGGTTATCAGAAGACTACATAACGAAAAGCCTTCACAGAAGTGAAGGCTTTTTTGCAGAGTGTTCCGGTGATAGCGACAAAGCCTGTCTGGCTAAAAACGGTACTCGATATGGAGGGTATGGCTGTCCAGCCCCGGGTTCTTGTCATACATATAGGCGTTGGACATGTGCTCATATTGATAGCCGATCAGCCAATTCTTGGTGATGGCGTAGCCGAGACCGATGCCCAGAGCGAACTGGAAGGGGCCGCCATAATCCTTGAAGCCGTGGCCGCGTGTGCCAAATTGATGTTGATTGAGCCAGACCATTTCGCCGGGTATCCAGGTCACCCAGTTACCCCATTGGCATTCGATACGGGCGCCGCCTCCCAGTCTTGCGGTCTCTTCATCTTCTACCTTGAGTGTTCCTCCACGCACCCCCAGCCCAAATTGGCAGCCTGAGTCTCCCCAGCGCCAGAACATATGGTGAAACTTGGCGTCGGCGAATTTGATGTCGAGCTTTTCATTGCTGAATGCCTTGCCTAGTTGCAGGGTAAGAATATTGTCATTGGCTATCGCTCCTGCGCTGGTGAGCAACGAAACCAGCAGGCCGATCCTTGATAGAGTGTTAGCGTCCATGCCCCCTCCAATGTCGTTGTGACCCTGTGTCGCTGATTCAATCGGACACATATCAGGCATAGTCAACAGACAATAACCCTGTCAATCACGGCCAGAAAAACTAAAAAAAATCATGTTGGTCGATAAATGGGCTATCGCGTTGATGCCCTTAATAAGGGGAGGTCATCAGCATCCCGGCTTAGTTCGTTATTTGAACAAATGTGTAACATGTGACGTGATGATGCTCGCTGGCGTGGACTGGTTTATCGCGCAGGGCGAGGAGTTTGAGAGGGATGTCGGATATGACTTCCTGGGTAAATCAGATTTCTCCTATTTCATTTTCATTGAAAAATCAATATTGTGACTTCACAAAAATTAATTTTTTCTGGAAGGGAAGAGGAATAATTTAGACGTTTCTAAATTAATCTGGAGCATCATCAAAATTATTTACACCATGTGAATACATTTTTTGCCAATGAAAAATTAAATAAAAAATTCTTAAAAAACAGTATTTTGCTGATTTTTTCATCGGGTGGGGATTGCAGGTGGAATTTTTGATTGTTGACCCAATTGCGGCTTATTGGTAGCATTCAAAAAAAACGAGAATAAGTATGATATACGTCACATTGTGACGCTTTCATGCACGGGTTGGGTGCTTACATTATAATCTATCTGCTGGCTTTTTGAGCTGGCAGTCCACGTATTTTGTCCCTCCTGTATTTATTTCACATCCATCTTGTATGCTTTTTATCCGGCAGGATGTCATCGCCGTGCGGTAGCTATGTCTAATTTTCCCGGCACCTCGTGTTGTGCGGTAGCTATGGCCAAACAAGAGATGCTGGTATCATTTGTGTAACACTTTGCCAACATTTGAACTGTGTCACCCGTCTTGAGGCTTATGACTGCTCTGAGCAATACAGACGGTGTACTGCCTGATATCCATCATATATTCGCGTTTTACTCGATTCGTTCAGAGCATTCTGCAATGTACGCAGTAAGCGCTCATATATTGAGCAAATCACGCTGATCCAGCTTGAATCAATCGCTTTTTCAAGTCTTGACTGATTGCCTGTTAATGAGGTACTTCATGGCCCACTTTGGTATGTAGAGGATATGAAAATCTTCGTAATGCTGAATATTGCAGTTCTTCTTGGGTCGCAAAGATTACCAGCAAATCGGTAAAAAATTACCAGAGCATAAGACTGTAAAGTTTTAACAGATTAACATTTGACTCCATGGAAAATATTGACACATGAATTATGCAACCCGGTTATTGGCGATTTCATTAGCCATACAAGTTGGTGGCTGCGCATATGAGCCAAAGCAGGTAGAAGCGTCTCGTCCTCTCGTCAACCCCTCGATTGCTACCGAATTGCATGTCATGCCTCCCGATCTGCAGCAGGCGCTGAATACGCTGCCACAGGGGGCAGCATTCAGTAGAAACAATGTGACCTATACCCTGGGGCAACGTTATGTTTCGGCTCTGGGTCTTGAGTGCGTTGAGTTGTTGTTTAACAGTGTGCAAGGCCACTCGCAAAGACGCGCGGCATGCAAGACTGAAGAACAATGGTATCTGATACCTCAACTGGAACAGACCTCTGTCAGCAACCTTCTTGCTGAGCAATAAAATGAAGGCAAATGGTTTGAAAAAAATGAAAATATATCAGCTTGGCACACTTCTGTTCCTCATCAGTACATCCTGCACAACCATGACCCTTGCCGCACCTGATTTAGCGCAAGCAAATGGATCATCATTTGGTTACACCCTTTCAGGAAAAGCTGCAGAAAACACCGGCCCTCAGCTTGGTGGTCAAGCTGCACTGAGTGGGCAGGCAAACACAAGTTCAACGACCGGGAGTTTTACTCAACAGAATCGTCAAGGGATGTTGTTACCCGGTGAGGCAGATGTACGAAAATTACTGCCCCTGGCAGAGGCAGGATTACCTCCTCCTTATGGCGCCAATCTGTTTGCAGGTGGGTATGAAACTGAACGCAGTGATGGTTTGAATGACAATTATCTGATAGCTCCGGGTGACAAACTTAATATCTGGATCTGGGGAGCTGTCAACTTTTCAAATGTAGTGACGGTAGATAATCAAGGTAATATCTTCATCCCTGATGTCGGCCCGATCAATGTCAAGAATGTGCCAGCCAGCCAGGTCAATAATCTGGTGACCAGCAGGATTGGCGATGTTTTTACAAATAATGTCAATATCTACGTCAACCTGCTGACAACAACTCCCGTGAGTGTGTTTGTCACTGGCCCGGTAATACGGCCAGGCCAGTATGCGGGTCAATCCTCTGACAGTGTGCTCTATTTTCTAAAACGGGCTGGGGGGATCGACTCGGAGCGCGGCAGCTATCGT
This sequence comes from Aeromonas sp. FDAARGOS 1405, assembly GCF_019048265.1. NCBI lineage: Bacteria > Pseudomonadati > Pseudomonadota > Gammaproteobacteria > Aeromonadales > Aeromonadaceae > Aeromonas > Aeromonas sp. FDAARGOS 1405. The sequence goes on along the minus strand of NZ_CP077311.1, from coordinate 4,076,957 downwards.
CAAATAAAGGTATTACGCCAGAACCAGGTCATCCAAAAAATCGATCTGTATGAATTCATGCAGCAGGGCAAAATGCCCAAGCTCTCTTTTAAAGATCAGGATGTCATCCTGGTAGAGCCACAGGGCCCGATGATAAATGTCGCGGGCAAGGTTCGTAATCCCTTCCGTTTCGAATTGACTCAGCGTAATACGCTAGGCTCGGAGCTGGTCAACTACGCACTGCCGCTTGCCAAGGTGAGTCATGTCGGGGTGATAGGTGACCGTCCAAGTGGTCCATTCTCCATCTATTTACCTTACAAGGATTTTGCCAGCCTTCAGCTTAAGGATGGTGACAAAGTCTTGTTCAATGATGACATGCATGCTCAGGTTTATGATGTGCAGGTCGCAGGTAGCTATATGGGGCCCTCATATTTCACTGTGCGCAAGCAGACCAAGCTGCATGAGCTTCTCAACCATATTCCCATTGACCCACAGCTTGCCGATTACCAATCCATCTACCTGATGCGCAAGAGTGTCGCTGCGCGGCAAAAAGAGATGTTGGAAGAGTCGCTCAACCGGTTGGAACGCAGTGTGTTTACTGCTCCTGCCAGCTCGGATGGTGAAGCGGCGATCCGTGCCAAAGAGGCAGAACTGGTGATGCGCTTTGTCGAAAAGGCCAGAAAAATTCAGCCACTTGGCAAGGTGGTGGTCGCAGACAAGGGGATTGTTGCGAACATTCAGTTGGAACAGGGTGACCAGATTGTCATACCGAACAGAACCGACCTGATCCAGGTCGGTGGGGAAGTGTTGATGCCACAAGCTGTGGTCTATAACGCCAATGCGACTCTCGATGACTATGTGGCCTGGGCGGGCGGATTCACCGAGCGTGCGAATGACCAGCGGATTGCCGTGGTTCATGCCAACGGGTTGGTGGAGTTTAAAGATAAGGGGAGTGTCCAGCCCGGTGATCAGATCCTGGTGTTGCCCAAGGTCGACAGCAAAACCATGCAATCGGTCAAGGATATTACTCAAATTATCTATCAGATCGCCGTGGCTGCTAACGTAGCAATTAAGTAAGCCGCTTCTTGATGAGAAAAAGCAGACTCGCCAACGGGCGAGTCTGCTATGGGTAAAGCGAAATAATGAATAAACCGATACTTAATCAAACGCCGCGCACATCCCTGCAGGTGTTGCGAGATGTTGTCTTTGGCCTGCTTATTCGCGAGCTTAAAACCCGTTTTGGTAATTATCGGCTGGGCTATGCTTGGGCCCTTATTGACCCCTTACTAATGATTAGTGCATTCAGTCTGATTTTCGGTCTTCGCAACCACAGCGGCTTTGGCGGAGCCCCCGCACCTCTGTTTATCACTGCCGGCTACTTGCCTTTTCTATTTTTCAAGAATGTGGTGAGCAAATTACAATCCGCAGTCAACGCCAACATGGGACTGTTCTGCTATCGACAAGTCACTCCCTTTTCTACATTTGTTGCCCGTTTTATACTTGAGGCTATGGTGGGCATGATGGTTGGTATCATTCTTGTTATGGGACTACTTTGGTTCGGTTTTGATGCCATTCCGGCAGATCCTTTACAAGTAATTTTTATCTATTTTCTATTAATGGTTTTCTCATTTTCTCTTGGCATCATCTTCTGCATTATATGTAGCTTATTTCAAGAGGCGGATAAATTTTTAAACCTATTAATGATGCCTCTTATGTTTGTCTCGTGTGTCATGTATCCCCTAATGAGCATACCGACTCAGTATCAATATTGGTTTTTATGGAATCCACTTGTGCATGCTCTCGAACTGATCCGTAGTGGTTGGATCTCGGGCTATAACAGCACGAGTGTAAGTGCCGCATATCTCTCTAGTATCACTCTAATTTTGCTGACGTTTGCTATGAGTTGTTATCGCCTTGGGCATCGTCGGTTGATCGCAAGTTAACGTGAATCAAAAATGATCATTCTTGATAATGTAACCAAGTACTATCCAACAAAGTTTGGCCGCAACTATGTACTGCGCGACGTCAGTATTGAGCTGCCAAGAGATCGTAACATCGGTATTCTTGGTATAAATGGGGCAGGTAAATCAACACTGCTTCGTCTTCTAGGTGGAATGGATATGCCTAGCAAGGGAAAAATTAGTCGTCTTTGTCGTGTATCCTGGCCGTTAGCATTAAGTGGTGGATTTCAAGGCAGTATGACCGGACGAGAGAATACGCGCTTTGTTTGCCGTATTCATGGTGTACGGGATACCAAGACGGTTGAAGAGTGGGTGAAGGAGTTCTCTGAGATCGGTCAGCACTATGAGTTACCCATCAAAACCTATTCCAGTGGTATGAAGTCAAAATTCAATTTTGCCGTCAGTATGGCCTTTGATTTTGATATTTATCTGACGGATGAGATCACCTCGGTAGGCGATGCGCGCTTTAAACAGAAATGTATTGATGTGTTTAATCAAAAACGCGAGACAGCCAGTCTTATCATGGTGTCGCACGATATGAAAAACCTTCGTCAGCAGTGCGATATGGGTATTCTGTTGCGTAATAGCAGACTGGAGGTATTTGACAATATCGACGATGCCATCCGTATTTATCAGAATCTATAATAAGCCAAATTCAACATGACTCAACTTATCAAATCAGAAAAGTCCTCACGCTTTGTGCGCAAGTTGCGCAAGTTAAGCAAAGCGCCTAAACAGTTTTTTATTGACTCCAGCGGTTATCAGATTGCTCACCGTTCTTGGCAAAGCAGTCTCAAATTAGGCAGCTTCTTGTGGGTAGTCGTTTGCTTTGCGATCGCGACAGTCTATTTTGGTTTTATGGCATCTGATCGTTATGTCAGTCGTGCCGAGTTGATCATCAAGCAAGCTGATCAAATCAAGATGTTACCCGACGCCTTGTCCATGCTGGGTATTGGGGGTAGCAATCATCAAGATGTGTTGTTAATTCAAGACTATTTAAAATCATGGGATATGCTAGCCAAGCTGGATAAAGAGCTCGCCCTCAAATCACACTACCAAAGTGGTGCGGCAGATTATTTTTCACGCTTGTCTGATGATGTCAGTCGAGAGGATTTCATCAAGTACTATCGCCAGCATCTGGGATTACATCTTGATGAGTTGTCCGGTGTACTTACCATCGAGTTGCAGACATTTGATCCCCAATATGGCCAACAGGTTGTGGCCCTGATGCTTAAAGAGTCAGAACGCTTTATCAACAAGTTGGGGCATCAAGTGGCTCTCGATCAGCTTGCTTTTGTCGAAAAGGAAGTCGATCGGGCTTATCAACGGTTGCAAGATGAAAAAGCCAAGGTGCTGGCCTTTCAAAACAGCCATCAACTTATCAGCCCAGAGTCGACCAGTAGCGCACGCTTGGGAGTGGTCAGCCAGATTGAAGGCGAACTGGTGCGCCAACAGGCGGAGCTGAAACAACTGCGCAGCTATATGAAGGATTCCGCTCCCGCCGTTGTCTCGGTACAGAGCCGGGTTGATGCCTTGACCAGGCAACTTGAGCAGGAACGAGCCAAGTTGACCGGTCAGGACAAGGACGCCATGAATGAAATCACCGCCGGCTATCTGGATGTGCAAACCCAGGCAACCCTGGCGGCAGATCTCTATAAAACCGGTCTTATCAGCCTGGAGCAAGCCAGGGTTGAAGCGTATCGCAAGTTGAAGCACCTGTTGGTAATTACCCAACCGACGTTGGCTGAAGATGCCGAATATCCGCGTCGCCTTTATAACCTTGCTACCGTGGGTGTACTGCTTTGCCTCTTCTATGGTCTGATCGTGATGGGACTTGCAACCTTACGTGAGCATCAAGACTAAAATATAATGGAGCTAAATATAATATTACTATTCTAGATATATTAATGTGTTTTTCAAATTCAATTTAAATATTTATATATTTTCATAACAACATAATAAGAGGGTGAGTATATTCCATGGTACGGGGCAGAATGAAAAAAGCGGGTAGAAAAATAAAAAATATTTTTAATGCAGTTACATTGCAGGAAAGCGAAATAAAAGGGCATTTTGATGTCATTGATGGTCAATATGTTCATGGATGGGCTATTGATAGAGATAAGAAAAAACCTGTAACATTATCGCTATATATCAACAATGTAAAATATAAAAACTTCTCCAGTGGGGCTTACAGGGAAGACCTTGCTTTAGCTGAAATAAATGAGGGATTTGCGGGCTTCTCTGAAAAACTAAACTTACAAGAAATTGTCCAAAATTATGGCCATGACTGTACCATATCCATCCGCTCAGAACTTGGTCATTATGAGCTAAAAAACTCTCCAAAAAAATTGAACACTCCTGATGTCGCCTTTTCTATTGATATTTTTGAGAATGGTGTTTGTGCCGGATGGATTGTAGATAAAAATAATCAAGATATTTCCTTTTCTCTGAATGTTATTATTAATGGAATTAGTCATACCGTATCAGCAAACCTACCCAGAACAGATCTTTCTGTCATCGGTATAACTAATTTTCAGCATGGGTTCTATATCAATGCCTTTGAGATATCTGAAGCTGATGAATGTGATGTATGTGTTGAGCTAAATTATGATAAACAGTATACATTAGCTCCATTGACTAAATTTTCTTCTTTTTCTTCGAAAGTTAAAAGTTTAACAGAGCTTCAATCTTTTTTACGTAAAGAAGGTTATGCGTCTCTTTCAAAATCAACCTATCAGGTTGTCCATTCAATAATTCCTGCACTCATTGATCAATGTCGAGCTAACAGCGATGTTCCAATGATTAGCAGTAATCATACTCACACCGACCGAAAAAGTAATGCGATTGCAGTTATTGTTCCCGTATACAAAGGTGTACAAGAGACGGTTAACTGTATAAACAGTGTAATTTCTGCGAAAAATAATGTGCCTTACAGGTTGATAGTAATAAATGATTGCAGCCCTGATGAGGATATGGAACAGGAACTATCCTGCTTCCAAAATTTTAAAAATGTAGAAATATATAAAAATGATGTTAATCTTGGTTTTGTAGGTACTGTCAACCGAGGTATGATCATAGCGGAAGAGCATGATGTAATACTTTTGAATTCAGATACTATCGTAGCAGATGGATGGTTGGATGCAATTATAACTGAAGCGTACAATATGGATGATTCTAAGATTGTCGGCACAGTTACACCTATATCTAACAACGCAACTATATGTAGTTTCCCTGAGTTTTGCATAGATAACTCTATTCCTTATAATTATGACGTTAGTAAATTAGCTGCCATATGTTCAACCAATACTGCTCCAGCTCAAGAATTACCTACCGCACATGGTTACTGCATGTTCATCAAGCGAGAAGTATTGAATGATGTAGGATATTTTGATCATCAGAAGTGGGGGAAAGGATATGCTGAGGAAAATGATTTCTCTTTGAGAGCATCCAAGCTTGGTTGGAAGCATGTTGTAACCAATAAGACTTTTGTTCATCATTTAGGTTCTGTTTCTTTCGCCAGTAGCGCTTCTGAATTCATTGCAAAAAATCTAGAAAAACTGAACGGGATATATCCAGACTATCCTGAACTTGTCGCCAAATTCGTTAAAAATGATCCTGTAAGGGTTTTACGGCAAGAGCTAGCAGAAAAAATAATAAAGATTGAGCTAGCTAGATATAGTAAAAAGCCTGTTCTCTTTATTTCTCTCGTAATTGGTGGCGGAACAAAAGTTGCGACTGATGAGATGGAGAAATTGCTAAATAAAGAAGATTATCCAGTAATAATGCTAACATGCCGAGAAAATGGAATGTGGCGTTTGTCTCTTGAGCAAGTTGGTGTATTTTCCGATTATTTCATTGAAAATGAAAAAGATCTCTTTATTGATTTTCTAAAAGAAATTGGTGTATGGCATGTTCATTATCATCATACACTGCAATTCCCTACAGATGTTTGGAGCATTCCTGGTTCACTTGGCTGTAAATATGATGTGACACTTCACGATTACTATACAGTCTGTCCTAGAGCAAATATGGTCAGTCATCATGACAAATTCTGCGGTAATCCAACAACGGATGACTGTAATCGTTGTATCAGACAATTAGGTGTTCATGCCTCTTCAAAATTAAAGTTAGAAGATATTGGATATAATGTACAAGATTGGCGTGGCTTCCATAGCATGCACTTGTCAAAAGCACGTAAAGTATATACGCCATCTAATGATACAATGCAGAGAATAAAAAGTTTTATACCGCTTAAAAATATAGAGTATAAATATCATCCTGAACCCCTTATTTTTTCGACAGTAAATCATCGGGCTAATGCAGAAATAAATATAGGATTTATCGGGGCAATTGGTCCGCACAAGGGAGTGGAGATCATAAAAGGTCTTGCTCGTTATATTCAAGAAAATGGTGAAAAGGCTAAAATCACGGTCATTGGATATACATCTGATGATAGTTATTTTGAGCAATTTGACTTTGTAAAAATAACAGGGAAGTATGATCGAGAGCGTATTGACACTTTATTAAAAGAAAATGAGGTTGATATAATTTTCTTATCCAGCATCTGGCCAGAAACATTCAGTTATACATTTACAGAGGCTGTGGCGAGTGATCTACCTATTGCTACATTCAAGTTAGGTGCTGTAATGGAGCGCTCGGATTCAATGAGATCTGTATTGCAAATACCATTAAATGATGATTATGCGTCTATCTTTAATACGCTGAAAACCCATCTATCCACCCTTGTTGCAGAGCAGCGGTCAACTGGCGTACAATATCCATCAATTATAAAAAACTATTACAATATTAAGGTTCAATGATGGGACAATTGATAGCTGAAAAAGATATTGGTGATTACTGTAAAGTAAAGGTTGTTAGTAATAGCAATCTGTGTGTTATTTGTTTTTCTGGCTTTAATACCCCTAAAGGAAAATTCAATTATATTCGGAGTTTTTCACATAACGATTATCACCAGATATATTTGAATACCACTGCTGAAGAATATTATCATCAAGGTATTCATGGTCTGGGTGACAGTCTAGAAGAAACCATCCATCATATTAATGAAATCCTACAGGAGTTACCCGGTGAAAATATAAAGGTAATAACTCTAGGCTGTTCTATGGGGGGCTATGGCGCCCTCCTTTATGGAACACTTTTGAATGTAAATAAAATTCTAGCTTTAGGTCCAAGCATACCACTTTACTCAGAGTCTTTTTTAGCGAAAGAGTATCGAAATCAACATGTAGCTATTTATAATCAATTTGAAGATAGAATAATAAACTCTAACATTGAGAAAGTCATCTTACATGGTGACAGTATGATTAGTGACATACTAACCCACCAGAGATTAAGAACATCAAATAATGCAACATGCAGACACTTATGGGGTTGCAACCATACCTTGACGGCCATTCTAGCAAGTAAAATGGCACTCCGAGTATTTGTTGAAGACACAAATTTAGCACTAAAACATGTAGAAAAAATCTTTAAACCATTCCATTTACCTTCAGCTCAATATGAAATACTACACCAGTTATTTTATCCAGAAAATGTTGATGGTGTCTGTCGAGAACCTCTAAAATTAGAGGGTATGGACGGCTTGCATCATACCGTATTATATTGCATTGCTGTGTCAAATATTCTTACAGATCAAGAATTATCGAAAAAGTGTTTCTCTCTGGCCTTGGAGAAACATCTTCATTATCGTTCTGCCAAGCGTTTTCTCGATATAGTTTTTCTACCTGGGGAGTGTGAAAAATTATTGAAGTTGATCGAGGAAAGTATTTATCGCTTTGGTATTGAACATCTTGAAATGTCAGAGATTGTCTCGTTGAAGAGTATTTACGATGAGCTCACTACTAAGGTTTATCCGCAAGAAAAATATAGTCCTGTACATATAGAGGGATATCTTGATAGATATGATGGAGAAAACCTCTTTGGTTGGTGTATCAATAAAGAACTTAAAGAAGCAGCAACCGTTCATATTTATTTTAAGGATAAATCACTTCCGCATTACAAAATCTTGAGCGACAAATATAGAGGTGATTTGAAGTCTGCAGGAAAGAGAGATGGTTACAGTGCATTTAGCTTGCCGCTAAATATATATATGCCGATATTAGTTAATAGTACCCGTGTATATGCGGTAGAGCATCACACAAAGGAGCATCTCAATAACTCAGGCATGTTATTGCAACCGCAATTTATTCACTTTAATGTTGAAAGAATTGTAGATGGTGTTATATATGGCTGGGTATATGACAGAAACCATCCGAAAAATTACATTGATATATCTGCGTTCAGCATAAAAAATAATAATGATGTAACTGTTAGTCGATTTGAAAGAGCTGATATGGAAAGCCGTGGAATTAATTCTCGTGCAGGTTTTAGTATACATTCTAAAAGCTTTTCAGACGCACCTGACTTCATTGAGGTGTTCTTAAAAAATTCCAATCACCGTATATCTAGAGCAATTATGGTATAACACCAATGCAACCATGTAATACACCTAAAGTGATTGAGAAAAATATTGCCATCGTTGGCATTGGTTATGTTGGTTTAGCAAACGCAGTCGTTTTGTCTCAACATAACAATGTCATGATGCTGGACATTTCCAGTGATAAGGTTTCATTGATTAATGAGCACAAATCACCTATATATGACCCTGAACTTGAGGTCTATTTATCTACTAAAAAACTAAAGCTTAAAGCTACAGTCAATAAGTATGAAGCATATGTGTTTGCCGATGTTGTTATTATCGCTACCCCAACCGACTATGATCCTGATACCAACAACTTCAATACCAGCACGGTTGAGGCAGTGATCCGTGATGTGATGGCCATCAACCCAGAAGCATTAATGGTGATCAAGTCCACCATTCCGGTAGGCTTTACCGAGCGGATGCGTCGTGAGTTGGGTACCGAGAATCTGATCTTCTCCCCGGAGTTCTTACGCGAGGGCAAGGCAGTATATGACAACCTGCATCCCTCTCGCATTGTGGTGGGTGAGTGCAGCGAGCGGGCCCAACGTTTTGCCGACCTGTTGCAAGAGGGGGCCATCAAGCCGGATATTCCTGTATTGCTGACGGGCAGTGCGGAAGCTGAGGCTATCAAGTTGTTTGCCAACACCTATCTGGCGATGCGGGTGGCCTATTTCAACGAGCTGGATACCTATGCCCAGTCTCACGGTCTTGATAGTCGCCAGATTATTGAAGGGATTGGCCTTGATCCCCGTATCGGTAGTCACTACAACAATCCCTCTTTTGGTTATGGTGGTTATTGCCTGCCCAAAGATACCAAGCAGTTGCTTGCCAACTATAACAAGGTGCCCAACAACCTGATCCGCGCCATTGTCGATGCCAATACCACCCGCAAAGACTTTATTGCCGACAGCATTATTCGCCGCAACCCCAAGGTAGTGGGCATCCATCGTTTGGTGATGAAGGCCGGGTCAGATAACTTTCGCTCATCTGCCATTTTGGGCATCATGAAGCGAATCAGAGCAAAAGGCATCGAGATCGTGGTCTTTGAACCAACCATCAATGACGAACATTACTTGGACTATCCTGTAGTCCAGGATTTAACTTATTTTAAATCTATTAGTGATATTATTTTATGTAATCGAATGGCTACTGACTTAGCTGATGTTGATAACAAGGTGTATACACGAGATCTTTTTGGCTCTGATTAATATATTTAGAAGCTGACGATGTCGTCCCCAGCTTAAATTTTAATTTTTTCACTGAGCGCTTATTTTGAAATTATTTATTGCCGCAATTGTAAAAAATGAACTGGATGCGTTATTAGAGTGGATTGCCTATCATCGCATGCTTGGTGTAAGCGGTTTTATCATTGCTGACAATGGTAGCAATGATGGGACACGTGAGCTGCTTGGTGGTTTGGCCAAGCTCGGATTTGTCACTGTTTTAGATTTCCCTACTGTTGGCTCACAAAAACCACAACTACCAGCTTATGAAAGAATACTACGTATCTGTCCACGTGATGTCGATCTCTTGGCATTTATCGATGCTGACGAATTTTTGCAGCCTTTGGAGCAAGAACAATTAACTGCCACATTTTCACGCTGGTTTACCGATGAGAGTGTCAGTGCTGTTGCTTTGAACTGGGCGAATTTTGGTTCGAGTGGCGAAATATTTGCCAATGAAGGGTTAGTGATAGAGCGTTTTATCAAACGCGCACCACGTACTTTTAATGTCAATCATAATTTTAAAAGCATAGTGAGGCCTGCACGTGCCGAGCGTTTTTTTAATCCCCATTATGCCGACCTGCGTTATGGCCGTTATATCGATGTACAAGGTAGCGACTTAGTATTGCATCCCAAACATGGTTATGGCGTCAGTGCAGAGGTACTCTGGCATGGAGTGCGAGTCAATCACTATGCCGTCAAATCATTGGAAGAGTTTTTGCTCGGCAAGTACCTGCGAGGCAGTGCTGCAACTGCCAATCGAGTCAAACATAAGGCTTATTTTGAGGCGCATGATCGCAATGACGAGCAATGTCTGCTGGCCGCGGCATTGGCTCCCCAAGTAAAGGCCGAAATGATAAAACTGAGTGAACAATTAGCCGCCTTGCCTGCAGAGAGGAAGGAGTCCAATAACTCCTGGTTAGCGACTAGTCTCAAAAAGCTGATTAAATAACTGCTGTTACTTTTTAATTCTATTATCCATGGTCTGCCACTGATGTGGCGGACTCTTTCAATGTCCCCCTCAGGTTGTGAATTTATATATGTATAACGATGGTCATTGGCAACCTCTGGCATTGCCTGACGCTTTTTCGTGCCACTCTGGCTGGCTCCTGCTCCGGGGGACAATCGTGGCGAGCCAACCACGAGGGGAGACTCGTCTGTGCTGGCAGTGCGGGCAGGGGAGATGGCACGAACAAGTGTTGCCGGTCACTCGCCGTGGCACCTTGCAGGAGCTGGTCTATCTGCCCTCGGGAGCCTGCCATCTCTCTTTGCTGGCCAGCAGCAAAGGCGCGGATTGCCATGTAGAGATTAGCGAGCTTCGTTGTGTCTCTCCTATTGAGAGTCTCTGGCGTCGATTGCGCCGGGTCTTGCCCTTTTATCGACGCCTGTCGAACTCCAGACGTAAAAGGTTGGGCCTCTCATGGCATTTGTGGCTCACGGATCTGCAGCAGGCTTACCAACTTGTCGGTAGAGTACGTGACGACAAGCCGCTCGATAGCTATGAAGAGTGGCTAGCAAACTTCCATACCTTGGAACCCGCCGAGTACAAGCTGATTGAAGGCCTGTTGGCACGTTGGGACTCATTGCCACGTGTCTGTTTTCATCTTGTTGGCGAAAAGAGTGACCAGAGCCGCCAGCAGACCCTGGATAGCATCCAGGCACTCTGTTATCCGGCAAGTCACATCAGGCTGCAGGAGCATGGCGCATCCTCAGATATCCCCAGTCAGCCTGGCGACGAGTGGCAGTGGGCGTTGCCTGCGGGTGCCCTGGTGTCCCCCAGCGCCCTATTCTGGGTGGCCCATCAGTTACGCCAGGATCCGGATTGTTTATGGCTATACGGGGACCATGACCTGCTTGACGAGAGAGGCAAACGTCACTCTCCCAACTTTAAACCTGACTGGAATGAAACACTGCTGCAGAGCCAAAACTATATTGGCTGGTGTGGCTTGTGGCGTGAACAAGGCGCAAGCCAAATCCCCTTTGATGCTGCAGCATGTCATCAGTGGTGGCTACAGTTGGCACAACAGTGTGAGCCAAACCAGATTGCCCATATTCCATCATTGATGATGCATCTGCCTGCAAGTGCGTTGCTTTCAAATGATTATGACTCACTGAAAGAGAATTTACTGCCATCAGGAGTGAGCATTGGGGCTGCACCTCATGGGATATGTCGTTGGCACTGGCCATTGCCAACGCAATTGCCATTGGTCTCTGTGATTATCCCCACCCGAAATGGTCTCGCTCATTTACGCCCCTGTATTGAAAGCCTGATCAACAAAACCCATTACACCAATATGGATGTCATGGTGATGAATAATCAGAGCGACGACGAGGAGACCCTTGCTTACCTTGCCCATATCGAACAGGTTTATGGTGTCAGGGTGATTTCTTATGATCATCCGTTTAACTATTCAGCCATCAATAACCTTGCGGTAAGCAAAGCACGTGGTGACCTGGTCTGCTTGCTGAATAATGATACCGAGGTGATCAGCGCTGACTGGCTGGATGAAATGGTTTCCCATTTATTGCGTCCTGGTGTGGGCGTCGTCGGTGCAAAGCTCTATTACGGAAATGGTTTGATCCAGCATGCCGGCGATGCTGTCGGACCTGGCGGTTGTGCAGATCACCTTCATAATGGTTTGTCCGCAAACGATCCCGGATACCAGCGGCGGGCTGTCAGTGCTCAAGAGTTGTCAGCTGTGACGGCTGCCTGTTTATTGACTCATAAAGATTTATATATTGCGCTCGGTGGGCTTGATGAAACGAATTTGCCGATAGCGTTTAATGACGTCGATTATTGCCTCAGAGTGCGAGAGGCCGGCTGGCGAGTAGTCTGGACGCCCTTTGCTGAACTGTATCATCATGAGTCTATTTCCCGCGGTAAAGATGTATCAAAACAACAGCAGAGACGAGCAAAATCTGAGTTGCGATATATGAGAACGCGATGGGATCGTGTGCTTAAAAACGATCCTGCCTATAACCCCAACCTGAGTTATGAACGTCCTGATTTCTCTCTAAGCAGAGCTCCTAATATGGTGTTGCCATGGATGAATTAATTCGCAGGAAACTATTCAAACCCTATCTTAAACTCAATAAACAGAGTTATGGCAGCCAGCAGAACTCTGAAGTTGATAGTGAGCGATTGTTTATATTGCATGAGGGGAAATCCCCTACATTGGCCTATTTTGAATCGGCTATTGCCAGTCGATTTCCTGATGCAAGATGTCAATGCGTTGACATTCTTGTTTCACCTGAAATCCCTATTCCGGAAGGATCTGCTCTTGTCATTATTCGATTTATCTCTCCGAAGTGGCAACAGCATATAGAAAGATATATCGACAGATGCTCTCGAATAGTTTATTTCATGGATGACGATCTGTTTGACCCGACGGCGCTATCTACGCTGCCTAAAGAGTATCGCAGCAAGATAATAAGGCGCTCGGCGGCTCAACATCGATGGATCACGCAGTACTGTGATGATATCTGGGTATCTACAGCTTATTTGGCTAAAAAGTATTCCCACCTTAACCCGGAAATAGTTTTCGCAAAACCATCGCCATTACTTCTTGAAAAAAGAAAACCAGTAAGAATAGCTTATCATGGTTCAAGCTCTCATCGGGAAGAGAAGTACTGGCTGCGGCAAATCGTCGAAGGGGTATTGGAAGCCTGCCCTAGTGCCAGCTTTGAAATTTTTGGCGAGCATGATATCTATAAATATTATCGCGACCTACCAAGAGTTTCAGTGCTGCATCCAATGAGTTGGCTAAATTATCTTGCGTATACCAAGACCCATCAGTTGGATATCGGATTGGCGCCGCTGCTTGAATCTGATTTTAATTTGGCACGTGGTCCCGTAAAATTTTATGACTTTGTCAGAATGGGCGCGGTGGGTGTATATAGCAATTGTGCTCCCTATAACGATTTTATCGAACAAAACATCAACGGCATTCTGTTGGAGAACGACCCCCAACGCTGGGTTGATGCAATAACATTACTGATTAATAAAGAAAAGAAACGAGCTGAGCTAGCCAATAATGCGAAACTATATGCTTATTCTTTGGCAAACTGATAACTATAACCTGCACGAGATAATACATGCCTAATAATAATTTTTTAGTGCGAAAAGCTGTTATACCTGTAGCCGGTCTTGGCACCCGAATGTTGCCTGCCACCAAGGCTATCCCGAAAGAGATGCTGCCGATCGTGGACAAGCCGCTGATCCAATATGTGGTCAATGAGTGTGTGGCAGCGGGTATCAAAGAGATTGTACTGGTGACCCACTCTTCAAAAAATGCTATCGAAAACCATTTCGATACTTCGTTTGAACTGGAGGCGACCCTCGAATCTCGCGTTAAACGAAAGCTGCTCGACGAGATACAGAATATTTGTCCGAAAGATGTGACCATCATGCATGTGCGTCAAGGAGAAGCCAAAGGATTAGGCCATGCCATTTTGTGTGCCTATCCGGTCATCGGTGACGAACCGTTCGCCGTTGTTTTACCCGATGTCATTCTGGATGAATATACTGCCGATCAACACACCGAAAACTTGGCTGCCATGTTGGTGCGTTACAAGTTGACTGGACAAAGCCAGGTAATGGTTGAGCCCGTGCCACTGGCTGATACCGATAAATATGGGATAGCTGATTGTAATCAGGTCAAGTTACAGCCAGGTCAATCCGCACCCATCACTGGGTTGGTTGAAAAACCGGATATTGATGAAGCCCCCAGCAACCTGGCCGTCGTTGGTCGTTATGTGTTGAGCAATAATATCTGGCCCTTGCTCAAAAAGACGCCTCCCGGAGCTGGTAATGAGATCCAGTTGACCGACGCGATTGCCATGTTGATTGAGCAAGAAACGGTTGATGCATTCCATATGACAGGGCTGTCCCACGACTGTGGCAATAAGGCTGGTTATATGAAGGCCAATATTGCCTATGGCATGAGGCACCATGAAATTGGTCAGTTTGTGACTGACTATATCAACTCCCTGACCTCACAAAAAATCGAAAAGGCTAGTGTTTAATATGAAAATCCTCGTGACCGGCGGTGCCGGCTTTATCGGCTCTGCCGTGGTGCGCCATATCATCCGTGATACCCAAGATTCTGTTATCAATCTCGATAAACTCACCTATGCCGGCAATCTGGAATCCCTGGCCGATGTATCGACAAGCGAGCGTTATGCGTTTGAGCAGGTGGATATCTGCAACCGTGCCGAGCTGGATCGGGTGTTTGCTCTGCACCAGCCGGATGCGGTGATGCACCTGGCCGCCGAGAGCCATGTTGATCGCTCCATTACAGGGCCGGCTGACTTTATCGAGACCAATATCGTCGGCACCTATATGTTGCTGGAAGCGGCACGCGCTTACTGGAATGGTCTTCATGATCAGCGCAAGGCGGCCTTCCGCTTCCACCATATCTCCACCGATGAGGTGTATGGGGATCTGCCCCATCCGGATGAAGTGGCTGCCGGTGAGTCATTGCCGCTCTTTACCGAGACCACACCCTACGCCCCCAGCAGCCCTTATTCTGCCTCCAAGGCTTCCAGTGATCATCTGGTGCGTGCCTGGCGCCGCACCTACGGCCTGCCCACCATCGTCACCAACTGCTCCAATAACTACGGTCCCTACCACTTCCCCGAGAAGCTGATCCCGCTGGTCATTCTTAACGCGCTGGATGGCAAGCCGCTGCCGGTCTATGGCAAGGGCGACCAGATCCGTGACTGGCTCTATGTGGAAGATCACGCGCGTGCGCTCTACAAGGTGTTGACCACAGGCGTGGTCGGTGAGACCTACAACATCGGCGGTCATAACGAGAAGCAGAATCTGGAGGTGGTACACACCATCTGCGATCTGCTGGACGAGATGGTGCCCAAAGCGGGCTCTTATCGTGATCAAATCACCTATGTGGCGGATCGCCCCGGCCACGATCGCCGCTATGCCATCGATGCCAGCAAGATGAGCAGTGAGCTTGCTTGGCAACCGCAAGAAACGTTCGAGTCGGGTATTCGCAAAACCGTACAGTGGTATCTGGATAACCAGCAGTGGGTCAACAACGTGAAGAGTGGCTCCTATCAGTCCTGGATTGAGCAGAATTACGGGGAGCGTGCCTGATGCATATTTTGCTGTTTGGCAAAAACGGTCAGGTAGGCTGGGAGCTGCAACGCGCACTGGCGCCGCTCGGGCGTATCACGGCCGTCGATTTTGACTCGACCGATTATTGCGGTGATTTCAGCAACCCGGCCGGGGTGGCCGACACGGTACGTCTGGTCAAGCCGGACGTGATTGTCAATGCCGCAGCCCACACCGCAGTCGACAAGGCCGAAAGCGAGCGGGAGTTTGCCGAGCTGCTCAACGCGACCAGCGTGGTTGCGATAGCCAAAGAAGCGGAAGCCTTGGGTGCCTGGCTGGTGCATTACTCCACCGACTATGTGTTCGATGGCAGCGGTGAGCGTCCCTGGGTGGAAACCGATGCCACCGCTCCGCTCAACGTCTATGGCGAAACCAAGCTGGCGGGTGAGCAAGGGGCCGCGCTTTGTTCCCGTCACCTGATTTTTCGCACCAGCTGGGTCTATGCCGCTCGGGGTGCCAACTTTGCCAAGACCATGCTGCGCTTTGGCAAAGAGCGTAGCGAGATGTCAGTCATCAATGACCAGTTTGGCGCTCCGACCGGCGCCGAGTTGCTGGCTGATTGCACCGCTCATGCGATCCGCGTGGCGCAGCGCAACCCCGAGGTCGCCGGGCTGTACCATCTGATTGCCTCCGGCACCACCACCTGGTTTGACTACGCCCAGCTGGTGTTTGCCAAAGCCAGAGAGGCCGGTGTTGAACTGGCGGTGACGCAGCTCAATGCGGTGCCGACCAGTGCCTTCCCGACCCCGGCCAAACGCCCCCATAACTCCCGCCTTGATACCAGCAAATTCCAGCGCACCTTCGAGCTGGTGCTGCCGGAGTGGACCGTCGGTGTGGAGCGGATGTTGACCGAGATCCTCGGTAAGTAAATCACTGGCCAGAGATGTGTTGAACGCCTCTCTGGCTGGCAGGGATAAAACAGAAAGGTGTGGCCGCAAGCCACCCTTTTCTTTTGCAATTTAAAAATAAGAAACAAGCATCATGACCAAACGTAAAGGCATTATTCTGGCCGGTGGCTCTGGCACCCGTCTCTATCCGGTGACCATGGCAGTGAGCAAGCAGCTGTTGCCCATCTATGACAAGCCGATGATCTACTATCCGCTCAGCACCCTGATGCTGGCGGGAATTCGCGATATTTTGATCATCAGCACGCCGCAAGACACTCCCCGCTTTGAGCAATTGCTGGGTGATGGCAGCCAGTGGGGCCTGAATTTGCAGTACAAGGTGCAACCAAGCCCGGATGGGTTGGCGCAAGCCTTTATTCTGGGTGAAGAGTTTATCGGCTCAGACCCCTGTGCGCTGGTGCTGGGGGACAACATCTTCTACGGCCACGACCTGCAGAAACAGTTGGCGGCCGCAGCGGCCAAAGAGAGTGGCGCGACCGTCTTTGCCTACCATGTGCATGACCCCGAGCGTTATGGGGTGGTGGAATTTGATAAAGAGGGGACCGCTATCTCTCTGGAAGAGAAGCCGTTGGAGCCCAAGAGCAACTATGCGGTGACCGGCCTCTATTTCTATGACAACAGCGTGGTGGAGATCGCGAAGAGCCTGAAGCCGTCGCCCCGAGGTGAGCTGGAAATTACCGATGTGAACCGTATCTACCTGGAGCAAGGCAATCTGTCGGTGGCCATGATGGGCCGTGGTTATGCCTGGCTGGATACCGGAACCCATGAAAGCCTGATTGAAGCGAGCAACTTTATTCAGACCATCGAGACCCGTCAGGGGTTGAAGGTTGCGTGCCCAGAAGAGATCGCCTATCGCCAGAAATTTATTACTACCGAGCAGGTTCGAGATCTCGCAGTGCCATTGGCAAAGAATGCCTATGGACAATATCTGTTAAGAATGGTTGCCAAAGCCTGATGTGATATGGGGGAGGGAAAATACTTCCCCCATTAAAAATTGAAGCAAGTGTGGATAGACAGATGAATGTAATCAAGACAGCAATTCCAGATGTGCTTATTTTTGAGCCAAAAGTGTTTGGTGATGAGCGAGGTTTTTTCTTTGAAAGTTTCAACCACAAGTTGTTTGAAGAGGCGGTAGGGTATCCGGTGACGTTTGTGCAGGATAATCACTCCAAATCATCGAAAGGGGTGTTGCGTGGATTGCACTATCAATTGCCGCCCCATGCCCAGGGCAAGCTGGTGCGTTGTGTGGCCGGTGAAGTGTTTGATGTAGCGGTAGATATTCGGAAAAGCTCCCCGACCTTCGGGCAATGGGTAGGCGTTCACCTTTCTGGAGAAAACAAGCGACAGCTGTGGATCCCGGAAGGATTTGCGCATGGCTTTGTTACTCTGACAGAGACGGCCGAGTTTTTGTATAAAACAACCAATTACTATGCCCCCGTAAGTGATAGAGGCATTGCATGGAATGATGCCTCTATTGGTATTAAGTGGCCCGAGTTAAACGCGGATATCCTGACCTCTGCAAAAGATAGTACTGCCAAGTCATTAGCGACCGCAGACCTGTTTATCTAAATTACACTCCCTGCATTACTGCAGGGAGTCTTTAGTTCGCTGAGATAATATGGATTTATATACGGGTTCGAAAGGTATTCTTGCCAGAAAAAACAATATTGAACCTATGCTTGGTTGCTCATTACGTCATATGGCAGGGGCCGTCTCTTTCTCTGAAAATGATGTTTTAGTTGGCTGGGGCCAAAAAGCCAATACCAGGCAGATTAAGCAGAAGGCACAAGCGTTAGGGTTGTCCTATTGGCAGCTGGAAGATGGCTTTATCGGTTATATCGGTCATCCCGCCAGGGGGGGCAAGGCGGTCTCGTTGATCGCCGATCCTGTGGGGATCTATTACGATGCCCGCCAGCCCAGCCAGCTTGAGCAGTTGATTGCCGCCCCGTGCGAGCCACAGATGTTGGCACGGGCCGAGCGATTGATCAGTGAGTTGGTTCACCTCGGGATCACCAAATACAACTGTTATGCCACTGTGCCGGCTCACGCTGCCAACCATGGCAGCGTGAGTCGTTTCGCCGCACAAGGGGGGGAGGGTGGCCTGCCATCGGCGCTGGCCGCGCGGTTGCAGCAGAGCGCCAAACCCAAGGTCCTGTTGGTCGATCAGGTGGCGGGAGATCTCTCCATTCCGGGGGCGCTGGCCAGTGAAGCTGATTTTGTGGCGATGGTGGAGGCGGCGCGCCGCAATCATCCCGATGCGCGCCTGCTGCTGCGCACCCATCCCGATACGCGCTTTGGCAAGAAAAGCGGTGTGCTGGCGCGCTTGCAGCTAAATGATGTTGAAGTGGTTGCCGAGCATTGTCATCCTCATGCGTTGCTCAATGCGGTGGATGCTGTCTATACAGTCTCATCCCAGCTTGGTTTTGAGGGGTTGTTGCTGGGCAAGCCGGTCTACTGCTTCGGTATGCCGTTTTATGCCGGTTGGGGGCTGACCCATGACAGCAAGCAGTGCGAGCGCCGCAACGTAAACGTGTCGCTCGCCCAGCTGGTCGCGGCAGCCTTGATTTGCTACCCGCGCTATCTGGACCCCGTGCTTGGCCAGCGTTGTGAAGTGGAAGAGGTCATTGCCATCATCGCTCGCCAGCAAAAGCCCGCTCCACGTTGGCGCAGGCTTTATCTGGTCGGTTTCTCGCTGTGGAAGCGCGCCTTTATGCAGGCGTTTTGTCATCACCTGGCCGAGGAGCTTTGTTTTGTTAGCAAGCCTCCCAAGCGGTTGACTGGTGATGAGCAGGTTCTGGTGTGGGGAAGTCGCTATCCCGAGCTGGTTTCAGCGATACGGGTCGAAGACGGCTTTATCCGCTCGAAAGGGTTGGGTTCCAACCTGTGCCGTCCTTCGTCACTGTCACTGGATCCGGTCGGCATTTATTTTGATAGCCGAACCCCCAGCGGGTTGGAGCAGTTGCTCAACTATCAGCAATTGACCGAGCCGGAGATTGAACGTGGCGAGAGGTTGATCTCGTTGCTTCGTCAACATCAGATCAGCAAGTACAACGTGGGGGAGATTCAACCCTATTCACCGCCCATGGATGGTCGACAACTGGTGTTGGTGGTGGGGCAGGTGGATGGTGATGCCTCTATTCTGACCGGTAGCCCGTATATTCGCAGCAACGAGCAGTTGCTCTGGGCGGTGCGAGCGGCCAAACCCGACGCTCATATTCTCTACAAACCGCATCCTGATGTGGTGGCGGGCAACCGTGGCGGGGCGATTTCTGCGGCTTGTCTGGCGGAGTGTGTCGATAGTCAGGTGCTGGATGTTGGCCTCACCAGTCTGTATCCCCATGTGGATGAGCTGCATACCATGACGTCACTCAGTGGCTTCGAGGCGCTGGTGCAGGGAGTCAAAGTGACGACCTGGGGCCAACCCTTTTACAGTGGCTGGGGTCTGACCACGGATGCCAATCCGCCTGCTCGCCGTCAGCGCACGCTGCCTTTGTCAGCACTGGTCTATCTGACGCTGGTCGCCTATCCACTCTATCTGGATTGGCAAACCGGGCTCTGGATCAGCCCTGAGCAGTTGATCCACCAGTTGGCGACACAGGGACACTCATCAGCTCAGAAAGCGAGCCGCTGGCAACGCTGGCAGCTCAAGTTCGGTTATTTGATCCAGACGCTCATGCAGCGCCCCTCTCTCTCCCCGTTTTTGAGATAAGTCGTTAATGAAGATTTTGTTACTGCAAGGACCGCTTGGTCCTTTCTTTCAGACCCTGAGTCGTCAGTTGACCGAGGCGGGACATCAGGTGGTGAAGATCCAGTTCAATGGCGGGGATGAGTGCTGGCCCTGTGCTGGAGAAAATCTGCGCTTTCGCGGCAAACCGGAGAGCTGGAACGCCTTCTTTCGCCGGGTGCTCAAGCAGCATGGTATTGATGCGGTGATCTGTTACGGGGATTGCCGTTACTACCATCTGGAGGCAGGTCGCATCTGCAAGCTGAAGCGAGTGCCATTCTGGGCAATGGAAGAGGGGTACCTCAGGCCTGACTATGTGACCCTTGAGCAAGGGGGGGTCAATGCCTTCAGCCCCTGGTATGAGCGGCGCGATCAACTTGCCCAACTGGATTGGCCTGAGCCTTATGACAGTTCACTCAAGGTGGGCAAGACCTTCGCCGTGCGCGCTTGGTATGCCAGTCGCTACCACATCAACAAGTCGTTGTATCGCTGGCGTTATCCCCACTTCGTCAATCATCGCCCCTGGAGTCTGGTGCAAGAGGCGATGGGGTGGGTCTGCGGGGCCATGGTGAAGTATGGAAACGTGCGTCAGGATCGCGCCCTGCTCAAGGCGTTGCCCCGGCACGCTGGACGGATCTTTTTCGTGCCATTGCAAGTGACCGAAGACTTTCAAATCAGGGAACACTCAGACTTGAGCGGGGTCGAGGAGATGGTTGCGCAGGTGATCAACTCGTTTGCGCAGTATGCCAAGCCTGAAGATATATTGCTGTTCAAGCATCACCCCATGGATCGGGGCTATGTCAGCTATCGCGCCCAGATCAATCGACTCATTGCCGTACTTGGCCTGGAGGGGAGGGTCTTTTACGGTTATGAACTGCCACTGCCGACCCTTTATCCCTTGCTCAAGGGGGTTATTACCATCAACAGCACGGTCGGCCTCTCTGCCCTGCTCCATGACGTGCCCACCTTTTGTATGGGACGGGCACTCTATGATATCGCCGGGTTGACCACCAAAGGCTCGCTGGCCTCCTTCTGGCACAAGCAGAGCCCGGTATGTGCCGAGACATTCAAGCGGGTGCGCCACTCCTTGCTCCATCTGACCCAGCTCAATGCCAGTTTTTACCGTCATTTGAATATGAGTGCGCAGGCGGTCATGGAAAAAATGAAGCTTTCGAAGTCCTGTCTGGGAGATGGTGTTGTATCACCGGAACGCCGTATGAGAGTGAATAAAACAATGTGCCTTACATTGCCTTGGCTGGCGACTCTCGACAGTATTACCGACCCGTTTACATCTGTGGGTTCAACCGTTCTGATGTTACTCGTTTGAAGTCTGCTGAACTTTGCGTTAGTTTGTTAGTGAGAGGTAAATAAAACCAGGAAGGTTAACATGAACATTCACGGTTGCTTGTTATCCATTGGGTTATTGGGGTTGCCGACTTTTTCCATGGCAGCTGATCATGATCTTTCACTGATTATTCACGGCGCATCTATTCACAGTCATTGCTCAAAAGGTACAGGAAGCAAGAGCAAGACCTGTGATTTTAATGGTTTTAACCCCGGGCTGGGATTGGCGTGGGTGTTCTTGGGTGACAGCGACACGGGGAAACTGGCGCTTCGCGGTGGTTTTTATCGAGATTCTCTTGAGAATACAGCAGGTTATGCCGGTGTCTCTTATCGAAAAGAGTGGTATCTCACCGAACATGTATTTGCCGGAGTTGGCATGGAGGCCGGTTATCTCAACGGTTCGGGTATTGATGGTTTTGCTGCATTACCGATGGTGACATTGGGTTATAAATCGGTTGCATTGGAAATAGGCTATGCACCCAAGGTTGATTGGGTACCAGGAGGAGACCATGTTGCGGTCACCACATTTACATTGCGATGGACGCTATAATAGCCCGGATATATTGCTGCAAGGTTTTAATTTGTAACTTTACCACGTACTTTTCATTCATGGTTGCTGAGAAATACACGCTTCTTGTTACTATCTATATATTAAAGGGCAAGTTTTTCTGAAAAAAATAGAAAGTTGAAGATCACTTTTTTATGTGGGCGACAATGATGCTGGATTTATTCAAGATGGAGTCAACAGCATATTTATTTATCAATGTTGATTGCGTCTGAATAATTCGGAAAATAAAAAAGCCCTTCACCATGGTGAAGGGCTTTTTGCTATCTGGCGTTTACCCGCTTGGGTTGCTCCGTCTGGGTTTAGTAGCCCTGCTGGTGCACATCCATTACTGCGCGGCCAGACGGGTCGGCCATCTCCTTGAACTTGGCATCCCACTCCAGCGCGGTGGGAGTGGAGCAGGCGACCGACTTGCCGTAGGGCACGGTGCGGGCGGCGGCTTCCAGCGGGAAGTGCTCGTCAAAGATGGCGCGGTAGAAGTAGGCCTCTTTGGTGAGCGGAGTGTTGATGGGGAAGCGGAATGCGGCCGCCTCGAACATCTGATCCGTCACTTCCTGCTCCACCATGGCTTTCAGGCTGTCGATCCACGAATAACCCACGCCGTCGGAGAACTGCTCCTTCTGGCGCCAAGCCACTTCGTGGGGCAGCAGATCCTCGAACGCTTCGCGCAGGATGTGCTTCTCGATCTTGCCCTTGCCGCACATCTTGTCAGCCGGCTGCAGGCGCATCGCCACGTCCATGAACTCCTTGTCGAGGAAGGGCACACGACCTTCCACACCCCAGGCGGCCATCGACTTGTTGGCACGCAGGCAGTCATAGAGGTGCAAAGAGGCAAGCTTGCGCACGTTCTCTTCGTGGAACTCTTTGGCATTGGGCGCCTTGTGGAAGTAGAGGTAGCCACCGAACAGCTCGTCGGAGCCTTCACCGGAGAGCACCATCTTGATCCCCATCGCCTTGATGTAACGGGCCATCAGGTACATGGGCGTGGAGGCGCGGATGGTGGTGACGTCATAGGTCTCCAGGTGATAGATGACGTCGCGCAGGGCATCCAGACCCTCCTGCACGGTGAAGTGGATCTGGTGATGGATGGTGCCGAGGTGATCGGCCACTTTACGGGCGGCGGCAAGATCCGGCGACCCTTCCAGCCCCACGGCGAAGGAGTGCAGTTGTGGCCACCAGGCTTCGCTCTTGCCATCGTCCTCGATGCGACGCGCCGCATAGAGCTTGGTAATGGCGGAGATAACGGAGGAGTCCAGCCCGCCGGAGAGCAGCACGCCATAAGGCACGTCGCACATCAGCTGGCGCTTGACCGCCGCTTCCAGCGCGGCTTTCAGCTCCGCTTTGTCGCTGACGTTGTGCTCGACCGCGCTGTATTCCATCCAGTCGCGCTTGTACCACTGTTTGAGCTCGCCATCCTTGCTCCACAGGTAGTGTCCCGGCGGGAAGGTTTCGACGCTCTTGCAGACCGGCACCAGCGCCTTCATTTCGGAGGCGACATAGAAGTTGCCGTGCTCGTCGCGGCCGGTATAGAGGGGGATGATCCCCATGTGGTCGCGACCAATCAGGTAGGCATCCTGTTCGGCGTCATAAAGAATGAAGGCAAAGATGCCGTTGAGATCGTCGAGAAACACCGGGCCCTTCTCCTTGTAAAGGGCCAGCAGCACTTCGCAGTCAGATTTGGTCTGGAACTGGAAGTCGACCTTGAGGGTCTTCTCCAGCTCTTTGTGGTTGTAGATCTCGCCATTGACCGCCAGCACATGGGTGCGCTCGGGGTTGTAGAGCGGCTGGGCGCCATTGCCCGGGTCGACGATGGCCAGACGCTCATGTACCAGAATGGCTTTGTCGGAGCTGTAGACGCCGGACCAGTCAGGCCCGCGGTGACGAAGTCGCTTGGACATCTCCAGCGCCGATTTGCGCAGGGCTACTGCATCGGACTTGATATCCAGAATGCCGAAAATTGAACACATTGGCGGTAATCCTCTTGATTTTTATATGAGCCCCCCACGTTTGGGCTCGAAATTCCATTTACATTCCTCGTCAGACACAATGCCTAGCGGAAAAACCTTTTGCAAGCGGGAAAACCGCAGAAAATCATGCTGTAAGCGTCAAGCGGATCAACAGGATAAGGGCTGCTGCAACGGGGCAGGGTGACGTGAACGTCAAGTCGAGGCGGGTTCGAAGATGACGTAGACCTTGCGACAGGGGGTGAGGGTCTCCCACTCTCCGACAAAACCGGCGGGAATGACGAATTGATCGCCGGGTTTGAGGGCCAGCTGGCCGCCCAGATTGTCGTGGATCACCACATCCCCCTCCAGCAGCTGGCAATACTCGTGTTCGGTGTAGTGGATGGCCCAGCGGCCGGGCTCGCAAGCCCAGAAGCCGACGTGAAACTGCTGGCGGGGGTCGGAGTAGTGGTTCCACACCGTCTGGCTCGGGTTGCCCGCTTTAATGCGCTCGGGGGCGGGCATCAGCGGGGTAGGGGCCGCCTCGTGGCGGTCGAGCAGGATCCAGTCGTTGAGGGTCTTCATGGTGCCTCCTTGGCTTCGGCAGATAGGAACGCGGGGCCATCCCGGCCCGCGTTTGTTTTATTAAACGAGATTGTGCATAACTTAAACGATGCGCATTCCCTTGCCAAGGGCTGCTGGCCGACGACTCAAAGCGGCTGCAAGCGGCGGATCACATGACGGGCAAAGCCGCTGCCCGCTTCGTTGTAGACGTTGAACACCGCATCCACCCCCTGCTCCTGCAGGGAGGCGATATCATCCTCGAAGCGGACGATGGCGGCGATCTTGCCGTTGAATCCATGGCTGCGCAGCTTCTCGATGGCGTAGAGGTTACCCGAGTGGTGGGGCATCGCCAGCAGCACCAGATTGACTTGATTGGAGAGCAGCACCTTGTCCCAGAAGTCGGTATCGGTGGCATCCCCCTCGATGACGTTCATCCCCTGGGCTCGCAGGGTGGGTAGCTTCTCGCTGTCGTTCTCCACTCCGAGGATGACGTTGCCGTATTTGTTCTCCAGCTCGAAGTAGGCCCCCTGACCGATCCGCCCCATGCCGAGGATGATCACCTCCGCATCGCCCAGCTCGATGGGTCTGTCTTCCGGATGGAGGTTGCTCGCCTGCAATCCCCGCAGCCAGTGGCCGATGCGATGGTAGATGCGCTCACTCTGAGCATTGAGCGGGGCAGAGATCATAAAGCTGGCCGCCAGCGCCAGCGAGACCGCCACCAGCCACTCGTGGGAGAGCCAGCCCGCCTTGGCGGCGATGGCGGCGACGATCAGGCCAAACTCCGAGAAGTTGGTGAGCGCCAGGGTCGAGAGCAGGGCGGTACGCACCCGCAGGTGTGCGCCGCTGTAGACCAGATAGTAGAGCGCGCTTTTGAGCGGCAGGGCCAGCACCAGCGCCAGCGCCAGCAACATGGTGTCGTGGGTCGGCAGGCCGTTGAGGCCGATGGTGAGAAAGAAGCAGACCAGAAAGAGGTCTTTGAGGTTGAAGAGCGCCTTGGCCAATCCCGCCGCCGCCGGATGAGAGGCGAGCAGCATGCCGATGATGAGGGCCCCCAGATCCGGCTTGAGGCCGACCACTTCAAACCCGGCCGCCCCCACCACCAGCGCCAGAAAGACCCCGAACAGCACCTGCAACTCGCCGTGACCGGCCCGCTCCAAGAGCTTGAACAGCAGCGGGCGCAGCAGCGGCAGCCCCAGTACCCAGAGCGCCCAGATGCTGGGCCACTTGCCGCTGGAAAACGCCAAAAAGGCCACGGCGAACACATCCTGCATCACCAGCACGCCGATGGCGATGCGGGCGTAGAGGGCATTCATGTCGCTGCGATCTTCCAATACCTTGACCGCAAAGACGGTGCTGGAGAAGGAGAGGGCAAAGCCCAGCAGAAGCGCCAGTTTCCAGTCAAGCGAGAGGGCAAGTTCAAGCCCCAGCCCCTTGCAGACCAGCAGCACCACGGTAAAGAGCAGGGTGGAGAGCAGCAGGTGCAGGCTGGTGGTGCCCCACACATCGCGCCGCATCAGGGTCTTGATATTGAGCTTGAGACCGATGGTGAACAGCAGCAGGGTGACGCCGAGATCGGCGACTTCGCTCAGGGCGGGGGTATTTTCATATCCCATGCCGTTGAGGATAAAACCGGCGGCCAGAAAGCCGAGCAGGGGGGGCAGGCCAATCAGATTGACTACCATGCCGCAACCAAAAGCCACGGCGATCAGAATGGGTTCCATAACAGATCCTGCAAGGGCAGGAGAGACCTGCCCTGTTTAACGCTTGGGTGGTGATTAGACGATATCGATATCGACCACGGAGTCGAAAATATGGTTCGGGCGAAACGGCATGCGGTCGATGTCGGCGACCTTGCTCACCCCGGAGAGCACCAGCACCGTCTCGAGACCGGCCTGAAAGCCCGCCAGAATGTCGGTGCGCAGGTTGTCGCCGATGATGATGGTGTCGTCGGAGTGGGCCTCCATCCGGTTGAGCGCCGCACGGATGATCCAGGCGCTCGGCTTGCCGACATAGAACGGCTTCTTGCCGGTCATCCGCTCGATGGGGGCGCACAGGGCGCCGCAGGCCGGGTGCATCATGGGGCCGTGGGTATCGGGGTTGGTCGCGATAAAGCGGGCCCCCTGATCGACGAACTTGGCCCCCTGTTGCATCATGGTCCAGTTGTAGTTGCGGGTCTCGCCTACCACCACGAAGTCGGGGTCGATATCGGTGATGGTGAAACCGGCTTTGTAGAGCTCGTGGGTCAGCGCCCCTTCACCGATCACATAGGCCTTCTTGCCATCCTGACGCTTAAGGAAATCGGCGGTACCCATGGCGGAGGTGTAGAAGCACTCCTCCGGCACTTCGATACCTGCGGAGCGGAAGCGGTTTTGCAGATCTTTCTGGGTCTGGGCCGGGTAGTTGGTGAGGAACAAGAGCTTGCTGCCCTGCTCCAGCAGGCGATGGACGAAACGGTCAGCACCTGGGATGAGATCGTTGTTGTGCAGGATGACACCGTCGATATCGCAGATGACGTTCTTCTTCATGAAAACTCCTTGTCAAGGCGCAGGCGAGCCGCCAATCGGTAAGATGTTCAATCATTTATGATTTTTGTGACGCCATTATAAGTCTGTTTGATGACAAGTCTCCCCTGTCTCGCCACTTGGGTGCACAATAAAGTTGTCATGGTGTCAGTCTGGTGGAGGGGCTGACGCCGGGATCACTTTGCTGCTGGAGCCGTCGCTATGGACACCCCGATTCCCAAGCCCGTCACATCCGAACACCTCACCGCCGCGCAATTTATCGCCGGACTGCCGAAACTGGAGCTGCACCTGCATATCGAGGGCAGCCTCGAACCCGAGCTGATGTTTGAGCTGGGCCGCCGCAATAACATCCCGCTGCCCTGGCCTGATGTGGCCAGCGTGCGCGCCGCCTATGATTTTGACTGCCTGCAATCCTTTCTCGACCTCTACTATCGCGGCGCCAGCGTGCTGGTGACCGAGCAGGATTTTTTCGACCTCACCTGGGCCTATCTTGAACGTTGCGCTGCTGACAAGGTGGTGCATGTGGAGATCTTCTTTGACCCGCAGACCCACACCGCCCGCGGCGTCCCCTTTGCTACTGTGCTGGGCGGTATCGAGCGGGCGCTGCAGACTGGGGAGCGGGAGTTTGGCATCAGCTGGCGGCTTATCATGAGCTTTTTGCGCCACCTCAGCGAGGATGAAGCGTTCGCTACGTTGGCAGAGGCTATGCCCTTCCTGTCGCGCATTCACGGCATCGGCCTCGACTCGGGGGAGAGGGGCAATCCGCCGACCAAGTTTGCCAGGGTCTTCGCCAAATGCCGCGAGCTGCGGCTGCCGGTGGTGGCCCACGCCGGCGAAGAGGGGCCTGCCGACTACATCTGGCAGGCGATCAACGAGCTGCAGGTATGCCGTATCGATCACGGAGTGCGCTCGGCCGATGATCCCGAGCTGCTGCGCTATCTGGCCGATACCCGCTTGCCGCTTACCGTCTGCCCCCTCTCCAACACCCGGCTCAAGGTGTTCGGCAATATGGCCCAGCACAATGTGCTGCGGCTGCTGGAGCAGGGGCTCTGCGTCACCATCAACTCGGACGACCCCGCCTACTTTGGCGGCTATATGAATGCCAACTTTGCGGCGCTGGCCGATGGCCTTGGCGCGACCATGAGTCAGCTATGTCGCTTGTCGCTTAATGCGGTGGAGGCGAGCTGGCTCTCTCTGGCCGACAAGGCGCGGCTGACCAGGGAGATCCGCAGTTATGCCGCGACTCACGGGGTGATCCTGCATTGAGTCAGGCGCCAATGAAGTCGAGATGACATGCAGTAGATATAAAGAGAGGCCCGCCATCACTGGCGGGCCTCTCTTATTTTAAAGGCTGGTGTGATTTCTGGAGGAGGGCTGTATTACGCCACTCGCACCAGAAACTTCTCGCCCTGTCCTTCGCGCTTGAAGCGCTCGAGCTGGGTAGGCAGTGCCTCAAAGTCGCCCACCACCAGCGGCGGTAGGGTCAGCTCGCCGCTCGCCATCTGCGCCATCATGGCGACCCCGGCGGCGACCAGTCGGCTCCACTGTTTGTCCGAGCCAAAGGCGTGCTGGGCACCCAGTGCAATCTCGTGTAACGAGTGGCAATGGGCAAAGGCGGGCAGCGGATTGTGCGGGATGCGCCCCAGCACAGTCACCATATGGCCGTAGTAGCCAAGGGCGGGCAGCAGGCTCTCTGCCTGTTGGCTCGAGACCAGATCGATGATCCCCTCGAACGGCTCGTTGCCGTTGGCGGCCTGCAAGGTGGCCAGCCAGTCTGGTTCCCGATAATCGGCCACCCCCTGCACGCCGATCTGTTTGAGCCACTGATGGTGGCGTGGGCTGGCGCTGGCAAAGACCCGCGCTCCTTGCTGGAGGGCAAGTTGCACCGCAAATCGGCCGACACTGCTGCCGGCACCTGTGATGAGCAGTGCTTCCCCGTGCAGGCGCGGCAGCTTGGCCAGTGCCTGCCAAGCGGTGAGACCGGGACAGGGCAGGGCGGCGGCGGCCTCGTCACTCAGGGCATCGGGCACCGGCAGCAGGGCACGGGCCGGTACCCTGGTGTGGCGGGCAAAGCTGCCGTGGTGGCGCAGGTCGGTGTGATAGGCGACCCGGGCACCGAGGCGCAGATGGCTGACGTTGGCGCCGAGGGCCATGATAGTGCCCATGCCATCAACGCCGGGCACCTGACCCTCCTGCCAGTGGGAGTGGCCATATTCGATCAGCTTCCAGTCCACCGGATTGAAGGCGATAACCCGGTTTGCCACCAGCACCTCGTCAGGGGCGAGCGGTGCCAGGGGCAGATCGGCGAGGGTCAGCTGGGTCGGTTCACCGGGGGCATGCCAGCACCAGGCTTGGGTGTGATTCATGGTGACTCCTTGTGAAAGCGAGGGGAGATAACAACGAGATCATTGCAACAGCAATATAGAGAAACTGCCACTGCTGCGAATGGGCAACAATACGGCAGGCCCCAACCTGTGGGGCCTGCGTTACATGGCTGGTTGGCCATCGGCAATCAGCTGCTGGTGGTTGCGTCCTCGGCCTGATAGACGGGGTAGTCGGTCAGCCCTTTCTCGCCGCCGCCAAACAGGGTGGCCGGATCGTGGGGGGCCAGCGGATAGCCGTGGCGCAGACGGTTCGGCAGATCCGGGTTGGCAACGAAGGGGCGGCCAAAGCCAATCATGTCGGCCCAGCCCGCTTCGAGGGCGGCGCGAGCCCGCTTGCCATCATATTTGCCGGCATAGATCAGGGTGTTGGGGAAGGCATCCCGTAGACCCTGCTTGAAGTTCTCCGGCATCAGGGGGGCATCGTCCCAGTCCGCTTCGGCGATGTGCAGGTAGACCACGTTGAGCTGGCCCAGCAGGCGGGCGGCGGCCAGATAGGTCTCCTGCGGGTTGGCATCCACGGTGCCGTTGAGGGTGGTGAGTGGCGCAAGACGCACCCCGACCCGATCGGCGCCGATTTCGCTGCTGACTGCCTCGGTCACCTCTTTGAGGAAGCGCAGCCGGTTTTCCAGCGATCCGCCGTAGCTGTCGGTGCGGGCGTTGGATTCGGAGTCGAGGAACTGGTTGATCAGATAACCGTTGGCAGCGTGCAGCTCGATGCCGTCAAAACCGGCGCTGATGGCGTTGCGAGCCGCCTGACGGAACTGGCCCACCACCGCATCGATATCGGCTTGGGTCATGGCGCGCGGGGTGACGGTCTCGACAAAGCCCGGCACATCGCTGCCGTTATCGACGAACACCTTGACGCCCACTGCGGGCAGGGCTGAAGCGGAGATGGGCTGGGCACCGCCGATGTTGTCCGGATGGGTGACCCGGCCCACGTGCCAGAGCTGGGCGAAGATAGTGCCTCCCTTGGCGTGCACGGCATCGGTTACAAGCTTCCAGCCAGCGATCTGCTCTGCGCTGTAGATGCCCGGCGTCCAGGCATAGCCCTTGCCCATGGGGTCGATTTGGGTGCCTTCGCTGATGATCAGGCCCGCCTCGGCGCGCTGGGCGTAGTAGCTCGCCATCATGGCGTTGGCCACATCACCGGGCTGACTGGCACGGGAGCGGGTCATGGGGGGCATGACGATGCGGTTGGCAAGGTGCAGCTGGCCGAGGCGCAGCGGGCAGAACAGGTGATCGTGGCTCATCTTGAGTTCCTCATGGTGGAAGTGAGGCCACTTTATGCCGCCATCTTGTTGTGAAAAAGAGGGGGAATTGCACAAGAGAATTGTGCTTGATGCAGCAATCAGTGCAACCCGCCAGGAAAGGAGGCGTTGAGGCATAAAGTTGAAGCATAAAAAAGAGGACCGTCTGGCCCTCTTCTGTTTTCTGCCGGTGGCTGGCTCAAGCCGCGGCGGGCATCACTTTCACCCGCTCGATGCGCCGCTCGCTCACCTCGATCACCTCGAAGTTGAGCTGCTGCAGTTGCAACTGCTGACCCGGGGTGGGCAGGGTGCCGAAGTGGGAGAGCAGCATGCCGGCCAGGGTCACGTACTCGTCGCTTTCGCTCACCAGCCCCTCGTGCTCCAGCACCTGTTCCACATGGTGGATGTTGGTGCTGCCGTTGATCAGCCACCCTTCGCCATCGCGCACGATATCCGGGGTTTCGTCCTCGTCCGGCAACTCGCCGACGATGGCCTCCAGCAGATCGTGGGTGGTGACCAGCCCCTGGATCACGCCAAACTCGTCGGAGACCAGAATAAGGCTCCCCTTGGCTTTGCGCAGCTCCGCCAGCAGCTTAATCACGTTGATGGTCTGCGGCACGATAATGGGGTCGTTCTGCTTGGCCAGTTCGCTCAAGGATTGCCCTTCGTTCAAGGCAAACAGCAGGTCGCGCGCCTTGACCACCCCGATCACCTCGTCCAGATCCCCGTCACAGATAGGGAACAGGCTGTGGGGCTCGCGCTGCAGCAGGGCACGGATTTCGTCGCTGGAGTCGTTGATATCGATCCAGGCCATCTCGGAGCGCGGGGTCATGATGGTGCGAATGGAGCGCTCGGCCAGCGACAGCACGCCGGTCACCATATAGCGCTCCTCCTCGCCAAAGCTGAGCGGTTCGGCAGGTGCGGCATCCAGATCGTCATCCGGTCTGTCCTGATACGCCTTGCTCCCCATCAATTTGAAGATGGCGGCGGTGGTGCGCTCACGCAGGGGCAGCTTGGATTCGTGACGCATGGCGCTGCGCTGGGCCAGCTGGTTGAAAAACTCGATCAGCACCGAGAAGCCGATGGCTGCGTAGAGGTAGCCCTTCGGAATATGGAAGCCAAAGCCCTCCGCCACCAGGCTGAAACCGATCATCAGCAGGAAGCTCAGGCAGAGCACCACCACGGTCGGGTGGGCGTTGACGAAGCGGGTCAGCGGCCTGGAGGCGAGCACCATCACCACCATGGCGATGGTCACGGCGGCCATCATGACGCCAAGGTGCTCCACCATGCCGACGGCGGTGATGATGGAGTCGAGCGAGAAGACCGCATCGAGCACCAGAATTTGGGCGATCACCACGCCGAAGCTGGCGTAGGCGCCGACAGGGCCGTCATCCTGGGGTTTGGCTTCCAGCCGCTCATGCAGCTCGGAGGTAGCCTTGAACAGCAGGAACAGGCCGCCTCCCATCAGGATCAGGTCCCGACCGGAGAAGGGGTGATCCCACAGGTGCAAAATCGGGGTGGTCAGGGTGACCAGCCATGACATGACGCTCAAGAGCCCAAGTCGCATCAGCAGGGCCAGCGACAGGCCGATGATGCGTGCCTTGTCCCGTTGGGCGGGGGGCAGTTTTTTCACCAGAATGGCGATAAAGACCAGGTTGTCGATCCCCAGCACGATTTCCAGAATGATCAGGGTAAACAGACCAATCCAGATGTGGGGATCCAGCAGCAATTCCATTGTATGACCTCAATAAAAACAGACAGAGCAGAGAGTGATCACGGCGCACGATGGCCGCAGTAACAGCAAGGCAAAGGTGTTATTCAGAGGCGCTGATTAAGCAGAAAAAGATAGGCTTTGACAGAGAGAGACGAAGGGCAACTTCGGGGATTGTCCATGATGGGCAATAAAACCTCGGGTGAAAAATGAGCCCTGATGATAGCGGCTGGCGCCGATTTGGCAAGAGCTGCGTCAGTGGGCGTAATCGGGGGTTGTGATGCGACAGG
Organism: Aeromonas sp. FDAARGOS 1405; assembly: GCF_019048265.1. Taxonomy (NCBI): domain Bacteria; kingdom Pseudomonadati; phylum Pseudomonadota; class Gammaproteobacteria; order Aeromonadales; family Aeromonadaceae; genus Aeromonas; species Aeromonas sp. FDAARGOS 1405. Next base: position 4,043,984 of record NZ_CP077311.1, on the reverse strand, counting down.
GGGAGGCGGCCGTGTCGCGCTCCCCCGTGCGGTCGTTACAACCAGCGCTTTTCGCGGGTGAAACAGACCGACAGCCAGGCATCGCCAAGGCTATCGCCGAGGCGGGACCAGAGCTCCTGGCGCAGGGCATCCTGCCGTTCGACCGGCCACTCCTGGCCCGGTGCCACCAGAATGTTCAATTCCAGATCGAAGCGGCGCCCGCTCTTGGCCAGATGGCTGTAGCACTCGACGCCATGGCGCTGGCGCAGCGCCTCGACTTCGCTCTCGACCAGTTGGGAGACATCCCCTCTGGGGGCAATTTTCAGCACTTCCCGCAGGTTGCGACCGAGCACCTTGATGGGAATGAGGGTGGCACAGAGGGCCAGCAGCGAGACCAGCACCGGGTCTATGTAGCGGTTGTATTGGCCGTAGCCGATGGCATCGAGGCCGATGGCAACCACAAAGCCGATAAGCAGAGTGGCGCTGAGCAGGGTATCCACCAGCCACTCCTTCGAGTCGACCCTCACCAGTTCGGAGTCAACCTGCTCGGCGACCTGGGCTTCAATCCGGTAGAGGATGGCGCAGAAGAAGGTGGAGACAACGGCATAGATAAGGGCGTGGCCGAGATCGATCTCCCGTCCGCCAGCAAGCAGGGTGGTGACGCCGTTGTAGAGTGCCGCCAGACAGAGCAGCAGAATAATGGAGCCGTTGATGACGTTGGCGATGGGCTCGAAATGAGCGTAGCCATACTGGAAGCGGTCATCGGAGGGGCGGGTAACAAGATAGGCTGTGATGAGGCCAAGGCCCGTCATGCCCATGCTGAACAGGGTGAAAATACCATCGAGCATGATGGCATTGGAGCCGACGAACAGGCCGTAGCTGATGCCGAAGATGGCGAAAGTGATGCAGCCAAACAGCGACAGGGTGAGTGCCTGCTTCTCTGTGGTGACCAGCGTACTGATAACATGGCTGTGGTGAGCCATAAAAATCCTCCTTTCAAATGGTTAATATTGCTACGCGCAAGGGGTTTTCTAGCTGATATACTGCCCGCTCACATGTGAGCGGACTGGCCTGATTGCCATTGATAGGCGAGGGGCCAGTCGTAGTCGCCGGGGTGCCGGCATCAAGCAAAATAAGGGAACAAGGATTCATGATCCCGAGACTCGATTACCAGGACAGTTTGTCACCCACAACCCTGTCGTTCCTAGAGTTGCTAGGGCGCAGCGCCTTTCGTGGTGATATCGAAAAGTCTTATGCAAGCCGGTTGGCGATGGCGACGGACAACAGTGTCTATCAGGTAGTACCTCAAGCGGTTCTCTATCCGCGCAGTGCGGATGACATAGCAGTGATGCTCAAGCTGGCGGCGGAGCCGGCGTACCACACTCTGAGTTTTTTCCCTCGCGGTGGCGGTACCGGCACCAACGGTCAGTCATTGGGCGGCGGCATTATCGTCGATCTCTCCCGTCATATGAACCAGATCATGGAAATTAATCTGGAAGAGGGGTGGGTACGCGCCCAGGCCGGGGTGGTGAAAGACCAGCTCAATGCCTATTTGAAGCCTCACGGCTACTTCTTCTCGCCGGATCTCTCCACCTCCAACCGCGCCACTCTGGGTGGCATGATCAACACCGATGCCTCGGGGCAGGGCTCGCTGGTATACGGCAAAACCTCGGATCACGTACTGGGGCTCAAAGCCGTGCTGGAGAATGGCGACCTGATGGCGACCGAACCGCTGACCGGCGAGCGACTGGCCGACAAGCTGGCGCTGGAGAATCGGGAAGGGGAGATCTATCGCACCCTCTATCGTATCGGCAAGGAGCGCCGAGCCGACATCGAGGCGACCTTCCCCAAGCTCAACCGCTTTCTGACCGGCTACGATCTCAAGCACCTCTATCAACCCGATACCGACACGCTGGATGTGAGCCGGGTACTGTGCGGATCTGAAGGGTCTCTCGGCTTTATCACCGAAGCCAAACTCAATATCACGCCAATCCCGCGCTACCGCACCCTGGTCAACGTCAAGTACGACAGTTTCCCCTCCGCCCTGCGCAACGCCCCCTTTATGGTTGAGGCCCAAGCGCTGTCGGTGGAGACGGTGGATTCCCGGGTGCTCGGGTTGGCCCGCGCCGACATCATCTGGCATTCGGTGAAAGAACTTATTCAGGATGTGCCCGGCAAGGATCTGCAGGGGCTCAACATTGTCGAGTTTGCCGACACCGACGAAGCTGCGCACAAGGCCAAGGTAGCTGAGCTATGCCGCCGTATCGACGCGCTGCTGGCCAAGGGTGAAGCCGGGATCATCGGCTATCAGGTGTGTGATCACCTGCCGAGCATCGAGACCATCTACGCCATGCGCAAGAAGTCGGTGGGGCTGCTGGGCAACGCCGAAGGGCGCAAGAAGCCTGTGGCCTTCACCGAAGATACCGCGGTGCCGCCAGAGTCGCTGGCTGATTTCATCATGGAGTTTCGCGCCCTGCTGGACGCTCACGGCCTCGACTACGGCATGTTTGGCCACGTCGATGCCGGTGTGCTGCACGTGCGCCCGGCGCTGGATTTGTGCGATCCCGAGCAGGAGGTGCTGCTGCGCCGCATCTCCGATCAGGTGGTGGCCCTTACCGCCAAATATGGCGGTCTGATGTGGGGCGAGCATGGCAAGGGCTTTCGCTCCGAATACAGCCCCGCCTTCTTTGGCGAGCTGTGGGAAGAGCTGCAGCGGGTCAAGGGGGCGTTCGACCCGGCCAACCGCATCAACCCGGGCAAGATCTGTATCCCCTACGGTAGCGGCGCCGAGCTGGTGTCGGTGGATGGCCCCAAGCGTGGCAAGTATGACCGCCAGATCCCGCTCGCGGTGCGCACCAGCTACACCCGCGCCATGGATTGCAACGGCAACGGCCTCTGTTTCACCTTCGAGACCGACTCCCCCATGTGCCCCTCGGTCAAGATCAGCCGTGATCGCCGCCACTCCCCCAAGGGGCGGGCGGGCCTGATGCGCGAATGGTTGCGTCAGCTGGCGGAGCAGGGGTTCGATCCGCTGGCGGAAGAGGTTGCACTGCAATCCGGTGGCGTGCGCTTCAAACAGCTGGTGGACAAGGTGCGCAACAGCTGGGCCAAACAGCGAGGCGAGTATGATTTCTCCCACGAGGTGATGGAGGCGATGGCGGGCTGCCTTGCCTGCAAGGCGTGCACCAGCCAGTGCCCAATCAAGGTGGATGTGCCCGATTTTCGCGCCCGCTTTATGCAGCTCTATCACGGCCGCTACCTGCGCGCCCCCAAGGATTACTTCGTCGGCACGGTGGAGAGCTATGCGCCGCTGCTTGCCAAGGCGCCGAAGCTGGTCAACTTCTTCCTCGAAAAAGAGTGGGCCCAGAAGGCGACCGAGAAGAGTATCGGCATGGTGGATGTGCCGCTGCTCTCGGTGCCGACCCTTGCCGAGAGCCTGCACGATAACCGTGCCCGCTATTTTGATCTGCCGGGACTGGAGCGGATGAGCGTCGAGCAGCGCAAGCAGGTGGTGCTCATCGTGCAGGATCCCTTCACCAGTTATTACGACGCCCCCGTGGTGCGCGACCTGGTGAAACTCGCCAGCAAGCTCGGCTTCCAGCCCTACTTGCTGCCCTTTAAACCCAACGGTAAACCCCAGCATATCAAGGGGTTCCTGCGTGCCTTTGCCCGCACTGCAGCCAACAGCGCCCAGTTCCTCAATAAGGTAGCGGCGCTTGGCATTCCCATGGTGGGGGTGGATCCGGCCATGGTGCTTTGCTATCGCGACGAGTATGCCAAGGCGCTGGGGTCGGCTCGCGGCGATTTTCAGGTGTTGTTGCCGCAGGAGTGGCTGCTCTCGCTGCCGGCAGATCAGTTGCCTGCTCGAACCGACAAGACCAAGAGCGAGGAGGGGAGCGAGCCCTGGTATCTGTTTGCCCACTGCACCGAGAAGACCGCCAAGCCCTCCACTCACGGTGACTGGAGCACCCTGTTTGGTCGCTTCGGGGCCAGTTTGCAGCCGGTCTCTGTGGGGTGTTGCGGTATGGCGGGCACCTATGGTCACGATGTCAAACAGGTGGAGAACTCCAAGGGCATTTATGGGTTGAGCTGGGCTGACCCGCTAGCCCGTCTACCCAAAGCGCGCTGTCTGGCGACCGGCTATTCGTGCCGTAGTCAGGTCAAGCGGATGGAGGGGGAAAAGCTCAAACATCCATTGCAAGCCCTGCTGGAGCTGCTCTGATGCTGACGTTTCCCAAGCGGTTTCGGGTGCCGAAGGCCTATCGGCACCCACGTTTCTTGCTGTTACCCGCCACTCCCGCTCAGGCGGTGGTGGAGTTTGTCGCCATGTTGCGCGAGCGCGAGCAGCTCCATCAGCTGTTTCGCCCGAACGATCTCTGGCCCTCGGCCAATTTCAGCCTGAGCCAGCACGAAGGGGATCTGGAGTGGCAGCAGTCGGAGTTTCTGGCCAAGCGCTCGTTCGCCTATGGCCTCTGGAGTCCGGATCGGGAGCCGCAATTTTGGGGTGGGGTTTATCTCTACCCCTCGGTGCTGCCGGAGGTAGCGGTGGAGCTCTTCTTCTGGAAGGTGGCAGAGGCGCCCATCACGGATGAGGAGCTGGAGATTCAGCTGCGCGACTGGCTCGCCAGGGTGTGGCAGTGGCCAGCCCCCCGCTTGCCGGGGCGAGATGTGCCTTGGGCCGAGTGGCCCGGCGTTACCTACCCCTGGTGACATCCCGCTTAAGGGCATGATTGTGTAACACGCAGCGCCGGGTCGGGGCTGCGTTGTTACCACGTCACCCGGTAACCAACAACTCACATAACCGAACCATGTTGCCGGTGGAGGGCGTTTCACCCATATCGGTACGCATTCATCGCTTACATAAGGAGTCTGCTCGCAATGAGTCACGATATTGCGCCCATCTGGCGTAAACCCATGAGTCTGGAGGGGCTCAACGCCACCTCTCGCAACACCCTGATGGCCCATCTCGATATCGTCTACACGGCTTTTGGCACCGATTGGCTTGAAGCGACCATGCCGGTGGATCATCGCACACACCAACCCCTGGGCATGCTCCATGGCGGCGCATCTGTGGTGCTGGCGGAAACCTTGGGATCGATTGCCGCCAATATGGCGGTCGGGCCAAATAGCTACTGTGTGGGGCTGGAGGTGAATGCCAACCATCTGCGAGCTAAACGGGAAGGGGTGGTGACCGGGCGTTGCACGCCGCTCCATCTGGGAGCAACGACCCAGGTGTGGCAGATTGAAATTCGGGACGAACGTGAGCGTTTATTGTGCACCAGCCGACTGACCATGGCGGTGCTCAAACACAAGCGGGGCAAGGACTCCAGCGAGGAGTGATCTGCAATAACGCACTATGAGTGCAAAATAAGCAAGCCATACTCGTCAGATCCCTCTATAATTGCCAACGTCTTGAGAGGCTTATCACATTTTTCAAGACAGCAGAACAAAGTGGCGCTATAATCGCCGCCTTTTTGCTATTCCGCGGTGTTAGCCGCCTGCCTTAATCTGGAAGAATCTATGTCTGATACCGAACAACTGCCCCTTTTTAGTGAGCTTGGACTGGCCGCGCCTGTATTGAAAGCGCTGCAGGACGTGGGCTATGAGCGCCCGTCACCGATCCAGGCCGCAGCAATTCCCCACCTGATGGCGGGACACGATCTGCTGGGGCAGGCGCAAACCGGTACAGGGAAGACCGCTGCTTTTGCCTTGCCTCTGTTGTCTCGTCTGGAAGCTGGTAACCGCAACACCCAGATCCTGGTGCTGGCGCCTACCCGCGAACTGGCGCTGCAAGTGGCTGAAGCGTGCCAACGCTATGCCCACCACATGCCTGATTTCCACGTACTGCCCATCTACGGCGGTGCCTCCTACGAAACCCAGACCCGTGCTCTGCGCCGCGGTGCCCAAGTTGTCGTCGGTACTCCGGGCCGCGTGATGGACCTGATCCGTCGCAAGAACCTGGACCTCTCCGGCCTGAAAGCACTGGTACTGGACGAAGCTGATGAAATGCTGCGTATGGGCTTCATCGACGACGTTGACTGGATCATGGAGCAGTGCCCGAGCACTCGTCAGGTTGCCCTGTTCTCTGCCACCATGCCGGAGCAGATCCGTCGCGTGGCCCAGAAGCACCTGAAGCAGCCCAAAGAGATCAAGATCGCCTCCAAGACTGCTACCGCTACCACTATTCGCCAGCGCTACTGGCAGGTAACCGGTCTGCACAAGCTGGACGCCATGACCCGTCTGCTGGAAGTGGAATCCTACGAAGCCCTGCTGGTGTTCGTACGTACCAAGAACGCTGCCGAAGAGCTGGCAGGCAAGCTGGCCGCCCGTGGTCACGCTTGTGAAGCGCTGCACGGCGACATCCCGCAGAAACTGCGTGAGCGTACCGTCGACAAACTGCGTCAAGGCCAGCTGGATATCCTGATCGCCACCGACGTGGTTGCCCGTGGTCTGGACGTTGAGCGCATCACTCACGTAGTGAACTACGACATTCCGTACGACACCGAATCTTACGTTCACCGTATCGGTCGTACCGGTCGTGCCGGTCGTAAAGGCGAAGCCATCCTGTTCGTCGCTCCCCGTGAGCGTCGCATGCTGCGCGCTATCGAGCACGCAACCCGTCAGGCCATCGAGCCGATGAAGATGCCAAGCACTGAGGACATCAACCAGCATCGTCTGGCCAAGTTCAAAGAGCGCATCCGCGAAACCATGATGGGTGAAGAGCTCGAGATCTACCACAACCTGGTAAACGAGCTGATCGAAGAAGATTCTGCCGATCCGCTGGAGCTGGCTGCTGCGCTGGCCAAGCTGGTACAGGGTGACCAACCGCTGCTGCTGGATGACTCCATTCCGGATCCGCTGCTGAATGCTGGCAACGATCGTGGTGGCTTCGAGCGCCGTGACTTCAACGACCGTGGTGGTCGTGACTTCGGTGACCGTGGCGATCGTCCTGCCCGTCGCATGCCATCCCTCGAACCGCGTCCGCTGAAAGACAACCCGGATGTGGAGATGGAGCGCTATCGCGTAGACGTGGGTGCCCATCACGGCGTCAAGCCGGGCCAGATCGTAGGCGCCATCGCCAACGAAGCGAACATCGAGAGCCGCTTCATCGGCAACATCGACATCGCTGATGACTTCTCCACCGTCGATCTGCCGAAAGGCATGACCGCCGATGTACTGGAAGTGATCAAGAAAGCCCGTGTTTGCCAGCGTCCGCTGCAGATCACTCGCTACACCGAAGTGCCGGCCGGTGGCAACACCAGCAGCCGTCCGCCCCGTGGTGATCGTCCGTTCCGTGGCGACCGTCCTTTCAACAAGGATCGCCGTCCCCAGGGTGACCGTCCGTTCAACAAGAGCGGGGAGCGCCGTGAAGGTGGCTTCAACAAAGATCGCAAATTCGGTGGCAAGCGTCGCGAAAGCTGATTGCTGATCCCGTTATGAAGAAGGCCGCTCATTGAGCGGCCTTTTTTTGTATCTGCGATAGGGACTGTACCGTCAGTTTGCCTGTGTGGGGGTCATATTTCTGTTCCACAAGCCAGGTCGAGAGCCAAAGGGAGATGAATATTTTCCGATGCAGTTGTGACATTCGGAGCCAGGATGCCATGCTTTTGGTGGCATTCGGGTACAGCCTGATGCTGGTTGCCTGTTGTGGTGAGCTGGTTGCAGCAACATTGTTTTGCATTGTGACTCTGCCGTTGTCATGTGGGTGGGCTGAGTGAAACCAATAAAACAAACAGTACGATACGGAGGTCTATCATGGGTGGATGGCTTGGCAGGATGCTGCTGTTATCCGGCTGTCTCGTTTCTGGCATAGTGTTGGCTGATGAGCCTTTCTTCAAGATCAAAGGAGATGGCTGCTGCCATGGTAAAGGGGAGGTCGTGTTGACCCGGGCCGAGTTTGAGGCTTTACCTCAGACAGAGGTCAAGACCCAGACCCCCTGGACCGAGGGGGATCACACCTATCGTGGTGTGCTGCTGCGAGACCTGGTCAAGATGTACGGTATCAAGAGTACGGAGGTCAAGGCCGTCGCCATCAATGATTACTGGGCGGCTGTGCCGCTGGAAGATGGAGATAAATATGCGGTACTGCTGGCCGAGAAGCAGGATGGCAAGGCGTTGACCCTGCGCAACAAGGGGCCGCTCTGGATCATCTATCCCCTCTCTGATCACCCGGAGCTGAACAAGGAGCTCTATCACAGCCGGATGGTGTGGCAACTGACGGCGATTGAGAGCAAATAAGATGCTGCGCGGCAAGTTTCTGAGCTTGATCCTGATGGTGACTACCTTTTTGGGGGTCGCCATCTGGTCGGTCTGGAACTATGACCGTGCTTTTAATGCTGTGACCCGCTATACCCAACTCTCCGCCTGGGCGTTGGCGCAGCTGGAGCTGGAAATCCGTGGCTTTGATGAGGCTCTTTCTCTCTATCGTACCGGTTCGACCAGTCAGGAGGAGATGAACAAGCGCTTTGATATTGCCTGGAACCGGCTCGATGTCTTCCTGCACGGGGATGAAGCCAGGCCAGTGAGAACGCGTTTTGGGGCTGAACAGGCAGCAGGCAATATCATGGCCCTGTTCGAGAAGTATGAGCAGGACGTGATCAGTGGAGGGCGAGATTCAAAAGAACTTGCTCGCTTCGCCGAGGAGTTGGCGCGGGATCTGGCCGCGATCCGCGATGTGATGGTGAAAAATTTCACCGGCCCATCCGCCATTGCCCAGCGGGAGGTGCTCAATTCGTCGCGTACCCAGAACTTTTTCATTCTGGCCTTCCTGATGCTGGCGACCGTGGTGATGCTGCTGATGTTGTTTCGCGAAGTGCGCCACCAGCACTTTCTGGCGTGGAATGATGCGTTAACCTGTTTGCCAAATCGGGCCTCCCTGATCAAACACCTCAAACAGCTGACGGGACATAAAGGGCGTCCCAGTAGTGTGACTGTCTGTCTGGTGGATCTTGGTCATTTCAGGGAGGTGAATGACAGCTTGGGTTACGAGGCGGGGGATGCATTGCTGACGCAACTGGCCGGGCGGATCCGCGCGGTATCGGTTGACGGTATCTTTGCCGCCCGCACAGGTAGCGATGAGTTTGCCATCATTATTTCCGGTGTCATGCCCACCTATCTGCGCTTTCCATTTCTGGAACAGCTGCGTAATGAGCTTGCCGGGCTCGCCTTGGCGACCGACCCCGCCCACAGGGTACGGGTCTTTATGGGGATCAGCCAGTACGTGCGACCGGTACACACGCCGGAGGAGATGCTGCTGTTTGCCGATATCGCTCTCGACAGTGCCAAGCGCAAGCGGCTGAATCGTTACGTGGTTTTCTCCAGCAGCATGTATCAGCACTATCTGCGTAACCGCCGTTTGTCGACCGAGTTGCGCGAGCTGATCCAGCACCACAGTAATTTGCAGTTGAGCCTCTACTATCAGCCCATTGTCCGTGGTCAAGGTAGGGTGCGACTGGGGGCTGAGGTGCTGATCCGCTGGAATCATCCTGAGTACGGTTTTATACCGCCCCTGGACATCATCTCGCTCGCTGAGGAGAACGGCTTGGGTGAGGCGCTGGGATTATGGGTCTTCCGGCGCTTGCAACATGATCTTGCCACTTTCCCTGGCGACTTGATTGAGCCGCTGGAGATCTCGGTTAACCTTTCCAGCTCCATGTTCAATATGGGGTTGGCAGCCCAGCTGGAAGAGAACATGAAAGATGGACCACTAAGCCTGCAACAGCTGATCGTCGAGCTGACCGAAACTATTGCTCTGGATGATATAGAGCTGAGCAAGCAGATCATCGACACCCTGCGTCAGATCGGAGTGCGCGTGGCTCTCGATGATTTCGGCACTGGCTGGTCATCGTTCTCCTACTTGCGGGAACTCTATTTCGACAAGCTCAAGATCGACCGCTCATTTATCACAGCCATCGACAATGACACCCGACAGGCCCTGTTCGTCGAGGCGATTACCAGTCTTTCTCATCAGCTCGGTGTGCGGGTGGTGGCGGAAGGAGTGGAAAACAACGATGAGCTGAATGCGGTGTTGAGTATCGGGGTGGACGAAATTCAGGGCTACTTCTACTCGAGACCCTTGCCGGTGCAGGACTTTTTGCTGTTCTGCCATCGCTACTTTATCAATCGGAGCATCATGCAGGCGGTCGCACTGGGTTAGAGAGCTGTATCTTTTCATCTTCACCACAAGCTATCTGATGTTGTTCCTCTAGCCGAATCAATAAAGAAGGCGACCATGTGGTCGCTAATGCCAGTCAGTTAAGCCTGAGTGACATTGTTTTTATTGGATTTTTTAACTCCATACTTCTCTGGTCTTGGCTTCACACTGCGGGGTAACTCCGCTCCCGTCATGCCTGCAGCACAAACTGCCTGCTTCTCCAGCTCTGTCATCCGCTTCGGGAGACGCCCCGGTGACAGGTACGGTATGCAGCTCAGTTCATGGATGAGTGACATCGACGCCATGTGAAAACTCCGCTGGTTCGCCGTGTATTCGTTCAAACTCGCCGCCATCATCACCATCTGGTGCGCAGCAGGTTGTACGCCAGCAACACGCCCCACCGTTATTGCTGTATCCCCGCCGCCTTTTTGCCAGGCAGGGTCAGCCGATGTTGTTGCAGGCTGTGCTTCATCTCCCGACAGCCCAACTCGATTTCCCTACGCTGGCTATAGAGCTCGACAATGTCGGCGCCCGGGAAACGCATCGGGTCGACCATCGAGGTCAGCACTTGCCGCTCCTTGCCATTGATGTGGCGGGTCAGCAAGCACGCTGCCACCATGCCAGCCAGTTGCGGGCACTTCCTCCTCGCCTGTGGACTGGTTTTGAGATGCACCAGAGCATTCTGACCTCCTGCTTGCGTACCACCGCTTATTGGGAGCCCTTTTTGAGTGGCAGCAACCAAGTGCTGTTCGCTGCCGGTTGTTTGCCATGCGTGGAGCAGTCGAGGACGCAGAACCCCTTGTCGAACAGGGTGAGCGAGTGGTCCGGTGTGCGCGATGAGTTGCTTGGCCAGTACTATCTCGTTGACGCCGCAGCTCTCTATGACCGCTTGTACAAGCAGGTGGCTGGTGAGCCCCATCTGGCAGAGCATGCCTACTTGCGGATAGGCAGTCTCGCCATGCCGCGTGCCAGGTTTGGCAAAGACAGCGGCATTGTTCGGGGTAGCACCACACCATCGACGGCGAGTGGCCCAAGCGGGGGGTCTGCTGGTGCCAGCGCGATGCGGTTTCGTGAAACAGCCGTTCGATAATCTTGTCCCCCAGTTTTTGGCGAGCTTGCAGGAAAGCGCTGTGGGCAACGAAAGGGCGGTTGCCGGGCAAAAGGATATCGAGCTGATTGACTAGCTGGGTCATGGGGATGCGGCGGAAGATCGCCATGCCGATGATGATCCGTACCAGACGCTCCATTGGCATACGGCGATGACGCAGGGTGGCGACATCCTCTTCGGCGAGCTGCGTTGTGATGAGCTCGGGAGGAATGAGGTCTGAGAGTGACTCGAACTGAGCGGCATTGCTGGCGTAGAGGAAGTCGGAAACTTGAGCTATATGCATAAAAAATCCTAAACCAATCAACATGTTCTGGATTTTCACACAGCAGAATGATCGATCAGATCCTTAACTGATCGGCATTAGCTCATTGAGCGGCCTTTTTTTGTAAGCACGCCACGCCAGGTTGTAAGGACGCAGTGAGCCGTAGATGAGAGTAAAAAGGTACCACGCCTTTTAGTTATCCTTCCTGCTGTCATAACGGCGCGATACGCGGTGACAGCCTGGCCGTGGTCATATGGAGTGATAAGAAGAAGTGTGGGTGTGGCCACCGACGCGACTTGTAGTGCCCTACTGTTGCTCTAAGGGGCGTTCTGAATGAGGTTTCTCCCTTCAGCAGAAGAAGGGCGAATGCCGACGAATGATACTGGCGGCGATGAGCAAGTTCATCTCCCACCCGTTGTTGAATGGGATGTGCCGGGGTCTATTGGATTGAGCCGTCGAGTTGGAGTGGTGTTGCTCATAGAGGCGAGGGCCTGGCGAGAGCGTCCACCTGTTCTTGTCGCTGCAATACTTGTCCGGTATTTGTTTTTCCGGAAAGCAAAAAACCGACCCTGAGGTCGGTTTTTCTAAATTTGGCGGTGAGGGAGGGATTCGAACCCTCGATACGTTGCCGTATACACACTTTCCAGGCGTGCTCCTTCAGCCACTCGGACACCTCACCAAATTTTCGTTCGCTGCGCTGTTGCGCTGGAACGGGGCGTAATTTAGGGGAAAGGACTGTGTGGGTCAACCTCTTTTCCCCTTATTTTTCATAATCTTTTCCGAATGCCTAACCCTTGCGCAGAATGCCGGTTTTTTAAACCGGATCAGGGCTTGTCGAGGATGATCAGACTGTCCGGTAGCTCGTTTTGATCCCGGGTGGCCGGGAAGGCGTCGGTCAGAATGGCGCTGACGCGCTCCACGCACTCCAGAAAACCCTGTTCGATCTCCTTGTTGCGCACTCGCGCAACGAAGTCGTCGATGATCTCCTGCCACTGGCCATTGTCGATATGCTGGGCGATGCCGTCATCCACCAGTATTTCTACATAGTGCTCGGCGGCAGAGACGAAGATCAGCACCCCGAGCCGGTCGCGGGTGCGGTGCAGCCCCTGTTCGACAAATTGCAGGCGTGCCATCAGGGCCGCCCGGTGCTGGCGAACCTTCTTCGGGATGAGCCGCATCTTGATGGGGGTCCAGTGGAACAGCAGGCTCAGCAGCAGCCAGACCGACCACTGTACCAGCAGGATCTCGTACCAGCCGAGCCAGAAGCCGAGCTGGAACACCAGCAGCGGGGTGAGCATGGCCAGCAGCGCCGCCCAGAGGGTGGGAATGTAGCGATAGCCATCGCTGGCCGGTGCCAGCACGGTGACCAGTTCAGCATCAGTCTCTAGCTCCGCTTCGCGCACCTTGGCCTGAAGCGTGTGGAAGAACTGTTTAGAAATCATGATTTGTCTCTTTACTCCTGTTACCAGCCACCGGAGGCTCCGCCGCCGCCAAAACTGCCACCGCCACCACTGAATCCGCCGCCGGAGCGACTAGAGGAGCTGCCACCTCCGCTGAATCCGCTGCCGGAGCGGCCAGAGGAGCCGGCACCAACTCTACCCGAGCCTAACCAACCGATTCCACTGTGCAGGATAAAGATCATGATCAGCCCCATCACTGTTAGGAAAAACCGGCAGAGGTCTCGGAGTACCCCACCCTTACTGCTGCTGTTGCTCTTTACTGGCTGGTACTCTCCGGCGAGAGCCTTCATGATGCTCTGGCTGCCGGCCATGATCCCGGCCACCATATCGCCGCGCTTGAAGGCGGGCAGAATGCGACCATGAATGATGTTGGCGGCAATGGCGTCGGGCAGGGCGCCTTCCAGCCCGTATCCCACTTCGATGCGCACCTTGCGCTCATCCTGGGCGATCAGCAACAGCACGCCATTATTTTTGCCTTTCTGGCCGATCCCCCAGTGGCGACCGAGTTGGTAGCCGTACTCCTCGATGGTCTCCCCATCGAGGCTGTCGACGGAGACCACCACCAGCTGGATACCGCTGCGCTTTTCAAAGGTGGCCAGCTGCTGGGTCAGTTGATGGGCCTGTTTGCGGGACATCAGCGCTGCCTCATCCACCACCCGTCCGCTCAAGACAGGAAAGTTCGGCGTGGCCTGCAGCGCCGCCGTCCAGAGCAGCAGAAAAGGGAGTAGCGTGCGCAGCATCATCTTCATTGGAAGCTGACCTTGGGCGCCTCATCGGCACCGGGTTTGGCACTGAAACTGGGTTTGGCCTCCAGATCCGAGTAGAGCAACTTGGACCAGATGACGCCGGGGAAGGTACGGATCTCGGTATTGAACTGGCGCACCGCCTCGATATAGTCGCGGCGAGCCACCGAGATGCGATTCTCGGTTCCTTCCAGCTGGGCCTGAAGTGCCAGGAACTGCTGATCCGCTTTCAGCTCGGGGTAGCGTTCTACCACCACCATCAGGCGGGAGAGGGCGCTGGAGAGCTGGTTCTGGGCCGCTTCAAACTCCTTGAGCTGGGCAGGAGCGCTCACCTGCACGCTGCCGACCCGGGCGCGGGCATCGGTGACCGCCTTGAGGGTCTCCTGCTCATGGCTGGCGTAGCCCTTGACGGTTGCCACCAGATTGGGGATGAGATCGGCGCGGCGCTGATACTGGTTCTCCACCTGTCCCCAGCTCGCCTTGACCTGCTCATCCAGGGTCGGAATGTTGTTCATGCCGCAGCCGGTCAGGCTGAGCAGCAGGGTCAGGGTCAACAGGCTCTGCGCGGTTCTGCGCCAGAGTGATGTGGTCATCTTGTTGTTCTCCTATGCAATTTTGAATGGAACGTATAGCGCCTTGCGAATAGTGCATCACCATACCAGCTTGGGGTCAGTTGCGACAACGCGCAGGAAGTATTGGTGGTTTGTTAATGCCGGAGACCTTGGGCAACTGGGGCTTGTCTTTTAGCCAGGATGCCAGCTCTTCCCCGCAGCCATTGCCGGGCGGAATGGGAGCCTGAGGTTCGCAATCGGGGCTGCCTACCGGGCAGCGCAGCCGCACGTGGAAGTGGCTGAAGTGGCCCACCCAGGGGCGCAGCTTGGCGACCCAGGGCTCGTCACCAGCCTGTTGGCAGACCGCGGATTTGATCACCGGATTGACGAAGATGCGGGCCACCTCGGGCTTGCTGGCCGCCAGCCGCAGCAGGGTGAGCTGCTGCGGGCCAAAGCGGCCCGGCAACATCTTGTAGCTCGGTTCGTCGATCAGCGCCCACTCCTTGGGGGCATCCTGCTCCCACTTGCTGATGGGACGGTTGGCCATGCGAAACCAGATATCGGCATCAAGTCCGGTCTGATGGCTGCGATGGCCAGAGGTAAAGGGGCCGCCCCGGGCCATCGCCAGATCAGCGATGTAGAGATCTGGCAGCCCGGCCATGCGGGTCTGGTTGGCCAGCGCTTGCAGATAGTGGATAAGGTCGGGGTGGCCGTAGTAGCGCAGCCGCTTGGTGCGGATCACCTGATAACCCGGCCCTTCAAGGGGCAGGGATACGCCGTTTTTCAGGCAACCGGCGGCATAACCACCGATGGCTTCCGCTTGCAATACAGTCGCCAGCAACAGGGACGTCAGCATGTGCGTGCTCCTTGTCTTGCTTCGAGTCGGCTCAGCAATACGAACAGACTCAAACATATAAATAAATAGGCCGCGGCCACCAGCAGCCAGATCTCGTAGACCAGTCCGCTGGAGTTGGCCATCTCGGTGCCGACGAAGGTGAGCTCCTGCACCGAGATAAGGGAAACGATGGCGGTATCCTTCACCAGCGCGATGAGCTGACCGGTGAGGGGGGGCAACATCAGCAGCATGGCCTGCGGCAGGATCACATGGCGCAGCCGCACCCAGGGGGAGAGTCCGAGGCTCTGCGCCGCCTCCCACTGGCCACGGGGGATGGCGGCCAGCCCGGCGCGGACGATCTCGGCGACGAAGGCTGCGCTGATCATGCCAACGCAGAGGGTGCCTGAGATGAGGTTTTCCCAGCGGGCAGGTGGGCCAAACAACGCGGCTTGCCACGGGGAGAGTGATACGGTGCCGAGCCAGCGGGAGAGGCCGCTCGCAGGCAGCAGCTGGTTGGCGATAAAGAAGTAGAAGATGAAGATAAAGACCAGCGGCGGCAAATTGCGGATCAGCTGGATAAACAGGGTCGCGGGCATCACCAGCCAGGGGCGGCGGCTGAAGGCGGCTACCCCCAGCGCAGTGCCGAGCAGCAGCGCCAGCACCATGCCGAGCAGGGCGATGCGCAAGGTGGTGAGCAGACCGCTGAAAAAGTAGGGCAACTCGCCGTGAGGGCCAGGGGTGAACAGCAGATCGAAGGCCTCATGCCAGCGCCACTGATAGGCCACCCCGATGTGCAGGCGGCTGGCCAGCCAGAGGCCAGCCAGCAGCAGGATCAGGGCGATCGCCCCATCTAGCCAGTTGATGTTCCGACATGCCCCACGGACGATGCGCCGGATGGTCTCTTTTAGAGCAATCAGCATCAGGGATTGGCGACCTGTGCTTCCCACGCCAGCGACTTGAACCAGTAGTCATGGCGTGCCTTGAGCCAGCCATCGGCCTGACGGGCGGCGATCCACTCGTTGAACTGCTCAGCCAGGGCATCATCCCCCTTGCGCAGGGCAAAGCCTTCATCGCCTTGTGCCAACGGCTCGGCAAACGGCATAAAGAGGGCATCGGGGTGGCGCAGCGCCTCTTGCTCGGGTTTCGGGGAAGAGGAGAGGGCGCCGTGGGCGCGGCCGTTCAGCACCTCCTGAAATACCTGTGACTCGTCATCAAACTGGCGCAGGGTGGCCTTGGGGAAGTGTTCTTTTGCCACCTGTACCGGTGAGGCGCCACGACGTACCGCCAGGATCACCCCGCGCTGGTTGAAGTCCGCCACGGTTTTCTTCTCTTTGGCCATGGTGCTGGAGGCGGCCAGCTGCACCCCCGAATGGGAGTAGGCCTGGGTGAAGCGCACGCTCTTCTCCCGCTCGGGGGTGATGGTGAGGCCGCCGATGATGACGTCATATTTTTTCGCCAACAGGGAGGGGATGATGCCATCCCAGGCGGTAGGCACGAACTCTACCTGCCAACCGTTATCTGTGGCGAGGCGACGGGCCACGTCAATCTCGAAACCGATCAGGGCCCCCTGCTTGTCGCGCATCGCCCAGGGGGCGAAGGTGGACATG
This sequence comes from Aeromonas sp. FDAARGOS 1405, assembly GCF_019048265.1. Taxonomy (NCBI): domain Bacteria; kingdom Pseudomonadati; phylum Pseudomonadota; class Gammaproteobacteria; order Aeromonadales; family Aeromonadaceae; genus Aeromonas; species Aeromonas sp. FDAARGOS 1405. Next base: position 4,027,286 of record NZ_CP077311.1, on the reverse strand, counting down.
CCGACCCGCAGGGTACCGCTCTGCTCGATCTGCGCCTGGGTGTCGGAGGGGGCAGTTTCTGCCAGTGCCGGAGTGAGCAGGCTTGCCAGCAGCAGGGCTGCGCCCGACAGGGTGGTCTTGAATGACAGATTCATGGTTAGCGTCCTTGTTGATCCGGATTCAGGTGACGGGCCAGTGCCCGCGAACAGGCTGACAGCGTCAGGGTTAACAGCAAATAGAGGGCAGCTACGGTAAACCACACCTCAAAGGTCAGAAACGTATCGGCAACCAGAGTACGCCCTTCGTTGGTCAGATCGAAGATGGCGATCACACTCACCAGCGCCGAATGTTTGATAAGGGAGACCAGCTCGTTGGTGAGCGGCGGCAAGGTGATGCGCACCAGCTGGGGCAGGATCACCTTGCGCAGGGTGATGGTTCGCGACAAGCCAAGCGACTGGGCTGCCTCCCACTGTCCTTTGGGAATGGCCTGTACGCCTGCACGCAGCACTTCGGCGGTGAAAGCGCCCTGATAGAGGGAGAGGCTCAACACGGCGCAGGCAAGGGGGGCCAATCCCAGCATGGGGCCCAGCAAGAAATAGAGAATATAGAGCTGCACCAGCTGGGGCGTGGTGCGCACCAGCGCCAGATAAGCGATGGCGAGCCATGGGCCGAGCCGGGAGGGGAGCAGCCGCAGGCTGACCACGCACACCCCGACCGCCAGAGTGCCCAACAGGCTGAGCAGCGCCACCTGCAAAGTGACCAGCAGGCCGTTTAGCAAGGGGCCGGCATAAAAGGTTCCCTCATCCCACTCGCCGAGAAAGGGCAACACCCGCGGCCACTGCCACTCATAGCCCATCTGGCGAGCGCCGCTATAGAGCGCCCAGCCCAGTAGCGCAGAGAGCATCACAGTGCCCGACAGCCAGCCAAGCAGGCGGGGGCGATTGAGCCTAGCCATGATAGCTAAGCACCTGTTCGAGGAAGGCCCGGGTTCGCGGGTGCCGGGGGGCGTTGAACAGCTGGGCGGGCGGGGCTGACTCGATGATTTTCCCCTCATCCATAAAGAGCACCCGATCCGCCACCTGACGGGCAAAGCCCATCTCGTGGGTGACGCAGATCAGGGTCATCCCCTCGTCAGCCAGCTCGCGGATTACATCGAGCACTTCGCGGATCATCTCGGGGTCGAGGGCGGAGGTGGGCTCGTCAAACAGCATCAGCTCGGGTTGCATGCAGAGGGAGCGGGCGATGGCGACCCGCTGCTGCTGGCCGCCGGAGAGCTGGTGGGGGTACTTGTCGGCCTGCGCCTGAATGCGCACCCGCTCGAGCAGTCCGAGCGCCCGGGCTTTGGCCTCCTGAGGGCGCAACCCCAGGGTATGCACCGGCGCCACCATCAGGTTTTCCAGCACCGTCATATGGGGGAAGAGGTTGAACTGCTGAAACACCATGCCGACCCGGCCTTGCAGGCGACGCAGGTAGGCGGGGGTCACCGGCTCGCCAAACAGGAACAGCTGGCCGTCGTCGATCCCCTCCAGCCCGTTGATGGTGCGGATCAGGGTCGATTTTCCCGAGCCTGACGGGCCACAGATGACCCACTTCTCTCCCCGTTCAATGGTGAGATCGATGTGATGAAGAGCCTGAAAATCGCCATAGAATTTGTCGACGCCACAAAAGCGCACACAGGGTTGCGAGCTGGTCAAGAAGCGGGTTCCACTGAGAATCATTTACGCCATGGTATTGATTTTATAGGGGGATGACAAAGAAAACCCCCTTGTCAGCATCCTGATGGCTATTCACAATGACGCCATTTCGTGATGACAGGAGCTTTTCATGCGTATTACATCCTTGCTTGCCGGTTCGCAGGTGCAGCTGTTGATGCCGCCAGCGGTGCGCTATCGCTGCGTCATTTTTCTGCTGTTGCTGGTGAGTTGGGGCGTGGTGGCGGCCTCCTTGTGGGATGGCTGGGGCGCCATGGCGCTGCTCAACTGGGTGGGCGTGGTCTTTGGTGGCATCACCGGGATCATGGTTTCGCTGCCCCGCAGCTGGCAGCCCTGGCGCCTGGCGGAGCTGGGGTGGGACGAACAGCATATCTATCTGCTCAATGGCAACAAGGATGAGGCGCTGGCGCTGCCCCGCAACCAGCTGGTGGCGCTTGAACGGGAGCGGCGAGTGGGTCACGACGGCCAGTGGCTCGACTTCAGCCTCGATCTGCAGCTGAGTGAAGAGGAGCTGGCGGCGGCCATGGCCTTGCTGGATCTCAAGGCGGGGGAGCTCCATCTGGTGAGCCCGTCTGTCTATCGCTTCGGCTTTAAACGGGCCTGGCACGGTCGCCGGATGCTGGCGCAACGGTTGTCAGATCTGCAAGCGGCCTGAGTCGACTATTTTCTCGACAATTCCCGGCAAAGCTCAGATACTGCCAGTGACTCGAATTGATCTTGTCTGCACTGTTAACCCAAGAGATCAATCACTTGACGACAGTGTGGAGAAGGCCACGGCATGAAGCCATGGCAGGTCCGGCATAGGGGTTGTGCCCTTACCGTTATGCTGGGAATTGCATAGAGAAGGCACCTTGAATCGAGAGTGGATGGCATGAAGATTTACGTAGGAAATCTGTCGTACCGGATGACGGCCGACGAACTGAAAACCCTGTTCAGCCAGTTTGGACAGGTCGACAAGGTTGATATCATCATCGACCGCGATACCGGCCAGTCAAAGGGGTTTGGTTTTATTGAAATGCCGGTCAATGGTGATGCCGAAAAGGCCATCGCTGGTCTGCATGGCACAGAAGTCGGTGGCCGTACCATCACCGTCAACCAGGCCAAACCGAAGACAGATGCTCCCCGTGGTCGCCCGCAACAGCGCCACCGCTAAGGTACCTCGGCAATAAAAAAACGGCATGGGTTTCCCCCATGCCGTTTTTGTTTCTGGACGTTTTGCTGTGATCAGGGGACGTCGTAACCGAGCGCCGCCTTGCGGATGCGGAACCACTGCTGGCGGTTAAGCTCGACAGATTCGGCGGCCACGGCGGCAGCAATCCGCTCCCGTTTGCCGGAGCCAATCAATGGCAGCGGCTGGCTTGGCAGCATCATTACCCAGGCGTAGACCACCTGCTCGATAGTTTGGGCGCCCACTTCCTGACGGATCTGCTCCAGTTCGGCACGCAGCGGGGCATAGGCGTCATCGCTGAACAGTCGGCCGCCGCCGAGACATGACCAGGCCATCGGCTTGATGCCAAGCTGCTGGCACTGATCCAGGGTACCATCGAGGGCCCCTTCCTGATGAAGCGGCGAGATCTCCAGCTGGTTGGTGACCAGCGGGAAGGGGAGGCGCGATTGCAGCAGCTCGAACTGACGGGCGGTGAAGTTGGATACCCCGGCGTGCTTGATCTTGCCCGCCTGTTTCAGGGTGATAAAGGCGTCGGCCACTTCATCGGCGTTCATCAGGGGATCCGGGCGGTGGATCAGCAGCAGGTCCAGATGGTCGGTGCCGAGCTTGCGCAGCGAGGCCTCGGCGCTGGCGATGATATGGTCCTTGCCGGTGTTGTAGTGGTTGAGGGCATGCTCCGGCTTGGCGGTGAGGGCGATACCGCACTTGGTGACGATCTCCATCCGGCTGCGCAGGGAAGGCTCGAGGCGCAGGGCGTGACCAAAGGCCTCTTCGCACTGGTAGCCACCATAGATATCGGCGTGATCGATGGTGGTGACCCCCAGATCCAGATGATATTTCATCAGATCGAGCAGAGCGGCCGGAGAGAGCTGCCACTCCATCAGGCGCCAGTAACCCATGATGAGGCGAGAGAAGGTGGGGCCTTGCGGATGCAGGGCGACACGGGATACAGACATGGTTTGACTCCTTGAAAAACACGATGCGAAAACGATGTGCAACATAGATGACTGCGGGCATCTTGGCCCCATGTGGCTGGCAAAGCAATAATGGGCAGTGGCATGATTCGAACTTTGGTTCTGATCGCAGAGTAGGGGAGAGAGTTGGATGGAAGGATTTGCCGAGCGCTTGCAGAGCCTGATCGGAGAGATGAGCGTGAGCGCGTTTGCCCGCAAGGTGGGGCTCAGTGAAGCGCTGATCCGCAAATATTTGAAGGGAGCCGAGCCTGGCCTGGCGCGGGCTAACCAGATCGCCATGGGGGCCAACTGCTCGCTGGAGTGGCTGGCAACCGGCTGCGGTTATCTCTACCGTCAGGCGGAAGTGGTAGACAGGGAGGCGCTGGCAGCGGCGCAGCTACTGCTGGGCGAGCAGCAACCTGGGGTGGTGCTGCTCGATGAGGAGGCACTGGTCACCCTGCTCGCCTATTACCAGTTTTTGCGCACCCACAAGAAAGCCGACGGTTTTCTCGACTTGGCGCTGGCGCGGGAGTTTGGCCGCCATCTGGGGGAAGCGTGATGAGGGGCATATTACCCTTTGGTCGTGTCACGGCCGGTTGATTATTCTGATACGCTCTAAGCAAGATAACTCTCCATGGAATGGGCGATGAGCTACTTGATCCTCGGAAGTGGTGCGCTGGGTACGGCGCTGGCAAGAGAGCTGATGGCAAGAGGGGAACCTTTCCTTCTGGCTGGGCGCACCTATCCTAAAGGGATCGAGATGGAGGACTTCTTCCCGTTGCCGGAGGTCGATGCTATCTCGTTCGATGCCCTTTTTACCCTCTACGATACCGATCCACTTCCCTCCGTGGTCATCAACACTATCGGCCTGCTGCACGATGTCAGCTCCATGCCGGAGCGGCGTGTCGAAGAAGTTCACCCCAAATGGATGTGTGACAGTCTGCTGGCCAATGCCTGGCCAACGCTGGCGCTGGCGGCCCGCTTCAGCAGATTGATGGGAGACGCTCATCAGTTGTGGCTCTGCGCCATCTCCGATCTGGCTGGCTCCATTACCGCCAACCGGGAGGGGGGGCGTTACAGCTACCGGATGAGCAAGGCGGCCCTCGACATGGGGGTTAAAACCCTTGCCCTTGAGTGGGCGCAGCGTTTCCCGCACGCGGGGGTGGTGGCGGTGGCCCCCGGTTTGATGGACTCCCCGATGAATACCCCCTTTCTGAGCGAGTTGCCTGCGGATCAATTGCTGGATCCTGCCGAGGTGGCGGTGAAACTGCTCAATCTCGTCAAGGGGTTATCATTGACTCAATCGGGGCAGCTATTGGATCTGAACGGTCAGCCGCTGCCCTGGTAAATCCCCCCTGCGGGTTCGCCGGACGCCTATTGGCTTCACATTCTGCTCATGCGCCCCTTGCCAAGCGAGGGGCGCATGGCTAACGTCACTCTCCTGTTTCAGGAGGGATCTCATGCGCTATATCGATTTACGAAGTGACACCGTCACCCAGCCTACTGATGCCATGCGTCAGGCTATGCTCCACGCCGAAGTGGGTGACGATGTCTATGGTGAAGATCCGGGCGTCAACGCGCTGGAGGCCCATGGGGCCAGATTGCTGGGCAAACAGGCGGCGCTGTTTGTGCCATCGGGCACCATGTCTAACCTGCTGGCGGTGATGAGCCACTGTCAGCGTGGGGAGGGGGCCATCCTCGGCAACGCCGCTCACATCTATCGCTATGAAGCGCAGGGGAGTGCCGTGCTGGGCTCTGTGGCCCTGCAACCCTTGCCGATGCAGCGTGGCGGCACGCTGGCCTTCGATGATATCAAGGCCGCGCTGGCCCCTGATGATGCCCACTTCGTTCAGACTCGCCTGATCTGCCTTGAGAACACCCACAATGGCAAGGTGCTGCCGCTATCCTATCTGCAGGAGATGGGGACATTCGTTGCCGAACGCGGCTTGAAGCTTCATCTTGATGGTGCCCGGCTCTTTAACGCTGCCGTGGCCAGCGAGACCCCGGTCGCGCTGATCGCCGCACCGTTTGACAGCATCTCGATTTGTCTTTCCAAAGGGCTGGGTGCCCCGGTGGGCTCGCTGCTGGTGGGCAGCCATGATTTCATCGCCCGTGCGCACCGATTGCGCAAGATGCTGGGGGGCGGCATGCGTCAGGCGGGCATTCTGGCGCAAGCCGGTCTGTTTGCCCTCGAGCAGCATGTGACCCGCCTGGCCGATGATCACCGCCGTGCCAAACGGCTGGCCGAAGGGTTGGCTGCACTGCCGGGCATCGAGCTCGACCTCTCGCTGGTGCAGAGCAACATGGTGTTCCTGCGGCTGCGTGAGGGGGAGTCCGCCCCTCTGCTTGCTTTTATGAAAGAGCGGGGGATCCTCTTCTCCGGTTACGGCGAGCTGCGGTTGGTGACCCATCTGCAGATCAACGATGACGATATTGAAGAGGTGATCGACGCCTTCACCGAGTATCTCGGGGCGCGTTGAGACGGCTTGGTGAGGTAGAGGTTATACCGAGACCTGTTTATACCGAAACAACAGAGGGCGCCGCGGCGCCCTCTGTTGTTTGCAGCAAGCTCACGCCTGCCGCTGACCGCTCATCAGCATGGCCTCATCGGTGGCATCGTAGATCATCACCGCGATGTGGGTCACCTGACCGCCGAAATCGGCCAGTGGCACTAGGGTCAGGTTCTGGAACATATGGGGGGCCGAGCCGGTAATGGGGCGATAGTTGGAGAAACGTAGCAGATAGGGCTTCTGCTCCCAGGTGCTGAAGGCGCGGTTGTTGAGCTTGAAGACCATGTTGGCCTTGCGCTCGAACCAGGCTCTGTCCACATCGGGGAAGAGCTCGAACAGTACGCCATCGCGCACGTCACTGGCCAGTCGGCCGCTGTGGCTCTCCATAAAGCCGTTCCACACCTGTACCTTGTACTCCTTGTCGAGCACTACCAGGCCTACGTCCAGGTTCTGGACTATGTTCATCAACCAATGAAATTCACGGATTTCCATAGTCACTCCTAGAGCATGTGCATGATTTTGTTGTTCATGGTGGCGATGGAATCTTCGGTAAACAGCAGCAGCAGATCACACTGCACCGCGTAATCCTGGATCCGGTAGTTGATCTCGATGGCGAGCGTGCGGCGCCAGCGGCTCTTGTTGGTGTTGATCAGCTCGTTGATGGGTCTGTGTTGGCCGAGCACCACCGGGTGGCCCTGACTGAAGGGGGTGTCGAGCTGGTTGGCGTAGCCGCGCAGGAAGGCGCCGATCAGCACGTTGGCGGTATCCATCAACAGCTCCAGTTCGGCGGTGCGATCCAGCGTCCCCTGATGGTTCATCAGCTTGGCCAAATCTTTGAAGCTGGAGTCATGGAACAGGATCAGCGCTTCACCGGCGATCCCAGCTCCGATAAACCCCTGACAGACGGCGGAGAGGGTATCTGAATCCGCAGCGGCCGAGAGGGCCATATGCAACTCTGATACTTCCAGCACGTTGACGTTGGGGATAGGCAGTACCACGAAGGCGTTGAGCAGACGAGCCAGCAAGTCGGCCGCCTGACCCATGGAGACGTTGGCCAGCTCCTGATAGACATCGCGAATTTCGGGGGTAATTTTGACGCCCGCATCAGCGACCACGCCGCTTGGCAGCGCCTCGGCGGCACTTGGCTGACCGCTTGGAACAGCACTCCAGAAACCATGTTGTTTAAGCAGGGCAAGCAGGGTATCGGGGGCGGCGGGTTTCTTAATGAAATCGAGCGCCCCCAGCCCCATGACCCGCTGATAGGCCTCTGGCTGGATATCCCCGGAGACCACGATCACCTTGCTGCGCAGCCCTTCCCGTTTCAGGGTCTCCAGCACACCGTAACCGTCCATCTCCGGCATGGTGAGATCGAGAAAGATGAGATCGCCATGGCCCATCAGCACCTGTTCGATCCCTTCAAGGCCATTCGCCGCATAGTGCAAATCGACTTTCCAGTCAGCCGGTAGCGCTCGTGCCAGCTGTTTGCGGGCGAACCCGGAGTCATCACATATCAATACATTCATGGCGTTAGGCAGGCTCTGTTGGCAAGGATTGCTATAAGTGTGGCCCGCTAACAGTCAGATGCAATGTGGGAGGTTGTCACCCTGTGAAAATTGGTTATCCCATTGCCGGTTACGATAGCGTGCGGAGTATTTCTCAACAAATTCAGCGAACATCTTAACACGCAACGGGGCGAACTGGTGCTGGCAACACAACATGTAGAAGGGGCGATTGCCGGTCTGCCAGTCGGTCAGTACCGGTACCAGCTGCTCGTCATGGAGGAAGCTGCTCAGATAGTGCAGCGGGGCGTTGACTATCCCCAGATGACGCCGGGCTGCGCGCACGGCGGCCTGAGTCTGGTTGACGGTCAGTTTGGCGCTGCGTTTGATGCAGATGTTTTGGCCATCCTTGTCGGTCAGTTGCCAGTGCTGGTGTGGCCAGCAGTAGATGAGATCATGTTCTTCCAGCTGGCTGGGGTGGGAGGGGGTTCCCTTCTTGGTCAGATAGAGTGGCGAGGCAAACAGGCCGTACTCGATATGACCGAGACAGATCGCATTGGGCAGCGACTGGGGCAGCTCACCGTTGAAGAACACCAGATCCCGATCATTGTCGAACAGGTGCTGGTGATCATTGGTCTGGGTGATATCGAACTGTACCTCGGGATAGTGCAGCCCGAATTCGGCCAGCATATCGATGAGGATGGTGTTGGAGAGCGCGATCGGCGCGGCTATCCGGATAAGCCCGGTGATGTCTGCTTCTTTACCCCGGATCTCGCTGGTGGCCTGCTCGATTTGTGCAAGCGGTGTGCAGAGACGCTCGTAGTATCTGAGCCCTTCATCGGTAAGACGGAGTTTACGGGTAGAGCGATGTAGCAGGGAGCAACCCAGTTGCTCTTCCAGCTGGGAAATGCGTCGACTGATGGTGCCTGTTGGCATGCCCAGTGCGGCTGCAGCATGGGAGAATCCTCCCTCTTGCACCACCTTGACGAACAGGTAGAACTCTTCGATGTGCTTCATAAACGCTGTTCTGGGTGTAACAAGGGGGCAACCATAAAAAGAGCCTTATCGCTTGGCAAGGGTAATTCAGCGTTTAATTGATCTGGATTCGATTTCTACTGATACCAGTTTAAATTTTCAATTGTTCTCGAATGAGGATTATTTTCTGCGCCACAGTCATTGTTGCGAGATGTCACCCGTTAGCTCAAGAGAGAGAGGCGACATGGTATGACTACAATACGACCCATCCTCAGGAAAAAAGAGGATCGCGCTGGTCAAGAGCAGTTCTTTTTTTCGGCGATGTGAATGTGATGACAGTCGCATATTCATCATGCCGGTCTGGTGAAGGTAGATATTCGGTTTTGAGGTATTTAAGTTCCTTGTTAAGTCGCTATTTGGGGCCGGTTTTGCTCTTTTTTGTCTGTTTATTCAACGCGCTGGTTAATAAATGAAAGTTTTACGAGGGAAATGCCGGCACTTTTTTTAGTTGACTTTTTTGTCAGTAAATAAGTGTTTGTTGTGAATCGTAAAAATGTTTTTTGAAGTATCCAGAGTGCAATTCTTAGTGCTTGTTTTTGCTGGGAAAAAAAGTTAAAAACGAACGAGGGATTTGTTCTGATTGACAGGAGTATTGGCTGAGTCCTTTTTTCTGTGGCTGGATTGGCTCTCCTGTTGTTGATTTCTGAAATCAGTTATCTGCTTTTGGCCATCGCGAGAAATAGTGGCCGAGAGGTGTTGTCACCTTGCATTCTGCATACGGCGGTTTGCCCATTTGTTTTCCGGTTCACCAGTGACCATCCAGCATGAATGATTTTGACCAGATGAATACGCTTGACGAACGGTTACTGAAGACAATGGATGTTCTGCATACCCCTATCTGGGTCTATGACATCGAACATCACCATATTTTCTGGGCAAACCGCGCAGCACTTCCTCTCTGGGAGGCCACCTCCCTTGACGAGCTCTGTTCCAGGGATTTTTCGGCTGATATGGCCACAGCCATAGCGCTGTTGTTGCAACGCTACCTCGGTGATTTTCAGCAGGGGCGAAGTTACAACGAGTGGTGGACTATCTCCCCAAAGGGGGTCAAGAAGCAGATCTATCTACGCCTCTCCGGCATTCAGCTGGCTGGCCGTCTGATGATGATGACCGAGGCGGTGCTCGACTCCGATACCCTCTATCAGGAGTCCTCGCTGGCAACCGGTGATACCCTGGCCTGCCTGTTCGATAGCAATGGCGCGTTCGAAAGCGGCAACTATCACTTCGAGATGTGTTTCGGTCACCGGATCGCCACGCTCTCCCAGGTTTTTTCCGGTAGTGACGACAGTTTTTACCAGAAGCTCTCCCGACTCGATGAAGTAGTGACCGAAGGGGAGTGCCGAACCCTCAAGGGGATGCGCTGGTTCCAGTATCAGTTCCGCTATATCCAGCAAGGAGCACGGATCCTGCTCACCATGCGCGATATTACCGATCGCAAACTCGAGGAGCTGGAGCATCGCCACCTCGCCTGGCATGACTCCCTGACCGGCCTGCTCAACCGTTATGGCTTGATGAAATCTCTCGAGGCCTATTGCGGGCTGGGGGAGCGTTTCGCGCTGGTATTCATGGATCTGGACAACTTCAAGCTGGTCAACGACAACTACGGCCATAAGGCGGGAGACCGCTTGCTGGAGCGGGTTGCCGGTCGCCTCAAACAGATTTGCCCCCGCGATGTTGAGCTGGCCCGTCTTGGCGGGGACGAGTTTACCGCGTTGGTTCCCTTGGGAAACCAGAGTGAACGAGCCCAGGATGTGGCCGATCAGATGCTCTCCCAGATGACCAAGCCGCTGCAACTGAGCGGTCTGCCGGAGGTAACCATCGGCGGCAGTATCGGCATTGCCATCTATCCCGATGATGCGGACGATGGTGATAACCTCATCACCCGCGCCGATATGGCCATGTATCAGGCCAAGCAGATGGGGCGGCTGCGCTGGCAGCGTTTTACCCCCAGCATGCAGCAGACCCTGCAGCGCAAGCTCAATCTTAAGCAGTTTCTGGCCAAGGCTATCGGTCGTCAGGAGCTGAGCCTCTGTTACCAGCCACAGGTCGATGTCGCCAAACGGCGTCTGATCGGTTACGAGGCGCTGCTGCGTTGGTATAACCCGGTGCTTGGCCATGTCTCGCCAGTGGAATTTATCCCATTGGCCGAAGAGATGGGGCTGATCCGCGAGATCGGCAGCTGGGTGCTCTCTACCGCACTTGCCCAGATGGCCAGTTGGAAGAAGCGCCTCCATCACCGGGTGCCAGTCTCCGTCAACCTCTCCGGTTTCCAGCTCTCGTCGGCACTGCCCGGGCAAGTGCGCCAGCAGCTGGCTCTGCACGGAGTGGATGCTTCCCTGTTGACGCTGGAACTGACCGAAACCGTGCTTATGCTGGATATGAAGGGGTGCCTCGATATTCTCGATGACTTGAGTGAACTGGGGATCAAGATTGCCATCGACGATTTTGGTACCGGCTACTCATCCCTTGCCTATCTCAATCGCCTGCCCATCGATACGATCAAGCTGGATCGCTCTTTCGTGGTCGGCCTCAACCTGCCGGTGATCCGGGCGACCGCCGCCATGGCCACCAATCTGGGGTTGGGGATCATGGCGGAAGGGGTGGAGGAGCCTCACGAACTGGCCGCACTGCAGACCCAGGGGTGCCATGTGTTCCAGGGATATCTGTTCAGCAAGCCGCTGACGGTGGCACAAGTCGAGGCAAGCGGTTTCGTGGTGGAGTGTCAGGTTGGGCGTTATCCACTGTTAGATGCCGTGATGGCAGAGTAACAAGTGTGCGTTAGGCCACAACTTGGAATTTTATTCCGCAATATTTAATCAAAATTAATCATTCTTTTGCGATCGGTCATGAGACGGATTGGCTGGAATTGCTAGCATGCGACCTCGTTTCTAGGGAAAGGAGTATCGCAATAATGAGTCATGCTGCTGTCAATGACCGTCCGGCCAGCCCTCCCAAAGGTTGGCTGAACCGTTTCCTCAATGGCGTCGAGAAAGCCGGGAACAAATTACCCGACCCCGCCATGCTGTTCCTCTACGCCTTGCTGATCGTCTGGGTCGGCTCCTGGGTGTTGTCACAATTCCAGTTTGATCTGGTCAACCCCCGTACCGGGGAGGCGGTAGTGGTCAACAACCTGCTGACCGGTGCCGGTCTGGCCGAGTTTCTCTCCACCATGGTGACCACTTTCACCGGCTTTGCCCCGCTGGGCATCGTGCTGGTGGCCATGCTGGGGGTCGGGGTGGCCGAGCAGTCCGGTTTTATCAATACCGGTCTGAAAAAGTTGCTCAAAGTGACGCCTGCCCGTTTTCTCACTCCCATGCTGATCCTGGTAGCGATCGTCAGCCACACCGCTGCAGATGCGGGCTATGTGCTGGTGATCCCCATCGGTGGCATCATCTTCCACGCTGCCGGACGCCATCCGCTGGCGGGGATCGCCGCCGCCTTTGCCGGTGTCTCCGGCGGTTTTGCCGCCAACTTCCTGCCCTCCGGCGGGGATGCGTTGCTGCAGGGCTTTACCCAGTCCGCCGCTCAGTTGCTCGATCCTGACTACATGGTCAACACCCTTTGCAACATCATCTTTACCGGAGCCTCTTCGCTGCTGATCATCTGCGTCGGCTGGTTCATTACCGAAAAGGTGGTGGAGCCGCGCCTCAAGCATGTGGCGCTTAACGAGGATCTGGAGAGTGCCGACGAGATGGGGCGCTACAGCGCGCAAGAGAGCCGAGCCTTCAACTGGGCCGGGTTTGCCATGCTGGCGGCTATCGTGCTGCTGGCGCTGGCGCTCTCCCCGAACGATTCCCCGCTGCGTGCTGCCGATGGCTCCCTGACCACCTTCGCTGCCCCCGTGATGAAGTCCATAGTGCCGCTCATCTTCCTGCTCTTTATCCTGCCCGGGATTGTCTACGGCTTTGTCGCAGGCAGCTTCAAGAGCGGCAAGGATGTGATCGATGCCATGTCGGCCACCATGAACAAGATGGGCTCCTACATGGTGATGGCTTTCTTCTGCGCGCTCTTCATCAAGGCGTTTGGTGACTCCAATCTGGGCACCCTGCTGGCCCTTTCCGGTGCCGAAGTGCTCCATGCGCTGGCGCTGCCCGGTGAGGTGACTATCGTCGGGATGATCCTGCTCACAGCCAGCGTCAATCTGGTAGTCGGCTCGGCCTCCGCCAAGTGGGCGCTGATCAGCCCGATCCTAGTGCCCATGTTGATGGCGGTGGGGATCTCCCCCGAGCTGACCCAGGCGGCCTATCGGGTCGGGGATTCTGCTTCCAATATCATCACCCCGCTGATGGTCTTCTTCCCGCTGGTGGTGGTCTATTGCCAGCAGTATGTGAAGAGCACCGGGATCGGTACTCTGGTCTCCATGATGCTGCCCTACTCGCTGGCCTTCCTGGTGAGCTGGACGATTTTCCTGCTGCTCTACTGGGCGCTCGGCTTCCCGCTCGGGTTGCAAGCCCCTTACGTCTATCCGGCCCCTTAAGCTGGGTGTGCGAGGGAGCCTTGGGCTCCCTCGTTTTTTTCGCTATGGTGTTACCTCATTTTGGAGGTGCCATGAATCAGACCATCGATCTTATCCTTTCCCATCGCTCCATTCGTCAGTTCACTGCCGAGCCGATCGCCCCGCAGCAGCTGGATGTCATTCTCGCCGCCGCCCAGTCCGCCTCGACCTCGAGCTTTTTGCAGGTGACCAGTATTGTGCGAGTCAGTGAACCCGAGGCGCGTCAGCAGCTGGCCATGCTGGCGGGCAATCAACCCTATGTGGTGCAGGCGGCCGAGTTTCTGGTGTTCTGCGCCGATTACCATCGTCACAGCCAGATCGTGCCCGAGGCCCAGACCGGTTATGCGGAACAGTTGTTGATCGGTGCCATTGACGGCGCCCTGATGGCGCAAAATGCCCTGCTGGCGGCCCAGTCGTTGGGACTGGGCGGGGTCTATATCGGCGGCATTCGCAACCATCCTGCCGAGGTGAGCGAGCTACTGGGCTTGCCCCATCAGGTGATCCCGCTGTTTGGCCTCTGCCTTGGCCACCCTGCCCAGCAGCCGGAGCAGAAACCCCGCCTGCCCAGGGGATTGGTGGTGCATCAGGAGCGCTACCAGCACGAGCTGGATCGCGACCTGCTGGCCCGGTACGATCAGCAGATCGCGGACTACTATCAGGCCCGCAGCAGCAACAACAAACAGCAGACCTGGAGTAGCCAGATCCGCGCCATTCTGGGCAAGGAGTCCCGCCCTTTCATGCTGGGATTCCTGCAATCGCAGGGCTTTAACCTCAAGTAATGGCGCTGATGGGCGATACTATGGGAGTGATGACCACCATGGTCATTTTCCCGTGATCCTGAAATCTTTCCCTGAGACCGGGTATACAGCTTGGCGACAAATCGTGGGCAAGGGGGGATCTACAGGCTACCTTAAGTAGATAAGCTGTTGTAGGATCACGCAATTGGATTGGGACAGGGGTTTGGACATCCTATGATTTTAACTTTGGTATTGCTGTCTATCGGCGCGCTCCTGTTTTTGGTTATCGCCTATAACGTGGTACAGCAATATAAGCAGAAGGCGGAGGCTGAAAAGCGTCACGCCGTTGCCAGACACAAGACGGTAGCCGACGAGACCGAAGAGGTACTGCTGAACGTCAATCTGGTGCCTTTCTCCAAAAACATGGTGTTGCTGTTGCAGCACCGGATCCTTGATGCCTATCGCGCCATCGCCCAGGTGATGCCCAACAACCAGATCAAGCAGCGCATCGCCGATGTGCAGATCCAGATCAAGAACGTGCAGGAAAATTACAGTGCGCAGGATGAGGGGCACTTCAAAACCCCCGAGTCTGATCGTCAGGCGATCCAGATGTTGCAGCTGGTAAAAAAGCTACGTGCCGTACTGCGTGTCGAGCACAACAAGGGCAAAATTGATCCGCAGGGGTTTGCTCAGGAAGATCGTCGTCTCGAGCTGATGCAGCTCAAAATCAACATCTCGAATCTGGTCAAGCGGGCGATGGATGCCCGCATTCAGGGCCAATATGGTACTTGCCGCCAGCTCTATACCAAGGGGTTGTCGGCAATGGCCAGCATTGGCGACAAGGATCCCTATCTGTTGGCTCGTGAAGAGGATATGCGTCAGGGGCTCAAGGAGCTTGAAGAGCTGCAGCAGCAAAACAGCGCGCAGGATCTGCAAAACATCAAGGACAAGGAAGCCGACGAGCTCGATGTCCTGTTTCAACCCAAGAAGAAATGGTAAGCATGTCCCACCCACTCGATTCCACACTGGGGCCAATGGCCCCATTTGTTTCTCAGCTGTTGACCGAACTGGCCGCTGCTGGCGTCACATTTTCCCAGCCAACGGTCGATCACCTCTGTTATCGGGCGGCGACCTTGCAGGAGTACCGCGCGCTGTGTGCTGTATTGGCTGAAGCGGGCTCCTTGCTGGTGGAGGGGATGATCGGCGGTCGCCCGATTGCCACTTATCAGTTGCATCAGCCACTGCTGGCTGGTGAGGTGCAGGTACCCTGTATCGAGCTGGCGGCGCCGAAACCGGGGCGCATCCATCAGGCAGGACTGGAACATATCGAGCTGGTGGTTACTTCACTGCAGGATCTGGTAGCGCGCTATCCCGAGCAGCCATTCAAAACCGGCAATATGCAGGATACCCGCAACCCCGATATCGGCCTGATGTTGCCCTCCGGTCAGATCAAGTTTCACTTACGCTCGCTGGCTGAGGTGATCGCCGAAGAGGTGGCGACCGGTGCTGTGGTCGCGGTGCCTGCGGATTATTTCGATCAGGAGTGATCCTGCGCTCAATGCGGTGCGAGCCTGACAGGCTCTTGAATAACGCAGCAAAAGGGGTCACCGGTGTGACCCCTTTTGCTATCTGGCGGTGCTGGGTTGCGAGAGCGCTATCTGCTCGTGGGTGACCCTGTTTGCGCTGAGCCTGTTACCCGTGTCGGTGGGGTTGCTGGGCGGGCAGTGGCGATTGGCTTCGCTGCTTGAGACGGCCGAGCCAGAGGCTCAAGCCGGCCGTCAAGATGAGGACCAGTTCAATACCCATGACCAGACCGCCCAGCTCGCCCTGCTCCCAGAAGGGGTGTAGGTAAAGTCCCCCCAGACTGGCTCCCAGATAGTAGGCTACCAGATAGAGAGAGGAGGCGAGGGCGCGGTTGTGTTCGACATGATGACCAACCCAGGCACTAGCGCAGGCGTGTGCCAGGAAAAAGCCGAAGCTGGAGATCAGCAAGCCACTCAGGATCCCGAGCAGGCTAGCTTGCAGTAGCCATAGACTGCCGAGGGCCATCAGGGCGATCCCGACCAGCAGCATGCGTTGTGCCCCCCAGCGGTTGGCAAAGCGGCCGCTCAGTGAGGAGGCCACCGTCCCCGAGAGATAGGTGAGAAACAGCATGCCGAGCCACTGGGTGGGCAAGGAGAATGGGGGCTTTGCCAGCAGGAAGGTGAGATAACTGAACTGGTTCAGAAACACCATAAAGTTGAGTCCCCCGATAAGGTAAGCCCCTACCAGCAAGGGATTGGTCAGGTGCTGCTGCAAGGCGCGAGCAAATTGGCCGCGAACGGGGGCGCTCGCCACAAAGCGGGTCTGATGGGGCAGCAGCCAGAAGACCAGCGGCAGCAGTGACAGGCTGATCACACCGATCCCCAGAAAGGTATGTTGCCAGTCGCCAAACCAGCCCGCCAGCAGGCCGCCGACCACCCGACCGGCAATGCCACCGAGGGAGTTGGCGGCAATATAGACCCCCACCGCCGAGAGCAGCGCCCGTTTACTGAACTCTTCCCCCATATAGGCAATCGCAGTGGCTGGTAACCCGGCCAGCAGCGCGCCCTGCAGGATGCGTAGCAACAGCAGTGAACCAAACTGCTCAACCAGGGGGATCAACAGTGAGAGCAGGATCGCCAGGGTGAGTGTACCCAGCATGACCTGCCGACGGCCATGGCGATCCGCCAGTCTGGCGCAGATCAGCAAGGAGGCGGCAAGGCCTGCTGTGCATCCTGCCAGGGTCCAGCTGGCCGAGAGGGAGTTGACCGAGAAGACCTCGGCAATCAGGGGTAACAGGGGGTGGGTCTGGTAGAGGTTCAGAAACACCAGAAAAGAGCCCAGGCTGAGGGCCAGGGTTGCACGTATCCACTCGCGACTTCCGACTTCAATCATTGCGTATTGTCCTGACTACTTTTGGTCAGGGTAGAGTCCTTGCAGTTATAAATATAATATATTTAAGTTATCCATCTCATAAGATGAACTGATACATGGATCTGAAACAGCTCACCTATCTGCTGGCGGTCAGGGATGCCAGCTCATTTACCAAGGCAGCCAACAGTCTGCATGTGGCACAGCCGGCCATCAGCATGGCCATCGCCAAGCTGGAGCAGCAGCTCGAATTGCGGCTGTTTGATCGACAGGACCGGGCGGTACGGCTCACCCCGGAGGGAGAGGTGCTCTGTCGCCATGCCGAGCGCTTGTTGTTGCAGATGCATCAGGCCGAGGCCGAGATGGCCGAGCTCAAGGGGCTGGAGCGGGGGGAAGTGCGGATCGGGATCCCCTATATGATGGGCTCCTACTATTTCCCCCCTCGTCTGATGGCCTTCAAGCATCGCTATCCCGGCCTCAAGATCCGGGTCGAAGAGGCCGGCACCCGTGAGCTGCTCAGCCGGATGGTGGATGGCTCCCTCGATCTGGCCATTCTCATCACCAGTGATCTCCCCCCCGCCATCGAGGGGGCACATCTGCTGAGTGAAGAGATGTTGATGGTGGTGGGGGACGATCACCCCTTGCGCGGCGAACCGGCCGTCACCCTCTCGCAGTTCTTTGCTCAGGAGCTGGCGCTGTTTCGCCGTGGTTTTTACCACCGGGAGCATATGGAGGCGCTAGCCCAGAGCCTGGGCGTTGAACCCGATATCGCCTTCGAGAGCAATCTTATCCCTCTGCTCAAGGCGGTGGTGCGGCAAGGTTTTGCGGTGACCACCTTCTTGCGGATGGTGCTGGAAGAGGAGCCGGATCTGAGTGGCGTGCCCTTCGACCCGCCCATCTACCTCGACCTCTGTGTGGCGTGGCGGCGTGGCGATCCGCTATCCATGGCCAACCGTGCCTTGCGTGATTTTCTACTCAAGGAGCGCCCGGCCTGATGGCGGCGGGCCATAGCTGAAAGTTTGTTACTATTAACGGTGGGTTCGCTTGAGGGCTACACCATGAAATTGCAGCAATTGCGCTATATCGTCGAGGTGGCGAACCACAGGCTGAATCTGTCGGCCACCGCCGAGAGCCTCTTTACCTCCCAGCCCGGGATCAGCAAACAGGTGCGGATGCTGGAGGATGAGCTGGGGATCCAGATCTTCGAGCGTAGCGGCAAACACTTGACCCAAATCACCCCCATAGGTCGGGATGTGATCAAAGTGGCCGCGGAGGTGCTGGACAAGGTCGCCACCATCAAGGTAATGGCCAGGCAGCATGTGCATCCGGAGCTGGGAACCCTCACCATTGCCGCCACTCATCTGCAAGCTCGCTATATTCTGCCCGCCATCCTCAAGGGATTCATGGCCCGCTTCCCCAAAGTTGCCGTAACTGTGATGCAAGGGAGTGCGGCTCAGTGCCGCGCAGCCGTGCATGATGGCGCTGCCGATCTGCTGCTGGCGGATGAACCGGAGGAGGGGAGCGATCTGCTGATGCTTCCTTCTTTTCAGTGGCAACGGGGCTTGGTGCTGTCCAAGGATCATCCGTTGGCCAAAGCACCATCGCTGACCCCGGCCGAGCTGGTGGAGTTTGCATTGGTGACCGATGGAAGGGCTCTCTCCACAGCTCATGGCACTGATTGCGCTCATGCCGAGAGCCGGATCTCCTGCTGTGCGAGCGACAGCGATGTGCTCAAGACCTATGTCAGACAAGGGATGGGTATAGGGGTGATGGCAACTTTTGCCTGGGAGCCCCAGCGCGATGGCGAGCTGGTGCTCAAAACGGCGCCCTGGCTACCAGGCGGTGTGGCCGCTATCGGGTTGCGCAGAGGGGCATTTTTATGCGGCTATCTCTACGATCTGATTGAACGTCTCGCGCCGCAATTGACCCGCGAGCGGGTCGAACAATACTGTGCTGCCCGCACTGGCGAAGAGCTTGAAGCTCTGCTGGCCAATTTGACCGTGCCACTTAGATAGCTAGGGTTGATGTGTGGTCATCCCAAGAAAAACGCCTCCCAATGGGAGGCGTTTGACTATCTGACATTCGTCAATCCAGGCTCATTTTTTGAGCATATGATCCAGCTTGTTGGCCTTGGTCGACAGATAGAACTCGTTGTGGGGATTGCGCCCTTCCTGCAACGGTACCCGTTCGGCCACTGGAATACCGAAGGATTCCATCGCTTTCATCTTGCGCGGGTTGTTGGTCATCAGTTTGAGAGACTTGACCTCAAGCTGCTTGAGCATATCGGCGCAGATGGTGTAGTCGCGCATATCGGCGGCGAAACCAAGGGCCACGTTGGCTTCCACGGTATCGGCCCCCTGATCCTGCAGGTGATAGGCGCGGATTTTGTTGAGCAAGCCGATGCCTCGGCCCTCTTGACGCACATACAGCAACACGCCACGACCGGCTTTGGCGATATTCTCCATGGCCGCCTGCAACTGGAAACCGCAGTCACAACGCAGGCTGAACAGGGCGTCGCCGGTCAGGCACTCTGAGTGGATCCGGCCCAGCACGGGCTCGTCACCGGTAATGTCGCCCATCACCAGTGCGGCGTGATCTTTGCCTGTGCCGGTTTCCTGAAAACCTACCAGCGTGAAGGTGCCCCAGGGGGTTGGCAATTTGGATTTGGCCACGAGGGTAACGCTGCTCATAGGTTGCTCCTTACTACTAACGGCTCAAAAAAGGGGGCCAGTTTAGCGCGCCTTGTCAGGAACGACCATAAGAACAAGTCCCTGCATTGCTTAATGAAATCTCCAAATGAGATACAAGCACAGCTGTCCGGCGGGGTTTTGGCCCTTTGTGCGGATTGATGACTGCCAGGCTCACCACATTCGGGTATAATCGGCGCCCATTAACCCACCCCTTCGGGATGGGAGCAACACAGTGCAGGAGAGAAGTTATGCCTCAGATGGCCCCCGTAATGACAATTGATGGCCCCAGTGGTGCAGGTAAAGGCACCTTGTGTCAGCTGCTTGCTGAGAAGCTGGGTTGGCACTTGCTGGACTCGGGCGCCATCTATCGGGTGTTGTCCCTGGCCGCCCTGCATCACGATGTAGAGCTGGACAGTGAAGCCTCACTGGTGCCGCTGGCTGCCAATCTGGATGTGCAATTTCAGGTTGAGGGCGATCTGGTCAAGGTAATCCTGGAAGGGGAAGATGTCTCCCGCACCATCCGCACCGAAGAAGTGGGTAATGCTGCCAGTAAAATCGCCGCCTTCCCCCGGGTGCGCGAAGCCTTGCTGCGCCGTCAGCGTGCATTTCGTCAGGCCCCAGGTCTGATTGCCGATGGTCGTGACATGGGGACCGTGGTTTTCCCTGAGGCCGAGGTGAAGATTTTCCTCGACGCCAGTGCCGAAGAACGGGCCCAGCGTCGCTATAAGCAGTTGCAAGATAAGGGCTTTGATGTTAACTTTGAGCGTCTTTTAACCGAGATTCGGGAACGTGACGATCGCGACAGAAATCGCGCTACTGCACCCCTGAAACCGGCAGAAGATGCTCTGGTGGTAGACTCTACCGCCATGACCATAGATGAAGTACTGGCAACAGTGCTCGCCTATGCAGAGCAACAACTTGGTGATGCCAGCGCAAGCTGACATCCGGTCGTCTGCACCAAGGATGGCGCAGATTATTTAAAACAGCCCCGCTTGTGCCGGATTGCAAGTGGATGTTTCATTTGTGACATAAACAATGATCGAATCTTTTGCTCAACTCTTTGAAGAGTCCCTGAACGCCGTTGAAACCCGTCAAGGTTCCATCGTCAAGGGTACTGTCGTTGCTATCGAGAACGGTTTCGTACTGGTTGACGCCGGTCTGAAATCCGAGTCCGCTATCCCGGCTGAAGAATTCAAGAACGCCATGGGCGAGCTGGAAATCAACGTCGGCGACACCGTTGACGTGGCTCTGGACTCTATCGAAGATGGTTTCGGCGAAACCAAGCTGTCCCGCGAAAAAGCCAAGCGCCACGAAGCCTGGCTGCAGCTTGAGAAGGCTTACGAAGAGCAAGCTACCGTTATCGGTATCATCAACGGCAAGGTCAAGGGTGGTTTCACCGTTGAACTGAACGGCATCCGTGCCTTCCTGCCGGGTTCTCTGGTTGACGTGCGTCCGATCCGTGACACCGCTCACCTGGAAAACAAAGAACTCGAGTTCAAAGTCATCAAGCTGGACCAGAAGCGCAACAACGTTGTTGTTTCCCGTCGTGCCGTGATCGAGACCGAGAACACCTCCGAGCGCGAAAGCCTGCTGGCTAACCTGCAAGAAGGTCAAGAAGTTAAGGGTATCGTCAAGAACCTGACCGACTACGGTGCATTCGTAGATCTGGGCGGTGTTGACGGCCTGCTGCACATCACCGACATGGCGTGGAAGCGCGTTAAGCATCCTTCCGAAATCGTCAACGTTGGCGACGAGATCGCTGTCAAGGTTCTGAAGTTCGACCGCGAGCGTACCCGTGTATCCCTGGGTCTGAAGCAGCTGGGCGAAGATCCCTGGGTTGCTATCGCCAAGCGTTACCCGGAGACCACCCGTCTGTCTGGCCGCGTGACCAACCTGACCGACTACGGCTGCTTCGTTGAAATCGAAGAAGGCGTTGAAGGCCTGGTACACGTATCCGAGATGGATTGGACCAACAAGAACATCCACCCGTCCAAAGTTGTTAACGTTGGCGACGTGGTTGACGTGATGGTTCTGGACATCGACGAAGAGCGTCGTCGTATCTCCCTGGGTCTGAAGCAGTGCAAATCCAACCCGTGGCAGCTGTTTGCCGAAACTCACGCCAAAGGCGACCGTGTTTCCGGCAAGATCAAGTCCATCACTGACTTCGGTATCTTCATCGGTCTGGATGGCGGCATCGACGGTCTGGTTCACCTGTCTGACATCTCCTGGAACAACCAGGGCGAAGAAGCCGTGCGTGAATTCAAGAAAGGCGACGAGATCGAAGCCGTTGTTCTGCAAGTGGATCCGGAGCGTGAGCGCATCTCCCTGGGTGTCAAGCAGATCGAAGAAGACCCGTTCAACAAGTACCTGGCTGACAACAAGAAAGGTGCTATCGTGAAGGGTAAGGTTACCGAGGTTGATGCCAAAGGTGCCGTTATCGAACTGGCTGATGGCGTAGAAGGCTACCTGCGTGCCTCCGACGCTGCTCGTGACCGCGTAGAAGACGCCACTCTGGTGCTGTCTGTTGGTGACGAAGTTGAAGCTAAATTCATGGGCGTTGATCGTAAGAACCGCACCGTAAGCCTGTCTGTCCGTGCTAAGGACGAGGCTGATGAGCGTGTTGCTATCGATAACCTGAACCAGCAAGAAGAAGTTGTGTTCAGCAATGCTATGATGGAAGCGTTCAAAGCCGCCAAGGGTGAGTAATCCTTGATGCAAGAAAAGGGCGGCATTGCGCCGCCCTTTTTTATCCTGGCAAAATGAATATTGCATGTGATCGGGGAAGGAGATTTAACGTTATGACCAAATCAGATCTCATCGAACAACTGGCAGCCAGCCGCATGCATATGCCGGCCAAGGATGTCGAAGCCGCCATCAAGGAGATCCTTGAGCAGATGGCGTCGACCTTGCAAAACGGCGACCGGATTGAAATCCGCGGATTTGGCAGTTTTTCACTGCACTATCGTGCGCCCCGTGTGGGCCGCAACCCCAAGACTGGGGACAAGGTTGAACTGACCGGGAAATATGTCCCGCACTTCAAACCTGGCAAAGAGTTGCGCGAGCGCGTCAACATCATTGAATAATGCAGAAATGGGCATACCTTGGGTATGCCTTTTTTCTTTTTGGCACCGATTCCTGTGCCAATCGTCTTGTTTCTTAAACTCTTTTCCCATTCACTCTAGAGTCTGCCTGCGATTTTAAGGATAATCAGCCTCTCATTAGATACTGACAGGGAGCTCTTATGAAGCGTATTTTGGCCCTCATTCCGCTGGTGCTGGTGTTTGTTCTGACCCTGGCGCTGGGCTCACAAAATGGCCAGCTGGTTCAGTTCAATTACCTGATTGCTCAGGGTGAGTTTTCACTTGCCATGCTGTTGGGCTTCTTCTTTGCTGGCGGCTTTTTGCTGGGCTGGCTGGTATTCGGCCTGCTGTTCCTGCGCCTGAAAATGCAAAACCGCACCCTCAACCGCACCATGCGTCGTCAATCCCGCGAGTTGGAGCTGGCCCGGTCACCGGGTAAGGAATAATGTTCCTCAATGCTTGAACTGCTTTTCCTGCTGTTGCCCATCGCTGCCGGTTATGGTTGGTACATGGGTCGCAGGAGTGTTCGCCAGGACACCCAAAAACAGAGTAACCAGTTTTCCCGCCAGTATGTGGCGGGCCTCAACTATTTGCTGTCCGATGAATCCGACAAGGCGGTGGATCTCTTTATCCAGCTGCTTGAGGTGGACAGTGAAACCATCGAAACACACCTCTCCCTCGGCAACCTGTTTCGCCAGCGTGGGGAGGTCGATCGTGCCATCAAGATCCACCAGAACCTGGTAACCCGCCAGCTGACCCGGGAGCAGCGCCAGCTTGCTCTGCAGGAGCTGGCTCGCGACTTTCTTGCTGCCGGTCTGCTCGACCGTGCTGAAGCGCTCTGGAATGAGCTGTGTGACGACAGCGATTATGAAGAGACGGCGCTGGCACAGCTGTTGATCATCCATCAGCAGTTGCGGGATTGGGATAAGGCCATCGATGTGGCGGTTCGTCTGCAAAAATTCCAGGGCAAGAAGCTGGCCGACCCCATCTCCCATTTCTATTGTGAACAAGCCGAGATCGCGCTGCGTGAGGGCAATAAAGGGGAGGGGCTGGCCAAGCTCAAACGGGCGCTCAGTATCAATCCGGCATGTGCCCGGGCTAGTTTGCGCCTCGCTGAGCTCGCCATGGCAGAGGGGGAGTATGAGCAGGCCAGCAAGGAGCTGCTGCGGGTGTTCGAGCAGGATATCGACTTTGCCTCCGAGGCAATGCCCAAATTGCTCGAGTGCTATCAGCAGTTGGGCCGCACGCCTGCGTTGATCCCGCTGCTTGAGAAGGCAGTGGAAGATCACGCCGGTGTCAGCGTGACCCTGGCCCTTGCCAAGCTGGTTGAAGAGCGTGATGGCCTGAGTCAGGCCCGTTCGCTGGTGCTGCGTCAGCTGCGTCGTCATCCGTCGATGAAAGGTTTTTACCAGTTGGTGGGTTTTCAACTGGCCAGTGCGGAGGAGGGGCCTGCCAAGGAGAGCCTCGAGCTTCTGCAACAGCTGGTCGGCGAGCAGATCAAAATCAAGTCAACCCACAAGTGTCGGCAGTGCGGCTTTGCCACTCACTCGCTGTTCTGGCAGTGCCCGTCTTGTCGCCAGTGGGGTTCCATCAAGCCGATCCGTGGTCTGGACGGTGAATAACAAGCAATAGGATGTGAGATGCAAGATCCCAAAGTACTGGTAGCGCTGGATTATCAGCACGAGGCAGATGCCTTAGCGTTCGTTGAACGTATCTCTCCGGCCCAGTGCCGTCTCAAGGTAGGCAAGGAGATGTTTACCCTGTTTGGCCCGCAGTTTGTACGCCAGCTGGTGGCCAAGGGATTCGATGTCTTTCTGGATCTGAAGTTTCACGATATTCCCAATACCGTTGCCAAAGCCGTGGCAGCCAGTGCCGAGCTCGGTGTCTGGATGGTCAACGTGCATGCCAGTGGTGGTGAGCGGATGATGCGTGCCGCCAAAGAGGCGCTACTGCCTTATGGCGACAAGGCCCCCCTGCTTATCGGCGTGACCGTGCTGACCAGCATGGAGCAGTCCGACATGATCCCTCTTGGTCTGGATGTAAGCCCTGCCGAGCAGGTGATCCGGCTGGCTACCTTGACCAAGGCATCCGGCTTGGATGGGGTTGTCTGCTCTGCCAACGAGGCCCATGAGCTTAAAGCCTTGCTGGGTGATGAGTTCAAGCTGGTGACCCCGGGTATTCGCCCGACCGGTTCAGCGGCCGGGGATCAGCGCCGGGTGATGACACCGAAAGCGGCGGTCGAGGCGGGGTCCGATTATCTGGTTATCGGTCGCCCCATCACGCAAGCTGCCGATCCGGCCGCTATGCTGGTCAGCATCAATGCCGAGCTGGCTGGTGCGTAACAGGCTCACTCAGTGATACACGGTGCAGGCCGAGCAACAGGCCTGCACCGGCCCCGATAAGATGAGAGCCGATGTGTACCCTGGCATTGATCAGAGTGGAGATCGGACTCTCTCCTGCATTATAGAAGTCCATCGCCAGCTTGAGCCCCATCCCTGCCAGCATCAGCCAGCCCGATGTGCGGCGCCCGTGGCGGATATCCTGCATTGCCCCCCAGACAAACAGGCCATGCAGCGAGCCGGATAGTCCCATGTACCACTGGGTCTGCGGGCACCACCACCAGATCCCCAAGCCCACTGCCAACCAGAGCAGCAACATCAGCAGCGGCAGGCGAGCCCCACCCAGATAGTCGCGAAACAGGCTATAGAGGATGGCGAGGCCCCCCAGATTGAGCAGCAGGTGCCACAGATTGGTATGAGCCAGATTGCCTGTTATGATCCGCCACCCTTCGCCCCCGGCGATCAAGGGCCGATCGAAGGAGAACTGAAGATTGGGTACGGTAAAGAAGAGTAGCAAGCTGGTGAGAGAGAGCGTGATAACCCAGAGCAATCCAGATTTGTCTGACAACATGAAACAGTCCAACGACAAGAACAGTCGATACTGTACACGTTGCACCCGAGCCCTCAAAGCCTGCCTGTGCGATTATATTGTGCCGGTTGACAATCACACGCCCCTCTATATCTTGCAGCACCCCAACGAGGTGGCACATCCCAAGGGGACTGCAGCGCTGCTGGCAGCCTCTTTGCAACAGTGCGAGATCCATGTGGGGGAGGACTTTTCCCGCGATGAGTGGCTCGATGGGTTGCTTGCAGATCCTTCCCGTCGCAGCTATCTACTCTGGCCGGATGAGGATGCCATTTCGCTGACCGATCTTCGCCAACAGCTGGAGAGTGAACCCTCTGGCAAAACGTCCATCGCCTTTATCTTGCTTGACGGCACCTGGCGTAAAGCCTATCGCATGTTGCAGAGCAACCCGACACTGGCCCGCTTGCCCCGCATCGGCATTGGTGCCATTGCCGGTCAATATGCCATTCGCAAGAAACCCTTTCCCGATGCCCTCTCTACCATAGAGGCGGGCTATCACCTCTTGTCCCGATGGGAGGGGAGGCTGGAGCGCTATGCGCCCTTGCTGACCCTGTTCAATCGGTTGAATACCCAGTGGCAGGACTTTGCCGAAGGCCGCCGCGCGTGACAATTCAAGGAGTTATCAAGATGAAAAAAGCAGTCGTGGTTTTCAGCGGCGGTCAGGACAGTACTACTTGTCTGGTGCAGGCATTGGCCCGGTATGATGAAGTGCACGCCATCACCTTCGACTATGGCCAGCGCCATCGGGAAGAGATCGACACCGCGCGCCGTCTGGGCTGTGCACTGGGGATTGCCGCCCACAAGGTGATGGATGTAACGCTGCTCAATGAGCTGGCGGTCTCTGCCCTGACTCGTGACGACATTCCTGTCAGCTGCGAGCTGCAGGATAACGGGCTGCCCAACACCTTCGTACCGGGCCGCAATATCCTGTTCCTGACCCTGGCCTCCATCTATGCCTATCAGGTGGGCGCCGAAGCGGTGATCACAGGTGTGTGCGAGACCGACTTCTCCGGCTATCCCGATTGCCGTGACGAGTTCGTCAAGGCCCTCAATCAGGCGGTGTCGCTGGGGCTGGATCGCGGCATCCGTTTTGAAACTCCCCTGATGTGGCTCGACAAGGCCGAGACCTGGGCACTGGCGGATCATTATGGTCACCTCGACACTGTGCGCCAGCAGACCCTGACCTGCTACAACGGCATTGCCGGTGACGGTTGCGGCACGTGTCCTGCGTGTGAACTGCGCAGTCGCGGCCTGAACAACTATCTGGCCGACAAGGCGGGCATCATGGCCAGACTGTTTGAGAAAACCGGGCTGGGTGAGAAAAGCGCAGAGTGAGCCTGCGTCTTGCCGTGGCTTGGGGTATAATCCGCGACTTTTGCAACAAGCCGTGATCGAGATGCACTACCCAATCAACGAGATTTTCCAGACCATCCAGGGGGAGGGCATCTTTACCGGCCTGCCCGCCATCTTTGTTCGCCTGCAGGGTTGCCCGGTGGGCTGCCCCTGGTGCGATACCCGTCATACCTGGGTTGTTGATCCGGCTCGTGAAGTGGGCAAGGCGGCGGTGCTGGATCGCTCCAACGAATCCGATTGTTGGAGCCAACTTAGCACCGCGCAGATTATCAAGAGCTTTACCGACCTGGGTTATCAGGCGCGCCATGTGGTGATCACCGGTGGCGAGCCCTGCCTCTACGATCTGCACGAACTCTCGTCAGCCCTGCTGGCGGCGGGTTATCAGGTGCAGATTGAAACCAGTGGCACCAGCGAGATCAAGACCCATGAGCAGACCTGGGTGACCGTCTCCCCCAAAATTGGCATGAAAGGGGGGCTGCCTGTGCTGGTCTCGGCGCTGGAGCGGGCCAACGAGATCAAGCATCCGGTGGCGACCGAGCACCATATTGAAGAGCTGGATGCGCTGCTCGCGACCGCAACTCTGCGCCCGGACGTGGTCATTGCCTTGCAGCCGATCAGCCAGAAGCCAAGGGCCACCCAATTGGCGATGGATACCTGTATCGCGCGTAACTGGCGACTCTCAATCCAGACTCATAAATATCTGGATATCGATTAATATGGATTGGCTATCCGACGAACAGGTACTGCTGACCCTGACCAACAAGATGCCTTACGGTAAATATCAGGGGCGGCGTATCATCGATATTCCCGAGCCCTATCTGGTGTGGATGGCGCGCAGCGGTTTTCCGGCGGGTAAATTGGGCCAGACACTGGCACTGGCTTATGAAATCAAACTCAATGGGCTCGAGTCCATGATTATTCCCATTATTAACAGGATGTCGGTATGAGAATATATACGAGGCAGGGCGACAAAGGCATGACCCGGCTGGCCGATGGTATCCCATTGCCCAAGGATCATTTGCGGGTCGAGACCTACGGTTATATCGATGAGCTCAACTCCCATATTGGCTTGCTAATTTGTGACATCCCGTCGCAAGAGGTCGGCTTATTGGCTGATTTACTGCTGTTGCAACAAGAGCTGTTTGATCTGGGGGGGGAGTTGGCATTCTCCAGCGATGCCCAGAATGAAGCAATTTGGCAAGTTAATGCCGCCTGGACCACTCGCCTTGAACAGCAGATAGATCGTTATAGCGAGTCATTGCCACCGCTGCGCCAATTTATATTGCCGGGTGGTTCCCGTGCCGCGGCGCAAGCGCATGTGGTGCGTACTCTGGTGCGTCATTGCGAGCGCTTGCTGCTGACATTGAGCCGGGAAGAGCGTGTCAACCCCGAGGTCCTGCCCTATCTGAACCGGATGAGTGACTGGTTCTTTACCGTTGCCCGCTATCTCATCTGCATGGCAGGGGGGCGTGAAGTGCTGTGGGTCAAGGCAGCAGATCGCCCGTAATCGGCTATCTGACATTTCACATTTAAGCGCTAATAAAAAACCTCGCCTTGGCGAGGTTTTTTATTAGCAACGAGATTGAGATCAGATAGCAAAGTCTTCCAGTGATTTGCCTGCTGCCACTGCGCTGGCAATAGCCGAAGGCATACGGCCTTGGCCCGTCCATGTTTTCTCTACGCCATTATCCTGATAGCGGTATTTGGCTGGCCGTGGTGCTCGCTTTGTTTTTTCGGTCTTGCCAGATGTTGTTGCAACGGCATTGACCAGCTCGGCTGGGTCTATGCCGGCAGCTTTCAGCATTTCGCTATATTCGTTGATTTTTCGCTGATGTTCTTCGCGAGCTTGACGGGCGGCAGCTTCGTCTTGCTGGCGCTCAGCTACGATAGTGGAGAGTTTATCCAGCGCCTCTTCCAGTTGTTCCAGAGAAAGTTCGCGGCAGGTGGCACGCAGACTGCGGATATTAAGCAGTACCTTTAAAAATTCATTCATAGGAGTTACCACGTCGAGTCAGAGAAAAATATTATGTTCCAGCTGATTCTTGCTTGGTGATTTAAATAAGTCAAGCCGGGTTAAATATAATGTCTGTGGGGAACATCAATACAGAGATTTAATATGGCCAGCAATAGGCTTGGTGATTGGATGCCAATGAAGCCGCAGTGGGTGAAAATATCGTCAAAGCTGGCGTTGTTGCATCATTTGACTACCATTTTACGACCCAGGTCTGTTTATCATGACTATTTAATCAAAAAACTTGCTATAAGCTACCATCTCGATAAAATGTGCATCGAATACCTTTAAGTAGAGGCGCGCTGCCTATGAGTATTTGTGCGGAGGGTGATGCCTGTGATGCACAAGGAAAGGAGTCAGCGCCGAAGTGGCCAGGCCATCATACCGGGCTGCTGGTTCTGCATCTAATAGGTGCAGGACTGCCATAGTCATCCACTATGGAGCGCTACCTGAAGGGGCTGAGGAGTATTACCTCCCTATAGGTTTTGTTTCTTTAGATCCTCTCGGTAGATCTCCACCTGTAATCTTTAGGTGCAAAGAGATCATGGACATTAGTCATTTCGCCGACTCCGGTTGGTCCGTTCTTCCCCCCCTGTTGGCTGTCGCGTTGGCGATCCTGACCCGCCGCGTGCTGCTGTCCCTTGGTGTGGGCATCGTCACCGGCAGTTTGCTGCTCAATCAGTTTTCGCCCCTCGAATCCCTGCATTACATGTTGAATACCGTGCTCAAGATCTTCTGGGTCGATGGTGCGCTCAATCGTGACAACGTCAACATGATCCTGTTCATGCTGCTGCTGGGCGGCCTCATCAGCCTGATGAGCGTCTCCGGGGCGACCCGTGCCTTTGCCGAGTGGGCCGAGCGTCGTGCCAAGACCCGCAAGGGCGCCAAAGCGCTGACCGGTATGATGGTGTTTGCCTTCTTTATCGATGACTTCTTCCACAGCCTGTCGGTGGGGGCCATCTGCCGTCCGGTCACCGACCGCTTCCAGATTTCCCGTGCCAAACTGGCCTATCTGCTTGACTCTACCGCGGCGCCGGTCTGCGTGCTGATGCCCATCTCCTCCTGGGGCGCTTATATCATCGCGCTTGTTGGCGGCATCATGGCGGCACACGGTCTGACCGAACAGAGCCCCATCGCGGCGTTTGTCGAGATGATCCCGATGAACCTTTACGCCGTCTTCACCCTGATCATGGTGCTGGTGGTGATCGCCTGTCAGCTCGATATCGGCCCGATGCGTCAACACGAAGCGTGGGCGCTGGAAGGCAAGCTGTGGGATGAGTCTAAGGGCCGCCCCATCGGTCTGGATATGGAGAGCCCGGAAGAGAGCAACGGCGGCATGATCGACATGGTATTGCCGATCCTGACCCTGACTGCGGCCACCATCTATTTCATGATTGATTCCGGTGCTGCGGTGCTGAGCGAGAAAGGGCTGCCGTTCAGCGTGCTCGGCTCGTTCGAAAACACCAACGTCGGCTCTTCGCTGGTCTACGGTGCCCTGTGCAGTCTGGTGGTCTCCATCGGTCTGGCGATGCGTCTGAAGCTGGGTGCCAAGAACTGGATCAAGGCCGCGCCACAAGGCGTCATGGCCATGCTGCCAGCCATCAACATCCTGCTGTTCGCCTGGACCATAGGTGCCGTGGTGCGCGACGTGGAGACTGGCAAGTACCTGGCTTCGCTGGCTAACGGCAACCTGCCGATCGAAGTGCTGCCTGCCGTGGTCTTTATCCTCTCCTGTGCTATGGCGTTTGCCACCGGCACCAGCTGGGGAACCTTCGGCATCATGCTGCCACTGGCCGGCGACATGGCTGCCGCCAGCGACATCAGCCTGATGTTGCCGATGCTGGCCGCGGTACTGGCTGGCTCGGTGTTCGGGGATCACAGCTCACCCATCTCCAGCACCAGCATCCTCTCTGCCACCGGTGCCGGTTGCCATCACATCGATCACGTGATGACCCAGCTGCCCTATGCACTGGCCATCGCCTTCGGTGCGGCCATCGGTTACCTGGCGATGGGCTTGATGCACTCCAGCCTGGCCGGTTTCAGTGTCAGTGCCCTCTGGTTTGTGCTCTTTACCAGCTATCACCTGAAAAAGGCCAAAGCGCGGCCAGCGCTGGCCACCGCGTAACATTTATAGAGCAAGGGGCCCGCGGGCCCCTTGGTTTTGTCAGGGGCTTTGGTTAGCATGCGCCCCATAAATTCAGTTTCGGAACAGTATCATGGCTTCACTGCACTACAAATTTGCCACCATGAATTCAGGCAAATCCACCCAGCTCATTCAGGCGCACTTCAACTATCTGGAGCGGGGCATGCATCCTCTGGCGATGACGCCAGCCATCGATGACCGTTTCGGGGTCGGGGTGATCAGTGCCCGGGTAGGTCTTGAACTGAAGGTGGACGTGTTCAGCGACAGCTGTGATCTGTTTGAAATGGTGAAAGAGCGTCATGCGAAGAAACATATCGATGTCTTTATCGTGGACGAGGCCCAGTTCCTGACCCGTGAGCAGGTCTACCAGCTGGCCCGCATCGTCGATGAGCAGGATATTCCGGTGATGGCCTATGGCCTCAAGACCGATTTTCGCGGCGAGCTGTTCCCGGGCTCATACCATCTGCTCTGTCTGGCCGACAAGTTTGAAGAGCTGAAGAGCATCTGCTGGTGCGGCAACAAGGCTCACATGAACTCCCGGGTCAACGAGGCGGGTCAGGTGATGCGTGATGGCGAGCAGGTGGAGATCGGTGGCAACGATCGCTATGTGTCACTGTGCCGCAAACACTATCTGGAAGGTCGGGCCTACAAGTAATTCGGCTGCGATATTTGAATCGTCGAGAAGGGCGTCCATCTGGCGCCCTTTTTATTTTCCCCAACTTGTATCGCTGTGGTTCAGTCTATCTCGATATCCACCGGCGCAATGATGGGGTCGGCCACCGGCAGGCGTTGAAATAGCTGGCGAAAATGGTGCTGTACCCGGCCGATATCCACCAGCGACATGCCGGAGGCAAAACCGAACCAGACATAGAGGCCGGTGAGATCGCGAAACATCGGCGGCAAATAGCGGGGGGCGGCAATCAGCCCCTCCAGATAGTGTTGATAGAGTACCGGAATATCATCAAGCGTCACCTTGCCGACAAACAGCATCGGCAGGATCTCGGGCACGCCTTCCAGCACGGCGCTGCGGATAAAATTGACCGTCTCCACATAGCCACGCACGTAGGAGAGATCCTTGGTAAAGCAGGCGCCGCCGCCCACCATGCCGCCCCGAAAGACCCGCTGGGTGATCTTGTAGGCGTCGTGCTCGCTGGTGCCTTGCTGTACGAAGTGCTGAAACACCTCGATAAAATCGGCACCCCGCTCGGCCATGTCGATGGCCATCACCCGATCCGAGATGCGCTTGGCCCGATCCGGAAAGGAGCTGAAGGTGAGCGTCTCAATCAATACCGCCAGCCCCTCCTGGCACGCCGTGATCCGCGGTGAACCTGCGCTCAGCCAAGTGGCATAGGGTTGCTGGCGACCGTTGAGGGTGGTGCCGACATGAACCCAGCCCTCGTGCACCTCCAGCACCTGCAAGTCCAGTTCGGAGAAACGGGCGTGGGAGTTGAGCTTGATGTAGTCGCCACCGGCTGCGGCGTCGGAGACAATCCCATCGCTCAGCTTCACCTGCACCGTGCCGTCACTGAAGTAGCTCGACAGCTTGCCCTGCAGTTTGGCAACTGCCGCTTCTCCTTCGAACTCCTTGGGGTAGGGGCGCACCAGATGGCGCGCGCCGGGTAGGGAGAAGATATCGCACAGGCGGGAGCCCAGCTCCTTGAGGGTCTTGCGATCCCCGCGCAGGTGATCGCTGGCAGAGCCATAAAGCAGCTGGCTGTAACGCTGAAAATCGGGTTGGCCTCGCTGGCGCAGCATCTCGATCACCACCATGTACTGATCGACCGTCTCTTGCAGGATCCGGCCAAGATCGTCCTGTGGCCCCAATTTTCTGCGGATCCTGTCCCGCAGCTCCTTGAGTTCCAGATACTTGTTGCGCGGCTCGAAGCCAAGGGGGAGGGCATCATAGAAGTGCCTGTCGATAGCGGGCTGCTCTCTGCCACCGCTTGCCAGAAAGCGCTCTTGCAGATGGCGTGGCCACTTGATGGCATCCAGAATCCGGATGGGTTTTTGCAGGGTGAGCAGCTCATCCGAGAGTGATTTCAGATGAAGGCGATACTTTTCTTGGATGGTCATGGGGCCCCCTGTGGGGCAAGCGTCATCGTGGATTTGGCTGAGTATATGCATAGCGCTTGCCAAAAAGAAGCGAGCCGCATGGTTATCGGGTTGGCGCGCTTTTTGTTGCTGGCAAATTGGTTTAGACTGCGCCCCTTGATCCCAATCTTGTCGTGGAAATGATGAATATCCCCAGCTCCGAAATGATAATGCGTTGGTTGCAACAGGCTCGTATCGAGCACTATGTCTGCGACCAGTGTCACGGTATCCACATTGTCTCTTTGCAGTCGGTCGATGGTATTCAGGAGAGCCGGATCTTCGTGGAAGAGGAAGGTCTGCTGTTCTCCTCCGAGCTGGAAGTTCGCCCCTCGGCCCTGTTACCACTGGTTGCCGAACTGGGACGACTCAATATGCAGTACCCCTCCCTCAAGGTGTTCCTCGATATCATCGATGACAACCTGCCGCGGCTGGTGGTCGGCCATACCGTCTTTACCAAGGCCGGACTCAGCGTCGAGCAGTTCCTGCTGTTCGTGCAAAGCACCATCGCTGCCACCCACGAACTGGTTGCCGAATGCGAACGTTCCGGCTTCCTCAACCTGCCAGAAATCCAGGTTGCGCCGGAATCTGTGCATTAAGTGTTCGAACGGTTCGCCAGGTGAAAAAAGCCGTTGACGCGGGCGGGGCTTTCCCCTAAATTACGCCCCGTTCCAGCGCAACGGCGCAGAGAACACAGTGTTGGCTGAACACGTTAAACCACAGACCAAAATTTGGTGAGGTGTCCGAGTGGCTGAAGGAGCACGCCTGGAAAGTGTGTATACGGCAACGTATCGAGGGTTCGAATCCCTCCCTCACCGCCACATTGCAAAGCCCTGATGGAAACATCAGGGCTTTTTGCTTTCTGGCGCAATCCCCGCGTGGTTGCTGGCATAGGAATGCAAATCCTCATTGTTGATAGCCCAGCATCTGGCTGAACCTCTTGGGCAATCGTAGTGAAAAGCCTCGGTGACTTTGACGCCACGGCCAACCCATTGGTCGATCCTTTTAAAGTTTCCGCCCAATTCAGTAAAAGGGCCTCTCGCAAGAGAGGCCCTTTTCATTGCTCGCTGATTTGCCCTGCTCGGTACTTGAAAGGCATTCCGTGGTGATACGGGTTAATGCTCCACAGTCAGCGGATCCGGGGGCAGGTTCAGATGCTTGGTGATGGCCTGATAGAGCTGGGGGTAGTTATCGTCAAAATGGTGTCCTCCCGGCAGGGTGATGCTGGTGACGTTGGGTTGGTTGAGACGAGGGCAGAGGCGGTCGCCGTCATCGTCATCGGCTCCTTGCAGGCAGAGCATCGGCAGATCGCGGATGGTCTTCACCTGCGGTTCGGTCGGGTAGCTGCGGGTCTTGTGGGTCAGCATGTCGCTGACGTGGATCTCGAAATCCGAGCTGGTAGAGGGGGAGAGCATCACGGCCCCGACTAGTCCCTGACGATAGTGCTCCGGCAACCGGTTGATGACGAAGGGGGCAATCTCTGCACCAAACGAGAAACCGACCAGTAGCCAGTGGGGGCGCTGCCAGCGGGCCTGATAATCATCGAGGATCCGCTCCAGATCGGCGGTCACCTGCTCCGGGGTTTTCTTCTTCCAGTAGTAGGTGAGGGAGCTCCAGCCCACGACCGGCATGCCGTTCAGCTGAAACTGGGCGCTCAGCCCCTTGTCGAGGGCCGCCCAGCCACCATCGCCGCTGAGAAAGATCACCATGGGGGCGTCGGATGGCTGCTTGACCGGCAGCTCAATCAGGCTCAGGTCGTCCTTGACCGGGGCGGCGTGCGCCGCAAAAGATGCAACGGGCAGTACGAGACTGAGTAACAGCAAAATCAAGGCTCTCATTGGCCATGCTCCTATTTCTTGATCAGCCCTAGCGGGCCGCGGCTAATCAGGGTGATCAGGTGAGTCAGGGTTCTGGGCAGTACCAGCTTGCTGCTGCAGAGCAGGTAGCGGGGTTCCCAGCGGGGCGAAAATTTCTCCTTGTAGCGTCTGAGCCCCTGAAAGTTGTAAAAACGGCTGCCACGCACAAACAGGGTATTGCCAAGTCGGGCCCAGTAGCTGTTGAGCGGGTGATCGTTGAAGCCGGACATGGGGGCCATCCCCAGATTGAAGCTGGCGTACCCTTGCGCCTTGCCCCACAGCAGCAGCTCGACAAAGAGAAAATCCATGATGGGGGCGGTGCCGGTATCTAGGCTGTAACGCATCAGATCGATGGAGAGCATCTCCTTGTTATCGCTCACCCAGAGGTTGGCAAAGCCGACAATCTGCCCCTCGTGCCAGACCAGTGCAGCCGGGCTCAAGGTCAGGTAGTCAGGCTCGAAGCGGCCGACCGAAAACCCCTTCTCCTTGCCCATCTTGCTCTGCAGCCAGGTATCTGAGACGGTCTGCAATCTGGGCAGCAGGGGAGCCACGGCGCTCGCCTCGACCACCTCGAAGGTCAGTCCTTCCCGTTTGCCCTTGGCGTGGCTCTGGCGCAGGTTGCGCAGCCGGCTGCCCGCCAGATCGAAGGTAGCCAGATCGACCATCGCCTCTTCACCGAGCTTGAAGGGGATCAGCCCCAGCTCCAGATAGAGTGGCAGATAGCGGGCCGAGACCTGATAAAAGACCGGATTGGCGTCGTGCTCATCGCACCGCTCGCGAAATTGCCAGAGCAGCTCTTCGATCTGCTCGGGGCGACCGACCGGATCCCCCATCACAATCCAGCTGTTGCCCTCGATGCCATACATCAGGAAGGCGTCGCCGGAGGAGTGGAACAGCAGGGACTTGTCCTGCAACTGGGCCAGATAGCCGTGGATCCCCCCTTCGCGTACCACCAGCTCGTGGGCGCGCGCCAGCGTCTCTTTGTCCGGCTTTTCACCGACTACGCGCAGCGGCGCAAGCAGCTGGGCAACCCCGGCCACGGCCAGCACGGCCACCACGCTCCCCATGGCGCGCAGGCCGCGGGCAGCCCCGCCGTGGGGCGAGAAGTGGAACCAGAGGGCGTGGTCATACTCCACCTGACGGTAGGAGAAGAGCAGCAGCCACAGCGCCCCCAGCAGCACGGCGCCGACCGAAATGAGCCAGCCTGGGGTGTACTGGGGATAGAGCAGCGACCCCTTGCGATAGAAGAGGGCGCGGCAGGGAGTCATGATCAGCAGGAAGCTGCCGAGCAGCAGGGCTGACTCCCAGTCTCCACCCTTGAGCAGGGAGAAGGCGATACCCAGAGCCAGCAGCAGCTGGGTGGTGCGAAACGCGGCGTCGTGACGGCGATAGAGGCTGCGAGCCAGCAGGATCAGGAGGATACCGCTCACGCTGCCGAGCACGTGGGAGAGCTCCAGCAGATGGAGCGGCAACACCTGCAGCCACACCTCGATGTGGCTGCGCATGGTCGGGATCATGCCCGAGCAGAGCAGCAGGCTGCCGGCGGTGAAGGTTCCCATGCTGATAAGGGCGGGCAGAAATTCGCGTACTGCGCTCATCAGCCCCTGTAGCCGCTGCCAGCGCGCTTTTTGTTGCAGCATCTCCTGACTCGCAAAGAGCAGCAGGGCACAGAGAAAGGGAAGCAGATAATAGATGCAGCGATAGAGCAGCAGCGAGGCGAGCAGCTTGTCGGCTGGCAGGTAGTGAGCCAGCAGCAGGCTCATGCTCGCTTCGAACACGCCGATCCCACCCGGCACGTGGGCCAGTACCCCGAGGAAGCTTGCCAGCACGAAGGCACTGAGCAGCACAGGGTAGGGGACGCTATCTGCGGGTAACAGCACGAACAGTACGGCGGCGGCGGCCATCCAGTCAGCCAGCGCGACCAACAGCTGCAACAGACGAACCTTGACGCCGGGCAGGATCAGGCTGTGTTCGCGCCAGGAGAGACGTGGGGCGGGCCAGCAGAGGTAGCAGGCCACTAACAGCAGAGCCATGACGCCCGCCAGCCTGAGCAGAGTATCTGCCCATTGCGGCCAGTCAGGCAGCAACTGTGATACATCGCAGGTCAGTAGGGCGCCACCTCCCCACGCCAGCAGGCCGAGGAAAAAGGTGATGGAGCAGAACAGCACCACGCGGGCCACTTCTCCGGTGGTGAGCCCCAGTGCGGAGTAGAGGCGATAGCGTACCGAGGTGCCGGTCAGCAGGGAAAATCCCAGGGTGTTGGAGAAGGTGTAGGCGATAAAGGAGGTGATGCTGACCTGTTGCCAGGGAAGGCG
This sequence comes from Aeromonas sp. FDAARGOS 1405, assembly GCF_019048265.1. Lineage (NCBI taxonomy): Bacteria > Pseudomonadati > Pseudomonadota > Gammaproteobacteria > Aeromonadales > Aeromonadaceae > Aeromonas > Aeromonas sp. FDAARGOS 1405. The sequence continues at coordinate 3,989,845 of NZ_CP077311.1, read as the reverse complement.
CTTGCCCAGCGCATGGAGCGCCAGCATGTCATAGCTGCAGAGGCAACCATAACTGAGCAGGGTCAGCAACAGGGCGCCTGCCAGTCTCTGTAGGGGTTGGGACCAGATGGCCGCACGAATATCGTGCCAGTGCCATGCCTGAGTCAGGTGATACAGCACGGTCAGTGCGGTGCCGAGCAGCAGCAAGCTGCACAAGGGGCCTAGCCATTTAAGCAGATGACGCCACATGCCATGTTCCTGTGGTCATTGACCGTTTCCCGCAAAAGGGGAGCCGGGTCGTGGATCCGGTTTGGACGAGGGAGGCGCTCGTCAGGAAAATTTCGGGAAGAGATGGAAAGGGAGGCGTCAGCCTCCCTCTGTGTTATCCAGTGACCGGTTGGATCACTTGGTTTTTGGCGCGACTTTGACGGACGGCGCTTTGTGTGCAGTTTTATGGTGCTTTTTCACAACCTTGGTCTGGGTCGCTTGCGGGGCGGCAGTTTTGGTCGGGGTAGCAGCCATGGTGAAACCGGAAGTCAGGGCGAAAACGGCGGCCAGAGTCAGGGGAATGATTTTTTTCATGGTCAATTTCCTTATTCGGATTGGTGGTATGGAGCATTTCTCCATGGCTTCATCCTATGACGCTGACCGCGGTACTTCAGTGAGCACTTGGTGACGGTTTGTATCCAAATGTACAGGGAGGGTGAGGCAGAAGCGGGCTCCCTTGCCGGAAGGAAGCAATGCCACATCGCCGCCGTGGTGGAGCGCTATGCTGCGCACAATGGCAAGCCCCAGCCCGGTGCCACCGGTGCGGCGATCCCGACTCTGATCAAGACGCACGAACGGCTCGAAGATCTGGTGCGCCAGTGCGGGGTCGATACCCGGCCCATCGTCGCTGATTTCCAGCAGATAGTTCTCCTGTAGCCGCGAGATGGAGAGGGTAACCTCGCTTTCGGCGTAGCGCAGGGCGTTGTTGATGAGGTTCTCGACGGCGCGTGTCAGCAGACGATGATCGCCGCACCAGGGCATCTTGATGGGAGGCAGAGCGAGGGTCAGATGTTTCTCCGGCCGCAACGCTTGCCAGTCGCCGAGGTGATGCTCTGCCCAACTGCCGAGCTCCAGTTCATCCCGCTGCAGCGGAAGTTCCGGCCTGTCCAGCTTGGCGTAGGTCAGCATCTCTTCGATAAGCGAGTCCAGCGCGCCCAGATCCCGCTCCAGTGCTCGCTGCTCTTCTGCGGCAGGGGCAGGATCGAGCATGGCAAGCCGATAGCGCAATCTGACCAGCGGGGTACGCAGCTCATGGGCGATGGCATCGGTCAGCTGCTTGCGACTGGTGAGCATGGCTTGCAGCTGGGAGGTCATCTGATCGAAGGTAAGCCCCACCCGGGCCAGACTGCTGCCCGGTGGCAGATTGGTTCGGCAGGAGAGATCCCCATCGCCTACGCGACGTGCGGTTTGCTCCAACTGCTGCAAGCCGCGCCAGTGGGGACGCAACCACAGAAGGATGGGCAGGCCGAGGGATAGGCCGATCACCAGCAACAGCCCTACATCGACCCAGTGCAGCTCATGCAGGTAGGAGAGGTAGGGGACAGGGCCGACAATCAGCACCCGATCGGTATCGGGGATGCGCTGCAGGAAGGTGTCATCCTCCTCGACGATGACAATGTTGCCGGCGGCCAGAAAGGCCTGATCCTCGCTGGCCAAGGGCTGGCGTGTCAGCTCGCCGATCTTGAGGGGGAGGGTAAACTGACTGCTCTGCTCGGCCAGTCGATCGGGCCAGCGCTCGGGTGGAGTTCTTGCCAACTCGCCGGTCAACAGGCCAAGAGAGCCCTGCATCATGCGTTCAAGATAGCGATCACCCGCCCGTTCGGCGGTCACCTGATAGACCACGCCAACCAGCAGGATGGCCAGCGTGAAACAGCCGATCAACAACAGATAGAACTGGATAAAGAGGCGGCGCATGGCGGTGCTCCCGAAAGAGGGTTATGCCCAGGCGTGGGGGACGAAGAGGTAACCTTTCTGGCGCACCGTCTTGATCCGGGTCGGGTTGTCGGGGTTATCACCCAGTTTTCGGCGCAGGCGGGAGATGGCCACATCCATGCTGCGATCCTGGCCGTCGTACTCCCGGCCGCGCAAGCTGCGAAAGAGGGCTTCCCGACTCAAGATTTGGCCCGCGTGGCAGGCGAGCTCCCACAGCAGATCAAAGTCGGCGGTCGAGAGAGCAATGCTCTCGCCATCGAGGCGCACATCTCGCCCCGGGCCATCCACCCGCAGCAGACCAAATTGCAGTTGCTGGGGAACGCTGCTGGAGGCGGCCGGTTGGGTTGATGCTTGCTGGTGCTGGCGAAACTGCACCCGCAATCTGGCCAGTAGTACGGGGGGAGGCGTGGTTTTAAGGATGTAGTCATTGGCGCCCAGCTCCAGGCTCAGGATCTGGTTCATGTCGCTGTCCAGAGAGGTAAGCATCACGATGGGGCCGTCGAAGCGCGACCGAAGATCCCGACAGAGGGACATGCCATCCTGTCCTGGCAGCATGATATCGAGCAGCACCAGATCGGGCTGTTCGGCCTCAACCCGGGCCAGCGCCATATCCCCTCTGGTCTCGAGGATCACGTCCATATCGTGACGGCCAAGCCAGCTGCTGATGAGCTGGCCAATCTCGGGATCATCTTCAACAAAAAGAATGCGTTGCATAGAAAAGCTCCAACCGGAAGCAGGAGAAAAGAGGAGCTGTCAGCATATCAATGCCACTTGGGAAATACAGAAAAAGAACGTTGGAGGGGTTTATGGGGATTGCGATGATAAGAGCGATAGCCGGGGTGGCGGAGCAATGATGATGCTCTGGGCCATTAGCATCTCAGCCACTCAGGGCGCAGTGCGATGAGACATGCGGGGATATAAGCGTAGAAAATGGCGCTGCAGAAACAAAAAAACCGGCCTAGGCCGGTTTCTTGACAAGCCATAAGGCTTGTATCTTGCCGTATTGGCAACGTTGTGCCAAACGACGGAATAATGGGGTGGCTGATGGGGCTCGAACCCACGACAACCGGAATCACAATCCGGGACTCTACCAACTGAGCTACAGCCACCACTGAAATTTTCATCAACACTCGCCAATCCAGAAGGAAAGGGGAGCATTAATGGCGCGCCCTGCAGGATTCGAACCTGCGACCCACGGCTTAGAAGGCCGTTGCTCTATCCGACTGAGCTAAGGGCGCTCTGTATCAACGCGTCTTGACGACAAGTCGATGAACATGGTCGGTGATAAAGGATTCGAACCTTTGACCCTCTGGTCCCAAACCAGATGCGCTACCGGACTGCGCTAATCACCGAAAATCCCTGACCAGCATATCGACATGAGTCGTACTGGGCAACGGGCGGGCATCATAGCCAAGCGTAAGGGCCAGCGTCAACGACTTTTTCCCCCAGTAAATTCAAGTGCCTACTTATTGCCCGCTACAGGTATGGCGTGCGTCTGCCGCTAACATCCCGGCTAAAAAAATGCGACAATGCGCGGCAGTTGAACACATGGTGAGTGGAGAACGATGTCTGCCAAAATCATAGATGGAAAACAGGTTGCGCAAACGATTCGCAGCCAGGTCGCGGCGCAAGTCCAACAGCGGTTGGCGGCAGGGAAACGGGCTCCAGGGCTGGCAGTCATTCTGGTGGGGGCGGATCCCGCCTCTCAGGTTTATGTCGGCAGCAAACGTCGGGCGTGCGAGGAGGTGGGTTTTCTCTCCCGCTCCTATGATCTGAGTGCAACCGCCAGTCAGGAAGAGCTGCTGGCGCTGATCGACCAGTTGAATGCGGATAGCCACGTAGATGGCATTCTGGTTCAGCTGCCGTTGCCGGATCACTTTGATACCACTCAGGTGTTGGAGCGGATCCAGCCTGACAAGGATGTAGATGGATTCCACCCGTATAACGTCGGCCGTCTGGCCCAACGTATTCCGGCGCTGCGTCCCTGCACCCCGAAAGGGATCATGACGCTGATTGAGACTACGGGTGTTAAAACCCATGGTTTGCACGCCGTTGTGGTCGGTGCTTCCAATATCGTCGGGCGTCCCATGACCCTCGAATTGCTGTTGGCCGGCTGCACGACCACGACCTGTCACCGTTTTACCCGGGATCTGGAGGATCAGGTTCGCCGTGCAGATTTGCTGGTAGTGGCGGTCGGCAAACCCAATTTTATTCCCGGAGAGTGGATCAAGCCGGGGGCGCTGGTTATCGATGTGGGTATAAACCGTCTGGCGGATGGTTCGCTGGCCGGGGACGTGGAGTTTGAAACGGCGCGCAGTCATGCTTCATTCATCACCCCGGTTCCCGGTGGTGTTGGCCCCATGACGGTGGCCAGTCTGATGGAAAATACTCTGATAGCCTGTAATGAGTACCATGACTAAAGCGTGACAATGGTGCGTGCGTGGCTAATGCCAGGCGAGTCACATAAATGAAAATAAAAAACCGGTTGCTCAGAGAGGAACCGGTTTTTTATTTATCCAACGGGTGTTATTTACATATTTTGTGCTTCGTTTGGCACAATTACAGAGGCGTGATTTCCTTTCGGCCCCTGTTGCAGTTCAAAATTGACGGCCTGACCCGCTTTCAGGGTCTTGTAGCCCTCCATTTGAATCGTGGAGTAGTGAGCGAAGATATCCTCACCGCCCCCTTCCGGACAGATAAACCCAAATCCTTTTGCGTTGTTAAACCACTTAACTGTTCCGGTTGCCATACTTCTACATCCTTTTATTGATTACCCAGAAGTCGTTGAGTAACCTGCGCCAGCCCTTTATAACTAGGGACAAGAGCCCATAGCAGACGGGCACAGATTAGCAAGTAACCAATCTAGTCTAACTTTTGAGCGAGTCAAGAAGTTGTTAACAGCTGATGTGATCTGGTTAACAAGTCTATTGACAACCTTGTGTTAGACGGTAGTAATCTAGAGGTACCAAAGCGCGATTATGAGCAAGCAGAAAGAACTCTTTGCTAATGAAGAGATTGCAGAAGCAGAGAAAACAAAGCTGCAGCCGCCACCCATGTATAAAGTTGTGTTGAACAATGATGACTACACGCCTATGGAGTTTGTGGTGGAGGTGCTGCAAAAGTTCTTTGGTATGGATTTGGACAAGGCGACTCAGGTCATGCTGAGTGTGCATTATAGTGGTAAGGGTGTCTGCGGCATGTTTACCGCAGAGATCGCCGAAACCAAGGTTGTCCAAGTCAACACCTATGCACGTAACAACGAACATCCACTGCTCTGTACTATGGAAAAGGCTTGAATCTGATGACTTGATGGCGAGTGTGACACCACATTGTAGCTGTACTAGGGGAGGTGCCTATGTTGAATAAAGATCTGGAAAAGACGCTGAACGAGGCTTTCAAACTGGCCCGTGACGAGCGCCACGAATTCATGACCGTCGAGCACCTGTTGTTAGCCCTTCTGGATAACAGTTCAGCCCATGAGGCGCTGAGCTCCTGTGGTGCCGATGTCGAGCAGATGCGCAAGGAGATCCGCGCATTCATCACCCAAACTACTCCGCTCATACCGCGCGATGATGAAGATCGTGAAACCCAGCCGACACTGGGCTTCCAGCGCGTGTTGCAGCGTGCCGTCTTCCATGTGCAATCCTCCGGCAATACCGAAGTCAGCGGCGCCAACGTGCTGGTCGCTATCTTCAGTGAGCAGGAGTCACAAGCTGCCTATTTCCTGAAAAAAGCCGAGATCAGCCGTCTCGACGTCGTCAATTTCCTCTCCCACGGAGTGCGCAAGGACAGCAAGCCTGATCTCGGCAGCAATAACAATCCCGAGTCTGATGATGATGTCTCGGCCGCACAGATTGAGAGCTTTGCCACCAACCTGAACCAGCTGGTGCTGGAAGGGCGTATCGATCCGCTCATCGGCCGTGATCAGGAGCTCAATCGTACCATTCAGGTGCTCTGCCGCCGTCGCAAGAACAACCCGTTGCTGGTGGGCGAAGCGGGCGTGGGGAAAACCGCCATTGCCGAAGGGCTGGCCTATCGCATCGTCAAGGGTGATGTCCCCGAGGTGATTGCGGGCAGTACCATCTATTCGCTGGATATGGGTTCTCTGCTGGCGGGCACCAAATACCGTGGTGATTTCGAGAAGCGCCTCAAGGTTCTGCTCAAGCAGATTGAGCGTCAGGAAGGGGCGATCCTCTTTATCGACGAGATCCATACCATCATCGGTGCCGGTGCTGCTTCCGGTGGTCAGCTGGATGCGGCCAACCTGATCAAGCCGCTGCTCTCCAATGGTTTGCTCCGCTGTGTCGGCTCCACTACCTATCAGGAGTACGCACAGATTTTCGAGAAAGACCGTGCACTAGCCCGTCGCTTCCAGAAGATCGATATTGTCGAGCCAACTATCGATGACACGACCCGTATCCTGATGGGGCTCAAGAGCCGCTACGAGGCTCACCATGGAGTACGTTACACCGTCAAGGCAATCCGTGCCGCGGTGGAGTTATCCGCCAAGTACATCAACGATCGTCACTTGCCAGATAAGGCGATTGATGTGATTGATGAGGCAGGGGCTGGCCAGCGATTGTTGCCGGCGAGCAAGCGCAAGAAAGTGATCAATGTGCAGGAGATAGAAACCATCGTTGCCAAGATTGCCCGTATTCCGGAAAAATCGGTCTCCTCCTCCGATAAAGAGGTGCTTAAGAATCTGGAGCGCAACCTCAAGATGGTGGTCTTTGGTCAGGACAAGGCCATTGAGGTGCTGACGGATGCTATTCGCCTCTCGCGCTCAGGTTTAGGTAACGAGCGTCGCCCGGTAGGTTGTTTCCTCTTCGCCGGCCCGACCGGGGTGGGCAAGACCGAGGTTACTCAACAGCTCGGCAAGGCGTTGGGAGTCGAGGTGTTGCGCTTTGATATGTCCGAGTACATGGAACGCCACACCGTTTCTCGCCTGATCGGGGCACCTCCCGGTTATGTTGGCTTTGAACAGGGCGGTTTGCTGACTGATTCGGTGATCAAGCATCCTCATTCGGTGGTGTTGCTCGACGAGATTGAGAAGGCACATCCGGATGTGTTCAACCTGCTGTTGCAGGTGATGGACAACGGTACCTTGACCGATAACAACGGGCGCAAGGCGGATTTCCGTAACGTCATCTTGGTGATGACTACCAACGCCGGTGTGCAGGAGACCCAGCGTAAATCGATTGGCTTCCAGCAACAGGATTTGAGCCACGATGCCATGGCGGTGATCAACAAGACCTTCAGCCCGGAGTTTCGTAACAGGCTTGATCACACCATCTGGTTCAACCATCTCGATATGACGGTTATCCATCAGGTTGTCGACAAGTTCATTGTCGAGTTGCAGGTTCAACTGGATGCTAAAGGGGTTTCTCTCGAGGTGTCCGAGCGTGCTCGCCACTGGTTGGCAGAGAAGGGATATGACAGAGCCATGGGCGCCAGACCGATGGGTCGGGTGATCCAGGAGCACCTCAAGAAACCCCTGGCCAACGAGATCCTGTTCGGTTCACTGGTTGACGGGGGAATTGTGAAGGTTGAGTTGGTAAATGACAGCCTCAGCTTTGATTTTCAGGTCAATGTTGAAGCTGTTTCCCACTAAGCGTCAGCGATCAGAAAACGACAAAAAACCCCAACCGAAAGGTTGGGGTTTTTTGCTGAATTCCTGGCTTAGCGAGAGCGGAAAACAATACGTCCCTTGGAGAGATCGTAGGGAGTCAGTGCTACCGTTACTTTGTCTCCAGTCAGGATACGAATGTAGTTTTTGCGCATCTTGCCTGAAATATGAGCGATAACCACGTGACCATTCTCCAGTTCCACACGGAACATGGTATTGGGCAGGGTTTCGAGAATAGTGCCCTGCATCTCAATACTGTCTTCTTTAGCCATTGAATCCTCTTGATAAGCCACAACAAAAAACCGCTGGATCATGCCGGATTTAAGGCTATGTGTAAAGTTTACTCGGGCTTGCTATCGATATTTTTCCATTCTCCATGGATGAGAACCTCGTGAGGGAGGTAATTGCGCTTGTAATTCATCTTGCGGCACTCCTCTACCAGATAGCCGAGATAGAGCCAGCTTCGTCCGGTACGCCTGGCCAGATCAAGTTGGCTCAATATGGCAAAGGTCCCCAGAGAGCGGTCGGCATAATCGGGGTCAAAAAAGGTATACATGGCGCTGAGTGAGTGGGGTAGCAGGTCTGTGGTGGCCACCCCGATAAGTCGACCCTCTTTGCGCATCTCCAGATAGAGCGGCGGCATCCAGTCACAATGGAGAAACCCGCGATACTGGCTGCGGTTGGGGGGATACATGCTGCCATCCTGATGACGCTCGCGAATATAGCGTTCATACAACGCATAATATTCGGGCTTGTCATCGTAGCTCAGGACGATGTCGATATCCCTATTGAGCTGGCGGATGCGTTTTTGTCCCCGGCTAGGTTTGAAGTGTTCGCTGTGAATGCGCAGGGATTGACAGGCATGACAGGCGGGGCAGTGGGGACGATAAATGTCGTTGCCACTGCGGCGAAATCCGGCGGTCAGCAGGCGTTCGTAACCGTGGGCATTGAGCAGGTTGTGATCCATCAGAACCAGCAACTGCTCCTGCTCATGATCCAGATAACTGCAGGGATGCTTGGGGGTTAGCCCAACCTTGAGGATCACTTCTTCGGTCATAAGCGGATCTCTCCCTCTTGCCAGCATGAATCCAATAGCGATTGGCGGCTCAGTTGCGCCAGTTCGGCCAGAAAGCGCGCTCTTGGCCACTCCTCAATGCCCAGCGTGGCCAGAAACGGATTCTGCATCTGGCAATCGACAAGAGCACCTCCGTGCCGGGCAAAGTGGCGACAGAGCGCAACCATGGCCAGTTTGGCACCGTTATCGATGCGGCTGAACATGGATTCACCGCAAAACAGTCGGCCGATAGAGAGGCCATATAGTCCCGCTTGCAGCTCTCCCTCCTGCCAGATCTCGATAGAGTGAGCATGACCCAGCCGGTGCAACTGCTGGTAGGCCTCGATCATGGGTTGGCTGATCCAGGTGCCATCGGCAGTGCGACGAGGGGCGGCGCAGGCGGTAATGACTTCATTAAAGGCGCGATTGACGGAAATATCGAATGGGATACGGCGGATAATCTTCTGCAAGGTGCGCCCCACATGCAGCTGATCGGGGCGGATTACACCGCGCGGGTCAGGTGACCACCACAGGGTCGGCTGGTGGGGTTCGTTCCACGGGAAGATCCCCTTGTGGTAAGCTGCCAGCAATCTGGCAGGGGAGAGATCCCCGCCGATCGCCAGCAGCCCGTTGGGCTCTTCCAGGGCATGCGAGGGGTCGGGAAACCAGCAGCGCTCATCATCCAGTTGAGTGAGATAGCGAGACATATAAGGCAACGAGGTTCGTAGATGAAGGCCATTATCCTGATAGTATCCAGCTTGCTCTGCTTTGTCACTGTGCCCGCCGGGGCCGAGGTTTACCAGCGCAACACTGCTCGCCCGGTCAATCAGGTGGTGTTTGGCCAGGTCGAAACGGTGCGCAATATTACCCAGCGCCAGATCCTGGAGTCGGAGCATTCCGGCTGGAAGACGCTGGGTGGTGCAGTGTTGGGCGGTTTGCTTGGCAACCAGTTTGGTGGCGGCCATGGCCGTGAAATAGCCACCGCCGTTGGGGCGCTTGCCGGGGCCGCTGCGGCGCAGCAGTATCAGTCAGGCGACACGGTAGTGGAGAACAAGCTGGTGGAGCTGCTTATTCGCAACGAGCAAAATGCCCTTATCAACGTGATCCAGGATTATGATCCCGCCATGGTCTTTGCCAATGGGGACAAGGTGCGCATTCTCTATTTCGATGATGGGGTGCGGGTCGACAAGACTTACTGACTTTCGATAGTCATGATGATGGGGGATTGTGGCAGGAAAGAAACCCGCAGACTCTCTTGCTGGAAAGTCTGTCGGGCGGTAATACACGGGACTGATGCCCTGAGGATTCAGATAGCTGTCTCTTGAGAGACTATCTTGTCGCGACCGGTGTTCTTTGCCTGATAGAGCAGCCGATCCGCTACGCTCAGCGCCTCGTCCATGGATATCCGCCCGACGCTGATCACGCCGTAACTGGCGCGAACGAAGAGCGGAGTTTCCGGTGACAAGGGTTGCTGGCGCAGCTGCTGACGCAGCCCTTCAAGACGCTTGATCAACACGGGGACGGTACAGTGGGGTACCATCATGGCAAATTCCTCTCCGCCAAACCGTGCGATCATGGCATCGGGGAAGAACTGGGTCAGCTGGCGGGTCAGATGGCAGAGCAGCTGATCGCCGATGGCATGGCCCCAGTGATCGTTGACCTGCTTGAAGTGATCCACATCGAGCACACAGAGTGCGAGAGGCGTCTGCTGATGCAGATGTTCTTCAAACCATTTTTGCCCTTCATTGAACCAGTAGCGACGGTTGTAAAGACCGGTCAGATAGTCACGATTGGCTGACTCCTGAATGCTGTTGAACTGCTCGAGCGCCTCCAGATTGTGGCTGACCCGACACTGCAGCTCTTCCGGCTCGAAAGGCTGGTTGAGAAAGTCGTTGGCGCCCTGCTTGAGGTAGCGAGCAGAGAGACCGCGTTTGTCCGAGACCGAGATCCCGATAATCGCCAGCTGCTGCTTGCTGTAACGCTCTCTCAGCATGCGCACCAGACTGATGCCATCAATATCCGGCATGTAGTAGTCGACCAGTGCCAGCCGGATGCCCGGGTGTTGCTCCAGTATCGCCATCGCTTCACTGGCATGACTTGCCTCATGCACCTGCAACAGCTGTTTGCGCAACTGAGCCATGGTGCGGTGACGGGAGGTGCGTGAATCATCGACCACCAGCACTTCGATGGACTGGTTGAGATAGAGACGGTGCACCAGACTGACGGCATATTGCAGCGAGTGGCGTGAATCCTTCATCACATAGTCCAGCACGCCGGTTTCCAGCCAGGCGGCACGTTTATCCTCACTGATGTCGGCAGTGAGGATCACAACCGGCAATCCGCGAGCCAGCAGCTCGTTGACCGCTTCTCCACGGGGCGCATCCGGCAAGGTCAAGTCCACCAGCGCGACCACATACTCCTCGCCCTGACAGTGACGGGCGCCTTCCAGGGTATCGAAGGCGTCAATCTCGAGGCCAGTTTGCTGGGCAATGGCCTGAGTCAGCATACGCCGAATGGTCAGGCTATCTTCGACAATCAATATCTTCTGTTTCATTAGACTCCTTAAATGAAAAAAGGCATACCGACTGGTATGCCTTATATCACAACTGCGCTTGTTTATTGCGCGTCGAGGTAGCGTTCGGCATCGAGGGCTGCCATGCAGCCGGTACCGGCCGAGGTGATCGCCTGACGGTAGTTGTGGTCGGCCACGTCGCCGGCAGCGAAGACACCTTCAATACTGGTCTGGGTGGCAAAACCGTCGAGACCGCCACGTACCTTCAGATAGCCGTTTTGCATCTCCAGCTGGCCATCGAAGATCTGGGTATTGGGCTGATGGCCGATGGCAATGAAGACGCCCATCAGCGGTAGCTCGCTGGTGCTGTTGTCCTGGGTGTTGCGCAGGCGCACACCAGTGACCCCCATCTGATCGCCCAGCACTTCGTCCAGAGTCTGGTGGGTGTGCAGCACGATGTTGCCGCTTTCGACCTTGTCGTGCAGACGCTTGATCAGTATCTTCTCTGCACGAAACTCGTCGCGGCGGTGGATGAGGTGCACCTTTTTGGCGATGTTGGCCAGATACAAGGCTTCTTCCACGGCGGTGTTGCCGCCGCCGATCACGGCCACTTCCTGATTGCGGTAGAAGAAACCGTCACAGGTGGCACAGGCGGAGACGCCGCGACCCTTGAAGGCCTCTTCGGAGGGCAGGCCCAGATACTTGGCGGAGGCGCCGGTCGCGATGATCAGGGCATCGCAGGTGTATTCGCCGTTGTCGCCCTTGAGGCGGAACGGGCGCTGTGTCAGTTCGACACTGTTGATATGATCAAACAGGATGCGGGTATCGAACTTCTCTGCATGGGCTTTCATGCGTTCCATCAGCGCTGGGCCGGTCAGACCTTCCGGATCACCCGGCCAGTTCTCCACTTCGGTAGTGGTGGTCAGCTGACCCCCTTGCTGCATGCCGGTGATGAGCAGGGGATTGAGGTTGGCGCGGGCGGCGTAGACGGCCGCGGTGTAACCGGCCGGGCCTGACCCTAAGATCAGCAATTTGCTGTGAGTGACTTGGCTCATGATGTCATTTCCGGGATGTGATGAGTTTGCGCGATTGTAGGTAATTCGTGATCCGGGGTCAAAGGCTGGTGAGTCGATTGCACTAATCGTGTTCACAAGGGGTGACATGCAAAATAAAGGGATAAAAAAAACCGCCCATCGCGGGCGGATTTTCACTCATCTTCAGTTGGCGCAGGCCAGCGCAGATCAGTTCAGCAGGGTCAGGGGATCCGTGTAGGCAAGGTCATGTGCCACGGCCACTTCTTTGCAGGTGAGCTTGCCCTCCATCACGTTGAGCCCGTGCAACAGGTGGGGATCGCTCAGCAGTGCCTGGCGATACCCTTGCTGGGCCAGCTTGATGATAAAGGGGAGGGTGGCATTGTTGAGCGCCACGGTCGAGGTGCGGGCAACGGCCCCCGGCATGTTGGCAACGCAGTAGTGCACTACCTCATCGACGATAAATGTCGGATCTTCATGGGTGGTGGCGTGGGAGGTTTCCACACAGCCACCCTGATCGATGGCCACATCGACAATGGCAGAACCCGGCTTCATGCGCGCAATGTGGTCACGGCTGACAAGTTTTGGCGCAGTGGCACCCGGTACCAGCACGCCACCGATGACCAGATCGGCCGCTAGCAGATGGCGTTCCAGTGTTTCGCTATTGGAGTAGACCACCTTGGCGGCCCCCTGAAACTCGTTATCAAGGCGACGCAGGGTATCGACGTTGTTGTCGAGGATGGTCACATCTGCGCGCATACCGATGGCCATGCGCGCTGCATTAGAGCCTACTACGCCACCGCCGATGATCACCACCTTGGCCGGTTCGACACCGGGTACCCCGCCGAGCAACACCCCACTCCCGCCACGCGATTTTTCAAGCGCCTGGGCACCCGCCTGAATAGACATGCGTCCGGCCACTTCTGACATGGGAGCCAGCAGGGGGAGGCCACCACGGCCGTCGGTGACGGTCTCATAGGCGATGCAGATGGCACCGCTTTTCAGCAGGGCTTCGGTCTGGGGCAAATCTGGCGCCAGATGCAGATAGGTGAACAGGGTTTGACCCGGACGCAACATGGCACACTCAACAGGCTGAGGCTCCTTGACCTTGACGATCATCTCGGCTTTGGCGAAAACCTCTGCTGCAGAGGCCAAAATTTCGGCTCCGGCAGCGGTATAATCTGCATCGCTAAAGCCAATGCCGTTTCCGGCACCGCTTTGGACGAAAACAGTATGGTTTCGTGCTGTCAGTTCACGTACACTGGCCGGAACCATGCCTACGCGATACTCATGGTTTTTTATCTCTTTAGGTACACCGATAATCATGCTATCCCTCGTCTATCGATTGGTGGTTTATGTTGCTAAAATGTTAACCGACATTTGCGCCTAGTATATTCAGGTATTGACAGGATTTGTGACCATAATTATAAAATGAATGGTGATTCTTACCAAAAAATAGCCAAAGGATGGAATTAAATGATGGAAGCTAAGAGTCGGCTAAAGGATTTGGACAGGATTGACCGCAACATTCTCAATGAACTGCAAAAGGATGGCAGGATCTCGAATGTTGAGTTGTCCAAACGAGTTGGCCTGAGTCCCACACCGTGTCTGGAACGGGTTCGTCGCCTCGAGCGACAAGGGTATATCGAAGGGTATGCTGCGATTCTGAACCCTCATTATCTGGATGCGTCGCTGCTGGTTTTTGTAGAAATTACCCTCAACCGCGGTGCTCCCGATGTGTTTGAACAGTTCAACAAGGCTGTTCAGGTGCTCGAAGAGATCCAGGAGTGCCATCTGGTCTCGGGTGATTTTGACTATCTGCTCAAGACCCGGGTAAGCGACATGTCAGCTTATCGTCGCTTGCTGGGGGAGACCCTGTTGCGTCTGCCTGGGGTGAATGACACCCGCACCTACGTGGTGATGGAAGAGGTCAAGCAGAGCAGCCGTCTGGTGATCAGTACCCGATAACGCAGATTATGCCGTGGTATCTTTTCCATACGAGACACCATGACTGTCAGAAACGAGCGGCCAGTCCGCTCGTTTCTTCTTGTAAAGAAGAGTGCAAATTTGGCCCCGCCCCAGCAGACACAGGCTGACAATCGATGGGCTTTTCAGGGATACTGGGCCCCCTATTTTCCTGCATTACATGTTTTCAGAAAGGAGCCGGAGTTTGGCCGATAAAAAGCTGTTTACTCCTTTATCAGGTATACAACGGATCTTCGAAGCCGTCTTGATCGCCATCACCCTGATGGCTGCTTATCTTCTGCTCGCCCTGTTGTCCTATCATCCCGCCGATCCCGGCTGGTCCCAGACCTCCTGGCAAGGGGAGGTCAAGAACCTCGCCGGTAGTGCCGGGGCCTGGCTCGCCGATATCACTATGTTTACCTTTGGTGCCTTCTCCTATCTGGTTCCACCACTGGTGGTTCTGCTGGGCTGGAGCCTCTTCTGGCGCCCGAGCCGCCTGCTTGATGTGGATTACCTCACCCTGGGGGTACGGATCATTGGCTTTATCCTGACCGTGCTCGGCATGTCGGCCATTGCCAGCATGAACTTCAACGATATGCAGAACTTCTCCGCCGGAGGTCTGGTGGGGGATGTGATCGCTTCTGCAGTGGTGCCGCTGTTTGGCGGCGTCGGGGCCAACCTGATGCTGCTCTGCTTCGTGGCAACCGGCATCACCCTGTTTACCGGCTGGTCCTGGCTCACCATCGTGGAGCAGATCGGCGCGGCCTGTACCGGTTCGGTCAGCGCTGTTTACCACTTCCCGACCACCCTAGGCCGCTGGCTCACCGGTGGCTGGCGTCAACCCCGCAACGAGGGGCCGGATCCCTTGCTGGAAGGCGGGGTAGGGGCCATCGCGTTTGATGATGAGGAAGATGAGCCGCACACCAGCTGGACTCGCAAGCCCAAGGCCAAGAACCAGAAGGCTGCCGCCGAAGAGTGGCTGCCCGAACTCGACGACGATACCTTCGAGTTCGATCCCCAGTTTGATGATGAGGATGACGAGCCAGCTCCGGCTGCCAAACCGAAACGTGCGGTGGCGGCTGCCAATGGGCGCCGTCAGCCGGTACTGGCTGTGGCCGATGATGATGACGATCTGGATCTGCCCTGGGCCGAAGGGGACGACGAGGTCGCCGCGCCGGTAGCCGTCGCACCAACCAAGCCCAAGCGTCGTCCACAATCTACGCTGCCGCCGTTGCCGAGTATCGAGCTGCTCGACCGTCCACCGGCCAAGACCCAGATGATGAGCAAGGATGAGCTGGAGCGTATGGGCCGTCTGGTGGAAGCCAAACTTGCCGACTACAACGTGCAGGCCAAGGTGGTCGGTGTCTATCCGGGCCCTGTCATCACCCGTTTCGAGCTTGATCTGGCGCCGGGCATGAAGGCGAGCAAGATCACCAATCTCTCGCGCGATCTGGCCCGCTCTCTGTCGGCCAGCAGCGTGCGGGTGGTCGAGGTGATCCCGGGCAAGACCTATGTCGGCATTGAGCTGCCCAACCGGGTGCGCCAGACCGTTTACCTGCGCGAAACCCTCGACTGCGATGCGTTCCGCGATAGCCGCAACCCGCTCACCATGGGCCTGGGTCAGGACATCGCCGGTGAGCCGGTGGTGGTGAACCTGGCCAAGATGCCGCACCTGCTGGTGGCCGGTACTACGGGGTCCGGTAAGTCGGTAGGGGTCAACACCATGATCATCTCGATGCTCTACAAGTCGACGCCGGACGATCTGCGCTTCATCATGATCGACCCCAAGATGCTGGAATTGTCGGTCTACGAAGGGATCCCGCACCTCCTGACCGAGGTAGTGACCGACATGAAGGATGCCGCCAACGCCCTGCGCTGGTGTGTGGGCGAGATGGAGCGTCGCTACAAACTGATGTCGGCGGTCGGGGTGCGCAACCTCAAGGGCTACAACGATAAGGTACTGGCGGCCATCGAGGAGGGGGACCCCCTGCTGGATCCGCTGTGGCGTCCGGGCGACTCCATGGATCAGACGCCGCCTGAGCTGGAGAAGCTGCCCCATATCGTGGTGGTGGTGGACGAGTTTGCCGACATGATGATGATCGTCGGCAAGAAGGTGGAAGAGCTGATTGCCCGTATCGCCCAGAAAGCGCGGGCGGCCGGTATTCACCTTATCCTTGCGACCCAGCGTCCGTCGGTGGATGTCATCACCGGTCTTATCAAGGCCAACATCCCGACCCGTATCTCGTTCCAGGTGTCGAGCAAGATCGACTCCCGTACCATCATCGATCAGGGCGGCGCCGAATCTCTGCTCGGCATGGGCGACATGCTCTACATGCCGGCCGGTACTTCCAACCCGACCCGGGTACACGGCGCCTTTGTCGATGACCACGAGGTACACAAGGTGGTGGCCGACTGGAAACTGCGCGGCGAGCCGAACTACATCGACGAGATCCTTTCGGGCGAATCTGGCGGTGAAGGTGGTAGCGGCGAATATGGCAGTAGTGACGATGAAGAGCTCGACCCCCTGTTTGACGAAGCGGTCGCCTTCGTGGTGGAGTCGCGCCGTGGCTCGACCTCCAGTGTGCAGCGCAAGTTCAAGATTGGTTACAACCGGGCAGCTCGTCTCATCGAGCAGATGGAAAATCAGGGCATTGTGAGCGCCCCGGGTGGCAACGGTCAGCGCGATGTGCTGGCTCCGCCGCCGGTGCGGGACTAAGGCCCACCCTTTTACTGTTATCCTGGCCATGCCCCTCACGGGCGTGGCCTTTTATCGAGATGGTCGTTATGAAAAGCATGATGAAAAAACAGCTGTTGATCGGATCCATGCTGCTGGTTGCCAGCAGCCAGGTGTGGGCCGACGCGGCCAGCGATCTCAAGCAGAAGCTGGCTAGTGTCAGCCTCTTCTCCGCCAAGTTCTCCCAGACTGTCTACGACAGCAAGGGCAAGGAGCTGCAGCGCGCCAGCGGCGATCTGGTGGTGCAGCGTCCCAACCATTTCAACTGGCATACCACGGCGCCTGACGAGAGCCTGATCGTGGCCGATGGCAAGGATGTCTGGGTATATGACCCCTTCGTCGAGCAGGTGACCGCCCTTAAATTGAAGGATGCGGTGCTCAACACTCCCTTCGTGCTCATCACCGGCAATGACGACAAGCTGTGGAAGAACTATGACGTGACCCAGCAGGGTGATGTCTACACAGTCACCAGCCGTGATCCGAGCGAGCTTATCGCCTCCTTCCGCGTCACCTTCGATCGCGACAACAACATCAGCCGCTTCGATGTGAAAGAGGCACAGGGGCAGTGGACCGAATTTACCCTCAATAACTTCAACCGCAAGCCTGTGCTCAAGGGTAACGAATTTGTCTTCAAGATCCCGAAGGGGGTCGAGCTGGATGATCAGCGCTGATGAGCAATCTCTCGCTGGATTTCTCGTCGGACTTTCGTCCGCTGGCGGCCCGGATGCGGCCGCAAAATCTCGACCAGTACATAGGTCAGCAGCATATCCTGGGGCCTGACAAGCCCCTGCGCAAAGCGATCCTGGCCGGTCACTGCCACTCGATGATCCTGTGGGGACCACCCGGGACCGGCAAGACCACTTTGGCGGAGTTGATGGCTCACTACTGTCAGGCGGAAGTGGAGCGACTCTCGGCGGTGGCCTCCGGCATCAAGGAGATCCGCGCCGCCATCGACAAGGCCAAAGAGAACAGCTGGCGCGGAGTACGCACCATCCTCTTCGTGGATGAAGTACACCGCTTCAACAAGAGCCAGCAGGATGTGTTCCTGCCCCACATCGAAGATGGCACCATCACCTTCATCGGTGCTACCACCGAGAACCCTTCGTTCGAACTCAACAACGCGCTGCTCTCCCGGGCCCGGGTCTATCTGCTCAAGCGATTGGAGGAGGAGGACATCCTCGCCATGATCGATCAGGCGATGCAGGACCCCCGTGGCCTCAATGATCCGGCCCTTGCCTTTGCCCCCGGCGTCAAAGAGGCACTGGCCAAGGCGGTAGATGGCGACGGGCGCAAGTCCCTCAACTATCTGGAGCTGCTGGCTGACATGGCCGAGCTTGATGGCAGCGGCCACAAGCTTATCGACAGCGCGCTGCTTGCCGCCGTGGCGGGGGAACATGTGGCCCGCTTCGACAAGGGTGGGGATCACTTCTACGACCTCATCTCGGCAGTACACAAATCCATTCGCGGCTCGGCGCCGGATGCGGCGCTCTACTGGTATGCCCGTATGGTGAGTGCCGGCTGCGATCCGCTCTATATTGCCCGCCGCTTGCTGGCGATTGCCTCGGAAGATGTGGGCAATGCCGATCCGCGTGCCATGCAGGTGGCGCTATCTGCCTGGGATTGTTTCCACCGCATCGGACCGGCGGAAGGGGAGCGGGCCATCGCCCAGGCGATCGTCTACCTTGCCTGTGCGCCCAAGAGCAATGCGGTCTATACCGCCTGGAAGGCAGCGCTCAATGATGCCAAAAACCTGCCCGACTTCGAGGTACCGGTGCACCTGCGCAATGCGCCGACCCGGCTGATGAGCGATCTGGGCTATGGCGCCGAGTATCGTTACGCCCACGACGAACCGGGCGCTTACGCCGCAGGCGAGGAGTATTTCCCGCCCGAGCTTGCCGGCAAGCAGTACTATCAGCCTACCGATCGTGGCCTTGAAAAGCAGATCGGCCAGAAGCTCGATTATCTCCACGAGCTGGATCGACAGAGCCCGCAAAAACGGGGCCGATAGCCCCGCTTGTTTGTCAGCAGAATGAAAATTGGTCAGGTACCGGAATAATTGGGGTGTTTGACCCCACAAGTCGGCAAAAACGACCCAAATAGTCCCTGTTCGGGCAGGGGGGCGGTCTGCTACACTGCCCCTCTGACCCCGTTGGTTTCGGCCTGATACCATCTTCTTGATTTCGAAGGCCTGACTCTCAAGGCGACGGGGGCCAACCGATGTTAACTTCCGGATCTGTTTTTTAGCCCGTCATGATGACTCAGGCCCAGATCCCTTATTAAAAAAGTAGGTAACCCATGCTGGATCCCAAATATCTGCGCAGCGACATCGATGAAGCTGCCGCTCGTCTGGCGACACGTGGCTACGTTCTGGACGTAGCGGCTGTCAATGCTCTGGAAGAGAAGCGCAAGGATCTGCAGTCCCGTACCCAGGAGCTGCAGGCCGAGCGCAACGCCCGCTCCAAGTCCATCGGTGAGGCTGCCCGTCGCGGTGAAGATGTTGCCCCGCTCAAGGCTGAAGTGACCAAGATCAACGACGAGCTGGAGACCAGCAAGGTTGAGCTGGATGCCCTGCTGGCCCAGCTGAAAACCATTGCCGATGCCATCCCCAACCTGCCGAGCGAAACTACCCCTGTTGGTCGTGACGAAAACGACAACGTGGAAGTGCGTCGCTGGGGTACCCCGCGTCACTTCGACTTCCCGGTACGGGATCACATCGATCTGGGTGAAGCGGCCAAGGGCGTCGATTTCAAGAACGGCGTCAAGCTCTCCGGTTCCCGTTTCGTGGTGATGAAGGGCCAGATTGCCCGTCTGCACCGCGCCCTGGCCCAGTTCATGCTGGATCTGCACACCCTGCAACACGGTTACACCGAGTGCTACGTACCTTATCTGGTCAACCCAGACAGCCTGTACGGTACCGGCCAGCTGCCGAAGTTTTCCCAGGATCTGTTCAATACCGGTATTGACGGCGAAGGGGAAGAAGAGGGCAAGGTGCGCAAGTTCTCCCTGATCCCGACTTCCGAAGTACCGCTTACCAACATGGCGCGCGACGAGATCTTCGACGAGCAGGAGCTGCCGATCAAGATGACCGCTCACAGCCCCTGCTTCCGTTCCGAAGCGGGCTCTTACGGTCGCGATACCCGTGGCCTCATCCGTATGCACCAGTTCGACAAGGTAGAAATGGTGCAGCTGGTTCACCCGGAGAAATCCTGGGAAGCGCTTGAAGAGATGGTGGGTCACGCCGAGAAGGTGCTGCAACTGCTGGAGCTGCCATATCGCGTGATGGCGCTCTCTACCGGTGACATGGGCTTCTGCGCGGCCAAGACTTACGATCTGGAAGTGTGGCTGCCGGCCCAGAACACTTACCGCGAGATCTCTTCCGTCTCCAACTGCACCGACTTCCAGGCGCGCCGCATGCAGGCTCGCGTGCGTGTCGATGGCAAGCCGCAGCTCATTCACACCCTGAATGGCTCCGGTCTGGCTGTAGGCCGTACTCTGGTCGCCGTGATCGAGAACTACCAGCAGGCAGATGGCCGTATCGCCATCCCGGCTGCGCTGCAATCCTACATGGGCGGCCTGACCCACATCGGGTAAGCGCTCGTTGCAGACGACAACGCCATGGCCATGCCATGGCGTTGTGCATTCTGGCGCCGCTCAACCGTTTTTATCGTGAATAAATCTGCGTTTCCGGCGCCTCTTTGAACATGTAACACAATTTTATCAAGCATTGCGCAATCGTTTTTGTTAGACTGCGCCGCAATTTCGCAGGACATCTTTTTCTATGGTCTGGATTGATTACGCCATCATCGGCATCGTCGGTTTTTCTGCACTCATCAGCCTGGTGCGCGGCTTCGTCAAAGAGGCCATGTCTCTCGTCACCTGGTTCGTTGCCTTCTTTATTGCCAGCCACTTCTATCCTGATCTCGCCGCCTATTTTACCTCTTTCTCCGATGCGCTGGTGCGCAACGGTCTGGCCATCGCGGCCCTGTTCGTGGCAACCCTGATCCTGGGCAGCGTGGTGAACTACGTGGTGGGTCTGCTGGTGGACAAGACGGGGCTCTCCGGTACCGATCGGGTGCTTGGAGTCTGCTTCGGCGCAATTCGCGGGGTACTGATCGTCAGTGCCCTGCTTTTTTTCATGGATACCTTCACCAGCCTCTCCCAGAGCGACTGGTGGGCGGCATCCAAGCTGGTGCCGGAGTTCAAGCCGGTGATCCAGTGGTTTTTCGGGTTCATGCTGAACTCATCCAGTTTTCTTAAACAGGTATAGTGACTTCGAGGTAGCAAAGACATGTGTGGTATTGTCGGTATAGTTGGCACCACCCCCGTCAATCAGGCCCTCTACGACGCCTTGACGGTGTTGCAGCACAGGGGACAGGATGCCGCCGGGATCGTGACCATTGATAGTGGAAACTTCCGGCAACGCAAGGCCAATGGCTTGGTGAAGGACGTGTTTGAAGTGCGCCACATGCAGCGTCTGCAAGGGAACATCGGCATAGGTCATGTCAGATACCCCACCGCAGGCAGCTCAAGTGCCGCTGAAGCCCAACCTTTTTATGTGAACTCACCCTACGGCATGGTGCTGGCCCATAACGGCAACCTCACCAACGCCAAGGAGCTCAAGGAGCAGCAGTTCAAGGTCGCCCGCCGCCACATCAACACCACCTCCGACTCGGAAGTGTTGCTGAACGTGCTGGCCCACGAGCTGGATCGATGTGACAAGATGGCCCTGCGCCCCGAAGATATCTTCGCCGCGGTGCGCAGAACCCATCAGCAGATCCGCGGTGCATATGCGGTGGTCTCGCTGGTGATTGGCCATGGTCTCATCGGTTTTCGTGATCCCAACGGCATTCGCCCACTGATCCTCGGTCGTCGTCAGGACGAGCAGGGCCAGGTGGAGTACATGCTCGCCTCCGAGAGCGTGGCGCTCGACGCCATCGGTTTCGAGACGGTGCGGGATATTGCGCCGGGTGAAGCCATCTACATCACCGAGCAGGGCCAGCTCTTCTCCGAGCAGTGTGCGGAGAACCCGCAGATGAGCTCCTGCATCTTCGAATACGTCTACTTCGCCCGTCCCGATTCGTGCATCGACAAGGTCTCGGTCTACGCCGCCCGCCTCAACATGGGTCGCAAGCTGGGTCAGAAGATTGCCCGCGAGTGGGAAGATCTCGACGTCGATGTGGTTATCCCCATCCCCGAGACCTCCTGTGACGTGGCGCTGGAGATCGCTCACACCCTGGATCTGCCATACCGTCAGGGCTTCGTGAAGAACCGCTATATCGGCCGTACCTTCATCATGCCGGGCCAGACCCAGCGCAAGAAGTCGGTGCGCCGCAAACTCAACGCCATCAGCTCCGAATTCAAGGGCAAGAAGGTGTTGCTGGTGGATGATTCCATCGTGCGTGGTACCACGTCCGAGCAGATCATCCAGATGGCCCGTGAAGCGGGGGCAGCCAAGGTCTACTTCGCCTCGGCGGCGCCGGAAATTCGTTTCCCCAACGTCTATGGCATCGACATGCCCACCGCCAACGAGCTGATCGCCCACGGTCGCGAAGTGGAAGAGGTGTGCAAGCTGATTGGCGCTGACGGTCTGATTTTCCAGGATCTGGAAGATCTGGAAGCCGCCGTGCGGGAGATCAACCCGGATCTGCGTCACTTCGAGACCTCGGTGTTCAATGGCCACTACGTCACCTCCGATGTGGACCAGTCCTATCTGGATCACCTCAACGCCCTGCGCAACGATGACACCAAAGCGGTGCGTGAATGGCAGGAAGGCACCAGCAATCTGGAAATTTTTAACGAAGGAAGTTAAACGTTTGCGGTTTTGCCGGATGGGATAGCGAGATGGGGGCCAGTGGCCCCCATTGTCGTTTCTACCTCGCACCGGCAGAAGGGGTAGGGGGTATCTGTTTGAAAAACATCCGTTTATCTTGCCGGATATGGGCATGGCCAGCGGGATCCGCTAGCATAGGCGGCAACATATATGATCTATACGCTTTTAAGAGACGAGAGTTCAGATGGATGATCTGCTAGCCCCAGTGCGCCAGTTTTTGCAGTGCGAGACCCCGGATGAGTGGGTAGAGATGGCGCGGGATCAGGCCCGTTTACCGACCCTGCTCATCGATCACGCCAACTGCGAGACCAAGGCTGCACTCACTGCCCACAGTCTGGTGCGCCGCTACTGCCTGCCCAAGGGCAAGCGCCATCTGCTGCCCAAGCTGGAGTTTTATCGCGAGCTGGATGCCATTCCGGAGAAGGCCGAGATCCTAGGCAAACGCAGCATGGGGGAGTCTGATCGCACCGTCTTTGCCGAGCTGGAACGCAATCCACTGCTGTTTCCCATGGTGCGGCTCATTCAGGAGGAGCTGCATCACTTCGAGCAGGTGCTGGAGATCATGCAGGCCCGCGGCATCGAATACGGGCCGGTGACGGCCTCTCGCTATGCCCGCCAGTTGATGCAGCATGTGCGCACCCATGAACCGGCCACCATAGTCGACAAGATGATCATCGGCGCCTACATCGAGGCCCGCTCGTGCGAGCGCTTTGCCAAGCTGGCGCCCCATCTGGACGAAGAGCTGAGTCGTTTCTACGTCTCTTTGCTGCGCTCCGAGGCGCGCCACTATCAGGATTATCTGAGCCTGGCCGAACAGTATGCAGGGGAGGATATCAGCGAGCGGGTGGCCTTCTTTGGCAAGCTCGAAGCCGAGCTAATCTGCTCACCGGATCCGCAGTTCCGGTTCCATAGCGGCCTGCCTGTCACATCTGACAGTTGTTGACGTACAGGGGGCAAACTACTATTGCCCTGTTCCTACTACGAGCGACAAGTAGTTACTTTTGAGCGCAATTCCCGGCCCTGAGCCGGGATCTTTTTTTCTGTCGTACCTCCTTCCTGCTTTTGGCGCTCTATGCTGAATCCCTGGCTATTTTTGCGTCTTCCCCTTGCGATGAAATCCTGTTCGAACAGCCGGTTATTGTGGTGATAAAGTGCTCATTCAGGTGGCTCACCCTTGTAGAAACGGGCGAAACCGTGTACTTTTTTGCCTTCGCAAGATTTGAATAACCAATCAATAGGAGCGTGTATGCGCATTGTTCTGTTGGGGGCTCCGGGCGCCGGCAAAGGTACCCAGGCTCAGTTCATCATGGAAAAACACGGTATTCCCCAGATCTCCACCGGCGACATGCTGCGTGCGGCGATCAAAGCGGGCACCGAGCTCGGTCTGAAAGCCAAAGCTGTGATGGACGCAGGTCAGCTGGTCTCTGACGACATCATCATCGGTCTGGTGAAAGAGCGCATCGCTCAGCCGGACTGCGCCAAAGGCTTCCTGTTGGACGGTTTCCCGCGCACCATTCCCCAGGCGCAAGCCATGAAGGACGCCGGTGTCGTGGTTGATTTCGTGCTGGAGTTCGATGTGCCGGACGAAGAGATCGTCAAGCGCATGAGCGGCCGTCGCGTTCACTCCGGCTCCGGCCGTACCTACCACGTGGTGTTCAACCCGCCGAAAGTGGAAGGCAAGGATGACGTGACCGGTGAAGATCTGGTGATCCGCGCCGACGACGAAGAGACCACAGTACGCAAGCGTCTGGATGTATATCATCAGCAGACTGCGCCGCTGATCGGTTTCTACGGCAAAGAGGCGGAAGCGGGCCACACCCGTTATGTCAAGATCGACGGCACCCAGCCGGTTGATCTGGTCAGCAAGCAGCTTGCCACCATTCTGGGCTGATCTTTGCTGCCGGCACTGTTTCCCGTGCCATCAGATAAATAAAGAGAAGGGCCCTGTCGGGCCCTTTTTGCATAATGACAGATAGACAGGAAGCCAACGTGACCACGAAAACCGGAATATTGCTGGTCAATCTGGGTACCCCAGCCGCACCGACCACCGCTGCCGTCAAAGCGTTCCTCAGCCAGTTCCTGCACGATCCCCGTGTGGTTGACCTGCCCCGCTACCTCTGGTGCCCGCTGCTCCACTTCATCATCTTGCCGACGCGCTCGCCCAAAGTGGCCAAGCTCTATCAGCAGGTGTGGACCGAGCAGGGCTCGCCGCTGATGGTGATAAGCAAGCAGCAGCGCGCCGCGCTGGAGCAGGAGCTCAAGCGGGAGGGGGTCGAGGTGCCGGTGGAGCTGGCGATGACCTATGGTTCCCCGTCAGTGAATGATGGCTGGCAGGCGCTCAAGGCCAAAGGGGTCAACCGGGTGATCCTGTTGCCGCTCTATCCGCAATATTCGGTCAGTACCACTGCCTCGGTCTTCGATGCCTGGGGCAAGGCAATGAAGAGAGAACGCAATCTGCCGGTGGTGCGGCTTATTCGTGATTATCACGCCCATCCCGAATACATTCAGGCGCTGGCCATGAGCGTGCGCCGTCACTGGGAGCAGCACGGTCAGGGTGATCACCTGCTGATGTCGTTCCACGGTATTCCCGAGCGCTACGAGAACGAAGGGGACCCCTATGGTCACCAGTGTCGCCATACCGCCAGCTTGCTGGCCGAGGCGCTCGGGCTGGAGGCCGGGCAGTGGACGGCCAGCTTCCAGTCCCGCTTTGGCAAGGAGGAGTGGCTCAAGCCCTACACAGACGTGACCATTGCTGGCCTGCCGGCCGCCGGGGTCAAGCGACTCGATGTGATTTGCCCTGCCTTTGCCGCCGACTGCCTCGAAACCCTTGAGGAAATTCAGGTACAGAATCGGGAGATCTTCATGGAGGCCGGTGGCGAGCGGTTTGAATATATTCCGGCCCTCAACAGCGATCAGGCCCACATCAGGATGATGGTCTCGCTCATCTGCCGCGAATTGGCATGAGTGACCGGCAGTCAGTCAAACAAGGAGTCGAGTCATGGTACATATCACGCTGATCTACGCAGGCCTGCTTGGACTGCTGTTTCTGGGGCTCTCCTTCTGGGTTGTCAAACGCCGCGCCCAGTTCGGGGTGATGATAGGGCAGGGGGAAGCCCCCGAGCTGCTGGCGGCGATCCGGGCCCACGGCAATTTTGCCGAGTATGTGCCGCTGACCCTGCTGCTGATGGCGCTGTGCGAGCTATCCGGTGCCGGTGCGCTTTGGCTGCATGTGGGTGGCGCCATGCTACTGGTTGGCCGCATCCTGCATGCCATCGGCATCCAGATCCCCAAAGCCCCCAATGTGCCCCGTTTTCTGGGCACCTTGCTGTTCTGGATCGCCCTCGGCCTCTTCTCGGTGCTGGCTCTGTTGCAGGGCATGGCGGCCGCCTGAAAACAGGCGCTTTTTTATGCTACTGAACCACCCCGGACGGGGTGGTTTTTTATGGTGAAAAGGCAAACGTTTTTCCTTGCGGGCCTTGTCTATACTGACTCCATTATTTAAACAGGGCGACTTTTCGGGGCGGCGGATTGTGTTAAAATCCCGCCCCTCTTTCCCCCAGAGCACAGAACATTGCCATGAAATTTCCCGGTCAGCGCAAGTCCAAACACTACTTCCCTGTCGACAGACGCGATCCCCTGGTTCCGCAAAATCCCCTGTTAACCGAGCTGGGCAAAGCCTACGTGGTCGGGATTGATCAGACCCTGGTTGATATTGAAGCCCATGTGGATGAAGACTTTCTGACCCGTTATGGTCTGAGCAAGGGGCACTCCGTCGTCATCAATGACGACGTGGCAGAACGCATTTATGACGAGCTCAAGGCCAACAACATGGTGGTGAGCGAGTTTGCCGGTGGCACCATCGGCAACACGGTACATAACTACTCGGTACTGGCCGACTCCCACTCCATCCTGCTGGGTGTGATGAGTCAGGACATTCGCATCGGTTGCTACGCCTACCGTTATCTGTGCAACACCTCTTCCCGCGTCAATCTGGACTATCTGCAGCCGGTTGATGGCCCCATCGGCCGTTGCTTCACCTTCATCACCGAGTGCGGCGAGCGCAGCTTCGGCATCAACGCCGGCAAGATGAACCAGCTGGATGTGCAGCACATTCCGGAGGATGTGATCAAAGGGGCGTCTGCACTGGTGATCACCGCCTATCTGGTACGCGGTGACGATGGTGATCCGATGAAAGAGGCGGCCATGACTGCGGTGCGTTATGCCCGTGAGGCCGGTATTCCCGTGGTGCTGACCCTGGGCACCCGTTTCGTCATCGACGAAAACCCCCAGTGGTGGCGCGACTTCATTGCCGAGAACGTGACCGTGCTGGCGATGAACGAAGACGAAGGTGAAGCCCTGACCGGTATCGCTGATCCGCTCGGTGCGGCCGACAAGGCGCTCGACTGGGCCGACATGGTGCTCTGTACTGCTGGCCCCATCGGCCTCTACATGGCGAGCTACACCGACGAGGACTACAAGCGCGAGACCACTCATACCCTGCTGCCGGGCGTTATCCCCGAGTTCAACATGTATGAGTTCAGCCGCCCGATGGCCCGTGCCAAGTGCCGCAAACCGGCCCGTATCTACTCCCACATCTCCCCGTATATGGGTGGCCCGGAGAAGATCAAGAACACCAACGGGGCAGGGGATGGCGCCCTTTCCGCCGTGCTGCACGACATGGTGGCCAACTCCTATCACCGGATGAATGTGCCCAACTCCGCCAAGCACATCTCCGAGTTCCTGACTTACTCCTCACTGGCCCAGGTGTGCAAATACGCCAACCGCGTCAGCTACGAGGTGTTGGCCCAGAGCAGTCCCCGTCTCTCCCGCGGTTTGCCGGAGAAAGAGGACAGCCTGGAAGAGGTTTACTGGGAGCGTTGATCTCCTGAATCTGCAAGACGCCTCCATCGGGAGGCGTTTTTGCAGGCAAATATGAGTTATCTCGGCTTTTTTCCCGGAATAACCCCAATATGCTTGAGTCCATGTCACTTTTGCGACACCATTTGGCCATCGTATTGTCGCCCGACAATACCGCAGCACCCGAAAGAAAGAGAGAATCCCATGAGCATGCTTAACGACAACCTTGACGCCAATTTCCAACTGTTTATCGAACAAGTCCGCGAGTCGGGTCAGGTGTGGGGTCTGCGCTATGGGGAAGACTGGGTCGTCTGCCGCTCAGCCGAATTTGAAGATGCCGACGTGATGCCGCTCTGGTCTGCCGAAGAGGACGCTCGTCTGCACTGTGTTGACGAGTGGGCCGATTACGAGCCGGAAGTGATCGATCTGGAAGAGTTTCTCGATATCTGGATCAACGATCTGGATGAAGATGATGTACTGGTTGGCCCGAACTGGAACGCCGACCTGGAAGGCCAGGAGCTCGAACCCATCGAGCTGGCCAAGGCACTGGTTGAACTGGACGCCTGAAAGCGCCTCCATTGATGGCCTGAACGCACAGGCCATCGGGACAAAGGCCGGCATCCGTGAGGGTGCCGGTCTTTTTTATGGTCGAATGGCCCGATTGATGAGTTAAAAGCCGATTTGCCTTTGCACCTGTCAGGGGGATGGTCCATCATCAACCTTTTGCCAAGGGAGGAGCGCCATGTTTGTATTCGACGTAACGGGAGCTGCGGGTGAGAAGGCCAGCATTCGGGTGCAGGCGCTGGATTGGGCGCAAGCCGGGCCAGTGACCTTCCAGTGCGATGATGATCAGCTGGCTGTCGTGCTCCTGAGCGGTTGTCGTTGCGATGCGGTGGGCTTTTTCAACCTGTTGGCGGGGTGCAAACCGCTCTATATCGAGCAGTGGCTCAGCTATCTGCAAGAGAGCGGTCGCATTGGCAAGTGGAGTCACCAGACCGAGAGTCCCGCCGATGGGGACTATCTGGCCAGAGCAGGTCTGGAGCACGATGAACTCAATACCCTGCTTGGCCAGGTCTATCAGGTGGCGGGGTTCAATCGCCTGCAAATCAACCGTTACCTCAAGAACCGCCACAACCCCACCACACTGGCGACCCGTTACGATCAGAAAGAGCTGGAGCGCTATCGCCAGCTCAATGACATCATTCTGACCCTGTTGAAGCTGAAGCATCCTCAGTAAAGAGCCCCAGCTGGCTGATATCCGGTCGCAGCGGTTGCGGCCGGGCGATCAGATAGCCCTGCAAGCCATCGACGTACATCCCCTGCAGCAGTTGTTTCTGACCAAGTTGTTCCACCCCCTCTGCAATCACCTGACACCCCATCCGATGTGATACATCGACGATCATCCGCACGAACTGCTGGTTGGTCTGATCCTGCTCCAGCCCGGTGATCAGGGCAGGGTCCAGCTTGATGTAGTCGGGCTTGAGCTCGCGAAACAGGGTAAAGGAACCGATCCCCTTGCCGAAATTGGCGATCGCCGAGCGACTGCCGTTGCGGCGCAGCAGTTCAAATACCCGCTTGGCACCGGTCAGGTTGCGTTCCAGATGCTCTTCATCCAGTTCGAATACCAGATTGGCGCTGGTATTGGGATCTTTGAGCAGCTGGCGGTCAAGCCAGATCAGGAAGGCGCTGTTTTGCAGCAGGTTGGGGGAGAGGTTGATCCCCCAGCGACTCTGGTTGGCACCAAAGGCCCGGTACTGGCGCATGATGTGGGTAATGACCAGCTGCTCCAGCCGCATCACCATATCCAGCCGCTGTGCCATGGCAAACAGGGTGTCGGTGGGCAGGGCGGTGCCGTCATTGCCGCTGAAGCGGGTGTAGATCTCGTTGTAAGCCAGCATGCTGCGGTGCAGGGGCTGGATCGGCTGGTAGGTAAAGCTGAGTCGCTCCTGTGCCAGCACGTCGGTCAGCACGTCGCGCCAGTGGTGTTGCCCTTGCAGCTCGGAGGCGCTGTCATCCTGCTGGATGGCCCAGCCGTTGATGGTTTCGGTCTGGGCGCGAGCCAGCGCCAGGTCCGCTCTGGCCAGCACGGATTCGATTTTCTGGCCGCTGCTGAGCTTGGTCAGCCCCGAGTAACCGGTGCTCTCCAGCTCGTGCTGATCCTGATAGTGATCGAAGGCCACCTTCAAATCCTGCCCCAGCAGATGGGGGGGAATATTGGCCACCGGTTGCACCAGCACGGCAAAATCGGCCCCCGAGATGCGGTAGACCTGATTGCCCGGGAAGCGGCTTACCACCCGCTTGATGAGAGCGGCCATGTCCTTGATATAGGCATCACCAGACTGAAAGCCGCGCTGGGCGTTGATCTTGCCAAGCTCGGTGGCACGGATCAGCACCAGGGTCGCGGTCTGGGTGTCCTGATCCCGCTGCAGCAACTCGGTCATGTCGCGGCGAAACGCGTGGCGGTTGAGTAGCTGGGTCAGCTCGTCGGTGGTGGCCAGGTTGCTGAGCTCGGTCAGCTGGCGATGGGCGCTCTGCTCGGCGCTTTCGAACTGTTCCAGCAGCTGTTGCAGCACCTCCTGGGAGGCGGGCTCATCGAGTTGTGAGGGATCCCGCCCTCTGATCGCCTTGATCCAGGTGAGCTCCTGATGCTGGAGCATGCCATCCATGGTGCGGATGGCCAGCATCAACAAAAGGATCATGCCAAGCAGTGTGGTGGCCAGAATAATGGCCAAAGTGAGCGGTGTGCTCTGCAGGGCTAACCAAACTGCTTGCAGGAGCAGCAGGGGTATGGTCACTATGGTGGCGATCAGAAAGAGGGTACGTCCGAGCTTGTGAACCATCTTGTCATCCTTGAAGTGGCTGCTTTGTGGGGGAATTTTAACCAAGCTGGCGGAGCAAAGCATGCTATTCCTCGCAACTCGGTGAAAAGGGTCAATTGAGATTGGTTAAATGTGAGTGAAACCACTTTCACAGGTGCCGAAACAGGCGAAGATGAGTTGAAAATAGATCAAACAAGGCAGAGGTAAATCATGTTGTTAGAGCCCGAAAATAGTGCCAAAGCACGACAATTATTGAACCAGAGTATGGCACTGGTGCTGGCGGGTGGACGTGGTAGTCGCCTGAAGCAGTTGACTGACAACCGCGCCAAGCCTGCCGTCCATTTCGGTGGCAAATTCCGGATCATTGATTTTGTGCTCTCCAACTGTATCAACTCGGGGATCCGCCGCGTTGGTGTAGTCACCCAATACAAATCTCACAGCCTGCTGCGTCACCTGCAATCGGGCTGGTCCTTCCTGCGTTACCAGATGAACGAATTCATCGACCTGCTCCCTGCCCAGCAACGGGTGGACGAGGTGCACTGGTATCGCGGCACCGCCGATGCCATCTATCAGAACGTCGATATCATCCGTGACTACGGCCCCAAATACCTGGTGGTGCTGGCGGGGGATCACATCTACAAGATGGATTACGCAGCCATGCTGCTCGACCATGTGCGCCTCGGTGCCAAGGTGACTGTGGCTTGTATCGAGGTGCCGCGGGCCGAGGCATCCGCCTTCGGGATCATGGATATCGACGAGCAGCGCAAGATCCGCGCCTTCGTCGAAAAACCGGCCAATCCGCCCGCCATGCCGGGTTGCGAAGATCGCTCGCTGGCCTCCATGGGGATCTATATCTTCGAGGCGGAGTACCTCTACCAACTGCTGGAGGAGGATATTCACAATCAGGACTCCAAACACGACTTCGGGATGGATGTGATCCCCCGCATCGTGGAGGAGGGGATGGCATTTGCTCACCCCTTCAACATGTCCTGTGTCGGGGCGCGCGAGGGGCAAAAGCCCTACTGGCGTGACGTGGGTACGCTGGACTCTTTCTGGGAAGCGAACATGGATCTCGCCTCCGTGCTGCCCGAGCTCGATATCTACGATCAGAACTGGCCCATCTGGACCAGCCAGACCCTGACGCCACCGGCCAAGTTTGTGCAGGACCGCAACGGTCAGCATGGCATGACCATCAACTCCATGTTCTCGGGCGGGACCATCGTCAGCGGGTCGTTCGTGCTCAACTCGGTGCTCTTTACCAATGTGCGGGTGCACTCCTTCTGCACCCTGGATCAGGCCATCATCTTCCCCGGGGTCGAGATTGGCGCCGGTTGCCGTCTGCGCCGGGTGGTGGTGGATAAAGGGTGTGTGCTGCCCGATGGGCTGGTGGTGGGCGAGAATGCCGATGAGGATAGCCGCCGCTTCTACCGCTCCGAGCAGGGGATTGTGTTGGTGACCAAGGAGATGCTGGACAAGCTGGTTTGAGGGAGACCCTTGAAACTGTGTCAGACGCTGTAATGCAAAGGGAGCCAATTTGGCTCCCTTTTTCATGCTGGTGAATGGCGAGGATTACTCGCTAACCACTGCTTTAGCGGCCATCACCATGGCGGTGCCGTGCTTGCCACCGGCAGCGGTCACTTGCGGTACGCCATCTTCATCGGTGTCGCTGCCGGCACCTTCGATGATGTTCTCGCCGGAGTCACCGATCCACTCGGCCATCTGCATGCCACCGTTGACGGTGCCACGGAACCAGCTGACGTACTGACCGGTCAGCTTGGCCAGCTCCAGCTCGGGCGCCTTCTCGGCCCCTTCGTTGCGCAGGTTCAGCATGGCAGAGCGCAGGGCGCCGGAGATGGCAGCCTGGGTCCAGGGGGTGTATTCACCCTGTTTACCCGCCAGCCAGGTGCCCGCTTTGGCATTGAAGTAGGCCTTGTCGGCAGCGATAAACAGCTCGCGGGCGGCAGTGCGGTACTTGGCATCGGAGGTAGCGAGGAACGCAGCCGTCAGACCACGGATGGCGGCGAACTGCGCATCGATGGAGTGGCCGGCATCGAGCTTGCCACCCAGGGTGATGCCGTCATGCACCAGACCATTTTTGCCCTTGAGGTTGGCAAGGATGAAATCGGCCTGCTTGCGGATCAAGTCGAGCGCCTCTTGACCCTGCTTGGTCTTGAGGTTCAGCTCGCCATTGTCACCGGCGGCGTAACCGACCGGCAGCGCATCCTGAGCGCGCTGGAAGATCTGCAGGGCGACCAGTGCGTAAGCGGCGTCAAAGGTGGTGACGTGCTTGCCCTGTTTGCCTGCCTGCCAGCTGTCGACAAGGGTGCCTGCCTTGGTATCAAAGTACAGGGCTGCCAGGTTCTTGAAGGTGAGGTTGGAGAGATTGATCGCCAGCGAGAAGGCATCGCTGCCCGCGACCGCTTTGCCCAAGTCATTGGTCTTGTTGGCAGCCGGTGCGGCGGCAAACGGGGCGCCGTCAAACACGGCGTGGAAGGCCGGGTTCTGGTTGGTGTTGGCGCTGCGCTGATCGCTGAAGGCATAGAACTCGGAGAGCGGCCACAGCATCATCCAGGCATCGCGCAGCTGGGCGGAGCCATCCACCACCTCCAGCTTGCCGATGGCACCGGCATCGTTGTTGCTGGTTTCGGTCACTTTCACCTGATGGGGGAAGTAAATCACGCCCTTGGCCGGATCGTACTGCGGGGTGATTTTGGCGCCCAGTTGCTTGCCATCGAAGCCGAGCTGGTTCTGCATGATGGCCAGCTTGTCGATGGACTGCTCGGTCAGCATCATGCCGTTGAAGCCATCGGCGGCAGAGACGCCCAGCTTGTGCTTGCCATCCTGATCCATGGTGGCGGAGGCGGCTTCTACCTCTTCATCGGTCTCGGCCACGTGCATGCCGCCGAGGAAGTCTTGCGACCACATCACCTCTTTGAGCAGGATGCCACCCACCGCTGCGGGCACCAGCAGGTTGTCGCTGCCGCTCCAGCGCAGGGTGCTGTAGTCGCGGAAGTAGGCTGGCACCTGGGTCTTGACGGTTTTCTCGGTCCCTTTGGCGGTCTTGATGGTGATCTGGTCGCCATTGACAGGGGTGGCGTTGACGGCCTGGACAAACTCCGGATTGGCGGAGGCGTAGGGCAGGGAGAGGGGATACATGCCCTGCGGCACTTCATCAGCCGGGAAGCCAACGGCATCGGCCATGGCCAACACCCGTTGCCCCAGAGAGGCCATTGTGCCGCCTCGGGCCAGGTTTTGCGGCCCGTTCACCAGATGCGGGCCCATGCCGGATTGGTAGTTGAGGGCGTACATCGCCTCTTCGGAGTATTCGTAGGATTCGATGCCGGCAGCGAAGTCGAACGGGGTCGGCTCATCGGCACGGTTGGCATCCAGCACATCCAGATCCAGCCCCAGCGCTTCGGCCAGCGGCTCACCGGAGAGCTCGAATTCGGTATAGGCCAGCATGTTGGCGGCGGTATTGAATGTTTTGTCTTCGACTTTGACGGCAGCGTGTGCGGCGCCGCTGATCAGTGCGCAGGCGATCGCCTGAACCAGTACGGTTTTTCTCATGTCCCTTCTCACCATTGGTTTTATTATTGACGCTTCTCATGACGAATCTAAATGAGAATGGTCTGCATTATGCTGTGTTGAGGGTGACTTGAGAAGTAAAAAACCGTCCCGATCGGCTGCACGTTAAACCGGATGTGCGCTGTCGAAGAGGACGGTTATCTGTTGAACGCGCTGAAAGTGCCAGCGCTGCGGGGATCAGAGCAGCTTGAACGGGATGACCAGACGGCCAGGCTCCACCTTGAGGGCTTCGACTTTCTCCTTGATCCTGGCTTCGTTCTTGCGGCTGCTGTCGAGGCGATAGACCGGGGTCTGCGACAGGAACAGGGAGAGCGACTGATTGAAGGTGGGCAGCAGCGGGGTGAGGGCGGCCCCGATATCGGCCGGCTCAGTCTTGACCGAGACCAGCTCAAGGTCGCGCAGATAGATAGCGCCCTGATCGGCTACATAGTCCGGACGGGCGCTCAAAGCAAAGCGGATCTTCATCTGCTGGCTGCCAAGGGGGCTGCTCACCTGCAGGTCGCCAGCGGCGTCCAGCTCGATGCGATCTGCTTGTTTGCGGCCGATACGGCTCTGCATCTCATCCAGACGGATCTTGCTCGACATGATGCCGGGGATCCCCAGCTGTTTTTCAAAAGAGACCTGATCTTTGAGGTACTGGTTGATTTCGGCCTCGCTGACGTTGTACTGGGTCAGGGAGCAGGCCCCCAGCAATAGGGCGAGAGGGAGTAACAACAGCTGTTTCAACATGATGGATTCCGCTTGGGCAACTATGATGGCGCTATCTTACGCGATAACGGGCGTGGAATGAGAGCCTCATACCGTGGGAAATCACGGAGTTGCTGCATTCCCGATTGTTTTTTGGTAACCGCCGGGTTCATCATCGACGGGTGAGCGGAATAGGGCCGATCAGTTGGCTGCGGGTGTGGGTCTACGCGATAACAGAGAGCGAGAAGAGCACAGAGAACAAGGAGATCGCAATGGTTCTGATGGGCAAGGTTGGCCGCAGGGCGCTGCTGTGGCTTGGCTGCATGATGGGACTCTGGAGCCCATCGCTGTGGGCCGAGGTGAAAGTGATCCCGGTCTTCGAGGCGCAGGCGGCGGTGCAGACCCTCAAGGAGATCTATCCCCAGCTTGGGGTAAGCGCCATGGGTAACCAGCTGGTGCTGAGCGGAACGCCAGCCCAGCTGCAGGAGGCCGAAGCCACGTTGGCGCAGATCAACCAGCCGCCGCAAAGCCTGCTTATCGAGTGGCGGGTGGATGGGGCTGCCAGCGGTCAGCAACTGGGGGGCTCAATCAGTCGCGACGAGGCCAAGCGGCAGTGGCTGCTCGATGGCAATGCCCAGCAGTATCAGCGCAGCCAGAACGACAGTTGGCAGGTGCGCGGGCTGTCGGGTCGTCCCGTGCTGCTGCAGATGGGCTCCTATCAGCCGGTGACCTTCTATCAGTGGAACGGGGGCGCCGTGGTGGGGATGATGCCGCTGGTGAATGGCCTCTATGCTACGGCCACCTTGATTGGCGATCGGGTGCAGATTGCGCTCAGCAGCGAACAGGCGAGGCTGGATCAGGGCACCATCAATCGTGGGCAGAGTGCCACCGAGGTCAGTGGAGCCCCTGGCCAGTGGCTGACGGTGGGGGAGCTCTCGACCAGCTCGGCAGATCAAGGGAGCCGCCTCGGTACCCAGCTACAGGGAGCGCGAGGCAGCCAGAGCGAGCGCCAGACCCTGCAGATCCGGGTCACCCGCCAATAAGTAATTCACCCTGTTTTGTCATGCCCGACTTTCTGGGAAACAGCCTGCTCGTAAGCATGTAGTCAACTGAGCTGGCCGGGTAGGAATCAGAGTCATCATCGAGTCGGGTTGAGACTGAGCGAAAACAGGGAATCTGGATTGCGAGCAGCCAAGGATGATGGGAAAGCGAGATACGTTTGAGGCAAACAACAGCAGATACGAAAAAGCCCAGCCAAAAGGCTGGGCTTTAGAATTTGGCTCCCTCGACAGGACTTGAACCTGTGACATACGGATTAACAGTCCGCCGTTCTACCGACTGAACTACGAGGGAAAAGTGGCTCCTCCTACTGGACTTGAACCAGTGACATACGGATTAACAGTCCGCCGTTCTACCGACTGAACTAAGGAGGAATTGCCTGTCTCGTTAAGACGGGGCGAATATTAATGACCAGGGCGGCGGGTGTCAACCCGCGAATTTCCCGAAAACCGGATTTTCGGACTGTTTGCCCAAAAGTTGTGCTTTGCGGTTTATTTTCAGCACAATCAGTCTCTTGCCATCACAGCCCCCAACCGGCCCTGGGGTTATTGGCTCGGTTCGCATCAACCTGATGATGACAGCATGATGTCGCGAACGTGCCGGCAAGCCAACAAGACTCAATTGGTGATCCTTGTGGCTAAAAGGGAGAGAGCAGGAGTCAAGATCGGCGATTTGGCGGCAAATAGGCCAAATAATGGGTGAGCGCGCGTTTCATTGATCCTGCCCATCGAAAAAATGGCCCGTCTGGAGTAAGGTTACGCAGGATACCATCGCCGCGTCGACAGCCCTGCCGGCCCTTGATGATGATCGGGCGCCGGATCTCTCCGGCCTTTATCTCCCTCTTCTGGTATTACGATATACATGCACAAGCAAGCCTCTTTAAATAGCGTGAAGCTCGCCATAGCCTTACGCCAGTCCTGTATTGATGAACCCTATAGCATGGCCCGCTTCGGCCGTGATCTTATCGCCGGTGTGACGGTGGGCATCATCGCCATCCCGCTCGCCATGGCACTGGCCATCGCCAGCGGTGTGCCGCCGCAACACGGTCTCTATACCGCCATCATTGCTGGAATCGTGATCGCCGTGACCGGTGGCTCCCGCTACTCCATCTCCGGCCCGACCGCTGCCTTTGTAGTGATCCTCTATCCGGTCGCCCAGCAGTTCGGGGTCGGTGGTCTGTTGATGGCGACGCTCATCTCCGGCCTCTTTCTGGTGGCGATGGGGATGGCCCGTCTTGGCCGCCTTATCGAGTACATTCCCCCGTCAGTGACGCTGGGTTTTACCGGTGGGATCGCCATCGTGATTGCCACCTTGCAGATCAAGGACTTCTTTGGCCTAAGCGTGCCCGAGATGCCGGAAACCTATCTGGGCAAGGTCGAAGCGCTGGCCGCCGCCCTGCCAAGCTGGCAGTGGGGCGATACCCTGGTGGGGGTCGCAACACTGGCCGTGCTGCTGCTCTGGCCACGCCTGCGTCTGCCGGTGCCCGGCCACTTGCCCGCGGTGCTGGTCGGGGTAGGTCTGGGTTTTGGCCTCCATTACTTTGGGGTGGATGTGGCCACTATCGGCAGCAAGTTCAGCTATACCCTGGCCGATGGCACCCAGGGGATGGGGATCCCGCCCATCGCGCCGACCCTGGTGATGCCCTGGGCCTTGCCCGGACCTGATGGCTTGCCAGTTGAATGGAACCTGGCGGCTGTTGAGCGGCTGCTGCCTGCCGCCTTCTCCATGGCGATGCTGGGGGCGATCGAATCGCTGCTCTGCGCCGTGGTGCTCGATGGGATGACAGGTCGCAAGCACAGCTCCAACGCCGAGCTGGTGGGGCAGGGGCTTGGCAACATCTTCGCCCCCTTCTTTGGCGGCATTACCGCTACCGCCGCCATCGCTCGCTCTGCCGCCAACGTGCGTGCAGGCGCGACGTCCCCCGTCTCGGGGATCGTCCATGCGCTGGTGGTGCTGGCCGCCATTCTGGTGCTGGCCCCCTGGCTCTCTTGGTTGCCGCTCTCGGCCATGGCTGCCTTGCTGCTCATCGTGGCCTGGAACATGAGTGAAGCGCACAAGGTGGTGGAGCTGATCCGTCGCGCGCCCAAATCCGATGTGCTGGTGCTGCTGGTCTGCCTGTCGCTCACCGTCATTTTCGACATGGTCATCGCCATCACTTTCGGGGTGATCCTGGCGTCCCTGCTCTTTATGCGCGAAATCGCCAAGATGACCAAACTGCACGATTTGGCCGAGCACAAGCGCTATACCCATGAGGTGCCGAACAATGGCCTGCTCTACAAGATCAACGGCCCGCTCTTCTTCGCAGCGGCCGAACGGGTCTTTGCCGAGCTGGAATCACAAGTGAAAGGGCACAAGGTGCTGGTGTTGCAGATGGAGGCGGTTTCCATCCTCGATGCGGGCGGCCTGTCTGCCTTCCTCCACTTTGGCAAGCAGATGGCTAAAGCCGGTGTCGAGTTGCGGGTGGCCGAGTTGCAGTTCCAACCGCTCAAGACCCTGGCCCGTGCCAAGGTGCGGCCGCAGCCCGGCAAGCTGGAATTTTACGGCTCGCTGGAAGAGGCGCTCAAAGGTGAACATTTGCACGAAGCGGCAGTAAATTGATTGAAAGGGATACGAAACGGCATATTTTTAGTCACTTGGTTCGTATATTGAGCAAACGAACGCAAAAAGTAAAAAATTGCATTGACCAAAAGCCATCGTATCCCTTACATTACGCCCCGTCGCCGCGGCATGGTCCGCCAGCGAATGTGCAGCTCAAGCACATAAAACAGTGAGCAAAAATTTGGTGAGGTGTCCGAGTGGCTGAAGGAGCACGCCTGGAAAGTGTGTATACGGCAACGTATCGAGGGTTCGAATCCCTCCCTCACCGCCACATTGCAAAGCCCTGATGGAAACATCAGGGCTTTTCTTTATATGCGATTTTTGATATGTCCTCTGCTCATCATCTCTCATGCAATCTATTACTTGAGTAATCAGATTCTTGTTGCGATGTACCCGTTTGCGATTGGTATTGATGCCAACGTGCGTTGTGATAGTGATAATCTCTTTTTTGTGCAAAATATTGCGCAGCACCTGGTTTCATCCACTTCATTTGCAATCATTAGCCACCAATAATTTTGATTTGCGCAACTTTTTGCGTGAGTGAACCTTGGTGTTTGATTGTTTTGGTTGTAACCTATTGATAATAAATGAATAAAAATAATGGCATGGTCGCTGCTAAAGGTTGGTCGAGTGCTATCTCGTTTAACCAACTTATTTAGGAGCATACATATGCCAACTCCATGTTATATCAGCATCGAAGGTAAAACTCAGGGCAATATCACCGCCGGTGCCTTCACTTCCGATTCCGTCGGCAACATCTTCGTACAAGGCCACGAAGACGAGATGCTGGTACAAGAGTTCCAGCACGTTGTGACCGTCCCGACCGACCCGCAATCCGGTCAACCTGCCGGTCAGCGTGTCCATAAGCCGTTCAAGTTCACCGTTGCGCTGAACAAAGCTGTGCCGCTGATGTACAACGCGCTGGCTTCCGGCGAGATGCTGCCAAAAGTGACCCTGAAGTGGTACCGCACCTCCGTTGAGGGCAAGCAGGAGCACTTCTTCTCTACCGTGCTGACCGATGCCACCATCGTTGACATCGACTGCCAGATGCCGCACTGCCAGGACCCGGCGAAGTCTGACTTCACCCAGCTTATCCAGGTCTCTATGGCTTACCGCAAGATTGATTGGGAACACACCGTTGCCGGTACCTCTGGTGCTGATGATTGGCGTGCACCTATCGAGGCGTAATAACTCGTTTTCCTTTCTTTGTTTTAGTTTTCTGGAAGTGCTGTCCACGTGGTCCGTATCCGTAGCACGTTGATGTATCCCCAGCCTGATTAATCCCGCAGGCTGGGGCTTTTATGTTTTGCCATCCCCCTGTTCTGACGTTCGGTGCTGAGTGATGGCAAAGCACACAAGAGGTTTGAATTATGTGTCCCTCCATTGCACTGCTCGGTGATATCGGCACCGACCACGATGGCTTTCCACCGACCCCGGTGATAGCAGCCAGTCCTGACGTGTTCCTCGATGGTAAGCCTGTTGCCCGCCAGGGTGACCCGTTAGCACCCCACGACAAGCCCAACAACCCGCCGCACCCGCGCAGCATTGCCGGTGGTGTGGGTTCTGTGTTGGTGAACGGCAAGCCCATCGCCGTCACTGGCACTGCGGTGGATTGCGGTGGTGTGGTGATTGGTTCGGGTAGTGGGCAAGCAGGATAAGGAACAAGGTCATGGCACAGAGCACAGGATTACAATTTACCGTCAAGGTTGGCGCACTGGCTGACAGCACCTTTGCGGTCGCAAGCTTCAAGCTGGATGAGGGCTTGAACCGTCCCTTTAACCTCCACCTTGAGGTCGCCAGCCAGCAACCGGACATCGACTTTGGCGCCGTGCTGGACCAGCCATGCGAGCTGATGGTGTGGTACAACGGCGAGTTGCAACGCCGGGTCTGCGGGGTTGTGAGCGAGTTTGCCCAAGGGGACAGCGGCTTTCGCCGTACCCGCTATCAGCTGCAAGTCAAACCTGCTCTGTGGCGATTGGGATTGCGCCAGAGCTCCCGCATCTTCCAGGCACAGAAACCTGACGAAATCCTCTCCATTTTGCTGCAAGAACACGGCATCACCGACTACGCCTTTGCGCTCAAGAACGAGCACGCCCAGCGGGAATACTGCGTGCAGTATCGCGAGACTGACCTCGATTTCGTTAACCGCCTCGCAGCTGAAGAGGGCTTGTTCTACTTCCACGAGTTTGAAGCAGGCAAACATCGCATCGTCTTTGCTGACGATGCCGCAGCCCTGACTGCTGGCCCCGAGCTCTTTTTCAACCTTGGCAACCGTTCGCTGGAACAAGGTCCTTACGTGCGCCAGTTCCACTACCGCGAGGCGGTGCGCCCCTCTGATGTGGAGCTGAAAGATTACAGCTTCAAGACCCCGGCTTATGGCCTCTCCCACAAAAAGCAGGGTAGCGATCTCGAGCATCAGCGCGATACCTATCAGCATTTTGACTACCCGGGCCGCTACAAGCAGGACGGCAGCGGCAAGGCCTTTGCCCAGCACCGGCTCGATGCCCTGCGCAACGACGCGGTGGCGGGTAGCGGCAAATCCAATAGCGCGGCGCTTTTGCCGGGTCAGCACTTTTCACTCACCGAGCATCCTAACGGCAGCCTCAACACCGACTGGCAAATCGTCCATATTTGCCACACCGGTGAGCAACCGCAGGCGCTGGAGGAAGAGGGCGGCAGTGGCCCGACCGTCTACCACAACGAATTTGGCGTAGTG
Source organism: Aeromonas sp. FDAARGOS 1405 (assembly GCF_019048265.1). Taxonomy (NCBI): domain Bacteria; kingdom Pseudomonadati; phylum Pseudomonadota; class Gammaproteobacteria; order Aeromonadales; family Aeromonadaceae; genus Aeromonas; species Aeromonas sp. FDAARGOS 1405. Next base: position 3,948,813 of record NZ_CP077311.1, on the reverse strand, counting down.
AAGGCGAGCACCACCTGGCGCGCCCGTATCGGCAGCCCCGAGGCACCCCATAAGCCGATGGTGGATGGCCCGCAAATCGCCATGGTGGTGGGCCCTGAAGGGGAAGAGATTTACTGCGACGAACATGGCCGGGTCAAACTGCAATTCCCGTGGGACCGCTACGGCAGCTCCAACGACCAGAGCTCCTGCTGGGTGCGAGTGAGCCAAGGCTGGGCCGGTGGCCAATATGGCATGATGGCTATCCCGCGCATCGGCCACGAGGTGATTGTCGAGTTCTTGGAAGGTGACCCCGACCAGCCTATCGTCACGGGTCGTACCTATCACGCCACCAACCGGCCACCGTATGAGTTGCCTGCCAACAAGACTCGTACCGTGCTGCGCACCGAGACCCACCAGGGCGAGGGTTTCAACGAGCTGCGTTTTGAAGACCAGGCAGGGCAGGAAGAGATTTATATCCACGGTCAGAAAGACCTGAATGTGCTGATAGAAAACGATGCGGCCTGGCATATCAAACACGACGAGCATCGCGACATCGACAACGAGCGGGTCACCCGCATCAAGGCCAACGACCACCTGACGGTGAAGGGTGAGAAGCGTGACCAGATCAAGGCGGACTATTCGCTGACGGTCGATGCTTCCCTGCACCAGAAGCTGGCCCAGTCGCTGCTGGTTGAGGCTGGGCAAGAGATCCACATCAAGGCCGGTAACAAGATTGTGCTGGAAGCAGGCTCCGAGCTGACCCTCAAAGTCGGCGGCAGCTTTGTGAAGGTTGACCCCAGTGGCGTCACCCTGGTCGGTCCCACTATCAAGATGAATTCTGGCGGCAGTCCCGGCTCGGGCTCCGGTTGGGCGGGTCAAATGCCCGGCTTGCCGGGGGCGGTCAAGGTACCACCCGCGCCTCCAGCGACTATCCCTGCGAGCGCGATTCAAAAGAGCATGGAATCCATGGCCCCGTTGGTGAAGCCCTGCCCCTTTGCCCAGGGAGGTAAGGCATGACCTTTCAAGAGTGGCGTAGCCAACACCCCGGCCAACTGTTTGCCATCGTTGATGCCGCGCTCGATACCACCGCCGTGGCGGACTACTGCAACCAAGGTGGTGCCAATGCCATCCCCTTGTTTGCCGGTACGGCCTTCGCGAACCAAGCCGAACAAGGCCCTTGGCTACTGCCCGACCCAGCTCCTGAGTTTATTGCGGCTCACCCGCAACTGGGGGGCGTCTACGTCACAAGCGATGCGGCTATCGATGTCGTCCAGCAGCACTGGCAAAGCCTGATAGAGGTGGCTTGTGAAGGTGAGGTGATGTGGCTGCGTTATGCCGATAACCGGGTCTTTCCCAAGATGCTGGCCACCATGAGCCAGCAGGAACTCGATGATGTCCTGGGGCCCTGCTCAAGCCTGTGGGCCACCGACAGTGTGTGGCAACGCACGCCTGATAACGAATTCACTCCCCGCCAAGCCCCCTGGTTTCGCATTCAGCCTCACAATCTGGCGCCGCTGTATGACGAAAGCCGTCACGCCTACACCCTCTCTCGTCACTTCTGGCAACGGATGGAGGAGATGATGACGCGTCATCCCAATCCGGAAGCCGCCATTACCACTGTCCTCAAGCAGGCCAATCAAGCTGGGCTGACAGGCGACGTCCTTGATGGCGTGGTAGCTGGTGCGCTCACGATACAGGCAAGCATGGCGCTGGATGCCATCAGAGCGCCGTTGATGCTGACCGATGACGAAATGGCTCAGGTGAATAACTGGCTGAACAAACACCCTGACTTGATAGGAGCTGTGTAATGGCTATCAGTGCCCACTGCATACCCTGTGAAAAGTACAACTGCTGGATTGAGATAGACGTTCGCGACGAACAGAACCGCTCGTTCAAGGGGCAAAAGGCCACCTTGACCGATGCCACTGGCACCAGCAAAACCGTGACTCTGAAAGATGGCCCAACCCTGGTTGAAGGCTTTGCGGTGGGGCCGGTGACGGTCAAGTTCGAGACCCAGCCTTGGCTCAAAGCCGCTCAATCTCGTGAAGCCCTGAAAGAGGGCGAAACCAGCCAGGTTCCCGCCTACACCGAGAAATTTTGGGGGCACTGTGACGTGAAGCGCGAGCATGTCAAAGTGACCACCGGCGACCTCTGCCTCAGCGACCCAGAACAGCCGCTACCGGAAGCGCACAAAGCCGGGGCCCAACCACCGCGCTTTATCACCAAGCACTCCTACGTGATTGAAGTGAAGGGCTATCAGCTCACCACCCTGCGTATCGGGGTGTTCTTTGATGGCACCGCCAACAACACCTTCAAACACAGGGAAGGGAAAAGTGCATTGGAGACTGCCTTGGCGCAATGCAGCCCGGAAGAGCAGCAGGTATTGCTGGAGCAGTGTTTTGAAGGGGCGTTGCCTGATGATCTTAATAACAGCGAGAAAAACGATGTCACCAATATTGGCAAGGCCAGTGACCTATATCTACGTAATGACAAAGCTCCTGAGTTAAGTGTCGCGGTGTACATCGAAGGCATCGGCACGACCAAAGGTGAGGATGACGCCACCGCAGGCTTAGGGGCAGATAAGGGCCAGACCTCCAGCGCCTCCCGAGTCGAAGAGGCTTGTCGTACCCAGATTGTTGCAGAAATAAAAGAACAACTGGAGAACATACTGCCCACCATTGAGTGCATTCATAAGGTCGAGTTCGATGTGTTTGGCTTTAGCCGGGGAGCCTCTGCCGCCCGCCAGTTTGTAAACCGTATCGATAAGAAGGGGGATCACCCCCTAGTGGAGGCCATGGCTGCTGACCCAGATATTCCCTTGAAAGCAGGCTTTGATTGGGCCAGTCGGGATAATGTGCGGATCCAGTTTGTCGGGCTGTTTGATACCGTGGTCAGTTCCTATCTGTGGGGCAAACGTAATGTGACGTTGGCCGCTGACTGCGCCGAGCGGGTGGTGCATATTGTGGCAGCTGATGAGTGGCGTTATCACTTTGACTTGACTCGTATCACCGACGATGCCGCTGGCACCGCAATCGCGAAGAATTTTACCGAGGTGATTATTCCCGGCGCTCACTCCGATATCGGTGGGGGCTATTACAGCCGCTGGAGTTTGCGTGATCCCAACAGGGCCTCACCGCTCATCACTGAAAACTGCGTGATCGCAACCTTCAATTCTGATGCGATGCCATACCTCAATCCAACCGATTCCCAGGCATATCGGGATGCCCTTGCCTATGCCAAAATGCGGGTTGGGCAAGGCTGGGCCAAAGGCGTTGTGTCTCTAGCTAGCCATCGAGATACAACTCAGCTTGGCTATTTGAATGTGCGTCCCAGACCACTGGGGCCGATCACAGGTAGTCAGTCTGGGGGGCATAGGAACATCAGCGTTGATGTGGTACTGCACCGGGTGGTGGAGGGGGAATATTCACGCATACCGCTGCACATGATGTTAGAAGCGGCGCGTGATGCTGGAGTGCCTTTGAACAAGTGGGTATCACAAGGTGATAATGCTTACCGTTTGGATAGCGCACTTTCGTATCCCACAGTGAACTTGGCCAAACTCGATGAGCTATGGGTTGATGTGGCCAAACGGCGCGGAGAGGTGATCAACTTGGCTCGCAGCTTACCTGACGATGTGTACCAAAAGTTGCGGCTAAGTTATTTGCACTACAGCGCTGACACTGGACTGGTCAACAAACCCAACAGAGTTGGTGACAAAGAAATCCGTAAGCTGACGGGCAATGATAAGGGAGGTTATTAATGCGCTGGATACTCTTACTGCTGCTGTTGCCATTAGTCGCAGCCTGCCAAGCAGCCCCCTCCGGTCCAAAACAACTGAACTGGCGCCATATGGTGGGCACCAATGCTGATGAATTATGGGTGACTGAGGTGCTCTTTTATCGTCAAGGCAAGTTGGTTGATGCCTCAACCAATGGGGCTCTACGCTCAGTTAGCACTAACTCGTTAAAAGAGAAAGAATACCGCTGGAGCATAGGCAAGGGTCGCAGAGATATTCACCCCGCCCCCGATCGGGTAGAAGTGGAGTGGATTTCATTCCACGATAAAAAGCGCTATCGCATTAGCCTGGCCTTGCCAGCAGAGTTGGAAAGCATGATTGCGCAACCTTATCGAATCAAGGTGAGGGATGAGTGGCGTGAAGTACGCCGAGATAACATTGGCTTAGGTATGGCCACCGGCGGTTATGTGGAAGCATTTTTAACCAACGCTAAAGTGAAGCCTGATATCTTGCTGGCTCGGGGGATTGCTAAGGAAATTCAAACCTCGCAAGACAAGGAAAATCCTGTCACCAAAGTATACAAAGAGTGGTTTGACGATTTTGACAAAGCATACGGTAATGCCTACAAGCAATATCCAGTTCCTAGCGGAATGGCTTGGGCTCCCATCATGGATGCCTACCGCGCAACTCAACCCAAGACAGATACTGACCCAGTAAGGTAATACCATGGAGGTTGAAAGTGCCGGCTAAGGGTACCAAACCAACATCACCAGATGTCCTCCCGCGGCAGCTCACGCCAGAGGAGATTGAAGCTCTGCGCCGCCGACACATTGATAATATGAAGGCGCTTGAAACCATGGATCTCTCCCATCTAGAGCAGGATGTACCAACACAGAGATGAAATATATCGTCGCATTGTTGTGGTTCAGCCTGTCATTAGTTGCCTGCGCGGCGCCACAACCTTTGCCTAAATTTGATTGGGATTATGGTACAGGCAGTAATATAGATCTTACTAAGAACACCAAGACCGAGTTCTATCTTAGAGGGAAACAAGTTTATTCCGACCGTCTGGCCGGTGGCGGAGCTGGAGGTCTACTTACCGATAGAATCAAGACGCAACGTTATTATTGGGCGGGCGGTGGTGGCCTGCCTACCGACGGTATTCCCATCCCCGATAAAGCTGTGATTGAGATGGTTTCCTTCCATGATCGCAAGCGCTACCGCATAAAGGTGGACTTGCCTGCCAATCTGGAGCAACAGATGCGCCAGGTCTACTCTGTTGAGGATCGTTATGACCGCCGTAGCTGGCTCTATTTTGGCCTAGCGCCCGGCGGCTATTTTGAGGTGTTGCTCAAGGGAGATAGGCTAAATGTTAAGCCAGATATTCTGCTTACTCGTGGTATTGCCGAAGTTGTGACCGATGATTGGTATGACCAGAGAGTACCGATTGCGCGCCAATATGGAATGGATGATTTTGATAAGAAATATGGTGAGCTATTCAAGCAATACCCAGTTCCCAATGGCATGGCTTGGGCCCCGATCATGGACGCCTACCGCGCCGCACAGCCCAAAACAGATACTGACCCGGTCCAATGATGACCTCCATGCGCTGGATACTCTTACTGCTGCTGTTACCGTTAGTCACCGCCTGCCAGGCCGCCCCCTCCGCACCCCACGATCTGGATTGGGGGCATATGGTGGGCTCCAATGCCGATCTGATATGGGTAACCGAAACATTGTTTTATCGCGGGGGGGAACTGGTCGATGCCTCATCCAGTGGGGTAGCTGGGTTTGTCGGTCCTAAAGCTCTTAAGGCCAAAGATTATCGCTGGCGCATTAGCAAAGGCCGCCGTGATATTCACCCCGCCCCTGATCGGGTTGAGGTGGAATGGGTGTCGTACCACGACAAGAAACGCTATCGCATCAGCCTTGACTTACCCGCCGCGCAGTTGGAAAGGATGATAGCGCAGCGTTACCGGGTCAAAGTAGGCAAGGAGTGGCGCGAAGAGCGCCGAGATAATATTGGGTTGGGCATGGCAACCGGGGGCTATGTCGAGGCGTTTTTGAGAGACCCTCGTGTCACCCCCGATATCTTGCTAGCCCGAGGGATTGCAAAAGAGGTGACGGATGATCCCTATGATCAACGTTTTCCCCTTTCCAGCCAATATGAGAATCGTTGGGCAGACTTTGATGCAAAGTACAACCAAGCCTATCAACAGTACCCAGTTCCCAGTGGTATGGCTTGGGCCCCGATCATGGACGCCTACCGTGCCGCACAGCCCAAAACAGATACTGACCCGGTCCAATGATGACCTCCATGCGCTGGATACTCTTACTGGTGTTGTTGCCGCTAGTCACTGCTTGTCAGGCCGTGTCTACCCCACCCAAAAATTTGGAGTGGTGGCATATGGTTGGTTCCAACTCAGATGAACTATGGGTGACCGAGGTACTCTTTTATCGCCAGGGTAAATTGGTTGATGCTTCGACGAATGGTTCTGCCGGATTTTTTGGGGCTGAAGGGTTAAAAGAAAAAGACTATCGCTGGAGTATTTCAAAAGGGAGCCACACCACACGACCAATTCCAGATCGGGTGGAACTGGAGTGGATTTCATTTCACGACAAAAAACGCTATCGCATTAACCTGGCATTGCCAGCAGAGCTGGAAAGCATGATTGCACAACCTTATCGCATCAAGGTGAGAGATGAGTGGCGTGAAGAACGTCGAGATAACATTGGCTTAGGTATGGCCACCGGCGGTTATGTGGAAGCATTTTTAACCAACGCCAAAGTGAAGCCTGATATCTTGCTGGCCAGGGGGATTGCTAAGGAAATTCAAACCTCGCAAGACAAGGAAAATCCTGTCACCAAAGTATACAAAGAGTGGTTTGACGATTTTGACAAAGCATACGGTAATGCCTACAAGCAATACCCAGTTCCTAGCGGAATGGCTTGGGCTCCCATCATGGATGCCTATCGTGCCGCGCAACCCAAGACGGATACTGACCCTGTGCAATGATGACTTGTACGCGCTGGATTCTCTTATTGCTGCTGTTGCCGATAGTCGCAGCCTGCCAAGCCACTCACTCCGGGCGCCTACCTAAAATAGTGTCCGGATTTAGTCGACCACTACACAGCACATAAGTCGGCGGATTTCGTTGAACTGCTGGCGGTTGTAGCCGACGAGCTTGCAGACTTTGCTGACATTATTGAGCTCTTTGGCGAGCTCTAGCAGACGGCGTTTCCGACGTACTACATTCTCGTTGGTGGTCATACGTTGGCTCCGGATAATACGATGGGCGTACCATTTTGTTATCCGGTTAGAAGCCGTATGACCACCCCCTTGTTGAACTATAGTCAGATGAATAGTATCTCTACACGTGCAGCGCCAGCCGATATTGTCTCAACGTCATCATTGGACGCCCTGCGATATCATCGACAAACATTATTACCTTGGGAAAAGCCTTAGTTCAAAGTAAGACCTGCATCAACAATGAAATCCTGGCCGGTACAGCCATTGGATTCGTCAGAACCCAGGAAGAGGGCCATGCGAGCACAATGTGAGCCATCGAGACGGAATTTGAGTGCTTGCAGTTCGACAAACTGGTTCACCGCGGCAGGGTCGAGTTGCGCCCACATCGCATCCTGTTTGGGGGTACGGATTGCGCCTGGGACCAGGCTGTTAACCCGAATGCCTCTTGCGCCCAACTCCTGCGCCAGGGTACGGGTAAAACCATGGATAGCGGCTTTTGACAGGGAGTAGCAGACTCTCCCGGGGCGGCCCCGCATCCAGTTGATGGATCCCATATTGATGATGCTGCCGCTCCCTTTTTGCTCCATGCCTGGCAACACGGCTTGGATCGCAAACAACTGGTGACGCAGATTGATATTGATGCGGTTTTCGAAATACTCCTCGGTCAGATCCTCAATTTTATGGTGATCATCGCTGCCCGCGTTGTTGATCAGGATATCGACACTGCCCAGCTGTTGTTCAATGGTCGTAAAACACGCTTTGAGCAGAGTCAGGTCGGTGACATCGCAAAACAGAAACAGGCAGTCGAGCTCATGCGCGAGTGCTTCGCCTGCAGATTTATCAAAATCGAGGAAGGCGACTTTGGCACCTTGGCTGACAAAGGCGCGCACCAACTCTTCGCCAATGCCACTGGCGCCACCTGTGATAACGGCGACCTTGCCGGCAATAGAGTGATATTGTACTTGCTGGGAATAGTTCATAACTGCTCTCCGTGAGTCATAGATTGAATTCATCTGGCAACATTAGAAAAAGTATTTAACACCAATACGGATCCGGTATGCCTCTGCATCATAGGCAATATTTCTATCGTACCACTGTAATTCCAGATAAGGCATCCATTGTGGATTGATTCGATAGCGGGTTTGACTGGTTAGCTCCCAGTGATGATCTTTCCCATTAGCACTGTTGAAATTATTGACGCGAGAAAAATAGTGCGATTCAAAAGTATGGGTCAAAGCTGGTGTTATTTTATTGACAATATACAGTGCGTATTCATTGGTATCGTTATTATCGCCATAACCATCAAGATCCGTAGTTAGATAATTTTGATGATTGTAACGGTATCGTGCAATAACGGAAAAGTTATCGGTAAAGTTGTACTTTCCATCCAGATACGCAGAGCCACCAGAGCCAGAGCTAGAGGAGTTAACCAAACCACCGGCATTGACCGAGAGTTTGGTGGTTAAATTTAATAGCGGATACCACCCTTCAATTTCGTTATAACTGTGCTTTAGCTTGTCTAGTTTATCGGTATTATACGCATTGCTGGCCATAATACCCGCACCAGATTCCCAGTTATAGCCGAGTCGCAACAATAACTCATTTTGGTCGGTAGCAAAGTTAAATGCCTCACGGCTTTCAAAATAACCGCCCGCGAAAGCTGCGTTGCAGCATATAAGAGGGATTAAGCATATTTTGGGGTGGATACGCATAGTGATTGACTCGCCAATGGTAAGTTGATATTAAATCGTACAGCGATTGGCATGAGGTAAATTAATTACCTCATGCGATGGTTTTTATCAGCCAGCTATTGAATGTTTTGCTTTACCAACTTATAAGTGGCACAGAAATCCTCACGGCCCAAACCGTTATTCAGGCCTTGCTGGTAAATGTTATTCACCAATTCGACTCCGGGCAGGGTCAGCGCTTCTTCTCCCATGAGGTTCTTCATAATGCCGATATCTTTGGCCATGTTCTCCAGCGAGAAGACAGTGTTGTAGTTCTCGGCGATCAGGGCACCTATCTTGCTGGTCAGATAGAAGTTGCTGCCGCCACCGTAAGAGACGGCGGTGTTGAAGCTCTCTTTATCGATGCCGAAATGATCGGCGGTGGCCAGCATTTCGTTGACACTGTTCTGAATTTGGGCGACCAAGGTGTTGTGCAGCACCTTCATGATCAAACCACGGCCGTTGCCCCCCAGGTGGATCTGGTTGCTGCCCATCATGGCTAGCAATGGCTTGACCTTTTTGTAGGCGGACAGGTCGCCACCTATGTAGATCCCGAGCTCGGCAGCCACGGCGGCAGGGACGGATTTGACCACGGGCGCATCGAGCATCACGGCACCGGTTTCTGCTACCTGGCGGGATAAGGCGATTGACACTGCCGGGTCAATGGTGGACATGTCGATGGTGATCTTGCCGGGGCCAAGGTGTGGCAGCAGTTCGGTATAGACCGCTTTGACGTGTTCGGAGCGCGGTACCATGGAGATGATCACATCCGCATCGGCTGCCAACCTGGCAATGGAAGGGGAGGCGATGGCGCCTGCATCGACCACCCGGGCGACAGCCTCCTGATTGATATCGAATACCAACACATTGCCATCAAATTTTTTGACGATGTTCTTTGACATCGCTTCGCCCATCAGACCAAGACCGATAAAGCCAATAGTTTTCATCTGTTGTTTTCCTTAAATGTGGGTTTAGCAAGACCGGCGATGTCAACACGCATGCTGAACAGCGCACCTGAGAGCGGACGTGCTGCCAGTTCGGCGGCGTCCATATTTTCGCGAGTGGTGGTGATGAAGAGGGTCTTCATGTCTTCACCACCAAAACAGACCATGGTGGGGCAACGTACCGGCAAGGGATATTCGGCCAGCAATACCCCCTCTGCAGAGAAGCGGGCGATACGATGGCCATCAAACAGGGCGCTCCAGTAGCATCCTTCGACATCGATTGCAGCCCCATCCGGGCGCCCTTCGTCGGCGCGGGCTGCAAACTCGCGCAGCAGTTGCCGTTGACCGAGTGAACCGTCGCGGGCCAACGGAGTGCGATAAAGGCGGCGGTTGGGGGTATCAGTGGTGTACATCCAGCGCATGTCTGGGCTGAATGCCAAGCCATTGGCTCCCAGAATGTCGCACTGGATCACCGACATCTGCAGCTCGGCATCAACCCGGCATAGCAGGGCGCCGTTGTAATCTCGTGGGCTCCAGTAAGTGCCCGCATAGAAACGACCCGCCTGATCGGTACCGCCATCATTAAAACGGGCCAGCGCTGGGTTATTGGGGTTATCGGCGACTTTACGCTCAATTTGCCCGTGTTGATCACACAGATAGATCCCGGTGCGCATCGCTGCGATAAAGCCACCCTGTTCGCGCAGGGCAAAACAGCCCACTTCTTCGGGGAAGGGGATTGTCGTCATGGCGCCGCTTTCGGGGTGATAGCGGTGCAGGCAACGCTCGAGAATATCGGTCCAGTAGAGCGCCTGTTCATCAGTGCTCCAGGTCGGGCACTCGGGCAGATGGCCGCGGTAGTCGGCCAGTAGCAGAGCAGGATTAGGCATAGTGAGAAACCTCAAGCAGCATGGAGATCTGCAACTGCCCATTGGCTGGCACAGTGGCCATGGCCAGCGCAGGGTCACCAAAGCCACCGTTGTTGATGGCATCATTGATATGAGAAACCGGCTCGATGGCGATGAAGTCACGATCGGCGGGCGGCAGAAACAGGATGGCGTGAGGCGCATCGGGTGAGCTCAGGGTCACCATCAGCTTCTCATCTGGCCAGCGCACCCGTGCACAGCCACTCCAGTGATGGAAGCAGTTATCGACACTGGCGGGTTCAGGTTTGCGCCAAGTGCGATAGTTCCATTGGGTCGGTAGTGGCGCGAGACCAGTGGGCAGGGACTTGTGGTCGTTGAGTACCACACCGCCTGCGTCGAACTGGATCTCGGCGTGCGCCGCACGGGGAAAATAGGGGTGAAAGCCCAGCCCAGCCGGGACAGCGTGATCGGCCAGATTGTGGTAAGTGAGTATGATATGAAGCGCATTCTCTTGCAGGGTGAAGCGCTGAGTTGCCCGATAAGGCCAGGGCCATTGCGCCGCGGATGCTCCCTGTGCGTCATGGTGCAGGGTCAGCACGACAGAGTCATCATCTGCATCCCCTTCTTGCCATGGCTGCTGCCAGCCGTTGCCATGAATTGAGTGGGGATGATCGCCAAAGTTACGCAGCAGGGCGTAATCATATCCGGCGAAGTGAAACCGTCCATGAGCAATACGGTTGGAGTAAGGTACCAGGGGAAAACAGCCCCCCTGGTTGACTGTGACGTTCTGACCATCGGGCAGGGAGCGCAAGATCTCCCTGCCATGCCAGGTCAGTTTGCCGATAGCGCCACCAAGCTCGGGGATGAGCTCCAGATCAAGCGGGCCGCTTTGGCGGTGAAGCCTCTTCATCAGTAAACCTCGCCACCGGATATGCTCAGACGTTCCCCCCGGATCGCGGCGAGCTGTTCACGGGCGCGAGCCAGCAGGTAACTCATGTCGGAGCCGAGCGCCACAAAGCTAAAACCCATCTCTTGATATTTGTTCACCAGCTCGGGGTTGCCACCGACGATCCCGCAAGGCAATCCCAAGCGCTGGCACTTCTCCAGCCCTTCACGGATCTTGGCTTGCACCTCGGGGTGAGAGGGATTGCCAATATGGCCCATGGCTGCGCTCATATCGCCGGGGCCGATAAAGAAGCCGGTCACTCCTTCAATGGCCATCTCTTCCATGGCATCAATGGCGTCAGGGGTCTCAATTTGCAGGATAAGGCAGAGCTCTTCCCGGGCTTTACGCACGAATTCGGGTTCGGCACCGTAACCGGACGCACGATGCACCGCGGCAAAGCCGCGTTTGCCTAGGGGAGGGTAGTAGGCCGCCTCTACCGCTTTGCGGGCTTCTGCTGCACTGTTGACAAACGGCACCATCAGCGACGTTGCACCGCCATCAAGCGCCCGTTTGATCAACACAGTGTCGTTCCAGGCCAGGCGGTAGAGTGGGGTGGTGGCCGGGTTGCTGGCACGAATGGCGCGATCGATACGGATCGCATCCAGGCTATCGACCGGCACATGTTCCTGGTCCAGCACCAAGAAATCGAAACCGACAGTCGCCATGGCTTCCGCCACCGTATCGCTGCCAGTCATCATCCAGGTGCCCAGTGGGCGTGGACCTTGAGTAATCGCAAGTTTGAACGGATTCATTGTTTGCTCCTTTAGAAAATCGGGGGCTCGGGCACTTTGCTGCCAGCCTGGAGGAAATCGAAGTCACAGCCCTGATCGGCCTGGGTCACATGTTGTTGATAGAGTGCGGCATAAGAGCGTTCATAAACTTTGTGTACCGGTTTGAGCGTGCGGCGGCGCTCGGCCAGCTCTTCATCACTGACCAGCATGTTGAGGCGGCCATTGGCGATATCGAGCTCGATGAGGTCACCGGTACGTACCAGTGCCAGTGGGCCACCAATGGCCGCTTCAGGGGCAACGTGCAGGATACAGGTGCCATAGTGAGTACCGGACATGCGGGCATCGCTAATCCGCACCATGTCGGTGACGCCTTGTTGCAGCAGCTTTTTCGGGATCGGCAGGTTGCCCCACTCCGGCATGCCCGGCGCGCCGACCGGGCCGGCATTGCGCAGGATAATCACTGATTCCTTGGTTACCTCCAGGGCGGGGTCATCGATGCGATCCGAGAGCTCTTGATGGCTGTCGAAGACGATGGCAGGGCCCTTGTGGTGGCGCAGTTCGGGTTTGGCGGCAGATGATTTCATCACAGCCCCGTTGGGGCACAGATTGCCGCGCAATACTGTCAATGCACATCCACGGGAGAGCGGTACCACAGGGTTATCGAGCGAGCGGATCACGTTGTCGTCATAACATGTCGCGTTGGCAATCCACTGTGCAACGGGACGATTGGTGACCCCGATCGCATCGAGGTGGAGGAATGACTCCACCTTTTTCAGCTGGGCCATCAGACCGCCGGCGAAGAAGAACTCCTCCATCAACTGATCACCAGAGGGAAACAGATTGGCCAGCACAGGGACTTCCCGTGCTACCGACTCCATGTCTTCCAGAGTGAGGTTGATGCCTGCCCGGTTGGCCATCGCAATCATGTGGATCGCGGCATTGGTGGAGCCGCCGAGCGCCATGTAGGCCACTACGCCATTGAGGAAGTTGGCTCGGGTCAGCCAGCGGGAAGGTTTGTGATCATGCCACACCATGTCGACGATGATTTGGCCGCATTGGGCTGCCATCTGGACGTGTCGTGAGTCAGCGGCGGGGATGGAGCTGGCCCCCGGCAACATAAAGCCCATGGCATCGGCGATGGAGGTCATGGTGGATGCCGTGCCCATGGTATTGCAGGTGCCGATGGAGCGAGTCATCGCCCCCTCCAGCTCGATCCAGTCATGCTGGGTAATGGCCCCCAAGCGCAATTGGTCCCAGAACTTCTTGGTATGGGTACCGGCACCGGTGACATGGCCGCGCCATTTGCCGCTCGACATGGGGCCGGCGGGGCAGAAGATCACCGGCAAGTCCATCGAAATGGCACCCATCAGCAGGGCTGGCGTGGATTTGTCGCAACCGCCGAGCAGCACGGCCCCATCGATCGGATGCTGGCGCAGCAGCTCTTCTGCCTCCATCGCCAGAAAGTTGCGATAGAGCATGGTGGTCGGCTTGACCAATACTTCCCCGACCGACAGCGCGGGCAATTCAACGGGGTAGCCCCCCGCGGCCCAGACAGCTCGTTTGACGGCCTCGGCGCGCTCACGCAGGTGGCTATGGCAGGGGCTCATTTCACTCCAGGTATTGATGATCCCGATCACGGGCTTGCCCATGAATTCGTCGCGGTTCAAGCCACTTTGCTGACTGCGTTGACGGTGGGCGAAGGCACGGATGGTGTCGGGGGCATACCAGCGTTGGCTACGCAGCGCCGAGATATCGAGCTTGGCCAGGTTTTCACTGTTGAATGACATAGGAATACCGCTCTCTTTGTCTGATTTGATTAAGGATTAATTCAATAAAAACAGCATGTTAAATTCCCCCATTCTGACCTGCGCGAAGAAGATGGCTGTCAGGCGATGGAGTAGATTGCTCATGTATCCGGTGATGGGGTCTCCGGGGAGAAGCAAGGGCATGGCGTTGTGCCAGCTCCCGGACGATCTGTTGATAGCGGGCATCAGTGAGCGGGTAGAACAGCAACATCAAGGCTGCAGCGCAAATCAGGGCGCAGATCGGGTAGAGAAACATCAGATTAGCGATGCTGCTTTGGGTCTCGGTGCTTTGCGTCGCGTTGGGAACATAGCCTGACCATGCCAGCACCAGCCCGGGAATGAGGCCCGCAAGCGCGGCCGAGCATTTGCGGCAGAAGGTCAGACTGCAGTAGACCAGCCCCTCGGTGCGGATGCCGGTTTTCCATTCCCCATACTCGACGGTGTCAGAGATGAACGCCCAGTTGAGACTGTTGACGAAAGCGGATCCCCACAGGGCCAGGGAGGTAAAGAGGATGTAATCGAGAGCGCTCTCGCTGTAGAGGTAGTTGAGCAGGTCACCGCATATCCACACGCCAATACCGGCCAGATAGACAGGTAGTTTGCCAAAACGGTGCACGGCAAAGGGAACCAGCAATACCCCCAGGTAGATACACCCTATGCTGATGAAGCTCATGTAGGCGATCATCGATACGTCGCCAATCACATATTGGGCGTAAAAAACCTGAACAATCAGCTTGGTGTTGAACGCTGCCAGCGTCAGCAGATTGGCCAGCGCCAGGATGCCCAGCGGACGGTTTGCCAGCACGGCCCGTGCGTTGGTTTGTACTGCCGAAAACCCCGATTCGTTGACAACCGATGGCAGCACATGGCGTTCACGAACTCTGCTGTAGCAAAAGAGTACTGCTGCAGCCCCCATGACCGAATAAATCAGTACCGCAACGCTATAGCCGACCTGTGGCTTGTCAAACAGCAATACCAGCGGCATGAACCCTACCGAGCAGAGCAGTAATCCGGTATTGGCTCCCCCCTGGCGCCAGGCGGCGAGCTCGGCTCGGTCCTGGAGTCGCTTGGTGAGGGCCGGGACCATGGCGCCATAGGAGGCATTGCCAAAACTGTAAAAGGCACCAAACATCATGAACAGCAGGGTAAACAGCACTGTTTTAGCGATGACCGGGAGCTCAACGCTGGTAAACAGGGCGGTGTTGATAAGAGCCAGTGGCACTATGGTCCAGAGCAGGAAGGGGCGAAATTTACCTCTGGGGCCGAGCTCGGAACGATTATCCAGCACGCTGCCGGTCACCAGATCGGTGCAGGCGGTAAAGAACTTCGAAACCAGAAAGATTGCTCCGGCCCATGCTGCCGGAATGGCTGCCACATCGGTCAGGAAGATCAGCAAATAGAGAGTTGTGCAGTTGAGCAGGAAGTTATAGCCGAGATCACCCACTCCGTAGGCCATCTTTTCCTGCCATGCCAGACGGTCACTTGCCACATTGCGATATGTCATGGGATCACATCCTTGAAGAGAGCAACAGCGTGGCCAGCACGCCGCTGCCAGTTGCATGAGAGTCAGCTTTGGGTGGTCGCCACACGGCGGGCACCAAGGCTGGCGATGATCTCTTGATAGCGCTGCTCGTTGAGGGTGTAGAAGAGGGCCATCACCAGTGCCGTTACGATGGCCAGGCTTGCCGGGTAGATGAAAATCAGTCCGGTGATCCCGGCTTTGGCGGCATCGGTTTGCTCCACATTGGGCATATAGCCAACCAGTGCCAGAGCGAACCCGGGGACGAACCCTGCGATAGCTTGCGAACACTTTCTAAAGAAGGTCATGCCGCAGTAGACCAAGCCTTCGGTACGGGTACCGGTTTTCCACTCACCGTACTCAACGGTATCTGAGACAAATGCCCAGTTAAGGCTGTTGACGAAAGAGGTGCCAAAGAACGCCAGCGAGGTGAACAGCACGTAACTCATGACGGTGCCACCGAACAGGTAGTTGGCAATGTCGCCGGAGATCCACAGGCACAATCCGGCCAGATAGACAGGTTTTTTGCCGAAGCGGCGTACCAGCGCAGGCACAGACAACACCCCGAGGTAGATGCACCCCATGCTGACAAAGCTCATGTAAGAGACCATGGAGACATCACCCAGAATGTACTGGGCGTAGAAGACCTGCACGGTGAGTTTGACGTTGAATGCGGAGAGGGTCAGCAGGTTGGCTACTGCCAGCACCAGCAACTGGTTGTTCTTGAGTACCGCCTTGAGCCCCTCCTTGATAGTGGGCTTCTCGACGATCTGGTCAGGGTCATTACCTATGATGGTGTGGTGTTCTTTGACGTTGAGGTAGCAAAAGAGTACCGCCGCCAAGCCGACCGAGGTGTAGGCCAGGGCTGCCACCATGTAGCCGGTCTCCTGGGATTCAAACAACATGGCGATGGGCATGAAACCGACGGTGGCCAGCAACAAGCCAGTGTTGGCTCCGCCCTGACGCCATGCTGCCAGCTCTGCGCGATCCTGAACATTTTTGGTCATAGAGGGCACCATGGCGCCATAGCTGGCATTGCCCAAGCTAAAGAACAGGCCAAAGGCCATAAAGCAGACGATGAACAGGGTGGTCTTGGTCTCGCTGTCGAGCTCAAAATTGCAAAACAGCAACATGTTGCAGACAAACAGCGGCACTATGGTCCAGAGCAGCATCGGACGAAACTTGCCGCGAGGTCCGAAGCTCTTGCGGGTGTCGAGGAAAATGCCGGTGCCCAGGTCGGTGAAGCCGGTGAACACTTTCGCCACCAAAAAGATGACGCCTGCCCACGCCGCATTGATACCTGCTACATCGGTCAGAAATTTAAGCAGGTAGAGGGTGGTGATATTCAATACAAAGTTGTAACCAAAATCGCCGACGCCATAGGCAAGTTTTTCCCTAAAAGGCAGTCTGCTTTCGATATGCGCCTGAACAACCATTTTATTCTCCATAGTGTGGAATCCATCCGGCAGCCCAATAATCGTAGCGATGCGATTGTTGGCGCAAGGGTGATTGTTGAAAAGTGGGATCCAGATCGAGAGATTGCGCTGGTGGTTAAGGATTCTCTTACAAATGGTGTTTGCAAACGGGCCAAACGTTTTCATGTGGCGGGTGTTGATTGGTGATCGAGATCGCTGTTTGGGTTTTACGCGATTGAAATGAAATCGTAGCGCTATTATTGTGTTTGCGAGCAAGCGGGGATGGCCCGACTAAACAGGAGCTTATGCAATGCAACTCGAATTTTCGTCACAGGCGTTAACGATTCAGCACCAGCAGCAGTTGTTATTTTCTCATCAAGCGGATGCCCCGGCGTTTTATATAGGCAAGGGCCGGGAAAAAATGGAAATTTATCGCGGCAACTTTGACATCGAAGACTACATCGAGTCTCGCGTTGCATTGGCTCATATCGAACAGGTTGACAACAACCTGTTTGTTTTTGCCCCGAATGCCTTTACTCCTGCTTTGCTACAGGTGGCAGTGGTGTGTGATGGCGATGATGTGATGCTTTATCCGACCATACTGGACGAGGCATATAACCGCTTTTGGGTCAGATTGCCGGCCGAACGTAAAGAGCATGTCTGGGGTTGTGGCGAGCAGATGTCCTATTTCGATTTGCGTGGTCGTCACTTTCCGTTGTGGACGTCAGAGCCCGGTGTTGGTCGCCATCCCCACAGCGAGATCAAATGGAAAGCCGATGTGATGGGCAAAGCCGGTGGGGATTACTACCACACCAACTATCCGCAACCCACGTTTGTCTCCTCTCGCAAATACAGCTGCCATATCGACACCACCGCTTATGCCGATTTCGATTTTCGTCACGAAGGGTTTCATGAGCTGCAAGTGTGGGCGATCCCGCAGGCCATCGAGTTGCGCACCGCAGAGAGCTATCTGGGCATTATCGAAAAACTGTCCGCCCGGTTTGGCCGCCAGCCCCGGTTGCCTGAGTGGGTTTACAAGGGGGCGATCCTTGGTCTGAAGGGGGGAGAGGTCAATACCTTCAGTCGTCTGGAAAACGCCCTTGACCATGGTATCAAGGTTTCGGGTCTGTGGAGTGAAGACTGGTGCGGCTTGCGGGTCACCTCGTTTGGCAAGCGCCTGTTCTGGGACTGGGATTGGCAGCACCATCAGGATCGCTACCCCAATCTGCCCGCCAGGATCAAGGCGCTCAATGACCAGGGCATCGAGTTCATGGCCTACGTCAACCCCTACCTGTGTGAAGATGGCAAGCTGTTTCCGATCGCCAAAGAGCTCGGCTATATGGCGCTGGACAAGGATGGTCAGGTTGCGCTGGTCGACTTTGGCGAATTCTATTGCGGCTGTATCGACTTTACCAATCCAGATGCCATGGCCTGGTTCCGTGATACCGTGCTGCGTAAAAACATGCTGGATATGGGGATCAAGGGGTGGATGGCTGACTTTGGCGAGTACCTGCCGACCGATAATATCTACCTGCACAACGGTGTCGATGCCAAGCTGATGCACAATGCCTGGCCGACTCTGTGGGCCCAGTGCAACGCTGAAGCGATCGCGATGAACGGCCAAACCGGTGATGCCCTGTTCTTTATGCGAGCCGGTTACACCGGGGTGCAGCAATACTGCCCGCTACTGTGGGCAGGCGATCAATGTGTCGATTTCAGCCGTCACGATGGTCTGGTCACGGTGATCTCGGGGGCGCTCTCCTCCGGTATGTTGGGGAACGCGTATCACCACTCGGATATCGGTGGCTACACCTCACTGTTTGGCAACCGTCGAACCAAGGAGCTGTTTGACCGCTGGGTTGAAATGGCTGCCTTTACCCCAGTCATGCGTACCCACGAAGGTAACCGCCCTGATGAGAATTTCCAGTTTGACCAGGATGGCAGCACGTTGGCGCATTTTGCCCGGATGACCCGAGTTTATTGCCACCTGACTCCTTACTTGCGTAGCCTGGTGGATGAAGCGGCCGAGAAAGGGTATCCGGTTCAACGTGCCATGATGCTGCATTTTGAACATGATCCCGAGACCTACGTCATACAGGATCAATACCTCTATGGGTCAGAGTTGCTGGTGGCACCGGTTCACCAAGGGGATGTGCGTGAGTGGACAACTTACCTGCCTGCAGGTGAGCAGTGGACGCATGTCTGGAGCGGCCAGCGCTTTACAGGGGGCCAGCGGGTCACTCTGCCTGCACCGATTGGCCAGCCCCCGGTGTTCTATCGTGCCAAAAGTCCTTGGACTTCGCTGTTTGCCGAGCTAAAGGATCTGGCGTAAATCGCACCGGCGTTCGCTATAGAGGATGCGACCCGGATAACCCATGGCCGTGACAATGTTCACGGCCATTATGTTTCAACAGAGGAGCAGAGCAGCATGATTGACACTCTTGACGTTGTGCAAAACCCCAGCCAGGACGACATAGATTTTTTACGAGACAACCTGATCAAAACCAATCGTGAGTTTGTCGGTGAACAGATACGTCGCCCACTTGCCATATTCTATCAGGATGATCAGATGCGTCGTGCCGGAGGATGCAGCGGCCATACCTACGGTAACTGGCTCTATATCGAGTATCTGTGGGTGGCCAGTAGCCTGCGGGGGCGCGGTGTAGGAGGCTGGTTATTGGCGGCGATGGAGCAGGCTGCCCGCGAGCGCGGCTGCTGTTTTTCACAGCTCGATACTTTTAGCTTTCAAGCAAAGCCTTTTTACCAAGCGCGGGGGTATTCAGTCGTCATGACGTTGGAAAAGTGCCCGGTGTTTCATCAACGATATTACTTAACCAAAACCTTGTAGCGCAGGCAGTGACTGGTGTCCTGCTTAAAAATATCTGACGCAACGGATAGTGTTCTGGTAGATACATGGGGGGCATTTATCTTCATGGGCTATTTATCAAGGCCATGGTTTTGTGATGGTTCATGGTGTGACTGTATTGGCTTGGTCACAAAACAAACCGGGTACTCTGTCTGGGGATCAAGTCAAATCCGGCATCAATGATCTCGCCTTTATAATCGGGCTCGCGAGCCATCCGCAACATCATGGATGCAGCCTGGCTGGCAACAGAGTGGATATTGATATTGATACTGGACAAGGTCACGGGTGCCAGATAACCGCTGCCTGGAAAGTCGCCAAACCCGATGATAGAGAGTTGCTCTGGTACCGGGATATTGCGTGCAATCGCCTCCATCAGCAATGCCGTACCAATGGTATCGTTTGATGCAAAAATGCCGTCGAGTTTGCGCTCTTTGAGCAGTGTCTTGATGAGTAGCTCGCGCGCGGCGGGATAAATATTGTCGCTGTAAGGGATTTCGACCAACAAGGGATCCATACCCGCCGTCTCAAGTGCCTGGCAAAAGCCGCTGTAGCGGCTCTGCGCACGCACGTCATCGTTAAAACGGGTCGTGAAATAGGCAATTTTATGGCAGCCGGAGCGTATCAGGTAAGATGCGGCATCGTAACCCACCTGAAAATGATCGATACCGACCTGCGCGACAAACGGACTGGCTTCACCGATTTGCCATGCTTGAACCACAGGCACCGCACTGTGCTCCAGCATACGAATCGTAGTATCACTGTGCTTAGCGCCAGTGAGGGTTATGGCAGCAGGAGACCATTGTAAAATGGAGCGGATCTGCTGCTCCTCTTTTTCCATGGAGTGATCATGAGATGCGATATAGAGCTGAAAACCTGCATCACTCACGATATGTTCAATCTGTTGGACAAAGGTACTAAAGGTAATATTGGAAATGGAAGGAACGATAATTGCCATTGCCGAGCTTCGCCCGGCAGTAAACTGACTGGCAATTTTGTTGTGCACATAACCCAATTCATCAATGGCACGCTGAATTTTATGGCCGGTATTGGCTTTTACCTTGTCTGGATGACGTACATAAAGTGAGACTGTCGAGGGGGACACTTTGGCCAGGGCCGCGACATCATCAAGCTTGACGGTTTGTTTGCTTCTCGAGGACACGTGTTCTGCTTCCTGATTGGTTTTACTCGGCTCGATATCCTTCGTGATCTGAGGGTAAAGCCATCCAATAATCTCCCGACATGTATTTAAGTGTATAAAAAATAAGGCTTAAGTAAAAGTGATGATTCGCTGTAGGAGGTGCGTCGGCAATTCGGGTTACTTGTATGGTAATTAGATTTTGGTTAGCCATTACAAATAAAAACGTGTTGCCAAGAGCGCTTGACCGTTTTGGCATCCAACGTCGAAAAATGAGCCTGTTTAACCGCCATTACCCATGGCAGTTCACTGTTCAAATAAACACCACACCCCATGGTGAAGGGGTGTTACTTCAGGGTATGAGTATGAGTGTTTAGTGTTATGGGAATAGGTAGTTCTCATCGGCACTCTCTGCAATCGTCTAATGGGTGTTACAACCGCGTTGGATAGCTCACCGTTCAGTGCCTGGGACGTAGCGACAACCACTTGGCATGGGGGTTATTGAGCATGTGGCTCTGATGAAGGTAGTGGAGATACGTTCGCCTCCTGCCGGTATTGGCGCAGCAGTTTGAGGAAATCGTCCGGTTCCCGATCCAGGCTGCCTACCGGGATCAACAGGTCATAACCGAGCAAGTGGCGCATGCGAATCATCCGGTGGGCCAGCATGGCCAATGCGCCATCGTAGTGCAGCCCTTGCGGGGAGCAAAAGTGACTCTCCTCCAGCCAGTCGATGCCCTGTAAGGGATCATTGGTATGCACAGGCTGCTCATGGGGCTGCTCATTATGCAAGGCATGCAGCAACACAGGGCGCTGCTCTGTCAACAGATGCACGGCCAGTCTGGGAGTGATCAGGGTCAGAAACTCGTCATACTGTTTTATCTTGAAACCGATATAGGGCAGGGGCTGGAGATCCCAACCAACATGGATTCTGGGTTGATCGATACGCTGGATGTTGTGCCACTTCAGTGCCCAGCCGCCATATTTGTGGTGATAGTGGAGGGATTGCTGGCATAGGGAGAGGCTGATCGGGGGTTCATTGAGCTTGAGCCAGCCTATCAAGGTCATCATCATGCCACTCAGTAGCAATATATAGGCCGGGAGCACCGGGCCTTCCACAAGCAACCAGAGCAGTAATAGCATCAGGCTGGTGATGAGCCCCCCGGCCCAGATCAGGGTCAGCCCGTTTCGGCGGACCAGAGGCTTTATATGTTGTGTCTCCATTTAACCTCCTTGTCCTGATGAGAGGGGCGATCTTTTATGACACCACCTGATTGTCTTTGAGCAAGTATAAGAGCCGCGTTTTTGCGCTGGCCAGCAAAGCAAATGGCAGTCATGGGCCGGCTCGGGTATAGTCCTGCGCCAATGGCGTTATCCTGTTTTGCTGACCCGTCGTGGCCCAGGTGGTGGCGAGGGCCAGGCCTGTGTAAGGAGTGTTATGAAGTTCAGTCCCCTGCTCGATGAGATGATGAAAGCCCTGCAGGTATTGCCGGGGGTGGGGCCCAAGTCTGCCCAGCGGATGGCCTTTACCCTGCTCGAGCGTGAGCGCAGCGGCGGCTTGCGGTTGGCCCAGCTGCTCTCTCGCGCCCTGACCGAGATTGGCCACTGCAGCCACTGCCGCACCTTTACCGAGAACGATCGCTGCGATATTTGCGCCAATCCCAAGCGGGAAGAGAACGGTCTGCTCTGCGTGGTGGAGAGTCCGGCGGACGTGGCCGCCATCGAGCAGACCGGCCAGTTTTCCGGTCGCTACTTCGTGCTGATGGGCCATCTGTCGCCGCTGGACGGCATAGGCCCGGAGGAGCTGGGGCTCGATATTCTGGAGCGCCGCCTGAAGGATGAGGCGATCAGCGAACTGATCCTCGCCACCAATCCCACCATCGAGGGGGATGCCACCGCCTGGTATATCGCCGATATGGCCCGTGCGGCCGGGGTGGAGGTGAGTCGCATCGCCCATGGCGTGCCGGTAGGGGGTGAGCTGGAGCTGGTGGATGGTACCACGCTCTCCCACTCCCTGATGGGACGCCAGCGCCTCAAGTAAGGGGCGGGTGGTGACAAGTCGCGAAAAACTGAACATAAAATCGGCGGTTACACGCCAACAGGGGGCGAATGAGCAGGATTGCACATTCGCCCCCTTGATATTTGGATCGCTGTCCCCATCTAGGTTGGGCGTATGTTCAACCCGATGTTTCTGAGGATTGGTCCATGACCCAAAGTGTTCATGCCGAAACCCACGGCTTTCAAACTGAAGTCAAACAACTGCTGAGCCTGATGGCTCACAGCCTCTACTCCAACAAAGAAGTATTCCTGCGCGAGCTGATCTCCAACGCATCCGATGCGGCGGACAAGCTGCGCTTCAAGGCGCTTTCCGATGCCTCTTTGTTCGAAAACGACGGCCAGTTGCGTGTGCGCCTGGTGGTGGACAAAGAGAAGCGTACCCTGACCATCTCCGATAACGGGATCGGTATGACCCGTGATCAGGTGATTGAGCATCTGGGTACCATCGCCAAGTCCGGCACCGCCGAATTCTTCAAGAACCTCTCCGGCGATCAGGGCAAGGATTCCCAGCTGATCGGTCAGTTCGGGGTCGGTTTCTACTCTGCCTTTATCGTGGCCGACAAGGTGACCGTGGTGTCCCGCGCCGCCGGTACTGCTCCGGAGCAGGGTGTGCAGTGGGAGTCGGAAGGGGAAGGCTCCTTCACCGTCGCTGATGTGACCAAAGAGGGTCGCGGTACCGACGTCATCCTGCACCTGCGCGCCGAAGAGGACGAGTTCCTCGATGACTGGCGTCTGCGCTCCGTGGTGGGCAAATATTCCGATCACATCAGTGTACCGGTCGAGATGTTCAAAGAGGGTACCCCGGATCGCGAAGAGGATGGTGAGACCATCGTCGGCACCCCGGGCGAGTGGGAGCAGGTCAACCGCGCGACTGCACTGTGGACTCGTAACCCGAAAGATATCAAGGACGAGGAGTATCAGGAGTTCTACAAGCACGTCGCCCACGACTTTGAAGATCCGCTGCTCTGGGGTCACAACCGGGTGGAAGGGGCGCAAGAGTACACCAGCCTGCTCTACGTACCGGCCCGCGCACCGTTCGACCTCTACAACCGCGATCAGAAGCACGGTCTGAAGCTCTATGTGCAGCGCGTCTTCATCATGGATGACGCCGAGCAGTTTATGCCGACCTACCTGCGCTTCGTCAAAGGGGTGCTGGACTCCAACGATCTGCCGCTCAACGTCAGCCGCGAGATCCTGCAGGATAACAAGGTGACTGCCTCCCTGCGCAAGGCTTGCTCCAAGCGCGTGCTGACCATGCTCTCCAAGCTGGCGAAAGACGATGCCGAGAAGTACGCCAAGTTCTGGAAAGAGTTCGGTAACGTGCTCAAAGAGGGCCCGGCCGAGGATTACGCCAACCGCGAAGAGATCGCCAAGCTCCTGCGCTTTGCCAGTACCGCTGGCGAGGGTGAAGCCCAGACCGTGTCGCTGGAAGATTACGTTGGCCGCATGAAGGAAGGCCAGCAGAAGATCTACTACATCACTGCTGACTCCTATGCCGCCGCCAAGAACAGCCCGCACCTCGAGATCTTCCGCAAGAAGGGTGTCGAAGTGCTGCTGATGTGGGAGCGCGTGGACGAGTGGCTGATGAGCCACCTGACCGAGTTCGATGGCAAGCAACTTATCTCCGTCACCCGTGGCGAGCTGGATCTCGGCGATCTGGAAGACGAAGCCTCCAAGCAGGCACAGGAAGAGGCCGAGAAGGCCAACGCCGGTCTGGTTGAGCGGGTCAAGAAGAGCCTGGGCGATGCAGTGAAAGAGGTGCGTGTCACCCACCGTCTGACCGACTCCCCCTCTTGCATCGTCACCGACGCCTACGGTATGAGCACCCAGATGATCAAGCTGATGCGCGCGGCTGGCCAGCCGGTACCGGAGCAGAAGTACATTCTGGAGCTCAACCCTGATCACGCGCTGGTGAAGAAACTCGACACCATTGAAGACGAGGCACTGTTCGGTGAGTGGGTCACCCTGCTGCACGAACAGGCCCAGCTGGCCGAGCAGGGCGGGCTGAATGATCCGGCGAGCTTCGTTTCCCGCATCAACCGTCTGCTGCTGCAAGCCTAAGCAGCAACGCCGGTAACAGAAAGCCCACTGCATGCAGTGGGCTTTTTTGATCCCGCCGAGTGAGCTCGGCGAAACACAGCGGCAAGGGAGGCGGCCAGCGCCTCTCTACTTGCGGTATTCGTTGTTGTAGTTCTGGATGAGACGGCGGGTCACCTCGTGCTGGGGATCGGCAAACACCTTGAGGGTCTTGCCGCGCTCCACCACCCGACCTTCGTGCATCACCAGCACCTCGTCGCTGATATGGCTGACGATGCCCAGATCGTTGGCTACCAGCACATAGCTCAGCCCCATGGTCTCCTGCATCTCCAGCAGCAGGTTGATGATCTGGGAGCGTACCGAGATATCCAGGGTGGAGAGCGCTTCATCGGCCACCACGATTTTGGGGTTGAGGATCAATGCCCGCGCCAGCGCCACACGCTGCTGCTGACCGGCAGAGAGCATCTGCGGGTAGAAGAGGGCGTGATCCGGCAGCATCCCCACCATACGCAGGGTCTGCACCACCTTCTCGCGGCGCTCCTCTTCAGTCATCTCGGTGTTGAGGCGCAGCGGTGTCTCCAGGATCTGGCCGACCCGGATCTTGCGGTTCAGCGAGGTGTTGGGATCCTGAAAAATCATCCGCAGCAGTTTGCAGCGCGTCTGGTAATCGCCATGCACCATCAGCTGGCCGTCGATGGCGATGTCGCCGCTGGTGGGTTCGATCATGCCAGCCAGAATGCGGGCGAGGGTACTCTTGCCGGAGCCAGCTTCGCCGACGATGGCGAGGGTCTGACCCACTTCGAGATCGAACGAGAGGGGCTTGATCGCCTCCACCGCCTGACGACGGAACAGACCGGTGCGGTTCTGGTAGGTTTTGCTAAGGCCTCTGACCTGCAACAGGGATGGCTCGATCACAAGCGGGGCTCCTTCATGGGGGCATTAACGGTCATCATTTTTTCGGCTCCTCCATGTTCAGCGGGAAGTGACAGCTGAACTGATGGCCCTTGATCCTGTTCATCAACGGAGTCTGCACACACTGCTTCTGGGCGTAGGGGCAGCGCGGCCCCAGACGGCAACCGATGGGCAGGTGTTGCAGCGGCGGTATGACGCCGGGCAGGGTCTCGAGGCGCGACTTGTGGCGCACCAGCTTGTCAAAGTCGGGGATCGATTTGAGCAGGGCATCGGTATAGGGGTGATGCGGGGTTTCGAGGATCTGCTCCCGGGTGCCCACCTCCACCATCTGGCCGCAATACATCACGTTGATGGTATCGGTCAGGTTGGCGATGGCGGCGATATCGTTACTGATGATCAGGATGGTGGTATTGCCCAGCTTGTTCATCTTGTCCAGCAGTCGCAGGATCTGGGAGTGGGTGGTGGACTCCATGGCGCTGGTGGGCTCGTCGGCTACCAGCAGACGCGGCTGGTTGGCAATGGCCATGGCGATCATCACTTTCTGGCACATGCCATCCGACAGCTCATGGGGATAGGCGCGCATCACCTTGCGGTGATCCTTGACGCCTACCCGGTGCAGCAGGGCGATGGCCTTCTTCTTGCGCCACTGGAAGCGCTGCCAGAATTGTCCCTCGAACGAATCGGTCGGGATCGCCTCTTCCAGCTGGGTGCCGATCTCCTCGGAGGGGTCGAGACAGCTGATGGGGTCCTGGAAGATCATGGCGATCTCGCGACCCATGATGCGACGGCGCTCCTTGGGGGCCATGGTCAGCAGATCCATGTCGTTGAAGCGCATCCGGTCGGCACGTACCGTCCAGTTGTCCTTCTCGATGCCGACGATCACCTTGGCGATCAGACTCTTGCCGGAGCCGGATTCACCCACCAGACCGCGGATCTCCCCCTCGGTCAGGGTCAGGCTCACCTTGTCCACCGCCTTGACCTTGCCCTGCGGGGTGTCGATCTCGATGGTGAGGTTGCGTATGTCGAGCAGAGGCATCAGTCATTCCCCTCTTTGAGTGCTTCACGAATGCCTTCACCAACCAGCGATGGGTTGACCTGCACGCCGTACAGGAATGAGTGGGGGACAAGGGTGAGCATGTCTATCTTGGGCACAGAGCATTGCATCAGTCATTCCCCTCTTTGAGCGCTTCGCGGATGCCTTCGCCAACCAGGTTGGTGACCAGCACGCTGAACAGGATAGCCATGCCCGGCAAAGTGACGGTCCAGGGGGCGAGATAGATGAGATCGCTCGAATCAGCCAGCATGGTGCCCCACTCCGGTTGGGGAGACTGGGCGCCGAGGCCGAGAAAACCGACTGCCGAGATATCGAGGATGGCTGCCGACAAGGTGCGAGTAGTCTGGGCCACCAGGGTTTCGACGATATTGGGCAAAATAGCCAGACGCATGATCCTGAAGGGGGGTGAGCCATCGAGCCGACTGGCAATGATGTACTCCTTCTGCATCTCGGCATGCACCGCGTTGTAAGTGGCCCGTATAAAGGGGGGGATCAATGCCAGGGTAATGGCGATCAGGGTGTTGCCAAGGCCCGGGCCCAGAATGGCAACCATGATGATGGCCATTAACAGGGAAGGGATGGAGAGCAGAGTATCGAGCAGATGGTGCAGCACACTCGATTTGAGCCCCTTGCTCATGCCACCGAGGATACCAATGGCAGAGCCGACCACCATGGCGATCGCCACCACGACCAGGGCACAGCCGAAGGTGAGACGTGCTCCTACCACCAGCCGGGAGAGCATGTCGCGCCCCAAATCATCGGTGCCCAGGAAGTAGTCGATATTGCCGGTTGCCGCCCAGGAGGGGGCCAGCAGCAGCTTGTCGGTGTGTTGTTCATCAATGCCGTAGGGAACGACCAGTGGCCCCACCAGAGTGACAAGCAGCAACAGTAAAAAACACCAGAGACCCGCCATCGCCAGCGGGTTACGGCGATAGGATGCCCACGTCTGCTCAAGGGGCGAAAGGATCTTGAGTTCGGGGTAAATGTTCGATTTATCTTGCATAGGGTACCTGGCTCCTGGTCACGCCATGAGCGCGTTCAATCCTGTTTGGCATAGAGCTCTTTGCGCCGTGCCGGATAGATAAGGGTGGTCAGCAACTCTGTGCTGACGCTGATCAGAATAACGAAACTGGCCACCACCAGAGTCGCACCACGAATGGCGGCGTAATCCTGCAGGGCGATGCTGCTGATGAGCCAGCGGCCGATCCCGTGCCACTCGAACACCACCTCGGTGATCATGGCGGAGGTGAGCACGCTGCCCAGTTGCAAGCCCAGCAGCGGGAGTACCGGCGGCAGGGCGTTCTTCAGACCATGGCGCCAGACGATCTGCGCCTTGGACAGGCCCCGGCTCGCCGCCGCCTTGATGTAGTTCTGCTTCATCACGTCGATGAGGGAGCTGCGCACATGACGGATCACCTCGGTGGTGGGCACCACCGCCAGCACCAGTGACGGGAGAATGAGGTGGCGCAGGGCATCATGTAGTGCTGCTTGTCGCCAGGGCTCGTGGCTCAACAATACATCGATCAGGGCAATACCGGTAATGTGTGGTACATCGTAGAGCAGGCTGATCTGTCCTGATGACGGTAGCCACCCAAGATCCAGCGAAAAGAGCATTACCACCAGCAGTGCCAACCAGAATACCGGTACCGCATAGCCGATAAGACCTGCGGTCATGATGGAGAGATCCAGCGTCTTGCCTTGTGACAGGGCCGCCAGAGTGCCGAGGGGAATACCCACCAGCAGCGAGATGGCAAATGCCGCCAGGCAGAGGATCAGGGTGGCGGGAAAATAGTGGCGGATCTCGCCCAGCACCGGCAGCCCGGAGACGCTGGAGATCCCCAGGTCGCCAGCAAAAATACGGCGCAGAAAGTCGGGATAACCGCGCCAGAAACTCAGTTCGTGACCGAGCAACCGATACTCCAGCAGATAGGCGACCAGCGTCAGCGCCAGCAGGGTGATGAGCAGCAGGTTGATGCGGCGCAAGATGTATAGAAGCATGCTTACTCCCTGTAGGCCTGATTGAAGGAGGTGCCGCCAAAGGGCATCAGTGTCAGCCCCTCGATATCGCTGCGAGTGACCTGGGTACGCAGGGCATGGGCCAGCGGAATGAGCGGCAACTGTTCATTGAGCAGGGTTTGCGCGTAATAGTAGTTGCGCAGCCGGAACGAGAGCTGGGGTGTGGTGACCGCATCATCCAGCAGCTGGTCGAAGGCCGGACTGCACCAGCGGCTGTAGTTGTTGCCCCGCTCCACCGCAGAGCAGCTCAGCAACTGGCGAAAGAAGTTGTCCGGGTCGGCATTGTCGGCGATCCAGCCGGAGAGCAGACTGTCGTATTGCCCATTGAGCAGGCGTCTCTCAATGACGGGCCACTCTTGCTGCACAATCTTGAGTTTGATCCCCACCTTGGCCAGGTCACTGCGGATCAGTTGGGCTGTCTTGACCGCATCCGGGTTGTAGGGGCGGGCGTCCGGTTGCACCAGTACCTGCATTTCCAGTCCCTGTTCGAGCCCGGCCTCCTTGAGCAGTTGGCGCGCCCGTTTCAGGTCGGGCTTGCGCTCGGGCAGGCTGGGGTTGTAGCCCCAGGAGAGGGGGGGCAGCAGACTGTTGGCTGGCAGGCCGGTATCGAAATAGACCGCCTGTAGCAGGTTGTCGACATTGATGGCGCTGGCAATGGCCTGGCGAACCTTGACGTTGTTGAACGGTGGTTTACGGGTATTGAGGGCTAAAAACGCGACATTCATTCCTGACTGGACCGAGAGGCTCAAGTCGGGGTGCTCTTTGATCACCGAGAGCTGGCTGGCAGCCGGCGTGCTCATTACGTCACACTCGCCGGTCAGCAGCTTGGCCAGCCGTTTGGCGGATTTGGGGGTGATGTCGTAAACCAGTTGTTCAATTTTTGCTGGCCCGTTCCAGTAAGCGGGATGGCGCTGATAGCGAATGAACTCGTTGTGACGATACTCCTTGAAGCTGAACGGGCCGGTACCGATGGGGCGGCTATCCAGCAGGGTCGGTGTGCCTGCGTTGAGCAACTGGTCGGCATATTCGGCCGAGAGGATCACTGCATAGTCGCTCGCCAGGGTAGCAAGGAAAGAGGCGTTGGGCTGATTCAACTCAAAGACGACGGTGTGTGGCCCTTTTTTGTAGACCTTCTTGATCAGCTGATCCTGCCCCAGACTGAAGAAGTAGGGGTAGTCGCCGCCGGAAACCAGATGATAGGGGTGCTGCTCGTCAAGCTGGCGGGCATAGGTGAAAACCACATCGTCGGCATTGAAGGGACGGCTAGGTGTGAACCAGGCGGTATGGTGAAAGCTTACCCCTTCGCGCAGGGTCAGGGTGTAGGTGAGGCCATCCTCACTGATCTGCCAGTTGGTGGCAAGCGCCGGCTCCAGCGCCAGGGTGTTGGGGTTCACCTCCAGCAAGCGGTCGTAGAGCGGACGGGCACTGGCATCCAGCGTCACCCCTGAGTTGGAAACATGGGGATTGAAGGAGAGGGGGGAGCCCTCAGCGCAATAGATAAGCCCGGTTTTGGAGGCCTCGGGTTGCTTCTGGCAGCCGGTGACCAGCACCAGCAGACCCAGCAGCAAGGGTGTGAGCATTCTCATTGTTGAACCATGTTCTTATAGGGGTTTTGTACGCACGTTTTGATACAAATGTGCCAGCGCGAAGGCTGGCGTGTTGCTGGAGTCGGCATCAACCGCGCTCCTTCACTCTTGTTCTGCATCGTTATCGCCATCCAGCAGCTGATATTTGCGTAGCATGCCACGGAACTGGTGATAGCTTAAGGCCAGCAGTTGAGCGGCTTTGCGCTGATTATACTGGGATTGCTGCATCGCTTGCTTGAGTAAATTAATCTCGTACTCCGCCACCGCCTGCTTGAGATCGAGCGGCAAGGCGAGGGGGGATGCAGATTGTACCTCGCTTCGGGCCTCTTGAGCTGGTTGCGTGACCTGTGGTCGCCAGGGGGAATCAAACGGGTTGAGCACCAGGGTCGAGAGCGGCAACTGGGGATTGCCCTGACGATAGATACTTCGCTCCACCACGTTCTTCAGCTCCCGCACGTTGCCCGGCCAGTGGTAATCCAGCAGTAGCTGGGTTGCCTTGCGCGAGAAACCGGCAAACAGCGGATAGCCCAGTTCCCGGGTCATGCTGTGGGCGAAGTGCTCCGCCAGCATCAGGATATCTTCCCGCCGCTCCCGCAAGGGGGGGAGGGTGATCACATCAAACGCGAGCCGGTCGAGCAGATCGTGGCGAAACTGCCCCTTGTCGGCCAGCGCAGGGAGATCCTCGTTGGTGGCGCAGACCAGTCGCACATCCACCTTGAGGGGCTTGGCCCCACCCACCCGCTCAAACTCGCCATACTCGATGACCCGCAGCAGCTTCTCCTGCACCCGGGCGCTGGTGGTGGCCAGCTCGTCGAGGAACAGGGTGCCGCCATCGGCCCGCTCGAAGCGGCCCTGATGGCGCTTGGCCGCGCCGGTAAACGACCCCGCCTCGTGACCGAACAGCTCGGTCTCCAGCAGGCTCTCGCTCAGGGTGGCGCAGTTGATGGTGACAAAGCTTTGATCCCAGCGCGCCGAGAGATAATGTAGGCGGTGGGCGATCAGCTCCTTGCCCGTCCCCCGCTCACCGATGATCAGCACGGGTTTGCGCAGCGGGGCGAGCCGTGAGGCCTGCTCGATGATTTCGAGGAATGCGTTGGATTCCCCCAGCAGGCTTTCCGTGGCCGTGGTCATAGTGATCCCTGTCAGTTGTTAAAGCTGGTCAATCTTACCAAAAGGTGGTGATTTTTATCACCACCTGCATGACATCTATTGAAACGGGGCAAAGCAGCCCCATATAAATCAACAAGTTAAATTTTGTTCCAGATTGGCACACAAGTTGCCATTGTCAATGGAGAAACAACGCCATGCCAATAACAGGAGTGCAATCATGAGTATTTTTTCCCGTCTGGCCGACATCATCAATTCCAACCTGACGGCCCTGCTCGACAAGGCAGAAGATCCCCAGAAGATGGTGCGCCTGATCATCCAGGAGATGGAGGACGAGCTGGTCAAGGAGCGTTCCAATCTGGCCCGCTTCCTCGCCAGCCAGAAAGAGATTGGTCGTCAGGTCGCCCGTCATCAGGAGCGGGTCGACGAGTGGCAAGCCAAGGCCGAGCTGGCCCTGACCAAGGGACGTGAAGATCTGGCCCGCGCCGCCCTTATCGAGAAGAAGAAACAGACCGAGTTGTCAGAGACCCTCTACCGCGAGCAGCAAGCGGTCGACAGCGGTATCGAGAAGCTGGGTGAAGAGATCCGTCAGCTCGAAGCCAAGCTGGAAGATGCCCGCGCCCGTCAAAAGGCGATGGCCATTCGCACCGAAGCGGCCAGCAGCCGTCTCAACGTGCAGAGCCAGGTAGCTCGTGGCGAGAGCCAGGCGGTGGTGAGCAAGTTTGAGCGGATGGAGCGTCGCATCGACGAAATGGAAGCGCGCGCCGATCTGGGACAGTCCGACAAGGCGCTGGCGCAGCAGTTTGCCGAGCTGGAAGTGGACGATCAGATAAGCCGCGAGTTGGAAGCCATGCGCCAGAAGCTGGGTCAGGGCGACAGCAAAAGCGAAGGCAAACAGGGGGAGTAACAGATGGAAGATCTGCTGGGCGTATTGATGGTTCCCATGGTGGTCTTCATGGTGGTGGTAGCCCCCATCTGGCTGGTGCTGCACTATCGTGCCAAGGGGCGCATCGGCGCCGGTCTTGCCGATAGCGAGCGGGAACAGCTGCAAGGGCTGCTGGCTCGCACCGAGAAGATGCAGGAGCGAGTGGGCGCGCTGGAGTCGATTCTGGATGCGGAAGTACCCGGTTGGAGGAACAAGGTATGAGCAGTGTCAGTCGTGAAGGGCGTAACCTCTATCGCGATCCCCAGCGTGGCAAGATAGCCGGGATCTGTGCCGGTTTGGCTGAGTATTTCGGGGTGGAGACCTGGATCGTGCGGCTGCTCGCCATCAGTGGCCTTATCTTCGCCGGTTTCATCACCTTCACCGCCTATATCGCCGCCTGGTTCCTGCTCGACAAAAAGCCGGTCACCCTCTATTCGCAAGAGGATGCCGACTTTGCCGAGGTGCGGATGAAAGCGCGCAGCTGGCAGGCGGGGATCACCCCTCATCAGGCGCTGGGTCGCATCGCGCAGGAACTTGACGCGCTGGAGCCCAGAGTTCAGCGGATCGAGAAGCTGGTGACCTCCAGGGAGTTCACCCTGCAGCGGGAATTTCGCAAGCTGTAGTGCTTGCTGAAGCCCCCATGTCGATGGCGGCGCCTCCCGTGATGCGCCACCATCGACACCAGCTATCCAGATGCAACCACCAAGGGAGAACGGGTCAAGCCTTGATACTCAATAAACTGGAACAGAAGTTGACTCGCCTGCAACACAAGGCGAACGACGTGGTGAACCGGGTGCGGGATCGCCATATTCGGCTGGCGGTGACCGGCCTCTCTCGCAGCGGCAAAACCGCCTTTATCACGGCGCTGGTCAACCAGCTGGAACACGCGGCCATCGACGGCCGTTTGCCGTTGTGGGATGCCCTGCGTCAAGGGCGCATCCTCGGCGCCCGCCGGGTGCCGCAGCTCAATGCCCACATCCCCACCTTTGCCTACGAACGTGGCCTCGACTCCCTGTTTGGCGATCCACCTGCCTGGCCCGAGCCGACCCGCGGGGTGGCCGAAGTGCGCCTCGAAATTCGCTACCGCACCCGTCATCCCCTGCGCAAACATCTGGGGGAGATCTCCACCCTCTACGTGGATCTGGTGGACTACCCCGGAGAGTGGCTGCTCGACTTGCCGCTCCTTGAGATGAGCTACGAGCAGTGGAGCGAACAGGTGCGCGAGCAGCTTCGTCGCTCAGAGCTGCAGGCACTTGCCGCCAGCTGGCTGACACCCGGGTGGCAGGTCGATCAGCGCTTCGAAGAGCGGCCGGTGGCTGAGCTAGCCGAGCGTTACACCGCCTACTTGCATGCTTGCAAACAGGAGCTGGGATTGCACCTTATTCAGCCCGGCCGCTTCGTCTTGCCGGGCGAGTATGCCGGTGCCCCCATGCTGCAATTTGTCCCCTGGGTGTGGGAGATGCCTGTCGGCGAGCCCGCCGATGGCACTCTTTACGCCACTCTCAAGCAGCGCTTCGAGCAGTACAAGCAGCATCTGGTGCAGGGTTTTTATGAGCAGCACTTTGCCGGCTTTGATCGCCAGATCGTGCTGGTGGATTGCCTGCAGCCGCTTAACGCCGGGGCGGCCAGCTTTGGCGACATGCAGCAGGCCATCGCCCGCATCATGGAGAGCTTTGCCTACGGCAAAAGCAACTGGTGGCGGCGGCTCTTCTCGCCCCGTATCGACAAGCTGCTGTTTGTGGCGAGCAAGGCCGATCACGTCACCCCCGAACAGCATGCGCCCATGGTCTCCCTGCTGCAGCATCTGGTACGCAGCGGTCGCGGTCAGGCTCGTTTTGAGGGGATCACCACTGAGTGCTTGGCGCTCGCCGCCATCAAGGCGACCGAAGTGGGCAAGGGGGTGGCCAATGGCCGCGAGTTCCCGGCCATCCGTGGCACCAGCCTGAACGGTGAGCCGCTGCTGCTATTCCCCGGGGAGGTGCCTCCCCATATTCCGCCTGTGCAGTGGTGGAACAGTCAGGGCTTTGATTTTCAGGCGTTTCGCCCCATGCCCATGAGCGCCCATCAGGCGTTGCCCCATATCCGGCTCGATGCGGCGCTGGAGTTTCTGCTCGGGGATCACCTCGAATAACGGTGTGCGGCTCGGGTTTGTTTCCTGCGCCGCCCGCAGGAGACTGTTTTCAGGAGAATAAGGCGATGAACGATCAGATAAAAGAGCGGCCACCGCTGCAGGGCAAGGTGATCCTTGAGCCAGCCTTGACGGTGGCCAGTGACGAGCGACCGCCCGCTCCGGCCCAACGGCTGGAGGAGGCGAGCTTCGAGCGCCTCGACGAGCTGGACGAGTTCACCGAGGTGGAGAGCGCCCTCGTCATCAAACCGCGTCGCCGTCATCGGCTGCTGGCGTGGGGGCTGGGGGCAGTCGGTCTGCTCTCGTTGGGCCAGTATGGCGCCTTTCTTTACGATCAATTCCTCACCACCCCGCTCTGGGGCAGCGCCTGGCTGGCGGCCTCGGCGCTGGTGGCGGCGGGGACCGCCAGCGTGGTGGGGCGCGAGTGGCTGCGACTGCGGACCCTCAAGCGGCGTCAGGATGTACGCTCGCGAGCAGAAGATCTGCTTGCTCATCAGGGAGTCGGACAGGGGCAGGCCTTTTGCGAAGGGTTGGCGGTCAAAAGTGGCGACAAGGGGCGCGAAGGGTATCAAACTTGGCTGGCCCAGCTCGACGAGAGCCACAGCGATCGGGAGGTGCTGACCCTCTATAGCCAGCTGGTGCTCGGCGAGCGCGACAAACTGGCGCAGGCGCGGGTGGCCAAATGGTCGGGGGAGGCCGCGGTGCTGGTGGCCCTGAGCCCGCTCGCCACCGTCGACATGATGTTGATGCTGTGGCGTAACCTGCGGATGATCGAGGATATCGCCGATGTCTACGCCATCGAGCTCGGCTACTGGAGCCGCATACGCCTCATTCGTCAGGTGTTTCGCAACATGCTCTACGCCGGTGCCACCGAGCTGGTGACCGAGGTGGGGATGGACTTGCTGGGCGCCGAGTTTGCCGCCAAGCTCTCTGCCCGCGCGGCGCAAGGGGTGGGGGCCGGGCTGCTCACCGCTCGCCTTGGCCTGCGCACCATAGAGGCGTGCCGCCCACTGCCATGGTGTGCTGACGAGAAGCCCAAACTCGGTGAGCTGCGCAAGCGGCTGATCGGCCAGTTGGCGGGGTATCTCAACAAATCCTGATAGCCCTGTCTGCACCTTGCTGCGATGATCCATGCCCCTGTCGTGCTCGCCAAGCCACAGGGGCATAGTTTTAATCGGCAGATCATTGAGTTGGCAGCAGAGTCCTGCTTTGGCGGGGCGCCCGTTTACGGTTAAGCTGGCAGTCAATCTTACCAATCACACCAATAGTACCAATCGGCAAGGATGCCCGATGAACTTTACCTTTCGCCAGATCCGTTATTTTGTGGCCGTGGCCGACAGCTTCTCAGTGAGTCGCGCCGCCGCCGAGCTGCACATCTCCCAGTCGGCGGTCACCAGCGCCATTCGCGAGTTGGAGACCGAGCTAGGGGCCCCGCTATTTGAGCGCAATCCGCGCGGCGTCACCCTCACCACTCAGGGGCACCAGTTTTTGCTCCACGCCCGCCGCATTCTCGGCGCCATGACCGAGGCGAGCCACTCCCTCAAAGCGGTGG
This sequence comes from Aeromonas sp. FDAARGOS 1405, assembly GCF_019048265.1. Classification (NCBI taxonomy): domain Bacteria; kingdom Pseudomonadati; phylum Pseudomonadota; class Gammaproteobacteria; order Aeromonadales; family Aeromonadaceae; genus Aeromonas; species Aeromonas sp. FDAARGOS 1405. The sequence continues at coordinate 3,912,525 of NZ_CP077311.1, read as the reverse complement.
CCCAGCAGGATCAGGGGCGACTCACCATCGGCGTGACCACCTTGGTGGCGGGTTACTACCTCTCTGAGGCGCTTGGCCGCTTTCGCCGCGCTTTTCCGGCGGTACAGATCGAGGTGAAGGAGGATGAACAGCCCTTCCTTGAGCACCAGATCGTCAACGGCGAGGTGGATGTGGGGATCCTGATGACCAACCGCACCATCCGGCAAGAGGCGTTTGATACCGAGTTGCTGACCCGCTCGCCGCTGCGGCTCTGGCTGGCCGCCAACCACCCGCTCTGCGCCGAGTCGACCCTCTCGCTCACCGCGCTGGGGGAGGAGCCGATGATCTCGCTGACCGCCGATCAGCTGGATCAGATCATCGGTGGCGGCCTGCGTCGCTACGGCATCTCCCCCCGTATCGTGCTGCGCACCGCGTCGGTGGAGGCGGTGCGCAGTCTGGTGGCAAGCCAGCTCGGGGTCGCCCTGTTGCCCGACTTTGCCTATCGCCCCTGGTCGCTGGAGCAGGAGCGGGTCGAGGCGCGCCCCATCAAGGAGCCCATTCCCGCCATCGATATCGGGCTGGTGTGGCGCCGTGGTTCTCGGCTGGATTGGACGGCGCGGGAATTTATCGATATTGCGCGGGATCAGAGCCGGTTGCGGGCCCGTCAGGCGCTCCCTCGCTAGCCATCTCTTGCGGGGTAGCCACCAAAAATCAGATTCATCTGCACTCGATATCGATTTAGCTGATACCTGAGCCATCAAAAATTGAAATATTCATCGTATTGCCACTCCCCTAAGCTCATTGCTGGTTAACAGGATGTTAACGCCCACGGCGGCGTTCCCTCACCTGATGCAAGTCAACACAATGCAAGGAGTGCATGATGAAATTGACCCCTCTGATGCTGGCTCTTGTTCCGGCGCTGCTGGCAGGCCAGACCCAGGCTGCCCCGACCGAGCTCGGCAAGGGTGAAGGCCAGCTCAATATCGTGGCCTGGGCTGGCTACGTTGAGCGTGGCGAGACCGACAAGAACTACGACTGGGTGACCGGATTCGAGAAAGAGACCGGCTGCAAGGTGAGCGTCAAGACGGCGGCCACCTCGGACGAGATGGTGGCCTTGATGAACGAGGGGGGCTTCGATCTGGTGACCGCCTCCGGCGATGCCAGTCTGCGTCTGATTGCCGGTGGCAAGGTGCAGGCGCTCAATCTGGCACTCATCCCGAGCTACAGCAAGATTGATCCCCGGCTGCAAAATGCCCCCTGGCACACTGTGGATGGCAAGCACTACGGCGTGCCCTACCAGTGGGGCGGAAATATCCTGATGTACAACACCAAGGTATTCCCCAAGGCACCGGACTCCTGGAACGTGGTATTCGAGGAACAGACCCTGGCGGATGGCAAGTCTAACAAGGGGCGGGTGCAGGCCTTTGACGGCCCGATCCACATCGCCGATGCCGCCCTCTATCTGATGACCCATCAGCCCGCGCTGGGCATCAAGGATCCTTACGAGCTGAACGAGGAGCAGTACAAGGCCTCCCTCGATCTGCTGCGCAAGCAGCGCCAGCTGGTGGGACGCTACTGGCATGATGCTTTCGTTCAAATCGACGACTTCAAGAACGAAGGGGTGGTTGCCTCAGGCTCCTGGCCGTTCCAGGCCAATGCCCTGATCGCCGACAAGCAGCCCATCGCCACCACTGTGCCGAAAGAGGGAGTGACCGGTTGGGCCGATACCAGCATGGTGCACAGCGATGCCAAGAACCTCACCTGCGCTTACAAGTGGCTGGAGCACTCCCTGAGCAACAAGCTGCAGGGAGATCTCGCCGCCTGGTTTGGCTCGGTGCCTGTGGTACCTGCCGCCTGCGAGGGCAATGCCCTGCTGGGCCCGACCGGGTGCAAAACTAACGGTATCGACAACTTCGATCGGGTTCGCTTCTGGCGCACTCCGGTCTCCCAGTGCAAGAGCCAGGGAACTTGCGTGCCCTATTACCGCTGGGTTTCCGACTATATCGCCATTCTGGGCGGTCGCTGAGGTGGGGTGAGCAGCGTTTCCTCTGCACAGTTGCTCAAACCGGATAATCAAGCGGGCCGGACAGGAGTCCGGCCCATCCCAGTACAGACAAGGACGCCCCATGAACGCCGTACAATTTGACCGGGTCAGTCGCCACTATGGCGAGGTGAAGGCGGTCGACGACATCTCTTTCCAGATCCCCTCCGGGGAATTCTTTACCCTGCTGGGGCCGAGCGGTTCCGGCAAGACCACTTGCCTGCGGATGATCGCGGGCTTCGAGTACCCGAGCGACGGGGAGATCCGCCTGTTTGGCGAACCCTGCTCCACCGTGCCGCCCTATGATCGCAACCTCAATACCGTGTTTCAGGACTACGCCCTGTTTCCCAACATGGATGTGCGCGACAACATCGGCTATGGCCTGATGCTCAAGGGGGTCGCCAAGGCGGAGCGTTACCGCAAGGTGGACGAGATGCTGGAGCTGGTGCGACTGCCCGGGGTCGGCAAGCGCCGCCCGAGCCAGCTCTCCGGCGGCCAGCGCCAGCGCATCGCCATCGCCCGGGCGCTTATCAACCAGCCACGCATCCTGCTGCTGGATGAGCCGCTGGGGGCCCTCGATCTCAAACTGCGAGAGCAGATGCAGCTTGAGCTCAAGGCGCTGCAACGCCAGCTGGGCATCACCTTTATCTTCGTCACCCACGATCAGCAGGAGGCGCTCTCCATGAGCGACCGGATCTGCATCTTCAGTCAGGGCAAGATCGAGCAGATCGCTGCGCCCGATACTATCTACGACGCTCCGGCAACGCCGTTTGTGGCCCGCTTCGTTGGCACCGTCAATCTGTTCGAAGGGGAGCAGGCCAGACGGCTGTGCGGCGACGGCAGCCAGATGATGGTGCGCCCGGAGCGGATCCGGCTCGCTGAGGCGGGCGCGCCGGGCTGGTCGGGGGAGATCCGCGAGGTGGAGTATCTGGGCCCCTTCGTCCGTTATCGGGTTGATCTCGGGGAGCAGCTCGAGATCATCGTCAACCACCCCAATGAGGGGCAGGCCCGTCTGGCGCGTGGCAGCAGGGTCAGCCTCAGTTGGCCGGAGCAGGCCATCCATCGCCTGAGCGGCGCCCATCAGGGGGCGCAGCCATGAGTGCCTCTCACAGTGCGAGTCTTGCCATGAACCATCAGCCCGAACCTGCCCGTTTCAGGCCGCTGCGGCGCCTCTCGACCCTGCTCTATGGTCGGCCCGGCCTGCTGCTGGCGATCCTGCTGGGGCCGCCGCTGCTGTGGCTCGGCATCATCTATGTCGGCTCCTTGCTGATGCTGCTCTCCAACTCTCTGTTCGGGCTGGACGAGTTCAGCGGTCAGGTGCGCCACGAGCTGGGGCTGCAAAACTTCGTCGCCCTGCTACGGCCGGAGAATCTGGATGTGATCGGCCGCACCGTCGGCATGTCGCTGCTGGTGACCCTGGCCTGCGCCCTGCTCGGTTTTCCGGTGGCCTACTACATGGCGCGCTACACCAGTGGCAAGACCCGGGCGCTGTTCTATGTGGGGATCATGCTGCCGCTCTGGTCCAGCTATCTGGTGCGGGTCTACGCCTGGAAGCTGATCTTGGCCAAGGAGGGGGTAGTGAGCTGGCTTGCGGACAGCATGGGGCTGGAGTGGCTGCTCGATGCCATCCTCTCCCTGCCGGTGATAGGTGGCCCGTCGCTCTCTTTTTCGCGGCTCGGCACCTTTATCTTGTTCGTCTATGTCTGGCTGCCCTTCATGATCCTGCCCATTCAGGCGGCGGTGGAGCGTATTCCGCGATCCCTCCTGGAGGCGAGCAGTGATCTGGGGGCAACACCCGCCCAGACTTTTCGCAACCTGATCCTGCCGCTGGCGTTGCCCGGTGTGGTGGCGGGCTCCATCTTCACCTTCTCGCTGACCCTCGGTGATTACATCATCCCCGGCATCATTGGCAACTCGACCATGTATATCGGTCAGGTGGTCTATATGCAGCAGGGGACTGCGGGCAACTTGCCCTTCGCCGCCGCCTTCTCGTTGGTGCCGATCCTTATCATCGCCATCTATCTGGCGATCGCGAAACGACTGGGGGCTTTTGATGCGCTTTGACCCTATCGCTTTGAACCGGCAGCAAGGAGGCCGTCATGTCAGCTAGCTCAGTGAGCAGTCAGGGAGAGCGCCCTTCGGGCCTGCTCAAGTACGCCGCCATCGGTGGGCTCTTGTTCCTGCACTTTCCCATTCTGTTTATCTTCCTCTACGCCTTCACCAGCGAGAGCAAGAGTTACCAGTTTCCGCCCCCCGGGCTCACCCTCAAGTGGTTCGAGGTGACCCTCAATCGCCCCGATGTATGGCGTGCCATCCAGCTGTCGCTGGAGGTAGCGGGGCTGGCGACGCTGGCGGCCATGGTGCTCGGCACTCTGGCGGCAGGGGCCATTGCCCGCAGCCGCTTCTTCGGTCAGGAGGTGGTGTCGCTCTTGCTGGTGCTGCCCATCGCGCTGCCCGGCATTGTCACCGGCATTGCGCTGCGCTCGGCCTACGGGTTGATGGAGATCCCGTTCAGCTTCTGGACCATCGTCATCGGCCACGCCACCTTCTGTGTGGTGGTGGTTTACAACAATGCGCTGGCCCGTTTTCGCCGCACCAACCAGTCGCTGATCGAAGCGTCGATGGATCTCGGGGCCGATGGTTTTCAGACCCTGCGCTACGTGATCCTGCCCAATCTGGCCACGGCGCTGCTGGCGGGGGGCATGCTGGCCTTTGCCCTGAGCTTTGATGAAGTGATCGTCACTACCTTCACTGCGGGCCAGCAGACCACCCTGCCCATCTGGATGTATCAGGAGCTGATCCGCCCCCGAGACAGGCCGGTCACCAACGTGGTGGCCCTCATCATAGTGGCCTTCACCACTATCCCTATTTTGCTTGCCTACTACCTCACTCGCGACACCCACGATGTCGCTGGCAGTGGCAAATGATGACTCAACGCGTGCGCAAGGATGCAACCATGAAACTCTCTACCCAACTCTTGATTGATGGCCAGTTTGTGACCGGCGAGGGGCAGGCCGAACCCATTCTCAACCCGGCCAACGGCGAACAGATCGCCGCCGTGCCCGAAGCCTCGTTCGAACAGGTGAACCGGGCGGTGAACGGTGCCCAGCGCGCCTTCGCCCAGTGGAGCCGCACCACCCCGGCAAGCCGCAGCAACCTGCTGCTGCGGCTTGCGGATCTCATCGAGCGTCACGCCGAGGAGTTCGCAGCGCTCGAATCCCTCAACTGCGGCAAACCCTATTTGGCAGTGCTCAATGACGAGCTGCCCGCAGTGGTGGACTGCTTCCGCTTCTTTGCCGGGGCGGCCCGTTGCCTGCAAGGGCCGCTGGCGGGGGAGTATATCGAGGGACACACCAGCATGATCCGCCGCGATCCCGTCGGGGTGGTAGGCAGTATCGCCCCCTGGAACTACCCGTTGATGATGGCGGCCTGGAAGATGGCGCCGGTGCTGGCGGCGGGCAATACGGTGGTGCTCAAACCCTCCGAGCAGACCCCGCTCACCGCCCTGCGCCTTGCCGAGCTGGCCAGCGAGATCTTCCCGCGCGGCATCATCAACGTCATCTGCGGGCGGGGCGAGAGTGTGGGGGCGCCGCTGGTGGAGCACCCGCTGGTGCGGATGGTGTCGCTCACCGGCGATATCGCCACCGGCCAGAAGATCCTGCAAAGCGCCGCCCGTACCATGAAGCGCACCCACCTTGAACTAGGGGGCAAGGCGCCGGTGATCATCTTCGACGATGCGGATCTGGAGGCGGTGGTGGCGGGTATTCGCACCTTCGGTTTCTACAATGCAGGGCAAGATTGCACCGCCGCCTGCCGTATCTATGCCCAGGGCAAAATCTACGACAAGTTCGTCGCCGCCATGACCGAGGCGGTGGCCTCCATCAAGGTGGGCAGCCAGTACGAGGAGGGGGTTGAGATGGGGCCGCTCATCTCGGACAGACAGCGCAACCGGGTCGCCAGCTTTGTCGAGCGGGCCCAGAGCAGCGGTCATGTGGAGGTGACGGCGGGGGGCAAGATCCGTCCCGGCAACGGCTTCTTCTTCGAGCCGACCCTGATTGTCGGGGCCCGGCAGGAGGATGAGATCGTGCGCCGCGAGGTGTTTGGCCCCGTGGTGTCGGTGACCCGTTTTAACGATGCCGAGCAGGTGGTGCAGTGGGCCAACGACTCGGACTATGGCCTCGCCTCGTCGGTCTGGACCAAGGATCTGAGCCTCGCCAGCAAGGTGGCCAGCTACCTGCAATATGGTTGCACCTGGATCAATACCCACTTCATGCTCACCTCCGAGATGCCCCACGGCGGCATGAAGATGTCGGGCTACGGCAAGGATCTCTCCCTCTATGCGCTGGAGGATTACACGGTGCCGCGCCATATCATGGTCAAGCTGTAGTGGGGATTGGTTAGCGGGTTGTCACAATTTATTTACAACTGTTTCAGGCTGCCGACTCATGGGTCGGCTGCTTTTTTTGTTGCCATTTCGTTACAGTGAAGCCGTGATGAAACGGCAAGGCGCCTGATGTGGCGCCAGAGGATGGAACCGCTATGGCAACCTTCTACACCGCCCACCAGCCGGATGCTGACGGGGTGATCCACTACAGCAACGAAGAGCACGGCACCTGGCAGATCCTGATCGAGCGTCAGTTCGCCGCTCTTGCTGGCAAGGGGTGTAACGAGTATCTGGTCGGTCTCGACAGGCTGGGGCTGCCCCGTGATCGCATCCCCCAGCTGGCCGAGATCAACGCCGTCTTGCAGCCTGCGACCGGCTGGTCGGTGGCGGCAGTACCTGCACTTATCTCGTTCGATCGCTTCTTCGCTCTGCTGGCCAATCGCCAGTTTCCGGTGGCGACCTTTATCCGGCGCCGGGACGAGCTCGACTACCTGCAAGAGCCGGATATCTTTCACGAGATCTTCGGCCACTGCGCCATGCTGACCAATCCGGCCTTTGCCCACTTCACCCACCTCTATGGCCAGCTTGGCCAGCAGGCGAGCAAGGAGCAGCGGGTCTTTCTGGCCCGTCTCTACTGGTTCACCGTGGAGTTTGGCCTCTTGGCAACGCCGGACGGGCTACGTATCTACGGCGGCGGTATTCTCTCCTCCATCGGCGAGACCGCCTATGCCCTCTGTGGCAAACCGCTGCTGCAACCCTTCGATCTGCTGACCGTGCTGCGCACCCCGTATCGCATCGACATCATGCAGCCCACCTATTTTGTGCTGCCGAGTCTCGATCATCTCTACCAGCTGACCGGGGAGGAGATCATGGCTGCTCTGGCCGAGGCCAGTCGGCTTGGCCTCTATCCGCCACGTTTTGAGGTTCCCGCTGGCAAACAGGCGAGCTGACCAAAAGCAAACAACCCTATTTCATTTTCATTAATTTTTCATTAATTCAAGCAGGAGTAACCCATGTCCGAACTGGCCAGCCAACAGTGTGAAGCGTGTCGCGCCGATGCCCCCAAGGTGAGCGATGAGGAGCTGCGTGAGCTGATGCAGCTTATTCCCGACTGGCAGCCGCTGGTGGAGGGGGGGGCGCTGCAACTGCGGCGGGAATTTACGTTTCGCAACTTCAAGGAGGCGCTGGCGTTTACCAACCGCCTGGGCGAGCTGGCGGAGGCAGAGTTCCATCATCCGGCCATCCTGACCGAGTGGGGCAAGGTGACCGTCAGCTGGTGGACCCACAAGATCGGCGGTTTGCATCGCAACGACTTCATCATGGCTGCGCGTACAGACCAATTGCCCAGATAATCTGAGAACAGGTTGAGGCGGAGTATCCCCCTTCCTGCATTTCTGACCGAATGGGGGAGGTGACCGTCAGCTGGTGGATGCATAAGATCGGCGGCTTGCATCGCAACGACTTCATCATGGCGGCGCGCACCGATCAGTTGCTCCGGTAATCGCACCCCACACCAGCGTCATCGGTTGACCCGGGCCTGCCTGCGAAAGCGGGGCGGGCCCGCATTTTTATGGGCTGGCGCTCGCACTGGGGGGATCGAGACTGTATTATCCGCTCATTCATAGAGTTAGCTAGGAAGTGTGTCCCGAATGCGTCTTGAAGTCAGCTGTGAAGACCGCCTGGGCCTGACCCGGGAACTGCTCGACCGCCTGGTGGAGCACAATATCGATCTGCGCGGCATCGAAATCGATACCTCAGGCATCATCTATCTCAACTTTCCCGAGCTGGAGTTCAGTGATTTTCAGCACCTGATGCCGGAGATCCGCCGCATTCCCGGCGTCTACGACGTCAAGACCATCCCCTACATGCCTTCCGAGCGAGAGCATCACGAGATCGAGGCGCTGCTCAAGGCGCTGCCGGATCTGGTCTTCTCCCTCGACAGCAAGGGCAAGGTGACCCAGGCCAACCAGTCTGCCCTCACCACCCTCGGCTTGCCGGTGGAGGAGGTGCGCGGGGTGGCGCTCGGTTCGCTGGTCAAGGGTTTCTCCTTCACCCGCTGGCTGGAGGCGAGCGAGATCAAGCCGCAGACCTGCAAGCTCAGTTTCAATGGCGAAGAGTATCTGGCAGATCTGATGCCGCTGTTCGTGGCAGAAGCCCGCGGCAAGCAGGCGCTGGCCGGGGCCGTGGTGGTGCTCAAATCTGCCCGTCGGGTCGGTCTGCACTTCAGCGCGCTTCATGCGGTGGAAGTGGGGGGCTTCGAGCATCTGCAGGCCGAGAGTCCCAAGATGAAAGAGGTGCTGTCGCAAGCGCGCAAACTGGCGATGCAGGACGCGCCGCTGCTGATCGTCGGCGAGACCGGCACCGGCAAGGAGCTGCTGGCCCGTGCCTGTCACGGGGCCAGCCTGCGCTCCAGCCACCCCTTTATGGCCCTCAACTGCGCCGCCATGCCCGATAACGTGGCCGAGAGCGAGCTGTTTGGTTATGCCCCCGGCGCATTTGGCAACAACACCGAGGGCAAGCGCGGCGTGCTGGAGCTGGCGAGCGGCGGCACCCTGATGCTGGACGAGATCGGCGACATGTCTCCCCATCTGCAGACCAAGTTTTTACGGGTGCTGCAGGATGGGGTGTTCCGCCGGGTCGGTGACGAGCAGGAGGTGAAGGTCAACGTGCGTTTCATCTGCACTACCCAGAAGCAGTTGCTGGATCTGGTGCACGAAGGAACCTTCCGCGAGGATCTCTACTATCGCCTCAACGTGCTCAGTCTGGCGCTGCCCCCCCTGCGCGAGCGCAAGGCAGACATCATGGTGCTGGCCCAGCAGTTTGTCTCCCGCTTTGCCAGCGAGTTGCAGCGACCCCGTCCGCGCTTTACCCGCAACATGGCAGACTACCTGACCGCCTATCGCTGGCCGGGCAACGTGCGTCAGCTGCGCAACTGTCTCTACCGTGCCATGACCCTGCTGGAAGGGGATGAACTGGGGCCCGAGCAGATCGACCTGCCGGTGGCGGCCGATACCATGCCGCTGATCGACGAGTGGTTTGAGGGAAACCTCGACGATGCGGTGAAGCGCTTCGAGAGCCAGCTGCTGGCCCGGCTCTATCCCGCCTTCCCGTCGACCCGTCAGCTGGCCAAACGCCTGGGTGTGTCGCATACCGCCATCGCCAACAAGCTGCGAGAATACGGCATCAGCAAGAAGTAAGTTGTTCCGGATGCCAGCCAACAGAGAGCCCGTCACCAGACGGGCTCTCTGTTTTCTTTACACGGCTTCCGGGCGGGAGGGCTTCGGGAGACTTGTCAGGCCAGTGTCCACCAACTTACTATCTGGATACATGTACCCGAACCGCTATGCCACTGCAGCGGTGTTGTCAAGGCGGCCACTTCCCGATCATGCTGTTACTCTTTTCTCCCCGTTTCGCCGCTCGCCTGGCGCCCTTGCTGTTAGGGTTTGGTCTGCTGTTGCCTCACGCGCTGGCGGAAACGGCCGCAGAGAGCCGGGCGACGGCGGTCAGGGAGCTGGTGCTCGATATCCTGAGTTACACTCGCTGGCCCACCGAGCCTGCGGTGCTGCGCCTATGTGTGGCGGCGCCGACGGAGTATGCCGGAGCCCTCTTTACCATCGATCGTCAGGCCAATGGCCGTGCCGTGCAGGTCAATCGCTACGACGCGAGTGATCCGGCCATCAGTGATAATTGCGATGTGCTCTATCTCGGCGTCGTCGACGAGCCGACCCGGATTGCGTTGTTTGCGCGCTTGCAGGGTCATTCAGTGCTCAGCATCAGCGAATACAACCACGACTGTTCCACCAGCTCGGTGTTCTGCCTGCAGACCTCGCCGGACAGCGTGCGAGTGCGGTTTAAAGTGAACCTCGATGCCCTGGCCCTGAGCGGCGTACGAGTACATCCCGCTGTGCTCAAGCTGGCCCGTGCCGACAAGGGGGTCCCATGAGACGACAGGTCAGCGCGGATCCCCGTCGTCCGACCCTACGTCAGAGCCTGGGGCGAACCCATCTGGTGGCCGCCATCACGGCCGTCAGCGTGGCGGGACTATTTTTTACTCTGATTGCCTTGCTGGTAGTACGCTTCTACGCCGATCACAATCTGGAGCTGGTGGCCCGCGCAATCAGCTACAGCGCCGAGGCGGCGGTGGTGTTCCACGATGAAGAGGCAGCGAGCGAGGCGCTTGGCGGTATTGTCGCCCATGAGGAGGTGGCCGAAGCCAGTATCGTGCTGGCCAATGGTCAACAGCTCGCTAAATGGGTTCGTCCCGTCAGCAATCCACTGGCCACAGTCGAAGATTATCTTGCCCGCCTGCTGTTACCGGGGCCGGTCACCTATCCCATGCTGCGGGGAGGTGATCAGATTGCCACCATAGAGCTGCGCGGTCATGGCGAGTATCTGTTGCTGTTCTTGCTCTCGGTGCTGCTGGTGATGGTGATTTGCCTGGTGTTGAGTGTGATGGGCGCCTTCTATGTCGCCGGGCGGATGCAGGTCGCGATCACCTCGCCACTGCGACAACTGGCACAGGTCGCCCACTCGGTGCGTCGACAACGCACTCTGGGGATGCGGGCGCCACCGGCCGATATCGTCGAGCTCAATGAACTGGGAGAGGATTTCAACGCCCTGCTGGATGAGCTGCAAGCCTGGCAGGCTCATCAGGCGCGGGAGAACGCCAGTCTGCTCCACCAGGCGACCCATGATGCGTTGACCGGGTTGCCCAACCGGGCGTTGTTCGAGGCGCGCCTCGAGCATGCCATTGGGGAGGTAAGCGAGGGGGGGGCCTCGTTCGCCCTGCTTTATCTCGATTGCGATCGTTTCAAACAGATTAACGACACCCTGGGGCACAACGCCGGTGACGATGTGCTGGTGACCCTCTCCCGGCGGGTACAGCATCAGCTGCGCCCCGGAGATCTGGTCTGCCGGCTGGGGGGGGATGAGTTCGCCATACTGCTGACACCTGTGCATCTGGGGCAGGATGTGGAAGAGGTGATCGACCGCATTCAGCAGGCGATGAGTGATCCTGTGGTATTGCGGGATGGACAGCAACTGGTGGCAGGGATCAGCATCGGTTTTGCCATCCATCAACCCGGGACCCGCGCCAGCGAGCTGTGCGAGCTGGCAGACAAAGCCATGTATTTGGCAAAACGTACACGCCGTGAGGAGGTTGAGGCCGCCAAATCGGCGTGAGTCAAGGTGTAAAGGAGTCATAACAATGAAACTATCCCTCTCCATCAAGGCTGTCGTGCTGGGCCTGTTGTTCTCTCTGCTGGTGGGTTGTCAGAGCACCCCCAGGGGGTTGACCCCGGAACAGCTGGCAGTATTGAAGGAGCAAGGTTTCTATCTGACCGATGAGGGCTGGACACTGGATCTGGCCAACCGGGTGCTGTTTGCCAACAATGTGGGTGAACTCAATCCGCAGACCCGGCAGATAGTGGAAAAACTGGGCAAGGCCCTGCTTGGGGTCGGGCTCGACAAGGCGAGGGTTGACGGCCATACCGACAATACCGGCGAGAGCAGCTATAACCAGCAGCTCTCTCTGAAACGGGCTCAATCGGTGGCCGATGTGCTGATCTCGGTGGGGATGAAGCCCGCCAATCTTGAGATCCGTGGCCGTGGTGAGACGGCCCCGGTGGCGGACAACAAGAGCGCCGCCGGACGAGCAGAAAACCGCCGGGTTGCCATTGTGATTGCCAACCAGTGATTTCTACCCGGCAGTACGCCGTGTGCATAGCAAAAGAGCGCCCCGAGAGGCGCTCTTTTTGATCCGGCGACACTACTTTCCTGTGTCGGGCTCGCTGTGCTTGCGCAAGCGGATATTGATCATCTCCACCACCAGCGAGAAGGCCATGGCGAAGTAGATGTAGCCCTTCGGTATGTGCAGATCCATCCCCTCCGCCATCAGGGCAAACCCCACCAGGGTGAGGAAGGAGAGGGCCAGCATCTTGATGGTGGGATGGTCATCGACGAAATCGCCAATGGATTTGGCGGCGAACATCATGATGAAGACGGCGATCATGATGGCCAGCACCATCACCGGCACGTGATCGGCCATGCCGACTGCAGTGATCACCGAGTCGAGGCTGAACACTATGTCCAGAATGGCAATCTGGATCAGGGTGCTGACAAATCCCGAGGCCGCTTTGCTGACGCTCTCCGGCTCGGCGGCTCCTTCCAGGGTGGCGTGGATCTCGTGGGTACTTTTGGCGATAAGGAACAGCCCCCCCAGCAGCAGGATCAGGTCTCGGCCCGAGATAGCCTCGTTCAGCACGGTGAAGAGCGGCTCGGTGAGACGCATCACCCAGGCCAGCGAGAGCAGCAGCAGGATGCGGGTGCCCATGGCGAGCCCCAGCCCCAGAATGCGCGCTTTTTGGCGCTGAGCCTCCGGCAGGCGGCCGACCAGGATGGAGATAAAGATGATGTTGTCGATGCCCAGCACGATTTCGAGCAGGGTAAGGGTCGCGAGAGCAACCCAGGCGGAGGGATCAAGAACCCATTCCAGCATGATTGAACCTTGATTGAACATTGGTTGGAAAAATGAAGGTGCGAATTCTAGCAGGGGTATCACCGCTTGTCCCAGAGGGACGAAAAGATAAAAATGGTGCCCATTGCAAGGGAGGCAGGCATGTTTCGATTAGGGTTCATCATTAATCCGCTCGCCGGGATTGGCGGCGCAGTGGGGCTCAAGGGGAGTGACGGCGTGGTGGATGAGGCGATTGCTCGTGGCGCTGTGCCCAAAGCGCAGGAGCGGGCGCGGCAAGCGCTGTTGCCACTATGCGAGCTGAGCGTCCCGTTCGAACTGCTGACGGTGGCCGGAGATATGGGGGAGACGGTGGCCCGCTCTCTGGGATTGCCCTGTCGGGTCATCTATCAACCGGCCGGGGAGAGCACCTCGGCCGATGACACCCGCCATGCTGCCGGGCTGATGCGCGAAGCCGGGGTCGATCTGCTGCTGTTTGCCGGTGGCGATGGCACGGCGCGGGATATCTGCGCCGCGGTGGGGGAGTCCTGCCATGTGCTCGGCATTCCCGCGGGGTGCAAGATCCACTCCGGCGTCTACGGGGTGACGCCCGCTGCCAGCGGGCGGGTGGTGGCGCGGATGATCGCAGGGGAACTGCTCAGCCTGATCGATGCCGAGGTGCGCGACATCGACGAGGAGGCGTTTCGCGCGGGCAAGGTGCGGGCTCGCCACTACGGCCAGCTGAAGGTGCCCGGTGATCTGCGTTATGTACAGGCGGTAAAACAGGGGGGCAAGGAGTCCGAAGAGCTGGTGTTGGCGGATCTCGCCGCCGGTGTGGTGGAGCAGATGGAGCCCGATACCCTCTATCTGATGGGCTCCGGCAGCACGGTGGCAGCCTGTATGGCAGAGCTCGGTCTGGAAAATACTTTGCTCGGTGTGGATCTGGTGGAAAATGGCCGACTTATCGGGCAGGATCTCAGCGCCGCCGAGATCCTGACCCGGATCCGCGGCCGTCGCTGCCGACTGATCATTACCCTGATCGGCGGACAGGGACATCTGTTCGGGCGCGGAAATCAGCAATTGAGTCCTGAGGTGATTCGGTGTGTCGGGCTGGAGAATATCCAGGTGCTGGCAACCAAAGCCAAGCTTGCCGCCCTTGCGGGCAGGCCGCTGCTGGTGGATACCGATGATCCGCAATTAAACCGGGCGTTGCGCGGTTATCTGCGAATAACCACGGGATACAAGGATCAGGTCATCTACCCGGTGGCCAACCCGGAATAGGACGCCAAGGACGCTGCTGGCCTGGCGCCAGAGAGCTGCAATCAACCGGATTGCGGTTCCATACCCCCGAATTTTTTGCCGCAAATGAGGCTGCGTTACATGACGATTCACGATTTTGAGCACAAGTTGTTGGGACTGATCGACAGCATGGTTGCCACCGCGACCGATGATGAGCTGTTTGCGGGGGGTTACCTGCGAGGTCATATCTCATTGGCCGTTGCCCGGGCCGAGCTGGAAGGCAAGACCCTGGTGCGGGACGTCAAGAGCTATGTGCTGCGCAGCCTCAACGAGGCGATCTTGCAAGGTGAGCTCTCGGAAGAGGATGAGAAACTGGTGCAGGCAATGTGGATTCGTTTGCAACAAGACGCAGAAGCTTGATCGGATACACAATTCAAACTGAAGTTTGAGTTTATTCTTCCCCTGAAGTTAGTGAAAGGTTAATAATAAGTTTCGCCTTTTGTTTCAGGGATTAAACTATGGCCTCCTCCTCACGCATTGCCAATAAACTGCCGCTCGAGATGCTCTATCACTGGGAGCGGCAGTGTCCTGATCGAACCTACCTGCGTCAAACCATCAACCGCGAATATGTCGATTTCACCTGGGGTGAAGTGGCCGATGAAGCGCGGCGGATGGTGACGGCCTTGCGTCACCTCGGTCTGGTGGCCGGTGACAAGGTGGCGCTGCTCTCCAAGAACTGCGCCCAGTGGTTTATCGCCGATCTGGCGATGCAGATGGGGCAGTATGTGAGCGTGCCCATCTACCCGACTGCCAACGTCGATACCATCGAATATGTGCTGCGCCATAGCGAGGCCAAAGCGATCTTCGTCGGCAAGCTGGATGACTGGAAGAGTCAGGAGGCGGGCGTACCCGCCGATCTGCTGCGCATCGCCTTCCCCTATGACACCATGCCAGCCAGCCACCAGTGGGACGATCTGCTGGAGGCGCATGAGCCGATCCCTGACAGCCCGGTGCAGGCCCCTGACTCCCTGCTGAGTCTGGTCTACACCTCCGGCAGCACCGGCAAGCCGAAAGGTGCCATGCTGAGCGTCGAGCGCTACGCCTGGTCGTGTGAGAAGCTGGTTGAGACGGTGAGCCTGAGCCAGGCCGATCGGGGCTTCTCCTACCTGCCGCTGGCCCACATTACCGAGCGGGTCTACATCTACGGCGGCAGCCTCTATGGCGGTGCTACCATAGCCTTCCCTGAATCCCTCGACACCTTTATCGAAGATGTCAAACGCTGCCGTCCCACCGTCTTTATCTCGGTGCCGCGGCTGTGGGCCATGTTCCGCATCAAGATCCACGAGAAGCTGCCCCAGAACAAACTGGCGTTGCTGCTCAAGATCCCGCTTATCTCCGGCCTTATCAAACGCAAGCTGCAAAAGGGGTTGGGACTGGATCAGGCCCGGGTACTCGGCTGCGGCTCCGCGCCTGTCTCCCCTGCGCTGCTTGAGTGGTATCTGAGCATTGGCCTCAAGGTGACGGAAGCCTGGGGCATGACCGAGAACCACGCCTACTCCACCATCAACTACCCGTTCCGCGCCGACAAGATCGGCACCGTCGGCAAGGCGGGGATCGGGGTGACCATCAAGATCTCCGACGAGGGGGAGATCCTCTGCCGCTGCGAAGGGATGATGCTGGGTTACTACAAGGATCCCGAGCACAGCGCCGAGGCCATCGATGCCGAGGGGTGGCTGCACACCGGTGACATGGGCAAGCTGGACAAGGAGGGTTATCTCACCATCACCGGCCGGATGAAGGACGTGTTCAAGACCGCCAAGGGCAAGTATGTGGCGCCGGTGCCCATCGAGGGGCTGCTGGGTCAGGAGCCCATTATCGAACAGCTCTGCGTGATTGGGTACGGCATGCCCCAGCCCATTGCGCTGGTGCAACTGGCCGAGAGCGCCATGAAGGGCAATCGGGAGGAGGTCAACGCCAGACTGGAAGCGGCGCGGGTTCGGGTCAACGATCAGCTGGAATCTCATGCCAAAATTCGCGGCATTCTGGTGGTGAAAACCCCCTGGAATATCGAGAACGGCGTGCTGACTCCCACCATGAAGATCAAGCGCCACCTGCTGGAGCAAAAGTACGCCCAGGTCGGGGATCACTGGCCCTCATCCCAAGTGGTGGTGTGGGAGGAGTAAATCCCATTTTTCCATAGCGCGACAAACAACAACGGCCCTTGATGGGCCGTTGTTGTGTTTGGGGCATCTCACTCGCCGCTGTTTTGTCTGGGAGTAAAAACCGCGCCCGGTTAGATCTGCGCCAGCGCGGCGGCCAGATCGGCGATCAGATCGTCGGCATCTTCCACTCCGATACTGAAGCGGATGAGGTCGTCATTGACCCCGGCGGCGAGGCGGCTCGCCTCGTCCATGGCGGCGTGAGTGGTGCTGGCTGGATGGCAGGCCAGACTCTCGAGATCCCCCAGACTCACCGCCTGCACGAACAGTTGCAGGTTGTCGAGCAGGGTAGCGCAGCGCTCAAACCCGCCTTCCAGCTCAATGCTCACCATGCCGCCAAAGCCGCTGGCGAAGGCGCCGAGGGCATCGTGGCCCGGATGATTGGCAAGCCCCGGGTAGATCACCTTCTTCACTGCCGGGTGGGCTGCCAGAAACTCGGCCACTTTCTGGGCATTGTGCAGGTGGGCATCCATCCGTAGCGGCAGGGTCTTGACCCCGCGCTGCAGCAGGTAGGCCTCCTGCGGGCCGATGGGGGAGCCGATATGCTTGAGGGCCACGGTGCGGATGGACTTCATCAGGGCGTGAGAGCCCGCCACCACCCCGGCGATGATGTCGCCGTGGCCGCCCAGATATTTGGTGCCGCTGTGCATCACTACATCGACCCCGAGTTCCAGCGGACGCAGCAGGTAGGGGGTGAGGAAGGTGTTGTCACATACCGTAATAGCGCCCACCTTGCGGGCCGCTTCCACCACCAGCCGCGGATCCACCACCTTGAGAGTGGGGTTGGTCAGGGTTTCGAACAGTACCACCTTGGTAGCAGGGCGGATGTTGGCCAGCAGATCCCGATCGCTCTCGTAAGCGGTGATCTTGATACCGGCGCGGCTGAAGGTCTGCTTGAGGAACGCATCGGTGCCGCCGTAGAGCGGGCCGATATAGGCCACCTCATCGCCGCTGTCGGCCAGGGCATACATGATGGCGCTCACCGCCGCCATGCCGCTCGCCACCACCAGCGCTTCGTCAGCCCCTTCCAGCGCCGCCAGCTTCTGCTCCAGCTCGGCAGTGGTGGGGTTGCCAAAGCGGCTGTAGATAAAGCCAGGGGCCTGACCTGCGAAACGATCCTTGCCCGCTTGAGCGTTGAAGTAGCTGAAGGTGCTGCTCTGGTAGAGCGGGGTGGTGAGGGCGCCGGTCTGGGGGTCGATCCGTTGGCCGCTGTGTACGCTCATGGTCTTGAATTTCATCGTGTTGCTCCGTGATGGCCAGGCTCTGGCCATGACTTGTTTTGTTGTTCGTTGCTTGTTGTGTTTGTCAGCGCGGGTATGTGCATGCGGCTTGTGGCTTATGCATATACCCGCCTGCGCATCTCTGCGCTGTTCAGGCCAGTATCGCTTCGCTCTTTGTGCGCGGTAGGCGAGCGGGTTCCCCATAGTGGCGGGCCGCCACATCCGGGTGGGAGCGCAGCCGCCCTTTCAGCACGTTCTCCCCCACCTGATTAAAGAGCGGGTTGGTCGGGTCACTCTCCGGCCCTTGCGCCTGCGCTGCCAGCGCGGGGGAGAGGCTGAGCAGTGGCACGGTGGCATCGAGCCGCGCCGCCATAAAGAAGGCGCAGGAGAGGCGCGATACGCCGGACGGCGGGCTCACCACCCGATGCAGGGTCGCCTTGAGATAGCCGTTGGAGGCCAGCTCCAGCAGCTCGCCGATATTGACCACCAGCGCTCCCGGCAGGGGGGGCGCGGAGATCCAGCCGTCGGCCGTCTCGACCTCAAGCCCCGAATGATTGTCCTGCATCACCAGCGTCAGGTAGCCGGGATCCTTGTGGGCGCCAACCCCCTGACTGCTGCCGCCCGCCTCTTGCCCCGGGTAATGAATCAGTTTCATGTGCTGGTAGGGGGCGCCGCGGATGCTGTCGTCAAACACGTTGGCCGGTTGCTCCAGCACCTCGGCAAAAGCGGCCAGCAGGGTGAGGGTGATGTCGCTCAGCCGATCCTGCCACGCCAGCAGATGGGCTTTCATCTCTGGCAGGGCGGTCGGCCACTGGTTGGGGCCGATCAGCCGCTGCCATGGTTCACGGATCAGGGCCGCAGGCAGGGCTTGCGCCTCATTCATGATATCGAACTGCTCCCGCAGATCCGGCCGCGCTCGGGTCAGCTCGGCACCGACCCGGTTGTAGCCGCGAAAGTGGGGGCTGTTGACCATCTGCACCGCCAGCTTCTCCTGCTCCGGCAGGGCAAAGAAGCGCTCTGCCAGCGCCAGAGTCTCTCGTTGCTCGGCGTCACTCAGGCCATGCCCTGTCAGATAGAAAAAGCCGACGTCGCGGGCGGCCGCGGCCAGCCGGGCCAGCATAGGGCGACGCAGGTCGGGTGCCCCGTTGAGGGCAGCCAGATCGATGATCGGCAGTGGTGAATGTTCCATGTGCACCTCCTCACTCTTTCGTTATCTCTAGCGCCATCTCTTCTGCTGCCTCTGGTGCGGGCAGGTCTGATGAGCGGCAAACGGGATGGCGCGACAGTGTGGCGGTATGCGCAGCGGTGTGGCGCCATCTGGAATGAAGGGGATGCTACTGTTCGGTGTTATAAGACGGAAACAACAAATTATTCTTAGTTATATACAAAATTCGAAATGGAATTCGGTGTGTAATGGGGTGGCTGCTTTTTGCGCAGCCATTAAGGGCGGAATGGGAAATGATGGGAAGGAGAGTGATAACCAGAGGCAAGCTGCCCGCGGTAAAAATGAACAAAACAGAAAATGGCCAAAACAGAAGGGAGGCGGATGCCTCCCTTCTGTTTGAGCGGGTGTTCACCTGACCGGGTGCTCAGGCAAGTGACCGCGCATTCTGGCCTTAACCGGTTGCAGGCTCTCAGTAACCCAGGGTAAAGCGCTGGCGCAGGTGAGCCGGTTTTTCCGCCTCGTTCAGCACGCCGTCGGCCAGATCACCGGCGGTGATCCCGGCAGGCTGTTCGCCACTAAAGAGCACCTGATCGCCACCAATCCGATAGCCGCCGCGCTTCTCACCCGGCTCCAGGAACACCGGAGGAGAGACAAAGCGCCAGTCGAGGGCGGTTTCACGACGCAGGGCGGTGAGACCGTCGCGGGCCGCCAGCGCCCCCTGTTTCCACTCGGCCGGAAACTCCGGGGTATCCACCAGTTGTACGCCGGGGGCGACCTCCAGACTGCCGGCGCCACCTACTACCAGCAGCCAGCTGTTGGCCGCTTTGGCTGCTGCGACAATCGCGTTGGCACCCTTGAGGTACTGGTCGTAGATATCCGGTGTGGTCCAGCCCGGGTTGTAGGCGCTGATCACCCGATCGTGCCCCTTGATCACCTCGGCCAATGCCTGCGGGTTTTGGGCATCCACCGCCACTGCGGTGACCTGCGGATGGGCGGCCACCTTGCTGACATCGCGGACGATGGCGGTGACGTGATGGCCGCGGCTGACGGCCTCGTTCAGGATGGCTGAACCGACAAAACCGCTGGCACCGATCAGGGCAATCTTCATGGGGAACTCTCCTTCACTGTTGGAATGGGGCTATCCTACGCCGCCATTTATGATTTAATAATCACCTCAAAAATGCATTCACTTATAAGCTGGATTTAATAATGGAACAGCTCAGACGTTACGCCATCTTCGCCGCCGTGGTGGAAGCGGGCAGCATGACAGGGGCGGCCAAATCCCTTGGCATGACACCCTCCGCCGTCAGTCAGCATATCAGCCAGCTGGAGAGCCTGCTCGGACTGCCCCTGCTCCATCGCTCCACCCGTCGTCTCAGTCTGACCGAGGCGGGAGAGGTGGTGTGGCAAGGGTGTCGGGCGTTGCAGCAGACTCTGAGCGAGACCGAGCTGCGCCTCTCGGAGGTGCGCGACGCCCTGCTCGGGGAAGTGCGGATCACCGCCCCGGTGGGGATGGCGGGCCAGCCGTTGGCTCTGGCCCTCTCGCCGCTGTTGCAGGCCCATCCCGGCCTCACCATCCAGATCATCGCCGACGACGAGAAGCGGGATCTGATTGCCGAGCGGATCGATGTGGCGCTGCGGGTCGGCACCTTGCCTGACTCGACCCTGGTGGCCCGCAAACTGGGGCAGACCCGGATGCTGCTCTGCGCCGCCCCCGCCTATCTGGCGCGCAAGGTTACGCCGCGCACGCCCGCCGATCTGGCCACCCACGACTGGCTCTGCGGCGACATGCTGGGCAACGGTTTGCTGCTGCTTGACGAGAAGGGGGGCGAGCACAGGGTGAGGTTCAAGGCCAAGGTGCTCTGCAACAACGTGTTGCCCCTGCGCCAGTTTGCGCTGGCGGGGCAGGGGATTTCGCTGCAACCGGAGGGAGAGATTGGCGAGGATCTGGCGCAGGGGCGTCTGCTCGAACTGCTGCCCGGTTTTCGGGTGGCACCGATGGAGATCCACGCCATCACGCCGCAGCGGGAGATCCCGGAGAAGGTGCGACGGGTGGTGGAGGCGCTGCGCAGCTACTTCGGAACGCTCTGAGCCATCATCAAGCCATGGTAGCCCGGATGCGAGCAAAGAGGCTCTGCAGGCAGGCTTGATCCCGATCGGCGGCCCGCACCGCGCCGTACATATGGCGGCGAATACCGCTGCCGAGGGGGCGGGCGCAGAGCATCCCCTGTCTGACAAACTCGTCGCTGGCCCAACGCGGCAGGGCGGCGACGCCCAGGCCAGCGGCGGCCATCTGCAGCATCACCGAGGTGTTGTCCACCGGCTTGCAGCGGGCGGGCTCCACCCCGGCGGGTTGCAAAAAGCGGCTGAAGATATCCATGCGGCTGCGCTCCACCGGATAGACCAGCAGCACCTCCGCCCCCAGATCGCCCGGCTCGATGCGGCTCTGGTAGCAGAGGGGGTGATCCGGCGCCATCACCAGAGTCAGATCGAAGGAAAACAGCGGCTCGAAGTGGAGATCGCCGCGGGCCTGCACGTCCGAGGTGAGCAGCAGGTCGAGCTGACCGCCGAGCAGGGCATTGATGGCATCAAAACCCGGCACCGACTCCACCTCCAGATCCACCCCTGGCCACTGGCGGCGAAATTCCGGCAACAGCGGGAGCAGCCACTGGATGCAGCTGTGGCAATCGAGCGCCAGATGCAGCCTGCCCGCATCGCCGCTCTGCAGGGCTTGCAGCTGTTTCTCGGTCTGGGCCAGAGCGGGCAGTACCTGACGGGCGAGGGCGAGCAGCTGGCTGCCGGCTGTGGTCAGCACCAGCGGACGGCTTTTGCGCAGGTAAAGCTCCAGATTGAGGCGGGTCTCCAGCTCTTTGAGCTGGTGGGAGAGGGCGGACTGGGTGAGGTTGAGGGTCAGCGCCGCACCGGCCAGCGAGCCCTGTTCGGCCAGCGCGGTCAATGTTTTCAAGTGTTTGATCTCTATCCCTGCATTGCTTGGCACTGCCATAAGATGGCTCCTTGTGAGATTGCGTATGGCGCTGAGGTTGCGGCCGGCGGTGGCCTGCTGCTCTGAGACTCCTGCATCTCTTGCATCTGTAAACATCGGCCTCTGTATCCTCGCGGTGAACCTGACTGGCGGTCAGTTGAGAATTATTTGAGAGCCACTTGAAGAGGATTCAATAGCCAGCGTCACCTTATCTTGTCATTTTGGATGTGTAAACATCTGGATGGCTAAATCATCCAGTTTCCCATCAGATGAATGAGCATAAGGAAATGAACCTATGACACGAGCACACACCCTGGGCTTCCCCCGTATCGGCGCCAAGCGCGAGCTGAAATTTGCCCTCGAATCCTACTGGCGTGGCGAGACCACTCAGGCCGAACTCGTTGCCGTGGGCAAGACGCTGCGTGAACGCCACTGGCAAGCCCAGCATGCCGCCGGGGTCAATCTGCTGCCGGTGGGCGACTTCGCTTGGTACGATCAGGTGCTCGGCACCAGTCTGCTGGTGGATGCGGTGCCTGCCCGTCACCGTCATGGCGAGACCGATCTCGACACCCTGTTCCGGGTGGCCCGCGGCCGTGCACCGACCGGCCCGGCGGCGGCCGCCGCCGAGATGACCAAATGGTTCAACACCAACTATCACTATCTGGTGCCGGAATTCAGCCGTGATCAGCGTTTCAAACTGGGCTGGAGCCAGCTGTTTGACGAGGTGGAAGAGGCCAAGGTGCTGGGGCTGCCGGTCAAGGCGGTGCTGCTGGGGCCAGTCTCTTATCTGTGGCTTGGCAAGGAAAAAGAGAGCGGCTTCTCGCGCCTTGAACTGCTCGATCGCCTGCTGATCGTCTATCAGGAGATCCTGGCGAAACTGGCTGCACAAGGGGTGGAGTGGGTGCAGATCGACGAACCGGCGCTGACGCTGGACCTGCCGGACGAGTGGCGCCTCGCCTACCTCAACGCCTACGCTCGCCTCGCGGGCCCCTGCAAGCTGCTGCTCACCACCTATTTCGGCTCGGTGGCCCATCAGCGCGACATCATCACCAGCCTCAAGGTGGATGGCCTGCATCTGGATCTGGTGGCCGCCCCCGAACAGCTGGAGACCCTGGTGCCGCATCTGCCGGCCCAGTGGGTCATCTCCGCCGGGGTGATCAACGGCCGCAACGTCTGGCGTGCCAACCTGGCCAAGCTGGCGCCGACTCTGAAGGCACTGAAAGCCAGACTCGGCGAGCGGCTCTGGGTGGCCTCATCCTGCTCATTGCTGCACAGCCCGGTGGATTTGACCCTGGAGCAGGAGCTGGATCCCCAGACCCGCAGCTGGTTCGCCTTCGCCCTGCAAAAATGCTTCGAGCTGGGACTGCTCAGAGAGTATCTGGATGGGGGCGAGCTCGACAAAATTACCGCCTACAGCCAGCCCATCGTCGATCGGGAGTCTGACAGCCGGGTGCACAAAAAAGCGGTGCAGTCACGGCTCGCCAGCCTCACCAACGGCGATTTTGATCGCCACAGCCCCTATCCGATCAGGGCCGAGCTGCAGCGCTCGGATCTCAAGCTGCCGCTGCTGCCCACCACCACCATCGGCTCCTTCCCGCAGACCTCGCAGATCCGGGTATTGCGGCAGGATTGGCGCGCCGGTCGCATCGATAACCGCGCCTACGAGGCGGGCATTAAGGCGGAGATCCGCGATGCCATCGCGCGTCAGGAGGCCATCGGGCTGGACGTGCTGGTACATGGCGAGGCCGAGCGCAACGACATGGTGGAGTATTTCGGTGAGCTGCTGGATGGCTTTGCCATCACCCGCTTCGGCTGGGTACAGAGCTATGGCTCCCGCTGCGTCAAGCCGCCGGTGATCACCCGCGACATTGACCGCCCGACCCCCATGACCCTGGCGTGGACAAAGTTTGCCCAGAGCCTGACTGACAAGCCGGTCAAGGGGATGCTGACCGGCCCCGTGACCATCCTCTGCTGGTCCTTCCCGCGGGAAGATGTGAGCCGGGACCAGTCCGCCCTGCAAATCGGGCTGGCCATTCGCGACGAGGTGGCAGATCTGGAAGCCGCCGGCATCAAGATCATCCAGATCGACGAACCGGCGATCCGTGAAGGCTTGCCCCTGCGCAAGCAGGATCATCAGGCTTATCTCGACTGGGCGGTGCGGGCCTTCCGTCTGAGTGCCAGTCCGGTGGCGGACAGCACCCAGATCCACACTCACATGTGTTACAGCGACTTCAACCTCATCATCGAGGCGGTGGCGGCGCTGGATGCGGATGTGATCACCATCGAGACCAGCCGCAGCCAGATGCAGCTGCTCGAAGCGTTCGAGCGCTTCAACTACCCCAACGAGATTGGCCCGGGCGTCTACGATATCCATTCGCCAAACGTGCCGAGCCAGAGCTGGATTGAGGGGTTGCTGCGCAAGGCGGCCAAACAGATCCCGGCCGAGCGACTTTGGGTCAACCCGGATTGCGGCCTCAAGACCCGCGGCTGGGAAGAGACCGAGGCCGCCCTCAAGGTGATGGTCGATGCCACCAAGGCACTGCGGGCCGAGCTGGCGTAACCGGCAAGTCGTGACCTCTATCGGTAAGGTGGCGTGCTGACAAACGAACGAGAGAGGGGAAGCCATTGCTTCCTCTCTCTTTTTTCGTTGGCCACTTTTCCACTGGATCCTGAACCTTGCCGCAGCCCGCTTTGCACTAGGCTCAGAGTTGGCAGAAGTGGATGGAGTCGCGGCCATGAGAGTCAGTCTGGGGAGCGCAATCCTGTGGGGATTGCTGATGTGGCAGAGTGCATGGGCGGCACCAGCGGCCGAGTTGAAGATGGTCTACTTTGACGACTTTGCCCCATATTCGTGGCGTGACGAACAGGGCAGGATGCGCGGGCTGATGATAGACGTGATGGATCGGGTGGCAGCGCAGATGGGGCTGCGGGTGCGCCATGAAGGTTATCCGTGGCAACGGGCGCAAAAACTGGTGCGGATGGCGCAGGCCGATGGCTTTGTCACCATCGCCACCCGGGAGCGCCGCTCTTACACATTGGTGGTGGAGGAGCCCGTTACCACGACGGTTTTGACGGTATTTACCCGGCTTGGCCACCCCCGGATGAGCGATTTTCAGCGTGCCAGCCGCTTGAGCGACTTCAAATCACTTACCTTTCTCGACTATTTCGGTAACGGCTGGGGCAAGGAGAACCTGGCGGGCTTCACCGTTCATCACACCATCAATGTCGATAATGTTTTCAAAATGCTGGCGGCGGGTCGGGGGGACCTGATGGTGACCGACCCACTGGTGGCACGTTTCAAACTCAACCAGCTGGGATTGTCCGGGCAGGTGGTCGAGGTGCCGCTGCAGCTTGCCTCTACCCCGTTCAATCTCTGCATCGGCAAGCACTCCCGCTTCAATACCCGGATAACCGAGTTCAACCGTGCCCTGCAACAGCTGCGACAAAGCGGCGAGTTGGCGCGTATCGTCGAACGCTATCGTTGATGCGTTGCCGCCATCTGCGGTTTGCCAAGGGCGTGTCTATCTTGGCGTCATATCGGCGATGGTTGCCCAGAAGGCATCGATCAAGGGCCCCTTGCTGTGGGGCGGACGGATAAGGCCAATGGTCCAACAGGCTTCCCCGTCTCTCAAGGGGAGGGTGAGCACATCCGGGTGCTCTATGGTGGTGGAGGAGGGGACCAGGGTCCAGGCGATCTCGGCTGCCGCGGTGGCGACGCCAGCGGCAAAGTCGTTGACGTACTGGATATCGCGAAAACGCAGCCCGCTCTGGGCCAGATAGTTCATCAGGTGATCGTAAAACGACGGGGCCTTGTCCCGACGGAGGATCGCCAGCGGCTTGTCCACCAGATCCGCCAACTCCCTCACATCGCGGTAGCTGGCGGGTAGTACGGCGACAAAGTGGGCTTCGACCACCGGCAGGGCGTGCCACCCCTTGGGGGCGGGCAGGCGGCAAAAACCGAGATCCAGCTTGCCTTCACTGAGCGCCAGCAGCTGGTGGTGGGTGGAGAGATCGTTGAGCTCGATAGTCACTTGCGGCCGCTCGGCGCGAAAACGGGCAATGGCGGCGGGCACCAGGATTTTGGTGGCCACGCCAAAGCCGATGCGCAGGGTGCCGACATTGCCCGCCAGCACGTCGCGGGCGGTGCGCGAGAGCTGCTCGCTCTGGATGACCACAGCGCTGGCATCCTCATACAGTGCCCTGCCCAGTCCGGTGAGGCGGGTGGTGCTGGCGTTGCGCTCGAACAATTCGCCGCCGAGCTCCTCCTCCAGCCGCCTTATCTGCTTGCTCAGTGCCGACTGGGTGACATGCTGGCGCACCGCCGCCTGGCCGAAGTGCAGTACCTCCCCCAGAGTGACAAAGGCTTTCAGGTCCCGTAGCTCCACAGCGGCTCCTTTCATTCCTGTTAGGAATGTTGAGTGGTCATATTTGTCATTGGACGGAATTCTAGAACTGTTCGATGCTATTGCCAATTCAATTGGGTGCCGCCAGCCGGCGCAATCTAGGTGGCCAGGACCACCGCCGCAGAAGGAGCAACACCAGATGCATCACCACAAGTTCAACGACTTCCCGAGCGATTTTCTGTGGGGCGCCGCCTCCGCAGCCTATCAGGTGGAGGGGGGCTGGAATGCCGATGGCAAGGGGCCCTCGGTGTGGGATCTCTTCACCAAGCTGCCGGGCAAGACCTTTGAGGGGAGCAACGGTGATGTGGCGGTCGATCACTACCACCGCATGGAAGAGGACGTGGCGCTGATGGCCGAGATGGGGCTCAAGGCCTACCGCTTCTCGGTGAGCTGGCCGCGCATCTACCCCACCGGTCGGGGGGAGGTGAACGAGGCGGGACTGGCCTTCTACGAGAAGCTGATCGACACCCTCTTGGCTCACCAGATCGAACCGGTGCTGACCCTTTATCACTGGGATCTGCCGCAGGCGCTGCAAGATGAGTACGGCGGCTGGGAAGACCGACGCATAATCGAGGATTTCGAGCGCTACTGCGTAACCCTCTATCAGCGCTTTGCCGGCAAGGTGAAATACTGGGTGTCGCTTAACGAGCAGAACTACAACCTGACCAACGCCTATCAGCTCGGCACCCATCCGCCCGCAGTGCAGGACCGCAAGCGCTTCTTCGTCGCCAACCATATCGCGTTTCTGGCCAATGCCCGGGTGATCAAGGCGTTTCGCCAGCATGTGCCGAACGGCCTCATCGGCCCGAGCTTTGCCTACTCCCCTGCCTATCCGGCGTCGTGCGATCCGAAAGATATGCTGGCCTATGAGAACGCCGAGGAGTTCAACAACCTCTGGTGGCTGGACGCCTACTGCTTTGGCCGCTATCCGCAGGCGGCGCTCGCTTACTTGCAGGAAAACGGTGAGGCGCCCGAGATCCTGCCGGGCGATATGGAGTTGCTGCGCGAAGGGACGCCCGACTACATTGGCGTCAACTACTACTACACCCTGACCTACACCGATAACCCCTTGGGCGGTCAGACCCTGCAGCGGATCAACACCACCGGCAAGAAGGGCACCACGCCGTCCAGCGGTATTCCCGGCCTCTACAAGACGGCGCCCAATCCGCACCTTGAGACCAGCAACTGGGACTGGGCCATCGACCCGACCGGGATGCGCATCGCGCTGCGTCGCCTCTCTTCCCGTTACGGTTTGCCGCTGATGATCACCGAGAACGGCCTTGGCGAGTTCGACAAGCTGGAGGCGGGCGACAAGGTGAACGATGAGTACCGCATCGATTATCTGCGCAGCCACGTCAAGGCGTGCCAGGAGGCGATGCAGGATGGGGTGGAACTGCTCGGCTACTGCGCCTGGTCGTTCACCGACATCCTGAGCTGGCTCAACGGCTACCAGAAGCGTTACGGCTTCGTCTATGTGGAGCGTGACGAGCAGGGGGGCTCCCTTCGCCGGATCAAGAAGGCGAGTTTCCACTGGTACAGCCAGGTGATCGCCAGCCAGGGCAAGCAGCTCTGACGATGTATCGCATTGCGTAACAAGCGGGCCCGGGCAATCCCCGGGCCCGTTTGCTTTGGTTGTCATCTTTGGCCGAGAGAGGAGAGGGGGCTGGAAGTGGGGCGCATTGCTTGGCGTTTGCTGATTTTTGTCCTGCCAAAGCCGGCGACCCCTGCTATTATCTGCGGCCAAACATGAGCCAATAAAAATCAGGATATCGTGATGACTGACCACACTTTTATTCCCGGCAAGGACGCAGCGCTGGAAGATTCCATCGAACGCTTCCAGACCAAACTGCAAGCCCTTGGCTTTGATATCGAAGAGGCCTCTTGGCTCAACCCCGTGCCGAACGTCTGGTCGGTGCACATCCGGGACAAGGAGTGCTCCCTCTGCTTTACCAACGGCAAGGGTGCCAGCAAGAAGGCGGCACTTGCCTCCGCTCTGGGTGAGTATTTCGAGCGTCTCTCCACCAACTACTTCTTTGCCGACTTCTATCTGGGCGAGCAGGTAGCCAACGGCGATTTCGTTCACTACCCGAACGAGAAGTGGTTCCCCATCGAAGGGGATCAACTGCCAGCTGGTCTGCTCGACAGCTTCACCCGCAAGTTCTACAACCCGGATGGTGAAGTGACCGCCGAGATGCTGGTGGATCTGCAATCTGGCAACGAGGAGCGCGGCATCGTCGCCCTGCCGTTCGAGCGCCAGTCCGATCACGAGACTGTCTACATCCCGATGAACATCATCGGCAACCTCTATGTCTCCAACGGTATGAGCGCCGGCAACACCAAGACCGAAGCGCGCACCCAGGCGCTCTCCGAGGTATTCGAGCGCCATGTGAAGAACAGGATCATCGCCGAGGCACTGAGCCTGCCGCAGATCCCGAGCGAAGTGATTGCCCGTTATCCGGGGATTGCCGCCTCCATCGCGGCGCTGGAAGCGGAAGGTTTCCCGATTTACAGCTTCGATGCGTCTCTGGGCGGCCGCTATCCGGTTATCTGTGTGGTGCTGCTCAACCCGAGCAACGGCACCTGCTTTGCCTCCTTCGGTGCCCATCCGCGCTTTGAAGTGGCCTTCGAACGTACCGTGACCGAGTTGCTGCAGGGCCGTGGCCTCAAAGATCTCGACGTGTTTGTGCCGCCCTCATTCGACAACGAGCAGGTGGCGGATCACCACAACCTCGAGACCCACTTCATCGACTCTTCCGGCCTTATCAGCTGGGATCTGTTCAAGGAAGAGGCGGACTTCGAGTTTGCTGATTGGGATTTCCGCGGCACCTCGCAGGAGGAGTTCGACCATCTGATCGGCATCTTCCACGAGCTGGAGCAGCCGGTCTATATCGCCGATTACGAGCACTTGGGCGTCTACGCCTGCCGCATTCTGGTGCCCGGCATGTCCGACATCTATCCGGCTGAAGATCTGCTGCTGGCCAACAACAACATGGGCGCCAACCTGCGCGAAGTGATCCTGGCGCTGCCATCACTTGATTGGGATGCCGAGCAGTACATGGCGTTGTTCGACCAGCTGGATGAAGAGGGGCACGACGAGCGTACCCGTGTACGCGAGCTGCTGGGCATCGCTGCCGCCAAGGGTACCGCGCTGCATACCCTGCGCGTTGGCGAGCTGAAAGCCATGCTGGCGCTGGCCGCCGGTGAGCTGGATACGGCGCTGGATCTCATCGACTGGACCATGGAGTTCAACCAGTCGGTGTTTACTGCCGAGCGTGCCAGCTACTATCGTGCCCTGCGCGCCTGCGTCGAGCTTTTCCTCGACGAGGAGCGCGACCCCGAGCAGTATCGTGGCGTCTTTACCCGTATGTATGGTGAGGAGACGCTGGCACAGGCCTGGGCCAACGCCAGTGGCGAAGCGCGTTTCCACGGGCTGGAGGCGGCCGACTTGTCGCTTGCCCAATTCCCGCTGCACCAGAAGCTGCTGGCGGCTTACGAGAAGCTGCAAAAGGCCAAGCGCGCCCATCAGTGGTCATAAAGATACATTGACAATGTGTGAGTAAAGGAGGGGCCGGTTGGCCCCTTCTGTTTGATGCAGATAAGCGATGTCGTTGTTATTCAAAGATGAAATAAAAAACAAAAAATACCTCTAAGGGGGTTGCAGGCAGGGCAGGGGGCATGCTTGGGAACTGCAAAGATATCTTGCCAATGCATGGTTTATGTGGCGAACTATAAATTCTTTAAAATCATTATATTAAAAATCCAACACTTCTGTTTCAGCTGAAACCTGGTGTAAACTGGCGCAGCCATGCGGCTCAAATATTTGTAGTAAAATTACAATCGCACACTGATAAATTTGATCGATGTCAATTTTGGCCATTTGGCCCTTTGTTATGATTTCAACAGGCAAAACATTCAGGTAGATCATAATTGAAAGCTGAATCCCCATTCGATTGTCTCAAGCCCGAAGCCATCGCTGCACTGGCTGAAGACATCACCTACGCCAAGGCTACCAAGCCGGCATACAAGGTCATTCCACTGGCCATTACCGCAGGCGCTTTCATCGCCATCGCATTTATCTTCTACATTACAGTGACTACCGGAACCGGTTCCATGCCTTGGGGTATGGCCAAGCTGGTTGGCGGTCTCTGCTTCTCTCTCGGACTTATTCTCTGCGTACTGCTCGGTGCCGAGCTGTTCACCTCCACCACCCTGACGCTGGTAGCCAAAGCGGCCAACCGGATAAGCTGGGCCCAGCTGCTCAAGAACTGGGGGCTGGTCTACTTCGGCAACCTGATTGGCGGTCTGCTGATGGTGGCGCTGATCATCGTTTCTGCCGAGTACACGGCAGCGGACGGCCAGTGGGGTCTGAATGCCCTGAAAGTGGCCCAACACAAAATTCACCACACCTTCTTCGAAGCGGTGGCGCTGGGTATCCTTTGTAACCTGATGGTATGTCTTGCTGCCTGGATGGCCTTTGGTGCCCGCAGCGCGACTGACAAGGTAGTCGTCATGCTGCTGCCGGTTGCCATGTTCGTTGCATCAGGTTTCGAGCACAGCATCGCAAACATGTTTATGATTCCGGTTGGTATCGCTATCCACAGCGTGGCTGGCCCGGAATTTTGGCAGGCCATCGGCCAGGATCCGGCAACCTTTGCTGACCTGACCGTATCCAACTTCGTCCTACACAACCTCATCCCCGTGACCATCGGCAATATCATCGGTGGTGGCGTGATGGTTGGTCTGACTTACTGGTTTATCTTCCGTCGTCATCATTAAGGATGATCGCGGGATACTACATCAATACCGTGTGAGGTAATGAAAAATGGCAGAACTTAACGAACAGTTCCAAAAAGCATGGGAAGGCTTCGCGGCCGGTGAATGGCAGACCTCTGTCAACACCCGTGACTTCATCCAGAAGAACTACACCCCGTATGAAGGTGACGAGTCCTTCCTGGCTGGCGCGACCGAAGCGACCACCAAGCTGTGGGACAAGGTCATGGAAGGGATCAAGATCGAGAACCGCACTCACGCGCCGGTCGATTTTGATACTGACCTGCCCTCCACCATTACCGCACACGATGCCGGTTACATCGATCAGAGCCTCGAGAAGATCGTAGGTCTGCAGACCGACAAGCCGCTGAAGCGCGCCATCATCGCCAACGGCGGTATCAAGATGGTTAAAACTTCTTGCGAAGTGTACGGTCGTCAACTGGACCCGATGGTCGAGAAGATCTTCACCGAGTACCGCAAGACTCACAACCAGGGTGTGTTTGATGTTTACACCAAAGACATCCTGAACTGCCGCAAGTCTGGTGTTATCACCGGTCTGCCGGATGCCTACGGCCGTGGCCGTATCATCGGTGACTACCGTCGTGTTGCCCTGTACGGTGTTGACTTCCTGATGGCCGACAAACTGGCACAGTTCAAGTCCCTGCAAGCTGACCTGGAAAACGGCGTCAACTTGGAAGCCACTATCCGTCTGCGCGAAGAGATCTCCGAGCAGCACCGTGCCCTGGCTCAGATGAAGGTGATGGCTGCCAAGTATGGTTGCGATATCTCCGTACCGGCTACCAATGCCCGTGAAGCAGTTCAGTGGACCTACTTCGCTTACCTGGCGGCAGTCAAGTCCCAGAACGGCGCGGCCATGTCCTTCGGTCGTACTTCCAGCTTCCTGGATATCTACATCGAGCGTGACCTGCAGAAAGGCCTGATCACCGAGCAAGAAGCCCAGGAGCTGATGGACCACATGGTCATGAAGCTGCGTATGGTTCGCTTCCTGCGTACTCCGGAATACGATTCACTGTTCTCCGGCGACCCGATGTGGGCGACCGAGACCCTGGCTGGTATGGGCGTTGATGGCCGTACTCTGGTCACCAAGAACAGCTTCCGTATGCTGAACACCCTGTACACCATGGGCCCGTCCCCTGAGCCGAACCTGACCATCCTGTGGTCCGAGAAGCTGCCGGTCGGTTTCAAGAAGTACTGTGCCAAGGTATCCATCGAGACCTCTTCCGTTCAGTACGAGAACGACGATCTGATGCGTCCGGATTTCAACAACGATGACTACGCCATCGCTTGCTGTGTATCCCCGATGATCGTTGGCAAGCAGATGCAGTTCTTCGGTGCTCGTGCCAACCTGGCCAAGACCATGCTGTATGCAATCAACGGTGGTATGGACGAGAAGCTCAAGATCCAGGTCGGTCCGAAAACCGAGATGGTCAAGTCCGAGTACCTCGACTACAACGACGTAATGGATCGTCTGGACCACTTCATGGATTGGCTGGCCAAGCAATACGTTGCTGCGCTGAACATCATCCACTACATGCACGACAAGTACAGCTACGAAGCCTCTCTGATGGCGCTGCACGACCGTGACGTATATCGCACCATGGCGTGTGGTATCGCTGGTCTGTCTGTAGCCGCTGACTCCCTGTCTGCCATCAAGTACGCCAAGGTCAAGCCGATTCGTGACGAAGATGGCGTTGCCATCGACTTCGAAATCGAAGGCGAATACCCGCAGTTCGGTAACAACGACGCTCGCGTCGATGATATCGCCTGTGACCTGGTTGAGCGCTTCATGAAGAAGATTCAGAAGCTGAACACCTACCGTGGTGCTGTTGCTACCCAGTCTGTTCTGACCATCACCTCCAACGTGGTATATGGCAAGAAGACCGGTAACACCCCGGATGGCCGTCGTGCTGGTGCTCCGTTCGGCCCGGGTGCCAACCCGATGCACGGTCGTGACCAGAAGGGTGCTGTTGCTTCCCTGACTTCCGTAGCCAAGCTGCCGTTCGCTTACGCTAAAGATGGTATCTCCTATACCTTCTCCATCGTTCCGAACGCACTGGGTAAAGATATGGAAGCCCAGAAAGCCAACCTGGCTGGCCTGATGGACGGTTACTTCCACCACGAATCCAACGTAGAGGGTGGTCAGCACCTGAACGTTAACGTGATGAACCGTGAAATGCTGCTGGACGCCATGGAAAACCCGGAGAAATATCCGCAGTTGACCATCCGCGTATCCGGTTATGCCGTTCGCTTCAACTCTTTGACCAAAGAGCAACAGCAAGACGTCATCACCCGTACCTTCACTGCTTCTCTGTAATCGAGACATAGTGAGCAAAAACCGGCGCCAAGGCGCCGGTTTTTTTATGCGTGCGATTCAGGGGGAGTAATCATCCCCTGTGAATCGCCCCCCAGTTCCATCGCAACCACAACAGTTGTTACTGGGGATTTGAAGAGGATCAAGGGGAGGGGCTCACCAGGATTGACCTGGGCCCCGTCTGTAATGCGATTATGCTTTATTCGCGCTCTAAGGGGATAGGCGGTTGCTCTGCCTGCCATTGCATCAGTGTTGCTATGGCTCGTGGAACAGCTGATCAGGTTTAAGGGGTGAACAGAGGCGCCATCGCGGGTATCAAGCAATACCCATAAGCCTGTGACTATGGAATCATTCTCTGCCTCTGCCTCTGCCTCTGCCTCTGCCTCTGCCTCTGCCTCTGCCTCTGCCTCTATCTCTCTCAATGCGCAGCTTGGAGGTGGTCTGGTTTAGCCAGCCAGATATGTGTGAAGCTACAAACCCTGCTTGCAGAAACAACAAGGGCTGCACATTGTGCAGCCCTTGTCTTTGGAGAATAGCGGGTTGAGCGTGTCAGCTGGCCCAGGTGATGATGTGATCGATCCATTCACCCGCCTGATCCTCGTGAATGACTTTGCCACGGACGGATTGACCAGCCTGATGCATCGCGGAACGACTGCCGGTCAGCAGAGGATGCCATTCTGGAAGAGCGTCACCTTCAGACAGCAGGCGATATGCGCAGGTTGAGGGGAGCCAGTCATATTCGGTGATCTTGTCATGGGTGATCTGCAGACAGTCAGGCTCTTTTTTGAAACGATTGGCGTAATCAGAGCACTGACAGGTCTTGGTGTTAAGCAAATTGCAGGCGACATTGGTGAAAACCAGTTCGTCGGTATCTTCATCGATCAGCTTGTTGAGGCAGCATTTTCCGCAACCATCGCAGAGGGATTCCCATTCGGATTCAGTCATCTGCTGCAGACTCTTGGTCTGCCAAAAGGGGGCTTGCATCATACCGCTCACTTATTACACCTGATAAAACGCGTGGTTATACCCCTTGTTACCCGGTATTTCAAGGAGAGGGTCACTCCGGTGGGCAAATTGTCGTGATCAGCTCAAATGAATGCAATGACTTTCAGCCTCATCATATTGCTCAAACGGGTTCGCTGGTGGGCAGGAAGTCCCGCAGGTTTGAATACTTGGGCTGCATGATTGTCCAGTTCAGGTTTTATTTTCTGCTTCTTTATCCGTTACATCTTTTGATGTTTGTCTGCTTGCAGCAAGCAGGGTCAAATGATCTCCGATGCCTACCGTCAGGCTGTTGCAAGCTTGTCTTTCAAATAAAGCCGCTGGTCACATATTGTTTGCGCCCTTCTGTCACTGCGACCCGCGGGAGAGCCTGCGTAGGCGTTCGTTTTTTGTCTTAATGATTGAGATAGATATCTTGCTCTGAATAAGCCAGCAGAGGTGTGCCGAGGTTAGTCCGTTTTGCGCCAAAGAAGCGGGTGAGTACGCCAGATTGCTGTCCCAGTCGCTGCAGCTTGACGTGATCCAGCTCGATCTGCTCGGGTAGCCAGGTAAATACGGCGGCGCAGTGACCATTGCCCAGACTGCGCTCTAGGGTTTGCTGCCAGTTCTTGATTTTGGGGCTATGTACCACCAGCACTCTCTTGGGATCGATACCTCGCTCTTCCAGACGGCTGACTGTGGGGCGTCCCGGCGGGGCGATCAACAAGATCCAGCCGGTATGAGAGTCACCTAACTTGCTCAGTTCGCTCAGAAACTGATCATCAGACTGGATAGTCACACCATCATGAGCCAACTCCGCTTTGCAGGCGGTTCTGGTTGGCCAGGGCTTGCTCATGACACGATTCATCGCAAAGGGCAGTGAGTGCAGGGGCTGGTTCATATATGGGGTTCCTGTATGAATATCCAAGCTGTATGTGCATACAGTAGTCATATCCTGTGGCAGTGACAAGGTGTTTTTGCTGAAAAATGTGATGGTGTTAGCATGTGACGTTAGTAAGACTATGTTTTTAAAAGTTATTTAATATAAAACTGGCTGGGTGTTTTTCGTACTATGGACAAACCTTGCGTAACCGCCCATGGTTATACAGGTCATTTACAGGAGGTGCCGCCATGGATATCAGTACCTTGCAACGTCTTGATGCCAACATCTTGCTGGGCATCATCAATGAGAAGCTAAGGCTTGAGTGTGACGGGTTGGAGGAGTTGCTGGCCTATTACGATATGAGTGAAGAGCAGTTGGCAGGGCGTCTGGATCAGATTGGGTACCATTACGATCCATTGAGCAATCAGTTCAAAGCACATCTTTAAGGATGCAATGATTGCTTCATATTTATACGGTAATTTTTCAGGCACATTGAAACCGGTTTCAATGTGCCGTCTTGCTGCCTATTTTCAGGGATTTTCAAGGCTTGGCAATCTCTGAAAACCTATTCATGCCAGAATATTTTTATTTTTTCATTAAGCTTATGATAATAAAGGGAATGTTTGTTTTTGTGCGATCAATTTAAGGAAAGGGTTTTCAAGCTTTTCAGGCTGTTTTTATCGGTTAAAGTGTGACTTGCGTTAACTTTTAATTCTGCCGCTTTAGTTAGTATTCTCACGCCGGTACATATTTTGAGATAACAACAGCGCCGGTCCCGCAAGCGGGATAACAATTTTATTTGTAACGAAGGAATATGGTTTATGGCTACCAAGAAGAAGACAGACCAGGATCTCCAACTGGATAAAGATCAGCTCAAGGCGAGTATCGTGCGTCACCTGCGTTCTACCTTGGGAACAAGCGAACAGAAAGCCTCTCCCGAAGCGTGGTGGAAAGCCACTGCGGCGGCCGTCAATGAACAGGTGTACGAGCGCCTGACCCGCACTCAGCAGACTCATTTCAAGAAAGATACTCGTGCGATTCACTACCTCTCTGCTGAATTCCTGATGGGAAGATTGACCTCCAACAACCTGCACAACCTCTCCCTCTACAAGACTTGCGAAGAGGCGCTGGGCGAACTCGGCCTGGAACTGACCGACCTGTGCGAACAAGAGCCGGATATGGCACTTGGCAACGGCGGCCTGGGTCGTCTGGCTGCCTGCTTTATCGACTCGCTGGCCACCCTGAACTATCCGGCGGTTGGTTACGGTATCCACTACGAACACGGTCTGTTCCGTCAGGAAATTCAGGATGGTCGCCAGATTGAGCGCCCAGACTCCTGGCGTGAATATGGCAACCCCTGGGAGATCTGCCGTCCCGAGTCGGTGCAAGAAGTGCCGCTCTATGGCTACGTCGAGACCGTGTTTGGTGACAATGGCGGCCTGAAGAAGGTGTGGCACGCCGGTCGCAAGATTAAAGGGGTGCCTTGGGATATTCCGGTGGTCGGTTTTGGCGGTCACACCGTCAACATCCTGCGTTTGTGGGAATCCCGCGCCTCCGAGTTTTTCGACTGGGACGTATTCAACGCCGGTGGTTACATCGACTCCCAGGCTGAGAAAGCCCAGGCCGAGACCATATCCAAGGTACTCTATCCGAACGATGAGACCGATGCCGGTAAAGAGCTGCGTCTGATCCAGCAGTACTTCTTCTGTGCTTGCTCCATCAAGGACATCATGCGCCGCTACAAGCGGGTGCATGGCGCCGACTTCAGCAACTTTGCCGCGCAAATTGCCATTCAGCTCAACGATACTCACCCGACTGTCGCCATCCCGGAACTGATGCGGGTACTGGTTGACGAGGAAGATCTGAACTGGGATGCCGCTTGGGCCATCTGCTATCAGGTCTTCTCTTATACCAACCACACTCTGCTGCCGGAAGCGCTGGAGAAGTGGTCGGTCAGCCTGTTCGAGAAAGTACTGCCTCGCCATCTGGAGGTGATTTACGAGATCAACGCCCGCTTCCTGAACGAGTTGGTGGAGCCCAAGTGGCCGGGCAACGACGCCATCAAGGCCAAGCTCTCCATCATCGAAGAGGGGGCCGTGCGCAAGGTTCGCATGGGCAACCTGTGCGTGATCGGTTCGTCCAAGGTGAACGGTGTGGCCGAGATCCACTCCAAGCTGGTGAAGGAAGATCTCTTCCCCGAGTATGCCGAGCTGTGGCCGGAAAAAATGTGCAACGTGACCAACGGGGTAACCCCGCGTCGCTGGCTGCTGGCCTGCAACCCGGAGCTGGCGGGTCTCTACAACGAAGTGGTGGGCAAGGAGTGGCCGCTGCAACTGGACAAACTGCGTGGCGTGGTGAAATTTGCCGACGACAAGGCGTTCCAGCAGCAGTTCATGACCATCAAACGTCATAACAAAGAGAAGCTGGTCAAGGTCATCAAAGACGAAACCGGTATCGATGTCAGTGCCGAGGCGATCTTTGACGTTCAGATCAAGCGTCTGCACGAGTACAAGCGCCAGCAACTGAACCTTATTCACATCATGGCACTCTATCGTCGTCTGCTGGCCAACCCGGACTATGACATGCATCCGCGTGTGTTTATCTTCGGCTCCAAAGCGGCGCCCGGTTACAAGCTGGCCAAAGACATCATCTATGCCATCAACAAGCTGGCGGATCGGGTCAACAACGATGCTCGTATCCAGGGCAAGCTGAAAGTGGTGTTCATGCCGAACTACCGCGTGAGTCTGGCCGAGAAGTTGATCCCGGCGGCAGATGTCTCCGAGCAGATCTCTACTGCTGGTTACGAAGCATCCGGTACCGGCAACATGAAGATGGCACTCAACGGTGCAATCACCATCGGGACGCTGGATGGAGCCAACATCGAGATCGCCGAAGAGGCGGGGGCCGAAAACTGTGCCATCTTCGGTCTGAACGTGGACGAAGTGAAGTCGCTGAAGGCGCGCGGTTATAATCCGTACGACTTCTACTATGCCAACTCCGAGCTCAAGGCCGTGCTGGACTGGTTTGATACCGACTACTTCACGCCGGGTCGTCCGGGTGAGCTGGCCTCCATCAAGCGCTCTTTGCTGGAAGGGGGAGACCCTTACCTGACCTTGGCGGACTTCCAGTCCTACTCGGATGCACACAAGCTGATCGATACCTGGTATCGGGATCCGGCACTGTGGGCGAAGAAGGCTATCATCAACTCGGCCACCATGGGTAAGTTCAACTCAGACCGTTCCATCCAGGACTATGTGGATCGTATCTGGAAGCTGAAACCCTGCAACATCGGTTGATCACCTCTTAATATGAGAACCCCGCTATGCGGGGTTTTTTTATAGCTGCTTGGATTCGTAAATATTTGTACACCATTTGCAAAAAGCTTGATCATCTGTGATAGATGTACAGGGCATCACATATTATTTTAATGTCGTTATTACCAGCCTTTCCCGGGAACACCTCATCTCATGGCACCCGTATCGCTCATAAGTCTGAAGTCATCATCATGTGTACTCTCGCTGCTGTCGCATGGCACAAGCTGACGATGGTCAGGGATGTGACAGATGGCCGTTGGGGTGCAGGAAAAGAGAAAGCCCCGATGATACGGGGCTTTGTTGGAACCTGGTGTTGATTGAGGAGCCCGGCGAGCGAGCCACCAGCCATCAATGCAGTATGTCGCCCATAAAATAGGCAAGCAGGGTCAAAATGACGGTGAAGACCAGGTTCAGCACCAGGCCGGCCCGCATCATTTCACGCTGCTGGATATGGCCGCTGGCGAAGACAATGGCGTTGGGCGGGGTAGCCACTGGCAGCATGAAAGCGCAGGAGGCACCGACAGCGATCAGCACGGATACGACAATGGGAGAGACTCCCAGTGCCTCTGCGACTCCGGCAAACAGTGGAACCAGCAGAGCGGCGGTAGCGGTGTTGGATACCAGCTCGGTCAGGAACACCACGAAGGTGGCAAGACAGAGCAGGATGACGAAGATCGGCATGGTGGCCAGACCGTTGGATAGGTGC
This sequence comes from Aeromonas sp. FDAARGOS 1405, assembly GCF_019048265.1. Lineage (NCBI taxonomy): Bacteria > Pseudomonadati > Pseudomonadota > Gammaproteobacteria > Aeromonadales > Aeromonadaceae > Aeromonas > Aeromonas sp. FDAARGOS 1405. Next base: position 3,873,455 of record NZ_CP077311.1, on the reverse strand, counting down.
TCCGCCAGGAAGGCGTTGGCCCCAGTCTGCTTAAGGATGGCGCTCAGGGTCAAGCCGCCACCAAACAGCATCAGTACTCCCCAGTCGGTGTTCTGGTTGATGTCATCCCAGCTGGCCACCCGGCTGACGGCGATGGCGATGATGGCTCCCATGGCGATCAGTGTATCAAATTGAGGTATTCCTCCCAGCGCCTGGGCAATAGGCTGGGAGCCAATCCACAACAGCACTGTGGTCAGAAATATCAGCATGGTCACCTTGCGTTGGCCGGTCCACTCTATGGTCACTCGCTCGGTGCTGACCTGATGTGAGAGGTTGGGGCGGGTTACCAGATAGAGCAGCCCGATGCCTACTGGCATGAAGATGAGGACAACAGGAATGCCAAATTTCAGCCAGTCAGTGAAGCCCAGCCCCATCTGGGCGGCCGCAATGGCATTGGGCGGGCTGCCTACCAGGGTGCCGATGCCGCCAATACTGGCGCTGTAGGCAACACCAAGCAATACGAAGACCAGTGTGCGGCGCTCCTTGTGAATGTCGAGACCTTTGAGCATGCCAAGGGCCAGCGGCATCATCATGGCGGCGGTAGCGGTATTGCTGATCCACATGGAGAGTGCCGCAGTAATACTGAAGAGTACGATGGCAGCCCAGCCGAGGTGTCCCTTGGCGAGCTGCATCACCTTACCGGCAATCTGGGTGTCTAGCCCCTGTTTGGATAGCGCTGCCGCCAGGGCAAAACCGCCAAAGAAGAGGAACAACACCGGGTTTGCGAAGTCGGTCAACGACTTGCTCATATCAAACACCCCGAGCAGGGTGGCAAGTACCGGGATGGAGATCGCGGTGATAGTGATGTTGACCGCTTCGGTCAGCCAGAGAATAGCTATAAAGACCAGAATGCCCAGCCCCTTGTTGACCATAGGATCAAAAGGGAGCCAAGCGAGCATGATGCATAGCAGGAGCAGATCCAGGATCACGATCCCGGTCTTGATATCCAGCCAACGAGATGGAGTAGCGGGTACAGCCGATGTGTGCATATCGTTCTCTCGGTTAATTTATGGTTGTTTTTGTGTTGCCGAGATTACATCCATTCACTTGTTTGAAACAGGCTCACATATTGAAAATCAGTCTCTACTCACACACTCATTGATAAAAATGAGGAAATAAATACATAAATCAAACATTTCTGAAACATAAATTAAACATCCATGAACTGTTCCAGCCACTGCTTGAACATGTTCTTGGGCAGGGATCCATTTATCTGGTTCACCACTTTACCCTGTTTGAAGACCATTAGGGTGGGGATGCTGCGAATGGCGTAACGGGCGGCAATGGTGCTCTGCTGCTCGGTATCGACTTTGACAAAGCGCATCCGTGGTTCGAGTTCATGGGCAACATCATGAAATACTGGAGCAAACTGCTGGCAAGGGCCGCACCAGCTGGCCCAAAAATCGACAACGACCGGAATATCGGAGTTGATCAGGGTATCGAAGTTATCCGCCTTCCCGAGGCAAGGGGTTTGGCTGAACAGGGACGCCTTGCAGTGCCCACATTTGGCGGAGTGGGTTACATGGGTGGAGGGCAGGCGGTTTCTTGTAAAGCAGTGGCTACAATAAGTAGTGATAAATGACATAATAGTCTCCTTGAAGATCGGTTCTGGTGGCTGTGATGAAAATAGTGCCAGAGTTAAAATAGTGAAATAACGTTAACACAGCGCTCGGCTGGGGTGGACACTTCCACTCCGAGCTCTGCTCAAGCCGGACAATTCAGCGGCCATTATAAGTAGAGAGTCAAAACGGGATGAATAAAGGATCACGGAAGAGCCCTGTGGTACTGCTGCTTGTTGCTGCCTTGTTGCTCGGCTTCTTGGTTCTTTGCTGGCAACTGCTTAGTCAACAGCAGCGTGCATACAGCCTGAATCAGGCAGCGGAGGCAGTGCTGAACCGGATCAACACCGACAGTGTTTACCTGCTTGGTCGTGAGAGTGCCAATGATAGCAATGTTCAGCAACGGCTCGTCCAGTTATCCGGTATCCTCGATAGCTTTGTTCACAGGGTTCGTAGTGATGCTGAGGTTGAGCAAACGCCTCTTTCACAGAGGTTGCTGCAGGATTTGGATCTCTACCAGATGGAGCTGGCCAGACTGTACAGCATGGAAAAGGCGGTGGAATATATCGTGCAACCCTTTCAGCATCAGCTTGAGAAGGTACGCGCTATCACGCCGGCAGAGAGCCTCTTGCATCGTGATCTCAATGAGTTGGCCCAACTCAGCCATTTTTTGCAACACAGCGCCGATAACCAGTATCAGCAACAGCTGAGCTTGTTGCAGCGTGCTCTTGCTTCCCATTACGGCTCGCAACCCGAGGTGATCACCTTGGTTAACCTGAGCAAGGATTTGAGTCGTCAGGTGATGGCTTATCATACCCTGCGCCATCGTCTCATCGATATGCAGGTGAGCGATAACCTGGTGCGCTGGAAGATGGATAAGCTGGAGCGGGCTTCATCATTGCTGAACCGCTTCTATTTAATGGTGCTTGGCGGTGCCTTGATCAGTTTTGTGCTGGTGGCCTATACCCTATGGCGTCGTAATCAGAAGTTGAGCGAGTTGTCCCGTCAGACGGCCTTGCTGGCACAGGCCAAAAGCGATTTTCTGGCCAATATGAGCCACGAGATCCGCACCCCCATGAATGCCATCATCGGTTTCAGCTCACTGGCACTGCAGACCGAGCTGGATCAGCAACAACGGGACTATCTGGGCAAGATAAAGTCTTCATCAGATACCTTGCTGCTGCTTATCAACGACATTCTCGATCTGACCAAGGTGGAGTCCGGCAAGCTGACGTTGGAGGAGATCGACTTCGATCTCAGCGAGCAGCTCGACTCGCTGGCGGGCATGTTTGCCGATCTGGCGGAGCGCAAACATGTGGAGGTGATCATTCGCAAATCGCCGGAGGTGCCTGTCTTCTTGCGTGGGGATCCTCTGCGGCTGGGGCAGGTTCTGGTCAATCTGGTGAACAATGCCATCAAATTCACCGAACGTGGTGAGGTCGAAGTCTCCATCGATCTGGCCAACTCCCATCCAATGCGGATCCGCTTCAGTGTGCGCGATACCGGCATCGGCATTGCCGAAGAGAAGCAGACCCAACTGTTTCAGGCGTTTACCCAGCTGGAGGCGGGCAATACCCGCAAATATGGCGGCTCGGGTCTTGGGCTCAATATTTCCCAGCGGCTGGTGGAGCTGATGGGGGGGCGGATCACCGTAGAGAGCAAGCCTGGCGTCGGCTCTCTGTTCAAGTTCGATATCCCGATGGCGCAGGCGGTCTACGGTGTGGCTGGACGGAAAGTTTTCTTCGAAAACCAGCCGCTGGTGATGGTGATGGATGACAACGAACTGGTGCTGGATCTGGCTCGGGACATCCTGACTCGGGCGGGTGTGCGAGTGCTGCCGGTCAACTCCCTTTCCCGTGCCCGTCAATTATTGCGTGAAGAGGGGCCCAATCTGCGGTTGGCAATCCTCGACTGGCGCATGGGGCAGGAGGATGGACTCGATCTGGCGCTGGAGATGTATCAGCACAGCCAGTGGCGGCGGATACCCATCCTGATGATCAGCGCCTGGGCCAGAGAGGGGCTGCACGCCCGGATGGACAGCATGGGGCTGACCCATTTTCTGCCCAAGCCGATGACCGAGAATGCCCTGCTGGCCAAGGTGGACGAGTTGCTCAATGGCAGCTCTTATGAACTCAATCTGCGCAAGGCAGAGGCTCAGGGGGATCAGCAGCACTTCAAATCCCTGTTGCAGGGTACCCGAGTGCTGTTGGCCGAAGACAACCGGGTCAATCAGCAGCTCATCATCGAATATCTACGTCGGGTCGATGCGGTAGTGTGCGTGGTTAACAATGGTCGCGAGGCGGTGGAGCGGGTTGCCGAGCAGCCTTTTGACGTGATCCTGATGGACCTGCAGATGCCGGTGCTGGACGGACTCGATGCCACCCGCCAGATCCGCAAAATGGTCGACAAGCACGATGTGCCCATCATAGCCCTCACTGCCAGCGCCATGCATGGAGACAAGGAGCGCTGCCTGGGGGTGGGGATGAATGGTTACGTCACCAAGCCGGTGAGCAAGCTGGATCTTTACAACAACCTGCTGCAGTGGGTGAAGCCGCAAGGGGTGGAGCAGGCGGGGATCATGGAGGTGAAACCGCCGGATATGATGGGGATCCTCGATCTGCAGGATGCCCTCAAGCGGCTGGAGCAGGACAAGGAGGCATTGCAGATCCTGTTCAAGCTGTTTATGTCGGAGCACAAGGACGATCTGTGGGAGATCCGTTCCGCCTTGCGCCGTCAGCAGCCCGAGGTGGCCAGCAAGCTACTGCACACCCTCAAGGGGGTGTCTGCCAATATCTCGGCGGCCCGTCTGCAATTGGTGGCTGGCGAGCTGGAGTGGCGCCTGCGGCAAAACGAGGTGCTGAGCGAGGCGGATCTGGAGCAGTTGCAACAGGTCTTCAGCCAGACCCGGGAAGAGGTGTCACACTTCCTGTTGACCGGTGAGCAGCATGAAAATTCGTATAATCCCTATTCATCAGGGGATGATCGCATGTCACAGTGAATTAAATAGTAATTATTCTCAACCATCCCGGTTCGGGATATGATGAGCTTTCGTTCAAATCGCCTCCAGCCGGAGGCGATTGTTTTCATTGTTCTATTTCTGCGTGGCTTCTCTGATGGCCGCTCCTTGGAGCGGTCACGGGCAGAGAGCGCTAAAGGTTGGTGGTGTGAGCGTATTTCTACGATTGAGCTGGTTTTTCAAGGAGCAGTGGCCCCGTTATCTGGCTGCCATCTCCCTGCTGCTGATGGTGGCCCTGTTGACCGTTATTCCGCCCAAAGTGGTGGGCTGGGTGGTTGATGGCATCACCAAGGGCGGTCTCGACAATGGTACCCTGATGCGCTATCTGGCGGGGCTGTTTGGTCTGGGTGTGCTGATTTATCTGCTGCGCTACGTCTGGCGGGTGATGCTGTTCGGTGCCTCTTACCGTCTGGCCTATGTGTTGCGCAATCGCCTTTTCAGCCATTTCACCCGGATGAGCCCCGATTTTTATCAGCGCCACCGTACCGGCGATTTGATGGCCCATGCCACCAATGACATTCAGGCTGTGGAGATGACCGCTGGCGAAGGGGTACTGACTCTGGTGGACTCCATCATGGTCGGGGTATTGGTGCTCTCCATCATGTGCAGCCAGTACTCTTGGCAGTTGACGCTGGTCTCCTTGCTGCCGCTGCCGGTGATGGCCTATTTCATGAACCGCTTCGGCACCCAGATCTACACCCAGTTCAAGGCGGCGCAAGGGGCCTTCTCCAGGCTCAACAACAAGACCCTGGAGGCCCTTTCCGGCGTGCGGGTGTTGAAATCCTATGCGGTTGAATCGCTGGAAGATGAAGGCTTTGCCGAGCTGACCAAACAGGCGGGGGAGCGCAATATGGCGGTGGCCCGCATCGATGCCAAGTTCGATCCGGTCATCTATCTCTGTATCGGTTGCTCCTACTTCCTCGCGGTGGCGGGGGGCAGTGTGCTGGTGCTGCGCGATGAGCTGACTCTGGGTGAGCTCACCAGCTTCACCATGTACCTCGGCCAGCTGATCTGGCCGATGTTTGCCATCGCCTGGCTGTTCAACATCATTGAGCGGGGCAGCGCCGCCTACTCCCGTATCGAAAGCCTGCTGGGGGAGCGCAGTGATATCGAAGAGCCCGCCCAGCCGGCCGCGTTTACCTCAGCCTTTCCTTTGCAGATCAAAGGGGTGAGCTATCAACTTGAGCAGCGCACCCTGCTTGCGGATATCGACGTTACCCTCAAGCAAGGGGGGATGCTCGGGGTGGTGGGGCGCACCGGGGCAGGCAAGAGCTCCCTGCTCAAGCTGTTGATGCGCCTTGCCAATCCGACTCACGGTTCGATTGTCATGGGTGGCGTTCCGATTGACCAGCTGCCGCTCGCCACACTGCGCAGCCAGTTTGCCTATGTGCCGCAGGAGCCATTCCTGTTTTCCACCACCATCGCCGCCAATATCGCCCTCGGCAAACCCGATGCGAGCCGCGAGGAGGTCGAACGGGTGGCGCGCATTGCCTGTGTCCACGATGATATCGTGCGTTTCCCCAAGGGCTATGAGACCGAGGTGGGGGAGAAAGGGGTGACCCTCTCCGGCGGCCAGAAACAGCGGCTGGCCATTGCCCGCGCCCTGCTGCTGGATGCACCCATTCTGGTGCTCGATGATGCGCTCTCGGCGGTGGATGCCCACACCGAGCAGCAAATTCTGCATTCCCTCAAGGCCCATCGTCGCACCCTGATCCTGGTCAGCCATCGCATGACGGCGGTGGAGCAGGCCGACGAGATCCTGGTGCTGGAGCAGGGGGCCGTCAGCGAGCGGGGTCATCACGGTGCCCTGATGGCGCACAATGGTTGGTATGCAGATATGGTGCGTTATCAGCGACTCGAAGAAGCGGTGGAGGAGAGCCTGTGAATCCGACAATTAAACGACTGCTCGCTTACTGCGCCCAGTATCCTCGCTGGCTGATCCAGGCGGGGATCTGTTTGCTGCTCGCCACCGGCGCCGAAGTGGCCGGGCCGCTGCTGATCAAGCTCTTTATCGATGATTATCTGGCGCCTCGCAATATCGTGCTGCCCACCATTGCCCTGATTGCGGCGGGCTATCTGGGTTTGCAGGTGCTCTCGGCGGCGGGCTTCTATTTGCAATCCCTGCGCTTTAACCGCATCGCCCAGGCGGTGGTGCAAACCCTGCGCGAGCAGGTATTTGCCACCGCGATCCGGTTGCCGGCCCGCTACTTTGACAAGCATCGCTCTGGCTCGCTGATTTCCCGCATCACCAACGACACCGAGGCGATCATGAACCTCTATGTGCAGGTGATCGGCTTGCTGGTGCAAAAGGTGGTGCTGCTGTGCGGCATCCTCATCTCCATGGCGCTGCTGGATCTGCGGCTGATGCTGGTCTGCTCCCTGTTGCTGCCCGCCGTGGGCGGGGTGATGTGGCTCTACCAGAAACTGAGTGTGCCGGTGGTGCGAGCGACTCGCAGCCTGCTCTCCGACATCAACAGCCGCCTCAACGAGTCGCTGCAGGGGATGCCGGTCATTCAGGCGATGGTGCAGGAGCGCCACTTTGCCAACGCCTTTGCCGAGGTGAACCAGCAGCACTGGTCGGCACGGATCAAGAGCCTCAAGATCAACGGCATTTTGCTGCGTCCACTCATCGATCTCTTCTACATGATGGTGCTGATCGGCCTGTTGGCGCTGTTCTCCCATGAGGGGGTGAGCCACGCCGGTGCCATTCAGGTGGGGGTGCTCTACGCCTTTATCAGCTATCTGGGGCGGATGATCGAGCCGCTCATCGAGATGACCAACCAGCTTAACCAGCTGCAGCAGGCGATGGTGGCGGGGGAGCGTGTCTTTGCCCTGCTCGATGAAACCCGCGAGAGCACCGATGGCGAGATGATCCCGCTGGAAGGGCGGGTCAGTTTCGATCGGGTGAGCTTCTCCTACGATGGTGAGCAGCAGGTGCTGCGCGAGGTCAGTTTTGCCGCAAAACCGGGCCAGATGCTGGCGCTGGTGGGCCATACCGGCAGCGGCAAGTCCACCATTATCAGCTTGCTGATGGGCTTCTATCCGCTGGATCAGGGGCAGATCCGCTTCGATGATCACGCACTGGATACCCTGTCGCTGGCGGCGGTGCGCCGCAGCATCGGGCTGGTGCAGCAGGATCCTTTTATCTTCGTCGGCACCCTGGCGGAGAACCTGCGTCTCGGCCGCGCCGGCATAGATGACGCGCGGCTCTGGCAGGCGCTGAGCGAGGTGCAGCTGGCCGAGTTTGTGCACAGCTTGCCACAGGGGATCAACACCCTGATGGAGGAGGGTGGCAAGAACCTCTCCGCCGGTCAGCGGCAACTGCTCTCCTTTGCCCGCGCGCTGGTGGGGGATCCGCGTATCCTCATTCTGGATGAAGCGACGGCCAGCGTGGACTCCCAGACCGAGTTGGCGCTGTCGCAGGCGATCTCTGCTGCCCGTCGTGGCCGCACCACCATCGCCATCGCCCACCGCCTCTCGACCATCGTCGATGCGGACGAGATCCTGCTGCTCTCACGCGGTCAGGTGAATGAGCGGGGTACCCATGGTGAGTTGATGGCCCTCGGCGGTCACTATGCCCAGCTGTTCGAGATGCAGAGTCAGGGGGCCTGGCTGGAAGAGAAGCGCGCCTGATCGGCACATTTGCTGTAACAGCGACATGAACGAAAAGAGGGAACCGATGCGGTTCCCTCTATTTTTTTGCGTTGGGCAAAAGGTCGTAACCGTGATCCCTGTGCTTGTCGAATGGCGTAGATGCAGGCAACATGTTGTTTACATTAACTCATCGGATCAGTTCGCATATGGATTTGCAACGCTTCAAAGCCAATCTGGCGCTCCGGCTGTTTGCCTGGCGCTATATTCCCGTCATCGGGTTTTGTGCCCCGATCATCGAAGAGATGAACGCCAAGGCGCTGCGCATTCGCATTCCCCTTGGATGGCGTACCCGCAACCACCTGGGCAGCATGTATTTTGGCGCGCTGGCAACCGGCGCCGATCTGGTAGGCGGTCTGCTGGTGATGGAGAAGGGGCGGCAGCGGCGCAAGAAGGTGCACTTCGCCTTCAAGGATGTGCAGGGGGAGTTTTTGAAACGACCGGAGGGGGATGTGCAGTTCGACTGCGCAGCGGGGGAGGAGATTGACGCCATGATCGACGAATCGTTGGCAAGCGGTCAGCGCATCAATCGCCCCATCCAGGTGGTGGCCACCTGTCCGTCATTAAACGGGGATGAGGCGATGGCGCGTTTTGTGCTGACCCTGTCGATCAAGGCCAGCTAGCCGGTTGCCGGAGAGTGGCTCCCCGAAACGGGTTTAGCCAATCTCCGGGCTGACGCCCTCTTTCACCACGACCTTCATGCCGTTGAAGTTGACCACCTGTTCGGCCACGATCTTGCAGCGCTTGCGGGTCTCCACCTGACCGTCCACCTCGACCAGCCCTTCGGCGACGAGGGCTTTGGCGGCGCCGCCACAATCGGCCCACCCCTGATGTTTGATAAGGTCACACAAGGCAACGAAGGGGTGACCTTCGAGCAGAAACGTCTCCATGGGAAATCCTCTAGATGGATGAATGCCGGATACAGCAGGGCGACTATTTTAGGCAGTTCGCTCAGGCAAAGAAAGGAAGAGGGGCTAGTCGCTGTGAAAAAGTGGCCGATTGTTCTTGAGGTGGCGCTTTCGCAAGTCCTGATGGAGAGGTGAGAGGGCCACCCGTGACGTATCGTGACGCACCTCGTCCCTGCTGGTGTGCCCACACTCTCCCTTGGCTGTTAGGATCGGGCCACTCTCAATGACCCAAGGAACTTCCCATGACACTCTCCCGCCTGCTGCTGGCATGCAGCGCCCTGACTCTGTGCGGTGTTGCGCAGGCCAGTACTCCGGTGCAGGTCTCGCTGCCCGGGGTCAATTTGCCCGCGTCCCATCAGGTGGAAGGGGCGCGCGCCTCGCTGCTCTACGGTCGGACCGGTCAGGTGAAGGGTATTGATCTGCCGATCTTCGCCCTCTCCGATGTGGATCAGTTGAGCGGCCTGCAGCTCGGGGTATTCCTGGGTGCTGGTCGGGTGCGCCACCAGTTTGGCGGGGTCGCCATCAACGCCATCAACTGGCACGAAGGGCAGGATACCGGCGTCAATCTGGGGCTGGTCAACCTGACCAACAATGTGCAGGGGCTTAACTGGGGGGCGGTCAATATCGCCAAGGGCAATGCGCTGGCCAACGTCGGCTTCGTCAACTATGCCGAGCGTACCACTTTCCAGATTGGCTTTATCAATGCGACCAAGCACCTCGACGGCTTGCAGATCGGGCTGGCCAACTATGCCGCCAACGGCGTGTTCCCCATTCTGCCGCTGGTGAACTTCCAGAAATCGTTCTGACCAAGGCAGTTCGCTTTGCGTTAAAGGCATCTGCTGATTACCCTGTGCCTCTTGCAACTTGTGACAGGCGAACAGAGGTAATTGATGACGGCAGGGCAGATGAGTGCAATCGGGATCGGCTGGGATGTGCGTGGCTGGCAGGGCAGTGCCCAGGCGGTGGCCGTGGTGGGCTGGCAGGCCGAATCCAACCGCCTGCACTGGCTCGGGGTGTCGCCGCTGTTTCGTCTGAGCTCGCGGGTGGCGCCGGATCTGGCCGCGCTGCTGCGTCCCGCCCTGCAAAATGAGTTGACCCTGATGCAGGTAGAAGCCTGCCCGCAACTGGCGCTCGGTATCGATGCGCCGCTCGCTTTTCCCCGCGCCTTGCGGGATCTGCTCAACGGCCAACCACATAGCTGCGCCGTGCCCGAACGGGAGATAGACAACCCCTACGCCTACCGCGACTGCGAGCGCTGGCTGTATCAGCAGTACGGCAAGAAGCCGCTCTCGGCTACCTTCGACCGGCTCGGCAACAACGCCACCCTGGCGCTCTCCATGCTGCCGCGACTCTCGGATCTGCAACTGGTGCCGACCGTTGCCCCGAAGGCCAGTCGTGCCGTGCTGGAGGTCTATCCGGCATTGACCAAAGTGGGCGGCAAGGCATCCCCTGCCAGACCCGAGCTGGCGGCGCTGCTGCCTGCCGATGTGGTGCCGGATACGGATCGCTACGATGCGGCGCTCTGCGCCCTGATGGCGCTGCAATATGCCGCTGGTGGCAAGGTTACGGTATTGCCTGAGCTGATTTCGCCACCCAGTGACATGCCGTGTGATGAGGGATGGGTCTATCACTTTGCCCATGGCGTTGAGCACAACGGCATGTGACGACGGGGACGCGGCACATCATGGCGCCGCTCATCCTGTCGATGCGGGCCAAATGGCGCAAAAAACCTGTCTTTAGTCAGGAAATTGCCTGTTCATCCCGCGCCAAGGTGGCGCATCGTTATCTTCATCCGATATATTGCCCACCTTGCTGATCCTTTGCTGTGGTATTCCCGATGAAATCCGTTCTCTCTATTCAGTCCCACGTGGTCTTTGGTTGTGCCGGCAACAGCGCGGCCGTCTTCCCCATGCGCCGCCTCGGTATGGATGTATGGCCCATCAACACGGTGCAGTTTTCCAACCACACCCAATATGCCCAGGGGTGGCAGGGGATGGCGATGCCTGCGGGTCATATCAGTGCGCTGGTGAAAGGATTGGGCAATATCGAGGTGTTGAGCCAGTGTGACGCCGTGCTGAGCGGTTACCTTGGCTCCGCCGAACAGGGGGACGAGATCCTGACCGTGGTCAACGCCGTCAAGGCGGCCAACCCCGATGCCATCTACTTCTGCGACCCCGTGATGGGGCACCCGGAGAAGGGGTGTATCGTTGCTCCCGGCGTCACCCGTTTCCTGACCGAGCAGGCGCTGCCGGTGGCCGACATGATGGCCCCCAACCTGCTGGAGCTGGAGACCCTCTGTGATACCCATCTGGCTGATCTGGATCAGACCCGCGCGGCTGCCCATCAGCTGCTGGCCCGCGGCGTCAAGCTGGTGCTGGTCAAGCATCTCGGTCGTGCGGCGCAGGACTCCAGCCGCTTCGAGATGCTGCTGGCCACCCCGCAAGGGGATTACCTGATTGCCCGTCCGCTTTATGACTTTGCCCGCCAGCCGGTGGGGGTTGGCGATCTTATCAGCGCCCTGATGCTGGCGAATTTGCTGGCCGGCCACGATGCGGTCAGCGCGTTCGAGCGCACCAACGCCTCGGTGGATGCGGTGCTGCAAGAGACTTGGCGCCAGCAGGCTTACGAGTTGCAGCTGATCGCCGCGCAAGATGCGTTTGATTCGCCGAAGGTGGAGGTGCGAGCGGTGATACTGCCCTGATTGCTGCCATGTCTGAAGCAAAAGAGGTGAGCCATTGGCTCACCTCTTTTGTTTGTATCGCTCCCGGTTATGGGGTCAGCGGATCAACCCCTGTTCAGCCAGCCAGGCAAACAGCAGACGGGAGACGGGGGAGAGCTCATCGAGGTGAGTGCTGTCTAGCCAGCGCAGCTCGGCAATTTCGGCCGAAGCGATGGGGGTGCCGCTCGCTTCGCCGGTGTAGCAGCGCAGGCGCACCTCGACTCCTGCCGGCTTGCCATCGGCCTGGGCGCTGAACTCGCAGGCAAAGCGTAGGGTGTCGTGCAGCAGGGTGACGGCCAGCTCCTCCTCAATCTCGCGGATCAGGGCCGCCTCATCGCTCTCACCCGGTTCCCGTTTGCCGCCGGGGATGTAATAGATGTCCTTGCCGTGGGAGCGGGCGCAGAGCAGTTGCTGATCTTTAAAGGTGAGCCAGGCGAGTTTGTCGATCATCCGTTTTCTCTCCGATGGGGTTGCCGTGATGAGCCGGGCGCACTCAAGCGCACCGCTGTTTTGCATGCAGGCAGCCTAACAAAGATGAAGTTGAGTCCCAAGAAGAAAGAGGGGAGAGGCCGGAAACGCACTGTTTCCAGCGCGGTGACCGCGTAGCTGGAAGAGTGCGCACTAGCTGGTTCGCCACAGCCTTCTCGTCCCTAAAAAAGTAGACTGGCGCACACCACGACAGGGCCGGACTGGGCGAAGGCGGGGCCCTTGTGGTTTAATCTTGCCACTTTAGCGGTAGTGGGCGACGGGCCTGCTACCTTGCGTGGGCAAGATGCAGGTGAGCAAGATGCAGATAGCAGCAGAGAGCAAGTTTATCGGACTCGGGGTAGCGGGCAATTTCGCCGGTCATCTGGAGCAGGCGGGTGAAGCGTCGGATTTCGTGGCGGTTGTGGTGCGCGACACCACGGCGCCCAAGGCGTTGTTCCCCTTCTTCGTGCCCGGTCATCCGGGTCAGCTCGGGGTATTCCCGTTGAGCGACAAGGCTATCTTCCTGCCGGAGGCGGCGGTCAGTGGTGACGAGAAGGTGCAGATCGAGCCGGAAGTGGCCCTCTGGTGCGAGCTGGAGTATGCGGGCAAGCAGGTGGTGGCGATCCATCCCCGCGCCTTTGGCGCCTATAACGACTGCTCTATCCGTCGTCCCAACGCCAAGAAGATCAGCGAGAAGAAGAACTGGGGCGAAGAGAGCAAGGGGCTGGCGGCCAACCTGCTGCCGCTATCCGGTTTTGCCGCCGGCTGCGAGCTCGATGACTATCGCATCGCCTGCTATCTGGAGCGAGACGGTGAGCTGCACGCCTACGGGGTAGACAGCGCCGCCATCGACTACAGCTACTTCCATTGCAAGCTGCTCGACTGGGCCATCGACAAGTTCAACCATCAGCAGGATGAAGGGCCGGCGGAGCACATTCAGGGACTGCTGGCGCAGGCGGGGCATCCTCCCCACGCGCTCATCAGCATCGGTGCCACCCGTTATACCCCGTTTGGCGAGACCCACTTCCTCAAGCCTGGCGACACCTCCTGTGTGGTGGTCTATCCGGGCAGCCGCTACAGCGAAGCGGATATTCGCGAGGCGATCCGTACCCGCAGTTTTGGTGCCGATGTGTCGGTGCTGCTGCAGGCGGTGCATGCGCGCTAATCAGATTGGCCCGCGGGGAGGCCACAGCCATCCTGCTGGCTGCAACAAAGAGTCATTGATGAAGATTGATACTGCTACGCGGGCCGATTATCCGGCCCTGATCGAGTTGTGGGAGGCCTCGGTTCGGGCGACCCACCACTTCCTGCCCGAGGCCGAGATCCTCGCGCTCAAACCGCTTATTCTGGAGCACTACTTCGATGCAGTGACACTGCACTGTGCCCGAATGGAGGAGGGGCGCATTGCCGGTTTTTGCGGGCTATGTGATGGCAAGATAGAGATGCTGTTTGTGGCGCCGGCGGTGCGCGGCAGTGGCGTGAGTCGCCGGTTGGTGGAACATGCCATCAGCCAGTGTGGCGCGACGCTGGTTGACGTCAACGAGCAGAATGAGCAGGCGGTGGGTTTCTACCACAAGATGGAGTTCGTCGTGACGGGCCGCTCGCCGCTGGATGGCCAGGGCAAGCCCTATCCTTTGCTCCATATGGCGTTGCTGCCGCGATAGTCGTTCAAGTGTGATAATGAACGGGGGATGGCCTGCGCCATCCCCCGTTTTTGATCCTGCCGTTACTTGCTGGCGATCTTGCTGACCACCTTGATCAGCTGGTAGCGCAGGGAGGAGGCATCGGCCGGCACATTGGTAAGCTGCTCCTTGCTCACGGTGAGCTGATACTGGTAGCCCGGCTCGAACTGGAAACCCTCGATCTGCTGATAGAAAAGCGTCCAGGGCTGCTGCTCGTCGCTGCGCACCTGCATGCACTGCATCGGCCCGACCCCGACACAATCGACCAGCTGGCTGTTGATATAGAGGGTCTCACCCTGTTGGACCGCGGTGCCCTGACAGGCGGTGAGCAGCAGGGCGGCGCTGGCAAGCAGAGGTTTCATGGGGGACTCCTTCGAATTGAAAGGGGCATTAGAGCGATAAATAAAAAGGCGGTCAATGACCGCCTTTGTAACAAACCATGTTGATTCAGTTCATTAACGCTGATCAAGCGGCGTGAAATCCCGTTGCGGGTGGCCCACGTAGAGCTGGCGCGGGCGGCCAATCTTGCTATCCGGGTCGGAGTGGAACTCGTTCCAGTGAGCAATCCAGCCGATAGTGCGGGAGATGGCGAAGATCACGGTGAACATGTTCATCGGGATACCGATCGCCTTCATGATGATACCGGAGTAGAAGTCCACGTTCGGGTAGAGTTTCTTCTCGATGAAGTAGGGGTCGGAGAGCGCGATGCGCTCCAGCTCCATGGCCACGTCCAGCAGCGGATCCTTGATCTGCAGCTCGGTTAATACCTCGTGACAGGTTTCACGCATCACAGTGGCACGGGGGTCATGGTTCTTGTAGACACGGTGGCCGAAGCCCATCAGACGGAACGGATCGTTCTTGTCCTTGGCCTTGGCGATGTACTCGGGGATGCGATCCACCGAGCCTACCTCCTCCAGCATGCGCAGGCAGGCTTCGTTGGCACCACCATGGGCCGGACCCCACAGGGAGGCGATACCGGCGGCGATACAGGCAAACGGGTTAGCACCGGAGGAGCCAGCCAGACGGACGGTGGAGGTGGAGGCGTTCTGCTCGTGATCAGCGTGCAGGGTGAAGATGCGGTCCATGGCGCGCTCGACCACCGGATTGACCTTGTACTCCTCGGTCGGTACCGCAAACATCATATGCAGGAAGTTGCCTGCATAGGAGAGGGCGTTGCGCGGATGCATGAACGGCTGGCCGATAGAGTACTTGTAACACATGGCCGCCAGGGTCGGCATCTTGGAGATGAGGCGGAAGGCGCAGATCTCGCGGTGCTGTTCGTTGTTGATGTCGAGGGCGTCGTGATAGAAGGCAGAGAGTGCACCCACCACACCACACATGATGGCCATGGGGTGGGAGTCACGACGGAAACCACGGAAGAAGAAGGCAATCTGCTCGTGCACCATGGTATGGCGGGTCACGGTACGCTGGAAATCGGCAAACTGGGCCTTGGTCGGCGCCTCGCCGTAGAGCAGGATATAGCAGACTTCGAGATAGTTGGACTCTTTGGCCAACTGGGCGATGGGGTAACCACGGTGCAGCAAGACACCCTGATCCCCGTCAATGTAGGTGATGGCAGATTTGCAAGAACCGGTCGCCATAAAGCCCGGGTCAAAGGTGAAATACCCTTGCCCACCCAGCTTTCTAACATCGACAACATCAGGTCCAACGGTTCCAGAGAGGATCGGCAGTTCAACCGGATCTTTCCCGGGCAGGTGTAGGGTGGCTATCTTATCAGCCATAGCACGTCTCCTTTGCTCTTTATAATTTGGTTCCAGTCCTACTCTATTACGACTTTTATGACGCTGGCAAAGGTTGTTACCCATACCGAGGTGGCTGGAGCGCCCTATTTGAAACAGAGTTCCCTATCAATGTCAATTTTGCTGGGGCGGCATTAACGGCATTAATGGAATGTTAAATTAAATATGCGATCAAGTTTGCGGTTTTGTGTTTTCTTTGTAGCTGTTTGATTGTCTTCGTTTAAGGGCGTGGATATACTGCGCCACGTGGGTCATGGCTGCTGGTGTTTGAAACGCTTTGGCAAAGCCTGATGTGAAACCAAAAATTCGCGTTTTGGCTTTTTCAGAGTGTTTTGGTAACAAATAGCCAACAATCACCATCCCGTGCCCTCAAGTGTGAGTTAAAACAATAACTAACGTGCTCAATAGAGCTGAGTGGGCAAGCGTGAAAAACAAACAGAGACCGGTCAACCTCGACCTACAAACGATCAGCTTTCCTGTCACTGCCATCGCCTCCATCCTGCACCGTGTTTCAGGGGTCATTACCTTTGTGGCACTGGGCATCTTGCTGTGGATGCTTGGCACTTCACTCGCCTCTCCCGAAGGATTTGAGACAGTGGTGTCCATCATGGACAACTTCCTGGTCAAATTCGTGCTGTGGGGGATCCTGACTGCGCTGGCTTACCACATTGTGGGCGGTTTGCGTCATCTGGTCATGGACATGGGCTATTGGGAAGAGCTGGAATCCGGTAATCAGAGTGCCCGTGTGGCCTTCGTGATCACCGCGATCCTGGCTGTATTAGCGGGAGTGCTTGTATGGTAACCAATTCTGCAACTTTCGGGCGCAGCGGCGTTCACGATTACATCCTGATCCGCGCCACCGCCCTCATCATGACCTGCTATGTCCTCTATCTGGTGAGTTTTGTCGCGTTCAACGACATCACCTACGAGGTGTGGACAGGTTTCTTCGCCAATACCTTCACCAAGGTATTCACCCTGTTGGCCCTGCTCTGCGTACTGATCCATGCCTGGATCGGTCTGTGGCAGGTGTTGACCGACTATATCAAGCCGGTAGGGCTGCGCGGGGCGCTGCAATTTGCCCTGGTCGTGGTGCTGTTTGTCTATCTGATGACGGGTTTCGTCGTGCTGTGGGGTGTGTAAGGTGACTATTCCAACTCGTGAATTTGATGCTGTGGTGATTGGTGCCGGTGGTGCCGGTATGCGCGCCGCGCTGCAGATTGCCCAGTCCGGCAAGAGCTGCGCTCTGTTGTCCAAGGTTTTTCCAACCCGTTCTCACACTGTTTCCGCTCAGGGCGGGATCACGGTTGCGCTGGGCAATGCCCACGACGACAACTGGCAGTGGCACATGTATGACACGGTAAAAGGTTCCGATTACATCGGTGATCAGGAAGCCATTGAATACATGTGCAAAACCGGTCCCGAGGCTATCTATGAGCTGGAGAACATGGGCTTGCCCTTCTCCCGTTTCGATAACGGGTCTGTCTACCAGCGTCCGTTTGGTGGTCAGTCCAAGAATTTCGGTGGCGAGCAGGCTGCTCGTACCGCAGCGGCCGCCGACCGTACCGGTCACGCCCTGCTGCACACCCTCTATCAGCAGAACGTCAAGAACAAGACCACCGTCTTCTCCGAGTGGTATGCGCTGGATCTGGTGAAGAACCAGGATGGCCATGTGGTGGGTTGTACCGCCATCGATATGGAGAGCGGTGAAGTCGTCTACTTCAAGGCCAAGGCCACCGTGCTGGCGACTGGCGGTGCCGGTCGTATCTACCAGTCCACCACCAACGCCCACATCAACACTGGTGACGGCGTCGGCATGGCGCTGCGTGCCGGCGTCGGCGTGCAGGACATGGAGATGTGGCAGTTCCACCCGACCGGCATCGCCGGGGCAGGGGTGCTGGTAACCGAAGGCTGCCGTGGTGAAGGCGGCTATCTGCTCAATAAAGATGGCGAGCGCTTCATGGAGCGTTACGCCCCGAACGCCAAGGACTTGGCCGGCCGCGACGTGGTGGCCCGCTCCATCATGATCGAGATCCGTGAAGGCCGTGGCTGCGACGGTCCCTGGGGCCCGCACATCAAGCTCAAGCTGGATCACCTCGGCAAAGAGGTGCTGGAATCCCGTCTGCCGGGGATCTGCGAGCTCTCTCGCACCTTCGCCCACGTGGATCCGGTCAAAGAGCCGATCCCGATCATCCCGACCTGCCACTACATGATGGGTGGCGTGCCGACCAACGTGAATGGCCAGTGCCTGACCCAGGACAAGAACGGCAACGATGTGCCGGTGGTCGGTCTGTTTGCGGTGGGCGAGATTGCCTGCGTCTCGGTGCACGGCGCTAACCGTCTGGGTGGCAACTCCCTGCTGGATCTGGTGGTGTTCGGCCGCGCGGCCGGCATGCATCTGGTCAACACTCTGGGCGAGATGGAACATGGTCGCGATGCCTCTGAGTCGGATCTGGATGCCGCACTGGCCCGCTTCAACCGCTGGGAAAATTGCCGTGACGGGGAAGACCCGGTGCAGATCCGCAAAGACCTGCAGCGCTGCATGCAGAACAACTTCTCCGTGTTCCGCGAAGGGGCTGCGATGGCAGAGGGGCTGGCCGAGCTCAAGGTTATCCGCGAGCGCCTCAAGTCAGCCCGTCTGGATGACACCTCCAAAGAGTTCAACACCCAGCGCATCGAGTGCCTGGAGCTGGACAACCTGATGGAGACGGCGTTTGCCACGGCGGTTGCCGCCAACTTCCGTACCGAGAGTCGCGGTGCTCACTGCCGCTTCGACTTCCCGGATCGCGACGATGAGAACTGGCTGTGCCACAGCCTCTATCATCCGGACACCGAGTCCATGACCCGTCGTGCTGTCAACATGTCACCCAAGACCCGTGAGGCGTTCCCGCCCAAGGTTCGGACTTACTGATTGCGGAGCCAGCCCTATGAACGTCACATTCTCTGTCTACAGATACAATCCGGATGTTGATAACGTCCCCCATATGAAGGATTATCATCTTGATATTCCTGAAGGTTCCGACATGATGGTGCTCGATGCACTGATCCAGTTGAAAGAGCTGGATCCCACGCTTGCCTTCCGCCGCTCCTGCCGCGAAGGGGTTTGTGGATCTGACGGTCTCAACATGAATGGCAAGAACGGTCTTGCCTGCATCACCCCGCTCTCCGATTTGCTGAAGAAGGGCAACAAGGTCGTTATCCGCCCCTTGCCCGGCCTGCCGGTGATCCGTGATCTGGTGATCGACATGACCCAGTTCTACGCCCAGTGGGAGAAGGTCAAACCCTTCCTCATCAATGAAGACAAGTTGCCGCCGGTGCGTGAGCACCTGCAATCCCCCGAAGAGCGTGCCAAGCTGGATGGCCTGTACGAGTGTATTCTTTGTGCCTGCTGCTCCACCTCTTGCCCCTCCTTCTGGTGGAACCCCGACAAGTTCATCGGTCCGGCCGGGCTGCTTGCCGCCTACCGCTGGCTGGCTGACAGCCGCGACACCGCGACCACCGAACGGCTGGGTAATCTGGACGACGCCTTCAGCGTGTTCCGCTGCCACGGCATCATGAACTGCGTGAACGTCTGTCCGAAAGGCTTGAACCCGACCAAGGCGATTGGCCAGATCAAGTCGATGTTGCTCAATCGGGCTGTTTAGTATTTGGGCCGGCCCTGTGCTGGCCCGACTTCCGGATAGCCATCCCACCCGTGGCAGGATGGCTGTTTGAACCCTACAAGCTGCGTAGCAGTAACAAGAAGTACAAGGGATAGAAATGCATAACGGCGTGATGAAGGCCTGGTTGGAGTCATCTCACCTGGCTGGTGCGAATGCAAGCTATATCGAGGATTTGTACGAATCCTTCCTGGAAAATCCTGACTCCGTGTCCGACGAGTGGCGCAGCCTGTTTAGCGAGCTGCCCCAGGTCAATGGCCATGCGGTTGAACAACCCCACTCCCAGGTCCGCGATTATTTCCGTCGTCTGGCCAAGGATCCCTCTCGCTACAGTGCCCCCGTCTCCGATCCGCAAGTGGATGCCAAGCAGGTGCGGGTATTGCAGCTGATCAACGCCTTCCGTTTCCGTGGTCACCAGAATGCCAATCTGGACCCGCTGGGCCTGTGGCAGCGTGAAACCGTTGCCGAACTGGATCCTGCGTTCCACAACCTGCAGGGCGCAGATATGGAGGCCACCTTCAATGTGGGCTCCTACGCCATCGGTCGCGAGACCATGGTGCTCTCCGACCTCTACGCCTCGCTGAAGAAGACCTATTGCGGCTCCATCGGCGCCGATTACATGCACCTTACCTCCACGGAAGAGAAGCGCTGGCTGCAACAGCGTCTCGAATCCATAGAAGGGAAGGGGAGCTACACCCTCGAAGAGAAGACCCGTTTCCTCGAGAGCCTGACCGCCGCCGAAGGGCTGGAGAAATATCTGGGCGCCAAGTTCCCGGGAGCCAAGCGCTTCTCGCTGGAAGGTGGCGACGCCATGATCCCCATGCTCAAGGAGCTGATCCGTCGCGCCGGTGAGCAGGGCTGCAAAGAGGCCGTTATCGGTATGGCACACCGCGGTCGTCTCAACGTGCTGATCAACGTGCTCGGTAAACGTGCGCAGGACCTGTTCGACGAGTTTGCCGGCAAGCATGGCGAATCCTGGGGCACCGGTGATGTGAAGTACCATATGGGCTTCTCCTCCGACTTCGCGACCCCGGGTGGCAACGTCCATCTGGCGCTGGCGTTCAACCCCTCTCACCTCGAAATCGTCAACCCTGTGGTCATCGGCTCTGTCCGTGCCCGGATGGATCGTCGCGGTGACAAGGATGGCTCCAGCGTGTTGCCCATCACCATTCACGGTGACTCGGCCATGGCCGGTCAGGGCGTGGTGGCCGAGACTTTCAACATGTCCCAGACCCGCGCCTATGGTGTCGGCGGGACGGTGCGCATCGTCATCAACAACCAGGTTGGTTTCACCACCTCCTATATCCGTGACCTGCGCTCCACCGAATATTGCACCGACATCGCCAAGGCGGTGCAGGCGCCGGTGCTGCACGTCAACGGGGATGATCCGGAAGCCGTGGTGCTGGTGACCCAGATTGCACTGGATTACCGCAACACCTTCAAACGCGACGTGGTGATCGAGCTGGTCTGCTACCGTCGTCACGGTCACAACGAAGCGGACGAGCCGAGCGCCACCCAGCCGCTGATGTACCAGAAGATCAAGCAGCACCCGACCCCGCGCAAGATCTACGCCGATCAGCTGGTGGCCGAGGGGAGCCTCGCTCAGGAGCGGGCGACCGAACTGGTCAACGAGTATCGCGAAGCGCTGGATCGCGGTGAGCGGGTGAGCAAGGAGTGGCGGCCGATGGAGCTGCACTCCGTCGACTGGACCCCTTATCTGGGCCACGACTGGAACATGGCCTATGAGAGTGCCGTGCCGATGGATCACCTCAAGAGCCTCGGCGAGAGGGTGAGCCAGTATCCGGCGACCCACGTGCTGCAGCGTCAGGTCGAGAAGATTTACGAAGACCGCCGTCTGATGGCCGCTGGCGAGAAGCTGGTGGATTGGGGCTTTGCCGAGACCCTGGCCTACGCCACCCTGGTGGACAAGGGGTCCCGTATCCGCTTTACCGGTGAAGACTCCGGCCGTGGCACCTTCTTCCACCGCCACGCCGTGCTGCACAGCCAGACCGATGCCAGCACCTACACCCCGCTGTGCAACCTGCACGACGAGCAGGGTCCGTTCGAGGTGTATGACTCTGTGCTGACCGAGAACGCGGTACTGGCCTTTGAATATGGCTACGCCAGCGCCGAGCCGGCTGGCCTCACCATCTGGGAAGCCCAGTTCGGCGACTTCGCCAACTGTGCCCAGGTGGTTGTGGATCAGTTCCTCTCCTCTGGCGAGCAGAAGTGGGGCCGGATGTGCGGCCTGACCATGCTGCTGCCGCACGGTTACGAAGGGCAGGGGCCGGAACACTCCTCCGCCCGTCTGGAGCGTTATCTGCAGATGTGTGCCCAGCACAACATGCAGGTGTGCGTGCCCTCTACCCCGGCACAGGTATTCCACATGCTGCGTCGTCAGGTAGTGCGCCCGATGCGCCGTCCGCTGATCGTCATGACGCCCAAATCTCTGCTGCGCCATCCGCTGGCGGTGAGCAAGCTTGATGAGCTGGCGGAAGGTACCTTCCAGAACGCCATCGGCGAGATTGATGCGCTGGATCCGAAAGCAGTCAAGCGTGTGGTGTTCTGCTCCGGCAAGGTCTACTACGACCTGCTCGATGCCCGTCGCAAGGCCGAGCAGCAAGATGTGGCACTGGTGCGGATCGAGCAGCTCTACCCCTTCCCGGAAGAGGAAGTGCGCGCCATTCTGGCCGATTACAGCCATGTCACCGACTTTGTCTGGTGCCAGGAAGAGCCGCAGAACCAGGGCGCCTGGTACTGCACCCGTCACAACTACGATGACGTGCTGCCGACCGGAGCCACCCTGCGTTATGCCGGTCGTCCGGCGTCCGCCTCACCGGCGGTTGGTTACATGTCCGTCCACGCCAAGCAGCAGAAAGCCTTGGTGGAAGATGCCCTTACTCTGGCCTAAGCCCTGAACAAGAAGTAACAAGGAACTGATTAGATGACTATCGAGATCAAGGTACCGGACCTGCCGGAATCAGTGGCGGATGCCACCATTGCCACCTGGCACAAGAAGCCGGGTGATATGGTTGCCCGTGACGAAGTGCTGGTCGACATCGAGACCGACAAGGTGGTGCTGGAAGTGCCGGCACCGCAAGCCGGTGTGCTGGGGGATATTCTGCAAGGGGAAGGGGCGACCGTGTTGTCCCGTCAACTGATTGCCATCCTCACCGCAGCCCCGGTGGCCGGTGAAGAGACCAAAGAGAAACCCGTTGAAGCGGTGGCCGATGATGGTGCCGATGGCTTGAGCCCCTCGGTGCGCCGCCTGATTGGCGAGCACGACATCGAAGTGACCAAGCTGACCGGTACCGGCAAGGGTGGTCGCATCACCAAGGATGATGTGGAAGCCTTCATTAAGGTCAAGAGCCAGCCTGCGGCAGCCGCGCCGGTCGCCGCTGCCGTTCCGGCAGCCAAGGTTGCACCGCTGGGTGGTCGCACCGACAAGCGGGTACCGATGACCCGTCTGCGCAAGCGCATTGCCGAGCGTCTGCTGGAAGCGAAAAATACCACCGCCATGCTGACCACCTTCAACGAAGTCAACATGAAGCCCATCATGGATCTGCGCAAGCAGTACGGCGAGATCTTCGAGAAGAAGCACGGCATCAAGCTCGGCTTCATGTCCTTCTACGTGAAGGCGGTAGTGGAGTCCCTCAAGCGCTATCCGGAAGTGAACGCCGGGCTGGATGGTGACGACATCGTCTACCACAACTACTTCGACGTCAGCATCGCCGTCTCCACCCCCCGTGGTCTGGTGACCCCGGTACTGCGCGATTGCGACAACATGAGCCTGGCCGACATCGAGAAGGCCATCAAGGATCTGGCGGGCAAGGGCCGCGACGGCAAACTGACCGTTGATGAGCTGACTGGCGGCAACTTCACCATCACCAACGGTGGTGTGTTCGGCTCCCTGATGTCCACCCCGATCATCAACCCGCCCCAGAGCGCCATTCTGGGCATGCACAAGATCCAGGATCGCCCGATGGCCGTTGACGGCAAGGTCGAGATCCTGCCGATGATGTACCTGGCCCTCTCCTACGATCACCGTCTCATCGACGGGCGCGAATCGGTAGGCTTCCTGGTCTCCGTCAAGGAGCTGCTGGAAGATCCGACCCGCCTGCTGCTGGACGTCTGAGCAACCAACTGAAAGATAACGAGGGGCCCCCGAGGCCCCCACTCACAGGGGATTGAGAAACACGAGCCCCGGACGGAAATACCTACAACACGGATAGAGCATCTATGAATCTGCATGAATATCAGGCAAAACAGCTGTTTGCCGAGTATGGCCTGCCGGTCTCCGAAGGTTATGCCTGTGCTACCCCGCAGGAAGCGGCCGAAGCGGCCGACAAGATTGGCGGCAATACCTGGGTCGTCAAATGCCAGGTACACGCCGGTGGCCGCGGCAAGGCGGGCGGCGTGAAAGTGGCCAAGAGCAAGGATGAGATCCGTGCCTTTGCCCAGAACTGGCTGGGCAAGAATCTGGTGACCTACCAGACTGACGCCAACGGCCAGCCGGTCACCAAGATCCTGGTTGAATCCTGCACCGACATCGCCAAAGAGCTCTACCTGGGCGCCGTGGTTGACCGTGGCTCCCGTCGCGTGGTCTTCATGGCCTCGACCGAAGGTGGCGTGGACATCGAGAAGATCGCCCACGAAACCCCTCATCTGATCCACAAGGCCACCCTGGACCCGCTGGTTGGCCCGCAGCCCTATCAGGCCCGCGAGCTGGCCTTCAAACTGGGTCTGGTCGGCGATCAGATCAAACAGTTCACCAAGATCTTCATGGGTCTGGGTCAGATGTTCCTCGACTGCGACTTCGCGCTGCTGGAGATCAACCCGCTGGTGATCACCGCGCAGGGCAACCTGCACTGCCTGGATGGCAAGATCAACATCGACGCCAACGCCCTCTATCGCCAGCCCAAGCTGCGCGAGATGCACGACCCGTCGCAGGATGACCCCCGCGAAGCGCACGCCGCCCAGTGGGAGCTCAACTATGTGGCCCTCGATGGCAACATCGGCTGCATGGTCAACGGCGCAGGTCTGGCCATGGGCACCATGGACATCGTCAATCTGCACGGCGGCAAGCCGGCCAACTTCCTTGACGTCGGCGGCGGCGCCACCAAGGAGCGCGTAACCGAGGCGTTCAAGATCATCCTCTCCGACAGCAACGTCAAGGCGGTGCTGGTCAATATCTTCGGCGGCATCGTTCGCTGCGACATGATCGCGGAAGGCATTATCGGTGCGGTCAGGGAAGTGGGGGTCAAGGTGCCCGTCGTGGTCCGTCTGGAAGGCAACAACGCCGAGCTGGGTGGTATCAAGCTGGCCGAGAGCGGCCTCAACATCATTGCGGCCAAGAGTCTGACCGATGCCGCGCAGCAAGTCGTCAAAGCAGCGGAGGCCAACTGATGAGCGTACTGATCAACAAGGACACCCGAGTCATCTGCCAGGGCTTTACCGGCGGTCAGGGTACTTTCCACTCCGAGCAGGCGCTCTCCTACGGCACCCAGCTGGTGGGCGGCGTCTCCCCGGGCAAGGGCGGCACCACCCATCTGGGCCTGCCGGTGTTCAACACCGTCCGTGACGCGGTCGAAGCGACCGGTGCTACCGCCTCCGTCATCTATGTTCCGGCACCGTTTTGCAAGGACGCGATCCTGGAAGCGATCGACGCAGGCATCAAGCTGATTGTCACCATCACCGAAGGCATCCCGACGCTGGATATGCTGGACGTCAAAGTGAAGCTGCAAGAGACCGGCGTGCGGATGATCGGCCCCAACTGCCCGGGCGTGATCACCCCGGGTGAGTGCAAGATTGGCATCATGCCGGGCCACATTCACAAGCCGGGCAAGGTGGGCATCGTCTCCCGCTCCGGCACCCTGACCTACGAAGCGGTCAAGCAGACCACTGACGAAGGCTTTGGCCAGTCCACCTGCGTCGGTATCGGTGGCGACCCCATCCCGGGCTCCAACTTTATCGACATTCTGGAGATGTTCCAGAACGACCCGCAGACCGAAGCGATCGTGATGATCGGCGAGATCGGCGGCAACGCCGAGGAAGACGCGGCCGCCTATATCAAGGCCCACGTCACCAAGCCGGTGGTCTCCTATATCGCCGGTGTTACCGCACCTCCCGGCAAGCGGATGGGCCACGCTGGCGCCATCATCTCCGGTGGCAAGGGTACCGCCGCCGAGAAGTTTGCCGCGCTGGAAGATGCTGGCGTGAAAACCGTCCGCTCCCTGGCCGATATCGGCAAGGCCCTGCGCGAAGTAACCGGCTGGTAATTCCTTATCGCCCGTTATCTCTAATAAAAAAGCCGCCCAATGGGCGGCTTTTTTATGGGAATTGTCCCGTCCTGAATATGGTTTACACCTTTCCTCCCAATAAATGGAGAACCGGATGGGGCAAGGTGTGAAACGGACACAGCGCGATTACTCGCTGACTTTTAAACTGGCGCTGGTCGAGCAGATTGAAAAAGGCGAGCTCACCTACAAACAGGCTCAGGTGCGTTATGGCATTCAGGGCCGCTCCACCGTTCTGGTATGGTTGCGTAAACATGGTCGGCAAGATTGGAGCCAGGGGGCTTCTGTTCGTGCCGGCAGGAGCATCACCATGCCAGACCCCGACAACCAGACGCCCGAGCAGCGTATCAAGGAACTCGAGCAACAGCTGGCGCTGATGAGTCAGAAAGCCCAGTTCTTTGAGGCCGTCGTCGATGTACTGAAGAATGACTACGGCGTCTCTATCGTAAAAAAGCGACCCGGCAAGTCCTCTCGCAGCGGCAAGTCGAGAGGCTGACCATTGTCAGGGCTTGCCTGTTTCTGGGGATAAGCCGGCAGGCTTACTACAAGCGCAATCGGGTCGCCGACGAGCGCCATGCACAGGGCTTGCAGGTGGTGCGCTTCGTGCGTCAGGTTCGACTGCGACAACCTCGGGTGGGCACTCGCAAGCTGCATTATCTGCTGCAGGGTCAGGATGATGGCGGGCTCAAGGTCGGGCGGGACAGGCTGTTTCGGATATTGGCCGAGCACCGCCTGCTGGTGCAGCTTAAGCGGGCGTATCACAAGACCACCCACAGTTTTCACCGTTTCTACCGTCATCCCAACTTGCTCAAAGCGGGACCAGAGCAGGTTACGCCGGTGGCCCCGGAGCAGGTCTGGGTCGCTGATATCACCTATCTGCCAGCCAGGAGCGGGCCGCTGTACCTGAGCCTGGTGACGGATGCCTACTCACGCAAGATAGTGGGCCATCACGTGCACGAAGGGATGCACGCGGAGTCGGTGGCGATGGCGTTCAAGAAAGCGCTGAAGCAACGGTGTGGCAGCGGGGAGCTAATCCATCACTCAGACCGTGGCGTGCAGTATTGCTCGGGACTGTATCAGTCATTACATGAACGGTACGGGGTGAAATGCTCGATGACGGATGGGTATGACTGTTATCAGAATGCGTTGGCGGAGCGGGTGAACGGGATTTTGAAAGGAGAGTTATTGTTGCAAAGCCCGCAGGATTTGGCGCAAGCGCGGGAGATGGTGCGTGAAGCAGTAGATATTTACAACGCGGAGCGGCCGCATCATGCGTTGAAATACAGAACCCCCGATGCGGTACATAGGGGGTTCTGAGTAGAGAAATGCTAGTTGAAAATGTGTAAACCTATTTCAGGACTAGACAAATAGTTTGAAAAATTTTCCCATTTCTTCGTTTTTTAACGTACATTTCGGAAAATGGTTTTTGGGTGAAATAGTTCCAGTATTGATTTTAAGATGTAATGTGATGAGAGGTTTTTATGAACCCTGAGTTGAAAAACATATCAGAACATATATTGGCTATGGGGATTGGAGTCTTATCCCAAGCACAAAAGAATGTTTTTTATACAAGCTATGGTTATGATTCTCGATTGGATGAGGGAGTGTATGGAGTGCTTCAAGCTGCGCATGCAGCTGAGTTGATAATTAAAGCAGCTATTGCAGAACAGCATCCTTTACTTATTTTTTCTAGCTTGCCTAAATCAACTAAAGAAGAAGATGGATTTCTGTCATTAAATGATCTATTTGAAAGTGGGAAAACAATACAATATGTTGATTTGCCAGAAAGATTATGGGCTGCAACAGGTTACAAAATTGAGGCTATAGATTTATTTAATAGGTTTGGTAAGTTAAGAAACTGTATTCAGCATTTTGCAACGCCGGATAGAGATCTACGAACGGAAACAACGTATTTTATTTATAATGTTATAGATCCAATACTAGAGTATTTTTGGAGTAAGTATGCCATTGAGTATGTAGATCTTGATGGTTATGAAGATGACATATTTGAAATTATTAATGGCCGAGGTCTAAAGGTTAGATGCCCAGAGCACATGCAAAAATATGACACATTATAATTATAACAGCTTGATTTAATTTTTGTTTTTGTGTGAGGCTAGCGATGGGGAGTCCACATTTAAGTTCTAATTAATAGAGTTTAAATTATATTAAACTTACCATTTTTAATTAGAATGCCGCCCATAGGGTGGCACTCTTGGTGGAGAAGTTGTCGGATTGGCCATACCGTAAAGTGATTTTTTGATTAATCATGCTTATTGTACTGCTCATCACTGGTGGGTTGGTCTTGAGTTGGCAAATTAACAACATACATTGGCAATGGTCGTCCTTTATTTACAAGTTGATCTAGCCCGTCAAGTATAGCTAATTGCGTATTTTCAATATTACCATGGGCTATAGGTCGATAGCAGTCCCTTTGCAGTTGAACTTTATCATAGTCATAGTTCAGTGATTGTGTTATTGCATATAGCATGTTTGTAAATAATTCATCTCCTTTCTTAATCCACTGGTCGAGTGATTCGTAATCATCTTTATGGTTGAGATGATTATTATAAATTTTCCAAGCATGAGTAACAGCTTGCTCAGTTTTAGTCTGGTAACGAGTTTTAATGAATGGTAGTAAACGACCATAAAACTCAATATCAATCATATTTAATGCTTGAACATGATCTCTATTTAAACGCTCTGCCCTAGTAGACATGAGAGTTTTAAATAAGGCCATTCTACGATTACGTTTATCCTGTATTCGCTCGATATATTTCTGAGCCTGAACTGCTAGTATTGGACCTAAAATTACGGCAACAGTCATTATTATATCTTTCAATGGCATTTCAAAACTCTCAATCATATTTAAAATCTCCGAATTTGGTGTGGATATTATGCCACGAATCTCTTGGTTTTAAGTGATAAAAATATCATTTTTGGGTGTGCCAGTGTAATAGCACTGAGGCATAAAATGCCGACCTAGGGGTCGGCATTTTGCTGCTAGAGGCATCGGGCAGGGGGCATATAGGCTTCGCTTGCCGCTGACGAGATGCTCACACTCGCCATTGTGCTGGAGCCTATTGGCTAAAGACCGTCTGCCCGCGAAAGACGGTCTGGACTACCTGGGTATCGGCGATCTGCTCCGGCTTGCCGGCGGCGACCAGCTGGTAGAGATCCCGATCCAGCACGATAAAGTCGGCCGATTTGCCCGTTTCGATGGAGCCGCTGATGGCCTGCTGGCGCACCGCGCGCGCGCCATTGATGGTGTAGGCCGCCAGCATTTCGTCCAGGGTAATGCGCTGGCTGGCGCGATAGTCATCGCCGCTTTGGGGAGCCTTGATGATCCCGGTCGCCATATTTTCGAAGGGGCGGGGATCCCGGCTGTCGACCGGGGCATCGCTGCCAGCGACCAGTATGGCGCCCGCCTTGCGTGAACTCTCGACCGGGTAGAGGGCGTCGTGCAGATAACCGAGGGGATCGTAGAGGGCATCGCTCAGGGATTGGCCCACCCGGGTCGGCTGGATAAAGGAGGCGACCAGCATGTCGTAGGCCAGTTGGGGGGAGGTCCAGGCATAGGTAAAGGTGAGGTAGAGCCCAAGCTCGCCGAGCCGTTTTTGATCATCGGGATGGACCACCTGCAGGTGGGCCAGGGTGTGGGGAATGCCGCTATCACCGTTGCTGGCGCGGGCGGCGGTGAGGGCATCCAGCGCCGTGCGGGTGGTGCGATCACCGATGCTGTGCATATGGATGCTGAAGCCTGCCTTGTCCAGCGCCCCTATATAGCGGGTGAGGTCGGCCTCCCGGTAGTTGACGATCCCGTTGTTGCCGGACTCCTCGCTGTCGGCTGTGATGGTCACTTCATCGGTAGCCGGGTCTCTGGCCAGATGGGGGGTGTGGTAGTTTGCCAGCATGCCGGCATTGGGCAGGAAGGGGGGGGTTGTGAAGGGATCCCCTTCCAGCACACCGTCGAGGAAGATCTTGACCGCATCGGCCTTGATCAGCGGGTTGTTGGCAAAGGATTCTCTCACCTGGCTGGCCTTGGCAAGATGCCCCTCTATATCGAGTTTGCCCTGATAATCATCATCGCTAAAGCAGGTGGCGGCCGTGACACGCATATGCAGCAGGTCCCGTGACTGCATGGTGAGTAGTCGCTGGCGGATAAAGTCGGTGGCGCAGGCATCCTGAATGCTGGTGATACCGCGAGAGGCCATCAGCTCGGCAATGGCGGGCAGGATCTGGTCGTATTGGCTGGCTGCCTGCTCATCACTGGCGCTCAGAACGCCACTATCGGGCACTGGAATGGCGCTGCGGGCCGTGTCACGCACCACTCCGCTGGTCAGGTCGACATAGGGGATAAAGGGCTCGAAGACCCCGCCGGGGGCCAGCGTAGTTCCATTGAAGCCGATTGTGTTGCCGTCGTTATCCTGCGCCATGGCAAGGGCGCGGGAGTTGTAGGCACTGGCATGGCCATCGACCCCGGCCAGCACCACCGGATTGTCGGGGGCGGCGGCATCGAGGGCTGCCAGCAGGGTGGCATGGCTGGCGGTTGCCGTATTGCCCTCGTAGGGAGACCACTGGTTGACTACCAGCCACTCCCCCGGTTTGGCCGCATAGCGGGGCAGGCATGTGCTGATCTTGGCGGCCAGCTGATCCAGAGTGACGGGTTTGCCATCGAGATCGCACATGTCCAGCGCCACCGTACCGAGCAGATGGATATGGTTGTCATGCAGGCCGGGCAGTACCATTCGGCCTTGCAGATCCACCACCCGGGTGGTGGGGTGCTTGAGCGCTTCGGCCCCCTCCTGGTTGCCCACATAGATAAACTGGCCGTCACTGACCATCATGGCCTCGGCTACCTGACGCTGCCCATCCTGGGTGTGGATCTTGCCGTTGAGATAGAGGGTCGTTGCCCCATTCGTATCATTGGTGTCACTTCGGCAGCCACCGAGCAGGCCTGCGGCCAACAGGAGGATGATGCCAAATCGGGTTGAGGTCTGTTTGCTATCCATTGCACTGCTCTCCTTGGGGTAAATGCAGTAATTGCTGCATATATGAGCAGATATGTTTATTGCAGCTATTCTGAAAAAATCCAGTAATTACTGCATTTATTTAACTTTTTGTTTACTTTGTCTCATGGATGTCAATGAGCCACCACCGGTCGTACCCCGGGCAAAGAGGGGGCCCCCAGTGGCTCGAAGGAGAGAAGATGTCAGAACAACGAGTGCCTGCCGCCCTGCATATGCGACGTCAGCCACGGCAGCAGCGCAGTCAGGCGGTGGCGAGCCGTATTGAACAGGCAACGCTGATGTTGCTGCAGGAGCGAGGTTTTGCCGCTCTCAACACCAATGCCATTGCTGATCGGGCCGGAGTCGGGATCAAATCGCTCTACCACCTCTATCCCAACAAGGAGGCGATCATTTGCCGTCTCGCTATGGGGTGGCTGGCGGCGGTTTGCGAGGCGCAACAACAGCTCCGTATCGAGGCAACGAGTTGGCCGCAGGCGTTGGCACTGCTGGATCTGGCGCTTGAAGAGCTGGATCGCCGCTTTGTCGGCTATGGTGCCTTGTGGCACGCCATGGATCTTATCCCCGAACTGCACGTGGTCGAGCAGGAGCACGAGCGGCGCCAGATTGACTTCTGGTCATCCCTGCTGCGCGACTTTGGCTGCCGCTGGCCGGAGGCCGAGCTCACGAGTCTGGTGCGCTACTTCTATCGCACCGCCGATGTCACCAAGCAGTGCACCAAGGCTGATGGCGAGATGGGCCAGCGGATGTGGTTGCTGCATCGTCGCTGGAGCGAGCAGCTGATCGCCGCCGCCATTGTCGAGCCCGATCCCGAGCTGGTGTGGCAGGGAATGCCTGCGCTGCGGCTTGGGACCAACGAGTAATACCGCAAGCATCCACCATGCCGCGCAGCCCCGGCATGCATCAGCCGAGCGCGACCCGCATCAGGGGAGAGGGGGCGTTGTCGACAAAGTGGTGCCAGATATGGTCGTAGAGCGCCTTCTGGCCGGGGAAACTCACCAGCGCCTTGGCTTCAGCCAGGGAACACCAGCGATAGTCGGTGTGCTCGTCGTTGAGGCGCACCGCCTGACTGGGCGGGCAATAGACCACAAAGACCGGCACCACCTCGATCGTATTCAAGGCGGCATCGTAGAACTGCTCCAGATACTGGCCGTTGTAGAGTTCGGTGACCCTGATCCCCGTCTCTTCGCCAAACTCCCGAATAATGGTCTGCCAGCCGGTTTCACCCGCCTCCACCGTGCCCGCCACATGACACCAGAAGCCCCCCTTGACCCGTTTCATCACCAGCAATTTTGTTTCGCCATCGACAGTAGTAAGGGCAACGCCGGAGACGGCCTTGCAGCTAATGGGGCTCATGATCTTCTCTCCGGATTTGAGCTATGTAATCGCCACGAACAGTGTGAAGGCGTGTTAATTGAAATACGCTTCGGCGGGTAGGCCCATGACCTCTATTTCATTCAGGCCATTTTTGGCCAGATAGTTGGCCACCAGATTGAACCCCACCCAGTAACCGGCATATTTGGGAAATGGCCGGTTATCACGGCAGTAGAAAAAGTCTAAATAGTTGAACTGCTTGCTGGATAGATGGGGTGTCATCTCTGCCAGGAGCGATTGCCAGTCATGGTTATGAGACTCCTTGAACAGCGAGGGGAGTGTGCCACCATTGAACCTCTGCTCAAAGTAGCAGGCCAGCCCTTCAAAAATCAGGTTTTCGGCCAGTGTTTCTGCTTCCACCTTGTTCTTCTTTTGCACTATATGGTGGACTTCGTGGGCCAGCACGGCAGGCAATTCGGTGATAATCACCTCTTTGATGTCGGGCCGTTCCAGATCAAGCTGGAGTTCTATTCGATACATGTTGATGGCCCAGCCACCGATACCCGAGTCGGGAGCATCCCCCTCGGCAAAAGGGCTGAAGGTGACATCCAGTTGGGAGAGATCGAACAAGGCATTCAATTTGTGCGCCGTCTCGGCAAAAATGTGCCTAATGGTGTCATCGAGCCCATCGAATTTGCCCGAGTCGTTTAACAGGGTGAGTTGCATCCAGACATCCTTGTCTATTGAAAGAGAGTGCTGAGCCACTTGCGTGGTCGCGGCGCCATATCACCACGATTACCCTCCTTCAATCAAGGGGTTACCCGCCCATTATGCTTGCCGTCTGGATCGCCTCAATCAGCGCGGCTCGGTTGATGCGAGGGCGCTCGCCATCGAGCAGTTGCTGCCACAGCGCAATGGCTTGGCTGTAGCGGCCATGCAGGAAGTGATCGGAGGCGAGCAGCATCAGGGCGCTCACTTCCCCCGAGTCCTGCTTGAGGGCGCTCTCCAGCAGGCGGGTTGCCTCGGGAGTCAGCTGTTGGCCCGCCTGATAGTAGAGCACAGTGGCTTGCGCGGCCTGGGTCGCCGCGCTGGCGCCTCCCTCCAGCAGAGCGAGACGTTGGTAGGCGAGCAGGGCGTTGTCATATTCACCCCGATAGAGATAGAGCTGGCCGAGCGCCGCCCAGCTGTCGAGATCGGCGGGGCTGCGTTGAAGCTTCTGATGCAGACTCCCCAGCTCCTTGTCCTGCAGATCCCGCGGGCTCAACCCCGCCAGCGGATCGGGACGGGATGCATAATCCTGCCATGCCTGATAGCGGCCGCTGCTGAAATACACAGCGGCAACGGCCGCGATGGCCATGATGCCAAGCAGCAACAAGGTCCGCCCGTGCTGGTTATTGCGGCCGCGATTGTCACGCTGGCTGGCCAGTTGCGTGCGCAGGGCCAGCTCAGCCGCCGGGATGGCGTTGGCCAAACGGGCGGCGCTCAGCTCCCTGTAGAGTGGTTGGTCGGGGGAGAGGCCTGCCTGCTCCCCGTGCATGATCAGCAAATTCAATTCGCTGCGCGGATCGGCGGCGGGTTGAGGGGGGGCCTCATCGATGGCCTTAACGGCAGGGATGGGTTGCGCCTTTGTGCGTGTCAGGCGGTGAAACAGGATCAACAGTGCCAGCCCCAACAGCAGCAGGGGGCCGCCCCACAGCAGCGCCGTGCTGCTCTTGAAGGGGGGATCGTAGCGGACGAAATCGCCGAAGCGCTCCGTCATGCGGGCGATCACCTGCTCATCAGACTGCCCCTCGTCCACCCAGCGGTAGACCTCTAGCCGCAGATCCCGGGCGATGGGGGAGTTGGACTCCACCAGGTTCTGGTTCTGGCACTGGGGGCAGCGCAGGGCGCGGGCCAGCTCTTGCGCCCGATTTTGCAGCTCGGGATAGCGAAATTGATAGGTATCGACCCCGCTGGAATATGCAGTTGCACTCAGCAGCATGCCGAGGGCCAGCAGGGTGCAGGCAAGAGAGCGGCACATCATGGCTGTGTCTCCCGAG
This sequence comes from Aeromonas sp. FDAARGOS 1405, assembly GCF_019048265.1. Classification (NCBI taxonomy): domain Bacteria; kingdom Pseudomonadati; phylum Pseudomonadota; class Gammaproteobacteria; order Aeromonadales; family Aeromonadaceae; genus Aeromonas; species Aeromonas sp. FDAARGOS 1405. The sequence continues at coordinate 3,839,321 of NZ_CP077311.1, read as the reverse complement.
CTGATGTTGCAATAGATGGCGCAATTGCGTGTGCCGTTGCAGCGGCCTTCATTTGCGCGTCAGTTCGCGCCTGGTCGAGCAGGGGGGCAAACTGACGTTGCCAGATCCCTTTGGTAAGCTCGCCGGTATGGCGGGCGAGCAGGGCACCATCGGCATCAAACAGATAGGTCTCTGGCGTGCCGTAGACGCCGAGCTCAAGAGCCAGTTTGCCGTCAGGGTCGGCCAGTACGGCGCGATAGGGGTTGCCCGCCTGGATAAGCCAGGCGCGGGCCGCATCCCCCTTGTCCCGGTAGTTGAGACCGTAGAGGGGCACGGTGCCCGCGAGCTCGCTGAGCAGCGGATGCTCGGCGCGGCAGTTGGCGCACCAGCTGGCCCAGACGTTAAGGACAAAGGGCTCGCCCTTGAGGCTGGCAGTCTGGATCGGACTCCCATCCAGCAGATTGTTGCTTTGCCACGCAGGCAGGGTACGGCCGAGCGTCGCCTCATCCTGGCTGTAGGGATTGTTGCCAAGGCCGAGCCAAAGCAGGGCGCCGAGGCCCAGGGTCAGCAGCAGTGGAAGAAAGAGGCGCAGGCGGGATCTCATAACGCCTCCTGTTCGAGCCGGGGATGGGAGGTGCCAACCTCAACGGGACGGGAGGCAAGCAAGGGGCGACGGGCGAGCAGGCGCAGGGTGCCGCCCGCCATCATCAACAGGCCGCCGAGCCAGATCCAGCGCACCAGCGGCTTGTAGTGCAGCCGCATGGCATAGGCATCTGGTCCCATCTTCTCACCCAGCACCACGTAGAGATCGCCGAGCATTCCCCACGCGATGCCGGGTTCATTCATGTTCATGGTGCGCACGCTGTAGTGACGTCGCTCTGGGGTGAGCCTGGCGATCTCTTTATCTTCTTTATGCACGCTGAGCGTGATGCGCTCGGCGGTGTAGTTGGGGCCGATGATCGGCTCGCGTCCCTCATAGCGAAATTCGAACGCACCGAGCTGGTAGGGCTGGTTGGCACTTAGCACTGTGCCTCCTTCCTGACTGTGGTGGCTCATTTGCGCGATGCCGAGGGCGCACACCGCCACCCCGAGGTGGGCCAGCAGGCTGCCGAACCGATTGAGGGTGAGTTCACGCAGCGACGTCAGTTGCAAGAGCGGGAGCAGCAGGCTGGCCATCAGCCAGAGGCTCACCATATTGGCGAGGATGCCAATCCAGCTACCGGAAAACGCTCCCTGTTCCAGATAGGCAAGGCTAATGAGCCCGCCGCCAAGCAGGCCAAACAGCGGCGGTAACAGAGCGTTGAGTCGGGAATGTGGCGCAAGCGCCTGCCAGCGCAGGCGCGGCAGTTGGGTCATCAGCGCCATCAGGCAGAGGGCCAGCGGCACGAAGATGGTATTGAAATAGGGGGCACCCACCGAGAGCGAACCCAGATGAAGCGACTGGAACACCATGGGGTAGAAGGTGCCGAGCAGCACGCTGGCGCAGGCCACGCAGAGCAGCAGGATGGCGGCACCGAGCTGCCCCTCCTTTGACAGCAAGCCAAAGCGGGCATAGGGGGCGCGAATGTCCGCCCGCAGGGCAAACAGGGTGAGTGCGCAGGTTAACAGCAGCCCGAGCAGCAACAAGAGGGTGAGGCCGCGGCTGGGGTCCACCGCAAAGGCGTGCACCGAGGTGAGCACCCCGGAGCGCACCACAAAGGTGCCGAGCAGGCTCAAGGCAAAGGTAAAGATGGAGAGCAGCAGCACGGCGTGGCCGTAAGCGCCGCGCTTCTCGCAGACAATCAGGGCGTGCAGCAGGGCAGTGCCGAGCAGCCAGGGTAAGAGGGAGGCATTTTCTACCGGATCCCAGAACCACCAGCCGCCCCAGCCGAGCTCGTAATAGGCCCACCAGGAGCCCAGCACGATACCGGCGGTGAGAAAGACCCAGGAGCCGAGCGCCCAGGGGCGACTCCAGTGGGCTACTGCGCCATCGAGCCGGCCCGAGTGCAGCGCCGCCATGGCGAAGGCGAAGTTGACCGCAAAGCCGACGTAGCCGAGATAGAGCAGGGGCGGATGGATGATAAGGCCGATATCCTGCAGCATGGGGTTGAGATCGCGCCCCTCCTGCGGCCCCGGAAACTGGCGGTCAAACGGGCTGGAGAAGATCAGGGTATAGAGGCCGAACAGCCCGACGATCAGCCCCATGATGGCCAATACCCGGGTTGTAATCAGCGGATCGACCCGCTTGGAGCAAAGAGCCACCAGGGCGCCCCACAGAGCCAGCGCAAAGACGAAGAACAGCATGGAGCCCTCGTGGCCGCCCCAGACCGCAGCCAGTTTGAAGCCCAGCGGCAGGGCGCTGTTGGCGTGCTGGGCCACATAGCTGACGGTGAAATCATCCTGGCCAAAGCAGCTGGCGAGCAGCAGCAGGGCGGCCAACAGCAGGATGGCATTGATCAGCGCCAGCTGCGTTGCGCAGCGCAGCAGAGTCGGGGAGGCGAGCCGCAATCCCAGCCAGGGCAGGGAGCCCTGCAGCAAGGAGAGTGCCGCCGCCAGCAACAGTGAGAGATAGCCGAGCTCCGCCAGCACACAACCTCCAGTCAATCTTTGATGTCATTCATGTCATGGCACACACGTAGCGTCGTCTCGCTTTGGCGGGGAATATTGCCAAGCAACGGGTGTGGCATCACCAGAAATTCATTGGGCCAGCAACAAACTAGCGCCAGTCACCCGAGGGTGGCTGGCGCTGGTGATCATACCGTTATACGACTGTCATTTGACCGGCATAGAGCACGAAGTAGCGGAGCAGCAGGATCCCCACCAGGGTCAGGCTGCAGACCAGCACCAGATGGCCGTTTCGCACCCGAAGGGGCGCCGGGGTCAGCAGAGCCAGCAGCTGGGGCAGCAGCATGCCGATGCCCACCACCCCGAGCCAGAACACCTGAGCCCAGAAACCGCTGCCGATGGCCGCCCACATGGCAGCCTCTTTCTGGCCGCCACCGAAGTAGAGGCCGGTAAAGAAGCAGACCAGCAGCAGCACCTCCACCGCCAGCACCGGCCGCTCGAAACGATGCACAAAGCTCACCCCCTGGCTGTGATGGTTCTCCTTGAAGATTGTCACCGCCAGCAAGATGGTGGAGGCGATGCCGGAGCTGATGCCCGAGACCAGAAACAACACCGGCAACACAGGGTTGTTCAAAAGCGGATAAGTCTTGAGCGCCGAGAGCAGAAAGCCGGTGTAGGCCCCCAGCAGCACGGCGAGCAGCAACAACAGCGGGGCCAGCAGCCGCTCGATGCGGGCAAGCCAGCCAATCAGCCCATCCACAAAAGCGAACTTCTCTTGCAGCAGGTGACGACGCAAGGTCTCAATCTCGGCGCGAAACACCACCGCCAGCCAGACGAACAGCACCGCCATATAGAGCTGAAACAGCATGACCCCCATGGACATCACGGAGTCGAACTGGTAGTGGAACATCAGCTTCCAGAAGGTCCAGGGGCGGGCCAGATGGAAGATAAGGATCAGCAGCCCCAATATCACGCTCGCTGGCGCCAGAATGGCGGTCGCCTTGATGATGCCGCTCTCGCTGCCGGCCCCCTTGCGGCGCAGCAGCACCGAAAGGGTGGTGGCCCCGGCGGAGATGCCGAGCAGAAAGAGATAGATGGCGATGGGCCAGTCCCACACCAGTGAAGGGAAGTGAAACGCCTCTTGCATCGTCATGACTTTATCTCCCCTTTGGGCACGCGGTACATCTTGGGCGAGGTGCCGAGCGCCTGCTTGTAGCGATAGGTGGTCTCCTTCACCAGCAGTTGGGCGATGGGGCTGTCCGGATCATCCAGATTGCCGAACACCAGCGCCTTGGTGGGGCAGGATTCCACGCACGCCGGCTCCTTGCCCGCCGCCAGGTTGGTCTTGCGGCAAAAGTCGCATTTGTCCGCCACTCGGGTGACCGGGTTGATAAAGCGCACCTGATAGGGGCAGGCGGCGAGGCAATACATGCAGCCGACGCAGAGATCCGCGTCGACATCGACGATGCCATCCTCCTTGCGAATATGGGAGGCGCCGGTCGGGCAGACGTGCACGCAGGGGGCGTTGTCACAGTGCTGGCAGGACTTGCGAAAGAAGTGGTACTCGGCATCGGGGAAGGTGCCGATGGGGCCGGAGCGGATGATCTCGAGGCGCAAGACCCCTTCCGGCACCTTGTTGACCTCCCGGCAGGCGTCCATGCAGGCGGTGCAGCCGATGCAGGCCGTCTCGTCGTGGATCATGCCATAGCGGATCCCGTCGATGGTCTGGCTGTGGGCGAGGGGGGTAGCAAGGGAACGAGTCGGCCCCGTCATCATGATAAGGGCCCCCGCGCCCATGCCCGCCATAAAGTCACGGCGAGAGCAGCTCATGATGCCTCCTTGCCGGTAGCCGGTTTGGACTGCTCCTGCCGGGCCTTGCTGGCCTCATGTTGCTTGCTGTGGCAGTCGACGCAGAGCTTGATGCGGGATTTTTCCGGGATCGCCACCATGGGCTCCTTGACCGGATGCAGCTGGTGGCAGCTGGTGCAGGTGAGCTTGGTGGCGTGCACGTCGTGGGCCCAGAGCGCCTCGCGCAGTGGTTTGGGCTCGTGGCAGCTCATGCAGACTCCGTTCTGCTCAGCGATGGGGTAGCTCTGGGTGCTCTGCTTGTTATTGAAGCTGTCGCTAAAGCGCATCACATCCTTGACCCCTTCCCGGTGCTGGGGGGAGGGCTGGCCGTGGCAGTTGGTGCAGGTGACAGGCGCCAGGTTGTTGGGATTGGTCGCCTGACCATGCTTGCCGTGCATCCCCTCGCTCTGCTCCTTGTGACAGTCGGTACAGGCCTTGTCGGGATTGCGTAAAAATTCCACCTCATGTGTAGCTGGAACAAGGGCTGCAACCGGATCGGCCGCCTGACCCTGCAGGCTGGTGAACAGCATGGCTGCCATCAGCATCAGTCGTAAAAAATCCATCGTTAAATCACCCATAGGAAGCCTCCATCCGCTGCGGGCCTGGTCTGGCCGGGCCCGCAGGCGCCGTTACTGTGCCAGCCGTCCGGCCGCTTTGGCCTCGGCATCCCAGGCGGGGACCGTGGTCTTGAGGAATTGGGCCTTGTCGCTGTTGAACTGCTTCATATCCATGCCAAGGGCCGCTTGCGCTTTCTCCTTGCTGGAGATGTCGGGGATGGCGATTTCGTGGCTGATCCCCTTGCTGGCCAACAGGCGCGCCAGCTTGGTGCGGGCGTCAGCGGCTTTATCCAGCGCGCTGCCAAGTACCTTGAGGGCCACTTCGGGGGCGTGCATCTGCACCCCGTGGGATGCGATGGCGTAGTCCCAGCGCCACTGGGCGTGACGGATGTCCTGCAGAATATCCTTCATCTCTGCCTCGGTGGCGCCGGCATCCCAGGCCGCCTTGGCTTCAAAGTGGGCGTGTACCAGCTGCTTCTCGACCTTCAGCTTGGTCTCGATCACCGCCTCTTTGCGCTGTTTGACAATCCCTTGCAGTATCTTCTTGCTCTGGGTGTGGCAGTTGCGGCAGGTCTGCTCGAAGCGATCGAAGGGGTTGCCCACCTTGTGATCCGTGTAGACCTTGCCCTGCTCGTTCTGCACCTTGGGCATGTGGCAATCGACGCAGGCGACGTTGTTCTGGCCGTGAATGCCGGCACGCCAAGTTTCGTACTCGGGGTGCTGGGCTTTGAGCATAGGGGTTTTGGAGAGGGCATGAGTCCAGTCTGCAAAGCCGATTTCATCGTAATAGGCCTCCATCTGCTCCACAGTGGTGCCCTTGTCCCAGGGGAATTTGACCGCCTTGGTGGGGCCGCTGAAGTAATACTCCACGTGGCACTGGCCGCACACCTGGGACTGCTGATCGAAGCGCCCCTGCTCCTTGAACGGCTTGCCGATGGCGGTCATGGCCCGATCGGCATAGGGACGGGAGAGGTGCAGGGCCGGTTTACCCTCCTTGAACTCCTTCGAGGCGGTGTCGTGGCAGTCGGCGCAGCCGATGGTGTTGACTACTTCCGGCCCACCCTTGGCCCACATCCCTTTGAAGTAGCCATCTTCACCCTTCTCGTCGATGACGCGGGCCACATCCGGGCCTTTGCAGCTCCAGCAGGCCATGGGTAGGGGGCCATCTTCGGCGGTCTTCGGGGCGCCGGTTCGCAGGGTTTCGCGCACATCGGTCAGCGCATAGAAGTGACCGCGCGGCTTGTTGTAATCCTTGGAAAAGGGGTAGCCGGCCCAGAGCACCACCATCTGCGGATCTTCCGCCAGGGCGTCGGTTCGCTCCTTGCTCTCGCTGGTACCTTTCCAGCTGGTGAACTGATCGGCGTGATCCTTGGCGAACAGCTCGCTGCGCGCCTCGATCTTGCCTTTGGGTTGCGTGTCATCGGCTGCCTGTGCCCAGCCGCTGGTGCCAAGGCTGGTAGTCAGCAGCAGGGCGGCGAGGCCCAGCTTGATCTGTCTGTTGCGTGAACTCACGATCATCACTCCCTAATCGATCTCATTGCCAGACCTGACAGTTCCATCCTGGATGTGGGCATTGGTTCGCCCCCGCCAAGCAGGAGCAGGCAGGCCGCTTCATTGTTATTAGTGAATAAAACCCATGTTTTTATGCGATTGCTCGAGTTGGATATTACCAAATGGGTAAAAAGAATGATGATTTATCAGAGGGGGGCTTGCGCTAGATCAATTACCGAGAGCACCAACAGACAGAAATGAGATCCCGGTTAAATTATTAAGAAAGTCAGAATATTGGAAGTGTAATGAGTCTCTGTGGCGGGACGGAGCGACACCTGAGGTATGCCTGTGTTATTTGGCAAGGCATGCAGGGTTATCTGTCATATCAATTATCTATTTATGGGTATAAAAATAATAAATGAATAAATATTCTTTTTTGAGAGGGCTGTCGGTTACAGTCTGTACGGGCCGGGCGTTCCGCCGATGGGCGAGATGGTCGGCAACATCAATGAGAGAAGCCGGCAATGCCGGCTCCTCTCAGGTCTTATCGTGATCAGATACTGTTTGGGTTGCAGCCCCAAAGGCATGGTGGTGAACCAACGAATACCCCGGCTTCGGGGTTTACACCAGCGGATATGGTCACGCTCATCTTATGCCAGAGCCTGGGCCAGCAGATGAATGGGATGCTCGCAGCGGAAGCTGGTGCTCATCTCGATCTGCCATTTGCAGGTCTCGCAATCGGTGATCACCAGATCGGGGGAGAGGCGGTTGATCTGATCAAACAGCCCCTCGCCGATGGTCTGGCTGGTCTGGTAGTTCTCCGACTTGAAGCCGTAGGTGCCGGCGATACCGCAGCACTGGGACTCCAGTACCGTCACCTTGACCCCGGGAATGGCGCGCAGCAATTCGAGGGTGTAGATGACGCCCCCCATTTTTTCCATGTGGCAGGGGGTGTGGTAGGCGATGTGCAGATTGAGCGGCTTCATCGCCGGTTTGTTGCCCTTGTAGAACTCGTTCCACAGGAAGCGGGTCACCAGCGAGATGCGATCCCGCACCTTGTGGTTGTCCTGCTCCAGCAGGTGGGGATATTCATCGCGCAGGGTAAAGCCGCAGGTGGAGGAGGTGGCCAGCAGCGGCATCTCGTTGCCCTGCAGGGAGTTCTCCATCTGCTTGATGTTGAAGGCCGCCTGCTGCTTGGCCTTGTCCATGAAGCCGTTGGCAATCAGTGGTACGCCGCAGCACTTCTCCCGCTCCAGCAACTGCACACCGATGTTCATGGCGTTGAGCACCTGTACCAGCTCCTTGCCAAGCTGAGGATGGTTGTAGTTGACGTAGCAGCCGTGGAAGTAGGCGATCTGCCGCCCAAAGCGGGCCTGAGATTCTTTTTGCTTCTTGTACCAGCCGCGGAAGGTGCCCTGGGAGTATTTGGGCAGATCGCGGTGGGATGAGACCCCCAGCGCCTTGTCCAGCACCAACTTCATCGGCTTGAGGCCGGTGGTGAAGTTGACCACCGGGGCCATCAGGGTAGACATGCTGCCCATCAGATCGGTGTGGGAGAGCACGAACTCGCGGATCCCCGGTTTGAAGCCGCTGTATTGGTGCTTGGCCTTGGCGATGATGTCGCCGATGCGCACTCCGCTCGGGCAGGCTACTTCGCAGCGTTTGCAGTTGGTGCAGTGCTTGAGGGCGCTATCGAACAGCTCGGGGCTCTTGATCCGCAGCCGCTCCCCATCCGGACCCGCCTGTTTCGGGCCGGGGTAGGCGGGGTTGGCCTTGGCCACCGGACAGTAGGCGGTACAGACGGTGCATTTGATGCACTGATCGAAAGTTTGGTTGGCGTGATCCAGTAGCATGTCAGTTCTCCTCCCGTAGGGTGTGAAGGCACGGGATATGGGACGTAGTAATCATTGGGCCGCGCCCAGAATATGGCCGGCAGCCTGCCAGCCGGTGGCAACGGCAACGCCGGAGCCGGAACCTTCACGAATTGGGTCGTAATGGGCCAAGACACTGCCCGCGCCATAGAGGTTGGTGAGCGGCTTGCCGCCACGCAGCACTCTGAGCTTGTCGTCGGTCTTGACCCCGAAGCCCATGAAGGGGTGGTGATCGAACAGGCGGCGACCGGCCCAGGCATCGCGCTCCTCCAGACTCAACACATCGGCATCGAAGATGGGTTCGCGAATGCCACGCAGACGGGACTCCAGCCCGCGGCTGAAGAAGCTGCCGGAGGCAAGCACAAAGTTGTCTGCCTCGAACAGCTGATCATCGCCATTCTGGGTATGTACGCCGACCACCCGGTCACCGTTGTAACGAGCGCCCAGCACCCGCTCGCTGGTGAGGAAGGTGCCGCCAAGGGCCATAAAGCGGCGCTTGAGCGCCTCCTGCATCCGCATCCCGATCAGTGATGGCGGCATGGTGGCAACCTCCTTGATGGTGCAGCCGGTACGCTGCTCCAGCTCCGCCAGACGCGGGCCTACCAGCCCCAGAGACAGGCAGGCGGGCAGCACGATATGGCGGCAGCCGGGTACGCCGCTCTCCTGCACCATGCGACTGATCTCGCTGGCCAGATCGGCCACCAGATGGTGCTTGTCACACAGACGCGCGATGTCGGCAGAGCGAAACTCGTGGGGATTGCGGCTGAATTCGGCCAGCTGGGGCAGGCGGATTTCGCCGGTCAGAATGCGGCAGTGGGCAAAGCGCGGATGGGTCGCCAGATTGGCGGCCGCCAGTGCCGGATGAAAGTCGCGAAAGCCCTCGAGGGTGGCCAGCAGCAGCACGTCCGGGATCGGCGCATCTGTGACGCAGGCACAGGTATCGGGGGAGAGCCAGGTGCGCTTGAGGGTACCGATGGGAGTCAGGCGCTGGTGATTGGTGTCGTGGCGAACCAGCGGCAATCCCTGCTCGGCGCAGTGGCGCTGCAGATCGGCCAGACTCGCTTCGATATTTTGCATCCCCACCTTGCTGTAGGGGTGATCCGGATGGGCTGCCATAAAGGCAGGCAGCGCAGCGCGGGGATCCCCCTCGCTTTCGAGCAGATCGACCGAGCCGGAGGAGAAGTGCAGGGCACTCTGGCCGGAGGCCATCAGCAGGGTCTTCTGGCCCGCCTCCACCAGCCGCAGGGCAGCCGAGAGTCCCGCCATGCCACCGCCGATAACGATATTGTCAAACTTCATGACGGCTCTCCTTGTGAGTGGTCTCGCTGGTTGGGCCGCATGGGGTATCGGCAACCAGCTGTGGCGTCGTCCATTCCCCTAGGCCAAACAGCCCTTCGTAGATCCAGTAGGTAAACTCGGCCTCGCGCAAGGCATCGCCCCACAGCACCGGGCGGGTGCCCTTGTAACGCTCTTCCAGGAACTGGCGCAGCATGACGCAGGCCTGACGACCGTCAGCCTTGCCATACTCCTGCATCAGGCCAGCGGCGCGATAGGCGCACAGCTCGCCTTGGCAGGGGCCCATGCCGAGGCGGGTGCGGCGGCGCAGATCGATGAGGTTGTCCACATCCAGCTCGCGCAGGGCGTATTCGATTTCGCCTGCAGTGACCATTTCGCACTCGCAGATAAGGGCGTTGGCTTTCGGATTGTCACGGAAGAAGGCGATGACCCGCTCGCCGTGGCGGTATTGGGCCGACCCTTCGGCAGGCACCGAGAGCCCCGGAGCGGAGACCTTCTCCGGATCCCGCGAGCCGGGCAGATTGAGCTCGGCAGTGCGGCATGGCTTGCTGTTGCCGAGCTTCTTGGCCAGCAGATCGGTGGCCCATTCGGCCATCAGGCGGTAGGTCATCAGCTTGCCGCCGGTGATGGTGTTGAAGCCCTTGAGGCCATCGCGCTCGGCGTGATCGAGCAGCACGATACCGCGGCTGATGTTGCGGCCGGTGTCGTCACCGTCCACCGCCACCAGCGGGCGAACGCCTGCGTAGGCGCGCAGCAGACGGGTGCGCGCCATGATGGGGGCAAGCTTGATCCCCTCGCGCAGCAGCACCTCCACCTCTTCGGGCTCGACGGTGAGCTGGTCAATCTTGTTGTAATCGATGCGGCTGGAGGTGGTGCCGATAAGGGAGATGGTATCGCCGGGTACCAGAATGTCCGCATCCGCCGGTTTGCGGGCGCGGTTGAGCACTAGCTGGTTGATGCGGTAATCCATGATGAGCAGGGAGCCCTTGGCCGGGAACATGCGGATGCCGAGATCGGCGTATTCGCAAATTTGCTGGCCCCAGATGCCGGCGGCGTTGATCACCTCCTGACACTCCACCTCGAACGCTTCGCCGGTGCGGGTATTGATCGCCTTGACCCCGTGCACCCGATCTTGCGTGCGCAACAGCCCCAGCACCTTGCAGTGGGTAAAGATGCGCGCGCCGTGCTCTTTGGCGTCCAGCACGTTGGCCGCGGCGAGGCGGAATGGATCGACCGTGCCATCCGGGACGTGGATGGCGCCGATCATTGCCGGGTTGGCGTTGGGCTCCATACACAAGGCTTCGCGGGGATCGAGCTGACGGGTTTCGATCCCGGCCAGGGCGCAGGCATCCATAAAGGTGGTTTGGAAATTGATGTCATCTTCCGGCAGGGTGAGGAAGAGGCCGCCGGTGTCTTCGACACAGTGGCTGGCAATCCGCTTGAGGATGCGGTTTTCCTGGATGCATTCGCGAGCTGACTCCTGATCCGTCACCGCGTAGCGGGCACCGGAGTGGAGCAGGCCGTGGTTGCGGCCGGTGGTGCCGGCGGCGATATCATCGCGCTCGAGCAGGATGCAGTCGATGCCACGCAGTGCGCAATCGCGCATGATGCCGGCCCCTGTGGCACCGCCGCCTATGATGACGACTTGTGTAGTTATTCTTTTCATTGTTGCCCGTCTCATCTCTTCCAGATGAGGCCAGTGTGGCCTACTTCTGAGTGGAAATGTTTGATATGGGCCAAATTTGCGTTCGTAAACGCTCATTTTCCCGCGCGTTAATGAGCATTGTGTGACATTTGTCACGCTTGTTATCGCATCGGTTTATGGGCAGCTGGCGAATAACAGGCACAAAAAAGGGGCATCGGATGCCCCTTGTCACTGTTTGACGAGTCTGGTGGGTGTGTTATGGGTCAGCCGCAGCACTTTTTGTGCTTTTTGCCGCTGCCACAGGGGCAGGGATCGTTGCGGCCGGTTTTGGGCGGAAGGGGATCGATCTCCCCTTCGGTGTAGACCCAGCGCCCCTGATAACGCACGAAGCGGGAGCGCTCATGGAGGCAGTGACGCTCATCCCCCTCCAGAAACCAGGCTTTGAACTCCACCATCCCGGTTTCATCCTCCGGGCCGCCCTGGCTGGCGATGATCTCGAGACCATCCCAGCGGGTGTCGATGCGTGAAAGCTCTTCAGCGGTGAGGCCGCCAAGGTGGGCCGGGTGCCAGCTATGGACCAGATACTCCCCCAGACCGAGCACAAAAGCGCTGTAGCGAGAGCGCATCAGCTGCTCCGGGGTGTCAGCCACTGCGCCACTGTGACGTGAGCCACAGCACAATTCGAGAGAAAGGGTTGAGCCGCAAGGACAAAGATTCATGATTTTCACGTTCTGGCCGATTTGTTTAAGGGAATTGTAACGAAAGCTGGGCTCGCCCTGCCAGCACCTATACTGATGGGTAAGCAAGGAATTCCAATAAAAACAGCTGCAAGGATGTGAAAGATGACGCTAAAACAGAAAATCCTGTTATTGGGTGCAGTACCCGTGCTGCTGATGGCCCTGGTGGTCAATCTCAGTAACTATATGGTCTCCAAGAGCGACCTGGAGTCTGAGCTGGTGGTGGCGAGGGAGAATGCCATCAAGGAGCGTAAAGCGCTGCTCAGCAGTTACATCATGATGGCCAAAACCGCCGTCGATGCCGTTTATGTACAGCCGGATTCTCCGGAAAATCGTCAGAAGGTCAAAGAGCTGCTCAGGCCGTTGCGTTACGGCAGCGATGGCTATTTCTTTGTCTATGACTTCGAGGGCAACACTATATTGCTGCCTACCCGTGCCGAGCTGGAGGGAAAAAATCGCTGGAACGACAAGGATGCCAAGGGCAAGTTGCTGATCCAGGACATTATCAAGGTGGCCCGTCAGGGGGATGGCTTTGCCGAGTACTGGACGGCCAAACCTTCCATTGGTCGTGATGCTCCCAAGCTCGCCTACAACATTGCGCTCGACAAATACCAGTGGGTTATCGGTACCGGTTTCTATATCGATGACATCGACAACGAGCTGGCGGCCCTGCGCGCCGAGCGCGAAAGCAATATGCACGAGTCGCTGCAGAGCAGTGTGCTGGTGATCTTGCTGATCCTGGGTGTCACCCTGGCGGCGACCGTGATCGTGGGGAATCGGGTTACCAAGCCGCTGGCTGATGCCGTGCTGGCATTGAACGATATTGCCAATGGTGACGGGGATCTCACCCAGCGCCTCAAGGTGCAGAGCGACGATGAAATTGGCCAGCTGGCCAGCGCCTTCAACCGCTTTGTCGAGCGGATCCAGTCGGTGGTGAGTCAGGTTGGCGAGACCAGTAACCATCTCTTCACCGCTGTTGACAAGCTGCACCATCTGAGCGAGCACTATGACCAGCAGATGCATGGCCATAGCCGGGAAACCGATCAGGTGGTGACTGCGGTGACCGAGATGAGCTCCACTGCCCAGGAGGTGGCGGCCAGTGCTTCCAATGCCGCGACAGCAACCAGTGATGCCGCCCGTGAGTCCGACGCAGCTCGTGGTGTGGTCAGTACGGCTATCAACAGCATCAACCGACTGGTGGGGGAGGTGCATACTGCTGCTGGCGTCATCGCACAGTTGGCCCAAGAGACCGCCAAGATTGGCTCGGTGGTGGAGGTCATTCGCGGCATTGCCGAGCAGACCAACCTGTTGGCGCTGAATGCCGCTATCGAGGCGGCCCGTGCCGGTGAGCAGGGTCGCGGCTTTGCGGTGGTGGCGGATGAAGTGCGTTCGCTGGCCGGTCGTACCCAACAGAGCACCAAAGAGATCAATGAGATGCTCCAGCGCTTGCAAGGGGGGGTGAAGCAGGCGGTGGATGTGATGCAGGCGAGCGAGGATCGCAGTCAGGAGACGGTGCAGGAGGCAAGCCATATTGCCAGCTCCCTCGACAGCATGGTGATGGCGGTCAGTACCATCAACGATATGAATATCCAGATCGCTACCGCCGCCGAAGAGCAGCATGCGGTGTCGGAGGAGATCAACAAGAACCTGGTAGCGATCCAGCAGATCGTCAGCGAGCTGACCGACGCAGCCATGGAGTCCAACAGCACCACCCGCGATCTGGCCAATACCGGTGACAAATTGCGCAAACTGGTCTCCCAGTTCCGTTATTGAGCCCGACCATCTCGGTGATATTCACTCAACAATGCGGTCTGAACCCCGGTTCAGACCGCGCTTTATTTGGGGATCGAGCAATAATGTGTGAAAATCGGTGGCCCCAGTTTCAGCCCTTAATCCATACCCTATGAATGAGATCGTGAAAGGCAGTATCGATTTGATCCGTCAGCTCAACTATGGCCTGGTCTATGCCAGTCTGGAGGAGCACAAGGAGCTGTCGCGCACCGATCTCTCCCGCCTGACCGGCCTCTCGCCTGCCAGCATCACCAAGATCACTCGTGAACTGCTCGATGGTGGTCTGGTGGTGACCTGTGGCGAAAGTTCGGTGGGGCGCGGTCGTCGTCAGACCCTGCTGCGCATCAACGAGCGCCGCTTCCAGTTTCTCTCCATGCGTCTTGGTCGTGGTTACGTGGATATGGCGCTGTTCGACTTTTCAGGCCGCTCCCTAGCCCGCCATCGCCACCTCTTTACCGAGCTTGAGCGTAACGACCTGCTGGGCAGCTTAGTACATGCGATCCAGGGGTTCTTGCCGAGAAAGTCCCTCAATCTGGCCTGTATCGCTCTCTGTCTACCCGGACAGGTAGAGCGTCACTCCGGTATGGTCAAACATTTCCCCTTCTATGATCTGCGCAACTGGCCGCTTGGGCCGACCTTGCAGGAGGTGTTCTCGGTACCTGTGCTGGTGAGTGGTGATGTGCGCACCTGGATCCAGGCAGAGCGGGAGTGGGGGGCCGCCAAAAATTGCGCCGATGCGGTGCTGGTGTTTGTCCACAACGACATCGGGGTTGGCATGGTGGTCAATGGCCAGCTCATCGAGAGCGAGAATGCGCTGCTCGGGGATCTCAGCCACCTGCAGCTCGAGCCCTATGGCCAGCGCTGCTACTGCGGCGGCTTTGGCTGCGCCTGTACCCTGGTGACCAATCAGGCGCTGGAGGCGCAATACCGGGATCTGCGCGAGCGGATGCAGGAGCACGACTTGCCCGAGAGCGTTACCATCCGCGAGCTGTGCGAGCTGGCGCTGGCGGGCAACAGCCTCTGTCAGGATATTCTCCATCAGGCGGCGGGCCGCCTCTCCAAGGTGCTATCCAACCTCATCTGCCTGCTTAATCCGGGCAAGCTGCTGCTGGGGGGCGAGATCACCCGTGCCGATCGGCTGCTGTTCCCCATGCTGCACCAGTCGCTGGCGAGCCAGTTGCCCGCCGAATATCTGGTTCGGCTGCAGATTGAATCCACCCACTTCTACGAAGATCCCACCAAGCCCACCTCGGTGCAGGTGCACAAGGCGCTGCGCGATGGCAGCCTGTTGCTGGAGCTGCTGCGCAGCTGTCAGGAGTCGTAAGACAAGAGGAGTTGGCGCAGTGTCTGGCGAAAAGGGCAGGGATTGCTGTTCCGCCAGCGCGTAACTCGGTACAATCTTGCGCTTTTCCGGCAGTCCCCCTGTTATCGCGCCCTGTGGCGCCGTGACATGTTGGCACCGCTGCCGTTCCTGTTTTGACTCCAGTTGTGAACCTAGATGAAGCCTGTTCCTGATCACGCCGTCAACCGCCTGCGGGCCTGGCGCAAGAGTATCTCTACCCGACCGTTTCTTGCCCGTGGCGGCACTCTGGCCCGCTGTCCGGCCTGTCAGCTGCGCGAGGATTGGTGTGCCTGCGAGTGGCGCCCCGAACTCAAAGCAGAGGCAGGTTTCTGCCTGCTGATGTATGACAGTGAGCCGATGAAACCCTCCAACACCGGTCGCCTCATTGCCGATGTGTTGCCGGACACTACCTGGGCGTTTCTCTGGTCACGTACCCAGCCCCATTCCGAGCTGCTGGCACTGCTGGCCGATCCTGTCTGGCAGCCCTATGTAGTCTTTCCCGCTTGCGAGAAGGAGCCTGCCCGCCTGACCGGCGAGGTGACGCTGGCACCCGGCAAAAAGCCGCTCTTTATCCTGCTCGACGGCACCTGGCCGGAGGCGCGCAAGATGTTCAACAAGAGCCCCTATCTCGACGGTTTTCCGGTGCTCGCCATCAAACCCGATGCGCTCTCCACCTACGGCATGCGGGTCGCCAACTGCGACGAGCACCTCTGCACCGCCGAAGTGGCGGCCTGTGTGCTGGAAGTGGCGGGAGAGCTCAAGGCGGGGCAGGCCCTGCAGCACTGGTTCAACTTGTTCAGCAGCCGCTACATGGCCGGTCGGGTCAGCCGTTTCCCCGGTGCCGATGAGGATCATCTCTGTGAAGCGCTGTCGGCCATCAAGGAAGCGAACGTCGCTTCACCGGCTTGCTAACGGACACTTTGAGGGTTGGGCCAGGGGCGTGCCCGTTCTAATTAATGAAAATCAGGAATCAATTGTCTGCCACTGTTTCGTTAGATTCATGGTCAGTGGCCCGCTAGGATAGCGAACAGCCTGTGCAGCCCCCCGCACAACGTCGCTTTGGTTAGCTCCGGTTGCTCGATCCTTCGGGCAACCCACTCTCGAGAGGTCTATGGATGGAATTGGAACTGGTTACCCTGTTTGCCCTGTTCGGTGTGGCGCTTGTCGCCGGCTTTATCGATGCCATCGCCGGTGGCGGTGGTCTGCTGACGGTGCCTGCTCTACTGGCGACTGGCATGCCCCCCGCGCTGGTGCTTGGCACCAACAAGCTGCAGAGCAGTTTTGGCTCCTTCTCTGCCACCTGGTTCTATGCCCGCAAGGGGCTGCTGGAGTGGGCCATGATCTGGCCTGCGGTGATCTGCACCTTTATCGGTGCGGCCATCGGCACGCTGGCGGTACAGACCATAGACGCCGCCATTCTCGAGCGACTGCTCCCTTTCCTGCTGATGGCCTTTGCCTGCTACTTCTACTTCTCGCCGCGGGTAAGCGATGCCGAGAGTTCCCGCCGTCTGACTCCCATGCTGTTTGCGTTGCTGGTGGGGGGCGGGGTCGGCTTTTATGACGGGTTTTTCGGGCCGGGGACCGGTTCATTCTTTGCCATCGGTTTCGTGGCGCTGGCGGGCTTTGGCATGGCGCGCGCCACCGCCCATACCAAGCTGCTCAACTTCACCTCGAATATCGCCTCCCTGCTGTTCTTTGCGCTCGGTGGCAAGGTGGTGTGGAGTGTCGGCTTCTGCATGGCGCTGGGGCAGTTTATCGGCGCCCGCTTCGGCTCCAAGATGGTGTTGAAAAAAGGGGTGAAGCTGATCAAGCCGCTGCTGGTGACCGTCTCCTTGCTGATGTCTGCCAAGCTGGTCTGGAGCCAGTATCCGGAGCTGTTTGCCTGGATCTGATGTGCGCCTTGCTTGCCGCATCGCAATTGTTAACGGGGCCCTTGGGCCCCGTTGTCACATCTGGCGGGTTTACACGGCTAGCGCGGCGTGTCGCTGCAGTGGTGAAAGTGTTGGTGCAAGGCGCTCACCAGCCTGGCGATCCGCTCTCGCTTTAGGCTGTTTGGTCGGTAGACCAGATGCAGGGGGCGGCCTAGCCCGGGCAGTGGGCGCGCCATCTCCCCCTGTTCTCCCACCAGCCCCAGTAGGCCAGCGGGGAGCAGCACAGGGCCAATGCCTGCCTTGGCCAGTTCGATGAGCGCCAGATAGGAGTCGAGCTCCATGGTGGGCTCCAATCCCATATCTGCCAGCGGTTCGCGCAGGTAGCGGTTGGAGGGGTTCTCCAGATCCATGGTGAGGATCTTGTGCCTGCTTTCTGCGCTGGCTGGCGGCAGGCTCTGCTGCGCCTCGCCCACCAGATAGAAGGGCTCCTCAAGCAGCAGATCGGCGCCGAGGCCATGGCCGGGCGGGAGCCGACCGGCGCAGATGCCGAGCAGGGCATCGCCGCTGCGCACCCGCGCCAGAATGACCGGCGTGTGGTGGGTAGAGAGGGCAAGGTGGGGATCGCGCTCCAGATAGTCGCGCATAAAGTGGGCGAGGTAGCCCGCCAGCAGGGTTTCGGAGCTGGCGATGGGGAGGGGGCTCTGATCCGCCAGATCCTGACTATCGGCCAGCACTCCCTTCATTTCGGCCAAGCTCGGGGCCACTCGTTCCAGCAGCTCCTTGGCCTGCGGGGTGAGGCGGATCTGGCGCCCCTCCGGCTCGATCAGCTTCTTGCCAAGGCGCTGCTCCAGCTGGGCAATCCGCTTGCTTACCGCCGATTGGCTGATATAGAGGCGACTGGCCACCTTGGCCATGGTTCCTTCACTTGCCAGCAGGCTCAGCGTCTCCAGCCCTTCCAGTAACATCTCGCCCCCTTGTTTATCGCCATCAGGATCGTCACAGATTGATCAGCGCTACCTTAGGGGCTGACTGGTTCAGGAGCAAGGGGCGTTTGCTTCCTTGGCCGGTCGAATGCGCCATTCACTTAAGGGCGGCGCGAAGATCACCAGATTGCCGATGAGGCTGATCACCACTCCGGCCACCGATACCGGCTGCCAGACAAAACCTTCGTAAAAGGTGGAGAGGGTAAGCGCCACCAGCGGAAAGAGCACGGTCGCGTAGGAGGCCTTGCTGGCCCCGATGCGCCCCACCAGCGTCAGATAGGCGGTAAAGGCGATCACCGAGCCAAACAGGGCGAGGTAGACCATGGCCGCCAGATAGTGGCCATCGGTCGGCACCACCAGTTGCTGGCCGAGCAATGTGACCCAGCCCAGCAACAGCACCACGCCGTAAACCATGCCCCAGGGCACCAGTTGCAGTACGTGGTAGCCATGGCGTTGGCCCCGTGCCGAGACCAGATTGCCCAGCGAAAAGCAGAGGGTGCCGCCGCAGGCGAGCAGCAGCCCCTTCCAGCCGTTTGTACCCAGTTGCGCATCCGCCAGCACCGGCCAGAACAGTAACAGGGTGCCAAAGAGCCCCAGCAAGGAGCCTTGCAGCCAGCGCAGGGTGGGGCGCTTGTTCTCGAACAGCCAGAGGTTGAGGCCGTTGAAGATGCTGGCACTGGCAAAGATCACCGCCGACATGCCGCTCGGGATATAGCGGGTGGCGTGGTAGAAACAGAGAAAATTGGTGGAAAAGAGCAGGGCACCGAGCAGCGCCGCATAGCGCTGGCCATGCCACGGCAGGCGCGGAAAGCGGCCGCTGGCGGTGAGCAGGGCAAACAGTGCCACCGCAGCCAGCAGGAAGCGGTAGAGCACCGACACCTCGATGGGGATGGGGCCAAGTTGCCAGGCGATGGCAATCCAGGTGCTGCCCCAGATAAGCACGGTGGCAAGATAGAGCATCAGGTTCATCACTGTTCCGGTGAGTCAGGGAGAGATGACCCACTATGGGGCAAGCCCTGATGGCTGGATTGCACCATCTTGCGGTTTTTCATCGCCCTGCGCTGTCATCTGCGGGCGCGGTCGGTAAGATGGGTGGCAGCGACATAACACTTACACCGGAACAGGCGGCAGGGGCGAATGAAAACAGCAGGGGTATTTGATGCTCTGGTCAGCACCGGCGCCCGGCTGGACGACGCTTGCTGGCTCGAACCCGGGCTTGGCGTCGCCAGTTGGCGCAACTGCTATGACCAGACCCGCTATCACAAGCCGGGCCACCACACCCTGAGCGTCTATCTGCAAGGAGGCGAGCAGACCGAGCGACTCGATGGGCCGGGTGGCCACGGCGGCACCGGCAAGGTGTGCATCATGCCGGATCACCACAGATCCGAGTGGCTGGTGCGCGAAGAGTTTCGCTTCTTTCATCTCTACTTCACCCCGGCTCACCTCACCCGTATCGCCGAGGAGGTGTGTGACAAGGAGGGGCGCCACCTGCAACTGGTGGACAAGACCTTTATCGACGATCCGCAGGCGGCTTCGCTGGTGCAGCGCCAGTTGATGCAGCTTCAGTGGCAGCAAGGGGTCGATCGGTTGGCACTCTCCCACGGCGCCTGGATGTTGATCCTCCACGCCTATCGCCACCACACCGAGGAGGCTCCCGGTCTGCCGCCTCTGCGCGGCGGGCTGGCGCCCGTGGTGATCAAGCGGGTGCAGGAGTATCTGCAGGCCCATCTGGCCGATTCGGTCACGCTGGCAGAGCTGGCCCAGCAGGCGGGGCTGAGCGAGTATCACTTTGCCCGCATGTTCGGCCAGAGTCTCGGCTGCCCGCCCCACCGTTACCTGCTGGGGCTGCGGCTCAAACGGGCCAAGCAGCTGTTGACTGGCCCCGAGCCGCTGGCCAGCATCGCCAGTCAGTGTGGCTTCTCTTCGCAGGCCCATTTCGGTAATCGTTTTCGCGAGGCGTTTGGTTTGACGCCGGGGCAGTGGCGGGCGCAATTGTCATCTTCCCGTCACAGATAAGCCTGAGACTTTGGGCAAAAGAGGTGTACTCTCTACCACTTATCCATTGAAAGGAATGCCCATTGAATTATCGCAAACGTCAAATCCGTACCCGTCACCTTTGGTTCAGCCACTGGAATGCCCCGCAAGATCGCACCGCTGTCGTCACCCCTCCCGAACCTGCAGTGCCTCACAGTTCACGTTGAAAAAGCCCGGCTGCCGATAGGATTTTCCAGTTAACTTTGCCACTATTGCTCAATCTGAGTGACGTGGACATTGCAGGATGTTTCTGGAACGTATTGAAGTAAAAGGTTTTCGCGGTATAAATCGTCTTTCGCTCGGGTTGGATCACACCACAGTGCTGATTGGCGAGAATACCTGGGGCAAGTCGAGCCTGTTGCGCGCGCTCTGGTGTCTGCTGGGGCAAAATGCCGAGCCCTATCAGTTCACCGCCGATGATTTTCACCAACCGGAAGATCCCGAGCTGGCCCCTTCGCGTCATCTGCAACTGGTGCTCACCTTCAGTGAGCACAGACCCCAGATGTGTCAGCACTCCCGTCGGCTGGCCCGTCTTTGCCCCTCCTGGGTGCTGCACAAGGACAAATTCCACCGCATTCACTATCGCGCCAGCGCCGAGCTGCAGGCGGATGGCTCTGTGCTCACCATTCACGATTTTCTCGACGGGGTAGGCAAGAGCTTGCCCATCGCCAATACCCACGAGCTGGTCTGCATGCTCATCACCATGAACCCGGTGTTCCGGCTGCGGGACGCTCGCAGTGCCCGCAACGGGGTGGAAACCCTGCAGTGGGGAGATCTCTCGGAGCACAGACTCAGTGAACTGGCCGACAAGCTGATCGATGAGCCCCAGCGCATCGGGGAGCCGGAGTTGAAGGAGGCGCTGCAAGCAGTGCGCCAGCTGATGGATCACTATTTCAACGCTCTGGCCCCCATCAAGAACAAACCGCGCAGCCAGCGTGACATCATCAATCGTCCCATGACGTTGCGCAATCCTGGCAACCTGCACACCCTGCTGCGCCATGCCGATAACCGCACCCTGCAACTGGCGATGGCCGGGATGGCGGCGACCCTGCTGCAGGCGCGAGGCAATCGCGAGCTGGAGGAGGGGGCCCGTCCCATCATGATCCTAGAGGATCCTGAGAGCCGGCTGCACCCGACCATGCTGGCGCTGGCGTGGGGGCTGCTGGAACAACTGCCGGGCCAGAAGCTGCTCACCACCAACTCGGGAGATCTGCTCTCTTCCCTGCCGCTCAATCAGGTGCGACGACTGGTGCGCCGTCAGCAGGATATCCTCTGTCACCAGCTGGGGGGCGAGCGTTACAGCAGCGACGATCTGCGCAAGATCGCCTTCCACGTGCGGATCAACCGCCCCATGTCGCTGTTTGCCCGTTGCTGGCTGCTGGTGGAGGGGGAGACCGAGATCTGGCTGCTCTCCGAGCTGGCCCAGATCTGTGGTTACAGTTTGCGGGCCGAAGGGGTGCGGATTATCGAGTTTGCCCAGTGCGGCCAGTCACCGCTGATCAAGGTGGCGCGGGATTTTGGTATCGAGTGGCACCTGTTGACCGATGGCGACGAGGCGGGGCTCAAGTATGCTGCTTCGGCCCGGGGCCAACTCAAAGGGGAGCGGGAACGGGATCGGTTGACTCAGTTGCCAGCCTCTGACATTGAACATTACCTCTATCACAATGGTTTTGAAGCCGTGTTCCGGCGGGAAGCAGGGGTGGGCGGACGAGCCATGTGGAGTGCCAGTCATATCATCAATAAGGCGATTCATCACCGCAGCAAGCCGGGGATGGCACTGGCGGTGGTGGAAGAGGCGGAGCGGCTCGGCGCCGAGCATATTCCACCGGTGATCCGCCAGATGTTTGCCCGGGTGGTGGCGCTGGCCCGCGGTCAGGGCTAACGCCACCACCGCATCCCGTCACTATGGACATGGCTGCCAGCAGGGCGCCCTTCAAGGTGGGCCTTGCTGGCGGCAAATTGCCCCGGATTGTTTGCCCACGATTGTTTGTCGCGATTGGGGATAGCCGCCGGTTTGGGTATACTCGCCCCTCTCTGGCGCCCCGGTGGCGCACCTCGAATCTTTACTTCTGGAGGCGTCGTGTTCGTCCAACTCCCTTTTTGGCTCTTTCCCCTCACCGGATTGATGGCGATTGGCGCCCTGATCGCCCTCGGTATCGTGCTGTGGCGCGGTGATATCTGCCCTGGCCAGCGCTCACGCATCACTCAGCAGCTCTTCTCCATCTGGGTTATTACCGCGCTCTCCCTGATGCTGGCGGTCGAGGCCAAGGCGGCCAGTTGGCTCATCTGGAGTGGTGGGGCTGCACTGGTGCTCGGGGTTGGCTTGTCGCTGGCCCAGTCACGGCTGGAGGGGAAGCGTTCAGTCCCCTCGACACTGCTCTGGCTACCGGCGTTGCCGCTCGCTCTCTATGGCTTCGGGCTGCTGCAACTGCAGGGCTGGGTGAGCGGTCTGCTGCAGATGGCGATGCTGGGGGCGGCCTTTGCCCACCTGATGCTGCTGCGGGCCCGTCACCGCCTCAAGGCATTCAACACCCTGTTGCCGCTGGCCGGTCTGGTGGGGGCGATGGCCAGCCTTGTCTGGCTGGCCGTGCTGGTGGGCTGGCAAGGGGGGGAGGCCAATCTCGATGCCCTGATCCCGGCGGTGGTGACCCAGGCAGCGCTGCTGGTGGCCTCTCTGCTGCTCTGGTTCAGCCCGCTCTACTTGCAGCGTGATACCGCGCCAGTGGTGGTCTCCACCTCCCTGTGTGGCCTGCTGATCGCCCAGATCGCCGCTACCAGCGTGTTGCACCAGCTGATCTGACACTGGCGCTGAAAAGAGAAAGCCCCGAGCCAAGGTCCGGGGCTTTTTCATATCTGACTCCGAGAATCAATAGAAGTCATCGGCCCCGCAGATAAACAGGCAACTGCTGCGTGGCTGGGCGAGATACTCCCGGGTCAGCCCCTCCAGCGGCATGCCGAAGGTGCAGATATCTTGCGGCGAGGGGAGGGCGGTATCGAGGATCCGCCGCCAGTAGCCGCCGACTCCCTTGGGGGGGCTGGGCAGGTTGAAGGTGAGGGGCTCCCAGTATGCGTTGAACAGTACATAGAGTGCCAGCTTGGTTTCGCTCGACAGGGCCGACATGGCGATAGCATGGGAGTGGGGACTGAGGTCTGGCTGCATGGCATTGACGCCGTGCCAACAGATCTCGCTGTGCCGCAGGATCTCGGTGAGCGACAGCGGCATGCTCTCCTGCTCCGGGCGTTGGAACAGGTGTTTGCGATATTGGATCAGCTCCTTCATAAAGCGGAACATCTCCTGGCTGCGGGGAGTTGGTTGCCAATCCATCCAGCAGGTCGGGTTGTCCTGACAGTAACCGTTGTTGTTGCCGTGCTGGGTGCGCAGCAGTTCATCCCCCATCAACAGCATCGGGGATCCCACCGATAACAGGGTTGCCACCATCATGTTCTTGGCCTGGCGCGTGCGCAGGGCGTTGATCTGGGGATCTTCCGTTACCCCTTCATGGCCGTGGTTCCAGCTGAAGTTGTGATCACAGCCATCGCGGTTCTGCTCACCGTTGGCCTCGTTATGCTTGTTGTTGTAGCTGGCCCAGTCCCACAGGGTAAAGCCGTCGTGGCAGGTGACGAAATTGATACTCTTCTCGGGATCTGCGTGGTGATAGTGGTAGATGTCGGGACTGCCGCAGAGCCGCTCGACAAAGGCGGTGACGCTGTTGTCATCCCCGCGCAGAAACCGGCGTACGTCGTCCCTGAACTGGCCGTTCCACTCACGCCAGCGGGCGCCGGCCAGTGACCCCACCTGATAGAGTCCCCCCGCATCCCAGGCTTCGGCGATCAACTTGATATCGGCAATCTTGGGGTCGGTATCTATGGTACGCAGGGTCGGGGCATTGGCTTGGGGCTGACCCGATTCGTCCCGCGACAGGATGGCTGCAAGATCAAACCTGAAGCCATCGACGTGCATCTCCTGACGCCAGAAGTGGAGGCTGTCCATGATCATCCGAAGCACCACCGGATGAGCGCCGTTGAAGGTGTTGCCGCAGCCCGAATAGTTGGTGTCCTTCTGGTTGTTGTCGAGGATGTAGTAGGCCTCGTTGTCGATGCCGCGAAACGAGAAGGTGGGGCCATCATCACCCCCTTCGGCGGTGTGGTTGTAAACCACGTCCAGGATCACCTCGATATTGGCCTTGTGCAGCGCCTTGACCATGTCGCGAAATTCGGTCAGCGGATCATCGCCGCAGGCGTATTGGGCGTGGGGGGCGAAAAAGGACATGGGGCTGTAACCCCAGTAGTTGGAGAGTCCTTTGGGCGCATCCTGAGGATCGAACTGGAACACCGGCAGCAGCTCGACGGCGGTGACGCCGAGAGATTGCAGATAGGGGATCTTCTCAATCAGCCCGAGATAGGTGCCACGCAGCGCCGAATCGACCCCGGAGCTCGGGGACTTGGTAAAGCCCCCCAGATGCAGCTCGTAGATCACCGAGCGGGAGAGGGAGTGAGCGGGCAGTTTGTCTCCTTCCCAGTCGTAGTGGCGAGTATCGACCACCTTGTTCTTGGCGCAACAAGCCAGATTGCTGCCTGGACGGGCCGCCGCCCATCGATCGTAATTGGCGCCAAGCTCGATGCTGCGGCCGTAAGGGTCGAGCAACACCTTCTCGGCATCGAAGCGGGTGCCGCCATATGGGCGCCACGGGCCCTGAATGCGATAGGCGTAACGCTGCCCGACCGAGATCCCCTCCACATGGATATGCCAGTAGTAGGCGGTGCGGTTTAGGCGCGGGGAGAGGGGGATCACCTCGGGGGTCGCATCGTCTGCGCTTGCGAAGAGCAGCAGTTCGACCCGGCTGGCGAGGCGTGCCCAGATCGCAAAGTTGACGCCGTTACTGTCGGGTGTGGCCCCCAACTGACGGCAGTGACCGGCGGAGATGCGCATATTCTACCTACCCAAAATGAGGAGTGTTCACCTTATTGAGTGTAGTGCCGGATGCCTGGCAAGGACTCGATTGCCTGAAAAAACAGCATGATGCTGCTAATGACCGCACTATTTGTCCGATTAATCTACGAATAAACTTTTTTTGAGATATTTACTTGCAATCTGTGCGCTGGCGCCTATTATTGGCGACCTCAGACGCGGGGTGGAGCAGCCCGGTAGCTCGTCGGGCTCATAACCCGAAGGTCGTCAGTTCAAATCTGGCCCCCGCAACCATCTGAGATCCTGACCAGTCAAGCCGGTGTAACCGGTTGGTGGGAAAGGAGAAATCGAACTGGCTACTGCTCGGCCACTTCGAGAAAAATTCGGACGCGGGGTGGAGCAGCTCGGTAGCTCGTCGGGCTCATAACCCGAAGGTCGTCGGTTCAAATCCGGCCCCCGCAACCAACTTTTTCGTCAGCCTGCGATTGTGTAAACAGTCGAAAGCAGACAAACGCCACCAAGCTACTGCTCGGTTTGAGGGTGACAATTCGGACGCGGGGTGGAGCAGCTCGGTAGCTCGTCGGGCTCATAACCCGAAGGTCGTCGGTTCAAATCCGGCCCCCGCAACCAACTTTTTCGTCAGCTTGCGATTGTGTAAACAGTCGAAAGCAGACAAACGCCACCAAGCTACTGCTCGGCTTGAGGGTGACAATTCGGACGCGGGGTGGAGCAGCTCGGTAGCTCGTCGGGCTCATAACCCGAAGGTCGTCGGTTCAAATCCGGCCCCCGCAACCAACTTTTTCGTCAGCTTGCGATTGTGTAAACAGTCGAAAGCAGACAAACGCCACCAAGCTACTGCTCGGCTTGAGGGTGACAATTCGGACGCGGGGTGGAGCAGCTCGGTAGCTCGTCGGGCTCATAACCCGAAGGTCGTCGGTTCAAATCCGGCCCCCGCAACCAACTTTTTCGTCAGCATGCGATTGTGCAAACAATCGAAGGCAGACAAACGCCACAGACTTCTGCTCGGTCTGGGGTGACAATTCGGACGCGGGGTGGAGCAGCTCGGTAGCTCGTCGGGCTCATAACCCGAAGGTCGTCGGTTCAAATCCGGCCCCCGCAACCAACTCTTTCGTCAGCGTGCGATTGTATAAACAGTCGAAGGCAGACAAACGCCAACAAGCTACTGCTCGGCTTGGGGGTGACAATTCGGACGCGGGGTGGAGCAGCTCGGTAGCTCGTCGGGCTCATAACCCGAAGGTCGTCGGTTCAAATCCGGCCCCCGCAACCAACTTTTCGTCAGCTTGCGATTGTGTAAAGAATCGAAAGTAGACAAACGCCATCAAGCTACTGCTCGGCTTGAGGGTGACAATTCGGACGCGGGGTGGAGCAGCTCGGTAGCTCGTCGGGCTCATAACCCGAAGGTCGTCGGTTCAAATCCGGCCCCCGCAACCAATTCTCTGAACGTTACCTTCCTGCATTGCCAATCATTGAACAATCCTTCTTGATGCTCGTCACCATCTGGTGATTGCTGCTATTTCTGACGCTTTTTCAAGACCAAAACTGGTCGTATCAACCATTTGTTGGGTATCATCAGGTATCTCTTCATGGATGAGGCTCTCGCCTGTGATCACACCCTTCACTTATCTTCCTCCTGCTATTGAAAGCCGGGATGCCACGCTGGCCGAAGCCCTTGCCCAGGGACTGCCGTTGCAACTGCTGCTGATCGCCGAAGAGCAGAAGGAGGCATTACTGTCGTTACCAGCCCTGTCGGGGATCAACACCCAGTTGGCGCTTGGGCAAAAAGCACCCTTCACCCTGATGCATGGTTCCACCCTGTTGCTGGTCATATTTGTGGCTGGCAATGTGACGCGGGATCACCGTCTTTATAAGCAGGTCAGAGGCTGGATAGCCCCTCTTTCCGGGCTCAAGGTTGAACGGCTCGGGCTGCATCTGGAAGGTTTTTCCCCCTCCGAGCGGGTGATGCTGGCAGAATTGATGTTGTCCGCTCTGTTGGCCGCCAACCTTTCGTTGCCGACCAGCAAAAGCCGCAGCGGAAGTGGCTGGAGCTATCAGCAGTTGTCTGTTTCTCCTGCGGTGGTGCTGGATCTGGCTCGTATCTATAGCGAAGCGGGGGGCAATGGATTGGCCCGTCATCTGGCGGTGTTGCCCGCCTCCGAGCTGACGGCGGCCAGCTATCGCGAGTTTGTCAGCCAGCTTGCCCATGACGAAGGTTGGCAGTGCCATCACTATGATCAGGCACAGTTGGCCGAGCTGGGGGCCGGCGCCTTTTTGGCCGTCGCCCGTGGCTCGGAAGATAATCAGGGTGCCATGGTCAAGCTCAGCTACTACCCACCCAAGCCGGTGCGCCGTATTGCGCTGGTGGGCAAGGGGATCTGCCATGACTCCGGGGGCTATAACCTCAAAGTTTCCGGCAGCATGTATGGCATGCATCTCGATATGGGGGGTAGCGCAGTGGCGCTGGGTGCTCTCTACGCCATCAGCCGTGCTCAATTACCCTACGAGGTGCACTGCTGGCTGGCCATTGCCGAGAACCATATCGGCCCTCACGCCTATCGTCCAGGTGAAGTGGTGACCGCCATCAATGGCATCTCCATAGAGGTGGTTGATACCGATGCTGAAGGGCGAATGGTGCTGGCCGATACCCTGGTAATGGCGGCGCAGGATACCCCTGATCTGCTGATCGATTATGCGACCCTGACCGGGGCGTGCAAGCGGGCGCTGGGCAGCCGCTATAGTGGCGTCTTTACCAATCGCAGTGAATGGCTGGCATCACTGGTCAAGCTGGGTCAGCACAGTGGCGAGCGAGTTTGGCCCTTCCCGCTCGATGAGGATTACGATGACAACATCGAGAGCGAGTGGGCCGATCTGTTGCAGTGTGCACCAGGTAGCTCGCCGGATCATATCGATGCCGCCCGCTTTCTAGCTCACTTCGTGCCCGAGCAGACCCCCTGGCTACATTTTGATCTGAGCGGTTTTCGCAATAAGGGTGGGAACGGGGTGGTATCCAGTGAAGTAACCGGTTTTGGTGTGCGGCTCACGCTGGATCTGCTGGCTGGCCCACTGGGTCGAGTGGGACATTCAGCTTGCGAATAATCTAACTGATACAAGGATTTCTGTGAAACAACCAAGCTATGACTGGGTGCTGTTCGATTTGGATGAAACCCTGCTCGATTTTCCGGTCGCCTCTGCGCTGACGCACACTCTGCAGATCTATGGCGTACAGGCTGATGACGCCAGTATGGCGCAATACCACGCTCTCAACCACGGGCTCTGGCAGCAATACAACGACGGCGAGATCGATGCAACGGCGTTGCAGCAGACCCGCTTCTCCCTCTTTGCCCAGCAGGTTGCCGCCGATCCCATGGCGATGAACAACACCTTTCTGGAGCAGATCATTGCCCTTAGCATGCCTCTCGAAGGGGTGGTCGAGACCCTGCAGCAGCTACGCAGCAAGGTGCGGATGGGGATCATCACCAATGGTTTCAGCGTGCCTCAGCGGGGGCGGCTCGGCAAACTGGGCTGGAGCGAATGGTTCGAGCCGCTGGTGATCTCCGACGAGATCCGGGTGACCAAACCAGCGCCAGCCATTTTCCAGCACACCCTCTCGCTGATGGGGGCTCCGGATCCTGCCAGAGTACTGATGGTGGGTGACAATCCCAAGACCGATATTGCCGGTGCGGCTGCACAGGGGCTTGCAACCTGTTGGTATAACCCGCGCAAGCAGGGTGACGAATGTGATGCCACCCACGAGATCCATTACTTCTCCCATCTAACTGACATCGTGCTCGGTCAGGATTGAAGATTAAGTTGTGCATGATGTGTCGTTGAAAGGAACCTGCTTAGAGAACAGGAGAGCCATCGGCTCTCCTGTTGTTATTCTGCGAGCGAGGTATGGGTGTAGCGGGTCAGGATCTGTTGATATTCTGGACTTTGCTTGAGTTGGTCAATCGCCTGATTGAGTCGATCCAGCTGTGCTTGCGATGTGCTCTTTTTGCTGAGCATAAGATGGACCGGGGTGCGCTCGATACGAAGCAGGATATGGAGCTGTTTCAAGGTAATGCCCTGATCTTTCCACTCTTGCAAGCTGTTCGGGTCGAGGATAAACCCCTGGATCCGCCCGCCATTGAGCATCTTGAGCAGTTGCTCCAACGTGAACCGTTCCTGCAGCCGAGTTTGAACTTTGGGGTCGGCGACAAGGCGGCGGAACGCCTCACCGTAGTCAAACCCCTTGAGCAGGCCGATATGAAAATCGGGAGTGTTGATCAGCTGCTCCAGAGTCGTGATCTTGCGCCAGCGCGGTTCATCCTCTTTGCGGATGATGATGACCGTTTCCTCTTCCCGATAGGGGTGGCTGAAGCGGGCATATTGCTGCCGTTCGATGGTGATGTTGGCTGACATGGCCAGTTGTACCGTGCCAAATTCTAATTCGTGCAGTACCCGGGTCCATGGCATTTCAATGAAACGGGGTTGATAGTCAGCCCGCTGCAGGATGGCGTTGAGCAGTTCGATATCCAACCCTTGCAACTGATGCTGTTCGTTGCGATAGCTGAACGGTTGCCAGTTGCTCCAGCCAACGACCAAAGACTCCTGTGCATTAACCTGGCAGCATAAACACCATAACAACAAGAGTCTGTACACGACTCATCCCCTCGAACCGGCTCATATAGTCGAGTATTGGACAGGAATGGGAGTGTCACCAGTGATACGGTAAAGAGAGGATGCACCGGCAGGTGCATCTTTCAGAGCTCGTGGGCGTGGAATCCCTTGCGATAACGGGCTTCGCAGCGCGGGCAGCGTTGCAGGGTCGGATCCTGTTCCAGCTGTTCAATGGCCAGCGGCTCTTCACAATCGGAGCAGAGGCCATAGAGGCCGAGATCCATCTGGCAGAGTGCTGCATCGATCCGCTTGAGGCGGGCCACGCTCTGCTCTACCTTCGGCAGATCAAGCCGACTGGTCAGTTCTACAAGTTGATCCTGCTCGCAGTGACCGACCTGTTCGGCCCATTCATCACGGCGGCAGGCTTTGAGCTGACCGATCAGCGTTTCTCGTTCTTGGGCCCAGTCGGACAGCAGGCGATTACGCCAGACAGCCAGCTGTGCTTGCGTCATTTCACACACATTATCCCCCACAGGACAGACAGCAGTTTCGGGGCAGTATAGGGATCCGATAACTCTATCAAGATGACATGCGTCAAGTTAAACGTGGTTAGCCGTGGCTTTTGGCCGCTTGCAGCAGGGCATCGCGGATGGGGTCGGTCTCTTTGAGTACCCTGATCTCCTGAAACAGCAGGTCCGCTTCGGGATATTCCCGCTTGAGATAGCTGAACCACTGCTTGATACGGCTGGGGTAGTAGTCGGCTTTTTCGCTGGCCAGATCCTGCTCGGTGTAGCTCACCATCAGCTGCAGCACCTCGGCCCAGCTCATGTGCGGGCAGCCGGTTTTCATCACGTTGGCCAGATTGGGCAGAGAGATGGCGCCGCGCCCGACCATCAGGGCATCGCAGCCGGAAACGCAGGCGCAGGCGAGGGCATCCTGATGATCCCAAATCTCGCCGTTGGCGGTGACGGGGATGGGCAGGGCGCGGCGAATGGCGTCCACATACTCCCAGTGGGCGGGGGCCTTGTACCCTTCGCGCTTGGTGCGGGCATGGACGGCCAGCTCGTTGGCACCTCCCTGGTAGACCGCTTGGGCGTTCTCCAGGTAAAGATCCTTGTCATCGTAACCGAGCCGAATTTTGGCGCTCACCGGCAGATGGGTTGGCACAGCGTCCCGCACCGCCTTGACGATGCGGTAGATGGTCTCGGGCTCTTTGAGCAGCACTGCGCCCCCCTTGCTCTTGTTGACCGTGGGGGCGGGGCAGCCGAAGTTGAGATCGACCCCGGGGGAACCGAGCTCGATGGCGCGCACAGCGTTCTCGGCCAGCCACTCGGGATGTTGCCCCAGCAATTGCACCCGCACCGGGGTGCCTGCGTGGGTTTTGCCATCTTGCAGCAGTTCAGGGCAGAGGCGATGGAACACCTTGGCGGGCAGCAGTTGGTCGACCACCCGGATAAATTCACTCACGCAGAGGTCGTAATCATTGACGGAGGTGAGTACCTCCCGCATCAGGTGATCCAGCACCCCTTGCATGGGGGCCAAAATAACGCGCATAACCGGTTCCGAAGGACAAACAGAGAAAAAAGAGCGCAGATTGTAGTGGTAACGGGGCAGGTTGTCAGCCGTCACGCCATGGGAATGGGCAGGTTCAGGCCATTACTGGTTCACAAGCCCTGTAATCCGGGGCATCAGTTGCCGTGATAATGGGAATCGTTGTCAACATGGGGGCGGATCCTGTTAGGATGGCGCAAGAGCATGCAAGAGGGGCTGCGATGAAACGTTGGTGTTTGATGGGGTTGGGCTGGCTGGCATTCGTAACTGGCATCATCGGCATAGTGCTGCCCCTGTTGCCGACCACGCCCTTCATGCTGCTGGCGGCGGCGCTATTTGCCCGCTCGTCCCCCCGTTTTCACCACTGGCTGCTGGCCCATCCCTGGTTTGGCCCACCCATCGCAGACTGGCAGCAGTATCGCGGTATTCGCCGTCATGCACGGCGGCGCGCAATTATCTTCATTCTGCTCACCTTCTCGGTGTCGCTGGCGGTGGTGCCGTTGTTATGGGTCAGGGGGCTGCTGCTTTTCATAATGGTGATCCTGCTCACCTGGTTAATGCGTCTGCCGGTCCTGGAGCCAGTTGCAATGGAGAAGTGAAGTCCCTAAGCTATTGCGGCAATAATGCTATGGAGTCGGCCTGTCATTCTTGCGTGACAGGCTTTTTTATTTCCCGCTGGCGGGAAGACTAAGATAAAACGGCCATCCTGGGTCGAAAAACAAACGGTCAAACCATGAATCCGGAAACCCTGAAATTTATCGAAGCGAGCATCAAGACCATTCCCGACTATCCGAAGCCGGGCATTCTGTTTCGTGACATTACCAGCCTGATCGAGAACGCCGAGGCCTTCAAGGCCACCATCGATCTGCTGGCCAATCATTATCGTGATCAAGGGATCACCAAGATTGTTGGTACCGAGGCTCGCGGCTTCATCTTTGGCGCACCGGTTGCCTACGCCATGGGACTTGGCTTTGTGCCGGTCCGCAAGCCGGGCAAGCTGCCGCGCGAAGTGATCGAGGAGTCCTATGCCCTCGAGTACGGCACCGATACTCTGCAACTGCACACCGATGCCATCGTGCCCGGTGACAAGGTACTGGTAGTGGACGATCTGCTCGCCACTGGCGGTACCGTCGATGCCACCGTCAAGCTGATCCGCCGTGCCGGTGGTGAAGTGGCCGATGCGGCCTTCATCATCTCCCTGCCCTCTCTGGGGGGGGATGCCCGCCTGACTGCCGCTGGCATCAAGGTGGTCTCACTGGTCGAACTGGCTGGCGAGTAATGCCTCTTCGGCCCGATCCTCTGCATCGGGCCTGCGTTGAACCGATGCCTATGTGGGCATCGGTTTGAAAATCAAGCGATCCCTCCCGCTCTGACCGATAGCCGATACAGCCAGCCCGCCATTTGTGTTAGCATCCGGCCTCAATGCCCTGTCTTCCCTGCATGATGGATTTATGAGCTATCAGGTTCTGGCGCGTAAATGGCGCCCCCATACGTATGAACAAGTGGTTGGTCAGCAACATGTGCTGACTGCCCTGACCAACGCCCTGGATCAGGGACGGCTGCATCACGCCTATCTGCTGAGCGGCACCCGCGGCGTCGGCAAAACCACCATCGCCCGTATTCTGGCCAAGAGCCTCAACTGCGAGCAGGGGATCAGCAGCCATCCGTGTGGCGTCTGCGATACCTGCCGCGAGATCGATCAGGGCAACTTTGTCGACCTGCTGGAGATTGACGCGGCGTCCCGCACCAAGGTGGAAGATACCCGCGAGCTGCTCGACAACGTGCAGTACCGTCCGGCCCGCGGTCGCTTCAAGGTCTATCTCATCGACGAAGTGCACATGTTGTCGCGCCACAGCTTCAACGCGCTGCTGAAAACCCTGGAAGAGCCGCCCCCCTATGTGAAGTTTCTGCTGGCCACCACGGATCCGCAGAAGCTGCCCATTACCATTCTCTCGCGCTGCCTGCAGTTTCATCTGAAGAGTCTGGATCAGACCCAGATCGCTAAGCAGCTCGAATGGGTGCTGGATCAGGAGGGCCAACCCTTCGAACCGCGCGCCCTGCTGGCCCTGGCCAAAGCGGCTGACGGCAGTATGCGCGATGCCCTGAGCCTGACCGATCAGGCGTTGGCCCACGGTAACGGCAGCGTGCGCCTCGACAGCGTGCTGGCGATGCTGGGCACGCTCGATCACCGTCATCTGCACCAGCTTTTGGAAGCCATTTTGCGGCAAGATGCGCCGGCAACCATGGCCAAGATCACCGAGATCGCCACCCTTGGTCCCGATTTTGATCAGCTCCACGCAGAGCTGGAAGGCTTGCTCCATCGCATAGCCATGGCCCAGCTGCTACCTGCCAGCGTGCAGGAGCAGGGGGCGGATGCTGATGCCCTGCTGCAACTGGCCAAGGCGATGAGCCCGGAAGAGGTGCAGCTCTGCTACCAGATTGTGCTGGGTGGCCGCAAAGATCTGCCTTGGGCACCTGATGGCCGCACCGCGCTGGAGATGACCTGCCTGCGGATGCTCGCCTTCTCGCCAAGGCGCGATGCCCTGCATCCTGCCAGCCTCACCGCATTGCCCCCGTCAATGACAAGCAGTGCAACTCCGGTAGTCTCTTTGCCGGGAAAGCGCCCGGCCGCTGAATCGGCCGCTCCGGCACCGATCAGCGGCGCCGTGTCTGCACCGTTAGCCAGCCCTGTTGCTACCAGTGCTGTGCCCGTGGTGGATCTTTCCCTGCCTGCGATGACTGATGACACCGGCAACCTCGCAGACAGCGAGGAAGAGGCGCAAGCCGCCGAGCTGTTCAGTCAGCAGGATGAGCTGCTGCGCGAGGCGACCGGTATGGGTTATCAGGCCGAGTCGGCCACGCTCTCTGGCGTGAATAGCGGCATGGCGGTTGACGCTGCGAGTTGGGGAGAGAGGGCTGCTGCAAACCCGACACTTTCGGTACCAAGTGACGCCGCTCAGATGGCTGCAGGGGAGATGGCGCCTGTACAGATGAATTGCGCTTCGACTGCGCCAGCTCCGGAAGTGCTTGAGCCAGTCTCGGCGGTGTCGACCATGCAGAGTCTGCTGGGCAAGCGCAATATGCTGCGTAGTCGCCAACGTGGAGAGAGCAGCGCGCCAGCACCTGCGCCCCGTGCGGTGCCGGTTGTGCCTGTGCGTCAGGCTGCAACCCCAAGTGGCTCCGCCATGGGGCAGTTTGGCGAGCAGCCACCGGTGGATCTCTATACCGACAGCTACGACGAGTCCAGCGATAACGGGGATTACGAGGAGTACCTCAGCCAGAGCTTTATGGCCTCGCCAGTGCCGGATCCTGTTCGTAGTTCATCCAATCACACCACACCTACTGCGATCCAACCCGCGCAGCCGACCGATCTGCCACCCTGGGATCTGGAGGGGCAGCCTGCTTGGCATGATAGCGTTCGTCAGGAACCAGCACCGCTGGCACCAGCTCTACTGCCCCAGGTTCAACTCGAGAGTGAGCCTGCTCCTCCTCAGCCGGTGATGGAGACCATCGACTGGGATGAGCTCGAGAGCGACAGCGAGCCGCAAGAGGGGGAGGCGACCCGCCTTATTCCCTCCTCGTTGCTCAATGGTTGTGGTGACGCTTGGGCCGAGTTGATTGCTCACACCCAGGTGGGTGGTCGGCTGCGCCAGCTCGCCATCAACTCGGTGATGACGCGGGAAGGGGATAAAGTCCTGCTAACCCTCAAGCCCGAGCAGCGCCATCTGGTGAGCGACAAGGCGCGCGCCGATCTGGCCGAGATCATCGGGCCTGCGCTGGGGCAACCGGTACAGGTCGAGGTAACGCTCGGTGTGGTGCCTGACAAGGAGACTCCCCTTGAGATCGAGCATCGCCTCTATCTGGGGGTACGCGAGCAGGTGACCCGGGATCTGGAGCAGGATCCCAACGTACAGTTTTTAGTTCAGCGGTTTGGTGCCGTGCTCCATCACGAGAGCATCGAGCCCCTCAACCGCTAAATTCCGTGGCCGGGAGCTGGCTCCCGGTTGAAAAGCAGTTTGGCTGTCCCCATCTAGGACAGACAAGCCCACAGCCCGGCGCTGGATGCCGGATTTCAAGACGAGAGACGACATATGTTTGGTAAAGGTGGAATGGGTAACCTGATGAAACAGGCCCAGCAGATGCAAGAGCGTATGCAGAAGATGCAAGAGCAGCTTGCCCAGATGGAAGTGACCGGTGAAGCCGGTGCCGGCATGGTCAAGGTCACCATGACGGGCAGCCACAGCGTCCGTCGCATCGAGATCGATCCCTCCCTGATGGAAGATGACAAGGAGCTGCTGGAAGATCTGGTTGCCGCCGCTTGCAACGATGCCGTGCGCCGCGTGGAAGAGCAGAATAAGACCAAAATGGGCGAACTGACCGGTGGCATGCAACTGCCGCCAGGGTTCAAGATGCCGTTCTAAGGCGACTTTCCCCGCGCATTCTTGCTCCCTTGTCGCTAGCCATTCTGGCCATGGCAAGGGATACGTCCGAGGGACCCCAAAACGCAGCAGTTATCGCCCGTGCGATAGCGCTGCGTTTTTTATGCATGCTATGCAGGTATGGACCGGATGGATCAGCCCCCTTGTGGGGAGAGGTGGCCACCACACAGGTAAATTACGTCGTGAATTGCTACGCCTCGCAGAAGGGGGCGCTATTTGTCGATACCTGCTATCGGATATCCCGGTTTGGCCCGGAGGGGCGGGATCGGCATAATGGCGGCTTGCCGTATTGAGGAGATTGTATGAAATATATCGGAGCCCACGTCAGTGCGGCCGGCGGGGTGGAGAATACCATCGCCCGTGCCCAGGCCATCGGGGCCAACGCGTTTGCCCTCTTTACCAAGAATCAGCGTCAGTGGCAGGCGGCCCCCTTGTCGGATGCCACCATCCGCGCCTTCAAGGCGGCCTGTGACAAGGCCGGTTTTCTGCCGCAGCAGATCCTGCCCCACGACAGCTATCTCATCAACCTGGGCCACCCGGATCCCGATGCTCTGGCCAAATCCCGCGATGCGTTTCTCGATGAGATGAAGCGCTGCGAGCAGCTGGGGCTCTGTTATCTGAACTTCCACCCCGGTAGCCATCTCAAGCAGATCCCAGAGGCGGCCAGCCTCAAGCTGGTGAGCGAGTCGATCAACTGGGCACTGGAGCGCAGTGAAGGGGTAACGGCGGTGATCGAGAACACCGCCGGGCAGGGGACCAATCTCGGCTGGTCGTTCGAGCACCTCGCCACCATCATCGAGGGGGTGGAGGACAAGAGCCGGGTCGGGATCTGTTTCGATACCTGCCACGCCTTTGCCGCCGGCTACGATCTGCGCACCGCCGAGAGCTGTGCCGCCGTCTTTGCCGAGTTCGACCGCACGGTGGGTTTTCACTATCTCAAGGGGATGCATATCAACGGTGCCAAGTGCACCTTCGGCAGCCGGGTCGATCGCCATCACAGCTTGCGCGAGGGCAATCTGGGGGAGGCGGTATTCCACCACATCATGAATGATGATCGCTTCGATCGCATTCCGCTTATCCTCGAGACCATAGACGAGTCCATCTGGGGTGAGGAGATCAGCTGGTTGCGCAGTCTGGCGCAGTGATACCGAACAGGTGAATCAAAGAGAGGGAGCCGTGGCTCCCTCTCTGCTTTTTCCGTCATTGGCGGGCGGGCGGGCGGGCCAGCGGCGCTCCGAGCGGGCGTTACTCTGCGTGGCTCACCTCGGCATCCTTCACCTGAGCTCGGCAGAAGTGGATAAAGTGGCGCAGGGAGGTGGAGTGGTACTTCTGCTTGTGCCAGATAAGGGAGAGCTGGCGCGGGAAGCGACGGGAGAGGGGCAGGGCGATCAGCCGCCCATCTGCCAGGCGATCCGAGGCTGCCAGCCGGGAGATAAAGGAGATGCCAAGCCCCTTCTCCACCGCCAGCATCACCGCCTCCAGGGTGTTGAGTTCAAGCCCTGGTTGCCAGCGGGGCAGCTCGGGCTGGATCTGCTGGATAAATTGCTCGCGACTGCCCGATTGCGCTTCACGCAATACCCAGGTCTCGCCCCCCAGACGGGAGAGGGAGAGCTCCTTCTTGTTGGCAAGCGGGTGACCGGGTGGGGCCACCACCAGCATCTCGTCCTGCAGCCAAGGTTCGGCAAGCAGGTCGGGGTGGTGGTTCTCCCCCTCGATCAGCGCCATATCCAGCTCGAAGTTGGCCAGCGCATGACAGAGCAGGTGAGTGTTGTTGATGGTCACCTTGGGGGGGAGCCCCAGCTCCTGTTTGCTGCTGGCGAGCAGGGTGGGGAGCAGGTAGTTGCCGATGGTCTGGCTGGCACCAAGGCGCAACTGGCCGCTCGGCTCGGCATCGGGACGAAACAGGTTCTCGATATCCTGCATCCGGGTCAGCAGCTCTTCGGCGGCCGGTTGCAGCAGGCGCCCCTCGTTGTTGAGCTGCAATCTGGGGTGAATGCGGTCAAACAGCGGGGTGGAGAGCTGGCGCTCCAGCTCCTGCAGCGACTGGGAGACAGCCCCCTTGCTCAGGCATAGCTCGTTGGCGGCAAGGCCAAGATTGCCATAGCGGGCAATGGTGGCGAACACTTTCAGCTGCTGCAGGGTCAGTTTCATTGTGTTTGGTTTTCCTGAATGATTGATTCAATTCATTTAGATATCGTAAACGATAAGGGGCCATTATCCTATCGCCATCGTCATCAATAGAAAGGTGTCATCATGATCGCAAGAACCCGTAAATCACTGGCTGCCGCCCCAACCCCTATGGCGGGTTTGGCGCTGGGCATCGCCAGCCTTGGTTGGTGTTGGGAAAATGCCGGTCACTTCGATGGCCGGATGCAGCTGCTGGGCGCCGCCATTGCGGCCGTGCTGCTGGTGATCCTGACCTTCAAGTTTCTGCTTCACCCCCGGCTGCTGTTGCAGGATCTCGCTCACCCCGTGGTGGGTAGTGTGGTACCGACCTATGCCATGGGCACCATGGTGGTCTCGAAAGCGCTGGGTATGATTGCACCGCAAGCGGGCGAAGCCCTCTGGCTGTTTGCCGTGGCAGTTCACCTGCTGTTCCTGGCCACTTTTATCTGGCATCGCGCCAAAGAGTTTGAAATCCACCACATGGTGCCGAGCTGGTTCGTGCCGCCGGTGGGGATCATCGTGGCTGACGTCGCCTTCCCGGGCGGTCAGTTTGCCCCGCTGGCCAACGGTCTGCTCTGGTTCGGGATCATCTGCTACGGCCTGATGCTGCCGCTGATGCTCTATCGCCTGATCTTCAGTCATGAAGTGCCGGATGCCGCCAAACCGACCATCGCCATTCTGGCTGCCCCTGCCAGCCTCTCTCTGGCCGGTTACCTGACCGTCAACCAGGAGCCGTCACTGCTGCTGGTGGCCGTGCTGCTGGGGATTGCCATTCTGATGACCGGTATCATCTATCTGGCTTTCATCAAATTGCTGCGTCTGCCCTTCTCGCCAGGTTATGCCGCCTTCACCTTCCCGCTGGTGATCGGTGCCACTGCCCTGTTCAAAGTAGCCCATCTGGTTGAAGGGTTTGCGCAAGGGAGTCACTACGTTGAGCAGATAAGATTGCTGGCCCACTTCGAGCTTGGGGTTGCTACCGTGATCGTCGGGTATGTGGCGCTGCGTTACCTGATGTTTTTTCTGCCGCAGCGTGATACCGAAATGAATAACGGCATTACCCGCCAGGGTGCTCACCGCTGACGCTTGACGATGTGATATCGAAAAATGGTCAAGCAGTGCGCTCCGAGAGCGACGGGATAAACGGCCAGTCATACGATGGTTGGACCAAGAGCCACCACTCTGGTTGTGTAACGAACAAAATGCCCCGTAGTGCGGGGCATTTTTTTGTGGTTCTTTGACCTCGCGCTCGTGTCGGGCTGCTGGCCATGGAATTAACTGGTATTACCTGTCAGGATGACTACAATGCAGCACAACTTTTTTGCTTGACCCCGAATCATGTCTCCCCAAGATCCCGTATTTAATTCCTCCTTTGAAACCCGTTTTCTGCATCCCCGTTACTGGTTCAGTTGGCTGGCCCTCGGCGTATTGATGCTGCTGGCGTTTGTGCCGGTACGATTGCGCGATCGTTTGGCCGATGCCCTGGCGCCGCTGGTGTTTCGTATCTCGAAAAAACAGATTTATATCGCCAGAACCAATCTGGAGATCTGCTTCCCGGACAAGAGCCCGGAAGAGCGGGATGCCATTGCACTGACCTCGATCCGGGTCGGCCTCAAGAGTCTGTTGGGATTTGGCGAGTTCACCATGCGCAGTCAGCGTTATCTGATGAGCCGGATGCAGGTGATCGGTTGGGAGCATATCGAGGCGGAGCGGGCTGCCGGTCGTCCGGTGATCCTGGTGGTGCCCCATACCTGGCCGGTGGATGCCGCCGGTTACTGCTTCACCCAGCGCGGGGTGCCCATGTGCACCATGATGAAACGGGCACGCAATCCGGTGTTTGACTGGCACCTCAACCGTGCACGGGCCAAAAACGGTTGCCGCGTTTACGAGCGCAGCGCCGGGATCAAGGCGGTGATCAGAACCATCAAGAGTGGTCGCAGCTTCTTCTACCTGCCGGATCAGGATCACGGTCGCGAGAAGAGCATCTTTGCTCCCTTCTTCGGCCACCCCAAGGCGACCCTGCCAGCCTTGCCCCGTCTGGTTCAGGTCAGCGGCGCCAAGGCGGTGCCGCTGCTCGCCTGCTATGACGAAGCGAACCACTGTTACCGGCTTGAGATAGATGCCCCGTTTGACAACTATCCCACCGAGGATGTGATGGCCGATACCTGTCGGATGAACGATATGGTGCAACAGCAGCTGACGCGCCATCCGGGCCAGTACATGTGGTTCCTCAAGATCTTCGATACCCGTGAAGATCAGGAGGGGCCGGATGGCCTCTACGAGGCGGGGATCCAGCGGATCCGCAAGGGATTGTCGCCCCACGGCTGACCCTGAATTAAGATTGATTGAAATGGCCCCAGGTGGGCCATTTTTTATGATAACTAGTCTGATCTGTGCCTTGCAGGTCGATAGCAAGCCTCCTCAGGGTAGAAAAAAATGTCAGGATAATTACAATAACCGCTTGTTTTTGATGACTTGATGGTCGCCATGTCTGCGTTAGATCCGGTATTTGATACCTCATTTCATAGCCGCCTGCTGCATCCCAAATGGTGGGGCAGCTGGTTCGCACTGGGCCTGCTCTCCCTGCTGGCATTTACTCCTGCGAGGTTGCGGGATCGCTTTGCCGATCTGGTCTCACCGACCCTGCTGCGTTTTTCGAAAAAGCAGGCCTATATTGCCGATACCAACCTCAAGATCTGCTTTCCAACGCTGGATGCCGCCGCACGTCAGGCGCTGCTGCTCAAATCGATCCGGGTCGGGCTCAAGACCTTTATGGGCTTTGGCGAGCTCAGTTGGCGCAGCAAGGCGCGCCTGACCCGCCGCGTCAAGGTGAGCGGCTGGGAGCATGTGCAAGCGGAGCAAGCTGCGGGCCGTCCGGTGATCCTGGTGGTGCCTCATACCTGGGCGGTCGACATGATTGGCCGCTACTTCTCCATGATGGGCATCGAGATGTGCACCATGATGAAGAGCCCGAAAGATCAGGTTTTTGACTGGTACATCAACCGCGAGCGGGCCAAAGGGGGCAAGGTCTATGAGCGCAGTGTCGGTATCAAGCCGGCGATCAAGTCGATCCGCGCTGGCGCCAGTTTTTTTTATCTGCCGGATCAGGATCACGGCCGTGAGGCGAGCGTGTTTGTTCCCTTCTTCGGTCGTCCCAAAGCAACCCTGCCAGCGTTGCCCAAGCTGGTGAAACTGACTGGTGCCAGAGCCGTGCCCATCTTCGCCAGCTATGACGAGGATGAGGGATGCTATCTGCTGGAGATCGAGCCGCCGTTTGACCCTTATCCCACCGCCGATCTGCTGGCAGACGTCAACGCCATGAACCGGGTGGTGGAGATGCAGGTGGCGCGCCATCCCGAGCAGTACATGTGGTTTCTCAAGATCTTTGAAACCCTGGAGCATCAGGAGGGGGATGACGGACTCTATGAAGCGGGGATCCAGCGTATTCGTCAGGGCTTGCCGCCCGAACCTTGAAAATTGGCCCGCATGCGGGCCAATTTTGTTGGCAGAGGAGCCTTTCGTATTTGGTCTGTTGCGGGTGGTTTTTAAGGCGAACGGGTGGACAAAAACAGCGCAAACAGAGGATAACAGGGTGTCTTATGACAGGGAGAGGCAAGTGAGCGTGCGCGGAGCTATCTTCGAGAGCGGAAATAGGGTAAAAGGGCGGCCATGAAAATTCCAAATCGAATCCAACCCCTGGTGGATGACGGCCTGGTCGATGACGTCATCAGCCGGCTGATGAGCGGCAAAGAGGCCGACGTCTATGTGGTGCGCTGCGGCGACGAGATCCGCTGCGCCAAAGTCTATAAAGAAGCGTCCAAGCGCAGCTTCAAGCAGGCCGTGGTCTATCAGGAAGGCCGCAAGGTGCGCGGCAGTCGCGATGCTCGCGCCATGGAGAAGGGCTCCAAGTACGGCCGCAAACAGCATGAAGAGGTGTGGCAGAACACCGAGGTCGACGCCCTGTTCAAGCTGGCGGCGGCCGGTGTGCGGGTGCCGCAGCCCTATGTCTGCCTCGATGGCGTCCTCTTGATGGAACTTATCACCGATGAGGATGGCAATGTCGCGCCGCGCCTCAACGATGTGGCGCTTACCCCCGAGCAGGCGGTCATCGACCATGCCAAGGTGATCCGTTACGTGGTGAGGATGCTCTGCGCCGGTCTTATCCACGGCGATCTCTCCGAGTTCAATGTGCTGGTGGATGAACAGGGCCCCGTCATTATCGACCTGCCCCAGGTGGTGGATGCCGCCGCCAACAACCAGGCCAAGGCGATGCTGGAGCGGGACGTCAACAACATGCGCAACTACTACGGCATGTATGCCCCCGAGCTGCTCAAGACCCGCTACGCCCGGGAGATGTGGGCCCTGTATGAAGATGGCAAACTGACCCCCGACAGCGAGTTGACCGGCTTGTTCGAGGAGAGCCGCGAGCAGGTGGATCTCGATTCTGTATTGCACGAGATCGAGAGCGCCCAGGAGGAGGCACTGGCTCGTCAGGCCAGGATGAAGGCCGAAGAGGAAGACAGCTACTGATCTTGTTGGTGGCCGTGGTCAATGGAAAAAGAGCGCCTAGTGGTGCTCTTTTTTATTGTCT
The DNA here is from genome assembly GCF_019048265.1 of Aeromonas sp. FDAARGOS 1405. Lineage (NCBI taxonomy): Bacteria > Pseudomonadati > Pseudomonadota > Gammaproteobacteria > Aeromonadales > Aeromonadaceae > Aeromonas > Aeromonas sp. FDAARGOS 1405. The sequence continues at coordinate 3,797,062 of NZ_CP077311.1, read as the reverse complement.
GCCGCACAGCCCTGGCCTCTTGGCCGGGGCCAGCCGGTAAAACCGGACCCAGCAGAGATCGCCGGTATGATAGCGGCGATCCAGCCATTGTCCATCTGCAGCTTCAATGACCTTGAGCGAGGCGGGATTTGTCTTGTCACAGCTGATGAGCACAGGTTCGCTGAGCACATGGCGCTGCACTCAACCGAGCAGGATGCGGGCGGCACCTTCACCCCGGCGGGTGGGATGGTCTCGTAATCGATATAGCCAAGCCACTGGTGGGTGGCTTGGCTTGTCGCCGTGGCGCAGGCGCAAGGTGGCGAGGAGCGCTTCCCCTTCGAGGGCAAAATAGGTGGTGGTCGGTAGGTAGCCCGGCGGCAGATGCAGGCCATTGGCATGGGCGAGCAACTCCTGCAGCCACTGAGTCGAGCCGAATTGCGCCACCTGATAGAGCGGCAACCCGGCGGCGCCACATTCGGCCTCGTAGCGGCGGTAGGCGGGGGCGTCGGTCAGCCGAGCGGCCCGGCACTCGATGAGGGGTTGCATCAGGTCTGGGTGGCCAGAGGCCACAGCGGCCAGGGTTCGCTGTGGTGTGGCTCCTGGATGCAGGCGCGCTGGCGGCCAGCCTGTTTGGCGGCATAGAGTGCCCGATCCGCGCGCGAATAGGCCTGCTCAAAGCTCTCGCCCTGCTGCAGCGAAGTGAGCCCTATGCTGAGGCTGATGGGGCCACCGGCCAGCGACCGAGTGGCGTCTGCGACCCGCTGCTGCAGGGTCTGGCTGCAGGCCGGCAGCGTTTGCGAAGTCTCCATCACCAGCAGCGCCAGCTCGTCGCCGCCAAGGCGCCCAGCTAGCCCCGCCGTCGGCAGGCTCTCCCGGATCACCCGTCCCACCGCCCGCAGCATGGCGTCGCCAGCGGGATGACCGTGGCGGTCATTGATCTGCTTGAAGTTGTCCAGATCGATCAGCAGCAGCTGGCCGGGGCTAGCCATCTCGCGGGCACGCAGGGCCACCTGGTGTTCGAAATAGTGTCTGCTGTCCAGTCCGGTCAGGGCATCCAGGTTGGCGCGCCGCTCCAGTTCGCGCTGGGTGGCGAGCAGCGCCTGCTGCTGACGGGTGTGCACCAGGCTCAGCAAAATGAAGCTGCGGGCAATGGTAAAGAGCAGGCTGAGCAGGATCACCGGGCCGAGCAGGGGATCGGTCAGGCTGGAGGCAGCCGACTCAGGCCACCACTGATGCTTGGCCATCCTGATCAGTTGCAGGGCCAGTTGCAGCGCAAGCAGCAAGATGGCAAAGCGCAGCACCCGGTAGGCGGGGGCCAACCGCTGATAGCGCCAGAGCTGCCACAGCAGCAGGCACATTTGCAGCGAGATGGCCCCGGATAGCACCACGATCCGGCTGTGTATGTCATCCTGCGGTAGCTGTGTGGCGGTGACAGCGAATAGCAGGAAGCCGGCGAGGGCAAGGAGCGGGCAGAGCCAGCCGAAACGGTCGGCCTCGCGCCGGAAGAAGTGGCGCAGCCCCCGCTCATAGAGTAGCGGGGTGGCGATGATCAGCAGATTGGTAAGCAGGATATTGGCAAGGGAGATCTCTCCCGTAAGGGGTCGCAGCAGCAGGCAGCCAAAGGCGGCGGCGATGGCCAGTTCGCTGGCCGACCAGTAGAGCAGGGAGCGCAGCTGTCGCTGGGTATGCCACAGGTAGGCGAAAATGGCCGCGACCCCGATGTGCGACAGGCTGACGAACAGCACCAGACTCAGCAACTGGGCCGAGGAAAACAGACTCTGCATCAAGGGTTTGGGCTCTTCCTGCCGGGAACGGCGCAGCGACCTCAGGGCCGGGTGACTGGGCCGGATCACAGCATGAATTGCGCCGTTGAGCAATGGTTCAAGTGATCCGGGCACGATCGCGGCAACAACCGCCACAAGAGGGCTGCTGACTCGATTAATCAGGGGCGGGGCATGACGCCGGAGCGTTTATGCTTCCCACACTCTTGGGTCAGTCAATAATGACCGGCAGCCGCATGACGTTGGCCTCCCGACCGAGGTGGGCCAGCAGGCGGCGCACATCGTCGAGGCGGATGATCAGAGTAGCGGTGTTGACCAGCGGATGGCACTGCACCTGTTCGGCCTGCCAGATGGCCTCGTCCACCACCAGCTCTACCGCTTTTTCCCTGTCGCGCACCATGGCGAGCAGGGTCACCGAGCCCGGGGTAAGGCCGAGCACCGCATCGAGCCGCTCGGGGGAGCCAAAGCTCAGCCGCTTGACGCCGAGCATGACCGCCAGCTCCTTGAGATCGACCCGGCGCTCCTCCGGACTCACCACCAGAAACAGCCGCTCGCTTTTCGGATCGCGCAAAAAGAGGTTCTTGGTCTTGGCTGCGGGCAGGTCGGGCAGCAACTTGCTCGCCTCCTCACAGGTAAACACTGGGGGATGGTCAAAGCGCTGGTAGGGGATAGCCAGCTGATCCAGCAGGGAATAGATTGCCACATAGACTCCTTTTGTCGGCGAAGAGTGGTCAGAACGGGATGGGCGGGAATAACGACCGGATCGAGCTTACCAGTTTGACCCCCGCCTCGCAGCCAGCGTGACGATTGCGAGCAGGCACTGTATGAACGTACAATAGTCCCATTCTCGGACAGCCCCTTTACGCTTCATGACTGCAACCCAGCCCACCGTACCCGCCACTCCGCCGCTCGACGGTTTTATCCTGACCCGCCACGGTCGGGACGTGCGCGGCCGCAACGGGCAGGCAGCCACCACCGAAATCGTGATGTGGCTCTGGAGCGCGCAGGGGCCGGTACGGGTGGTGGTGCCGGGACAGGAGCCGGTGTTCTTCCTGCCGCAGAGCCATATGGCAGAAGCCGCCGAGCTGTTCAAGGGGGCCGGGGTGAGCGGGCGGTTTCGCCGCCTGCCAATGCACACCTTCGACGGTCGCCCTGTGGTGGGCTGCTATTTCGCCACCCTGAGCGCCTTTCACCGCGCCATCGAGCTGCTGCTTATTCGCGGGCTGGAGCACTTTGAGGCGGATATCCGGCTGCCGGAGCGGTTTCTGATGGAGCGTTTCATCACAGCTGGTGTGCGCTTCGATGGCCGGGCGGTAAAAAAGGGGGGCAAACAGGGCTACTGGGAGGTGAACGAGGCGCGTTGCGCGCCGCAGGCGGTGACGCCAATCCTCTCCTGGGTGTCGCTGGATGTGGAGTGCGCCATGGACGGGGCCCTCTTCTCGGTCGGTCTTTACAGCGAGCAGGATGCGCGGGTCATCATGATCGGCACCCCGGAGGCGGATGCCGAGAGCTGGGGCACCCAGGTCGAGTGGGTGGCGGACGAGAGCACCCTGCTGAGTGCGCTGGAGCGCTGGTTCAGCCTGCATGACCCCGATCTGGTCATCGGCTGGAACGTGGTCAATTTTGACTTTCGTCTGCTGCTGCGCCGCGCCGAGCTTAACAAGCGGCGGCTGCGGCTCGGGCGGGGGCGCGAGCTCTGCTTCTGGCGCTCGTCACGGGGCGATCCCCAAACCGGCAACGTCATCATTCCCGGGCGCATGGTGCTCGATGGCATCGATACCCTGAAAAGCGCCACCTGGCAGTTTGCCAGCTACAGCCTGGATGCGGTGGCGAGCGAACTGCTCGGTCGTGGCAAGGATATCGAGGATGTGGCCAATCGGGGGGAGAAGATCACCGAGCTGTTCCACTCCGACAAGGAGGCGCTCGCCCGTTACAACCTGGAAGATTGCAAGCTGGTGTGGGAGATCTTCGACTACTGCCACCTTATCCCTTTTGCCATCGAGCGCGCCTCCCTCACCGGTCTTGAACTGGACAGGGTAGGGGGCTCGGTGGCGGCCTTTACCAACCTCTATCTGCCGCGGCTGCATCGGGGCGGCTATGTGGCCCCCAATTTGCCAGCCGACGGGGGGCTGGCGAGCCCAGGTGGCTATGTGATGGACTCCAAACCCGGTCTCTATCGCCATGTGCTGGTACTCGATTTCAAGAGCCTCTATCCCAGCATCATCCGCACCTTTTGCATCGACCCCATGGGACTTATCGAAGGGCTGCAGCATCCCGAGCACGCTATTCCGGGCTTTCGCGGCGCCATGTTCTCCCGCGAGCGGCACTTCTTGCCGGATCTCATCGCTACCTTGTGGGCGGCGCGGGATCGGGCCAAGGCTGCCAGCAACAAGGCACTCTCCCAGGCCATCAAGATCATCATGAACTCCTTCTACGGGGTGCTGGGGTCGGGGGGCTGCCGTTTCTATGATCCGCGACTTGCCTCGTCAATTACCTTGCGTGGTCACAGCATCATGCAGCAGACCCGCGAGTGGATTGAGGCGAAGGGGTTCGAGGTGATCTATGGTGACACCGACTCCACTTTTGTCCATCTGGGGCGCGAGACCAGCCCGGATGAGGCGGACGAGATTGGCCAGCGACTGGCGCAAATGATCAACGATAACTGGGCTGCACTGATCAGGCGAGAGTTCGACCTGCCGAGTTATCTCGAGATCCAGTACGAGACCCACTATCGCCGCTTTCTGATGCCCACCATCCGCGGGCTGGAGAAGGGCAGCAAGAAGCGCTATGCGGGGCTGGTTGGCAAGGCCAGTGAGGAGAGTGAACAGCTGGTGTTCAAGGGGCTCGAATCGGTGCGCACCGACTGGACCATGCTGGCCAAGCAGTTTCAGACCCGCCTCTACGAGCTGGTGTTTCACGATGAAGATCCCAGCGGCTATGTGCGCACCATGGTGGATGAGACCCGCGCCGGTCGTCACGACGATCTGCTTATCTACCGCAAACGGCTGCGCCAGAAGCTCGAAGAGTATCAGAAGAATGTGCCGCCCCATGTGCGTGCGGCGCGGCTGGCCGATGAGGAGAACCTGCGCCGCGGGCTGCCCCAGCGCTATCAGCATCGGGGCGCCATCGCCTATCTGATGACCCTCAATGGCCCCGAGCCGCTGGAGTACCGGCGCAGCGCCATCGATTACGAGCACTATATCGACAAGCAGTTGCGGCCCATTGCCGATGCCATCCTGCCCTTTATCGGCGAGTCGTTCGACCGGATCTGTGGTCAGCAGCTGGATCTTTTCTGATTGGTGCAAGTTGGCACTTTACTTCCCATGAATACTGGATAAAAATACAGTTATAAATCATGGAGAAGTTTCCTATGCGTCTTGAAATCATCATCGACAGAAAACATCAGATCCCGACCTCGACCATGGAGGCGCTGCGTCAGGAGCTGCTCAAGCAGCTTGGCGAAAAATTTCCCGACATCCATGTGCGGGTCGCGCCGGGCAGTACCATGGCTCTGACCGTCAGCCGTGCCAGCAAGGAAGACAAAGAGCTGGCCGAAGCTATGGTGCAGGAGGTGTGGGAGAACGCCGACAGCTGGATGCCGGAAGAGAACGTCGCATCCTGATCCCCATGGTCAGTGGATAATTCTGGGCGGTGGATAAATGGGCTGCGGATAAACGGGCATGCCTGCTAATGCACTGCTGATACCCATACAACAAAAAACGCAGCCAGGTGGCTGCGTTTTTTGTTGGTGGTGAGTCGCAGTGGCTTGTCTGGCTCTGGGTTGAGCCATGCCGTTACAGTCCCGCCCAGCTTTTCAGGCTCTGCTGCTGCACCCGGCGGTTGGCTTCGCGGATCTCCCCTTTGGCGCGCAGGTCGGCCAGCGCAATGGGCAGTGCGGCGCGGATCTCGGCACTGCTCATTCCGGCTTTGAGGGCCGGGTGATAGGCCATCTTGAGCAGCACATAGTCCAGCCCGGTCAAAAAGCTGTCGATGCTGTTGTCATTGAAGATGGAGGGAAACACCTTGTCCGAGTCGTTGGGCAGACCCATCACCTGGGTGAACTCCTCCACCACGCAGTCGAGAAAACGCCCCTTGGCTCTGCTGTAGTCTACCGGAATGATGATGGTGGCACGGCTGATCTCGTGTTTCGCATTGGTTGCGAAGTTGGCAAGGCAGAGCCCCTCCTTGAGTGCCATCCCGACCGACGGATCGCCCCCCATGGTGCGGTTGGCCCAGCTCTTCATCTTGCTGTAGTCGGTCATGATCAGGGTAAGGTTGGGCTTTGCGGTCACCATGCTGATGGGGTGGCCGGTGATGCGAGCCAGATGGGCCGCCTGTACCTTCACCACATCGGCCTGCAGGGGGTTGTCGCCCGACTCGTTGACAAGCTGCAGCCGGATCGGCTGTTGCCAGCGGGCAAAACGGGTCTGCCTGGCTTCGCCATACTCCCGCTCCATGGCGATGGCCATAAAGCTTTCGGTGAGATAGCTGTCGCTCTGCCAGCGCTCATCGGCCCGGGCGCTGTGTCCCGCGAGCAGAAGCAGCAGGGCCAGCAGCCCGCGTGACGCGCAGCGGGGATGGGCTGCGCGGCCCAAGCTGGTCATTACCAAAGTGGCAATAAAGCGGGTGGCGGCAAATGACATGTTTCCTCCCTGAAACGGGTGTCAGCCTAGCGGCTGGCCTTGCCGATATCGCGCCAGGTGAGCCAGAGCCTGAGATCAAACTCCAGTTGATGATAGTCCGGCTCCATATGCTGGCAGAGCTGGTAGAAGCTCTTGTTGTGATCCTTCTCTCTGATGTGGGCCAGCTCGTGCACCACGATCATTTTCAGAAACGGGGGCGGCGCCTCCTTGAACAGGGCGGCGATGCGGATCTCGTTCTTGGCCTTGAGCTTGCTGCCCTGCACCCGGCTGACGTAGGTGTGCAGGCCGAGTGCATCCTTGATGACGTTGATCTTGCCATCGAACACTACCTTTGACAGGGGCGCCGAGCTCTTGAGGTAGCGGTTCTTCAGCTCCATGGTGTAGGCAAGCAGCGCCTTGTCGCTCTGGATCGGGTGGCTATCCGGGTAGCGCTTGGCCAGCATCTCCCCCAGCTTGCCCGCCGCAATCAGCTGCTGTACCTGTGCCTTGAGGGGGTCTGGATAGCCGCCCAGATAAGTCAGTTCCGCCATGGTGTCACTCGTTACATCAAAAAGAGCGTCATTGTAGTTATCTCGGGCGGGCTTGCCTACTGCGGGCCGCTGCTGCAAGGGGCTTTGGCGCAAGAAAAAGGGCGGCCATTGCAACAATGGCCGCCCTGCGGGGCGTATTGACGATCAGCGTCGGCGATAGAGACCCGGATCCACCTCTTCGTAGTGGCTGGTCAGGTATTGATAGAAGGCGAGATGGGAAGGGGAGCTCGGTTTTTTCAGCTCCTCGCTCACCCGGTCCGGCTTGGCGATGATGAACTTCGGAGTCTGGCGCTGGATATCGGCCAGTACCCGCTCACGCACGTCATAGGGCGGATTGACGTTGGCAAAGAAGAGGTAGGCGGAAGCCGGCTGGCGATCGGTCCAGAGATAATATTGCGGCTGGATGCCATCGACCCAGATCTTGTCGCTCGGGCTGGTCTCGGCCTTGATGCGATCGACCCGTACCTGCGCCGCCGGATTGAAGGGGCGACCCTTGATCGTTCCTTCCCAGGCGTTGTTGATCATCAGCAGCAGCATGGCCAGCGTCGCCAGCCAGGGGGTGGCACTGCGCACATCCCAGGCGCGCCAGAGGGGGATGAGGATCAGCACCGGCAGCGCCCACAGCAGGCTGGTGCCGAGCACCTCGTTGACCCGCTCGAGGGACCACTCCTTGGTGCTCCAGCCAAAGGCGAGCTGCTGGGCCAGCAGCCAGCTGGCGGTGAGTACCACCAGCGAGATGCAGAGCAGGCCGATCGCATCAGCCTGCTGTTCGCTGCGATCCAGTAATACTGCCAGCGGCAGCACTGCCAGTTGCAGATAGAGTACGTCGTAGTGATCGAACACATGGCCGGAGACCGAGTTGGCGATCAGGGTAAACAGCACCCCAAACAGGGTCGCCAGCAGGGCGGGCAGATACCACTCCTGACGGCGGCTCAGCATCAGAATGATGAAGGCGGGCAGCAGCATCACCAGGCCTGTGCGCAGCAGGCCGACGGCGCCCACCATGGGAGAGAAGCCGTTGCCATAGCTCCCCTCGAAGAAGATGTCGAAGGCGTAGTATTTGAAGGCCGCCAGCAGATCATTCTGCTGGAAGTAGGCGTAAAGCGGGCCGCCAATCAGCGCCAGCCCCAGCAGGCTGGAGATGAGCAGCAAGATAGCGTCGCGCCACTTCTCGTGCAGGCACCAGTGGCAGAACAGCACCAGATACCAGGCCCCCCAGAAGGCGCCGTTGTTGGTGCGCATCCAGGCGACGATGGCGAAGGTGAGGGCCGCCACCAGCGCGGGCCACCAGCGAAATCCCTTGTCCAGCAGCAGGGTGATAAAGGCCCACTGGGCGATGAGGGCGAGATGGAAGGTCCAGTCCTCGGTCATGTTGCCGTAGTAGTAACGGGTACCGTAGAGGGCCAACACCGCCAGCATGGCACCGAGACGCGCCTTGAACGAGAGGCCAAGTTGGGCAAAGGCTTGCCAGCTGGCTAGCAGTCCGAGCCAGCAGAGCACCCACTCCAGTGTCCAGATCCCGACAAATCCCCCCATTCGATAGCCCAGTGCGTCGAGAGCGAAGATCATCGGCCCCTTGATGTCGATCATGTCGCGATAGAGCACCCCCCCTTCGCTCCACATCTTGCCCATCACCGCGAACAGCGAGGCATCAAACCCCGGCGCCATGGCGTGGAAGAGCGGGTTGCGCAGACAGAAGAGCAGCGCCAGCAAGGCGGTCAGCAGCACAATGGCTGGCTTGATACCCGGGTTGACGCGAGGGGGGGTGAAACGGATGGAGTGATTCATGAAGTCGCCTGTTCCTGCAGCTGGTCTTGAAAGCGGGCCTATCTTGCCGAGCTAGTGAGTGCGATGCAATGGGGCAGGCCCGTGTGGGGCAAATATTCTCGAAAAAGCCCGGTTCTTGCAGGGAACCGGGCGCTGGCTGCGGCAATATTGGCCGTCAGGGGGATGTGGCGAAGCCAGCCATTCCCCCTCTGCATCAATGGATGTACTCAAGCAGGGGGGGCTGCGCTTCCAGTGTCGGCAGGTGACGGGCCCAGCGGATAAAAGCGTCGGCCAGGGTGATGCCGAGCTCCTGATTGTGCTGGGTCAGGGTGCGCGCCAGTGCGGTGTAACCCTCCTTGCCGGAGGCGGTATAGGCGCTCGACACCCCGCGATAGACCTGTGCGGCATTGACCGCTTGCCACTGGCCGGGGGCGGCTTCCCACTCCAGTCGGGTGATGCGCTGGCCCTTGGGCCGATCGGCCTGATAGGTGAATCGCACCCCTGCGGTGTAGGGGAAGCTGCCGTTGCCATTGCCGACCACGCCGTTGTTGGTGGCGTTGTCGATGGCATTCTCCAGCGCCTCCGCCAACTCGTGACCGTGCACCCGATAGAGGGTGAGGGGAATGGCAAACGGCAGCAGGCGACCGGCGATATCCGCTTCGCTCAGGGGGCCCGGCTCCAGCGAGCAGCGCACGCCGCCAGCATTGTGCAGGGCAAAGTCCACCTCGCCTACCTGTTCACGGGCAGCGGTCAGCATGGCGCGGGCCACCAGCGGGGCGAGCTGGCTGCCGTGCGGCAGGGTGGCATCCGGCAGCCGCTGATGGGGCAGTGGCGCCGCCAGTCGGGTGACGATGCGCTGGCTCATGGTTTCAATCTCAGGCCGATAGCGTTTGGCCAGATGTTTTTCAAGCTGTGCATCCGGCTCGCAGAAGGTGAGCCCGGCGGGTGGGGTGGAGGCAAATGGCCAGGGCTGCCAGGGGAGCCACTCCAGCTGCCCCTGACTCTGCACGACGCGGCCCGCCTCATCGAAGGTGAGCTCGCAGACACCGAGGCAGAGGGCGCTGTGGCCAGCGTGCAAAATAGCCACCCCGTTGTTCATCAGCGGATAACTGCCTTCGCTTGGCAGACCCAGCGGCGCGAGATCGCCGAGCAGGCTATGGGTATGGCCGCCGATGATGAGGCTGAGCTCGGGGAAGCGCTCGGCCAGCAGCTTGTCCTGATCCAGCCCGAGGTGGCTCAGCAGCACGATATGCTGGATCCCTTCGCGCTTGATCTCCTGCAACACCCTGGTGAGGGTGTCGGCGACCGCGTGGAAACGGGTGTGGGGATCCGGGTTGGCGATGGCAGCCATCTGGGCGAGGGTGATGCCGAGCAGCGCAAAGGGAACCCCGTCGATCATCTGACGATGCCAGGGCTGATGGGCGTCGTAGAGATGGGGAATATCCCACAGCCCAAGCGGCGTGTCGGCAGGCTCCTGACTGTTATCCAGATTGGCGGCCAGCACCGGAAAATCGAGCTGGCGCAAGAACTCCACCAGTGGGCCGTTGCCCAGATCGAACTCATGGTTGCCAAGTACCATGGCATCGGGGGCCAGCATGGCGAGCAGGTCGGCGTTGGCGCGCCCTTTGAAGCGGTTGAAATAGAGCGAGCCCTGAAAGGAGTCGCCACCGTGCAGAAACAGAAAACGCTGGCCGGCAGCTGCGGCTTTTGCACGCAGTTGGGTCAGTCGGGTCAGGATCCGGGCATAACCGCCGCACTGGGTGCGCCACTGGCCTTCACCGATAGGGGAGAAGCTCATGGGCGCGCCATCGAAGTGGGAGTGGCAATCACTGAAATGGGCAAGTTGAACCGTAATACTCATCTCGGTCCTCCTTAGGGGAAAATGAGCACCGAGTCTACTGCAAAGGAGGGGGAGGATACCAGCCCGGCAGGGTGCCGGGCTGGTCAGCGATCAGGCGGGTACCATGATCTGGGTGGCGACGATCACCACCAGCAGGCCGACGGCGACCGGCATACTGGTGCGCTTGACCACCTCGAACGGCGAGAGCTTGCCCATCCCCGCACAGGCGACCACCACCCCGGAGACCGGAGAAATGGTGCGACCCAGGTTGGAGGCTTGCAGCATCGGGATCACCAGATAGGCCGGGTTGATGCCAAGGCTGCTGGCCAGGTTGGGGATCAACTCCACGAAGGCGTAGAAGGGGGCATTACCCGAACCGGTGGTGAAGGCGGCCAGGGTGGTGATCACCACCAGTGACAGCATCATGATCAGGCCGCCGGAACCGAGATCCTGCGCGTGAGCAAGCAGGGTGTCGATAAAGCCGATGGTCATCAGACCCTGGGCGAAGACGCCAGCACCGACCAGCAGCATGACCACACCGGCAAAGGCATCAGCCATGTTGCGCCAGCAGACCTGCAGACCGTCCAGCAGCTCCTTGCCATTTCGGATCCGCACGAGCTCCAGCAGGCTGGCCAGCACCATGCACATGACGATGATGGTGACGATATCCAGCTGCGGACCCCATTTGCCGTCAAATACCAGCACCCCGATGATGGGGGTAAAGGGCAGGATGGCGTAGAAGGCAGGCGCAGTCGTCACCAGGTCACCCGGGGCGACCGGCTCGTTGTGCTCACCGGATTTTTGATCAAGGTAGCGCTGCCAGAAGAAGTGGGTCACCGCCATACAGGCGATCGCCACCAGCGAGATGGGCAGGGTCAGCTTGAAGGCAAAGTCCAGCAGCGGCATGTTGGCGGCCTGGGCGGCCATCACCACGTCCCCTGAGGTCGGTGCCAGAATAATGGCGGCTGGCGAGGCGCACACGGCTGCAGCCGCGCCACGGGAGATCCCCATGTTGACCATCAGCGGAAACAGGGTTGCCATCAACAGCACGCCGAGGCCGGTAGCGGAGCTGACCGCCAGCGACATGGCGCAGGCCACCAGATAGGCAGCCACCAGCAGAATATAGGGGGACTTGATGATGCCAAGCGGTTTGCTGGCCAGCTTGACCAGAATGGTGTTGGCGCCGATATGGCTCATGTAGCCGGCGAAGCCGCACAGCACCATGATCAGCATCCCCAGTCCACCGCCACGGTCATTGAGCAGGAAGCGGACGTATTCGAAGATATCGGTTGCGATATAGCCGGTGCTGACCACTTTGCTCGGCAGTACCGGCTTGCCCATCATGGCGGTGATGACCAGCAGCAGCAAGCCGCCGCTCAGCAGCACCCCGGTCGCGGAGTATCCTTTGAAAATGGCACGGCCCACCACCAGGGTGACCAGGGTGCCAACAATGAGTTCCAGCATATGTTGCCTTCTGATTGGATGAGAGTGGAAGGAGTCTATTCCGATAGGGGTAGAGTGGCGACTGGAAACAGGATGTTGTGTGAGCTAAATCAACGTTTAACCCCATGAACAGAATTAAAGAAAGGTAAAGGTACTTTACCCAGCGGGTTTGGCTACCTACCCTTGCCAGCCTTGGTTGTCTTTTGAGGCTTTTATATGGTGATTGGTGATTTTTCAGGCATTAAACGCTCTCTTTTCCTGCTCGCGATGCTATTTTCACCTACTTGCGTGTTTGCGGTAACCAATGACGGTTTTCATCAAACCGGTCCTCATCAGGCGGTCGCCATGCGGCGTCTCATGGCTCCCCACTCTTACGGCGTACTGGTGGTTGCCGAGGGGAACAGACCCCGTTTTGCCGCGCTGGCATCCAAAACCACCGAAGCAAACTGCCTGGCCCGTCATGCCATCCGGGTAGATGGGGTCGCGTTGCTGGTCACCCCGAGATTTTATGCCAAAGAGGGAAAACGGGGACTTTGCGAGCTGTGGCTCAATGAGGGGGCAGATCAGGACTTTTTTGCCAACCGTCTTAAAAATGATCATTTCATTCAGATAGATGGTCATGACATCAATGTGAAAAACTATCACCTCGACTGGCAGCGCATCAGTCGTCCTGCTCAATAAAAATACAGTTTCATCCTTGTGCCATACTTTGCTCACGCAACCTGTGAGCTTGCTCTGATTTCTGGGCTCATCATTGTATTGCGCCGCCTCTTGGTCACACATAGGCTATACCCGTCATCTGTGTGGCGGTGGGTTTCACCAAGGTTGGTACTCCGCCCGTGCAATCAAGGAAGGTAGTCTGGCATGGTCAGCAAGGTTTATGGAGTAGTGGGGAGCGTGCTATTGCTGTTGCCCCTGATGAGTCAGGCTCAGCCGAGCCGGCCGCAAGTGGTGCCAGAGTCCCGCATCAATGTCCGTTTTTATGAGGTAAGTGCTGCCCAGCCAGATCAACTGGCACGCGCCATTGCTCAGAGTGCCCCCAAGGTGAATGGCAAGCCTGTGCTCGGCAAGGCGAGTTATCAGGTGGACTGGCAGCTGGAAACCGACCAGTTGCCGGGGCGCTGCCAGCTCAAACGGGTAACGGTAACGACTCATGCCACTGTATTGTTGCCCCGCTGGCGTCAGAGTTCGGAGGGGAGTGACCCTGCTCGCCAGCGCTGGGGTCGGCTGCTCTCCAGCATGTTTGACTATGAATCCCGTTTCAAAGAGATGGTGCTGCAAGGCGGAAATCAGGTGGGTGGCGCTATTGCTGGGCTACCCGGACATGCAGATTGCCAGGCGTTGCGGTATGCCGCGTGGGCTGCTGGCAGTGGCGAATTGAACAAGGTTAAGGCACGGGTAGACGATTTCCAGCGTCAGACGGGTTACGGCGAACAGCTCGGGGTGCACTGGCCCAAGTGAACTCTGTCTGGAGGTGCGAAGCCCTGCCAAACCCGGTCAATATGGCACGATTCAACATCTGAAATGGCCGCCCCACCGGGCGGCCATTTCATTGCAGACAGCGCCATGTTTAGACCAGCGCCTTGCCTTTGAGCAGTTTGCGCACCCAGTAACGGGCAGGGTGGAGCGCTTCCAGTAGATCGGCGGCCAGTGGCAGGGGCTCACCGCAGATCTCGCTGGCGAGCAGCTCGCCACAGAGCGGCGCCGAGCAGAGACCCCGCGAACCGAGCGCCCCCAGCACATAGAGGCCGGGGTGAAGGGGGAGCGGCTGGGCGTTGTGCTGTTCATGCTGCAGCTGCACATAATGATCCGCCAGACCTTGCAATCTGGCCACTGGCCCCACCACCGGCAGGTGATCCCGGCTGGCACAACGCACCCCCACGCGCGCCTCGTTGCCGCTCACATCCACCTCGGCGGGCCAGGTTTGCTCCGGCAGGCAGGCTTGCAAGCGCACCTGATTCTGGATTTGCTCCTCGGCACGAAACTCAAGGCTGCTCTGGTTACGGCCATAGCTGGCACCAATACAGTGTTGATCGTTGTGCATTGGCGTGAGGTAGCCATCGTAGCAGAGCACGGTATTAAGCCGGCTCAGGCTGGTTGAGGTCGGCACATGGCTTACCTGACCGCGTACCGGATAGAGCGGCAGCTCGGCAAAGGGGAGCAGTGATGGCAACTGGTGACCGGCGGCGACCACCAGATTGGGGGCCTGCCAGTGGCGGCCATCCTGGCTTTTTATTTGCCAGCCATCGGCCAGTTCAGTAATAGCGACCACCTCGGTATTGAACGCCACCTCAAGCAGCCCGCTGGCTTGCGCTTCTTTGATAGCTGCGTGGGTGAGATCGGCCGGACAGAGCCAGCCTCCCAGCGGGTAACTGACGCCGCTGTGGCCACAGGGCAGGCCAACCACCTGCTCTACCTCTGCTGTAGAGAGGGGATACATCAGCTCGGGGGGGAAGGGGCCCTGGCTCATTTTCGCCAGCTTGGCTGCCGATTTGTCGTCATAACCGAGCTGGGTTACCCCGCACAGTGCAAAAGCGATGGGATGTTGCGCGGCCAACGCCAGTAGCCGTTGGCGGGCATAGCCAAAAGCGAGTGAATAGAAGCGTGACAGGGCATCGTGCTCGCCGTTGAGCAGCGGATAGAGCGCGCCCTGGCGGTTGCCGGAGGCGCCGGTGGCCGGTTCGCCATCTGCACACAACAACGTCACCTTGCGGCCCCGCTCCACCAGAGAGAGCGCCGTCATGGCCGAGGCAATGCCGCCGCCGATGATCACTACCTCGCCAGCGCGTCCGGCAGGACGGGCATACCAAGGGGCTATGGTCTGCTGCGGCTGCTTGTCGGTGCGCTCCCCCACCAGCATCTCCCGCTTGCTACCGTGGCCCTTCACCTTCTTCATGGCAAAACCGGCGGCAATCAGGCCGCGACGGACAAAACCGGCACAGGTAAAGGTGGCGATGGAGCAATCGGGACGGGCGAGGCGAGCGAGACTATCAAACAGCTCCTGTGTCCACATCTCCGGGTTCTTGGCTGGGGAGAAACCATCCAGATACCAGGCATCCACCAGCCCCTCTGCCCGGTGAGGCACTTGCGGCAGCATATCCTTGATGTCGCCAAACCAGAGATCGAGGCGAATGCGGCCACCCGTAAAATGCAGGCGGTGGCAACCGGAAACCGGCAGTGGCCACTGGGCGACAAGATCCTGGCTCAAGTGGCCAAGTTCAGGCCAGGCGGCCAGCGCCTTGCGCAGATCGTCTTGGGTCAGGGGGTATTTCTCGAAACTGATGAAGTGCAGACGGGAGCCGTTACCGGATTGGGGCGCCTGTTCCAGGAAGGCTTGCATTGTCGCCAGAAAGTTAAGACCTGTGCCGAAACCTGTTTCACCTATCACGAAACTGTCACTATCGTGGTGCGAAAATCGCGCAGGTAGCCGGTTTTGCTGCAAAAAGACGTAGCGGGTTTCACTTAGACCGTTATCATTGGAAAAGTACACATCCCCGAAGTCACTGGAGACAGGAGTTCCCGCTTCATTCCAGTCCAATCGGGCATGATGTAAGGATGTTTGACTCACGTTTTCCTCGGCTCGCGTCACAAAATCGCGGGCATTCTACGTGAAAGCAGACCAGTTTGGCAGCCGAAAGCGGGTAGACTTGGCGCCAGTTTTTCCAGACGAGATGAATTAATGAGAAGAGCAGTGATCACCGGTATCGGCGTCATCTCCAGTATCGGCAACAACAAGGAAGAAGTGCTGGCCTCCCTGAAAGCAGGTAAATCCGGCATCACCTATTCCGAGCAGTTCGAGCAGCACAATCTGCGCAGCCGTGTCTGGGGTAACATCAAACTCGATCCGTCTGAACTGATCGACCGTAAAGTCATGCGTTTCATGGGCGACGCTGCGGCCTACGCCTATCTCTCCATGCAGCAGGCCATTGAAGATGCCGGTCTGGCGGAAGATCAGGTCTCCAACGAGCGTACCGGCCTGGTGGTCGGTTCAGGTGGTGCCTCCGGCAAGAACACTTCGGAATCTGTGGACATCGCCCGCGAGAAAGGGGTCAAGCGTGTGGGCCCTTACATGGTGCCGCGCACTATGTCCTCCACAACCTCTGCTTGCCTGGCGACCCCGTTCCAGATCAAGGGTGTCAATTACTCCATCAGTTCAGCTTGCGCCACCTCTGCTCACTGCATCGGTCACGCGCTTGAGCTGATCCAGCTTGGCAAACAGGATGTGGTCTTCGCCGGTGGCGGTGAAGAGCTGGACTGGTCCTCTACCATCCAGTTTGACGCCATGGGGGCCCTCTCCACCAAGTACAACGACATGCCGGAAAAAGCCTCCCGTACCTATGATGCGAATCGCGATGGTTTCGTTATCTCCGGTGGCGGCGGCATCCTAGTGATCGAAGAGCTGGAACATGCGCTGGCCCGTGGTGCTCACATCTATGCCGAGCTGACCGGTTACGGTGCTACCTCCGATGGCTATGACATGGTCGCGCCGAGCGGCGAAGGCGCGGTGCGTTGCATGAAGATGGCAATGCAGGGGGTTGGCAAGGTTGATTACATCAACACCCACGGTACCTCCACCCCGGTTGGCGATACCAAGGAGCTGGAAGCCATCCAGACTCTGTTTGGTGCCAACGGTCCCAAGATCTCTGCCACCAAGGCGATGACCGGCCATGCGCTCGGCGCTGCCGGCGTGCACGAGGCTGTCTACTCACTGCTGATGATGGAGCACGGCTTTATCGCTCCCAGCATCAACATCGAGACTCTGGACGAGAAGGCCGAAGGTCTGCCCATCGTGCGCGAGTACGAAGAGGCCGAGCTCAACACCGTCATGTCCAACAGCTTCGGCTTTGGCGGTACCAACGCCTCCCTAGTGTTCAGCAAGTTCAAAGCATGATTATCCGGTTGATATGAAAAAAGCGCCTCAGGGCGCTTTTTTTGTTTCCGTGATCTGCCATCACTCATTGCAGAGCAGAGCAGAGCAGAGCAGAGCAGAGCAGAGCAGAGCAGAGCAGAGCAGAGCGTCAACCATTGTAGGATAGGGGGCAGAGTTCAGCGCTGATGGTTGGTGTCAGGTGAGATCACACCAATAAGCCTGCTTCGCATCTTGGGAGAAAGGCAGATAGCAAGAAGGGAGCCTGAGGCTCCCTTCTTTGTTAGCGGTAATTTGATGGTTACTGGTTAGAACCAGAAGCCGATAATAAAGGAGCCTGCCAGCGTCAGCATCACGTTGGCCACCGCATAGGTACCTGCGTAGCCAAGCGCCGGAATGGAGCTGTTGGCGGCCTCGTTGACCACATCCATGGCGGGGGCGCAGGTACGGGCACCAGTGATGGCGCCGAGCAGCAGCGCCGGGTTCATTTTCAATACCCAGACCCCGAACAGATAACCGACAAGCACCGGCAGGGTAGTGACCAACATGCCGGAGAAGAGCACTACGGCACCCACTTCGCTCAGGTGATCCAGAATGCCGCCACCCGCCTTGAGGCCGGTGCTCACCATAAAGACCGCAAGACCGAGATCCTTGGCCAGTCGCAGGGCTCCGGGCGGTACGTAACCCACGGTGGGGTGGTTGGCCCGCAGATACCCCATCAGAATACCAGCCAACAGCAGACCGACGGCGTTGCCGAGGCCAAATTCAATCTGGCCGAACACAAGCGAGACGGAGCCGATCAGCAAGCCGAGCACGAAGAAGGTGGTGAAAGCCACTAGATCTGTGGTCTGGCTGTGGATACTGATAAAGCCGATCTTGTTGGCCAGCAGTTTGACCCGCTGTTTCTCGCCGCTGATCTGCAGCACATCGCCTTTTTGCAACATGATGTTGCGATCGAACGGCATCTCGATTTGGGAGCGTACCACCCGGTTGAGGAAGCACCCTTTTTCGGTGAGGTTGAGTTCCACCAGATGACGGCCGACCACTGCGTCGTTTTTCACCACTATCTCTTCGGTGACGATCTGCAGGTCGAGCAGGTTACGGTCAAACACCTCTTTACCGTTGCGATAGTTGACGTCCAGCTTCTCGTGGCTCTCGGGATAACCTACCAGGGCGATCTCGTCCCCTTCCTGAATGACGGCATCGCCATCGGGGCTTGCGAGAATGCCGTTACGGCGGATCCGCTCCACATAGCAGCCTGTGTGGGGGTAGATGCCGGTCTCCCGCAGGGTACGGCCACCGATCCAGGCCGCGAGCTCGGGACCAACCCGATAGGCGCGGATGATGGGCAGGTAGGTCTTGCGGCTGTCGCTGTCAGAGAGGCCCCGCTCACGGGCTATTTTCTGCGCCTCGGTGTTGAGGTCGAGTCGTGCCAGCGAGGGGAGGTAGCGAACCACCAGCATCAGGCCCACCAGACCGACCAGATAGGTCAGGGCATAGCCGATGCCCATGTTGTCGAGCACCGCCTGCATGTCGGTCTGATGGGGCAGATTGAGCAGACCGCTGCGCAGGGCATCCTGGGCACCTACCAGCGCGGGTGTCGAGGTGAGAGAACCAGCCAGGATCCCCGCGGCCATGCCCGGTCCCAGATTGAAGAACTTGGCCAGCCCCACCGTCAGCAGTAGGGCCGTCAGCAAGATCACCAGGGTCAGGGTGATGTAGTGGATGCCATCGCGCAGGAAGACGCTGAAGAAGTGAGGGCCAGCCTCGATCCCCACACAGAAGATGAACAGCATAAAGCCGACGTTTTCTGTGGTGGCCGTAAACTCGAAGCCCATCTGGCCGAACAGCAGGGCGGTGAACAATACGCCGATGGTGTTGCCAATCTGAAAGTTGCCAATTCGCACCTTGCCAAGCAGCAGGCCAAAAGCCAGTACCACGAAGAGCAGCAGGGAGTCGCTTTGATGTAGCAGTGTCACAAAATCTATGGTCATGCCCGGAAAAACCGAGGAAAAAAGTGGGGCCGATATTGTGCCGGATCTATCCCCAATAAAGAAGCACAAAGGGACGATTAATCGGTCGTTATTGGGCGCTATTTATGACGCTGGTGGCGTGATAGGGAGACACGCGAATGAAATCAGGGGATTTTTACTGCCATTGCCGATGTCAATTAGTGAAATATGCTGCCCGCTACCGAAGCTCTTTGGCGCAGGCAGATATTTTAGATTCTGCTGTCCAGCCGGTCGACAGGGATCAGTTTCAGCAGATTCAACCGATAGCAGTCATTGCTGGCAGAGGGCCAAATCAGGTTGATATCTACTCACCCGCCCTCGGGGAAAGGGTTGGCAAAAAGATACCTCCGAAAAGTGCCAATAGAGCCTATCACCCCGCTGTTCCTGAGGGGGCAAAAAAACAGCATAAAATCAGGTTGGCCAGCAAAATGACTCTTCGTCGGGGGCTATCACGGGCAATCCCGCGTCCTGACAGGGTTTGCTGTACTTACCCACAGAATCTGTGGATAACCCTGTTTATGAATCTTGTTCATCGCCCTCAAAGCCGCGCCAGTACTGGGATGCAAGGGCTGTTCAAAAAATACCGGAAGAAAAATGTTTGCATAAAAATCAAATAGTTAGGTGTGACAGGAGAAAACTCTGTCGAGCCGGAACGGGTAACAAAAGGGAGCATCGGCAGCAGGAAGGATCTTGTGCATTAAATTTGGCAGGAGAGGGCACTAAAGTGGATAACTTGCACCGAGATGGTGAGGAATTGGCTCCCCCGACTGGACTTGAACCAGTGACATACGGATTAACAGTCCGCCGTTCTACCGACTGAACTACGGGGGAACATCATGCAAGGAGGTGCATCATACAGAAGGTGTCCGAGGTGGTCAAGCCATTCGCGGGATGATGGCGCGGGTATACCGCTGCCAAACCCTCGGTTACACTGCTCCTCTGCTGTTTTGTGTCGGGAGTGTTCATGAGCAAATTGTTCAAGTTAGCCAGCCAGTTTAAACCCGCCGGGGATCAGCCTGCGGCGATTGCCCAACTGCTCGACGGCATCGAGTCAGGACTGGCCCACCAGACCCTGCTCGGGGTGACCGGTTCGGGCAAGACCTTCACCATGGCTAATGTCATCGCGACCCTCAACCGCCCCACCATGATTCTGGCGCCCAACAAGACCCTGGCCGCCCAGCTCTACGGCGAGATGAAGGAGTTCTTCCCGGATAATGCAGTGGAGTATTTCGTCTCCTACTACGACTACTATCAGCCGGAAGCCTATGTGCCGACCACCGACACCTTCATCGAGAAGGATGCCTCCATCAACGATCACATCGAGCAGATGCGATTGTCGGCCACCAAGGCACTGCTGGAGCGGCGCGACGTGGTGATTGTCGCCTCGGTATCGGCTATCTATGGTCTGGGGGATCCCCAAGCTTATCTGAGCATGATGCTGCATCTCAAAGTGGGGGATGTGATCAACCAGCGGGATATCCTGCGCCGTCTTGCCGAATTGCAGTACACCCGCAACGACATGGCCTTCCAGCGCGGTACCTTCCGGGTACGCGGCGAGGTGATCGACATCTACCCCGCCGAATCGGACAAGCTGGCGCTGCGGGTAGAGCTGTTTGATGAGGAGGTGGAGCGGCTCTCCCTGTTCGACCCGCTGACCGGCGCCATTGAGCAGACGGTGGTGCGCTACACCATCTACCCCAAGACTCACTATGCCACCCCGCGAGAGACTATCCTGGGGGCTATCGAACATATCAAGGAAGAGCTGCGCAGCCGCCGCGAGCAGCTGTTGTCCCTCAACAAACTGGTGGAGGAGCAGCGCATCAGCCAGCGTACCCAGTTCGATATGGAGATGATGCAGGAGCTGGGCTACTGCTCCGGCATCGAGAACTACAGTCGTTACCTCTCCGGCCGTGCGCCGGGGGAGCCGCCGCCCACCCTGTTTGACTACCTGCCGGGGGACGGCCTGCTCATCATTGATGAGTCCCATGTGACCGTGCCGCAGATTGGCGCCATGTTCAAAGGGGACCGATCCCGCAAGGAGACCCTGGTGGAGTACGGCTTCCGGCTCCCCTCGGCGCTGGACAACCGGCCGCTCAAGTTCGACGAATTTGAAACGCTGATGCCGCAGACGGTGTTTGTTTCGGCGACTCCGGGCCCCTACGAGCTGGAGAAGTCCGGCGGCGATGTGGTGCAGCAGGTGGTGCGCCCAACCGGCCTGCTCGATCCGGAGATCGAGGTGCGTCCTGTGACTACTCAGGTGGACGATCTGCTCTCCGAGATCCGCAAGCGGGTCGCCGTCGAGGAACGGGTGCTGGTTACTACCCTGACCAAGCGGATGGCGGAAGACTTGACCGAGTATCTGGCGGAGCACGACGTCAAGGTGCGCTATCTCCACTCCGACATCGATACCGTAGAGCGGGTGGAGATCATCCGCGATCTGCGTCTCGGCAAGTTCGATGTGCTGGTGGGTATCAACCTGTTGCGGGAAGGTCTCGATATGCCGGAGGTGTCGCTGGTGGCCATTCTGGATGCGGATAAAGAGGGCTTCCTGCGCTCTACCCGCTCGCTGATCCAGACCATCGGTCGGGCGGCGCGCAACCTCAACGGCAAGGTCATCCTCTACGGCGATACCATCACCAACTCCATGAAGGTGGCAATTGAGGAGACCGAGCGGCGCCGCGCCTTGCAGCATGCCTATAACCTCAAGCATGGGATCACCCCCAAAGGGCTCAACAAATCCGTTGGCGATGTGATGGACATGGGAGGCAGCCGCACTGTAGGCAAACCAGGCAAGGGGATGCGCAAGGCGGCCGAGCCGCAAGGGGAGTACCATGTCCGCTCTGCCAACGAGATTGCCAAAGAGATCAAGCGGATGGAGGAGCAGATGTTCCAGCATGCCAGGGATCTTGAGTTCGAACAGGCTGCGGCACTGCGGGATCAGATCCAGCAGTTGCGCAGCGAGTTGATCGAATCATGAGCCGTAAACGCTGGGTTGTCTGGCAACGACTGTGTCGTCTCTATCATGGCTTTCGCCATCCCGGTACCCCCTGGTGGGCAAGGGGCCTGGTGATCCTTATCCTGCTCTATGGCATCAGCCCGGTGGATCTTGTTCCCGACGTGGTGCCCTTGCTGGGTTGGTTCGATGACGTGACCCTGCTGCTGGTGTTGCTGTGGGGTTGGGAGCGTTGCCTTCCCCCCGCCGTGCGCAGCGATCTGGAACAGGTGCCTCATTGATAGAGCGGTCCGCTTCTTCGGGTTGCTTCGATGCATCGTATGGCAATCTGCGGAAAAACGGTTTCATTTGAAGGTGAGCACAGCAGGATGAAAAAGAGGCTGACCCAGAGATTGTCGCCCGAATGGCATTGGCGTAGACTCCACGCCGTTCACTTTATGGGTATGGAAAAAATGGATCTGATCCTCTTTGCAATCGACTTTATCCTGCACGTTGACGTGCATTTGAAAGAGCTGTTCGAGAACTATGGCGTCTGGGTTTACGCCATCCTGTTTCTGATCATCTTCTGTGAAACCGGGTTGGTAGTGACGCCGTTCCTGCCGGGTGACTCCCTGCTGTTTGCCGCCGGTGCGCTTACTGTGGGCAGCGTGCTGGACGTCCATACCCTGGCGGCCGTGCTGATCATCGCTGCCGTGCTGGGCAACGTGGTCAACTACACCATTGGTCACTTCTTTGGCGAGCAGCTGTTCCGCAACCCGGACTCCAAAATCTTCCGCCGGGATTATCTGGAGAAGACCCACGCCTTCTATGCCAAGCATGGTGGCAAGACCATCATCATCACCCGCTTCCTGCCAATTGTGCGTACCTTTGCGCCGTTCGTGGCAGGGATGGGGGCCATGACCTATCCGCGCTTCCTGGCGTTCAACCTGGTTGGCGGCCTGCTGTGGGTACTCTCCTTCGTCTATGCTGGCCACTTCTTTGGCAATCTGCCGGTGGTGCGTCATAACTTTACCCTGCTGATCTTCGGCATCATCGGTATCTCCCTGTTGCCTATGGTAATTGGCGCAGTCAAGGCCAAGATGAGCACTGCCAGGGCGTAACCAGAAATACGGTCAGCCAGAACGAGAAAGGGGGAGCCATGATGGCTCCCCCTTTTTATCTCCACACGGCCATGATGATCAGTTGCAGCAACGCCCTTTCACCAGATTGCCGATGGCCACCACGGTGAAGACCAACAGGTAAGCGGCGAAGATGACGACCAGCCACTGGGGCATGGAGTAACCGAAGAACTGCCAGGTGATCTGGGCACAATCCCCTTCCGGCATAAAGAGCCAGGGGAGCCACTGATCGAGCGGAGCCCAGCTCGGGAAGTCGGCAAACGGGCTGCAGACGTTGAATGGGGAGGGGTTAACCTGATAGTCCACATGCTTGAGGGCCAGCTGGAAGCCACGGAAGGCACTGTAGCCCCACAGCAACATGGCACTCCAGCGAACATACCACTTATCCGGCGCCACCATGCCGAGCAGACCGGCGGCCAGCACACCCAGGGTCGCCAACCGTTCGTAAACACACATCACGCACGGGGAGAGGCCCAGCACATGCTGGAAGAAGAGGGCGCACAACTCGAGGAACAGGGCTGATGCTGCCAACAGGCCCCAAGCCAGCCGATGGGCGGCGATACGGCGGAGAAACTCGATCATCTCATTGATCTCTCAGAAAAAACAGTGGCTGAATTAGAGCAGAGCGGGGCAGAAAAGAAAAGGGCCCTGAAAGGGCCCTCGGAAACCGTCGCAACGGATTAATGCAGCGCTGGCTGTACCGCTGGCAGCGCACTCTCCATCACCAGCCATCCGTGCTGATAGAACCATTCGGTGGCAGGGCCAAGCAGTAATTCGACAGAGAAAAAGCCGACCAGCCCCAGCACCAATGTGTAGGGTAGCGCCATCCAGACCATGCGGCCATAGGAGAGGCGCAGCAGCGGCGCCAATGCCGAGGTGAGCATAAACAGGAAGGCGGCCTGACCATTGGGGGTGGCGACCGATGGCAGGTTGGTACCTGTGTTGATGGCTACCGCCAGCAGATCGAACTGGGCGCGGTCGATGGCACCGTTGAGCAGAGCAGTCTTCACCTCATTGATGTAGACGGTGCCGACAAAGACGTTGTCACTGACCATGGAGAGTAGACCGTTGGCTACATAGAAAAGCGCCAATTGTTGCTCTTGTTCCGCCGAAAGAACCCACTGGATCACCGGCTTGAACAACTGCTGATCGATGATGACGGCGACCACGCTGAAAAACACAGCCAGCAGGGCGGTAAAGGGCAGCGCCTCTTCAAAGGCCTTGCCCAGAGCATGCTCTTCGGTAATTCCGGTGAACGAGGTTGCCAGCACGATGACCGAGAGGCCAATCAATCCTACCGCTGCAAGATGCAGAGCCAGGCCGACGATTAACCAGATGGCGATCAGAGCCTGTACCATCAGCTTGGCTTTGTCCTGCTGGGTGCGTTTGGCATTCTCATGCAGGTTGTACTCCTCCATTATGGCGCGCACCGACTCCGGCAATTTGGCACCATAACCGAACCATCCCATCTTCTCGACCAGCACACAGGTAAGCAAACCGCAAATAAAGACGGGGAGCGAGACGGGGGACATACGAATGGCAAACTCGCCAAAGTGCCAGCCAGCCTGCTCGCCGATGATGAGGTTTTGCGGCTCGCCCACCAGGGTGCAGACACCACCCAGCGCGGTACCGATGGCGGCATGCATCATCAGGCTGCGCAGGAAGGCGCGGAACTGCTCGAGAGCCTGATAGTGGTCTTCCTTTACTTCCTGATCATGGGTGTGGTCATGTGCATGTCCAAATCCCTTGCCGGACGAGACCTTGTGATAAATGGCATAAAAGCCGGTGGCGACACTGATCACCACGGCAATCACGGTCAGGGCATCGAGAAAAGCTGACAGGAAGGCGGACACCAGACAGAAGGAAAGGGAGAGCAGGATCTTGGAGCGTACGCCGATCAGCAGCTTGGTGAAGACATAGAGCAGCAGCTGCTTCATGAAATAGATGCCTGCCACCATGAACACCAGCAACAGCAGCACTTCGATATTCGCGACCAGCTCGTGCTTGACCTGATCGGCGGAGGTCATGCCGATCAACACGGCTTCGATCGCGAGCAGACCGCCCGGTTGCAGGGGGTAGCACTTGAGGGCCATGGCCAGGGTGAAGATAAACTCAACGACCAGTAACCAGCCCGCAATGAAAGGATCAAGGTGGAAGGCAATCGGATTGATCACCAGAAATAGCAAGATGGCGCTTTTATACCACTGTGGTGCATTGCCCAAGAAGTTCTTGGCGAATGCCTGCCCTAGGCTTATTGGCATGATAATGGGTCTCAACTTTGTTGTTAGGATCTGCTTCTATGCAGTCAAGGATGATTCGACCTGTGCCTCCGGATGTTGGCCTTTATCTGTCTGATTCCTCGTGATTTTAATCAAAAAGCGTGACGATTATAAATGATAGCCGATGGATCTCTGCCCATGTGTCTGTTTTATAACCACCTTGTCGGGGTTGGCTGGCTCCCTCGTGGCGATTAGATACATATTCCCAACACTATATTTGCCATATGTGAGCAGAGGACTGACCTTATGCTTGCCAGCCATCATCGCTTTGATATCATTCGTCAGCCTTTTTACGCATTACAACAGAGTCAATTCATGGTTATAAAAGCGCAGAGCCCAGCTGGGTTTGCCGAGGAATACATCATCGAGTCCATCTGGAACAATCGCTTTCCTCCCGGATCTATTCTGCCCGCCGAGCGTGAATTATCCGAGTTGATCGGGGTGACGCGGACGACCTTGCGCGAAGTGCTGCAGCGACTGGCCCGTGATGGCTGGTTGACCATCCAGCATGGCAAGCCGACCAAGGTGAACAATTTCTGGGAAACCTCCGGCCTCAATATTCTGGAGACGTTGGCTCGTCTGGATCAGGACAAGGTACCTGATCTGATAGCTCAGCTGCTCTCCGCCCGTACCCACATCTGCACCATCTTTATCCGCGGGGCGATCCGTCACAATCCGGAGCAGGCCGCCGAGATCCTGCGTGGCGCCGATGGGGTCGAGAACAACGCACAGGCTTATGCCGAGTTCGATTATCGCCTGCACCACCAGCTGGCGTTTGCTTCCGGCAATCCGATCTACGCCCTGATCCTGAACGGTTTCAAAGGGTTGTACAGCCGGGTCGGCAGCTACTACTTCTCCGACAAGCAGGCCCGCGAGACCGCAGACGCCTACTACAAGACCCTGCTCAATCTGGCGGAGACCAAGAACCACGAAGCCGTGTTCATGACGGTGCGTCAGTACGGTATCGAGTCCGGCAAGCTGTGGACCCGTCTGCGTCAGGACATGCCAAGCGATCTGTGCGATAACTGATCCCTTGCCTGTGCTGTCCAAGAAACGCGCCATCCGGCGCGTTTTTTTATTCTGCCGTGTTTGTGTCTATCCTTTATTTGCGGTGGTAATTGCTTGAACTGCATGGATATTTGGTCAAAAAGCTTGATCCAGCGCAAATGAACCCTGCATTTATCACTTTGGTGGCATAGGACCCAACCGCTGATTGAGGTCAAATGGAGGCATCAAGAGCGGAGCCAATATCCGCCAGAAGGAACACACCTTTCACCGGATGAAGGACACAACAATGAGTCTTCTTGAACACACCATCTGGACAGTACTGGGATACGGGGCCATGCCCTTTATCTTTCTGAGCGGATTCGTGGCGGTGGCAGTGACCTGTTGCATGCTGCTGAACGCGTTCGGGGTACAGTCCGCCGAGAAGTGAGTCGCTTCTCATGCCGCCAAATGCCAGTCTTCGGACTGGCATTTGTTTTTTGTGTCTTTTAAAGCACTTATCCCGGCAGGGAAGGGGAAATCTTTGGTCCGGATGGTCGAACCTGTCGCCGATTTTGATTACACTGGCGCCCGTATTTCCCACTCACCCTTCTCTTATCAGGTGTTCAAGGTTTTCTATGGCTCTCAAGGCAACCGTATTCAAGGCCCAGATCAGTTTGTCTGATATGGATCGCAATCTGTATCAGGACTTCTCCCTCACCCTGGCGCGCCACCCCTCCGAAACCGATGAGCGGATGATGATCCGGCTGGCGGCCTTTGCCTGGCACGCTGCCGAGCGACTGGAGTTCACCAAGGGATTGAGCGCCGATGACGAACCCGAGCTCTGGTGCAAGAACTACTCGGACGAAATAGAGCTCTGGATCGAGCTGGGCCAACCCGATGAAAAACGGCTGAAAAAGGCCTGTAACCGTGCTCGTCAGGTGGTGCTCTACCTCTACGGCGGTCGTGGCACCAGCGTCTGGTGGAAGCAGAACCAGGGCAAGCTGAGCCAGCATGACAACCTCAGCATCATCGAACTCTCCGACAGCCAGACTCTGCCGCTGACCGCCATGGTCGAGCGCACCATGCAGCTCACCTGCACTATCTCCGATGGTCAGCTCTGGGTCAGTAACGGGGCACTGGAAGTGACGCTGGATCCGGTGGTGCTGATGGGCAAGCCGGCCCGCGAACTGTAACGGACGCCGCCCATGTTCAGCGCCTTGCTCAATATCGTCATCCCGGTGTTCGGTGTGGTCGGGCTCGGCGCCCTCTATGGGCGATTGCGACCGGGGGCCGCGCTCGGTTACGTCAATCGGGCCAATATCGAGCTGTTTACCCCTGCGCTGGTCTTCTCCGCGCTGGTCAAGTATCCGCTGGTGCTGGCGGAGCATCTGCCGCTGATTGCGGCGGGGGCGCTGGTTATTCTGTTACCCGGTCTGCTGCTCGCGCTGCTCAAACTCAAAGGAATTGAGAGGGCAGCGCTGATCTTGCCCGCTATGTTCCGAAATACCGGCAATCTCGGTATCCCCTTGATGGTGCTGGCATTTGGCGAGCAGCAACTGGGGGCCATCGTGCTCCTCTTTGTGCTCTCCAATCTGCTGCACTTCTCGGTCGGCATGTTTATCCTCTCGGCCAATACCTCCCGCTGGCTGTGGCTGCGCAGCCCTGTGTTGTGGGCCGCGCTGGCCGGTTTGCTGGTGGCCAACCTGCACATTACGCTGCCGGATTATGTGGTGACCACGGCCTCGCTGCTTGGCCAGATTTCGGTGCCCCTGATGCTCTTTGCGCTGGGTATTCGCCTGATGGAGGGGGAGCTCGATCACCTGGGCCTCGCGCTCAAGTGCAACCTGCTCTATCTGCTGGCGGGGGGATTGTCGCTGCTGCTGGCGATCTGGTTGTTGCCGCTCAAGACGGAGTGGATCCCGCTGTTGATGTTGTCGGTTTCCTTGCCCCCTGCGGTGTTGAATTACATGCTCTGCGAGCAGTATCACTGTCAGCCGGATAAGGTGGCCAGTATCGTGCTCGGCGGCAATGCACTCTCTGTGCTGGTGATCCCGCTGGCGGTCTTGTTGGCACTTCATCTGCCCGGCTAAGTTAGATTGCATCGCTGCGGCGGTGCGACTCACTGGTCTATTGCTTGATCGAACCGAGCCGCAGTCGTTCGTATCTCATCCATGCCATCTCTGTCCATCATTGCCTCCGTAATATATCTGTCGTCCCCGTATCCGACCCTGAGCCTAACGGCGACAGCTATAGTTGAAAAAGAGCTGACTGACACTGTTTAACCAATGCCAGTGAGGGAAACCGGATGAGCACAAGTGAGCAATCTGATCCTGTGGGGCAGGCAAAATCGCGCTATGACCCGGCATTGCCTACCGGTTATGACTGGCGCAGACACCGCCGTTTTATCCTCAGTGGCGGTGGTTACAAGGCAGAATGTCGCCGTCGCAACTGGTTTCTGGAGTTGCTCAACCCGGTGCCCTATGTAGTAGTGCGCGACATAGCCATCGGCGGCATCGGCATCCTGGGGGCCATAAGGTTGAAAGAGGGGGATGAGCTGGTGATTGCCATTCCCTCTGGCGAGATGCTGCGAGGTCTGGTCGTGAGATCCCAGCCAGACCCACTCTTTCCCAAACTCTATCGCACCGGTATTCGTCTGCATCGTTATCCGACGGCCGAGCTGTTTGCCCGCTGGCAAAGTTACATTCAGCCGCAAGATAAAGCGGATTTCGACCATGAGTGCCAAGTCCTGAAACAGGTACGCGGCGCGTGAACCAAATGCCATATCAGAGGTTGTTTTCCCCACATTCAGCATGATCCATCGATGGCGTCCGCAGATCAGCAGGCTTGGCTGACCCAAGTGGTTTATCTTGCTGTATGTGTTTTCATCTTTATGTTTTTATTGAATTTTATCTGTACCTCTGAAGTCGCGGAGGATGCTGATCATTTTCCCTTTTCGTGATCCCCCCCGAAGTAGTTCCCCCTGATATCCCTTAGTATCTGGCCAGCATGACTCCCTTTAGGGGGAGGATAACAAGAACAAAAAGGAATGATGGATGAGATCCGTGAGCAACCAGTGTCTATTGATGCAGATCCAGCCGACCATCTTGCGCTTTGCCAAGATGCTGGCGAGTGTGCTGCAGCTTGAGGTCGAGATTGTGGATGCCGATATGGTTCGGGTGGCTGGCACCGGGCCCTATGGCAAGTTCTTCGGACGTCAGCTGGAGGGGGATTCCCGCCTGCTGCGCTATGTGATTGATAACCAGCGGGAGAAGATTGTTACCCACACCAGCGATGATCCCGTGTGTGACGGCTGTACCTGCAAGGAGAGCTGTCGTGAGCGCGCCTTCCTCGGGGTGCCCATCATGGTGGACGAGCGCTGTATCGGGGTGATCAGTCTGGTAGCCTTCAGCGACGAGCAGCAGGCGCGCCTCAACAACAATCTGCAAGATGTGTGTGACTATGTGCGCCACATCTCTACCATCTTTGTGGCCAAGTTGCTCGATTCGCGCGGGTTGTCGGACGGGGTCAACAAGGTGTTCCTCAATCTGATGACCAACATGGATCAGGGCTGCCTGCTGCTCGATGAGAAGAGCCAACTGCTCTACGCCAACGAGGCGGCGCTCCATCATCTGGGTTGCCAGCAGGAACAGCTGCAGGGGCGCGAAGTGGGGATCCGCCCGCTCACCTTCTCCCAGCAGGGGCTGAGTGGTCATCTTCAGCACATCATCACTTTTGAAGGTCGTCAGGAGCTGATCATCGGCCAGCTACATCATGTGCAGGGCCAGCAGCTCTTTCTGATGGCGTTTCACCAGTCCCACTCTGGTCAGGTTCAGGAGCCGGATCCGGATGTGCGGATCGATCAGCTGATCGGCGAGAGCAAGCCGATGCGCACCCTCAAACGACTGCTGCACCGCATCGCCCAGAGTCCTTCCAGCGTGCTGATTTGTGGCGAGAGCGGCACCGGTAAAGAGGTGGTGGCCCGCGCTGTCCATCGCCTGAGTCCGCGGCAGGACAAGCCTTTTATTGCCATCAACTGTGCCGCCATTCCCGAACAACTGCTGGAGAGCGAGCTGTTTGGCTATGTGAAGGGCTCCTTTACCGGTGCCTCCAGCGGTGGCAAGCAGGGCCTGATCCAGGCAGCCCATCAGGGCACCCTGTTCCTTGACGAGATTGGCGACATGCCGCTCACCATGCAGGCCAAGCTGCTGCGGGTGCTGGAGCTGCGGGAGGTGACCCCCATCGGGGCCAGCCGACCGGTGCCGGTGGATATTCGCATCATCGCCGCCACCCACCAGCATCTCGATCAATACATAGCCGAGGGGAAGTTTCGCGAGGATCTCTACTACCGCATCAACGTCATCCCCCTCAACCTGCCGCCACTGCGGGAGCGGGAAGGGGACGTGGAGCTGCTGACCCACTACTTCCTCAACCTGCACACCAGCCGCATTGGCATTGTCTATCCCGGTCTGGCGCCCGAGGTGATGGCGCTGCTCAAGGGGTATCGCTGGCCTGGAAACGTGCGCGAGCTCAGCAACCTCATCGAATATCTGGTCAACGTCAGCCAGGCGGGCGAGGTGATTGACGCCAGCCTGCTGCCCCCCAACATCATCCGCAATCAGGAGCCCCATCGCGTCACCGCCCAGTCGATCCCGGTGACCAATCTGGATGCGGCGTTCAATGTGCCTGCCACCACTCCGCTCGCCGCAATGCCGGAGAAACTGCCTGAACCCGCTCCGGGTGAGAGCGGCCTTGAGAGCATGGAGAAACAGATGATTGAAGAGACCCTGCAGCGGCTCGGCAACAAGAAACTGGCCGCACAGGCGCTGGGGATTGGGATTGCCACCCTCTATCGCAAGATAAAGAAGTACGAGATTGCCGTGCAGAGCTGAGGCGCTGGCGGCATCTATCCGGCCCGTGTCGTTCATCGGATGACACGAGTTTTTTATGGGAACAAGGCTTTGCGCCATTGCCGAACAGTGCTGAACGGATTGGCGGGGCAGGGGAGTGGCTGCATTGCAGAATGCAAAAAGCCCGCTCGATGAGCGGGCTTTTTATAATCTGGTGCGTCCTAGTGGATTCGAACCACCGACCCCCACCATGTCAAGGTGATGCTCTAACCAGCTGAGCTAAGGACGCAGGGTGCGCAATGCGACTTTTATTTCTTTATGCAGAAGTGGTGGGTTTAATTGGATTCGAACCAACGACCCCTACCATGTCAAGGTAGTGCTCTAACCAACTGAGCTATAAACCCACATCTGCATTTCTTTCAATGCTGAATGGTGCGTCCTAGTGGATTCGAACCACCGACCCCCACCATGTCAAGGTGATGCTCTAACCAGCTGAGCTAAGGACGCATAATCAGTATTCTGTAATGGTGCGTCCTAGTGGATTCGAACCACCGACCCCCACCATGTCAAGGTGGTGCTCTAACCAGCTGAGCTAAGGACGCATCACAGAAAAGTGGTGGGTTTAATTGGATTCGAACCAACGACCCCTACCATGTCAAGGTAGTGCTCTAACCAACTGAGCTATAAACCCACTTTCTCTTACTTCACTACGCCAGCGCTGCTGACGTGGTCGGCATACTACCCATGCCCCCCAAGGCTGTCAACAGGCCATATGCACAAAGGAGACTGTTTGCCCAGTTCTTGCGCAGCCTGTTGATTTTGCAGGCGAGTTGTCGCTTGCCAAGCCCTGTTACTGAGATCGCGACAGGGTAGTGCAGGCCTCCGGAGTGGCAAAACGGCCGTAGATGTAGCGCAATCTTGCCCCCAGCATCAGGGCCGCACTGGTGAGGCCGACGATAAAGCCGATCCAGAAACCCTGCGGCCCCATCCGTGGCACCAGCCAGTCGGTCAGACCCAGGATCATGCCGGTGGGCAGCCCCAGTCCCCAGTAGGCGACGATGGTGACGTAGAAAATCGCCTGGGTATCCTTGTAACCGCGCAGTGCGGCGGCCGCGACCACCTGTACCGAGTCGGAGATCTGATAGATGGCGGCGAAGAACAGCAAAATGGCCGCCAGGACGATCACCTGCTGATCATCGGTATAGATGGAGGCGATCTGCTCGCGTAGTAACACCGTCATGGCGGCAGTGGCAGCGGCAATGGCCATCCCCAGCATCAAACCGGTGCGAGCCGCCACCCGAGCATGATGGGGCTGCCCTTCGCCGATGCTGTGACCGACCCGGATGGTGACACCCACCCCGATGGAGAGGGGCAGCATAAAGACCAGGCTGGAGAAGTTCAGCGCAATCTGGTGGCTCGCCACCGTCTCGGCGCCGAAGGGGGCCAGCATCAGGGCCACCACGGTAAACAGGGTCACCTCGCAGAAGATCGCCATGGCGATGGGGAACCCTAAGCGGAACAAGCGCCAGATCCGGCTGCCGTTGGGGCGAGCCAGCTGGGAGAAGAGCCGGATCTCGGTGAAGTGACGGGAGAGCTTCACATAGAGGATCATCGCCAGCAGCATGGCCCACAGCACGATTGCCGTGGCCACGCCACAACCCA
Organism: Aeromonas sp. FDAARGOS 1405; assembly: GCF_019048265.1. Taxonomy (NCBI): domain Bacteria; kingdom Pseudomonadati; phylum Pseudomonadota; class Gammaproteobacteria; order Aeromonadales; family Aeromonadaceae; genus Aeromonas; species Aeromonas sp. FDAARGOS 1405. The sequence goes on along the minus strand of NZ_CP077311.1, from coordinate 3,764,354 downwards.
CCCCGCCAAGCTTGGGCATGCCGAAGTGACCGTGGATGAAGATGTAGTTGGCGGGAATATTGACCGCCAGCCCGACAAAGCCGATCACCATGGTGGGCATGGTGTGGGAGAGCCCCTCACTGAAGTTGCGCAGCACCTGGAACATCACGAAGGCGGGCAGGCCCCACAGGATGGCGTGCAGGTAACCAGTGGTCTTGGCGGCCATCACAGGCTCCACATCCATGAACTGCAACGCCAGCGGGCTGTAATAAAGCGCAATCATCGCCAGCGGGGTGACGATCAGTGCCAGCCAGAAACCCTGATGAACGGCCGGGCGAATGGCTTCGCGTTTACGGGCGCCATTGAGCTGGGAGACGATGGGGGTGAGCGCCATGATGATCCCCTGCACCAGCAGGATCACCGGTAGCCAGAAGCTGGACGCCACCGACACGGCGGCCAGATCGACCGCACTCACCTGACCCGCCATCACGGTATCGACGAAGTTCATGGCGACCTGAGCCACCTGGGCGACCAGAATGGGGCTGGCTAGACGGACGAGCTGCTTCGCCTCGGACCAATAACGTTGCACTGACACCTCCGAGTGGATCAGATAAGAGTAAAAAAGAGCGGAAATCGGGAAGAGCCTTTGCACTTTCGGACGAAAGTGCAAAGGGTGGGGGAGGCATTCTAGCCTGAAATTCAGCCAGGACGAAATAGTTGCCACCCCAAGGGGCAGGATCAGGCGTCTTCGTGATCGCTGATCAGCAGGTTGGCAGCGGCATAGGCAGCCTGCTCGCGCAGCTCGGCGGGTACCCGCTCATCAGCGGCGACCGCGTTGAGGGCGCGGATAGTAGCGGCGATGGCGTTTGGCACATAGCCCTGCTCGCCGGAGCCAATCTGGTTATAGGCGATACGGATCGCTTCACAACATTGATATACCTGCATTTCTTTTTCCTTGTTTACCCGGATGTGAACGGCGTCACTATAGCGATCGGGCGCAAGCTTGTCAGCCTGTACCCTTGTCTCACCCTCTGCCCGAGGTTAACCTGCCCTTTTTGCCGTAGCAGGAGACGAGAGATGTTCACTGGCATAGTGCAGGGGACCGCCGAACTGGTGGCCATCGAAGAGCAACCCAACTTCCGTACCCATGTGATCCGCATGCCCAGCCGGGAGTGGGGGGAAGGGTTGGCCCTCGGTGCCTCGGTCGCTCACAACGGCTGCTGTTTGACCGTCACCCGGGTCGAGGGGGAGCTGGTCAGCTTCGATTTGATGCAGGAGACCCTGCGCCTGACCAACCTCGGCAAGCTGCAGGTGGGGGACAAGGTCAATGTGGAGCGGGCTGCCCGCTTTGGCGACGAGATCGGCGGTCATGCCATGTCTGGCCATATCATCGGCATGGCAGAGGTTACCTCGGTGATCGACACACCCAACAACCGTCAGGTGTGGTATCGCCTTGCTCCCGAGCTGATGAAATATGTGCTGACCAAGGGGTATATCGGCATTGACGGCATCAGTCTGACCATCGGCGAGGTGCGTGAGCGGGAGTTCTGCGTCCACCTGATCCCCGAGACCTTGGCCCGCACCAACCTGGGTTGGGCCAAGGCTGGCTGGCAGACCAATATCGAGATCGATCCTCAGACCCAGGCCATCGTCGATACCGTGGAGCGGGTGCTGGCGGCACGCGGGGGTAACTGAAAGGAAACGGCTCTGTTTCAATCCCCTCATAAGCAAGGGCCTGCAGTGTGCAGGCCCTTGTTATTTACATGGTGAAAATATCCACTCAACTTTTTATGGCTCGCAGTCACAACATCTGCTCAGCTCTTTGCGACTTGCATGCAAAACAGCTGCTCGGCCTTTTGTGACTCGTAATCAAAACAGTTGCTCGTCGTCTGCATCCACAAACAACTGCAAACAGTCGCGTGCTTCGTCGCGGTGAAGCCGCAGATGGATCGGATTGCAACAGGCCATGCAATCTTCGTAAAACTCCTGATCACCTTGGCTGGCATCCAGCTCGACCCGGGTATGGTGGCCGCAGTGGGGGCAGACGATGCGCTTGCTGGTGTACTCGATCATGATAACCTCCTCGGGCCCTGAGGCCGCCTATCTACCCTGATTCTAGTCGGGCTGCAGGGGGTTAACCGCGAGCAAACGCACGTTTATGACAGAGATCAAGCCTGAGGGATGGCAAGGTGAAACCGGCTGGACTGGTCGTGTGCGATAAGCACAATCCGGTTGTGATTGACGGGTGAAAAGAGGGGAATTGCCAACGGTTGTTTGGCAATAACAGGGGGCTGGAGCCCCCTGCGGATATGAGAACGCGAGCGCAGCAAGGCGCCGATAGGCGCTATTTGACCCAGCTGGCCAACATGTCGGCATTGAGTTCGGCCAGCGAGCCGAGCTGGTAGTTGGCGATGGCCAAGCGTGGGTCGCCCACTAAAGCGGGATCCGGCACGATCAGCGCTGTCATGGAGGCCGCCTTGGCCGCCAGCAAACCGGTAAAGCTGTCTTCGATGGCCAAGCAGTGCACCGGTTCCACCCCCAGTTTCTCGGCGGCGTGGATATAGACATCCGGGTGCGGTTTGCCGAAACGCTCGATTTCCGCAGAGTGAACCGCCATAAAGCGATCGCGAATGCCGAGTTTGCCGAGTACAGCTTCTACCATGGCAAAGGGTGAGGAGGTCGCCAGACCCACTTTCAGGCCGCGGGCCTCGATAAGGTCGAGCGCCTCCTGCACACCGGCTTTGGCCTGACCTTCGGAGAGGATCAGGGCGTTGACCCGATCCAGAATGCGCTGTACCACCTCTTCCTGAGTCGGGCCGCTCCACGGGCGCAGGCGATACCAGTGGGCAACCAGCTGATCTATGCGCACGCCGATGGTCGACTCACAATCCTCGACGGTGTGGGGGTGACCCAGTTCGGAGAAAACGGCGATTTGGGCCCGTTGCCAAAAGGGTTCCGAGTCGATCAGAACACCATCCATATCGAAGATCACGGCAGCTAACATCTTGTACTCCTGACAAATTTGAAGAGGGGATTATAAGCCTGACGGGGAAATGCAAAAGGGGCATTGCCATGCCCCTTGCGCTCGATCACATCGGCAAACGTTTGTTTTGCTGTGGCAAAAAAGCCCTTAGAACAGTACTTCGACCTTGGCGGCCACAGCTTTGGCTTTTTCCACCGCATCCTGGCAATCCGCTGCGCGGGTCAGCGCCACGCCAAGACGGCGGCGACCGGCGATCTCCGGCTTGCCAAACAGCCGCAGCTGGGCGCCCGGCACCAGCGCCAATGCCTCACCAATTCCCTGATAGCGGATGTCCTGGCTGTGCCCTTCGCGCAACACCACGGCGGAGGCACTCGGCCCGTACTGGGTGATGGTGCCGACCGGCAGCCCCAGAATGGCGCGCACGTGCAGGGCGAACTCGGAGAGATCCTGCGAGATCAGGGTCACCATGCCGGTATCGTGGGGGCGGGGGGAGACTTCGCTGAACCACACCTCATCCCCCTTGATGAAGAGTTCGACCCCGAACAGGCCGTAACCGCCGAGGGCCTCGACCACCTTGGCCGCTACCTCTTTGGATCGGACCAGCGCCAGCTCGCTCATCACCTGTGGCTGCCAGGATTCGCGGTAGTCGCCATCTTCCTGCCGGTGGCCGATAGGGTCGCAGAAGTGAATGCCATCGACGGCGCGTACCGTGAGCAGGGTGATCTCGTACTCAAAGGGAACGAAGCCCTCGACGATCACCTTGCCACGACCGGCGCGGCCACCCTCCTGGGCGTAGGTCCAGCTCTCATCCAGCTTGGCGAGATCGCGCAGTACACTCTGCCCCTTGCCGGACGAACTCATCACAGGTTTCACCACGCAGGGCAGGCCGATAGCCTCGACGGCGGCGACAAACTCCTCTTTGCTTTGGGCAAAACGATAGGGTGAGGTGGGCAGACCCAGGGTCTCGGCGGCGAGGCGGCGGATCCCTTCCCGGTTCATGGTGAGTTGGGTAGCGCAGGCGTTGGGCACTACCTTGACCCCTTCTTGCTCAAGGGCAGCCAGGGTATCAGTGGCAATCGCTTCAATCTCGGGGATGATGAGGTCGGGTTTAACCTCGGCAACCAGGGCACGCAGGGCGTTGCCATCGAGCATGTCCAGCACGTGGGCTGCGTGGGCCACCTGCATGGCGGGGGCGTTGGCATAGCGGTCGGCGGCGATCACTTCGATCCCGAACCGTTGCAACTCGATGGCGACCTCTTTGCCAAGTTCGCCGGAGCCCAGCAGCAGGGCACGGGTGGCGCCGGGGCGGGTTGCGGTTCCAAACATACGATCTCTCCTGATGTCGATGGTCATTGTTGATGATCGCTATCGCACGAATAGCGGACAAAAAAAGAGGCACGCATGGCGTACCTCAGGAAACGGGTTTGTGAGCGCGCTGCTCCAGATGGGTCAGCAAGGTAATGGCGCCAATGATGATGGCGGCGCCAAGCCACAGACGGCCGGGGGGCGCCCAGCCAAATACCAGCCAGCCCGCCAGCACGTTCATCGGCAGCTTGGCAAAATCGAAAGGCTGCACGAAGGAGGCCTCTGCCACGCTGTAAGCGCGAGCGATGGACATTTGGGCCAGTGCCGTCAGCACGCCGGAGGCGGCTACCAGCAGCCACTGGCTCTCGCTTGGCCACTGCCACTCCGGCAGGGCCAGCATGATGTTGAACGGGGTACTAAAGATAAGCAGATAGACCACAATGGTGTGGGATGATTCGTTGGCCGCCTGATAGCGCACCATCAGGGAGTAGCCGGCCCAGAACAGCGCCGCTGCCACCGGCAGCAGGGAGGCCCAGTTGAATTCGTCAGTCCAAGGGGCGAGGATCACCATGGCGCCGGCAAAGCCCGCCAGGGTGGCCAGAATGCGGGCGCGGCTCACCTGCTCCTTGAGCAGCAGGGCGGAGCCCAGAGTGGCAAACAGCGGTGAGGTCATCAGCAGAGCGATCCCCTGCCAGATGGGGACGGGGTACGCCAGTGCCCAGAGCCAGAGCTGGATGCCGATCACTGCCAGCAATACCCGCAACAGGTGCAACCGGAACTGATTGGTCATCAGGGATTGGCGCAGGCCGTGACGAACCAGCCAGGGCAGCAGGCAGATCAGGGCGATCAGGTATTGATGGAAAGCGACCTGGGTCGATGGGAGGCCAAGCTTGAAGCTGACATACTGGCTCAGGCTGTTGACGGCGGCGAAGCAGAGTCCTGCCACCATCATCCAGACTGCACCGGCCAAAGGAGAGTGCCTGCGCGAGGGTATCATGGGATCCGGGTCGCTGGAAAAAAGTGCGGCGGATCATAACGGCAATCGTTTGTTCTGCCAAGGGTTGAAGCGCGGCCGCAGGGTTGGCTGGCGAGGAAGTGGCCTTGCATCAAAAAATTTGAACAAGTTGAGCATCTATTTTCGCTATCAGCAAATAAGCACAATGTTTAGAGTGACCTCCATCGACAGCAACGCTGTTCAACCGACAACCAAATGGAGTTTCACCATGGCCAATATCCTCGTACTCAAATCCAGCATCCTGGGTCAATATTCCCAATCCAACGCCCTGATCGACGGCTTCCTGGCTGACCATCAGGATGATGTCGTCACCGTGCGTGATCTGGCAGCACTCAACCTGCCGGTGCTGGATGGCGAGCTGGCCTCCGGCCTGCGCGGTGGTGATAACCTGAACGAGCGTCAACTGGCGGTGATCGCCCAGTCTGACGAGCTGATCGCCGAGCTCAAAGCAAGCGATCTGGTGGTAATTGCGGCCCCCATGTACAACTTCAACATCCCGACCCAGCTGAAAAACTGGATCGATCTGGTGGCTCGCGCTGGCGTCACCTTCCGCTATACCGAGACCGGTCCGGTCGGTATGGTTGAAAATACTCGTGCGTTGGTGATCAGCCCCCGCGGCGGCATGCACGTCGGCAGCGCCACCGATCTGGTCACTCCCTACATGCGTACCGTGCTCGGTTTCATCGGTATCAAAGAGGTGGATTTCATCTACGCAGAGGGGATGGGTATGGGCCCGGATGCCCAGAGCAAGGGGATGGAAGCGGCCAAAGCGCAGCTTGAGGCTCTGGCTATCTAAGGGCTCTCTATCCCGTCTGGGGTTATCTCTTCAAGGGGTTGCCCCGCCAGATACAAGAACGCAGCCATCAGGCTGCGTTTGTTTTTTGGTTAGATATGATTGCGACAGACGTTGCTGCTACAGAGAGTATCGCGGCAAGCGGTCGGTATAGACGCTCTGGCGGAGTCACTACTCCATCATAAAGCGGCGACAACCACGCACCAGCAGCAATGCCACCGTGACCAGCAGGCCAAGCAAGAGGGTGGTCAGCCACTGTTCGGTACTTTGCGGCAAGTGGGGCGTGAAGAGGCTGATCATCAACAGGGTACAGAGTGTGATCAACAGGCTCTGTCGGGTCATCAATATCATGGGGTCATCCTTGGTTTGCTCACCTGAAACGATTTTAATGCCCTCTTGTGACAGGGTGATGTATCCGTGCATCACCCTGTTGGGGCTCTTCAGACCATATCAGGTTTTTACCGCAGAGCCAGCGCCATCACTGGCGCTGTGATCCCGATCCCGCTAGCTCTCTTTATCTGAACTGTTTCTGCGCTGGCTGGTAGTGAAAATCGCCGCTGGCGAGCCGCGCTTCCAGTGCCGCCTGATCGATCTCCTGCGCTTTGCAGAGATCATCCAGGTCGTCATAGTGATCACGCAGCTGCATATTGACGACGCTCAACAGCATGTTGATATCCATGGTGGCGAACTTTTTCAAATCCATGATTATTTCTCCCGATCCAGTGACTGCAGCTGCTCGATGGCGGCGCTGACGCTGTGCAGATGCTGGCGGATCGCCTCGCGGGATTCGCTCGGCAGATAGTCGGTCAGGGTATGTTGCCAGCTGCCAGCTTCGCTCTTGAGCTGCAGGAAGAGCGCTTGGCCGGCATTGGTGAGGGAGACCAGGCTGATGCGTTTGTCCTGCTCGCTGCTCTCGGTGAAGATGATCCCTTTTTCGACCAGACGGCGGATCTCGCGGGAGATGCGCACCTTGTCCATGCCGCTCGCCTCGACCAGCTCTTTCTGGCTGATGGGGTAGTTGGGGCCGAGCACCATCATCAGGCGCCATTGCGGCACGGTCAGCTGGTAACGCTGTTCATAAAACTGTTCGAAGGTATCCCGTAGCATCTCGGCGGCATGTACCAACTGATAGGGCGGGTAGTGAGCGAGTAACGCTATGATTTTTGACATATTACACCCTGCTGTGACGGCTGCATCAGATGCAGTTTCTTTTGATACTTTGACATTGATGATACGAAACTCAAGCTGATTTGTCTGACCCGGTTGCGATGAAATGTGCGGTGGCGCACGCCCTCAAGGAAAAACCGGGTCTGACCGACGGGATTTTAAGCCAACGCTGTTCAGCCTTTACGCAACCAGATGAGGGCGTTCTGCTTGAGCCAAGCCTCGCGAGTGTGGATGGCGTAGAGCGCGGCCTCGTCACGGCTGCCCGCTTGCCAGCTTTGCGGCTCCTGTTTGGGCAGCTTGCGCTGACCCAGCAGGCAGGCCGGGATGTGCGGGTTGGCCTCGATGGCGACCAGCAGATGGGGCTTGGCTGCCTCGGCACCCTCGGTGGCAAAGAGCATCAGCGCCTTGTTGTATAGCAACCAGCTGGAAGCTTCATCAAAGCGCACCAGCAGGGCGGCCAGCGCCTGCCAATCCCCTTGCAGTGCATAGAGAGTGGAGAGGTTGTAGCGGCAACCCAGCTCATCGGCCACGCAGATCGTCAGCAGATCCAGATACTCCGCTTTGGCTTCACCCAGCTTGCCAAGGCGCAACAGGCAGTCGGCGCGGCCGGCTCTGGCGGCCAACAGGGGGCGCAGCTCGGGGGCACTCCAGCCATGGCCGGCGATTTGCTGCCAGAAGGCTTCATCAAAGAGCGGCGTGGCATCGGCGATGATCTTCTCGAACCAGCCGAGGCGGGCCTGATGATCGCGGCAGCTGTCGGCCAGTTCGAACCAGGTCTGCCACTGTTGGGCCTGTTCGCCATTGAGGGCGACATCAGCGCTGGGGGCTGCCTGATACTGGTCGAGGTTGAGCAGCTGGTTGAGGGCGGTTTTCATGTTCTGGCGCTGGCGTTTGCAGAACTCGACAAAGGGGAGTTCGCTGGCGGCGGCGCTATAGAGCATCTGGGTCATCTGCTTGTCGCGAAACAGGCTCAACTCGGCGGCCAGACTGAAGCGGTACTGGGTGGTCGGGTCGTTCAAATCCTTCGGTTTGGGCCAGGTGGCAAAGCCCTGGCTGAAACCGTAGCACCACTGACCGAGGGGATGGCTCTGCTCGAACACCTGCTCCGGGTTATCGCTGGGCAGGCGGCATTGGCTCGGCAGGGCTAGCTGGGCGTCGTCGGCCTGGGCTTCCAGCTCGGCGATCAGATGGTTGAGGGCTTCTGCGCTTTTTTCATCCAACTCGGCATCCTGTTCCAGCAATCCAGCCAGCGGGCGTTGCCAGTCAGGGGTCTCTGGCCCTACCAGACGGGCACAGAGAAAACCGTGCAGGGCTGGGTAGGTCATGTCCTGATTACTGTGGCTCTGGATCCATTGATTAAGATGGCGGGTACGAGTGGATGGGTTCATCGACAGTTCCTCTGGATTTGAACAGCCGCGAAGTCTACCTAAAAGTGGGGTTATTTACAGCAAATGGCCGCCTGTTTGGCGATTTAATCACCATTGGCGGATAAGATAAGGGCGAAAGGGCGGCCAGTGGTGGCTTGGGGACTAGGCCGGATCACCGCTCTTGAGGTAACATGCGCGCCCATAGGGGCCATGATCAATTGGCCCATCCGGGTAATGAGAAAAGAGAGCACCATGATACAGATTGGCAAGATGAACACCCTCACCGTTGTTGAACTCGAAGATCGCGGCGCCTGGCTTGCGGCCGATGAGTACGGTGAACTGCTGCTGCCCAAGCGTCAACTGCCGGAAGGGGTGAAAGAGGGGGATAGCGTGCAGGTCTTCCTCTATCTGGATGCCGACTGCGAGCCGGTGATCACCACCGACAAGCCATTTGCCATGGTGGACGAATTTGCCGGTCTGAAAGTGGTCAATGCCAACAAGATTGGTGCTTTCCTCGACTGGGGCATGAAAAAGGATCTGTTTGTGCCCAGCCGCGAGCAGAACAAGCCGATGCAGGTGGGCCACGTTTATCTGGTGCGTCTGCAACTGGATAACGAAGGGCGCATGGTCGGCACCAGCCGCATCGAGCGTTTCCTGACCCCGGCCGGCAGCAACTTCAAGGTCGGTGACGAAGTGACCGCGCTGCCGGGGGAGCATTCTCCTCTAGGTATCAAGGTGATCGTCAACGGTCAGTATCCCGGCATGCTGTTCAAGAACGAGGTGTTTGGCCGGGTGATGACCGGTCGGCCGCAAACCGCCTGGGTCAAGCAGGTGCGCGAAGATGGCAAGCTCGATCTGACCCTGCAAAAGCCGGGTCTGGCGCGGGTTGATGACGCCGGTGAACGCATTTTGAGCCGGATGAAAAAACAGGGCGGCAGTCTGGCGGTGGGTGACAAGAGCGAACCCGAGCTCATCTACAAGCTGTTCAGCATGAGCAAGGGCACCTTCAAGAAGGCGATCGGAGGCCTCTACAAGCAGGGCAAGATCGTCATCGAAGATAACGCCATCACTCTGGTGGCCACAGAGACCGACTCGGCAGTGGATAGCGAATAAGATGCCGAGCCCCTGTGTTGGCCTCTGCAAGGCGAAAGATGGGCTTTGCCTTGGTTGTGGCCGCACCCTGAGCGAGATCGGCCACTGGTCGGCGATGGATAGCAAGGCCCAGCTGGCGGTGATGGCCGAGCTGAATGGCTCGAAAAGCACCCACCGCTGCCCAGGTTGTGGCGAACCGGCCTATTGCGCCGTCTCTGCCGGTCAGACCATTGCGCAGTGCTGGTGCAGCCAGTTACCGGTACTGCCGATGCAGGAGGCCAGCGCTTGCTGGTGCCGCCGCTGTCTGGCCAAGGCCATCGCGGCTCAGGATTAGCAGAGAACAGCAATAAGAGTGCACAGAAACAAGAAAGGCGCCGATGGCGCCTTTTTTATGCCTGCTGCTGGCGATGCCAGCGCACATGGACTTGATCTTCGGTCAACAGACGGGGCAGCAGGAAGGTGGCGAAGATCACCTCAAACTCATCCTGATGATCCAGCAAACCTACCCACACTTCGACCCAGCGCTCCATATCGACCGGCTCACCCAGCTCGGTCGACCAGTCGGCATTGGGCAGGGTCGCCTCCACGGCGCCACGCTGCTCAAACTCCAGGGTGATGTCGACTATTTGTTCGGGGGCCAGCATATCGGCGGCCTGCTCAAGAAACTGATCATAGGCCCATTCGACCAGCTGATCCGGGGTACGCTGTTCCATGAAATCACTCCAGATACATCGAGGTTCGCTACTGTAACAATTATTGGCTGTGGCGGCCAGACCAGTGCGCCGGGCGTGCCTGACCTGTCCAAGTTGCCGTTGGGGGAGTATGGTTAAGGCGCGGATCAGCTGGCAGGGAGTAAGGGGATGAAGCAGCGGGGACGGCGGCAACAGATCAAGCGACGGCGCGAGGCCTGGTGGTGGCACTATCTGCCACTCCACCGCGAGATGGTGGGCGGTCATCTGGGCCCACCGGAGAAACCCGATGAGCCCTGAGGATCAGTCGGCCTGATGCACCCGATTGAGGGTGATCTGACCCAGTTGTCCCATCTGGCGGCGGATCCAGACCGAGCGCTTCTGCACATAGGGTGACGGGGGCTTGACCCGATAGCGCCACGGATTGGGCAGGGCTGCAGCCAGCAGGGATGACTCGTAGCGGGTCAAGCGGCTGGCCGGTTTGCCAAAGTAGGTGCGGGCGGCGGCTTCGGCGCCATAGATGCCGGGGCCGAACTCCACGATATTGAGATAGACCTCGAGAATGCGGGCCTTGTCCCAGCCCAGCTCCATCAGCAGGGTAAACCAGGCCTCCAGCCCCTTGCGCAGGAAGCTGCGATCGCTCCACATAAAGAGGTTCTTGGCGGTCTGCTGGCTGAGGGTGCTGGCACCGCGCACTCGTTCGCTGTGCTGGTTGTGCTTGAGCGCGGCGTTGATGGCATCCATGTCAAAGCCGTTGTGATCGGCAAAGCGCTGATCCTCGGCGGCGATCACCGCCAGTTGCAGCTCCTTGGAGATGGACTCCAGATCTACCCATTGATGGCGTACTTGGGTGATCTTGGCGGGCGGAAAGAGGGCCCGCTCGATACGCCAGCTCCACATCGGCGGATCGATAAAACGCAGCAAGGCGACCGAGCCGACCGAGCAGAGCAGCCCGGCCAGCGCGATCTTGCCTGCCCACCTCAACACCCGGCGCCCAAGGGATGCAGATGGGCGCACGGGGGCCACGGCAGCAGGGGCTGACTCCCACTGATAGTGGCTGGGATCATCGGGATCCGGAATTATTGGGGCAGCCATTCGATGTGGCAGAACTTCTCGTCAACACGGCGGGAGAGCAGCATGCGGGCAAACAGGTGCTCATACTCTTGTTCTTCATTGCCAAGGCCTACCCAGATCTCGGCATAGTCGGTGTCGCTCACCGCAAAACCCACGTCCGCTTCCCAGTCATCGGCCGGGTCGGTTTCGGCCAGCAGGCCGCGGTCGTTGAACTCCTGATTGAAACGGGCGATCTCCTGCTCCGGCAGGTTGTCAGAGGCCAGCTCCATAAAGAGTTCGAGGGCGGTATCGAGCAGTTCCTCGACGCTGTGCATTTCGTCATTCATAGACATAAGCGGTCTGTTCCAGAAAAGAGAAAAAGGTACCAGCACAGACACTGTCTGCGGGGCGGCGCTATTCTAGCTGTCGGCAGACCCCTTGGCGAGATGAGGCGAGCCGCTGTGACCTGTTTTTGTGCTAATAAAAAACCGGATCCTGCCAGGGGATCCGGTTTCATTGGGGGAAGGGGTCACGCATAGGGCGTCAGCTCATCCCTTCTTGTTGTCATCGGCGAAGGTGATGTTGAGCTCCAGCACTGACAGCTCATCACTCTTCTGATCCAGTTGAACGGTTATCTTCTCCGGATCAATGTTGACGTATTTGCGGATCACATCGAGGATATCCTGCTTGAGCTGGGGCAGGTAATCCGGCCCCCCTCTGGATGAACGCTCGTGAGCAACGATGATCTGCAACCGCTCTTTGGCCAGTTGTGCGGTGTTCTGTTTCTTGTTGGAACGAAAATAATCCAATAATGACATGTTTAACTCCCGAACAGTCGGCTAAAGAAGCCCTTCTTCTCTTCTTCCAGAAAACGAAATTCCTTGGTGTCACCGAGCAAACGGGAAACCGCATCGTCATAGGCCTGACCGGCATCGGACTCCTTGTCCAGAATGACCGGTTCGCCGGAGTTGGAGGCGCGCAGCACTGCCTGGGACTCAGGGATCACCCCGAGCAGCGGAATGGCCAGGATCTCCTGCACATCCTGCACGCTCAGCATGTCGCCACGGTTGACCCGGGTCGGGCAGTAGCGGGTCAGCAGCAGGTGCTCCTTGATGGGGTCTTCGCCACGCTCGGCACGGCGGGATTTGGAGGCCAGGATGCCGAGGATGCGGTCGGAGTCACGTACGGAAGAGACTTCCGGGTTGGTGGTGACGATCGCTTCGTCGGCAAAATAGAGCGCCATCAGCGCGCCCGCCTCGATCCCGGCCGGGGAGTCGCAGACAATGTAGTCAAACTTCATTTCGGCCAGCTGATCCAGCACCTTCTCGACACCCTCTTTGGTCAGGGCATCTTTATCCCGGGTCTGGGAGGCGGGCAGGATAAACAGGTTCTCGCAACGTTTGTCCTTGATGAGCGCCTGATTGAGGTTGGCTTCACCGTTGATGACGTTGACGAAGTCATACACCACGCGTCGCTCACAACCCATAATGAGGTCCAGATTTCGCAGACCGATGTCAAAATCGATGACCACTGTTTTGTGGCCACGCTGGGCTAAACCGGTACTCAGGGCTGCGCTGGTTGTGGTCTTGCCAACGCCACCTTTACCCGATGTAACGACTATGATTCGCGCCATTCTCGCTTCCTTGTAACTCTATTTGATACGGTCTATACGGAGTTGTTCATTATCCAGCCGGATATGAACCGGTTGCTGGATCAGGCCTGCCGGCAACGCATCGCTCAGCTGGAAGGTGCCCGCGATGGAGAGCAGTTCGGCCTGTAATTGCTGGCAATAGATCCGGGCTTGGGTGTTGCCCTTGGCGCCGGCTATGGCTCTGCCACGCAGGGTGCCATAAATATGAATGCTGTCATCGGCGAGCACTTCGGCCCCCGGACTGACGGACCCCAGCACTACCAACGAGGTGCCGGCGGCATAAATCTGCTGGCCGGAGCGTACTGGCCCCACATGTACCTTGCTCGGAATCAAGGGGGCGGGTTCGGGCTCACGAACTACCTCAGGGGCGGCTGGCTCGGGTTCCGGTTCGCTCTTGCGACTCTTGCCCGAGGCCATCACGGCCAATCCCACCGCCTTGGCGGCTGTCTTCATCTCTTCGCTGCGCGCACCCGTGATGCCGACCAGCACAAATTCTTCGGACTCCACCAGCTCCTTGAGCTGTTCGAAATCGGGAATATGTTCCAGTCGGGAAACATTGATCACCAGCGGCGCACAATTAAAAAAGTAGGGGGCCTGGGCCACTTTTTCGGCCAACAACTGACGTATCCGCTCAGGCTCGCCATCGCTGATATGCAACACAGAAATAGTGAAGGTGGTCCCTTTCAATTCGTTATCGCGCTCAACCATGAATCTTCCCCGAGGCAGAGATGCTAATCCGTTATTGTTATTCAATTCCTGATGTTATAGTTTGCCCCCATCAGAGGCAATAAACTCGTCGGATTATATCAATTTCCATGTTGTGTGCAGTCTATAAAAGTCGCAAAAAAGCCGAGACCTACCTTTTTGTTGAGAGAAGAGAGGATTTTTCCCGCGTCCCCGCGCCCTTGATGGGGGTGTTTGGCCGCCCAGAACTGGTATTGATGACCAAACTGGACCCCGCTAAGCCCTTGGGAATGGCCGATGTTGGCAAGGTAATGGAGGCGCTGACGACTCAGGGCTTCTACCTGCAGGTGCCGCCGCCCCCCGAGAATTTGCTGGAGCAACACAAGGCCAGCCTGAAAAAACCATCCTGAATATCCAGCCCCGTGGTGCGTTCTGCCCAGCGGGGCTAATTCTTTGTGACTCTGCATGACGCATTCCGGCCCCGGAGAGGTGGCCTGCGATAATCCCGTGACAGGATCTGGCCAAATTAAACCCTCCCTTTGGTGATATTCACTTTTCGCTGTTTAAATAGAAAGTCAATCTGCTCCCAACACCATATCCTCAACCTTTGCTGGCGCTCACAAAAATAGCGAGTGGCGCGCTCTCATATCCTCCATTTCAACGGCTATTGGCCCATTCATCGATTATTTTCAGCCCCTTCTTTGGGCGCTTTTTTGGCCTCCACTGCGTGATGCGTTTTACATCAAATAGGGCGTAAAGAGGGCGGTGATAACGGTGCTAAAACCAGTTTGAGCGATGTGCTGTGGCCAAAATGATGAGCTAACCCCCTGTTTGTGTGCTTGATTGTTTGCCCTGATCAAGAAGGTGCAACACAGATGGCTACTAGCATGTAATTCGCAAGGGTGAGCGGTAACCGCGTCTTGCCGAACAAGGGTATGCCCAAAGTGGAGGGGATTGAGCTGAGGGGCTATCTCGATATCGATTAGTTGTGAAAGCGTGGTTGGGGCAAGATAGCAGGTACAGGTTTCATGTAGGGGCTTAATACTGCTTTCAATGCACTGAGATGAGTTAATCAAGGCTTGTAATTAAGAGGCATTTAGACAAGGGAGTCCGCATTGCAGTGGCGTAGCAGGGACATATCAGCGACACCCTACAGTGACATGGTCGGTATGCCGGTATAAGTGCCCGGTATCCCATTCGGGCAATAAAAAAGGCGGGATATCCCGCCTTTGTTCAGATGAGGGTCGCAACCCCTATTTATTCGCAGGCAACCTGCATCACCTTGATGGCCAGACCGCCACGGGAGGTTTCACGGTACTTGGAGTCCATGTCCTTGCCGGTGATGTACATAGTCTCGATCACCTTGTCCAGGGAGACGCGCGGCTTGGAGGTACGACGCAGGGCCATACGGGAGGCGTTGACTGCCTTCATGGCTGCGATGGCGTTACGCTCGATGCAAGGCACCTGTACCTGACCGGCAACCGGATCACAGGTCAGACCCAGGTTGTGCTCCATACCGATCTCGGCAGCTTCGCAGACGTGCTCCGGGCTACCGCCCATCAGCTCGGTCAGACCGGCAGCGGCCATGGAGCAGGAGACACCCACTTCACCCTGACAGCCCACTTCGGCGCCGGAGATGGAGGCGTTCATCTTGTAGAGGATGCCGACGGCACCGGCAGCCAGATAGAAACGGGTGTACTCGTCGCGGCCAACCGGCTGGATGAACTTGTCGTAGTAAGCCAGTACGGCTGGGATGATACCGGCAGCGCCGTTGGTCGGGGCGGTGACCACGCGGCCACCGGCAGCGTTCTCTTCACTCACGGCCAGAGCGAACATGTTGACCCAGTCAACGATGTTCATCGGATCGCTCGAGAGGTTCTCGTTGGTGTTGAGCTGACGGTAGAGCGGCGCGGCACGACGGGGTACGCGCAGCGGGCCGGAGAGAACACCTTCGGTACGGCAGCCGCGCTCGATACCTTCGCGCATGGTGTTCCAGATCTTGCCGAACTTCTTGTAGATCTCTTCCGGAGTGTTGAAGCACTTCTCGTTTTCCATCATCAGGGCAGAGATGGAGAGACCGGTCTGGCTGCAATGGGCAACCAGCTCGGCGGCGCTCTTGAACGGATAGCGTACGGACATGTCGCCGCTGTCAGCCTTGCCGAAGTTCTCTTCGTCAACGATGAAGCCACCACCGATGGAGTAGTAGGTCTTGCTGTACACCACTTCATCTTCGATCAGGGCAGTTAGCTTCATGCCGTTTTCGTGCAGCGGCAGGGCTTCGTCGTGGAATACCATTGCATCGCGCGGGAAGCTGACGGTGTGGCAGTGCAGGCCGATCGGCAGGCGCTCGGTCTGCTCAACACGGGAGATAAACTCGGGGATGGCATCGATATCGACATTTTCCGGCAGGTTGCCAGCCAGGCCCATGATGATGGCAGTGTCGGTATGGTGGCCTTTGCCGGTCCAGGAGAGGGAGCCGTAGACATCGACATTGATCCGGGTTACATCGCGGATCTTGCCGCCCGCGCGCAGCTCGTCAACAAACTGTTTGGCCGCTTTCATCGGGCCAACAGTGTGGGAAGAAGAGGGGCCTACACCGATTTTGAAGATATCAAAAACGCTGATCATGTCACTATTACCTCAGGGTAGAAGGGGGCGGCATGCCCACTCACAGAAATTTGGGAGATCCATGGAACGCGCTGGTTTGCGCAGGTCACTGAACCAGATAACCGTAGTGTAACGGCTCACGACCTAAAAAAAGTTGAAACAGATCTATTTTTGTTGAGTTTGAGGCGCGAGTATAAAATTTATTTTGGTGCTTATCCATTTTGTTAAGCGTTTGCCCATAAAAATACCCGGCGATGCCGGGCATTTCGGAACCAAATGGAGTCAATTGCCGTTTTTTAACATTCGGTAATGTTAACGGCAAGGCCGCCGCGGGCCGTCTCCTTGTATTTGGTCTTCATATCATTGCCGGTCTCCCACATGGTTTTGATCACCTTGTCCAGTGACACCTTGTGCTCGCCGGTGCCGCGCAGGGCGAGGCGGGCGGCATTGATCGCTTTCACTGCGCCCATGGCGTTGCGCTCGATGCAGGGCACCTGCACCAGTCCCCCGATGGGATCGCAGGTGAGGCCGAGATTGTGCTCCATGCCTATTTCGGCGGCGTTCTCCACCATGGCCGGGCTGCCCCCCAGCAGTTCGGTCAGCGCGCCAGCCGCCATGGAGCAGGCGACACCCACTTCCCCCTGACAGCCCACTTCGGCCCCGGAGAGGGAGGCGTTCTTCTTATATAAGATGCCGATGGCTGCCGCGGTGAGGAAGTAGCGGATCAGCGTCTCGTCATCCACCTTGTGCACGAAGCGATCGTAGTAGTGCAGCACGGCGGGGATGATGCCCGCAGCGCCATTGGTGGGGGCGGTGACCACCCGGCCACCGGCGGCGTTCTCCTCGTTGACCGCCAGCGCAAAGAGATCGACCCACTCCATCACCATCAGCGGATCCTTGTTGAAGTTGGTCTCGCAACTGAGCTGGCGGAACAGCCCCGGGGCGCGGCGCCGAACCTTGAGGCCGCCCGGCAGCACCCCTTCGCTTTTGCAGCCTCGCTCTACGCAGCCCTGCATCGCCTGCCAGATCTTGCGTAGCCCCGCTTTTATCTGCTCATCGCTGCGAAATACCCGCTCATTGGCGAGGATAAGCCCCGAGATGGAGAGGCCGCTCTCCTGACAGTGGGCCAGCAGTTGGGCGCCGCTGTCGAACGGGTAGGGGACAGGGTGCTCGGCATCGGACTTGGCGGCCTCTTCTTTGGCGGTGGCAAAGTGGCTCTCTTCAATGATGAAGCCGCCACCGATGGAGTAGTAGGTCTGGCTGAAGCGCAGGTTTTCCTCTTTATCAAAGGCCCGCAGAGTCATGCCGTTGGTGTGGGCCGGCAAGGTTTTGCGACGGTTGAAAATGATGGCTCCGGTGCGGGGAAAATGGCTTGGTTGCTCGCCTGCCAGCGGCAGGCTCAGCTCATTTTCCACTTGAGCCAGAATGGCGGGAATCGCATCGATATCGACCGATTCCGGTTCAAAGCCCGACAACCCCAGAATGATCGCCTTGCCAGTGCCGTGTCCCTTGCCGGTCTGGCCCAGCGAGCCGTAACACTCCACTTCGACCCGTGTGATCTGCGGCAGATGGCCTTGCAGCTTGAGCTGCTGAACGAAGGCATAGGAGGCACGCATGGGGCCGACGGTATGGGAAGAGGAGGGGCCAATTCCGATGGAAAACAGGTCAAACACGCTGATCATGACATCAATCCGGTGATGGTTTATGTCTGTTTATTCTAGGATTTTTGCCATGGATAGGAAGCGGGGATGTGCGGTGCTGTGACATGGACACAGATAATGGGGCTGGGGGGCCAATAAGGTTGAAGGGGCTGATCCCCTTCAACCGGCCTGATCAGTCGAGAAATTCGCACAGATAAGCTGTGGGGGTTTTCACTTCCAGTTTGAAGGAGGAGTGACCGGCCACCAGGAAGGATTCACCTTGGCTGTAGGTGTGCCACTCATCTTCATCAGCCAGCTGGATGGTGAGGGCGCCCTTGATCACTGTCATCCGTTCGGGGGCGGCGGTGTTGAACAGGTAGTCACCGACGTTCATCACCCCGACGGTTGATTTCTCGCCTTTTTGTTCGAAACCGATGGATTTTACATTTCCGTCGAAATACTCGTTAACTTTCAGCATCTTTACATCCCTGTGTGTACGTTTGTGCAGCCAAACTAGCACAATCTTTTGCCAGTTGTCATGGGGGATGAGGTAAAAATCGCCGAGACCGCTTTGAATCTTCACTTTTTCGCAAACTTATTAATAGCCAAGGTTAATGATTTGCTGATTTAAAACAGCAATTAAATGTGAGATAACACGCGCAAACAGGGGAATGGGCAGCCGCTCATTCCCCTGTTTGGTTAATTGCACTGGGAAAAGTGTGAATTTTGCTACATAAAGGAACATATTGTGTTAACTAAAGGACTCATTAAAAACATCGGCTTCCAGGTTGTGGTCGCCATGGTACTGGGCGCAGTGGTCGGCGCGTTCATGGGTGAACAAGCCACCGTGTTTGCACCGCTCGGTACCCTGTTTATCCAGCTGATCAAGATGCTGGTGATCCCGCTGGTGGCGGTTGCCATCCTCTCCGGCGCCGCCAATCTGGGCGCCAGCCCGGCTGCGGGCAAGATCGGGGCAGCCACGCTGGCCTTCTTCCTCGTGACCTCCGCGTTGGCCGTGTTGCTGGCGCTGGTGATGGGGCAGATCTTCAAGCCGGGTGTCGGGGTCGATTTCGCTTCCGTCGCCTCCATGTTTGGCGGTGACTACGCCGATAAAGGGGCGCTGCCGGATGCAGTCGCCACCTTGCTTGGCATGATCCCCACCAACGTCTTCAACTCCCTCAACGAAGCGAACATCCTGCAGATCCTGGTGTTCTGCATGTTCCTCGGCATTGCGCTGGCCAAACAGCCGCGCGAGCGGGCCAAGCCACTGGTCGATGGGCTCAATACCCTGGTGGATGCCTTCGTCTGGATGATCAACAAGGTGATGATCATCGCGCCGCTCGGGGTGTTCGGTCTTATGGCGGAAGCCATCGGTACCTACGGCTTCGATGTGCTGACCCTGGTGCTCAAGCTGTTCGTGATTTATGTGGCTGCCATCCTCATCTTCGGCTTTGTGGTCTACCCGCTGCTGGTGATGATGTTCTCCAACACGCCGGTAATGAAGTACCTCTCTGCCATGAAGAAGCCACAGATCGTGGCCTTCTCCACCGCCTCTTCCATGGCGACCCTGCCGGTCAATATGGAGACCTGCGAGCATGATCTGAAAGTGACCAACGCGACCGCCTCCTTCGTGTTGCCGCTGGGGGCCACCATCAACATGAGTGGCAATGCCATCTATTACGGTCTGGTCGCCATCTTCTTCGCGCAGGTTTACAACATCGATCTGAGCGTCGGTGCCTGGGCGGCCATCATTGTGACCTCCACTCTAGGGGCGATCGGCCAGGCCGGTGTGCCGGGCCCAAGCTTCCTGGTGGTTGCCGTGCTGCTGGCGGCCGGGATCCCCATCGAAGGGTTGCCGCTGCTGTTCGCGCTGGATCGACTGTTCGACATGATCCGCACCTCCCTCAATATCACCGGCGATGCGGCCTGTGCTGTCATTGTTGACCGCTTCAGCCCGGAATATGACCCAGAGCGCTGGAACAAGGCATAACTGCTTTGAGCTGGACTGAGATATAACAGCCCTAAGCTGACACTGCGTTACGCGAGCCCCTGCCATGATGGCGGGGGCTTTTTTATATCTGCCGGACAAGTATCAGAGCAAAGGTGTGCACAAGAGATTGCTGACGGATGTAGCTGTGTTGAATGGAGAGTACAGGAGGAGAAAACATCAGTTGTGGGCATGGGCCGTATGGCGTCAACTGGCCTGTTGTAG
Organism: Aeromonas sp. FDAARGOS 1405; assembly: GCF_019048265.1. NCBI lineage: Bacteria > Pseudomonadati > Pseudomonadota > Gammaproteobacteria > Aeromonadales > Aeromonadaceae > Aeromonas > Aeromonas sp. FDAARGOS 1405. Next base: position 3,744,117 of record NZ_CP077311.1, on the reverse strand, counting down.
ATGCCGGGGTAGGGGATTGTCAAACGGCGGGTAACAAAAAGGGGAGCCTTGCTCCCCTCGGATATGATCTGCTGCTGGTTCTACTCCATCAGGCCATATGGTTAAACCATCCTGGTTACACCCTTGTGGCGAAAGAAACAGCGTCAAAGTGATGAAATCATATCTATGTTGACCATCTCGGCATTATTACTGAAAAGCGCCAGTTGGTGGCGATTAAACAGACATGGCAAAGAGGGTCGGTCCGGATTGATGCCTCTCTATCCGGCTCAGAACTGTGACAGTGAGGGCAGAGAGACAGCAACCAGGGTGAAAAACACCGTGAAAACGGCAGTAACGACAAACTCTTTCATTTTTCTCTCCCTAAGTTGTTGGTTGATGTAGTCAAGATACCATAACAAGGGGGTAAAACAAGGTGTAAATTGATAAAACAGCTTCTTTGTTTGTTGGGTTAGTTGAGATGGCTATTTTTGTCATATTGAGCTGATTTTATCACCTGTTCTGGCATGGCAGGCATTCAAGATTCTGTTTTTATAATTATTCCATTTAAATTCAATTGGTTGGTGAGCTTCTAACTGGCTTGGTGATGGGTTTTGTGTGGGGTTCAAATGGCATTTTTTAAGTTTTAACCCTCGTAATAGTATCCTTGAGGTCATAAAAAGTGTGTAAGACCATGGTTTGACGATTCCTGATGTAGATAGCTCATCCAAAAGAAGTCTATGGAGAGAGTCTGGCTGCCAACCCTTGTCCCACCATGAGTTTATCAGGCCGGAGTATCCGCATTTTTACAGCAATACACTGGGGTCATAGGGAGGAGAGCCGTGCATCGGGGGGATACAGAGTAGCAGCTGGCTGTTTTATCACCGCCAATTTCCCCGTTGGCCTCGGAATAGACATGGCCGCAGCAAGAGTGAGGTGGGCAATAGGCCAGATGCGTATTCTCTGGCTGGGCTGGGCTGGGCTGGGCTGGGCGCGAGTAGCGATCCGCGTGGCCGGTGCATCTGCGTGAGTCATGTGATTGTAATTCGAGAGCAGGGCCGGAGCATGGTTGGATAAGATATCTGAATCCCTTCTGCAAGATTGAGATATAAAAAGCGGCGTATGACGAGGAGGCTGAACAAGCTCGTTTCAGGGTCGACAGAGCACAGGTCAACGCAATCCGGTTCGCACTGATAAAACATCCACGACAATACCGGAACTCTGTTCGTAGGCTGAAGCAGGTTGCTGTGAGGAGAGGAAGGCTGGTGATCAGTAAGATGGCGCAAGGGTTGGTAATCAGGCAACCCGTATGGTGAGGGCCACACAGCGTACCGATACATCAGTTTTTGTAAGATATAAAAAACCCTCCGACGGAGGGTTTTTGTCATCAACAGCCGGTTAAACGCCGCGTGGCTTAGAACAGGGTGGTGGAGAGGTTGTACAGCTCCTGATCGAACGGACGCTTCATGTTCTCGATGCAGTCGATGATGTCGTGGTGTACCAGCTCGTTGCGCTGGATACCGACGCAGCGACCACCGTGACCAGCCAGCAGCTGCTCAACGGCGTAAGCACCCATACGGCTGGACATGATGCGGTCACGGGCAGTCGGGGCACCGCCACGCTGGATGTGGCCCAGAATGGTGGCGCGGGTTTCACGACCGGTCAGGGCTTCGATGTCTTTAGCCAGTGCGTTCACGTCGGTAACGTGCTCGCAGATGGTGATGATGGCGTGCTTCTTGCCCTTGGCTTCGCCTTCCTTGATCTGCTTGAGCAGCTTCTCTTTGTCGAAGGCTACTTCCGGCACGATCACATACTCGGCACCACCGGCAACGGCGGCAGACATGGCCAGGTCGCCACAGTGGCGGCCCATGATCTCGACCACGGAGATACGGTGATGGGAGCTGCAGGTGTCGCGCAGACGGTCGATGGCGTCAACCACCACGTTCAGGGCAGTATCAAAGCCGATGGTGAAGTCGGTACCGGCGATGTCGTTGTCGATTGTGCCCGGCAGGCCGATGCAGGGGAAACCCTCTTCGGTCAGCTTCTTGGCACCCATGTAGGAGCCATCACCACCGATGACGACCAGCGCATCGATACCGTGTTTTTTCAGGTTTTCGATCGCTTCGGCGCGCACTGCGGGGTCTTTGAAGGCAGGGAAACGGGCGGAGCCGAGGAAAGTACCACCACGGTTCACCACGTCGGAGACGCTGTGACGCTCCAGCTTGACGATGCGATCCTGGTGCAGACCGAGGTAGCCATCATAAATACCGTAAACTTCCAGGCCATGATGCAAACCGGCGCGAACCACGGCGCGAATGGCTGCGTTCATACCGGGTGCGTCGCCACCACTGGTCAAAACACCAATACGTTTGATTTGTTTGGTCATGAGTGCCTCTGGATCTGAGTTGTCAAATACGAATGTTTAAATAGACAAGCCACTTTTACTATATCGGCTTTCATATGGGATGCGGGGGCCACCATAGGAAAAGCGATACAAGAGAGGGGACGAGCCCCTCTCTTTGCCGTAATCAGCGATTACTTGGCAGCGCCAGCGATGATCTGGGAGAAGTCGTCCACTTTCAGGGACGCACCACCGACCAGGCCACCGTCGATGTCCGGCTGACCGAACAGGTCGGCTGCAGTGGCGCCAGTGACGGAACCGCCGTACAGGATCTGTACTTTGGCAGCAACGGCGGCATCAAAACCGGCCAGGTACTGACGGATGTGAGCGTGAACGGACTGAGCGATCTCCGGAGTGGCAGTCTTGCCAGTACCGATGGCCCATACCGGCTCGTAAGCGATAACGGCGTTGTTGAAGGAGGCGATACCGCAACGGTCGATAACGGCTTTCAGCTGGGTCTCAACCACGTTCTTGGTCACGCCGGCTTCGAACTGCTCCAGAGTTTCACCGATGCACAGAACCGGGATCAGGCCGCCTTTCTGGATCGCTTCGTACTTGGCAGCAACCACGTCGTCACTCTCTGCGTGCAGGGTACGACGCTCGCTGTGGCCGACCAGAGAGTAGGTGCAACCAAAGGCTTTCAGCATGGAGGGGGCGTTTTCGCCGGTGAAGGCACCAGACTCGTGAACGTCAGCGTTCTGGGCACCGTAGGCAATTTTGCTGCCAGCGGTCAGTTGCTCAACCAGACCCAAAAAGATAACCGGCGGGCAGACGGCGACTTGCACAGAAGGATGAGCGGCAGCAGCCGGGGTCAGTCCTTTGATCAGAGCTTCTACAGAAGCCTTGGTGCCGTTCAGTTTCCAGTTACCCATTACCAGGTGCTGTCTCATCTTGTATATCTCCTAGGCATTTGATTGCGCGACATTATATGAATTGAACCGAGCCCAAGATAGCTGACCCGGCGGCAAATGACGTAATTTTTTTTCGCTTTCCTGATCCAAATCAGGAATGAAACGCTTGATTGCTCATTCGTTAACCTGCCCCCGCAAGCGAGCCCACCATACCCCAATCCATTCGTGGATGGCAGCTTCGGAATACATCAAATAACGCCCTTTGGGTAAAAAACTGTAGAGGGGCTGGGGTACCTGACTCTGCTTGGCGGTGTAGTCGGTGGGGGTCGGCACGGCCTTGAGTCCCTGACCCTGATAGAGGGCCATGGCACGTGGCAAATGAGTGGCCGAACTGACCAGCGCCACCTCTTTTCCCTTGAGGTGGCGGCTGATACTGACCGCTTCATCATGAGTGTCTTTGTTGTTTTCAAACAACGTCATCCGCGAACGGGGAATGCCGAGGCTCTCGGCCATCCGGGCATTGACCTCGGCATTGGAGAGGGGATCCCCCGACACATAGCCGGAGAAAACCAGCTCGGCTTCGGGATAGGCTTGGGCGAGGCGTACCCCTTCGAGAGTCCGTGCCAGCGAGATATTGTTCTGCCAACTGCGCATCGGCACCGCCGGGTCGCTGACATGACCATTGCCGAGCACCACGATGGCATCGATGTTGGGATGCTGGCTCACCTCGAACGGCGGGTAGGTCTGCTCCAGCCCGCGGGCCAGCTCGTAGCTCACCGGCCGCATCCCCATCAGGGTGACCAGCAGCAGCGAGAGGGTCGCCAGCAGCTTGCCGGTTTTCTGAAAACGGGTGAACCAGAGCAGCAGCAGGGCGAGCAGCAGCAGGGAGAGGGAGAAGGGGAGCGGCATCAACAGCTGGCCAAGCCACTTTTTGAGCACAAACACGGCAGACACTTCCTTGAGTTTTCAGCAAATTCGGGATGTGACAGAATACCTCTCTTTTTTGGGATGGCCACAACCCTGTGGCGCTAATGTTGAGTTTCTCCTTGAAGCACGATCAGAGTTTTGACGGGCGCGCCGACAAGTTCGCCCGCAACATTTACGACTCCACCAAGGGGCGCATCCGCACCACCATTGTCTGGAGCGACATCGAAGCCTGCCTGGCCCGCCTTGGCAACCGACCGCTGCGCATCCTCGATGCGGGGGGCGGTTTTGGCTATTTCGCCCAGAAGCTGGCGGCCATGGGCCATCAGGTGGAGCTGTGCGATCTGTCAGCAGAAATGCTGGAACTGGCCCGCAGCCAGATCGCCGAGAAGGGGCTGGAAGACAAAATTCGTCTCATCCATTGCCCCATTCAGGATCTGAAGCAACACGTGACCGGGACATTTGATCTGGTGCTCTGCCATGCGGTGCTGGAGTGGCTCGCCGAGCCGCGCCAGACCTTGCTGGGTCTGTTCCCTTTCGTCAATGCCGGGGGCATACTGTCGCTGCTTTTCTACAACCGTCATGGTTTGCTGTTCCAGAGCCTGGTGGTGGGCAATTTTGACTATGTGCGCCTTGGCCTTCGCAAGAAGCGGCAGACAGCGCTTACGCCCACCAATCCCCAATTGCCGGAGCAGGTCTATGACTGGATTGGTCGCGGGGGGCTGCGCATCATCGGCAAGACGGGGGTGCGGGTCATCCACGACTATATGCGTCACAAGCAGGATCAGGTGGAGAAGTTCGACGATCTGCTGGCCATGGAGCAGCAATATTGCCGTCAGGAGCCTTTTGTCGCCCTCGGCCGCTATATCCATGTGATGGCCCAGAAGCCGGCCAGCTGACTGCTCGCGGTTCACGTCAATAATGTGAACCATGTTTTCGATGCTACCGGATGTAGCCGCGCGCACGATTGTGCGCCCAATACAACAACGAGATGACAACATCATGATGAGTACATCCCGTACCCTGCCAGAGCGTTCTTTGCCGGAGCTAGTAGGGTGGGTCAGGCAGGAGGGGTTGGCGTTGAGCCTGCCAACCGACCGGCTGGCCTTTCTGATTGCAATCAAGACCCTGTCCGAGGATGAGTCGGACCTGTCGGAGGCGGCGCTGCACGATGCCTTCGGCTATGTCAGCAGCGCCTTCGGCCAGATGGACGAGACCCTCACCGGTCGCGCCAACAACGCTATCAACGATCTCATTCGCCAGCAGCTGCTGTCGCGTTTCAACACCGACATGGTGGCGGGGGAGAGCCTCTACCGCCTGTCGCGCCTGGGTGTGAGCATCGTCGACTTCTTTATGGATCAGCGTCAGGTTGACTCCATCAAGCTCTCCATTCTGCTCGAACACCTGGCTTCCGAGCTCGACACCGCCCGCAAGGCGGCGCTTGAAACCAACACCCGCGAGCAGTGGGATGCCGAGGTGCTGCCGCGCCTCACCTTCTCGCTGGAAGAGACGCTGGGGCGGATCGATCTCACCCAGCGCGCCATGGATGAGCAGCAGAATCAGGTCAAAAGCGAAATCGCAGCCCTGCTGACCCAGAACTGGGTCGATGCCATTCACAGCTGCGAAAAGTTGCTGCACGAGACCGGCCAGACCCTGCGCGAGCTGCAGGATACCCTGGACGCTGCCGGCCACCGCCTGCAGGCAGGGCTGCTCAATATTCAGGAGGCGGCGCAGGGGCGCGACGATCTGTTCCACGTCGAGGAGCTGACTCACGCCTTGCAAGGTCGTCTTGACGTCATCACCAGCTGGGGTCAGCAGTGCATCGAGCTCTGGTCCCGCTACGACAGACACGTCCACAAATTTATCCGCAACGCCATCGACATGGACAAGAACCGCGCCTTCAGCCAGCGGCTGCGCGAGTCCATCCGCAATTTCGAGCAGCACAACTGGCAACTGCGGGTGGCCGAAGAGCCCCGTCTGCTGGAGCTGCGCGACGAAACCATCGCCATCCACGACGAGGAGGTGACCGGTGAGGTGCCCCTAGAGATGGAGTACGTCGAGATGGTGGATATCAATCAAGAGCTGGCAGAGCGCATCGAGCGCTATCTGGCCCGCTACCCCGAGCAGGGACAGCAGCTGGATCTGGCCGATGTGCTGCGGGAATACCTGCTGGACTACCCGGCCCATGCCCACTTCGATGTGGCGCGTCTTCTGATCGACCAGGCCGTGCGCCTGGGCCATGCCAGCGGCGAGCGCGAACTGCATCGCCAACCCGCATGGAAACCCATTAACCAAGCTGGATCCAAGGTTCAGGCCTATGTCATTGATCAATTCTGAGTTTCCCTTGCCGCTGCGTCTCGCAGAGGCGATTGCCAACCCCTTGTTTCCGCGCATCGATACCGCCTTGCGCTCCGGCCGCCACATCAGTGCCGACGAGTTCGAGCAGCATTCGGCGCTGGTCGAATATCACAGCGAGCTGGAGATCTTCTACGGCCGCTATCAGGTGGAGCTGATCAAGGCGCCGGAAGGCTTCTTTTACCTGCGCCCGCGCCCGAGCTCCGATATCGGCACCACTGTGCTCTCCGAGCTCGATATGCTGGTGGGCAAGGTGCTCTGCTACCTCTACCTGAGCCCGGATCGTCTCGCCTCGGAAGGGGTATTCGCCATGGCCGAGCTGCAAGAAGAGGTGCTGAGCCTCGCCGACGAGAAGCAGCTGCTGCGGATGGTCAACAGCCGCTCAGGTGGTACCGATCTCGACAAGAAGAAGTTGCTCGAAAAGATCCGTACTTCCATGCGCCGTTTGCGCCGTCTTGGCATGATCACCGCCCTTGGCAACGGGGATAAATTCCGGGTCAACGAATCGGTGTTCCGTTTCGCCGCTGACGTGCGCTCCGATGAAGATCCGCGCGCCGTCCAGCTGCGGATGATCCAGGAGGGTGAAGCCATCTTCCACGACGACGAAATGCCGAGCAGCGACTCGCTCTTTGATGACATCGAGGCGGATCTCGATGAAGAACAACTGGATCTGGAGGTATAACCGGTGCGAGGCAAGTTCAAATCCCTGACCATGGTCAACTGGAACGGCTTCTTTGCCCGGACCTTCGATCTCGACCAGCTGGTCACCACTCTTTCCGGCGGCAACGGCGCGGGCAAGTCCACCACCATGGCGGCCTTTATCGCGGCGCTCATCCCCGACCAGTCACTGCTTCACTTCCGCAATACCACGGAAGCGGGATCGAGCAGCGCCTCCCGTGACAAGGGGCTCTACGGCAAGCTGCAGCGTGGCCACTGCTACTCCCTGCTGGAAGTGATGAACAGCCGCGAACAGCGGATCTGGGTCGGCGTGCACCTCGAGCAGGTGGCCAACCGCGACAACAAGGTCAACATCACCCCGTTTGCACTGGTGGATGTGCCGGAGAATCTGGCGCCGACCGACCTGCTGCTGGAGAAGCTCGATGACGGCAAGGGGCGGGTACGCGCCTTTACCGATCTGAAAGGGGCTGCCGCCGAGCTGGGGGCGCTGAAAGTCGCCAAATTCAATACGGTGACCGACTATCACAACTTCATGTTCGAGTTCGGCATCACCCCGAAGAAGCTGCGTGATCAAAAAGATCGCGGCAAGTTCTATCGCCTGATCGAAGCCTCCCTCTACGGCGGCATCTCCTCGTCCATCAGCCGTTCCCTGCGCGAATACCTGCTGCCGGAGAACTCCGGGGTGCGCAAGGCGTTTGCAGATATGGAGGCGGCCATCTATGAAAACCGCCGCACCCTGGAGGCCATCAAGGAGACCCAGGGTCAGCGGGATCTGTTCAAGAACCTCATCACCGAGACCACCCACTATGTGGCCGCCGACTATGTGCGCAACGCCGCCGAGAAGAGCCGTCTCTCCGAGCTGGCCCTCAAGGCGCGCCAGGAGCTGGCCGACAAGCGCCGTATTCTGGCCGAAGAGAAGCAGCGCGCCATCTATCTGGCCGACGAGGTGGAACAGCTCACCAACCGCGAAAAATTGCTGACCGACGAGCTGGAGTCTGCCTCCGAGCATCTGGCCAAGGTGATGGCGGCTGTCAGCTTGCAGAAGAAGATCGAGATGTATCGCGCCGATCTGGCGGATCTCTCTGACAAACTCGAGCAGCAGCAGGCGGTAGTGGAGGAGATCCACGGCCAGCTGCTGGAAGTGGAAGAGCGCAAGGAGCTGGCACAGGCCGAAGTCGACAGCCTCAAGACCCAGCTGGCCGACTACCAGCAGGCGCTCGATATCCAGCAGACCCGCGCCATCCAGTACCGTCAGGCGGTGCAGGCGCTGGAGGCTGCCCGCGAGCAGTGCGAGCTGCCAGGGCTGACCGCCGAACAGGCGAGCGACACCCTGCACCAGTTCCGCGCCGCCGAGCAGAGCCTCACCAGCCGGGTGCTGGGGGCCGAACAGCAATTGGCGCTGGCCAAGGCGGCTGTGGCCGAGCACGAAGCGGCGCTGGCGCTGCTGCTCAGCATCGCTCCGGAAACAGTGCGCGAGGCCGCCTGGCCTACCGCGCAGGCGCTGCTCAAGCGTCACATCGAAGACAAGGCTCGCATTGCCCAGGGGCAGGGGCTGCGCGCCGCGCTGGCTCGCCTCGAGAAAGAGAGCGAAAGCCAGAAGAGTCTCTTCAAGCTGCGCGATGAGCTGCAGCAGGCCTCTGGCCAGCTTATTGCCAGCAGCGACGAGCTGGAGATCTTCCTCGAAGCCCAGCGCACTCGTCAGGAGGAGCTCTCCGAGCAGCAGGCGGAGGTGAATCAGCGCCGCGCCAGCCTCGAGCATCAGGGTACCCAGCTCGGCCGCGATATTGCGGAGCTCACAAAGTTGGCGCCGCGCTGGCTGAAATCCTTTGAAAAACTCGAGCAGCTGCGCGAGCAGAGCGGTTTGCCGCTCGCCACCGCCGAAGAGCTTTCGGCCGGTATGCAGACCGTGCTCGACAAGGAGCGCGAGTTCGAGCAGGAGAGCAACCGCATTGCGGCGCAGAAACAGGCGCTGGAGCTGCAAATTCGCAACCTGCAGTTGGGTGCTGGCGAGGCGGATCCCCGTCTTGCCCGCATCGCCGAGCAAGTGGGGGGCGTGCTGCTCTCCGATGTCTACGACGACATCTCCATCGACGATGCCCCTTACTACTCCGCGCTCTATGGCCCGGCTCGCAGCGCTTTGGTGGTGCTCGACCTTGAGGGTGCCATCGAGCGGCTGAAAAAGCTGGAAGATTGCCCGGAAGATATCTACCTGATTCAGGGCAACCCCGACTCCTTTGACGAGGATCTGGTGGAAGCCGACGAGCTGGGGGACGCCGTGCTGGTGCGCACCAGCAAGCGTCAGGTGCGCTTCTCCCGCTACCCCGAGCTGCCGCTGTTTGGCCGCGCCGCCCGGGAAAAGCGGATCGAGCAGCTCGACCTTGAGCGCGAAGGGCTCATCGAGGGTTACGCCAAGGCCGCTTTCGAGCAGCAGAAGTACCACCGTCTCTACGGTCACTTCCGCGACTTTATCGGTCAGCATCTGGATATCGCCTTCCGCCCCGACCCCGAAGCCGAAGTGCAGGCCAAGCAGGCCGAACTGCGCACGCTGCAAGGGGCCATCGGTGAGTGCGACAAGCAGCTGGCCGAGGCCAAAGCGGCCGCCGCCCAGCTGACCCGCCATATCCAGCTGGTGCAGGGGATGCTGCCCTTTGCCCACCTGTTTGCCGAGACTGATCTGGTGGCCCGCCTCGAGGCGGCTCACGCCGATGTGGAAGCGCTGAAACAGGCCGAAGCCTTTATCGCCAAGCACGGCAAGTCGCTGGAAAAACTGGAAACCATGGTGCAGGTGCTGCGTCAGGATCCGCAGGATCTTGCCGCGCTGCAAGCTGCCTATGATGAAGTGAGCGACCTGTTGGCCGAGCAGAAGCGCCGTTGCTACGCCCTCGATCAGCTGGTGGCGCGTCTGCCGCACTTTGCCTATCAGGATGCGCAAGACCTGCTGGGCAAGGCCTCCGAGATGAGCGAGCGACTCAAAGAGAAGCTGAAAGCGGCCGAGCTGGCTGCCCGCACCGCCGGTGAGCAGCACAAGCAGATTGCCCTGCGCCATACCGAGGCGTTGCAGCTGCGCACCGCCCTCAACTCCAGCGTCGAGGCCAAGCGCCAGACCCTGGCCGAGTTCGAACAGGAGCTGGCGGCCATGGGGCTGACCCTCTCTGACGATATGGAAGAGAAGGCGCGCGCCCACAAGAAAGAGATCGAAGAGCTGCTGATCCGTACCCGTTCCCGTCGCACCAGCGCCGAGGCCCAGCTGCAGGTCACCAAGCGGGAGATCGAATCCCTCGGCGGTCGTCTCAAGCTGGAAGGGAAGGATTACTACAGCGCCCGTAAATCTCTGGTGGGTCACAAGGCGAGCTGGTCGCGGGTGGTGCGGCTGGCGCGGGAGACCGACGTCGAGAAGCGCCTCAACAAGCGCGAGCTGGCGTACCTCGACAGCGACGAGCTGCGTTCCATGTCGGACAAGGCCCTCGGCGCCCTGCGGGTGGCGGTGGCCCACGACGAGGCTCTGCGCGATGCGCTGCGTCTCTCTGAGGGCAACCGTAGCACCGAGCAGAAGGTGGCCTTCTACGTGCAGGTCTATCGTTACCTCAAGGACCGCATCCGCAACGACATCATCCGCTCCGATGATCCGGTCGAAGCGATCGAGGAGATGGAGATCGAGCTGGCCCGTCTGGCTGACGAGCTCAAGCAGCGGGAAACCCATCTGTCGCTCTCCTCCCATGAGGTGGCGGCCAAGATCACCAATATCATCCGCCGCGAGCAGAACCGCATCCGGGTGCTCAACCAGGGCTTGCAGAACATCGCCTTCGGTCTGGTGCGCGGAGTGCGCCTCAACGTCAATATCCGCGAGGCTCACACCCGTCTGCTGACGGCACTGGCCGATCAAACCGCCATGCACAACGATCTGTTCGCCGACAAGGAGCTCAGCTTCTCCGAGGCGATGGCCAAGCTGTTCCAGCGCCTGAATCCGCAGGTCGAGCAGGGGGATCGCAGCTATCAGGTGATGGGCGACGTGCTGCTCGACTATCGCAACTATCTGGAGCTGGAGATCGAGGTGCAGCGCGGCGCCGATGGCTGGCTGCGGGCCGAGAGCGGTGCGCTCTCCACCGGTGAGGCGATCGGTACCGGTCAGGCTATCTTGCTGATGGTGCTGATCAGCTGGGAGGAGGAGTCCCGCCGTCTGCGCGGCAAGGATATCGCCCCCTGCCGTCTGTTGTTCCTCGACGAAGCGGCCCGTCTGGATGGCAAATCTATCGCCACCCTGTTCGAGCTGTGCGAGCGCCAGGATATGCAACTGCTTATCGCGGCACCCGAGAACATCAGCCCCGAGAAGGGAACTACCTACAAGCTCATCCGCAAGGTGCAGGGCAAGCACGAGCATGTGCATGTGGTGGGTCTGCGTGGCTTTGGCTTTAGCGATGACAAGCTGATTGCCTGAGAAGTCTCTGGCCCATCCCGACAAGGGATGACCGGTAACTAGTTGAAAGGGAGGCATTTGCCTCCCTTTTTGCATGGAAGATATGGCAAAGTAGCCGCGCGGTCGCTGTTGCCTGACAACAAGGCGAGTAACATGATGAGTGCCTTGGAGCTATGGCAAGGTGAGGTCTCCCGCCCGTGTCGCCAGCGTCACCGGCCGTATCGAAGAAGAAAAATTGCGCATAGCGAAAAGAAGAGAGGAGAGGGGAATGGTGCAATATATCCAGAAAGGGCTGCTGTTATCTCTTTGCCTGCTGCTGGCGGCCTGTAGCAGCCGTTATGACGAGAGCCACGGCGGCAGCTGGCGCGGTTATAGCGAGACCGGTTACGCCAGCTATTATGCCGACCGTTATCACGGCAAAAAGACCGCCAGCGGCGAGATCTATCGCAACAACCTCAACAGCGCCGCCCATATGGAATTGCCCTTCGGCGCTATGGTGCGGGTGACCAACCTCGCCAACGGCAAGAGCGTAGTGGTCAAGGTCAATGATCGCGGCGCCTTTAAAAGGGGGCGTATTATCGATCTCTCCAAATCTGCGTTTAGCACCATCGGCAATATTCGTGACGGGATTATCAATGTAAAAATAGAGGTGCTCTAGGCTGGGGGGACCTGTTTATACACGAAAATGGATGTTGATGAATGATATTGGGAGGCTGACATCGACCAGTCAGCCTTTCAAGATATAACATTGATATGGATCAATATTTAATTCAGCTAAAAATGGATTTGTTATCAATGGAAAAACTCGATGGTCGTGATTGATATTTATTTTAGCCTATCTCGCCTGTTTGGCCTTACTATGTGGCAAACGGAGGGATTAGTGATGATTATCTATGGTAAATACGGTGGAGCAGCGCTGAGAGCTGTTCATCTGATGGTACAGAATAATTACGGTCATGTCACAGCCTGGGATATGGCTATTGCTGAAGCATTTGGTGATGATATCAGTACAGGTAAATTTAAAAATAATCCAAAGGTCACTTTTCTGACTCTTTGCAGTCTTGGTTGTATCAGTTGCATCATGCCAGTTCATTATGTAGCTGCGACCAAAACCAGAGCATATGTGTTGGCTGCCATTGATTTATTGTCACACAAGGATATTACCAAACCGATCAATCCCGAGCAGTTATGGCTGGAGGTGCTCTCGGCCTGTAAGAGCGGCAAGGTTGTGAAGCATAACAATCAGATGGATGTCATTCTGACACTCTGGTATGCCGGTGTACTCAATCCCGAGTGGGATAAGGATGCCATCAGGATAGACTATCGACGAATATAAAAAAGCCAAGATAATGAATACCTTGGCCATGAAACATCAATTGGTTCTGGTCAGGGATGCACTATCGGAGTGTGCGAATGGCTTGCCATACACCATCAGGTTGGTGGTTTGACTGTATTTGAGGAGATTTTTCTCTGAGAAGTCCAGAGTCATCGAGAAATCCGCGGTGGAATCATTAATGGTCATATAATTGCTTTCCGCAATACCGCGCTTGCCCGTCTTGAACTCGATTTTGTTACCCGCTTTGCCTTCAGTGACCACACAGACTGCACGAGGTATACAGTATGAGTTGTAAACAAGCTGATTGGTCTTGTCATAAATCAGATAACCGCGTTGGTCATGAAATTTCCCATTATCGCTTTTTCTGAATACTTCCTGCTTGTAATACATGGCTACCAGATATTGTTCGCTGGCATTTTTAGCATCGGCAGCCGGTTCAAAAGTAATGACTTCGTAAAAGGGTTCCACTGCCGGCCCCCCTTTGCCAACTTTGCTACCCTCCTGGCCGGGTGCTACATCTACACCACCAGCATCAGTGCTTTTCCATGTGCCAGCCAACTGAGCTAATGGACCAAAATCCAGACCGTTGATAATAGTGCTGGACTCTGCGTGAGCGAGCGTGGCACAGGTAATTAATGCTATGGGTAAGATAAGTTTATTCATTGTGATAACTCCATCACTAATAATGACTTGCGAATAAATATGTTCAACAAAGTAATTGTTATAACGCACCAAGGGTGTGGTCAATGATATTGAGTGATGGTGATTTGTTTTTGTGAGGTATGATTTGTTTTTTCGTGGCTAAATAAATTTAATTTGATATAAGACAATGTTGGATTTTTTCATCGCGCTTCCTCAGATATATCGTGATAGAGATAAAGGAACGTTGACATGATGCGATGATTATTACGTCAACGGCGTGAATATTTCACCCAGCCCCATCAATTAAAGGCGATAGCCACTAACTCTGCGGTACCCTGACCCCTTTATCGAGATAGAGGCTGCTGTAGTGGGCGCGGTGGGTGACAAACATCACCTGATGGCGGCTGCCGTCGGAGAGGATAATAAAATCCCCCGCCTGAGCGGGGCTCTGCAAGGTAATCTCTTGCTCGGGGGCGGTCAGGCGATCGACATCTTCCCTGAAGGTGAGGGTGTAAGAGTACATATGGCGCTCCACTGCTGGCTCATATCAAACACTCAGTTGAAGGTAGTTGCTGGTAAGGATGGGCGCGGCGCCCGATTGGCGCTGTTAGACCAAATAGCGGTGATGAGAACGTGCGTGGTTTCAGCCGGGTTGTTTTGCTGATGTGCGCTTGAGGCGTTTACATCAAGGCCATTGGTATCAAAACGATGGTAAAGGGGCGAAAATCGGGATGAAAAAACCGCCAGCTGGCGGTTTTTCATATGCTGTGGGCCCTACTTCAGGGCCTTCTTCAGCTTCTTGATCTTGCCTTCATGCTTGGCAATTTTCTCAAGACGAGCGGCGATCTTCTTCTTGATCTCTTTCTTGCTTGCTTTGGCCATCGTGGCGCTCCTTTGCAGTGGGGACACATGAGGTGTCAGTGTGGGTCTTCCCTTTGACGTCTCAGAGTGCCACAGGGCTCCTTTGTGAACCAGCACTCTGTTGCTTTAATAGCCAGCTCGCTATAGCTGCAAGGGGCTGAGCCAGCGCAGTAGTTGCTGGCCAACCTGCGGGCTGGCGAGCAGGGCCATATGACTGGTGCGATAGACAATCAGGGTATGGGCGGGGAGGAAGGCAAGCTGATGGCGTGCTTCGTTGTGCTGGCCGAGGGCGCTGCGTAGCGGCACCAGTCCATCGCCAATCAGCCGGTCGGCCAGCAGGCTGCGCTTGGCGGCAGTGGTCGCGGCAATGGCATAGCAGTTGACGCCACCGGGCAAGGGGAGTGGGATGCGGGGAGCGCGCAAGGGCGCGGCGGGATCGGGTATGGCTACCTCATCGATCACCTGGCCGTGGCGCAGATCCCTGATGCCTGCACTGCGCAGTCGTGCCAGCCTGACGAAGGGCTCGCTGTAGGCGGTGGCGGGCAGCAACTGCTCCAGCCAGTGACCGACATGTTCGAGCGGCGCGCCGTGGTGTGGTGTGCCGAGAAATATCAGGTTGGCAAGGTGCGCAGGCCAGGTGAGCCCGGCCTGGCTGGCATGGTGGCAGGCGCTGCGGGCAACCAGTCCGCCCATGCTGTAGCCCATTATCGTTATCTCTTTGAGCTCTCCCGGCCAGTGGGCGAGCAACTGCTCCAGCAACAGGGCAAGTTGCTGCCCGTTTTGTACGATGGGCAGGCCCGAGTTGTAGCGCAGGTAAAGAGGCTGATAGCCAAGCGCGTTGGCAAGTTGCTCCCCGTGATTGACCGGCTTGCCTTGATGCTCGGTCTGCCACTGCAGATCGTTCATGCAGAGGCCATGGATCATCAGCAGCACCCGTCCCTCGCGGGGTAGATCCTTTGGCATCGCCTGCCAATCGAGGGGCTTGCCCTGATAGCGCAGGGTCATGGGGGTGGCGAGGGCATTGTGGTGCTCGACCAGCTTGTCCCCCAATACGCCGTTGAGGGTGGCGATCAGGGCTGCACGTTTCGGGGTTTCGGGGATCTGGTGGGGCGGCGGAGTGGCTGGCAGGCGGCTGAGCAGATGGTTGATACCGCTGCCCAGGGTGTTGGCGGTGCCGTGTACCCCCTTGTAGACCAGCCCGGTGATCCCGGCTGTTTTTCCCTCATCCCGTCCCTTGAGCCCCATACCGCTCAGTACCGCCTGATGTACCGCTTCGGTGATCTCTACCGCGGCGGGCAGCACCAGAGTCAGCAGGTGCGCCAGCTCGCGGATATCCGAAAGATGCCAAGAAGAGGATGGCGATGGGTCTGTGGCGTCGGTCATGGCAAGCCCTTGTGAAAGCGGGTATCGCGTTGTCGTGCCGCGAAGAGCGCAGCGTATCTCTATATCAAACCAGCTTGCGCCCTTTGTAGCGGGTTTACCAGTACGGGCCATGCATGGCGGGGCTGATAAGAACCGCTTGCGAAGCCGGTCACGGTAATGACAGGGAAAATCACCTCTACTTCGTCATATGAAGCCACATGGAGAGGTGAGGATGTCGCTGTTTGATGAGATGCGGGTACAGGATTTGTGTGCACGGTTGCTCGATAGCCAGAACGGAAAGGGCTGCTCCCTTGAGAGTCGGCATGGCCGCGAGTTGAAGCATCTGTTGCAGGCAGTGGCCGGGATCAAGCCGGTTGGCCGAGGTGCTCATTATGCGTTGACCGACGCGGGGCGGACTTATCTGACCGGACAACTGGCACGGGCTGCGCCCCCCGAACCGGACAAGGGGGAGCAGCTGCAACGAATGGGAGTGAGTTTGCCTGCACGGCTCAATCAGGCCTGCTTTTATGCCCTCTGGCAGGGGGACAGCAAGCATCCGCGGTCAGCATCCCTTGCCGCGCCACTGCTTGCGGAATTGTCGCTCACGCAGGATGAGGTGATCCGCATCCGTACCCTCGAACCGCTCTCACTGGTCGATCTGCAGGGTCAGCAGCACGATATGACTGCAATGATGGCGTTGTTGGGAGAGTTGGCGTTGCCGGAGCGGACTCTGGGCATGCTGGCTGCCATCGGTTGGCAAGGGGAGCGGGTCATTACGGTGGAGAACAAGGGGGCCTTTGTCGACTACCCGCTGCAACCCGGGCAACTGCTGCTTTTTGCCCCCGGTCGCAATACCACCCTGGCCAAACAGCTGATCCCGCTGCTGCCTGCGGGCGTGCAGTGGGCCCATTTTGGCGATCTCGATCAACGGGGTATCGATATTGCCATCGAGCTGGCGCGCGAGCTAAATCGACCGGCCATGCTCTGGCTTCCCTGTGAGCTGCAACCTTATCTGGATCACTATGCCCGTCCGGTACGCACCTTTGCGACGGACAGTGGCAAGGTGCCCTGGCGTGTGACTAAGCAGGCTGATCAGGTCGATAGTCATGGCGCGTTGGCAGGCGTTCCCTGGCTCGATAAACTGATCACAGACGGGACTTGGCTGGAGCAGGAGGTATTGATTCTGGCGCCTCGCTGGTGGAGCTGGTCATTGGAAGCGATGGGCAATCAGGTGTGAAACGGGGAGCCCGCGCTCCCCGTCATTTTGTGGTCAGCTGCTTACTTGGCGTTGATGGGCCCCTTGGTGCCGGCATCATTATCGACCCAGCCATCTTCACCCTTGATGCGGCGATCCCCCTGAATGGTGTAGATGACCATGCCATCCTTGAACACCAGCGCACCATCGGATTTCTTGGCATTGACCTTCTTGTCGTTGACCCACACCTGATCCTTGCCATCGATGCGGATATTAGCCACGGTGGCGCCGGTTTGGGGGAAGGTGGCGATCCAGTTGCCCGCATAGGGGCTGGCGCTGGTTGCCGCGGCCGGAGCATTGCCAACACCGGCAGCTGCGTTCTCAGCCTTGGTTTTGTTGATATCGCAGCCATTGAGCTCGCTCACCTGAGTGCAGCCCGAGCGCTCCAGCTTCTGCTCATAGCTGAGATTCAGACCGCCCTCCGCGGCTGGGGCGGCCGCGCTAAATCCCGCCTTGGCATTTTCCGCTTTGGTTTTGTGAATGTCACAGCCCTGCGCCTCGGTGACCTGGGTGCAGCCGGAGCGCTCCAGCTGCTCGGCATATTTGGCGCTGATGGCGTGGGCAGGGGCGATCCCGAGCAGGGTCAGGGTGATGAGCAGAGCAGCATTCTTGGACATAGATAATCCCTCAAAGATGTAAGTCATGCAGGTTCATCCGCGCAGTTGCGGTCGTGAACGTCGGCCTCTTCTGAGCATCCGATACAGATGCGCAGCTGGCGTATTCACGTTAGCACCTTGGGCCAACCGCGCCCAGCAATGTGGCCGGAAGATAAGGCGAGAGGCGATACGGGTGGAGAGTGCAAGGGATGCGAGATGGCAGTGACATTTCTGCAGAAGATGTGGTAACAAAAGAGCAAGTCGCTGCACGGCATTATCATAATGATAACGACAGCCCAGCTGATATCATTTCAGCCCCTGAAACGGGCCTTTGATGATAATTCTCACCGATGCCGAGATATCGCCTCTGATTATTATCACTCGGCTATTTTATGGCTTGGCTGATCCGCTCAGCTTTTTATTGAATAAACCGCTTAAATAGCCGCTGATTTTGTGGGTGGCATCACACACTTTCGCCATTTATTAATATCTGCCTGCATTTTATTGGTTTGGCACGGTTATTGATTGCCTCATATCGACGCTAACCGACGCGCTCACCCACAACCGGGATGCTGGTGACATCGTGAGTGAAAGGGGAGCTATCCATATCTCATCCAATGATTGGGGCGAACGATGAAAGCAGTTAACGAATTAATCAAAGAGATCAGAGCACTCAAATCCAACCTGCATGAAAAAGATTTTCTGCTGACCTGGGAGCAAACGCCTCAGGAGCTGGAGCTGGTATTGAAACTGGCCGAATCCCTCAAGACCCTGCGCGCCGAAAATATCTGCACCAAACTGTTTAACAGCGGGCTCGGTATCTCGGTTTTCCGCGATAACTCCACCCGAACCCGCTTCTCTTACGCCTCTGCGCTGAACCTGCTCGGTCTGGCCCAGCAGGATCTGGATGAGGGTAAATCCCAGATCGCCCACGGCGAGACCGTCCGTGAAACGGCCAACATGATTTCCTTCTGCGCCGATGCCATCGGCATCCGTGACGACATGTTCCTCGGTGCCGGTAACGCCTATATGCGTGAAGTGGGCGCGGCACTGGATGAAGGGTTCGAGAAGGGGGTGCTGCCCCAGCGTCCGGCGCTGGTCAACCTGCAGTGCGACATTGATCACCCGACCCAGTCCATGGCTGATCTCGCCTGGTTGCAGGAGCACTTTGGCAGCCTGGAGAGCCTCAAGGGCAAGAAGATTGCCATGACCTGGGCCTACTCCCCGAGCTACGGCAAGCCGCTCTCC
Organism: Aeromonas sp. FDAARGOS 1405; assembly: GCF_019048265.1. Classification (NCBI taxonomy): domain Bacteria; kingdom Pseudomonadati; phylum Pseudomonadota; class Gammaproteobacteria; order Aeromonadales; family Aeromonadaceae; genus Aeromonas; species Aeromonas sp. FDAARGOS 1405. The sequence goes on along the minus strand of NZ_CP077311.1, from coordinate 3,725,218 downwards.
GTGCCGCAGGGCATCATAGGTCTGATGACACGCTTCGGTATGGATGTGACCCTGGCCCATCCGGAGGGGTATGACCTGATCCCGGACGTGATCGAAGTGGCCAAAGAGAATGCCAAGGCCTCCGGCGGCAGCTTCCGTCAGGTCACCTCCATGGAAGAGGCTTTCAAGGATGCAGATATCGTCTATCCCAAGTCCTGGGCTCCCTACAAGGTGATGGAGCAGCGTACCGAGCTGTTGCGTGCCAATGACCACGCCGGTCTCAAAGAGCTGGAGAAACATTGCCTTGAGCAGAACGCCAAGCACAAGGATTGGCACTGCACCGAGGAGATGATGAAGCTCACCAAGGGGGGCGAGGCGCTCTATATGCACTGCCTGCCGGCCGATATTTCCGGCGTCTCCTGCAAAGAGGGTGAAGTGACCGAAGGGGTATTCGAGAAATATCGTATCGCCACTTATAAAGAGGCGAGCTGGAAGCCCTATATTATCGCCGCCATGATCATGGCTCGTAAATTCTCCGCGCCGGCAGAAACCCTGGAAAATCTGATTAAAGAGGCGCAAAAGCGGGTGAAATAAATAACAGCAGGGGCAGGGTGAATATTCATCCTGCCCACGCTGTCGAATCCATTATTTCGAGTTTTCTCCCCGTGGTATCTGGATAACGGATCTCCCGGCGAGGCAGCTCTTTGTCAGGTAACGCCTAGTGAGGTAAGCATGTCCCAATTTTCGCTGAAGATGGATATTGCCGATAACCGCTTTTTTACCGCCGAGCCATCTCCGCTGTTTTCTCGCGCCGAAGCACAAAAGGCTCGCGCTTTTCATAAAAAACTGGCCGGTTATGAGCCGACCCCATTGTGCGACCTGAAAGATCTGGCCGCCTATATCGGGGTGAAAAATATATTGGTCAAGGACGAGTCAAAGCGCTTTGGCCTCAATGCCTTCAAGATGCTGGGTGGCGTTTATGCCATCGCCAACCTGCTCTGTGAAAAGTACGGGGTGGCCATCGAAGATTTCTCCTTCGATCTCATCAAACGCACCATCAAGGAGCCGATGACCTTCGCCACCACCACTGATGGCAACCACGGTCGTGGCGTCGCCTGGGCCGCCAAGCAGGTGGGTCAGCATGCGGTGGTCTACATGCCCAAGGGCTCTGCCCAGGAGCGGGTTGACCACATTCTCAATCTCGGTGCCGAGTGCATCGTCACCGACATGAACTACGACGACACCGTGCGCCTGACCATGAAGATGGCCGAAGAGCGCGGCTGGCACATAGTGCAGGACACCGCCTGGGAGGGTTACACCAAGATCCCGACCTGGATCATGCAGGGTTACTCCACCCTGGCCGACGAAGCGGTCGAGCAGATGCAGGATATGGGCATCAAGCAGCCGACCCACGTGCTGCTGCAGGCTGGGGTAGGGGCGCTGGCGGGCGGTGTGCTCGGTTATCTGGTGGACTGCTTCGGGGCGAAAAATCTGCACAGCATAGTCGTCGAGCCGGATCAGGCCGACTGCATCTACCGCTCCGGCGTGGCGGGGGAGATGGTCAACGTGGGGGGCGACATGCGCACCATCATGGCCGGTCTTGCCTGTGGCGAACCCAATCCGCTTGGTTGGCCGCTGCTCAAGAGCTGCACCACCCAGTTTATCTCCTGCCACGACAAGGTGTCGGCATTGGGCATGAGAGTGCTTGGCAACCCTCTTGGCAATGACCCCCGCATCATCTCCGGTGAGTCCGGCTCGGTCGGTACCGGCGTGCTGGCTGCGGTGCGTCACCACCCGGATCGCGCGGCGCTGATGGCGCGTCTCGGGCTGGATAGCAACTCGGTCGTGCTGATCATCAACACCGAAGGGGACACCGATGTGAAGCACTACCGGGAAGTGGTGTGGGAAGGCAAACATCCTGCCTGCGACTAGCTCTCCCGCCAGAGCAGAGACACGAATTAAAGCATTGATCGCGCCTCGCCAACGGTGCGCGGTAACGGGCACAGGGCGCGGCCGACGAACAGGCCGCGCACTCTCAGTTGTTATGGAGAATCACAATGAGCAAGCAAATTCCGTTTGAAATGGTGTTGGAGAAGGCCTACCAGTACAAGGCCGAGATGAGTCAGTTCCTGCGCGACATGATCGCCATCCCGAGCGAGAGCTGCGATGAAGAGCGCGTCGTGCTGCGCATCAAGCAGGAGATGGAGAAGGTTGGCTTTGACAAGGTCGAGATCGACCCCATGGGCAACGTGCTGGGCTATATCGGCCACGGTCCGCACCTGATCGCCATGGATGCCCACATCGATACCGTGGGCGTCGGCAACATGGCCAACTGGAAGTTCGACCCCTATGAGGGGATGGAAGATCACGAGATCATCGGTGGCCGCGGCGCATCTGACCAAGAAGGCGGCATGGCATCCATGGTCTATGCGGGCAAGATCATCAAGGATTTGGGACTGGAAGATCAGTACACCCTGCTGGTGACCGGTACCGTGCAGGAGGAGGACTGCGATGGCCTCTGCTGGCAGTACATCATCGAGCAGAGCAAGATCCGCCCCGAGTTCGTGGTCAGTACCGAGCCGACCGACTGCCAGATCTACCGTGGCCAGCGTGGTCGCATGGAGATCCGCGTTGAAGTTCAGGGTGTCAGCTGCCACGGCTCTGCGCCGGAGCGCGGTGACAACGCCATCTTCAAGATGGGCCCGATCCTTGGCGAGCTGCAGGAGCTGAGCCACAACCTCGGCAACGACGACTTCCTCGGCAAGGGCACCCTGACCGTCTCCGAGATCTTCTTCACTTCGCCGAGCCGCTGCGCCGTAGCGGACAGCTGCGCCGTCTCCATCGACCGCCGTCTCACCTGGGGCGAGACCTGGCAAGGGGCACTCGACGAGATCCGCGCCCTGCCTGCGGTGCAAGCCGCCGGTGCCGAGGTCTCCATGTACCAGTACGACCGTCCGGCCTATACCGGTCTGGTCTACCCGACCGAGTGCTACTTCCCGACCTGGAAGGTGGAAGAGGATCACATCACCGTCAAAACCCTCTCCAAGGCTTATCGCGAGCTGTTCAACAAGGAGCCGGTGGTGGACAAGTGGACCTTCTCGACCAACGGGGTCTCCATCATGGGTCGCCACGGTATTCCGGTCATCGGTTTTGGCCCGGGTAAAGAGCCGGAGGCCCACGCCCCGAACGAGAAGACCTGGAAAGAGCATCTGGTCAAGTGCGCCGCCATGTACGCCGTGATCCCCATGCTCTATCTGGCCGAGCTGGACAAGTAAGGGGTCTGCCGGGTGGTGACTGCCATCGCTGCCCGGCTGTTGCAAGTGCCCCGTCTCCATTGAGGCGGGGCTTTGCTGTTTGAAGTGATATTCGAGGTGGTGGGGATGAAACGGCTGATCAAAAACGGTGTGCTGGTCGATGCGCAGGGGGAATATCGTCAGGATCTGCTGATCGATAACGGGGTGATCCGCGCGCGAGCCGCCGCTATCCAGCCCGATGGCGAGACCGACGTGATCGATGCCAGCGGCTGCTACGTGATGCCGGGCGGTATCGATGTCCATACCCACTTCAACATCGACGTGGGCATTGCCCGCAGTTGTGATGACTTTTTCAGCGGTACCCGTGCCGCCGCCTGTGGTGGCACCACCACCATCGTCGATCACATGGGATTTGGTCCGGCGGGGTGCAATCTGCATCACCAGCTGGCCCGCTATCACGACTATGCCGCCGATCAGGCGGTGATCGATTACAGTTTTCACGGCGTTGTCCAACATGTGGATGACGCCATCCTCCACGAGATGGCCGCCATGGTGCAGGAGGAGGGGATCAGCAGCTTCAAGCTCTATCTCACCTACCAGTACAAGCTGGGGGATCACGACGTGCTGCGCGCGCTGGCTCGCCTCAAGGAGGTGGGGGCGCTTGCCACCGTCCATCCCGAGAACGATGCCGCCATCGCGGCGCGCCGGGCGGCCCTGCTGGCCGCCGGCCATCATGAGCCTTGGTATCACCCGCAAAGCCGCCCGCTGGAGTGCGAGGCGGAGGCCATCGCCCGGATGATCAATCTGGCGGGGCTCGCTGGCAATGCGCCGCTCTATATCGTCCACCTCTCCAACGGCTTGGGGCTGGAGTATCTGAAACTGGCGCGCCGTCAGGGGCAACCGGTCTGGGTGGAGACCTGCCCGCAATATCTGCTGCTCGATGAGCAGTGTTATTACAAGGAGAACGGGGTCGACTATCTGCTGAGTCCGCCGCTGCGCTCGCGCCGCGAGCAGGACAAGCTGTGGGTCGGTATCGCTGCGGGTGACATCGACACGGTGGCGACCGATCACTGCAACTTCTCCCACGCCCAGCGCATGACCCTCTCGGAGGGCGATTTCAGCCGCTGCCCCAACGGCTTGCCCGGGGTCGAAAACCGGATGCTGCTGCTCTTTGCCCACGGGGTGCTGGGGGGGCGCATCTCGCCGTCCCGCTTTGTAGCCCTCACCAGCGCCAACTCGGCGCGCCTGTTTGGCCTCTGGCCGCGCAAGGGCAACCTGCAACCGGGGTCTGACGCTGATCTGGTGCTGATGGATCCCCGTGGTGACACCCTGATTTCCCATCAACAGTTGCACGACAACGGCGACTACAGCCCCTACGAGGGGATGCATTGCCCCGGCCGGATCAGAATGACCCTGAGCCGCGGCGAGATAGTCGCTCGCGACGGCGAGTTTCTGGGGCGGCGTGGTCACGGCCGTTTTCTGGCCAGAGCGCCCTTTGATCCGGCCTTGGCGCCGGAGCTGCACTCGCCTTGCCCCACAGTGGCCGGCTGACAATCAGTTCGAAACACGCAGAGCAGCAAGGTTATGTGAACAACGAAAGGTGGGCCGGTATTGCGCCGGCTTGTCCCATCACTGGAGATAACAAGATGAAACAGAGAATCGTACTGGCCCTTGGTGGCAATGCGCTGGGCAACAACCTGCCCGAGCAGATGAAGGCGGTGCAGAGCACGGCGCACACCATTGCCGACCTGATCGCCCAGGGGCATGAGGTGGTGGTGACCCACGGCAACGGCCCGCAGGTGGGGATGATCCAGCAGGCGTTCGAGGTTGCGGCCCGCTATGACCCCAAGGCGCCCCATCTGCCCATGTCGGTCTGCGTGGCCCTGAGTCAGGGTTATATCGGTTATGACCTGCAAAACGCTTTGCGCGAGGCACTGCTTGAACGCGGCATCCACAAGCCGGTTGCCACTTTGGTGACCCAGGTGGAGGTGGATAAAAACGATCCTGCCTTCCTCGACCCGAGCAAACCCATCGGCGGTTTCTTCAGCAAGGAGGAGGCCGGGGCATTGATGGCCAAGGGCGAGCGGCTCAAAGAGGATGCCGGCCGTGGCTATCGCCGGGTGGTCGCATCCCCCAAACCCGTCGATATCATCGAGAAAGAGACCGTATCTGCCATGCTGGCCGCCGGTCAGGTGGTGATCACCGTCGGTGGCGGCGGCATTCCGGTGCTGCGGGAGGGCAATCACCTGCGCGGTGCCAGCGCGGTGATCGACAAGGATTGGGCCAGTGCCAAGCTGGCGGAGCTCATCGACGCCGATATGCTGATCATCCTTACCGCGGTAGAGAAGGTCGCCATCAACTTCGGCAAGCCCGAAGTGCAGTGGCTCGATCAGCTGAGCGTGGCCGATGCCAACAGCTTTATCGCCCAAGGGCAGTTTGCCAAAGGATCCATGTTGCCCAAGGTGGAGGCTGCGCTCTCGTTTGCCACATCTCTGCCGGGGCGAAGATCCCTGATCACCCTGCTGGAAAAGGCAGCCGAGGGGATCGCTGGCAAGACCGGTACCGTGATCAGCCTGTAGCGTGCAAAGCGATGACGGGGTGATAGACAGGGGGCCTTGGCCCCCTGATGTTTTTGGCTCGGGCGCTACTGTGGCTGAGGTCGATTTCCCATAGATCGTGGGCAGCCCGCCAGCACAGGGGTAAGATAGCCACCCCGATAAGGGTTGGCCCATCGGAACAAAAGGCGAAAGGCAGAGCTATGCGTGGTGAGAGATGAGTGGAAAGATCAATATGGCGGCGTTGGTGGGATTGATCCTGCTCACCGCCATCTGGAGTTACAGCTGGATCGTGATGAAGCAGGTGATGCTCTACGCGGGGGCCTTCGAGTTCACCGCTCTGCGCTGCCTGTGCGGGTCTCTGGTTCTGCTGCTGGTACTGGCCCTGCGCGGGCGCCGTTATCTCAAACCCACCCCGTTTCGCTATACCCTCGCCATCGCCCTGTTCCAGACCTGCGGCATGGTGGGGTTGGCCCAGTGGGCGCTGATCAGCGGCGGGGCGGGCAAGGTGGCTATTCTGAGCTACACCATGCCGTTCTGGGTGGTGATCTTCGCGGCGCTCTTTCTCGGTGAGCGGATGCGCAAGCTGCACTATCTGGCGGTCGGAGTGGCCGCCTGCGGGCTGCTGCTGGTGATCCAGCCCTGGCAACTGCACCTGGATTCCATGAAGAGTGCGCTGCTGGGGATTGCCTCCGGTATCTGCTGGGGGATCAGCGCCATCATCGCCAAGCGGATGTATGCCCGCCATCCCGGGGTGGATCTGATGTCCCTCACCACCTGGCAGATGATCTACGCAACCATAGTGATGGCGCTGGTGGCCGCGCTGGTGCCGGAGCGCCCCATCGACTGGCAGCCCTACGTGATGGGGGCGCTGGCCTATAGCGCCATCTTCGCTACCGCCATCGCCTGGAGTCTCTGGTTGTTTGTGCTGAAAAAACTGCCAGCGGGTATCGCCAGCCTCAGCACTCTGGCGGTGCCGGTGACCGGCGTGTTGCTCTCCTGGTGGCTGCTGGGGGAAAACCCGGGGCCGGTGGAGGGGAGCGGCATCGCCCTTATCGTGCTGGCGCTTATCGTCATCAGCCGCAAGGGCAAGCGCTCTGTGGTGTCGGTGGCGGGGGAGACCCGCATCAAGCACGGTTGAGTGGTGACTGGGCTGCCAGTGGCACGATAAACAGCACTCAAAAGAGCCCGCGACAGGGGACCAGCCCCTCGTTACAATTGCGTGGTCTGACTGTGCTGGAGCACAGGTATCTGATTTATTGTGATTATTTCAACGAACCTAACGGCAAGGATGAGACCGTATGATGACGCTGGTGTGGTTGGCTGTAGGCCTGGTGTGTCTGGTGGTGGGGGCCGAATCTCTGGTGCGGGGCGCATCTCGCCTCGCCACCATGATGGGGATATCGCCACTGGTGGTGGGATTGACCATAGTGGCCTTTGGGACCAGTGCTCCCGAGCTGGCGGTGAGCATCCAGTCTGGCCTCGAGGGGCAGGCAGGGATAGCTGTGGGGAACGTGGTCGGCAGCAACATTTTCAACGTGCTGTTTATTTTAGGTATTTCGGCACTGATCGTACCGTTGACCGTCTCCCAGCAACTGGTACGTCTCGACGTTCCCTTGATGATAGTGGTCTCTTTTCTGGTGTTGTTGCTGGGCTACGATGGCCGTATTGCGCCACTGGAAGGGGCGCTGCTGTTTGCCGGCATCATCGCCTACACCGGGTTTCTCTTTGTCCAGAGTCGACGGGAAAACAAAGCGGTGCAGGTGGAGTACGAGCAGGAGTTTGGTACCCGTGAAGCGAGTACGGCGGGCAACTGGTTGCGCAATCTGCTCTTTATTGCCGCAGGTCTGGGTCTGCTGATCCTCGGCTCCCGCCTGCTGGTTGGCAGTGCAGTGGAGATTGCCCACTACTTCGGGGTGAGCGATCTGATCATCGGCTTGACCATAGTGGCGGCCGGTACCTCCTTGCCCGAAGTGGTGACCTCCATCGTCGCAGCCCTGCGCGGGGAGCGGGATATCGCTGTGGGGAACGTGGTGGGCAGCAATATCTTCAATATCCTCTGCGTGCTGGGGCTCACCTCCATCGTCACTCCCGGTGGGCTTGAAGTGTCGGCCACCGCCCTTCAGTTCGATATTCCGGTAATGATTGCGGTGGCGCTTGCCTGCCTGCCCATCTTCTTTACCGGTTACACCATCGCCCGCTGGGAAGGGGCGCTGTTTCTGGCCTACTACATCGGCTACACCTGCTGGCTGATCCTCCACGCCACATCCAGTCCGCTGCAAGGTCAGTTCAGTGCAGCGCTAACCGGTTTTGTGTTGCCGCTCACTGCCATCACTCTGGTTGTGCTGGCGGTGCGAGCCTGGCGATTGCAACGAACCCGGTCGTGATGCAGGTTCTCCTGATGTAAAGGCGCTGCATCAACCGACAGGCCGAAAAAAGCCCCACCATCATGGTGGGGCTTTTTGCTTGGTGATGTCCCGTCCTGAATATGGTTTACACCTTTCCTCCCAATAAATGGAGAACCGGATGGGACAAGGTGTGAAACGGACACAGCGCGATTACTCGCTGACTTTTAAACTGGCGCTGGTCGAGCAGATTGAAAAAGGCGAGCTCACCTACAAACAGGCTCAGGTGCGTTATGGCATTCAGGGCCGCTCCACCGTTCTGGTATGGTTGCGTAAACATGGTCGGCAAGATTGGAGCCAGGGGGCTTCTGTTCGTGCCGGCAGGAGCATCACCATGCCAGACCCCGACAACCAGACGCCCGAGCAGCGTATCAAGGAACTCGAGCAACAGCTGGCGCTGATGAGTCAGAAAGCCCAGTTCTTTGAGGCCGTCGTCGATGTACTGAAGAATGACTACGGCGTCTCTATCGTAAAAAAGCGACCCGGCAAGTCCTCTCGCAGCGGCAAGTCGAGAGGCTGACCATTGTCAGGGCTTGCCTGTTTCTGGGGATAAGCCGGCAGGCTTACTACAAGCGCAATCGGGTCGCCGACGAGCGCCATGCACAGGGCTTGCAGGTGGTGCGCTTCGTGCGTCAGGTTCGACTGCGACAACCTCGGGTGGGCACTCGCAAGCTGCATTATCTGCTGCAGGGTCAGGATGATGGCGGGCTCAAGGTCGGGCGGGACAGGCTGTTTCGGATATTGGCCGAGCACCGCCTGCTGGTGCAGCTTAAGCGGGCGTATCACAAGACCACCCACAGTTTTCACCGTTTCTACCGTCATCCCAACTTGCTCAAAGCGGGACCAGAGCAGGTTACGCCGGTGGCCCCGGAGCAGGTCTGGGTCGCTGATATCACCTATCTGCCAGCCAGGAGCGGGCCGCTGTACCTGAGCCTGGTGACGGATGCCTACTCACGCAAGATAGTGGGCCATCACGTGCACGAAGGGATGCACGCGGAGTCGGTGGCGATGGCGTTCAAGAAAGCGCTGAAGCAACGGTGTGGCAGCGGGGAGCTAATCCATCACTCAGACCGTGGCGTGCAGTATTGCTCGGGACTGTATCAGTCATTACATGAACGGTACGGGGTGAAATGCTCGATGACGGATGGGTATGACTGTTATCAGAATGCGTTGGCGGAGCGGGTGAACGGGATTTTGAAAGGAGAGTTATTGTTGCAAAGCCCGCAGGATTTGGCGCAAGCGCGGGAGATGGTGCGTGAAGCAGTAGATATTTACAACGCGGAGCGACCGCATCATGCGTTGAAATACAGAACCCCCGATGCGGTACATAGGGGGTTCTGAGTAGAGAAATGCTAGTTGAAAATGTGTAAACCTATTTCAGGACTAGACATGAGGGGGACGCGAAGAGCCGTTATCTGCGCTGGGCCAGATGCATCATGGCTTCCAGCACGGCGCCGCCGATGGCGCGGGCCTTGTCCGATACCGTAGTTGCGTCGGCCCGCTCGCCTCTGGGGTCGATGTCACCGATCTTGAAGCCGATGGTCACCTCAATGCCATCGCTGAGCAGCCCCCGCACCATGCCGGAGAGCGGCGCGATAATGGGGGCGTCCCCCACGTGAGCGATCACATCCCCCTCCTGCACAAGATCACCGAGCTTGATCATGCTCTTCATCACCCCGGCGACGGGGGCGCGCACCACCCGGCGGGCGGAGTGCCCCTCGATCACCCCGGGAATGCCGGTATTGGGCTGGGCAGGGCCCTGATAGATGACCCGGCCCAGATGATGACCGCGGTTGGTCTCAATGACCGCATCGCAGTCGCGCCCCGCCTCAAACCCCGGGCCAAGGGCCACCGTAATGGGGGCCATCTCCCTGTGGGTGCCGAGGTTCTGCTTGGCGAGGATGGCATCCACCAGATAGCGGGGCTTGAGCTCGGTGAGGGTGGCGCAGTCGGGGTCAACCAGTAGCGGAATGACGCCCCGATCCAGCTGCTCGAACGCCTGCTCGACGCACTCGACCCGCTTGGCTCGTACTCCTTCGACGCTTGTTTCACCGTCGAACATCCCCTGGGCGAAGGCGACAGTGCGGCGGATCACCGTGGGTTTGTCGAGATCCAGCATCACCACCTTGAAACCGGCATTGTGCAGGCGCAGCGCCACGCCGGTAGCGATATCGCCGGAGCCGCGCATCACCACCAGCTGATCCCGCTTGAGGCGCACATCATCCTGCATCAGACCGCCTGCCTTGCCGTTTTTCACCTGCAACAACTCGGCGAGAATGCTGATGGCGATCTCCTCGGGGGTCTCGGCGCCGATGTTGTAGCCGATGGGGGCGTGCAGCTGCTGCAGTTGCTCCTGGCTCACCCCTTGCTGGCGGAGCGCCTGGGTGAAGGTCTGCACCTTGCGCTTGCTGGCGAGCAGCCCCAGATAGGCGAGGGGACGGCTGATGAGCCGATCCAGCGCCTCCTTGTCCTGATGGTTGGTGGCGATGATGACGAAGTTGGCGGGCTCGATGGCCAGTTTATCGATCACCGCGCTGATGGTATCGGCCTGCACCAGATGGGTACCGGCGGGGAAGAGGTCAGGGTTGAGGCTCCCCTCGAAGCAATCCCCTACATGGACATCAAAGCCGAGCGGCGCCGCAGCATGGGCCACAGCCCGGTTGACGTGGCCGGCACCAATGAGCACCAGCCGTGGTCGCAGACCATAGACATCGATATAGACCGACATTGCACCACCGCAATCCGACCCGACCGCATGCTCACCGTTGCGTGCCATCCGGCCGTGGAAGATACGGGGCTTGCGTTCGGCAATGGCGGCCATCGCTTCCTCGATCACCAGCCGCTCGATCATGCCGCCGCCGATGGTACCGAGGATCTGGCCATCGGCCATCACCAGCATCTGGGCCTGATGGCGCGGTGTGGAGCCCCGGCTCTCGATGATCTGGGCCATGGCAAACGGCGTGTTCTCCTGTTCCAGTCGGGCTGCGTGTGCAAACAGATTCATAAGGTACCTCTTTTCATCCTTAAAACGTCAGGGGCGAGGCTAAAGCGCCTCCCCGTGCGGAGCTGTGCAGATCAGGTGACGGATGGGGGGGGATTCGCGCACGGCCCCCTGCCAGATGGCGTGGATCTCGGGGTGGCGGCTCTGCAGCTTTATCAATTCCGCCAGCCACGACGCCTCATTTTGATAATCGCCATTGATAAACCAGATCCGGCGCGCCCCGGGCGGGGTGCCCTTGAACACCCCCTCGGGGTGGGAGAGCAGCCTGTCAAACAGTGCCCAGTCAAGTGGCTCACCCGCCGCAATCCCGCACAGGGCCTGCAATTCAGCCCAGCGGTGGATCTGCGCCGGTTCGGCATTGGCTCCCACCATGGCGCCGCCCAGCAGGGCGATCACCCAGTCACTCTGGTGTGGAATGCAAGGTTCGTGCAAAGCGGGCACTTTCAATAACTTGTGATGGGCGCCATCCGCTTCGACCAGGATGAGATCGAAGCGCTTCTGTCCTTTGAGCAGGTCGATTTGGCGCAGATCCGGCCCTGCAACCTTGCCGGTGCGCTCGTCGAGATGGCTGAACAGGGCAACCAGGGTCGGTTTATCGGGCAGTTGCTGGCAGCGGGTCAGCTGGCGGACGGGATCGGCTTCAATAATCAATTCCCGATAGTGTGACGGGGCAGGTAGAAACATCCGGGTGGTGGTGGTAATTAGCACCTTTTTACCCTGTTTATAAAAATATTCCGCCAGCCAGAACAGGGTGCTGGTTTTTCCACCGGCCCCGCAGAGGCTAATTAAGGTGGTACGGCTATCAATATTTTCGGTGAGCGGGTTTAATAGCGGATCTATATCTGGAAATGCGATAGCAACAACATGTGGTAGCGACATAATGACGACCAAAATAAATATCGAAGGGAGTGGAAAACAACGTTGCCAGGAACAAGTGCAGTGTGACTGTATAATAACGGCGGCGGGTTTATCTTCCCGAATGGGTACCTGGAAAATGATGCTACCTTATTGCCAGGGGACAATGCTTGATGCAAGTCTCAAAAATGCCCTGGTTTTTTGTCAGCGGGTTATTCTGGTGGTGGGCCATCGTGGCGAGGAACTTCAAGCCCGCTACGGGTCACGGCCGGATATTGTTGTCGTCCACAACCCCGACTATCGGCAGGGGCTGGGCAGCTCCATCCGCTGCGCCCTGGCGGCCAGTGACGCTGACTACCTCTTTATCAGCCACGGGGATCTCCCCTGTATCCCGCGCGAGGTCTATCAACAGCTCTGGCAGGCACGGGGTTGTGAGGCTCTCTTTCCCACCTGGCAGGGGGAGGCGGGCCATCCGGTGTTGCTGCCAAAATCCCTTGCCCGCGAGTTGGCAGCGGCCCCGGTGCAGTCGTCGGTACGGTGCTGGTTGCAAGGGCATCCGCACCGTATGGTGCCAGTTGACAGCCCCGCCATCCTGTTTGATGTGGATACCCCGGAGCGCTATCAGGCGCTGCTGGGTGGCATTCTTGAAAATGAGAGTTAGCCCACGAAATAACCCAGTTTAAAAAGATAACGGGGAGATAAATGGCGTATCAAAGTGATATTTCTCGCACTTAATCTGATAGGGCGAGTTCTTTTTGAACTGCTCATTAAGTAAATTCCAGAGTGATTGATAACTACTCGCAATACCCATAATGGTGACATCGTAATTTCTCATCATTAATTGGAGCTGTCTCACGCTTTTACCCTAAAAAATAGTTTTGTAGCTCGTTTTGTAACTGTAGTGGCCTGATAGTTGCTCTTCTCCTTGCCAAGGGGGAACACCCGTGCGGGATACCCCATTTATTCATGCTGCCAATGCGCAGAACAGCTGCAAGGAGATAGCCATGGGCGATATTATGCGACCCGTTCCCTTCAAGAACCTTCTGACCCGTATTTTTGCGGAATATAAAGAGAGTCAGAGCATTTTCGGTATTCCCGCCGCACAATTTTATCGCAAGCCGGACGAGCGCAAGATCAAGGTGTTCGGTGAAACCTGCGAGACCCCCATCGGCCCGGCAGCCGGCCCCCATACCCAGTTGGCCCAGAACATCGTCACCTCCTGGCTGACTGGCGGGCGCTTTATCGAGCTCAAGACGGTGCAGATCCTGGACCGTCTCGAACTGGAAAAGCCCTGCATCGACGCCGAAGACGAGTGCTTCAACACCGAGTGGTCTACCGAGTTCACCCTGCCCAAGGCGTTTGATGAGTATCTGAAAGCCTGGTTTGCCCTCTACCTGCTGGAGGAGGTGTTTGACCCGCGCCTCGACGGAGAGGCCAAGTCCTTTATCTTCAACATGAGCGTGGGTTACAACCTTGACGGCATCAAACAGCCACCAATGCAGCAGTTTATCCACAGCCTGATGGATGCAAGCCAAAGTCCGAAATTTGCTGAATACCAGCAGGTGGTACGTGAGCTGGTGGCCGACGAGCAGTTTATCGCCGAGCTGGGGCTGGGGGCGCGCCGCGATCGTCTGCAACAGCTGGTGGATCGCATCCCGGCCGAGCTGGTGCACGGTGTTACCCTCTCCACCATGCACGGCTGCCCGCCGAACGAGATTGAGGCCATCTGCCGCTACATGCTGGAAGAGAAGGGACTCAACACCTTCGTCAAACTGAACCCGACCCTGCTGGGCTACCCGCGGGTGCGCGAGATCCTCGATACCTGCGGCTTTGATTACATTGGTCTGAGCGAAGAGTCGTTCGATCACGACCTCAAGCTGGATCAGGCCAAGGCGATGCTGACCCGTCTGATGGCGCTGGGGGCCGAGAAGGGGCTCACCTTCGGGGTCAAGCTGACCAACACCCTCGGCACCATCAACCGCAAAGGGGCACTGCCGGGGGATGAGATGTACATGTCCGGCCGGGCGCTGTTCCCGCTCTCCATCAACGTGGCGGCCGTGCTGTCTCGCGCCTTCGATGGCAAGCTGCCCATCTCCTACTCGGGTGGCGCCAGCAAGTTCAATATCGCGGAGATCTTCGAGACCGGTATTCGTCCCATCACCATGGCCACCGACCTGCTGAAACCGGGTGGCTACCTGCGCCAGATCGAGTGCCTCAAAGAGATCGACGCTTCTGACAGCTGGGGCATGAGTCAGGTAGATGTGGCCAAGCTGGAAACGCTTGCCGCCAAGGCCCTCACTATGGATTACACCCAGAAGGAGTGGAAGTCCGACGATCGCATCGAAGTGGGTGGCGGCCTGCCGCTGACCGACTGCTATGTGGCACCCTGCGTCACCGCCTGCGCCGTGCATCAGGATATCCCCGAGTACATTCGCCTGATGGGCGAGGGGGAGTATGTGGCGGCCCTTGAGCTGATTTATCAGCGCAACGCCTTGCCCGCCATCACCGGCCATATCTGCGATCACCAGTGCCAGTACAACTGCACCCGTCTCGACTACGACAGCGCGCTCAATATCCGCGAGCTGAAAAAAGTGGCGCTGGAGCGCGGCTGGGAAGGGTACAAGGCGCGCTGGCACAAACCGGCAGGTAGCGGTGACAAGCACCCGGTTGCGGTGATTGGCGCCGGTCCTGCCGGTCTCTCCGCCGGTTACTTCCTGGCCCGCGCCGGTCACCCGGTCACCGTGTTCGAGCGTGAAGCCGATGCCGGTGGCGTGGTCAAGCACATCATCCCCGAGTTCCGCATTCCGGCCGAACTTATCCAGCATGACATCGACTTTGTCGCCGCCCACGGGGTCAAGTTCGAGTTTGGCTGCGATCCGGCGCTCACCGTCGACAAGCTGCATGCCCAGGGCTTTAGCTATGTTTTCGTTGGCATCGGTGCCGACAAGAATGGCGGCATGCGCCTCGAGGGGGGTCACGAGCGGATTTACAAATCCTTCCACTTCCTGCGCAGCTTCAATCAGGGCAAACCGCTGCCGCTGGGCCGCCATGTGGCGGTGATCGGTGCCGGCAACACCGCCATGGACTGTGCCCGCGCTGCCCTCAAGGTGCCCGGTGTCAGCGATGTGACCGTTATCTACCGTCGCAGCGAAAAAGAGATGCCCGCCTATCGCGAGGAGTATCTGGAAGCGGTGGAGGATGGGGTGCGTTTCTGCTTCCTCACCAATCCGGAGCGCTTTGACAAAGATGGCAAGCTTGTCGTGCGGATGATGGCGCTGGGGGATCCTGACGAGCAGGGCCGCCGCCGTCCGGTGCCTACCGAGCAGACCGAAGTGATGCAGATGGATGCCCTGATCACCGCCATCGGCGAGCAGCCTGACTGCGAGGTGCTCAAAGCGATGGGGATTCCTCTTGGCAACGATGGCTGGCCCGAGGTGGATGGCCAGACCGGCGAAACCAGCCGTCGCAACGTATTCCTTATCGGTGACGTGCAGAGCGGCCCATCCTCGATCGTCGGTGCCATCGGTGGTGCCCGCCGCGCCGCGGATCTGGTGCTCTCTCGCGAGCATATCGCCAGCCAGCAGAGTGAAGTGACCATCCAGCCGTCGGGCAAGGATGAGATCTACCGTCGCAAGGGGAGCATCGCCGTCACCATGGTTGACAAGAGCGAGCGCGATGCCTTCGTGGCGCAAGAGGCGCACCGTTGTCTCGAGTGCAACTACCTCTGCAGCAAGTGCGTGGATGTCTGCCCCAACCGGGCCAACGTCGCCATAGCGGTGCCGGGCTTCAAAGACCAGTTCCAGACCCTGCACCTGGATGCCTACTGCAACGAATGTGGCAACTGCGCCCAGTTCTGCCCGTGGCAGGGCAAGCCCTATCAGGACAAGGTCACCATCTTCAGCCTGCCCGAGGACTTCGACAACAGCCGCAACCCCGGTTTCTATCTGGCTGACGGTGGCGAACTGCGGGTGCGTCAGGATGGCGAGACCTATCGCCTGACCATAGATGCCCAGAGCCGGATCAAGGATGCGCCAGCGGCCCTTGGCGACATGTGCCGGATCATCAGCCATGTCCATGCTCATCACCACTACCTGCTGGGGGCCGTCGAGGCCTGAGCGAACCACGAATAAGCGAAGGAGCAAACCATGTTTATTCTGAAGAACGTCACCGCTGTCCAGCTGGAGCCGACCCGGGTGCTGGAAGGGGTGGATATCGCCATCGAAGGATCGCTTATCAAAGCGGTGGGGCCCAATCTGCGGGCCCTCTACCCGGAGGCCAACTATCGGGAGATGGGGGGCAAGCTGGTGATGCCGGGCATCGTCTGTGCCCACAACCACTTCTACTCCGGCCTGTCGCGGGGGATCATGGCCAATATCGCCCCTTGCCCGGACTTTATCTCCACCCTGAAAAACCTCTGGTGGCGCCTCGATCGGGCGCTCGATGAAGAGTCCCTCTACTACAGCGGCCTCATCTGCTCGCTGGAAGCGATCAAGAGCGGCTGCAGTGCGGTGATCGACCACCACGCTTCGCCCAACTTCATCAAGGGCTCCCTGAATGTGTTGCGCAAAGGGTTTATGGAGGCGGGTCTGCGTGGCATGACCTGCTTCGAGACTACGGATCGCAACGGCGGCCTCGCCGAACTGCAGGCCGGGGTGGAGGAGAACATCCTGTTCGCGCAGGCCATTGATGCCGCCAAGGCCAAGGGGAGCGATCCCTATCTGGTGGAGGCTCATATCGGCGCCCACGCCCCCTTCACCGTGCCCGACGAGGGACTCGCCATGCTGCGCGAAGCGGTGCAGGTCACCGGTCGCGGGCTGCATATCCATGTGGCGGAAGACCGCTACGACATGGCCCATGGTCACCACCACTATGGCAAGGAGCCCATCGCCCGGCTGGACGAGTTTGGCCTTGTCGACAGCAAGACCCTGATCGCCCACGGCATCTACCTGAGCCCGGCCGACATCGAGCTGCTCAACAGCCGCGATGCCTTCCTGGTGCATAACGCCCGCTCCAACATGAACAACCATGTGGGCTACAACATGCACCTGCCGGAGTATCGCAATCTGGCACTTGGCACCGATGGTATCGGCTCCGACATGCTCGAAGAGCTCAAGTTCGCCTACTTCAAACACAAGGATGCCGGCGGAGCGCTCTGGCCCGACAGCTTTGCCCGCTTCCTCTGGAATGGCAACACCCTGCTGGAACGCAACTTCGGCGCCAAATTTGGCCGCCTGGAGCCGGGTTACAAGGCCGACCTCACCATCTGCGACTACGCCGCACCGACCCCGCTGGCGCCGCGCAACCTCGGCGGCCATCTCGCCTTCGGTATGGGCTCATCCTCGGTCAACAGCGTGATGGTCGAGGGACGCATGGTCTATCAGGATCGCGAGTTCGCCTTTGACGTCGAGCCCATTTATCAGCAGGCCAGCAAGGTGGCGAGCCGCCTGTGGCAACGGATGGATCAGCTGGCCTGAGGCCACCCTCCGCACGTTTGGACTGGATTGCCCGCCCTGTGGATTTTCCCGGCGGCGGGCAGCAAGAGTAAGGACGACACATGATTGAGCAATTCTTCCGACCCGAGCAACTGGGTCAGGCTTTGGAACTCAAGGCCCGCTTTGGCAACGACGCCGTCTACATGGGGGGCGGCAGCAAGCTCAACGCAGCTCCGACTCGCACCGACAAGAAGGTCGCCATCTCGCTGGACAAGCTCGGACTTGGCCAGATTGAGCAGCAGCACGGTCAACTCCACATCGGCGCCACCGTCACCCTGCAAGCCCTCAAAGATGACCCCCGTACCCCGGCCGCCCTGTGCGAGGCGCTGGGGTTTGTCTACTCCCGCCATCTGCGCAATCAGGCCACCATTGGCGGCGAAATTGCCTGCCAGCAGCAGGACTCCCCGCTGTTGCCGGTACTGCTGGTGCTTGAAGCCGTGGTAGTGCTGGAGAACAACCAGCTGCAACCCATCGATGCCTATCTGGCGGGCCAGCGCAAGGAGCTGGTGCTGGGGGTGGTGCTGCCGGAGCCCGCGCTGCGCTGCGCCACTCGCCGCATCAGCCGTAACGCCGACGGTCTGGCGGTAATGACCGCCGCTGTGGCCCTCGATGCCCTTGGCGAGATGCGGGTCGCCGTTGCTGGCGTTACGCCGCAGCCGATGCGCCTGCGTGATGTGGAGCGCCGCTCCCTGCACGATGCCGCGCTGGAGGCGGCCGTGAGCGAGCTGGTTGCACCGCGCGAGGATCTCGGCGGCAGCGTGACCTACAAGCGCTATATCAGCGGGGTAGTGGTGGCGGATCTGCTGGTCGAGTGCCAGCAGCAGGAGGTACAGGCATGATGGAACTCAACTTCACACTGAACGGTGCCCTGCGCACTGTCATCACCCCGGCTGGCGAGAATGCCCAGCGGGTGCTGTTCAACCAGTGCCGGATGCACTCGGTGCGCAACAGTGACGACGGCTTTGGCTTTGCTGGCTCCGACGCCATTCTCTTCAACGGCAAGGTGATCAACGCCTCCCTGCTGATCGCCGCCCAGCT
The DNA here is from genome assembly GCF_019048265.1 of Aeromonas sp. FDAARGOS 1405. Classification (NCBI taxonomy): domain Bacteria; kingdom Pseudomonadati; phylum Pseudomonadota; class Gammaproteobacteria; order Aeromonadales; family Aeromonadaceae; genus Aeromonas; species Aeromonas sp. FDAARGOS 1405. Next base: position 3,706,639 of record NZ_CP077311.1, on the reverse strand, counting down.
GGATGGATCAGAGGTGCGCACCGCCGAGTCGCTGGGCAGCTGGAACCAGCTCAGTCTGGTACAGCAGGCGATGGTAGATGTGGGCGTGGTGCAGTCCGGCTACAACGATCCGGCTGCGGCGCTCATTGTCACCGACCTGCTTGATCGCCATCCCGAACCCAGCCGTGATCAAATCGACGACGCGCTCTCGGGCCTGTTTCACCGGGACGGCGGCTACCAGCAGTTCTATCAGGCCATCGAGCTTGCCAGTTCACGGATGAAGGATCCCGATTATCTGTGCCAGATTGCCCCCGAGTTTCGTGACGACCTGCGCCACATCGGCAAGAGCTGCCCGAAAGTGGACGCAGCCAAGATGGTGCAGGCCAAGCCCTGCTACGTGGAGGATCGGGTCACCGAGGATGCGCTGGTCATCAAGATGCTGCGCAGCCCCCATCCCCATGCGGTGATCACCAAACTCGACGTGAGCCGCGCCGAAGCCATGCCGGGGGTGGTGCACGTCATCACCCACCTCAACTGCCCGGATATTTACTACACCCCGGGTGGCCAGAGTGCCCCCGAGCCGTCACCGCTGGATCGCCGCATGTTTGGCCGCAAGCTGCGTCACGTAGGTGACCGGGTGGCTGCCGTGGTGGCCGAGAGCGAAGCCATCGCATTGGCTGCGCTCAAGCTCATCGAGGTCGAGTATCAGGTGTTGTCGGCGGTCATGAGCATTGACGAGGCGATGGCCCCCAATGCGCCGCTGGTGCACGACGAGCCCATCGTCTACATGGCCGGGGCGCCGGCGGATCTCGAGCAGCAGAACGCCTGCTCGGTGCGTCGCGGCGACGAGCACATGATCATCAACTTCCCCATCGGTTCCCGTCCGCACGAGAACCTAGCCGCCAGCGTCCATGGCCAGATCGGTGACGTGGCCAAAGGCTTTGCAGAGGCGGACGAGATAGTCGAGCGCACCTACGAATCGACCCAGGCCCAGCAGTGCCCGACCGAGCCACACATCTGCTTCACCTACATGGATGGCGATCGTCTGGTCATTCACGCCTCTACTCAGGTGCCGTGGCACGTGCGTCGTCAGGTGGCGCGCATCGTCGGCATGAAGCAGCACCAGGTGCATGTGATCAAGGAGCGGGTAGGGGGCGGCTTTGGCTCCAAGCAGGATATCCTGCTGGAAGAGGTGTGCGCCTGGGCGACCAAGGTCACCGGCCGTCCGGTCACCTTCCGCTACACCCGTGAAGAGGAGTTCATCAGCAATACCTCCCGCCACGTGGCCAAGGTGAAGGTGAAAGTGGGGGCCAAGAAAGATGGCACCATCACCGCCATCGAGATGGATTTTCGCGCCAACACCGGCCCTTACGGCAACCACTCTCTGACGGTGCCGAGCAACGGCCCGGCGCTCTCCCTGCCGCTCTATCCGTGCGACAACGTGCGCTTTACCGTCAACACCTACTACAGCAACATCTGCCCGACCGGCGCCTATCAGGGTTATGGCGCGCCCAAGGGCAACTTCGCGCTGACAATGGCCATTGCCGAGCTTGCCGAGAAACTGGGCATCGATCAGCTCGACATGGTGGAGCACAACCGGGTGCACGAGGGGGACATCCTCAAGGTGCTGGGTGCCATCGGCGAGGGCAAGATGCCTACCTCGGTGCCCCATGCGGCCAGCTGCGCCCTCGAACCCATCCTCAAACAGGGCCGCGAGTTGATTGCCTGGGATAGTCCCAAACCCGCCGACGGGGATTGGCGGATCGGCCGTGGCGTCGCCATCATCATGCAAAAATCGGGGATCCCGGATATCGATCAGGCCAACTGCATGGTCAAGCTGGAATCGGACGGCACCTTTATCGTCCACTCCGGTGGCGCTGATATCGGCACCGGCCTCGATACCGTGGTGGCCAAGCTGACTGCCGAGGTGCTGCATTGCCCGCTCAGCGATGTGCATGTGATCTCTGGCGACACCGACCACGCCCTGTTCGACAAGGGGGCCTACGCCTCGTCCGGTACCTGCTTCTCCGGCAATGCGGCCAAGATGGCGGCCGAGAACCTCAAGGCGAAGATCCTGTTCCATGGCGCCGCCATGCTGGGCGAGCCGGTCGAAGACGTAGAGCTGGTTCACCCGGGCATAGTACGCGGCAAGCAGGGGGAGGTGAGCCTCGCCAAGCTGGCCCACAAGGCCGAGACCGGTACCGGCTTCGGCATTCTGGTGGGCACCGCCAGCTACATCACCTCGGAGCTTGCCTTCCCGTACGGGGCCAACTTCGCCGAGGTGGCGGTCAACGTCAGAACCGGCGAGATCCGTCTCGACAAGTTCTACGCCCTGCTCGACTGCGGCACCCCCATCAACCCGGAGCTGGCCCTCGGCCAGATCTACGGGGCGACCATGCGGGCCATAGGCCACACCATGACCGAGGAGATCTGCTACGACAGCAAGGGCATCCCGCTCACCCGGGATCTGAAGAGCTATGGCGCGCCCAAGATTGGCGACATTCCCCGCGACTTCCGGGCCTTCCTGGTGCCGAGTGACGACAAGGTCGGCCCTTACGGCGCCAAGTCCATCTCGGAGATCGGGGTGAACGGGGCGGCGCCCGCCATCGCCACCGCCATCCATGACGCCTGCGGTGTCTGGCTGCGCAAGTGGCACTTCACGCCGGAGCAGATCCTGCGCGAACTGGGCAAGCTGGAGCAAAAAGTGTCGGCATAACAAAAGAAAAGGTGAGGGGCGGGCGCCAGCTCGCCCCCAGCGCCTGACGGCGGAATGAGTACTCCGCCTACATTCTGTGTGATGGGACAAACACGATGTCTAAAACAACACGCAAGCACTCGGATCTCATTTACGAGCTGGAAGACAAACCCCCGTTTTATCAAACCCTGATGGGTGCAGTGACCCATCTGCTGGCGATTTTTGTTCCCATGGTGACCCCGGCGCTGATCGTCGGCGGTGCCCTGGGCCTATCCACCGAGATCACCGCCTATCTGGTCTCCATGGCGATGATCGCCTCCGGCATCGGCACCTGGTTGCAGGTGAACCGTTATGGCCCCATCGGTTCTGGGCTGCTCTCCATCCAGTCGGTCAACTTCTCCTTCGTCACCGTGATGATCGCGCTCGGCGGCGCCATGAAAAAAGATGGCATCCACGAGGAGCTGATCGTCTCGACTCTGCTCGGGGTCTCCTTCGTCGGTGCCTTTCTGGTGATGGGCTCCTCCTTTGTGCTGCCCTACCTCAAGCGGGTGATCACCCCGACCGTGAGCGGGGTAGTGGTGCTGATGATTGGTCTGAGCCTTATCAAGGTAGGGATCATCGACTTTGGCGGCGGCTTCTCCGCCATGAGCAGCGGCACTTTCGGCAAATACGAGCACATCGGGCTGGGGCTCTTGGTGCTCTGCGTCATCGTCGCCTTCAATTGCAGCCGAAGCCCGCTGCTGCGGATGAGCGGCATTGCCATCGGCCTGCTGGTGGGCTATGCGGTTGCCCTGATGCTTGGCATGGTGGATTTCTCCGCCCTTGAGAACCTGCCGCTTATTACGGTGCCGATCCCGTTCAAGTACGGCTTCTCCTTCGACTTTCATGCCTTTATGTTGGCGGGCACCATCTATCTGTTGAGCGTGCTGGAGGCGGTGGGGGACATCACCGCCACCGCCATGGTCTCCCACCGGGATATTCAGGGCCCCGAGTTTCAAAAACGGCTCTCCGGCGGCGTACTGGCGGACGGTCTGGTATCGGTGATCGCCTCGGCCCTCGGCTCTTTGCCACTCACCACCTTTGCCCAGAACAACGGCGTCATCCAGATGACCGGGGTGGCCTCACGCCATGTGGGCAAGTTTATCGCCGTCATCCTGGTGCTGCTGGGGCTCTTCCCGGTGGTGGGGCGCTTCTTTACCACCATACCGTCACCTGTGATGGGGGGCGCCATGGTCATCATGTTCTCGATGATCGCCATCGCCGGTGGTCGCATCATCATCAGCCACGGTTTCGATCGGCGGGAGACTCTGATTGTCGCCACCTCGCTGGGTCTTGGGCTCGGGGTTTCCTATGACCCGAACGTCTTCAAGGTGCTGCCGGCGGGTATCTACATGCTGGTGGAGAACCCCATCTGCGCCGGCGGCATCACCGCCATCATCATGAATCTGGTGTTGCCGCAAAGCCGCAAGCGCAAGGCGGCCGTCAGGGATGCCGAGGCGGTTGAAGTGATCCAGCTGAGCGACAAGCCGGATGTGATCTTTACCGCCCGCAGCGCGGGCCTGTCATCGGCCAGCAAGGGGGAGGGTTCACCAGAGCCAGTGCCCGGGCAGGCGGTGGCGCCACAAGTGGAACGGATCTGACGGTTAAACCGGCAAAAACGTCAACAGAACAAGAAAAACAGGGAAACGGTTATGAAAAACGACAACTCTGTCAAAGCGGTACGCGGCAGCTTCTTCGATATCACCCGGGTGGTGGATCAGCCCGAGGAGATTGAGTCCAACGCGCGCCTTATCGAGGATGGCCTGCTGATCATTCGCAACGGTTGCATCGACTGGTTTGGTGAGTGGGAGGAGGGCAAGGATCGCATTCCGACCGAGGTGCGGGTGCGCGATTATCGCGGCAAGATGATAGTGCCGGGCTTTGTCGATACCCACATTCACTATCCCCAGAGCGAGATGGTGGGGGCCTATGGCGAGCAGCTGCTGGAGTGGCTCAACCGCCACACCTTCCCGGCCGAGCGGCGCTACAACGATCTCGAGTATGCCCGCGAGATGTCCACCTTCTTTATCAAGCAGTTGCTGCGCAACGGCACCACCACGGCGCTGGTGTTCGGCACAGTGCACCCCGAGTCGGTAGACGCCCTGTTCGAGGCGGCGAGCCGCATCAATATGCGGATGATCGCGGGCAAAGTGATGATGGATCGCAATGCGCCCGATTATCTGCTCGATACCGCCGAGAGCAGCTATGTGCAGAGCAAGCAGCTTATCGAGCGCTGGCACGGCAATGGTCGACTGCTCTATGCCATCACACCACGATTTGCACCCACCTCGACACCCGAGCAGCTGGCGATGGCGCGGCGACTGCGCGAAGAGTTTCCCACCACCTATCTGCACACCCATCTGTGCGAGAACAAGGATGAGATCGCCTGGGTCAAATCCCTCTTCCCGGCGCACAAGGGCTATCTCGATGTCTATCACCAGCATGGCCTGACCGGCCACAACTGCGTCTTTGCCCACTGCGTCCATCTGGAAGAGCAGGAGTGGGATTGCCTGAATGAGACCGGCTCCACCATCGCGTTTTGCCCCACCTCGAATCTTTATCTCGGCAGTGGTCTTTTCAAGCTGCACAAGGCGTGGCGCAAGCAGGTGAAGGTGGGGATGGGCACCGACATCGGCGCGGGCACCACCTTCAACATGCTGCAGACCCTCAACGAGGCCTACAAGGTGATGCAGTTGCAGGGCGAGCGGCTCTCGGCCTATCAGGCCTTCTATCTGGCGACCTTGGGCGGCGCCCATTCGCTGGGGCTGGACGAGAAGATCGGCAGCTTTGCGGTGGGCAAGGAGGCGGATTTCGTGGTGCTCGACCCGGTCGCCACCCCGCTGCAGCAGCTGCGTTATGACAACTCCACCACCTTGCGCGACAAGCTCTTTGTGCTGCTGACCCTGGGGGATGACAGATCCATCTACCGCACCTATGTGGATGGCCAGCTGGTGCATGAACGGGGGTAGGGGCTGGAGTGGGCTGCCGCGGCGCAGCCCCAACGAATACGGCGGCTGGCGTACCCAACAGGAGGCCAGTCTTGCCGCACCACAGGGGATCTCCCCGCATAGAACGTGAAATGGCCCGGTTTTTTTGACCAGCAAGGCAAACGTTTGAGTCAAGGCTGCCTGCCCTGGTCTGTCTGTCGCATCCTCTGCCGCCATCGCCTGTTTCTCATCAGACTGGCGCTCGGCAGACCCGCAGATCCTGTCGCCATTTCGTCATGGAACATTCAGGCGCGTGTGAAGGAGTTGGGTATGACCCAAGCAAACAGCAGGACAAACAGCGTGGAACAGCTGGCCGATGATGACGCCAGCCAGAGCGCAGCAAAGCAACAGCCGCTCACGGCTCTTGATCGCTACTTTATGATCAGCGAGCGGGGCAGCAATGTCAGACAGGAGGTTCTGGCGGGCCTCACCACCTTCCTTGCCATGGTCTACTCGGTGATCGTGGTGCCGAGCATGCTCGGCAAGGCGGGCTTTCCTCCCGGCGCCGTGTTTGTCGCCACCTGTCTGGTGGCGGGGTTCGGTTCGCTCTTGATGGGGCTCTGGGCCAAGCTGCCGATGGCCATCGGTTGCGCTATTTCCCTCACGGCGTTTACTGCATTCAGTCTGGTGCTGGGGCAGCAGATCCCCATTCCGGTGGCGCTGGGCGCCGTCTTCCTGATGGGGGTACTCTTTACCGCCATCTCGGTGACCGGAGTGCGTAGCTGGATCCTCGACAACCTGCCGATGGGAATTGCCCACGGCACCGGCATCGGGATCGGTCTCTTCCTGCTGCTTATCGCCGCCAACGGGGTGGGGCTGGTGATCAAGAACCCGCTTGAGGGGCTGCCGGTGGCGCTGGGGGCCTTCACCTCGATGCCGGTCATCATGTCCCTGATCGGCCTTGCGGTGATCTTCGGGCTGGAGAAGCTGCGAGTACCGGGGGGGATCCTGCTGGTGATTATCGCCATCTCCATCTTCGGCCTGATTTTCGATCCGGCGGTGAAGTATCAGGGCTTGTTCGCTCTGCCGAGCCTCTCCGACGATCAGGGCAAGTCCCTCATCTTCAGTCTGGATATCATGGGGGCCCTCTCGCCGCTGGTGTTGCCCAGCGTGCTGGCGCTGGTGATGACCGCGGTATTTGATGCCACCGGCACCATTCGCGCCGTGGCGGGGCAGGCCAACCTGCTCGATAAGGAGGGTCACATTATCAACAGCGGCAAGGCGCTCAGTGCCGACTCGGTCAGCAGCATCTTCTCCGGCCTTGTGGGGGCGGCACCGGCTGCCGTCTATATCGAATCGGCAGCGGGCACGGCGGCGGGGGGAAAAACCGGTCTCACCGCGACTGTGGTCGGTGGTCTTTTCCTTCTGATGCTGTTCCTCTCGCCGCTCTCCTATCTGGTGCCCGCCTATGCCACCGCACCAGCCCTGATGTATGTAGGGCTCTTGATGCTGAGCAATGTCACCAAGCTCGATTTCAACGATTCGGTCGGTGCCATGTCCGGGTTGGTGTGCGCCGTCTTTATCGTGCTCACCTGCAATATCGTGACCGGCATCATGCTTGGCTTCAGCTCGCTGGTGATCGGCCGCATCTGTTCGAAGGAGTGGCACAAGCTCAACGTCGGCACCGTGATCATCGCCCTGGCACTGGTACTCTTTTATGCTGGGGGGTGGGCTATTTAGGGATAACCCGCCCGTTTGGGGCCGCACTGGCGGCCCCATTTTTATATCTGCTTATGTTTGCGGCGCTCAGCCCGCCCACGCAGGCTATCACGCCTCGGCCGTCTCCGCAGTTGGGGGGCATCGCGATACCATTTTGATAAATCCTCCTACCAGATTGATAGGCTCCCACCCTTGCTCTCCTCGCTCTGCCGCTTTTTTCACCGCCGACGGGCCACGTTTGCTAAGGGGCCACGCTTGGCTTGTCGCTGCGAGCCAACAAAAGCGGGCTAGATGGGATCCCCTTCACACTTCTCCCCATTCTCCTGACGATGGCGGGAAACAGGCGCATATCTTGCTGTTTTTTATGCCGGTTCCAGATTTTTCCATTCGAAAAAGGACTTGCATATGTCCATAGGATTACCGCTCAAGCGGGTGGATGCCGAGGCCAAGGTGACCGGCAGCGCTCGCTATACCGATGACAACATCATGCTCGGGATGCGCCACGCCAAGTACGTGCGCAGCAATATTGCCCACGGCAAGGTGCTTGCCATCGACGCGACCGAGGCGCTGGCCCTGCACGGGGTCGAAGCCGTGTTTACCCATGAAGATGTGCCCACCACCTGTTTTCGCACCGCCGGTCACGCCTGGTCTCTCGATGAGGCGAAACGGGACGTGAAAGACCGCCGTCTGCTCACCGACCATGTACGCCACTTCGGCGATGGCGTCGCCATCGTGGTGGCCCGGGATCCGCTGGTGGCCGAGAAGGCTGCCGCCCTGGTCAAGGTGACTTACGAGCCGCTGCCGGTGATGACGGATGCCCAAAGCGCGCTGGCCGACGATGCCTATCCCATTCACCCGAGTGGCAACCTGCTGCGCCAAAGCCAGCTTCGCGCCAATGATCCGGAACAGGCAATCGCAGCAGCGGATCTGCAGTTCCAGGCGCACTATCAGACGCCGGTGGTACAGCATTGCCATCTGGAGACGGTGACCTGCTACGCCTATATGGATCAGCCGGACCACATCATCGTGGTCAGCAGTACCCAGATCCCCCAGATAGTGCGCAGCCGGGTGGCCAAATCTCTCGGCCTGCCCTGGTCGAGCGTGCGGGTGATCAAACCCTATATGGGCGGCGGCTTTGGCAACAAGCAGGATGTGCTGGAAGAGCCGATGGCGGCGTTTCTGAGCTACAAACTCGGCGGCGTGCCGGTCAAGGTGACCTTGAGCCGGGAGGAGTGTTTTTTTGCCTCCCGCACCCGCCACGGCTTTGCCATCGATGGCAAGATTGGCCTCAACCGCGACGGCACCCTCAAGGGCTATCAGCTCGACGTGCTCTCCAACACCGGCGGCTATGCCTCTCACGGCCACTCCATCGCCAGCGCCGGTGGCAACAAGATCAGCTACCTCTATCCGCGCAGCGCCTTTGGCTATGACGCCAAAACCTTCTACAGCAACCTGCCCACCGCCGGTGCCATGCGCGGTTACGGCGCGCCGCAGGTGATCTTTGCCCTCGAGTGCATGCTGGACGATGCCTGCGCTGAACTCGGGTTAGACCCGCTCGATGTGCGGATCGCCAACGTGGCGCGGGAAGGGGACGTCAATCAGGTCAACCAGAAGACCATCTACAGCGCCGGGTTGCCTGAGTGTCTGCGCCGGGGGGGCGAGCAGTTCCAGTGGGATCGACTCAAGGCCGAGTGTCTGGGGCAGGATCCTCACCTTAGGGTGCGGCGCGGCATCGGGGTTGCGTGCTTTAGCTACGGCTCCAACACCTATCCGGTGGGGGTGGAGATCGCCGGTGCCCGCATGCTGCTCAATCAGGATGGCACCGTCAATCTGCAGATCGGCGCCACCGAGATAGGGCAGGGGTCGGACACTGTCTTTGCCCAGATGGCGGCCCAGACATTGGGCATTCCGTTTGAGCAGATCCGGGTTATCTCGACTCAGGATACCGACATCACCGCCTATGATCCTGGCTCGTTCGCCTCGCGTCAGAGCTATGTGGCGGCCCCCGCCATCCATCAGGCGGCGCTGCAGTTGCGGGCCCGCATTTTGTCGCTGGCGGCCCAACTCTGCCATCAGGATGTGGGGTCATTGACTCTGATCGACGGTTACGTGGTGCTGGCCGGTGCGCCGGACAAGGTGCTGATCAGCGTCGCCGAGGTGTCGGTCAACGCCTACTACCACCTCACCATCGGCGGCCAGATCACCTCCGAGGTCTCCCACAAGACCACCACCAACCCGCCCAGTTTCGGCTGTACCTTTGTCGATCTCAGCGTCGATATCGATCTCTGCAAGGTGACCATCAATCGCATCATTAACCTGCACGATGCGGGCAAGATCCTCAATCCGCAGCTGGCGGAGGGGCAGGTACACGGCGGCATGGGGATGGGGATTGGCTGGTCCCTGTTCGAGGAGATGATCATCGACGCCAAGACAGGTGTGGTGCGCAACCCCAACCTGCTCGACTACAAGTTCCCCACCATGCTGGATTTGCCGGAGCTGGAATGTGACTTCGTGCAGACCTACGAGCCCCAGTCGGTCTATGGCCACAAATCACTGGGGGAACCGCCCATCATCTCGCCGGGCCCCGCAATCCGTAACGCCATTCGAATGGCGACCGGGGTCGCCATCAACGAGTTGCCCATCACCCCCAAAACCCTGTTCCGGGAGTTTGTCGCGGCGGGTTTGATTGGCGAGGGATCAGGGGAGAAGCAACACCATGTTTGATATTGCCCGTTACTACAAGGCGCACAGCGTGGCCGAGGCGGTCGCCCTGCGCCAGGCCGACCCCGAGGCGCGCCTCTTGGCCGGTGGCACCGATGTGATGATCCAGCTTCATCACCTCAACGCCGTCTATCGCCATATCGTCGATATTCACGACTTGCCCGAACTCAAAGGGGTGAGCGAGTTGCCGGACGGATCGATCCGTATCGGCTCCGGCACCACCTTTACCGAGCTGATTGAAAACGAACTGGTGCAGCGCCGCCTGCCAATGTTGGCCGAGGCGGCCGCTACCATCGCCGGCCCGCAGATCCGCAACGTCGCCACCTATGGCGGCAATATTTGCAACGGCGCCACCAGTGCTGACTCGGCGGCGCCTACCGTCGCGCTGGAGGCCGAGCTTGAGATTGCTGGTCCTAACGGCACACGCCGCATCCCCATCGCCGGTTTTCATACCGGCCCAGGCAAGGTTGCGCTGCAACCGGCGGAAATTCTGGTGGCATTCCACTTTGCCCCGGACTCGCACCCCCAGGTGGGCTCCCACTACTTCAAATACGCCATGCGCGATGCCATGGATATCGCCACCATCGGCTGCGCCGCCTACTGCCAGATTGAGGATGGCCACTTCAAGCGCCTGCGGCTGGCCTATGGGGTGGCGGCCCCGACCCCGGTGCGCACGCCTCACGCGGAAGCGGCAGCCGAAGGGCAACCGCTGACTCGCGCCACACTGGCCGCGATTGCCGAGGCGGTGGTGGCCGATGTGGCGCCACGATCCTCCTGGCGGGCAGAGAAGGAGTTTCGCCTGCACCTTATCAAAACCCTGGCGCAGCGGGTGGTCGCCTGCGCAGTCGAACGTGCCGGAGGGAAGATCCTATGATGCAACCGCAAAGCTGTCCCGCCGTGGAGATCCAGTGCGAGATCAACGGCAAGCCTTACTCCTATGCAGTGCCGCCCACCATGTCGCTGCTCCACTTCCTGCGCGGGCAGGGGCTGATCAGTGTGAAAGAGGGGTGCTGTGTCGGTGAGTGCGGCGCCTGTACCGTGCGGGTGAATGGCACCGCTATCGACAGTTGCCTCTATCTGGCGGTGTGGGCCGATGGCAAATCCATTCGTACCGTGGAGGGGGAACGCAAAGGTAACGAGCTCTCCGACGTGCAGCAGGCCTTTATCGACGAGGGGGCGGTGCAGTGCGGTTTTTGTACCCCGGGCCTCGTGATGGCGAGCGCGGCATTGCTCGACAAGACCGAACGCCGTCCGCTGACCGATGCGGAGATCCGCCGCGGGCTGTCGGGCAACCTCTGCCGCTGCACCGGCTATCAGAACGTGGTGCGGGCGGTGAAAAAGTGCTGCAAGGGGTAACTGACTGGGCGTAATTACCCTGAGTGCTGTTGTTTGAAAAAGGAAACAAGCCGCCCAAAAACACAGGCCCGTCTCGAAAGAGACGGGCCTGCTGCTGAGTGGGGCCAGGAGAGATCACACTTTTGGCTGATCGATCACCAATTTGCCATCCTTGACCGGAATGGTGGCGCCGGGGGCTTGCTTCATGCGGATCACCCCCTCCTGACCTGCGAGGCGATAGGTCACGTCATAACCAATGGTGTTGACGCTCGTATCCTGCACGGTTTTGCAGCGCTGCTCGGTGGTGGTGTAGGTATCCCCCGCCTGCATATTGCCCTGTACCTGATTACCGGCATAACCCCCCGCGACCGCTCCGGCAGCGGTGGCCACCTTCTTGCCGCTGCCGCCGCCAAACTGGTGGCCGACCACGCCCCCCAGCGCCGCGCCCACCACGGTGCCGAGGATCTTGTGCTCATCCTGTACCGGCTTGCGGTGAGTCACGGTGACGTTGCGACACTCCTGACGCGGGGTCTTGATGCTCTCGGTGATCGGCTTGCTGGCGATCACCTCGGCAAAGGTGGGCTGGGGTGTAAAGAGGGAGCCGCTGGCCGCGGCCGAGAGCGCCAGGGCCGAGGCGATGCCAATACCGATACCTGCCATCATGGATCTGTTCATCTTGTTGTTCTCCTGCATACCCATACGGGCTGTTCCAATCTGGCGTCATCTTGTCACAACCGGCTGGCCGGACAAGGCGAGGGGGATGGGCTTGCGACAGGCGCTGGCAAGGTCAAAAAACAGCCACCATGAAAAAGTGTCTGGCTTTGGCGACAACGGACTAAAAGTGACCAGTTTCCGGCGCATGGCGGGCTTTACTTGTGTGATAAGGCGCAATTCGAGTCGCAATTTGCAAGGCGGGCGGCGAGCCGTAAGCCAGAGTGGCAAGGCGTTGACGGGGGCAGGTCAAGGGAGAGGTCTTGAACGGGCGAGCTGTTCGTTGAGATGGCCACGCAAGTGGTTGATAAATGGCTCCAGCCCCATCAGATGTTGGCCGATAAGAGATCACGGCAAGCATTTTGCTTTGATTGGGTGAAGCAGAGGGTGAGCGGGTCGGCAGACAACCGCGTAAGACCTGAAATAAAGAGGTTCACCCGAGATCACCGGATCAACGAGGGGGAGATATGTCAATGTTACCCAGCTGGATCACCCCGGCCATCCAGGCCAACATCATCACGGTGCAGCAGGCCGAACGTCTGCTCTCATCCCTCTACCGACCCCTGGCCGAGCAGGGAGAGGAGCTTCCCGCCGATATCGCCGATATCAGCCTTAAACTCTACTGCTTCCGCCAGCAGGGGAGGATGCGCCACTAAGGTTGGCAAAAGAACACCCCGCGCCAGGCACGGGGTGTTGTCACTCATGTATCACAGGCCCATCAGGCCAACATCACTTGCGCCACCAGCATCAGGGCGCCAAATCCCAGCACAAAGCCCACCATGGGCAGCACGAACTTGACCCACTTGTTGAACTGGATGCCGAGCATCTGCAGGGTGACCAGCACCAGTCCGGTGGGGGCCAGGAACAGCATGGCGTATTGGCCCCAGTTGTAGGCCGACACCACGATATAGCGGGGGATCATCACGGTATCTGCCAGCGGCGCCATGATGGGCATGGAGAGCACTGCGAGCCCGGAGGAGGAGGGCACCACCAGCCCCAGCAGGGTGAACACCAGCATCTGCGCCACCGCGAACACGGCGCCGTGCATGCCGGAGACCAGATCGGAGGCGTAGGCCAGAATGGTGTCCGAGATCATCCCCTGATCCAGCACCAGATTGACCCCCCGTGCCAGCCCGATGATGAGGGAGACCGCCACCAGCTCCGACGCCCCCTGAGTGAAGGCCTCGACTGCCTCTTTCTCTTTGAGACCCGAGATAAAAATGATGATGATGGCGATGGTCAGGAAGGAGGCTGCCATCTGCGGAAACCACCAACCGGCCATGGAGACGCCCCACACCATCAGCGGGAAGGCGAGGATAAACAGGGTCAGAATGATCTTGCGGCGCAGGGTGAAGGGCACCCCTTCGTCCATAGAGCCCTCTTTGAGAAAACGGGCGCGAAAGCTCTCTCTGTCCTCATAGGTGTAGGAGAAGGCAGGGTTGGCCTTGATCTTCTTGCAGTACCAGTAGAGATAACCGATCACCACCAGGGTGCCCACCAGACAGCCAATGGCGCGAAAGATCAGCCCCTCGGTAAAGGGAATGCCGGCGGCATTGGAGGCGATCACCACCGAGAAGGGATTGATGGTGGAGAAGGTGGTTCCCATGGAGGCGGCGAGGAAGATGGCCCCTACGCAGACGATGGAGTCATAGCCGAGCGCCAGAAAGATGGGCACCAGTATGGGGTAGAAGGCGACAGCCTCTTCTTCCAGCCCACAGGTGGTGCCCCCCAACGCCATCACAAAGCAGACCAGCGCCACAAACAGGAACTCATTGCCCCGGGTCTTGCGCGAGAGGGCGACCAGCCCGGCATTGAAGGCGCCGGTCTTGTTGATGACGCCGATCAGTCCCCCCAGTACCAGGATGAAGACAATGATATCCGCCCCCTCTATGGTGCCCTTGACCATGCTGACCGCCACGTCACCGAACCCCTTGGGCGCTTGCTCCAATCGGGCATAGGTGCCGGGAATGGCAATGGGCTTGCGGATGGTGCCGTTGGTAAATTGCTCCACCGCAATATTGATATTGAGTTTTGCCAGGGCATCCTGGGTTGCGGGAAGTCGGCTTATTTCCCCCTGTGGGCTATTGACCATCAGACTTTCACTGGCTGGATTATAAGAGAGCTTGGCATAGGCGCCCGCCGGAATTATCCAGGTCAGTGCAATGGCCAGTAACATAATAAGAAACAGAATGGTAAATGCAGTAGGGAATTGTCTGCGTGGTGTGGTATTCGGCACGGCACACATAAAATGCTCCTTGATAAAGCAGGTTTGGGCTCGGCGGAATATCGGGTCGATAGGGTTTCTGCGTCATACATCCAAGGTACGCAAACTCACTGTGGATTGCGTAGTGATTGGCGAGAAATCTGGCCTGATATTGAACATCCGGTAGATTGTTTCACGTTGTAACCGTAACCCGTGTGTGGCTGAATGAACATGGTGCCATGCTCGCTTTATGGGATGGCTCACAAAATTTATTTTCCATGGATTTAACAGCTGATATGAAATAAAAGTTATTATGCAATAACTATTTCGGCTTTCGTTTTATGCGGTTTACCTTAAATAAAGGTCATGAAAATAGTGCGTGCCGAGATGAATGAAATGACATATAAAGCAGTTTTGACGGAATAATATTCCATTATCGTCATCTTTCGTTATTCGCCAAAAACAGCCTGTGAAAAAAATGGCACGCTTTCCCGTAATGAAATATTTTTTTGCAACGAAAACAGGGGGCCTCTGTTGGCAGCAGGCTGCCCCTGTCTAAGACGTTTTGCTAATACCTGCCGCCGCAGGCTCACTGTTAGGCTGTCATCCCCATAAGAGACCAGTGACGGGCAGGATGCCCATGTCGCTTGCTGATCTCTGATTGATCCCGAAATAGCCCGTTTTGTGCCACTTGTGAGGAAGGAACCCGATGACAGTGCAGAACATCTATGAGCGCGACCTTGCCAAAACTGCCGCCAATTTTGAGGCCCTGACCCCCATCAGCTTTTTGGGGCGGGCGGAGCGGGTCTATCCCGACTATCCGGCGCTGATCCACGGCCCGCTGCGCCAGAGCTGGGGCGAGACCGCCCGCCGTTGCCGCCTGCTGGCCTCGGCCCTGCGGCTCAGCGGTATCGGGGAGGGGGATACCGTCTCCATCGTTGCGCCCAATATCCCGGCGATGTTTGAAGCACACTTCGGGGTGCCCATGAGCGGCGCCGTGCTCAACACCATCAATACCCGGCTCGATGCCGAGTCGATGGCCTTTATCTTCCAGCATGCCCAGAGCAAGGTGGTGCTGGTGGACAGGGAGTTCGGCGCCGTGGTGCGCAAGGCATTGGATCTGCTGGAGCGCCAACCGCTGGTCATCGCCATCGACGATCCCCTCTACCGGGAGGGGGCGCTTGTCAGTGAACTGACCTATGAGGCCTTTATTGCCACTGGTAACGGCGATGAGCCCGGCTGGCTGCCACAAGATGAGTGGAAGGCGATCTCCCTTAACTACACCTCCGGCACCACCGGCAACCCCAAGGGCGTGGTCTATCACCATCGCGGCGCCCACCTCAACGCCATCAACAACGTGCTCTCCTGGGAGCTGCCCAAACACCCCGTCTATCTCTGGACCTTGCCGATGTTTCACTGCAACGGCTGGTGCTTCCCCTGGACGCTGGCTGCCACCGCCGGGGTTAGCGTCTGTCTGCGTCATGTGCAGGCGGCCGCCATTTATGAGGCGCTGCACGAGCACAAGGTGAGTCACTTTTGCGCAGCGCCCATCGTGCTCAATATGCTCAACAATGCCGGCCCGGCGCTCAAGCAGGGGCTGGATCTCCCCATCAAGGTGATGACCGCCGGCGCTGCGCCCCCCGCCACCGTGATCGCCGGGATGGAGGCGATGGGGATCGCCGTGACCCACGTCTATGGCCTCACCGAAACCTATGGCCCCTGCGTGTTGTGCGAGCCGCAAAGACGCTGGCAGGGGCAGGATGCCACGGCGCTCTCCCGCCTCAAGGCACGGCAGGGTGTTGCGTCGCCTCTGCAGGGGGAGATGCGGGTTATCAATCCGGTCACTGGCGAGCCGGTGGCCAAAGATGGCAAAACCATGGGGGAGATAGTGCTGCGCGGTAATGTGGTGATGAAGGGCTATCTCAAAAATCCGGCGGCCAGCGCCGAGGCGATGGCGGAGGGGTGGTTTCGCAGTGGCGATCTGGCGGTATGGCACCCGGATGGTTATGTGGAGATCAAGGACAGATCCAAGGACATCATCATCTCCGGCGGGGAGAATATCTCCAGTCTGGAGGTGGAAGATGTGCTCTATCGCCATCCCGATGTGGACGAAGCGGCGGTGATCGCCATGCCCGATGAAAAGTGGGGGGAGGTGCCCTGCGCCTTCGTGAAATTGAAAGAGGGGCGAGAGACCACCCAGGCGGAGCTGATCGCCTTTTGCCGGGAGCAGATGGCCCACTTCAAGGCCCCTAAACGCATCATCTTCACCCCGCTGCCGAAAACCTCGACCGGCAAGGTGCAAAAATTCGTGTTGCGCAAACAGCTGGGGTAGCGGCCTGTTCGTAAGGAGCCAGCACAGACTTTCATAGGAGGGAGCTAGAGGGCTGCGGGCCCTCCCATTGTGTGGCTAGGGAGCCTTGCAGGCAACGCAGTTGCGGCCGCTCTGTTTGGCCTGATAGAGCATCTGATCGGCGCGCGCGTAGAGGCTCTCCATCTGCTCCCCCTTGCTATTTTCCACCAGCCCGGCGCTGATGGTGATAACCAGCTTATCTCCATCTGGCAGGGGAAGCGGGCTTTGCATCACCTGCAGGCGCAGTCGCTCGGCCAGTGATGCGGCGGCCGAGAGGGTGGTGTTGGGCAGCAAGATGGCAAACTCGTCACCGCCGATGCGGGCCAGCACATCTTCGCTGCGCAGCACCGATTGCATCACCCTGCCCAGATGGATCAGCGCCTGATCGCCCAGCGGGTGACCGTAGCGATCGTTGATGCATTTGAACTGATCCACATCCAGCACTATCAGCACCGAGGTGAGCTGGTGGCGCATGTTCATACTCAGGTTCTTTTCGCACACCTCGAAGAAGAAACGGCGGTTATAAAGTCCGGAGAGGCTGTCACGAACCGATTGATATTGCAGTTGTTCCTTGAGCTGGTGCAGCTCGGTGATATCGGAGGAGATACCGATCAGGGTGGGGGTACCATCAGCCAGCTTGAAGGGGACTTTGACAGACCAGTAGTAATGTTGCTTGCCTTCGGTATCGGTCAGTGACTCTTCACCGGCTTGCAGCTCACCCGTTTCGAACACCCGGTTGTCCAGCTGCCACAGCTGGTTTGCTCCGTGTGGGGAGAACAGCTCATTATCGCTGCGGTTGATGATCTGTTCGGCGGGTAAACCGAGCAGGGCACACACCTTCTGATTGACGTAGAGAAAGCGGTGCTGGCTGTCCTTCATATAGATATGGGCATCCACGTTGGCCAGGATGATCTCCAGCAACTGATGCTGCTCGGCCATACGGGCCTCAATCAGCTTGTGTTCCGTGATATCGGTGGAGATGCCGCACAGACCGATCAGCGTGCCATCCCGGTCGTACATCGGCTTTTTCACGCTCCAGTAGACCCGTTTCTCTCCCGTGGGTTTGAGGTAGTTGATCTCCTCCCGGGCGATGGCGACCTGCTGCTCCAGCACCTGACGATCATTTCGTCTCAGATCTTCCGAGAAGTCGAGGTCAAAAAAGGCGCGATCATCCTTGCCTTGCAGTTCGGCCAGGGTACAACCAAAGAGATCCAGCACAGCCTGATTGGCATAGATATAACGGCCATCCAGATCCTTGGTAAAGAGGTAAGCCCCCATCTCGTTAAAGATGGATCTGAGGTGATCCAGCTCGTGCTGCAATCGGGTGGAGAAGGGTTCATCCTTCATGAAGTTGGCCATCCTTGGGTCGCTGTGATGGGTTGGCTGAACACGAGGCCAACGTGCATCAACTGCTTTAAATTAAGCACTCTTCACGGCATATTTCTCATTTATTTCCGCAGGTTCTGCGTTATGTCACATGGTTGTAACCTCTTAGCAAATCAAAGGAAATCAGTTGAGTCCATGGTTGTTGAGATAGCTTGCCACCATGTATCGACCCCGTATCATCGGCTCTCGACAGAGAAGTTGAACAACAGCTAAATAAACCTCCCCGAGTGGCAAAAAGGGTAACGAACAGGTCTTTAGTCAAACTATTTCCTCGGTGTCCCTGATATCATCTCCAGCAACGCAATATGGAGAGATACGAGATGGTAGTGGCACCGTTTAATTGGAATGACGCAGTTCAGTGGGACGGGCCGGGGGCCATTGCGGGTTGCGAAGAGATCTTGAGTGCCGATCGGCTGGAACGTGCCCGCTATGCCGAGTTTCTGACCAACTACCTCGCCGCCGAAGGCAAGCAGCGCAACTATGTGCTCAACCTTAATGCCGAGTGGGGGGCGGGAAAAACCTGGTTTATCAAGCGCTGGTATATGGAGCTGAAAGCGCACTATCCCACCGTCTATATCGATGCCTGGCAGCAGGACTTTTCCGATGATCCCTTATTGACGGTGATTTCGTCGATTATCGATCAATTGAAAGATGCAACAGGAAATAAGGTTTCCATACCTGATGGCATCAAGCCCAAGCTATTGGGTTTGCTCAAGCTGGGCGGAAAATTGGTGCTCAAGTCTGCTATTAAAAAAGCTGGACTTGAAGATGGTGATTTTTCTGTGGAAGGCGAAGACGCAGATAAGCTGGTTGATACACTTTGCAGCAATCACAAAGAGCGTTATGAATCTATCCAGTATCTTAAACAAGAAATTCGGCAATGGGTTGAAGCTGCGGTTTCAGCAAACTTAGACCAATTGGATGGCCAAGGTCGATTGGATTATCCCGCCTTTATTCTGATTGATGAGCTGGATCGCTGTCGTCCTTCCTATGCTGTGGAAATGCTGGAGACTATCAAGCATATTTTTGATATTCCCAGGGTGGTATTTGTGTTGGCAACAGATACCGAGCAGTTGCAGCATGCTATCAAAGTAATTTATGGGGATGGGTTTGATGCAAAAGCTTATTTGAGAAGGTTTTTTAAAAGGCGCTTTCATTTAAAGCAAATGCCTATTGAAAAGTTTATGAAACCAATACTATTAAATAGTTTTGAACTTTTTAAAGAAAAAGCAATCCAGCACTTATCCGACATTGATGACCTGACAAAAATTTTATCCTATGTTGTATCTTCCTTTTCTTTACCAGCAAGGGAAGTGGAATTGTTTTTAGATAGATTGGTTGCAACAATTAGTAGTGTCAGTAGTTGGAAGATTGACATTTTGTATGTGTCAGCAATATTGATGGCACATGAGTTTGACAATGATACATATATCAGTATAAAAAATACTAGTTTGGTGTTCTCTCCCAACAAAATGACGCCAGAGCATAAACGAGCTGATAAGATCAGTTGGTTGTCAAAGTCTGACAAAATATCAGTGATTTTTTATGGCTTTGAAAGCTCGCATAAAGGCCGCTTGATTAAATTTACATGTGATGGACTTTTAGAATATTTAAAGCATGTTGATTTAGCTTTGCAGGGAAATGAATCAGTTGCAAAGGAATATTTTTCCATGAAAGATGGAAGCACAATATCTGGACGCTATGTACATGGCGGTAATCAACCTGATTGTGATGAAACATATTTCAAGTGTGCAATTTATGACGCAGGAAAAGCAAAATCTGACTATATGGATTTGGTTGAGTTCTCTACATTATTAAAATGATTCCTCTGTATGGAAATACAGAGGAATCAAATAATTATTTATTGTGCCGCTTATAAAGCCGCTGAACGACATCCTGTAATCCCAGCCCTTCGTTTTGCAGCAGCACGGTCAGGTGGTAGAGCAGATCGGCGGATTCGTTGATGAGCTCCTCCCGATCCTTGGCCATGGCGGCCAGCGCCACTTCGACACCTTCCTCACCGACCTTCTGGGCGATGCGCTTGGTGCCTTTGCCATAGAGGCTGGCGGTGTAGCTGGTGGCCGGATCGGCCCCTTTGCGGGCGGCCAGCACCTGCTCCAGCTCTGCCAGAAAACCGAGCGGTGGCAGCGGGTGACCATGGAAGCAGGAGGTTGTCCCTTTGTGGCAGGTGGGGCCGACGGGGTTGGCGGCGATCAGCAGGGAATCCTGATCGCAGTCGGTGCTGATAGCCACGAGCTTGAGCACATTGCCCGAGCTTTCACCCTTGGTCCAGAGTCGCTGTTTGCTGCGGCTAAAGAAGGTGACCTGACCGCTGCTCTGGGTCTTTTCCAGCGCTTCACGGGTCATAAAGCCCTGCATCAACACCTCGCCGCTGGCGGCGTGCTGGACGATGGCGGGGATCATGCCATCGCATTTTTCCCAGTCGAGCTGTTCAATTAATAAGTTGGAATTATGCACGGGTATCGGCTCCTCTATTATCAGACCGGCACTCTGGGCGGGGGATCATGGCGCATTTACACTTTTCCCAGTCGAGCTGCTCGGCAAGGGGGCGCGCGCTGGCGGTTGTTTGTGTGTTGTCTGAGAAGTTATTCACGGATGGCGACTCCTTCGTTTTTCAGCCAGCGTTTCAATTCGGGAATGGGGATAAGGCCCTTGTGGAACACAGAGGCGGCCAGCGCCCCATCCACATCGGCGAGGGTGAAGGCATCGCGAAAGTGCGCCATGGCACCGGCGCCGCCGGAGGCGATCAGCGGCACCTTGCAGACGCTTCGCACCAGCTTGAGCTGGTCGAGATCATAACCTTGGCGCATGCCGTCCTGATTCATCACGTTCAGCACGATTTCACCTGCGCCGCGCTTTTGCACCTCCTGCACCCAGTCGAGGGTGTGCCAGGCGGTGGTGCGGGTGCGGCTCTCGTCACCGGTAAACTGTTTGACCTGATAGTGGCCCGTGTCGGCGTCGAAGTAGGAGTCAATGCCCACCACCACGCACTGTACGCCAAAGCGCTCGGCCAGTCGGCTGATCAGAGTCGGATCGGCCAGCGCCGGAGAGTTGATGGAGACCTTGTCGGCGCCAAATTCCAGGATCTGGCGGGCGTCTTCGACGCTTTTGATGCCACCGGCAACGCAGAAGGGAATATCAATCACCTCCGCCACCCGGCTCACCCAACTCTTGTCCACTACCCGCGCATCGCTGGAGGCGGTGATGTCATAGAACACCAGCTCGTCAGCACCCTCTTCGGCGTAGCGGCGGGCCAGCTCGACAATGCCGCCCATCACCTCGTGGTTGCGAAATTGCACCCCTTTGACCACCACGCCATCTTTCACGTCAAGGCAGGGGATAATGCGTCTTGCCAGCATCAGTTGCCTCCTGTGGTATCGGCTGCGGGGGCTTGCCAGCAGGCGATGGCGTCACCTACCGAGAATTTGCCCTCCAGCAGGGCGCGACCGAGGATGATCCCCTTGACCCCTGAGCCCTTGAGCGCCTCGATATCCTCGATGCCGCCAATGCCGCCGGAGGCCTGGAAACCGACGCTCGGGTAGCGGGCACAGAGATCCCGGTAGAGCTCGACGTTGGTACCGGCCAGGGTGCCGTCACGGCTGATGTCGGTACAGAGCACGTGCTTGAGTCCGGCGGGGAGGAAGCGCTCGATCAGTGCCTCTATGGTTACCCCGCTATTCTCCTGCCAGCCGGCTACCGCGATATGGCGATTGCCCTGGGCGTCGATATTGACGTCCAGCGCCAGCACGATGCGCTCGGGGCCATATTTCTCCATCCAGCTGGCCACCAGATCCGGCGATTTGACGGCGGTGGAGCCGATCACCACCCGGCTGGCGCCGGCGGCCAGCAGATCCGCCACATCCTGCTCGCTGCGCACGCCACCCCCTACCTGC
This sequence comes from Aeromonas sp. FDAARGOS 1405, assembly GCF_019048265.1. Classification (NCBI taxonomy): domain Bacteria; kingdom Pseudomonadati; phylum Pseudomonadota; class Gammaproteobacteria; order Aeromonadales; family Aeromonadaceae; genus Aeromonas; species Aeromonas sp. FDAARGOS 1405. The sequence continues at coordinate 3,684,660 of NZ_CP077311.1, read as the reverse complement.
ACCGGCGCCTCGGTGGCCGACAGCAGCTGGGCGATGAGGGGGAGCTGGCGCGCCCTGGCATCCTTGGCACCGTCCAGATCCACCAGGTGCAGCTGCACCGCTCCCTGGGAGACATATTCATCGAAGCGGGCCTGCGGGCTGTCGCTGTAGGCGGTCTTCTGGCCGTAGTCGCCCTGATAGAGCCTCACGACTTGGCCGTTAATCAGATCAATGGCTGGGATAATCATCCTTGTTAAAGCTCCAGAAAGTTTTGCAGTAGGCGGGCACCGGCAGCGCCGGAGCGCTCCGGGTGGAATTGGGCGCCAAAGAAGTTGTCACGACCGACGATGGCGGTAAACGGCTGGCCGTAGTCGCAGGTGGCGATGGTGGCGTCGGTCACCTCCAGGGCGTAGGAGTGGACGAAGTAGAAGTAGCTGCCGCTTGGAATGCCCTTGAGCAGCGGGTGGCTCTCGTCGTGCTCCACCTGATTCCAGCCCATATGGGGCAGGCGCAGATTGCCGACTTCCATCAACCGGATCTTGCCCGGCACTATGCCGAGACAGTCGATGAGATCGCCTTCACTGCCATCGGCACTCATGCTCTCTTCGGAGGCCTCCGCCAGCATCTGCATGCCGAGGCAAAAGCCCAGCAGCGGCTGTTTGGCGGTGCGAATGAGCGGCACCAGATTGCGCTCGTTGAGGTTCTTCATGGCGGCCACGGCGGTGCCGACGCCGGGCAGGATCAGCTTGTCAGCCGCTTCGATGTCGGCAGCCTCGCGGGAGACCCGAGGCGCCGCGCCGAGGCGCTCGAACGCCATCCTGACCGACGCCAGATTGGCACACCCCGTGTCGATAATAACCAGCTTCTGCTTGCTCACATCCATCACAACACCCCCTTGCTGGAGGGGAGTTCGCTCCCTTCCACCCGAATGGCCTGGCGCAGGGCACGGCCAAAGCCCTTGAACAGCGCCTCCACCTGATGGTGGGTGTTGCCGCTGCCTACCTTCATCTGCAAGGTGATGGCCATGGCATCAGAAAGTGAGCGGAAGAAGTGGGGCACCATCTCGGTGGCCATCTCGCCCACATTGTCGCGGCCAAAACCGCTCGGGCAGTCGAACACAAAGTAGGGGCGGCCGCTCAAATCCAGCGCGGTGGCCACCTCCTGCTCGGTGAGCGGGGTCTCTTCATCCGCACGAGGGCGGCCATCGATCACCGCCTGTACCTCGTCCATCGCCAGCACGAAGCCGAAGCGGCCGATGCCGCGCTTGTTGCCAAGGGCCTGGCGCAGGGCTTGACCTAGCGCGAGTCCTACATCTTCCACCGTGTGGTGATCGTCGATGTGCAGATCGCCGCTCACCTTGAGCTTGAGCCTGAAGCCGGCGTGGGTCGCTATCTGATCCAACATGTGATCAAAGAAGCCGATGCCGGTTTCAATCTGGTTGCCGCCGCTCTTGTCCAAATCAACCGCCACCTGGATGCGGGTCTCCTTGGTGTAGCGCTCCACCGAGGCGGTACGCCCCTTGGAGAGCAGCTGATCACGGATGGCGAGCCAATTGTGATCTTGCGGGTGGTAGCGAATACCGCGAATGCCCATGTTCTCGGCAAGTTGCAGATCGGTCTGTCTGTCACCAATCACGAAGGAGTTGGCAAAGTCGATGCGACCCGAGGCGAGATACTCCTTCACCAGGCCGAGGTGGGGCTTGCGGCAGTTGCAGCCGTCGGTGGGGAAGTGGGGGCAGATCAGCACCTGCTCCCAGCTCACTCCTTGCGATTCGAACAGGTGCATCATCAGATCGTGGGGCGGCTGGAAGTTCTCCAGCGGCAGGCTGGCGGTGCCCAGCCCATCCTGGTTGGTCACCATCACCAGCACGTAACCGGCGGCCTGCAGCTCGCGCAGCACCGGGATCACCATGGGCTCGAAGCGCAGCTTGGCGAGGCTGTCCACCTGCTTGTCGGTCACCGGCTCTTCAATCAGGGTGCCGTCGCGGTCGATAAACAAAAACGGGGTCTTCATCGCTACATCCTTGTCTTACAAAGTGGGAGAGGGCAGGTCACGCAGCACGGCCAGCACGGCGTCCATCTCGCCCTGATAGCCAATGGTGACGCGAATGCTGTTGTCCAGGCCCGGCTTGGTCGAGAAGTCCCGCAGGATGATGCCGGCGGCCTTCATGGCGGCAAAGACGGCGGCGCCATCCACAAAGCGCACCAGCACGAAGTTGCCCTTGTCCTCGAACACTTCCTTCACGCAGGCAAATCTTGCCAGCTCAGCCTTGAAGGCGGCCTTTTGCTTGTTGAGCTCCACCACGCGCTCGTGCATCAGCTCGAGCCCCATGGGGGAGAGGGCCTGCGCCGCTATCTGGGCGATAGGCTCGGGAATGGGATAGGGGGCGATCACCTTGGCCAGCATGGCGATCACCTCCGGGCTTGCCAGCGTAAAGCCGCAGCGGATCCCCGCCAGGGCAAAGGCCTTGGAGAGGGTGCGGGTCACCACCAGATTGGGGAAGCGAGCCAGCAGGTCCACCACGGAAGCCTCGGGGCAGAACTCGATATAGGCCTCGTCCACCACCACGATGGCGCGATCCTGCGCCTTCTCCAGCAGGGCGATGAGGCCGTCGCGACCCACCAGATCCCCGGTGGGGTTGTTGGGGGAGCAGAGAAACACCAGCTTCACGTCGCCGAGGCGATCGGCGATGGCGGGCCAGTCCGGCTGGCGGCTAGCGGTGAGCGGTTGCTCGACGATGCCGACACCACAGGTCTCGGCGCTGATGGCGTACATGCCGTAGGTGGGGGGGCAGATGAGGATCTGATCCTGTCCCGCTTCACAGAAGGTGCGGATCAAGAGCTCGATGGCCTCGTCGGCACCGCGGCTCACCAGCACCTGATCGGGATTGACCCCGGCGTAGGCGGCATAGCCGTTCACCACCTCGACCGGTTGGCACTCGGGGTAGCGGTTGAGACGGCTCCCCTCGACGGTAAAGGGATAGGCCAGCGGGGCCTCGTTGGCGTTGAGCCAGACGTGGCCCTTGCCGCCGATACGGCGGGCGGATTGATAGGGGGTGAGGGCCCGCACCACGCGGCGTGCCAGATTGGCAATGCTCATGACAAATCCTTCTGCTGTGCTGTTTGTTGGGGCGCGGCGGCCAGGGCGTTCAACCTCAGGGTGACGGCATTCTTGTGACCATCAAGCCCCTCGGCCTGGGCGATGCGCTCTACGATGGGGCCAAGGCCCTGAATGCCGCGCTCGCTCAGCTCCTGCACCGTGTAGCGGCGCTGATAGTCGGCGAGGCCCAGGCTCGAGCAGGTGCGGGCATAGCCGTAGGTGGGCAAAGTGTGGTTGGTGCCGCTGGCGTAATCCCCCACGGATTCTGGTGTCCATGCCCCGAGGAAGATGGAGCCGGCGTTTTCAAGCCGGTCCAGCAGCTCACGCGGGGCGCGGGTCTGCACGATCAGGTGCTCCGGCGCGTAGGCGTTGGAGATGGCGCAGGCCTCGGCCAGATCGTCACAGAGGATCACCAGGCTTGAACCCAGCGCCTTGGCGGCGATGTCGCGCCGAGTGAGTTTGGCCAGCTGGCGCTTGATCTCGCCGTTGATGGCGTCGGCCAGCAGCGGTGAGGTGGTCACCAGCACCACCTGGCTGTCGGGGCCATGCTCGGCCTGGGAGAGCAGATCCGCCGCCACGAAGGCGGGGTTGGCGCTCTCGTCGGCAATCACCAGCACCTCGGAGGGGCCAGCTGGCATGTCGATGGCAGCGCCGCGCCAGTCGCGGGAAACCTGCCCCTTGGCTTCGGTCACATAGGCGTTGCCCGGGCCGAAGATCTTGTCCACCTTGGGAATGCTCTCGGTGCCGTATGCCATCGCCGCGATGGCCTGGGCGCCGCCGATGGCGAACACCTTCTCGACCCCGCAGGCGCGGGCGGCAAACAGGATCTCGTCGCTGGCGGGGGACGGGGTGCAGAGCACCACTTCACGGCAACCGGCGATAGCCGCCGGAATAGCCAGCATCATCACGGTGGAGGGGAGCGGCGCGCTGCCGCCAGGCACATAGAGGCCGACCCGGTTGATGGGCTGGGTGCGCAGCTCGCACACCACCCCGGGCTGGGTTTCCACCCGTACCACAGGCTGCACTTGGGCGGCGTGGAAGGTGCGAATATTGGCAATCGCCGCTTCGATGGCGCTTTTGATGTCGTCATCCAGCCGCGCGCAGGCAGCTTCAATCTCATCTTCGCTGACGCGGAACCGCTCACGGGGGGCGCGCTCGAAGCGCAGGCTGAGCTCGCGCAGGGCCTCATCGCCACGGCTGCGTACCGCTGCGATGATCTCTTTGACCACGGCGCCGATATCGGCCTCGTCATTGAGGGCCGATCGGGTCAGCACGTCGGCCTGCTGGGCGGGGGAGAGGGTTTTCCAGATCAGGGTCTGCATGATATCCCTTCCTTATTCCATCATTTTTTCGATGGGCAGCACCAGAATGGAGCTGGCACCGAGGGCCTTGAGCTGCTCCATGGTCTCCCAGAACAGGGTCTCGCTGGAGACGACGTGCAGCGCCACCTGATTGGTGTCACCGGCCAGTTGCATGATGGTGGGGCGCTCGGCACCCGGTAGCAGATCGGTGATGGCATCGAGCTTGTCTTTGGGGGCGTGCAGCATGATGTACTTGCTCTCGCGGGCCTGCTGCATCCCCTGAATGCGGGGCAGCAGTTTGTCGATGAGCTTCTGCTTGGCATCGGACAAGGGGTTGGGGGCCTGTACCAGCACCGCTTTGGAGCGGTAGATCACCTCCACCTCTTTCAGGCCATTGGCTTCCAGGGTCGCGCCGGTGGAGACCAGATCGCAGATGGCATCGGCCAGGCCCGCGCGGGGCGCCACTTCCACCGAGCCGCCCAGCATCACGCTCTTGAAGCCAAGGCCCTTTTCATCAAAGAAGCGCTTGAGCAGCCCGGGGTAGGAGGTCGCGATGCGCTTGCCGGCAAGGCTCTCTGGCCCTGTGTAGGTCACATCTTCCGGCACCGCCAGCGAGAGGCGGCAGCCACCGAAGTCCAGCTGCTTGAGGGTTTTGACCTCGAAGGGCAGTCCCTGTGAAGCGCGAATAAGCTGCACCTCTTCCAGCACGTTCTCGCCGATGATGCCAAGGTCAACCACCCCTTCCATCACCAGACCCGGGATGTCGTCATCGCGCACCCGCAAGATATCGATGGGCATGTTCTCGACATGGGCGATAAGGCGCTGCTCGCGCAGGTTGATTTTCAGGCCGCAGCTCTTGAACAGGGCTTGGGAGTCCTGGCTCAGACGACCGGACTTTTGCATGGCGATACGTAGACGTTGTGTTTCCATTGCTCGATTTCCTTCTAGTCAAAAACGAAAAAACCCTCGGAAGTGGGTGCTTCCGAGGGTTTATGAATCTTGCGGTCCTTTTGGAAGTCACCAGTTAAGTGTCCTCCAGCAGTCAACCTCCTGAAAGACTAGTCGGGATGATGATGGTGGTGATGAGTCTTCAGGGTGGCGAACTTCATGTAATCAATCCTTTACAAAATAAGATGTCGTAATTGACGCCTGATTTAAACTACCTGCCTTGACAGAAAATGCAACCCGAAATTGTGATTTGATCGATTAAAGTGGCGAAAACGGTTTTCTGGCCGATAACTAGACAATAACCCCTTGCAGGAGTCGCCATCATGCCCAGCCAGGACCTGTTGTTCCCCATTTTGCCCCGGGCGCCCGCCGCGCCCGGCAGCGAAGAGATCAAGCGGGAAGTGAACCAGATCAGCAAAAAGCACCAGCTGCGCAAGACCAGCACTGACAACAGTGACTCCCAGCAGCGCCAGCAGGCGTATAGCACGCCCGCCAAGCGTGATCAGCCCAAGGCGGAGGAGGTTGATCACAAGCCGGATCCCGAGCATCAGATCGATCTGTTTGTCTAGGCAGATTATCTGTCCCGCTTTTGCCGCGCTTTTGGCATAATGGCCGCTTTTGCTGCGGGACGCCCTTGTGACCATCCAGACCCTGTTCAAGCCAGATGGCCCTCTGGCCAGCCATATCGACGGTTTCAAAGCCCGCGCTCCCCAACTGGAGATGGCCGAAGCGGTCGCGCGCGCCATCAAAAGTGGTGGCCGTCTGCTGGTGGAGGCGGGGACCGGTACCGGCAAGACCTACGCCTATCTGGTGCCGGCGTTGGAGTCCGGCAAGCGGGTGGTGATCAGTACCGGCTCCAAAAATCTGCAGGAACAGCTCTTCTATCGGGATCTCCCGACCATTACCGGCGCGCTCTCCTACACCCCGCCGGTGGCCCTGCTCAAGGGACGCAGCAACTATCTCTGCATCGAGCGGATGAACCGGCTCTTGAGCGAATCCCATCTGCAAAAGCCTGAAATTCTCAACGATCTGGTGAAGGTCAAATCCTGGTCCACCGCTACCGATAACGGCGATGTGGGGGATATTCCGGGATTGCAGGAGAACGCCGAGATCCTGGCTCACGTCACCAGCACCAACGACAACTGCCTCGGTCGCGACTGCCCCTATTATGACGACTGCCATCTGGTGGTGGCCCGTCGCCGTGCCATGGATGCCCAGGTGGTGGTGATCAACCATCACCTCTTCTTCGCCGATATGGCGGTGAAAGACACCGGATTTGGCGAGTTGGTGCCCGAAGCGCAAGTCTACGTGTTTGACGAGGCACACCAGCTGCCGGAGATCGCCACCAACTATTTCGGCAAGTCGGTGGGTAGCCGAACGATTCAGGATCTGGCGCAGGATATCCAGCTGGCCTATCGGGCAGAGGCGCACGACATGGCCCAGCTCGGCAAGGCGGCGGACCGGCTCGCTATCGCCAGTCAGGACTTGCGTCTCGCCTTCGGGGTGGATGGCGGTCGTGGTAATACCCGCGACATGCTGCGCCGGCCGCTCTGGGGTCAGGCCTTGGCTCGTCTCAACGATGCCATCGGGCTCTGCTACGAGGTGCTGAAACTGGCTCTCGGCCGTGGCGAGCAGCTGGATCACGCCTTCGAGCGCATCAGTGAACTGCGCACCCGCCTGGGTGAAGTGCTGGCGGTCAACCAGACCGGTTTCTCCTACTGGTACGACTGCTCACGGCTTCATTTCACCCTCAATCTCACGCCGCTTTCGGTGGCCGAGCGATTCAGTGCCGAGGTGCAAAGACCGGAAGTGGCCTGGGTCTTCACTTCCGCCACCCTGACGGTGGATATGCGTTTTGACCACTTCAAGGCCGAGCTGGGGCTGGCGGGCAGCGCCGAGCTGATCCTCGACAGCCCGTTTGACTATGGCGAGCAGGCGCGGCTCTGTGTGCCCCGTTTTCTACCGGAACCCAACGCCTTTGGCCGTGGCGAGCAGCTGGCCAATCTGATGATCCCGCTTATCAACAAGACACCGGGGGGCTGTTTCTTCCTCTGCACCAGCCATCAGGTGATGCGCCAGGTAGCCGAGGTGCTGCGCCGGGAGATTGGCCGTACCGTCTTGTTGCAGGGGGAGGATAACAAGCAGCGGCTGCTCAAGGAGTTTGTCGAGAATGGCCGTGCCGTGCTGGTGGCGACCAGCAGTTTCTGGGAGGGGATCGACGTGCGAGGGGCTGCGTTGTCGTGTGTTATCATCGACAAGCTGCCGTTTGCCAGCCCTGATGATCCGCTGCTCAAGGCGCGGGTGGATGATTGCAAGCTCAAGGGGGGGGATCCCTTCGCCGAGCTGCAGTTGCCCAAGGCGGTGATTGCCCTCAAGCAGGGGGTGGGGCGGCTTATTCGTGATCGCAGTGATCACGGGGTACTGGTGATATGTGATCCACGCATGGTCAACAAGCCTTATGGCGCCACCTTTATCAAGAGTCTGCCCGCCATCCCTCGCACCCGGGAGTTGGGAACGTTGGGGATTTTTTTCGATCGCACTGAACGCGGTGAATAAGTGTGCCGCCAGATAACAGATTTGAACAACGGGTGAGCATATCTCGCTTGCCGGTTATGTAATTGACTGATTTTATAGAGATTGGAAAGCATGAACGAGTTGAAGATCCTGGCCGTTGATACCGCCACCGAAGCCTGCTCCGCCGCCTTGCTGGTGGGTGACAAGCTGTTCTCCCGCTGGGAGGAGGCGCCACGGGATCACACCCGAAAAATCCTGCCCATGGTTCAGGCTGTGTTAGAGGATGCCGGGATAAGTTTGAGTGACCTCGATGCCATCGCGTTCGGCCGTGGTCCGGGCTCCTTTACCGGCGTGCGGATCGGCATCAGTGTGGCGCAAGGTCTGGCGTTTGGTGCGGGTGTGCCGCTGATTGGCATCTCGACCTTGGCCGCCATGGCGCAAGGCGCCTATCGACTGGATGGCGCCGAGCAGGTGCTGACCGCCATCGATGCGCGGATGAACGAGGTCTATTTCGGCCGCTATGAGCTAATTGATGGCCGTATGCAGCTGGTGGGGGACGAGGTGGTGAGCGAACCCGCGGCACTTGTTGACGTCCGTGGCAAGCTTGCGGGCCCTGTGACCTGCGTCGGCACCGGTTTTGAAACCTATGGCGAGACCCTGAGTGGTCTGGCCGATGAGCTGGCGGTGAGTCAGGTGCGCTTCCCGGCGGCAGAAGACATGTTGCCGTTGGCCCGCGCCGCCTGGCTGGCGGGGGAGGCGGTGCCAGTGGAGCAGGCGACGCCGGTCTATTTGCGTGACAAGGTGACCTGGAAAAAACTGCCGGGTCGCGAATAAGGGCAGGAGCACTGACAGCATGTCGCTCTTGCCGCTCATCAGCTGCAACACAAGCGGATGGCCCGACGGGCTACGCCGGCAACAGGAGAGTGACATGATGCGTAATACCAGAAGCGACATGATGAAACGCGGGTTGGTGGTCGGGGCGCTGGCCCTGCTGCTCGGAGCCTGCAGCTCGGTTCCTAAAGAGCTGGCCTATGAGCCAGAAAACCAGCTGGTGGCCTATCAGCCCGCCCTTGGCGGGATGGAGGGCAAACCGGCCCGCTGGAGCGGCGTTATCTCGGCGGTGCACAACAAGGCGGATCAGAGCGTTATTGAAGTGGTCTATCTGCCGCTTAAATCCAACGGTGTGCCGGAGCAGACCGAGCAGAGCCCGGGCCGTTTTCTGGCTATCATGAAGGGTTTTGTCGATCCGACCCTCTACGCCAAGGGGCGCAGTCTGACGGTGCTTGGTACCATAGGCCAACCGGTTGATAGCCAGATTGGCGAGCACAAGTACCGCTTCTCTGTGCTCAATGTGACGGGCAGCAAGCTGTGGCCGCCAGTCAAGGAGGTGGAGGTGCGCTATATGGACCCCTACTTCTACGACCCCTTCTATGATCCCTTCTGGCCGAGACGGCCGCTGCGTCGCTAAGGCTTACCATGATTAACGTTATGATGAGCACCATGCACGAACGTCTGCTCACCTTGGCTGATGGTCGGCAGGTGGCCCTGCTTGAGAATCAACTCGCGGATCAGGCTCAGCAGGGCAAACCCCTGCTGATTGCCCTGCACGGCTGGCTCGACAACAGTGCCAGCTTCTTGCCGCTGGCGCCGCATCTGGGAGATTTTCACCTCATCTGTGTCGATCTGCCGGGACATGGTCACTCCGATCATAAAACCACCCCTTATGTCTTTGTCGACTGGCTGGACGATCTCTACCAGATCGTGCGGGCGGCCGGCTGGTCGCGTTTCACCCTGCTCGGTCACTCCCTCGGGGCGTTGATCGCCTCCGCCTATGCCGGGGTGTTTCCCGAACAGGTGGAGCGGTTGATCATGCTGGAGGGGTTGGGGCCGCTGAGCCAGCCCGATGAGGAGGTAGCTGCCCAACTGCGACGTGCGATTTTAAACCGCAGTCGCACCCGGGAGCGCAGTGCCAACGGCTTTGCCTCCATCGATGAGGCTGTCGCCGCCCGTTGCAAAGTGGCGGATATCACGCCGCAGTCGGCGCGCCTTATCTGTGAGCGGCAGCTTGAAGAGCGGGCAGGGCGCTGGCATTGGCGCAGCGATCCCCGTTTGCGGGATCTGTCGCCCCTGAGAATGAGCGAAGGACAGGCTCGTGCATTGATGGTGGCTATCCGTTGTCCTGTGCTGTTGATTCAGGGGGAGCAGGGCTTTGCTGCGCTTGAAGCCCAATGGCAGGCCCGTCAGGATGCCTTCCAGCAGATCGAGCGGGTCATATTGGGTGGAAACCACCATTTTCATATGGAAAATTCGGTTGATACGGCCGTTTGTATCGTAAAGTTTTGTCAAGTTCGGTAGAATCGCCAGCTTTCAATAATTCCAGGTTTGTTTTCTCCCTCACATTTTTCTGTTGTTAATTTGCTGTTAATTGATGTTGCGCTGTGTAAATATGTGCGGCATTAGAGCATCAGCTTAAAACAACCGATTAAAATGGATGTGAACCGGGACGGAGGCAACACAGTGAGCGCACAGGTGCTAGTTATGCAGGAGAAGTTTGTGGAAAAAGTCTGGCTGAAACGTTATCCGGAAGGGGTCCCCGCCGAGATCAATCCAGACCAATACAGCTCCCTGGTCGAGATGTTCGAGTCCTCGGTAACCCAGTTTGCCGATCAGCCTGCCTTCGTCAACATGGGCCAAACCATCACCTACCGCCGGCTGGAAGAGCAGTCCCGCGCCTTTGCTGCCTACCTGCAAAACGAGCTGAAGCTGGAGAAAGGGGATCGGGTTGCGGTGATGATGCCCAACCTGCTGCAATATCCCATCGCCGTGTTCGGCATCCTGCGCGCCGGCATGATAGTGGTCAACGTCAACCCGCTCTATACCCCGCGCGAGCTGGAGCACCAGCTCAAAGATTCCGGTGCCAAAGCCATCGTCATCGTCTCCAACTTCGCCCATACCCTGGAAAAAGTGGTCTACGACACCCCGATCAAGCACGTTATCCTGACCCGGATGGGGGACAACCTGGGGCTGGCCAAGGGCACCCTGGTCAACTTCGTGGTCAAGTACGTCAAGAAGCTGGTGCCGAAATACAATCTGCCCCACGCTACCACCATGCGTCAGGCCCTCTCCAAGGGGCGTTTCCTGCAGTACATCAAGCCGGAGATCACCAACGACGATCTCGCCTTCCTGCAGTACACCGGTGGCACCACCGGCCTCTCCAAAGGGGCCATGCTGACCCATCGAAACATGATTGCCAACGTCGAGCAGTGCCTCGGCGTCTACGGCCCCATGCTGGAGCGTGGCAAGGAGTTCGTGGTCACCGCGCTGCCGCTCTATCACGTCTTCGCCCTGACCGTGAACTGCCTGCTCTTTATGCGTATCGGCGGTTACAACCTGCTGATCAGCAACCCGCGCGACATCCCGGGGTTTGTCAAAGAGATCAAGAAGTACCCCTTCACCTGCATTACCGGGGTCAACACCCTGTTCAATGCGCTGGTCAACAACGAAGAGTTTCAGGGGATCGCCTTTGACAAGCTCAAGCTCACCATCGGCGGCGGCATGGCAGTGCAGCGCGCGGTTGCGGAGAAGTGGAAGACACTGACCGACACTCCGCTGCTGGAAGGCTATGGTCTGACCGAGTGCTCGCCACTGGTGAGTGTCTGTCCCTACGATCTGACCGATTACAACGGCTCCATCGGTTTGCCGGTCTGCTCTACCGAGATCCGTCTGGTAGATGACAACGGTCAGGTGATCCACGCCCTCGGCACCCCCGGCGAAATGCAGGTTCGTGGCCCGCAGGTGATGGTGGGCTACTGGCAGCGCCCCGAGGCGACAGCCGAAGTGATGCAGGATGGCTGGCTCTGTACCGGTGATATCGCCGTGTGCGACGAGCAGGGCTTCTTCAAGATCGTTGACCGCAAGAAGGACATGATCCTGGTCTCCGGTTTCAACGTCTATCCGAACGAGATTGAAGATGTCGTTGCCCTGCACCCGAAAGTATTGGAAGTGGCCGCTGTCGGTGTGCCACACAAGGTCTCCGGCGAGTTGGTGAAGATCTTTGTGGTCAAGAAAGATGCAAAATTGCAGGAGGATGAGATTATTGCCCACTGCCGCAAACATCTGACTGCCTATAAGGTGCCGAAACTGGTAGAATTTCGTGACGAACTTCCCAAGACCAATGTGGGCAAGATCCTGCGCCGCGTACTGCGCGACGAGGAGATTGCCAAGCAATAACCGGACAGCGGCTGCAGAATCTTCTGCAAACCAGCACCGTCGTTATGCAAAACCGTGGGTCATCCCACGGTTTTTTCTTTTTGGCCCTGATCAACCGCGCAGGCACAGATGCACTATCAACTTATCACTCAGCAAGACGAACTTGAGCAGTATCTCGCTTCTCTGGCCGACGTTCCCCTGGCTATCGATACTGAATTCGTTCGCACCCGTACCTACTATCCCCAGCTTGGCCTGTTCCAGATCTATGACGGCGAGCATCTGGCGCTGCTGGATCCGCTTACCCTGGATCTCTCCGCCCTCTGGCAACGACTGGGCAGGGAAGGGCAGATCGCCATCCTGCACGCCTCTGGCGAAGATCTGGAGCTTATCCAGCATCAGGCTGGCCACCTGCCCAACCAGATGCACGACACCCAGTTGGCTACCGCCTTTCTCGGTTACGGCGTATCGGTCGGCTTTGGTGCGCTGGTGAATGAATTCCTCGGGGTCGAGCTGGAAAAAGATCAGGCGCGCACCGACTGGCTGGCCCGCCCGCTTACGCCACGTCAGCTTGAATACGCGGCAGCGGATGTCTTCTACCTGATGCCGCTCTACGAGAAAGTGATGGCCAAACTGCGGGAAAGCGGCAAGTTTGCCTGGTTCGAGCAGGAGTGTCAGAACCACTCCGCCCGCAAGACCCAGGGTAGCGATCCCCGTCAGGCATATCTTGACATCGTCAACGCCTGGCAACTGGGTCGCCGCGAGCTCGCCATTCTGCGCGAGCTGGCCGCCTGGCGCCAGCAAGAGGCGGTGCGCCGCGATTTGGCTCTGAACTTCGTGGTCAAAGAGCTGCACCTGTTCAAGGTGGCAGAGCGTCGTCCTGCCTCCCTGCGGGATCTCAACGAGCTCGGCCTCTCGCCCATCGAGATCAAGATCCACGGCAAGCGGATGCTCGATATTGTCGCCAAGGCGCAGCAGAGCGATCCTGACAGCTGGCCCGAGCCCATTCGCCGGCTGGTCGACTTCCCCCAGTACAAGGCCGAGCTCAAACGCATCAAATCCATGGTGGAAGAGAAGGCCAAGGCGAACAATATTCCGCCCGAGCTGATTGCCAGCAAGAAGATCATTCACCAGTACTTCACCTGGAGCTGGCGGATGAACGACGAAGAGCGGGCCCGCAGCGACAAGCCGATGCTGCTGCAAGGGTGGCGTCATGAGCTGGTCGGTCACCTGCTGGCACAATAAGCCACCTTACGGTTGCACTTATAAATCAATCCTCACCCTCGGGTGGGGATTTTTTATTTTCAGGGGATATTTATGATTTAAAATGTCAGAATATATTGTGGTCGCTTATCAAATAATTGTGGTTCAAGAACAAGAGGTAGAAATAAACGCGCTTATTTTTCATGACTGTGATGGCAATAAAAAGTTATATATCATTAATTGTCTTATTGAACTTAATTGTGAAAATTCTTACAAGATAGATAGAGGTAAGTCCGCTACCAATAAGACTGCAAACATGCAGATAGGGTGATGCTTCAATAATTCCATTTCGCATGGCAGATGGGCATACTATAAAAATAGTCAACAAGAAGCACATAGGGATATTGATTGTATGCTGTCTATTTATTGCATTTCTATCATCTGGCCATATGAAAAAACCATATCTATATGCCATAACTAAAAAAATGGTGATCAACAATAGGTAGTATATAACTTGAGGCAGTACATAGGTTAGTAAGCTGCTGTAACCGGCCTGAATGGGGGCAAACTCAGCTCTATATATTATTTCAAATGCAATATTAACGAGTAGTATTATTATCCCATGAATGATTGTTGGGCGTTTGTAATCTCTGATTCTATATCTGGCTCGTGACTTCTTCAGAAAAAAAATAAATAACAATATGGCAATAGCTAAAGCAAGATACATTTTTGTTCCCAAGTTTTGATGGTCAGAGACAAATCATGGTGAATTATAAAGACTCGCTTGTACCTATATCAATGAGGACTTCATAAAAAAAGAAAAGGCAGCGGAACACCGCTGCCTTTTTTGATCACCAGATAGGCTGGGTCAGATAAGGGTTGCTCACCTTCTCGCGACTGAAGGTGGAGCTGGGGCCGTGGCCCGGGATAAAGACGATTTCGTCACCCAGCGGCAGCAGGGTCTCGGTGATCGACTTGATCAAAGTGGCGTGATCGCCACGGGGGAAGTCGGTACGGCCGATGCTGCCGGCAAAGAGCACGTCGCCCACCCAGGCGAGCTGCTCGGCTTGGGAGAGCAGCACTATATGGCCCGGGGTGTGGCCGGGGCAGAAGTAGACATCCAGCTCGCACTGGCCAAGCTGCACCTTGTCACCCTGCTCAAGCCAGCGATCCGGCGTGAAGGCGGGGGTATGGGCGAAGCCGAACATCTGGCTCTGCTGGGGCAGCATGTCGAGCCAGAAGGCGTCCTCCTTGTGGGGGCCGGTAATGGCGACGCCAGTTTTTTCCCGCAGCTCGGCGGCGGCACCGACGTGATCCAGATGACCGTGAGTCAGCAGGATATGAGTCAGGGTCAGGCCGCGCTTGGCGATGGCGGCCAGCAGTTTGTCCGCTTCGCCGCCCGGATCGATCAGGGCCGCCTGATGGGTCTCGTCACACCAGATGAGGGAGCAGTTCTGGGCGAACTGGGTGACCGGGATCACCTCGAATTTCAACATAGAGTTCCTCGCTTGGGATGGGTCAGCCGCGCAGTGCGCTGGCATGCTGCTCGGCGAAATAGTCGAGGCAGGCCTGCTTGTCACCGCGAAACACGATGCGCTCCTGCTTGTTGCCAAGCTGATAGAGATACATGGGGTCGTAGTAGCGGGTCAGCAGCAACGTGATCCAGGCCAGATGCAGCGCGGTATCGCCGCTCTTTTCCTGCTCGGTGAGGGCGGTCTGCATCAGGGCATCCAGCTCGCGGTGGGCCTGATCGCCAAGACGGCGCTTGAGGCGGGCCAGCGCATCGGTGAGGTAGGCGGCAAACAGCGGCCAACCGGCTTCCTGGCCATACATGGCTTGATAGCGCAGCCAGAGATCGTGCACGTAATCTTCACGGATCTGCTCGGCCCGATCTATTTGCGGCACATCCACCACCACCAGCGGTGCCTGACTCATGGCCTCATGGAGGGAGAGGGGCAGGCAGCAGCGGCCAATCAGCCGGCTCTCATCTTCAACCACAAAGGCATGCTCGCCCTGATGGCGGCGCTTGAGCAGCTCGATGGCCATGTTGTTTTCAAAATTGATGTTGCTCGGCTGGCCGCCGGGCAGCTGACCAAACGACGAGCCCCTGTGATGGGCATGTCCCTCCAGATCGAGCGCCTGGGCCACCTGATCGAGCATGTGGGTCTTGCCGGAGCCGGTCATGCCGGTCAGCACACTCCAGCGGCACTCGGCAGAGGCCTTGTCCTGGGTGTCGATCAGAAAACGGCGCAGCTCCTTGTAGCCACCGGCGACGCGGGGGCGAGTGACCCCGGCATCAGCCAGCCACTGCTGTACGGTTTGCGAGCGCAGGCCGCCGCGAAAGCAGTAGAGCACGGCATCGGGCTGCTGGCGCAACTGCGCCAGCCAGCCTTCGAGTCGCTCGGCACGTACTGCTCCCCCCACCAGCTTGTGTCCAAGCTCAATGGCGGCGGCCTGACCCTGCTTCTTGAAGCAGGTCCCCACCTGGGCGCGCTCATCGTCTGTCATCAAGGGCAGATTGGTCGAGCAGGGGAAGGCCCCCTCCTTGAACTCGATGGGGGCGCGCACATCAATCAACGGCACATCGCCTAAAAAAATCTGGGCGTAGTCCGTGGCCAGTGGCAATTCACTCATTGGACAATCTCGATAAAGCGGGAGCCCTCAAGGGGCTTGATCTGACCGATGGGCGAGAGTTCTAGGCCAGCTTCTTGCGCGATGGCGAGCAGCTCGGCTTCGCTCTCTTTACCCACGGCGACCAGCAGGCCGCCGCTGGTTTGCGGGTCGCACATGATGTTGCGGGTGCGATCGTCCATGGCATCCAGCTTGTGGCCGTAGGAGTCGTGGTTGCGCAGGGTACCGCCCGGAACGCAGCCCTCACTCAGGTAGTAATCCACCTCATCCAGCAGCGGCAGCGCCTTGAAGTCGAGGCGGGCACTGACATTGGATCCTTCACACATCTCCAGCAGATGGCCAGCCAGACCAAAACCGGTGACGTCGGTCATGGCGTGCACACCCGGCAGCTCGGCAAAGCGCTGGCCAATCTTGTTGAGGGTGCACATGGCGTTGGGGGCCAGCTGCTCGTGTTCAGGTTTGAGCTTGCCCTTCTTCTGGGCGGTGGTGAGGATACCGATACCAAGGGGCTTGGTCAGATAGAGGGTGTCACCCACCTTGGCGGTATCGTTCTGCTTGATGGCGTCAAGGGGCACGATACCGGTCACCGCGAGGCCGAAGATGGGCTCGGGGGCATCGATACTGTGGCCACCGGCCAGCGAAATCCCCGCTTCATGGCACACCTGACGGCCGCCGTCGATCACCTGCTGGGCCACTTCGGCGGGCAGGGTATTGATGGGCCAGCCGAGGATGGCGATGGCGACGATGGGCTTGCCGCCCATGGCATAGATATCGCTGATGGCGTTAGTGGCGGCGATGCGGCCAAAGGTGAAGGGGTCATCGACGATGGGCATGAAGAAGTCGGTGGTGGAGACAATGCCCTGACCGTTGCCGATATCGACCACGGCCGCGTCATCTTTGCTGCTGTTGCCAACGATCAGGGTCGGGTCGTTGAAGCCCGGGATCTGGCTCTTGAGGATGGTGTCGAGTACCTTGGGAGAGATTTTGCAGCCGCAGCCAGCGCCGTGGCTGTATTGGGTCAGACGAATGGAAGACATACTTACCCCTTTTATTTGCAAACAGAGCAGAGGCTCTGTGGAGCCGTCTTGGTCAATGGGCGGCCTTGTAGTGAGGAAGACAAGAAGCCGCAAATATGGGTGGCCTCGGTGCCAACAGGGGCAGCGATGACTGGCAGTTATGAAAGACCGCCAGGCCGGACGGGGAAGAAATGGGCGACAAGGTACGCCAGCGCAGCCCCGCCAAGGGCCACAGGACGGGGCATTATGCCACATTTGCCCCTTGGGGTTCGAACAGGAATTCACATAAACAGCAGGGAATTGCCCGCACTTGCCTGTCATCGGTCTGGATCCGGCGCTGGCTGATTGATTGCAGTACAGATGCAGCAAAAAGAACGCCAAAGAGACCAAAAGCACGCAACCGCCGATCTACAACAGGAGAGCTTAGTGTCCACCACATTTTTGGTTAACCACCCCATCACCACGGCGCAGTTTGCGGCGTTGTTGGCGCAGACCTCGCTGGGGGCGAGACGGCCGCTGGACCATCCGGACACCCTGCAGGGCATGCTGGATAACGCCAATTTGCTGATCACCGCTTGGCAGGGCGAGACCCTGGTCGGGGTGGCTCGCTCGGTGACCGATTTTCATTTTTGTTGCTACCTCTCGGATCTGGCGGTAGCTGAGTCAGTGCAGGGGCAGTGGATTGGCAAAGCCCTTATTCGCGAGACGTTTTTACAATTGCAGCCCGGCTGCAAGCTGATCCTGCTGGCCGCGCCGCAGGCGGTGGCGTACTACCCCAAGCTCGGATTTAGCCAGCACCCGAGCGCCTGGGTGATGAGCAGTCTGGATGAACTGGTACTGGATGAGTTGGCATAAAGCCGTCAACTCATCCAGACAGGGCGAGATTAGCTTATCCGGCTTGCTCCAGCGCCGGTTGCCGTGACTTGCCCCAGCGGCGCAGGCGCCGTTGCAGTGGTCGCTCCAGCAGGTTGTAGCTCAATGCCGAGAGGCCGATCAGCACCGCCAGCATCAGTAAGGTTGCCACAACCCCCAGCAGCGGGTTGGTCTGGCCATACCACCACTCGGTGAGCCCCGGTGCCAGATAGTGGATGAGCTCGCAGCCGGTGAGCAGCACCAGCGCATGGAGCAGGTAGATAGAGTAGGAGAGATCCCCCAGCCAGTTGGTGAAGCGGTTATCCAGGAGGCGCAGCAGCGTGCTTTGGCGATTGCCTTGGCAGGCGGCAATCCAGATCAGCAGCACGTAGGAGGCGATCAGCAGCAGTGTCAGTGGTGGCGTCATGGTGAACTGCATCAGCGCGAAGGGCAGCACAAAGGCGACCAGCAGCGGCAGATCTCGCTTCATCATGGGCACGCCTTGCGCGGCCTTGACCCTCGGCAGCAGCCAGAGGCCGAGCACAAATTCACTCACCCCGCGCCCCACCGCTAAGGCGCCGCTGGTGACATCCAGGGTGCCGCGACTGTGCACGATAAAGGCCAGCACCGTCAGCGCCAGCAGGGGGGCGAGATGGCTCCAGCGACTGCGGGTGACTGCGAGGGGAATCAGCAGCGGGAACAGCAGGTAGCTGATCCACTCCACGCTGAGCGACCAGGCGGCGAAGTTCCAGGTCAGCCCGTGATCGGTCATCACCTGCAGCAGCAGGAAGGCGCTCGGCAGCGCCTCGGCCGGGGTGAAGGGGGAGCCGAAGGGGGGCATCCCTTCCCACTCCCACATCTTGAACAAGGGGCCGGCGTAGAAGCCCACCCCGTGCTGCGCCTTGTAAAGCTCCCAGCCGACCAGCAGCAGCAGGGTCACCAGATAGAGGGGGTAGACACGGGTCAGCCGCAGCCAGAGAAAACGGCCATAGCTCACGGTGCGGGGCGTGCGGGTGAAGGCCTCGCCATAGACATGGGCCAGCACCACGCCGCTCAAAATAAAGAACAGGTCGACCCAGAGGTAGCCATTCTCGATGAGCTGGGTGTGGCCTGCGATCGACTCCATCCACTGGGGAAAGAGCAGCAAGCGGGCATGGAACAGCACCACCATCAGGGCAGCGATGCCCCGCAGCGGCGTTAACAGCGGCAATGATTGATTCATAACGGGATCCTTTGTGATGTTCAGCTTGGCCTGACATCTATTTTGTTGTTGTGCCGTCCATCAATCCTGATGGGACGGTTGCCCCGGCTTGGCTGCCGCAGGCGGGATCACACTACGGAAAAGAGAGTCATACGGGTGTGATTTAAATCATAAATGTGCAGTTATTGTGCAAAGTAATTTAAACAGAGAAGAAGTGGGGCGATGGCAGCAAAAGAGGAGGAGAAGGAATGCGAATAAAGCAGAGAGGGGGAATCGGGACGAGCGTCAGGCTCAGGCACCATACGATGCAAAGCAATCAGGCCCGCAAGGGGCCTGATTGATCACAAGGGAATATGACGACCGATCAGCGGGCGCGTACCACCAGACCCTTGAGGTAGAAGCCTTCCGGATAGGCGGTACCGATGGGGTGATCGGAGGCCTGGGAGAGTAGCTCCAGGATCTGGGCATCGCGACCGGCGTCGAGCGCCGCATCGGCCACTATCTTCTGGAACAGGCTCTGCTCCATCAGGCCGGAGCAGGAGTAGGTCAAGAGCACGCCACCCGGCGCCAGCAGCTGGAACGCCAGCATATTGATGTCCTTGTAGCCACGGCAGGCGCCAAGCAGCTGGGCCTTGCTCTCGGCAAACTTGGGCGGATCCAGCACGATGACATCGAACTTCTCGCCCTTCTCGCGGTATTCCCGCAGCAGCTTGAATACGTCGTGACGGACAAACTGGGTGTTGCTGGTATCCAGCCCGTTCAGCTCGGCGTTCTGGCGGGCGATATCCAGCGCATTCTGGGAGAGATCGACGTTGACCACTTCCTTGGCGCCGCCCTTGAGGGCATAAACGCCAAACCCGCCGGTGTAGCAGAAGCAGTTGAGCACCCGCTTGCCTTCGGTGTACTTGGCGGCAGCCTGACGGTTGTCCCGCTGATCCAGATAGAAACCGGTTTTGTGGCCGTTGCGAATGTCTACCAGGATCTTGACGCCACCGTTCTCCTCGATGACCACCGGCTCGTTCGGGGTCTCGCCATAGATAACGCCGGTGCGCTCTTTCAGCCCTTCCTTCTTGCGCACTGCCACATCGGAGCGCTCATAGATGCTGCACTCTGGGTAGAGGGTACGCAGTGCTTGCGTTATCAGCTCACGCTGGAACTCGGCACCGGCAGAGAGGATCTGGCACACCAGAAAATCGGCATAACGGTCGATGGTCAGACCCGGCAGGCCGTCGGATTCGGCGGCGCAGAGGCGATAGCCGGTGAGACCCTGACGCTTGATCAGCGGATCGCGAGACTCTTGCGCATATTTGAGGCGACGGATAAAGAAGTCGAGATCGACGGTCTCATCCTTGTCGAAGGTCCAGACCCGGGCACGGATCTGGGAGCTGCCTGACCAGGCGCCACGGGCGAGCCACTTGCCATCGTTGGCATAGATCTCGACGGTATCGCCGTCAATGGGGTTGCCCTGAACCCGCTCAATCCCCTTGGAGAAGATCCAGGGGTGGCGACGCAGCAGGGATTTTTCGCGGCCTTTGACGAGATAGATGGAAGCGCTCATTGATGTTTGCCGATGGTAGAAAGAAAAGGGGCCACATTCTATGTGCAATAGTGCGGCTAAGCCAGCCTTTGCTGGTATATGGCAGAGTGACGAATTGTACGTCTGGACAACGCCCGAGTGTTGCATATGCAAGATTTGCAGAATCTCAATGTTGGCGTTTCACGCTGTTTATCTTATATGTCACAGTCGGTTGTGCTTGTTTTTTGTTCAGTGCTGGTCACTATGTGTGCACAATGTAGCCAATAAAGCGTTTTAACCTTACTTTATAGTGATTTTCGCTAAAGAGTCATTTGATGATGTCGATAGTGGGGGAGACCATTTTGAATCTTTCCTGTATCGAGCTGTCCATGTCCCTCTCCATCGCTACCAATATTTCAGCCCTCAATACTTCTCGCCATCTTGGTCAATCATCCAACATGCTGGATTCGGTATATCGACGACTCTCATCCGGCTTGCGCATCAACAGTGCCGCTGATGATGCAGCAGGCTTGCAGATCAGTAATCGCCTCACCAGTGAAGTGAACGGGACCAACACCGCTATTCGCAACGCCAATGATGGGATCTCGGTGATCAACGTCGCCGATGGGGCGCTTGATGAGTCGGTGAACCTGATGCAGCGGATGCGCACCCTGGCACTGCAGTCGGGAAGCGGTGCCAATACGGCAGAGGATCGCGTAGCCCTGAATGCTGAGTTCAAGCAACTGCAGTTGGAGATGGACCGGATTGCCACAGGTACCCGGTTTGCCGGACAGGACCTGCTGGCGGGGAGTTACGAAGGTATCTTCTTGGTCGGTGCCTATGCAGGACAGAATACTGTCATTACCGATCTCAATGCCCAGACCAAAAATCTGGGGGAGATGGAGTGGCAAGCGCGCAGTCCGGCAGGAAGCAAGCCAGGGGCGTATGACATTGCTGATCTCAAGCTTTCATCTCAGCCTATCACCCTTAATGGCGTCACTTTTGACAAGGACTATTCAACCCTGGAAGCGTTCGTGGCAGATATTAATGGCACCACCTTTCCCAATAATCAGGGGCCGGTACAAGCGCAACAACTGCCATTTTGTGTCGCCTCCGCGGTCGATTTATCCGCATTACCCTCCTATATCGATGTGGCGGGTCACTCTGTGGATTTGACCACAGGCATTGATATGACCGGATGGGATCCGGTCAATCCGACAGCAAAAAATAGTGCCATCATGGCAACCGTGGTGCAACGCATCAACAGTACTGCGCAATCGGCAGGTCTGGGTTTTTATGTGAGTGCCTCCAACAACAGCAATCCCGCCAGCAATTCATTGACCATGCATAGCGCTCAGGGCAACAGCCTTGCGCTGGCCAATGGCACAACCCCCCCTCCGCAACCAGCACCACCGGCGCCTCCGGTGATCAGTAGTTCCTCTCTGAGCTCTCTGTTACCCGATGTTACATCGACGACGTATATCGGTCAGATGGAGCTGCGCTCATCAGGCGACAAGTATTCCAATATTGATATGCAGGGATCCAGCTTGAATGCGCTTGGTTTTTATCAAGAGGACAAGAAGAAATATACCGTTGATAACATTGATGTTCTTAGTGAAGACAACGCCAGCAGGGCCATCAAAACCCTGGATGTGGGTATGAAACAGCTGGGTGTTCAGCGCGCTCGGCTCGGGGCCCAAGCCAACGCGCTGGATTCCCGGGTACGCAATCTGGCCAATGCCAATGAGAACCTCAGCGCTGCCCGCTCAAGGATCCGGGATGCCGACATGGCGGTGGAATCGGCGCGCTTGGTCAGCACCCAAATCTTGCAGCAGGCGAGTGCTTCGATTTTGAGTCAGGCAAACAGTCGCCCCAATGCGGTCCTGAGTTTGCTTCAATCCTGAGCGGGACTGCCAGCCGGCATAGCAATTGGTCGCTATCATTCATGGTCACTATCCATAAAGACAAAGAGGCCACCCAATGGGTGGCCTCTTTTCTTATTGCTTCTTGTTGCCGGATGCTATTCGGCAGCGTCAGAGAGTGATCCCCTTGAGTGCCTGGGTCAGCTCGTTGGCGGTGGCTTTCAGCCCCTGCGTACCGGCTACCGAGGCACTGGCGGACTCTTCCACCTGCGCCGCCTCATGGCGCACCTGATCCAGATTGTGGGTGATCTCGGCGGCGACCGAGCTCTGTTCCTCGCTGGAGGTGGCGATCTGGGTGCTCATCTCCAGCACCGCATCGCTGTGGTTGCTCAGTTTTTCGATATCCAGCCCCACCTCGCTGATGAGCTGCTGGCTGCTGGCGGCGCGTCCTACAGTCTGTTCCATGATCTCGTTCAGCGCGCCGGTACCGGTCTGCAGTTCTTCGATCATCTGCTGGATCTCCACCGTCGCCTGCTGGGTACGGCTGGCGAGGGTACGCACTTCATCCGCCACCACTGCAAAGCCGCGACCCTGCTCACCGGCTCGGGCCGCTTCGATAGCTGCGTTGAGGGCCAGCAGGTTGGTCTGCTGGGAGATGGCGTTGATGACGTTGACCACCTCGTTGATCCGGTTGGCATTGTGGGTGAGCCGCTCGACCGCGCCGGAGGCGTTGCCAATCTCGTCGGCCAGAGTACGGATCGCTTCGATGGTGCGGGCCACCCGGTTGGCGCCATTGGCCGCCTCTTCGCTCGATTGTCGGGTCTGCAGCAGGGTGTCGTTGGCATTGCGCGCTACTTCGCGGATCGCCGCCGACATCTGCTCCATGGCAGTGGCCAGTGAATCCATGTGCTGGCGCTGGGAACGCGCCATGGTCTCGCCTTCGCAGGCATGATCACGAAACTCGTCGGCTGCCATGGTCAGCGCTTCGGCAGACTCCTCCACCAGTTTGACGATCTGGTGCTGGCGGTCGGTAAAGCGGTCGATGCTGCCCGCCAGGGTGGAGAACTCGTCTCGCACCGGGAAGAAGTTGAGTCGGAAGGTGAGATCGCCGTCCGCCACGGTTTGCAACGCCTTGTTGGTGGAGTAAAGCGCTCCGGAGACAAAGGTCATCATGTAGTGGATCACCAGCGCCATCAGGGCTGCCAGCGCGCCAATCATGGTGAGCGTGGTGCCCTGATCATCCCACATTGAGGACGTACTGGTGTCGAGCTCGCCGGTCACATAGCCAGCCTGACCCGCTGGTGCGGTGAAGCGGTAGCGATCGCCCTGCTGTTCGAGCCCGCTCACCCCTTGTGGCTGGATGCGCAGATCGGCTGGCAGAGTGAGCGTTGGCTGCTGGCTGACCAGTTGCGCCGTGGTCTCGACCCGTTGTTGCAACTGCGCTACCCGCAGGGAGACCTCCTGCTGATGGCTGGCCGCCAGCATGTACCAGCTGAGAAAGGCGATGATGAAGAGAGGTAACCAGAACGCGATATGGAATTTTTCACTGATGGTGAGGTGAATGAGATAGCGGTCAACCCACCGGAATTTAACTTCTTTCATAATGGAGCTGCATCCTGCAGAGATAGAGTGTCGGGCACATTATCGTCTCGGGAAATTTTTTCTTAAGCGGAAGGTGTGAGAAATGGGAGAGCAATCGTTTGTCATTCGGGTGTGGGGGCAGGTGCAGGGGGTGGGATTTCGCTATTTCACCCGTGAGCGGGCGCTGCAACTGGGTTTGCGGGGCCATGCCTACAACCTGGAGGATGGCTCGGTGGAGATCCTGATCAGCGGCCCCGCACAGGGGGTGCAGATGATGCTGGGGTGGCTGGAGCATGGCCCGCGCACCGCTAGGGTGACCCGGATGGAGTATGAAGAGGCGCTGCCTCCCACCGGTCAGGGCTTTCACACCAACTGAAGGGGCGGAGACGAGATGGACGCTGACAAGGAAGGTCTGTTGCTGACTCAGGCAACAAGCTGGGTCGCCCGTTATCAGGAGGCGGCGCGAGCGGTGCGCGAAGAGGCCAGCGAACCGGCCGTGCATGGCTACCGTATCGCGGCGCGCCGCTTGCTGGCACTGCTCGCCCTGTGGCGACCACTCACCTATCATCCCGAGCTGGAGCGGCGTCTGCTGCGCTCGGTCGGGCGGCTCTCTGCACTACGGGATGCTCAGGTCTACGCCGAGCGTTTTGGCAAGCTGCCTGCCAGCACTGGCAATACCCACAAATCGGCCTGTCGCGTGCCCCTGTTGTCGCGGCGATTGGCCCGCTGGCTTGCGGTGGTGGCGCAGGTGCAGGATGCGCGGGCATTGGCGTTCCTCTATCTGCAGCATCTGGCCCTGCGCCTTGATGAGGCGCAGAGCGCTCTCGATGAACCTATTCCCTGCGTTGGGAAATCTGTCAGCTCCCGTCAGCAACAGTTGCGCCGCTGGCATCGGCTGCGCCTCGAGATCAAGCAGGCCCGTTATGGCGTGGAACTGTTGCTGGATCTGGGGAGTGGAGATCCCGGCTGGTTGAGTACCCTGACTCACTGGCAGGAACGACTCGGCCAGTTGCAGGATTGGCGTCAATGGCGGCGGAGGTTGCGAGCAGAGCAGGGGGGCACCCACAAGCAGACGAAACTGCGGCAGCAGTTGAAGCAAAAGATCACTGTCCGTTTGCGTCAACTGGACTGCCAGCAGGCGGAGCTGGTAGCGCTCAAACTGGCGATGCAGGCAGGTCACAACATGGAAGACATGGCAAGTCGGCTGGTCAGGTATTCAGAACAAAATGTATCGTCCACCAAGTCAAGCGGTGGATAGCCTCGAGGCCGCAATCTACGAAAGTAATCCGCGACCAGCATCTACAAAAACTAACCAAGCCAAACAGGTGAGACAAAAAAAGAGAGACCGTTTGGCCTCTCTTCTCTATCTGGCTGTGATCACAGTCAGCGATGTGCTTACTTGACGCGCATGCCCGGCTGGGCGCCTTCCTGCGGCTCCAGGATCCAGAGATCCTTGCCGCCCGGGCCTGCAGCCAGCACCATGCCTTCGGACATGCCGAAACGCATCTTGCGCGGCGCCAGGTTGGCCACCATCACGGTCAGCTTGCCTTCCAGATCTTCCGGGTTGTAAGCGGACTTGATACCGGCAAACACCTGACGGGTTTCGCCGCCGATATCCAGTTGCAGCTTGAGCAGCTTCTCGGCTTCCGGTACCGCTTCTGCCTTCTTGATCAGCGCTACGCGCAGGTCAATCTTGGCAAAGTCGTCATAGGTGATGGTTTCGCTGATGGGGTCATCAGCCAGCGGACCGGTCACTTTCGGTGCCTGCTCCTTGGCCAGGTCTTCCTTGGATGCCTCGATCATGGCTTCAATCTTCGCAGGTTCGATGCGGGAGAAGAGGGCCTTGAACGGCGCAACGGTGTGATCGACCAGCGGCATTTCGATGCCATCCCAGCTGAGGGTTTCAGCCAGGAAGGCTTCGGCACGCTCGGCCAGCAGCGGCATGACGGGCTTGAGGTAGGCCATCAGCACACGGAACAGGTTGATGCCGACGGAGCAAACAGCTTGCAGCTCGGCATCAGCGCCTTCCTGCTTGGCGATAACCCAGGGCGCTTTGTCGTCCACGTAGCGGTTGGCCTTGTCGGCCAGCGCCATGATTTCGCGGATGGCGCGGCTGAACTCGCGGCTCTCATAGGCTTCCGCAATAGCGGTACGGGCGTTGGCGAATTCGGCGTAGAGTTCGGGCTCGGCGCAAGTGGCAGCCAGCTTGCCGCCAAAACGCTTGGCAATAAAACCGGCGTTGCGGGAGGCGAGGTTGACCAGCTTGTTGACCACGTCAGCGTTGACGCGCTGCACGAAATCTTCGAGGTTCAGGTCCAGATCATCGATGCGGCTGTTGAGCTTGGCGGCGTAGTAGTAACGCAGGCACTCCGGATCCAGGTGGTTCAGGTAGGTGGATGCCTTGATAAAGGTGCCCTTGGATTTGGACATCTTTGCGCCGTTGACGGTCACATAGCCGTGCACGTTGACCTTGGTCGGCTTGCGGAAGTTGGCACCTTCCAGCATGGACGGCCAGAACAGGCAGTGGAAATAGGCGATATCTTTACCGATGAAGTGGTAGAGCTCGGCGTCGGAGTCCGCTTTCCAGTAGCTGTCAAAGTCGATGTCGCCACGCTTGTTGCACAGGTTCTTGAAGGAAGCCATGTAACCGATGGGGGCATCCAGCCAGACGTAGAAGTACTTGCCCGGGGCGCCGGGAATTTCGAAACCGAAGTAGGGGGCGTCGCGGGTGATGTCCCACTGCTGCAGGCCGCTTTCGAACCACTCCTGCATCTTGTTGGCCATCTCTTCCTGAATGGCGCCGGAGCCGCGCACCCACTCAGAGAGCCATTTTTCAAACTGCGGCAGGTCGAAGAAGAAGTGCTCGGAGTCCTTCATTACCGGGGTCGCGCCGGAGACGGCAGATTTCGGATCGATCAGTTCAGTCGGGCTGTAGGTGGCGCCGCAGCTGTCGCAGTTGTCGCCATACTGCTCCGGAGATTTGCACTTGGGGCAGGTTCCCTTGACGAAACGGTCCGGCAGGAACATGGATTTTTCCGGATCGAACAGCTGGGAGATGGTGCGGCTCTTGATAAAGCCACCATTTTTCAGACGGCCGTAGATCAACTCCGCCAGCTCGCGGTTCTCGTCGCTGTGGGTGGAGTGATAGTTGTCAAAGCTGATGTTGAACCCGGCGAAGTCGGCCTGGTGCTCTTGGGAGACAGCGGCAATCATCTCTTCCGGGGTGATCCCCATCTGTTGTGCCTTGAGCATGATCGGGGTGCCGTGGGCATCATCGGCACAGATGAAGTGCACCTGATGACCGCGCATTCGCTGATAACGAACCCAGATATCGGCCTGGATATGTTCCAGCATGTGGCCAAGATGGATGGAGCCATTGGCATAGGGGAGGGCGCAGGTTACCAGCATTTTACGAGGATCAGTTGCCATATTACGTTCTTGATGTGCTTGTTGGGATGATAGAGTGCCGTGCATGTTACCCGAATTGGGGGTAGCCTGCCTAGGGTTGTGGCTGTGCCAACCTTGGCAGCACCTGCCGTTATGATGGCAGGCAAGCCACTGATTTGTGTGCGGTAACCGTTCACCTCAAGATAATGACAAGATAATGAGGAGTTAATGGTGATTGATTCAGTAAAACAGATCCTCGCCGAATTTAAGCCAGCAGGCTGGCACAAGGATCTGGTGGATGCCGGATTCGTTCGCGAGATCATCAATCAGGGTCAGGGGCTTACTATCCGGCTGGTATTGCCGTTTGCCGGTCTCTCGCTGCTCGATCAGCTCAAAGAGAACTACGATGCCAGGCTGCGTAGTGCCACCGGCGCTGCCCGTATCGACTGGGCATTGGAGATTGACGTCGCCAGCATGCCGCGGGCGCAGGGCCTCAATGCCGTGCAGGGCATTCGCAACATCATCGTGGTTGCTTCCGGCAAGGGCGGGGTAGGCAAGTCCACCACCGCAGTCAATCTGGCGCTGGCGCTGCAAAAAGAGGGGGCGCGGGTCGCTATTCTCGATGCCGATATCTATGGCCCTTCCATTCCCACAATGATGGGCACCCTCAAGGAGCGCCCGGTCAGCCATGACGGCAAGCTGATGGAGCCGGTGATGGCCTGCGGCCTCAAGAGCAACAGCATCGGCTATCTGGTCTCCGAGCAGGATGCCACCATCTGGCGTGGCCCGATGGCGAGCAAGGCGCTGGCGCAGATCCTCCATGAGACCCGCTGGGGCGAGGTGGATTATCTGGTGGTAGACATGCCGCCGGGCACTGGCGATATCCAGCTCACTATGGCTCAGCAGGTGCCTACCTCGGCGGCAGTGATCGTCACCACCCCGCAGGATGTGGCGCTGGCCGATGCCCGCAAGGGGATCGCCATGTTCAACAAGGTCAATGTGCCAGTGCTCGGTATTATCGAGAACATGAGCTACCACGTCTGCAGCGCCTGTGGTCATCATGAGCCGCTGTTCGGTACCGGTGGCGGCCAGAAGATGGCAGAGCAGTATCAAGTGGCACTGCTTGGTCAATTACCGCTGCACATTGATATCCGCCAACACATGGATGATGGCTGTCCGACGGTGTTCGGTGCACCGGAAGGGAGCTTGGCTCAGGCTTATTTGAAGCTGGCGCGCAGGGTAGGGGCTGAACTCTTTTTCAGCGCAAAACCGATTGCGACCCCTCTCTATGCCATGGCGCTGGATGAATAATCGGCGGTCGGTCACTTGAAAGGGAATTGAGGGTGGGCATGACCCACCCTTTTTTATATAATGGATCGGTTTAAACCATCCCCACTGCTCTTCTCTTTTAGGTATTTGTCATGTCTGATACTCAACATTCGTGTGTGATCATCGGTATTGCGGGCGCATCTGCGTCTGGCAAAAGTCTTATAGCCCAGACCATTTATGAAGAGCTGGTGGCCGAACTGGGCGCAGGTCAGATTGGTGTGATCACCGAAGATTGCTACTACCGTGATCAGACCCACCTGACCATGGAAGAGCGGGTCAAGACCAACTATGACCACCCCAACGCGCTGGATCACGACCTGCTGGTACAGCACCTTAGCCAGCTGGTCAAAGGTGACGCGGTTGCCATTCCCCAGTACTCCTACACCGAACACACCCGGATGAGCGAAGTGACCCCGTTTGCCCCGCGCCGGGTGATCATTCTGGAAGGGATCCTGCTGCTGACCGACAGCCGTCTGCGGGATCTGATGGATGCCTCCATCTTTATGGATACCCCGCTCGACATCTGCCTGCTTCGCCGTCTGGTGCGTGATGTGCAGGAGCGTGGCCGTACCATGGACTCCGTGCTCAAGCAGTATCAGAAGACAGTGCGTCCGATGTTCCTGCAGTTTATCGAGCCGTCCAAACAGTATGCCGATGTGATCGTGCCCCGTGGTGGCAAGAACCGCATCGCCATCGACATGCTCAAGGCGCGTATTCGCCACATGTTGATTGGTTAAGATGAAACAAGCCGGGTGATGCCCGGCTTTTTTAAAAGCACAATTTGTCAGGAGAGTCGCCCAATGCGTCTGTGTGATACCGATATTGAACGCCATCTGGATGAAGGCAAGATCGTCATTGAGCCACGGCCCGGGGTAGAGCGGATCAGTGGTGTCAGTGTCGATGTGCTGCTGGGTAACGAGTTTCGGGTGTTTCGCGATCATACCGCGCCCTATATCGACCTGAGCGGCCCGAGCAGCGAGATGGCCGATGCCATCGATCGGGTGATGAGTGACGAGATCCATATCCCCGATGGCGAAGCCTTCTATCTGCACCCGGGTCAGTTGGCGCTGGCGGTGACCTACGAATCCGTTACTCTGCCTGCCGATATCGTTGGCTGGCTGGATGGCCGCTCTTCACTGGCGCGCCTGGGTTTGATGGTGCACGTGACGGCGCACCGCATCGATCCGGGTTGGTCCGGTCGCATCGTGCTGGAGTTCTACAACGGCGGCAAGCTGCCGCTGGCGCTGCGCCCGAAGATGAAGATCGGCGCCTTGAACTTCGAGATGCTTTCCGGCGTCGCGGCCCGTCCCTACAACAAGCGGGAAAATGCCAAGTACAAGAGCCAGCAGGGCGCCGTCGCCAGCCGCATCAATCAGGACTGATAACTGGCAACACAGCAACGATTCAAGGGAGCACAAGGTGCTCCCTTTTTGCATCTGGAATCAAACGGATATGGGATTGATGGTGCTGGTCGGATGAGATTGGTGGGGTAGGGGCGTTTTATCACCAATTTTGCCTGTTTTTATGTCATAAAAACGTCATAAAAATGAAATCATTGGCTTAATTGTCAGCTAATTTTGCCATTTCCTGCAATCATTGTTGGCTTTAATTAATCGATGGCAAGCCGCATGAGGACTGGCTCTAGGATATTTTTTTCCAAAAAGCTCTTTTTTTTTATGGCTGAAATATTTCAATGGTGGCTATGGTGTTGGCCGCCATCTGGCATAATCCGCCGCAACTCATAAACAGGCTTTTTTTTATGTTTGAAATGTTTAGTGGTTTGGGTTTGTGGTGGTCAATCGGTTTGGTATTGGCCGTTTTTTTTGTGCTTGCCTATGAATTTATCAACGGCTTTCACGATACCGCCAACGCGGTAGCAACGGTTATCTATACCAAGGCGATGCCGGCTCACCTGGCGGTTGTCGCATCGGGGATCTTCAACTTTTTTGGCGTCATGTTCGGCGGTCTGGGGGTGGCTTATGCCATTGTCCATCTGTTGCCCATCGACCTGCTGCTTGGGATGGACTCCACCCAAGGGTTGATCATGGTCTTCTCCTTGCTGTTTTCCGCCATCGTGTGGAACCTGGGCACCTGGTTCTTCGGGATCCCGGCCTCCAGTTCACATACCTTGATCGGTTCCATTCTGGGGGTAGGCGGCGCCTATGCCTGGATCACCCATAAACCGGTGACAGAAGGGATCAACGTGGGCAAAGCGATCGACATCATGCTTTCCCTCATCATCTCTCCCACCATAGGTTTCATCATCGCGGCGCTGCTGCTGCTGGCAATGAAACGCATCTGGACCAGCAACAAGATCCACAAAACACCGGAAGAGCGTCAGCTGGTGGATGGCAAGAAGCACCCGCCGTTTTGGGCGCGTCTGACCCTGGTGGCATCGGCCATGGGCGTCAGCTTCGTGCACGGCTCCAACGATGGCCAGAAGGGTATCGGTCTGGTGATGCTGGTGCTGATCTGCATGGCACCCGCCTATTTCGCGCTGGACATGAACAGCCGCTCTTATGACCTGGATCGGACCCAGGATGCCAACCAGCGCATCATGGAGATCTACCAGCGCAACCAGTCCGCCCTCTCTGGTGTCATCAACTTCTCTGCACCGGCAACGGCTCAGGAAGAGCTGATGACTCACTGCTCCGCCGATGGCGTGCTGCAGGCGATGGCCACCCTGGATGCCCGTCTGGGGGCTGTGCGTACTTATGATCAGATGAGTCTGACCGACCGTCGCGAAGTGCGTCGTCTGCTGCTCTGTATCGATGACACTGCCCGCAAGGTTGCCAAGCTGCCGCTGCCCGCCAAGGAGCTGACCGACCTGGCCAAATGGCGCAAGGATCTGACCGCGACCGCTGAATACGCACCGACCTGGGTGATCGTCTCCATCGCACTGGCGCTCGGTTGTGGCACCATGGTGGGCTGGCGTCGTATCGTCCATACCGTGGGAGAGAAGATCGGCACGACCGGCATGACCTACAGCCAGGGCATCGCGGCCCAGATCACGGCTGCGACCTCCATCGGAGTCGCCAGTCTGACTGGTATGCCGGTGTCCACCACCCACATCCTCTCTTCTGCGGTGGCGGGGACCATGATTGCCAACAAATCCGGCCTGCAGAGCCAGACTATCAAGACCATCCTGATGGCCTGGGTGCTGACCCTGCCGCTGACCATGCTGCTCTCCGGCGGCCTGTTCATCGTCAGCCATCATCTGTTTGGCTAAATGCCAATACCATATTCGATAAAGGGCCTGCGGGCCCTTTTTTTGTGCTTCTATATCAGGTTGTAAATTATCGATTTGATACCTGGCTGGACAGGGCAAGGGCCACTGAATGGTATGAGAGCGCATCATGAATGCGATAGTCAGGGCTTGTTTGTGAAATATTTTCACACATCTCACACTCACCAGATTGTGTGAAACAAGGATCTTTATTTGGTATGGCGACAGCGGTGATCTCCACATACCTGTTATCGGCAAAATCCATATCGCAGTCGAGTCAGTAGCAAGTAAATCATGAAGATGGGTAGATCTATCAGTTTTTGCCGCGGGTCATCAATCATCAGCAGGCTCCCTTTTAGAATGAACAGGGATTGAAATGCTGACTAACCCAACTCCTGAGAGTTTGAGCAGTATTGCCGCGGGGTAATACAGATCAATCCTTGTTTGTATTGCGTATCCGCTGAATCGCCTTCGGCCTTTATATGCCAACAAGCTTATTGTTGAATTTAATTTTTAAAGTATTCGAAGATAACGAGAAAATCTTGATAGGGCTTGGCAAAAGAGAGCCAATTCTTGGCGATACTGACCTTGCTTGCAGTCGCCAGGTCCGCCAGTGCAAGCAGAGGGGCGGGTCATGAGCCAATCTGTGGTGCTGTTACTTCTATGTATCTTGTTTGTCTATTCGCCCGCATCCACAAGAGTCGAAGGCTAACTTTCACCATCGTTACCCGATATGGTTGGCTATAAAGCTCTGAGGCATGGTTTAACCTGGCTGGTGGCGAGAAACATATCTGGTTAATCACTATCTCAAGCCAAATATGGTGTAGAGGAGGATATCTGAGGCATTACCTAACTGAGCAGAGTGCATTTAATGGGATATTTTCATTAGGTTCCTAATCCAAACTCCTTATTGATGAGGCGTTATCAACCGATGTCATGCAGATAAAAAAGAGCCACACAATGGTGTGGCTCTCAATTTAGTCGTTACCGGTGGATATCAGGGGCGACCCGCTGGGCAGGTGGCCACGTCGACGGCGGCAGTGCTGCCACCATGACGACCTGATGTGCTCACTTCGTTGCGTACCAGCGGCGGGTAGTTAACCGGCTCACGAGTAGGCAGGGCAGGAGCTTCGGCAGGGGTTGCCATCGGCGCGGATGCTTTGCGGGCACGAGCCAACAGGCCAGCACCGTGAGCTACCTGTTTTGTAACGACCGGAGTCTCTTCAATCGCAACAGCAGCGACAGGTGCCGGGGCTTCGACAACATCAGCTGGCATTTCGGCTGCAGCCGGTACAGCTTCCACGACAGGAGTGTTGACAGCAGGAGCTTCTTCAACAACCGGAGCAGTTTCAACGATTTCAGTGGCAGCCATGTCGACAGCCGGAGCGGCGACAACGACAACTTCCGGCTCTGCTGCAACCACGACTTCTGCAACAGCTGCAACAACCGGGCTAGCGCTCACATCGGCTTGAGTTGCTTCAACCTGGGCAGCAGCCTGTTCGGCAGCTTCTTCTGCAACGGCTTCGACAACCACATGCTCGGTCAGTGCGGCAGAGGCTTGCAGGGCAGCTGCGACGGCTTCAGCGCTCGGGATGGTAACAACGGGCACTACCGGCTCTTCAACCTGCGCTTTGGCAATATCTGCCTGGGCTGCGGTGGTCAGAGTGGTAGTATCTTGCTGTTCTTCATCACGCTGGCTGCGGGCATCTTCGTTGATGCGCTTGCGGCGCTGTCCTTCGATACGCTGGCTGCGCGGAGTGCGGCGTGAACGGCGCTGGCCTTCACTCTGCTCTTCCTGCTCGTTACCCACGGTGGCATCGATCACGTCAGCTTGCGCAGGTACTTCGTCAACCGGCAGGGCAGGGGTGTCAGCAGCGGCGACATCGACGCGGATCTGCTTGCGCAGTTGGCGACGTTCGCGGCGCTCGGCCACTTTCTGCTCTTTTTCCTGACGTGGCTGGACGGCAGTTGCATCAACGGTGTCTACCGCTTCAACAACGACTTCGGCGCGCGGCTCACGGGGAGCACGAGGTTCACGGGCCGGACGTGGTGCACGTTCCTGGCGCGGTTCGCGAGGCTCGCGTTCCTGACGGGGTTCACGTTCCATGCGCACTTCGCCACGAGCTTCACGCTCCTGACGAGGCTCGCGCTCTTTGCGCGGACGGCGATTGCGGTTTTCACCACCTTCGCGGTTGCCACCTTCACGCTTCTCGCCAGCTTCCGCATTGTTGCGGTTGCCACGATTGTCATCACGACGAGGACGCTGACCACGGCCACGGCCTTCTTCGCGCTGGTGACGTTGACCTTCATCCTTGCGTGCTTCACGAGCTGCTGGTTTCTCGGCGGGCGCTTTCACGTCGGCAGGGGCGGCATCGCTGCTGAACAGGCCGGTAATGCCTTTGATCAGCTTGCTGAAGAAGCCGGCTTCGGCAGGGGCCGCAGCAACGGGAGCTGCCGGCTGTTGCGGTGCAACAGGGGCCGGTTGTGCCGGTTGGGCAAAGCCTTGCAGCAGCGGTTGCTCACGCTCGATCACCTGAGCTTGCTTCGGTTGGTAGACCGGCTTGGCAATCTCGGTTTTCAGCTCGTAGCTGGCCGCTTCCGGGATCTCGTTCTGACGAATGCGGGTTACTTCGTAGTGCGGGGTTTCCAGATGCTGGTTCGGAATGATGTAAACACGCACATCATTGCGCTGCTCCAGACTGGCGATGGCGGCACGTTTCTCGTTAAGCAGATAGGCGGCAACATCCACCGGCACCTGGCCGTGAACCTGCTCGGTGTTGTCCTTCATGGCCTCTTCCTCGATGAGACGCAGGATGGACAGGGCGAGGGATTCGTTGTCACGGATCACGCCTTGACCCTGGCAACGGGGGCAGATATGGCTGCTGGACTCGTTGAGGGAGGGGCGCAGACGCTGGCGAGACATCTCCAGCAGACCGAAACGGGAGATACGGCCCAGCTGGATGCGGGCGCGATCCTGATGAACTGCTTCACGCAGACGGTTTTCTACTTCGCGCTGATGGCGAACCGGCGTCATGTCGATGAAGTCGATAACGATCAGGCCACCCAGGTCGCGCAGACGCAATTGACGGGCAATTTCGTCGGCCGCTTCCAGGTTGGTTTGCAGCGCAGTCTCTTCGATATCGCCGCCCTTGGTGGCGCGGGAGGAGTTGATATCGATGGAGGTCAAAGCTTCGGTCGGATCGATAACGATGCTGCCACCGGAAGGGAGGCGCACTTCACGCTGGAAGGCTGATTCAATCTGGCTCTCAATCTGGAAGTGGTTGAACAGGGCAACTTCACCCTTGTACAGCTTCACACGGTTGAGGAAATCGGGACGTACCAGCTCGATATGGGCCTTGGCGCGTTCGAAAATCACCGGATTGTCGATCAGGATCTCGCCCACATCGCGACGCAGATAGTCACGGATGGCACGCACGATGACGTTGCTCTCCTGATGGATCAGCACCGGCGCAGCGCGCTCCTGGGAGGCCTTGTGGATGGAGTCCCAGTGGTTGAGCAGAACGTTCAGGTCCCACTCCAGCTCTTCTGGCGACTTACCCACTCCTGCGGTACGTACGATCAGGCCCATGCCTTCCGGCACGGTCAATCCGCTCAGGGCTTCTTTCAGTTCAGTCCGCTCATCACCCTCGATACGGCGGGAGATACCACCGGCACGGGGGTTGTTGGGCATCAGTACCAGGTAGCTACCTGCCAGGCTGATAAAGGTGGTGAGGGCTGCACCCTTGGTGCCACGCTCTTCCTTGTCGATCTGGACGATAACTTCCTGACCTTCGCGGACCACTTCTTTGATGTTGGGACGACCCTGATAGGAGTAACCGGAGGGGAAGTAATTGCGGGCGATCTCCTTCAACGGCAGGAAACCGTGGCGCTCGGCGCCGTAGTCGACAAAAGCAGCTTCAAGGCTGGGTTCTACGCGGGTGATCTTACCCTTGTAAATGTTCGCTTTCTTCTGCTCGTGTCCCGGACTTTCAATATCCAAATCGTAGAGCTGTTGTCCG
Source organism: Aeromonas sp. FDAARGOS 1405 (assembly GCF_019048265.1). Taxonomy (NCBI): domain Bacteria; kingdom Pseudomonadati; phylum Pseudomonadota; class Gammaproteobacteria; order Aeromonadales; family Aeromonadaceae; genus Aeromonas; species Aeromonas sp. FDAARGOS 1405. The sequence continues at coordinate 3,648,790 of NZ_CP077311.1, read as the reverse complement.
TCAACCAGCGCTACGCGCAACTCCTCTTCTTGAGTTGCGTTGATAAGCATTCTTTTCATTGAGTTCTCATTATTGTGTCATTTTGATTTCCTCCATCTGGGTCCTGCCAGCGCCGGCCTCGGGTCTTCAGCATACTGGGGCAACCTCCCGGTTGGGGTATGCATGAGGCGCAAACTAAGGGCGTTCTGGTCATCACTTCTCGAGAAGGAATGAATAAGGATGCCGAAATGGAGACAAATAAACGGTGATGTTTGTGTTCTCCATGCGTTGTACCTCGCACCCGGGAACCGTCATGTTCTTGTATACACGGTGTTTCGGGATTGGGTGGCATACTTTTTGGCCACTTAGTACAAGGCTTGAACACAATGACAAAACCTTGTTTATTATCCCATTTAAACCTCTTTTATAGCAAGGCGCCATTTTTCAACAAACCATGCAGCCAAGGGGCGCTGGCAGTGTTAAAATCCGCGCCATGACACAGATACAACAACAAGTGCAGCTGCTCACCATCGAAGCTGAGCATGACGGGCAGCGCATCGACAATTTTCTCAAGACTCAGCTAAAGGGCGTCCCCAAGAGCCTGATCTATCGCATCCTTCGTAAAGGCGAAGTGCGAGTAAACAAAAAGCGCATCAAACCGGAGTACAAACTCTGCGCAGGTGACGAGGTGAGGGTGCCCCCCGTGCGCGTTGCCGAGAAGAATGAGCTGCCTTCAGCTAACCTCGGGGTTATCCAGCGTTTGGAGAGCCAGATCCTGTTCGAAGACGATGCCATGATCGTGCTGAACAAGCCCTCCGGCATGGCAGTACACGGTGGCAGCGGCCTGAGCTTTGGCGTGATAGAAGGGCTGCGCGCACTGCGGCCTGAAGCCCGCTTCCTCGAACTGGTTCATCGACTGGATCGCGACACCTCCGGCGTGCTGCTGGTTGCCAAGAAGCGCAGCGCCCTGCGCAGCCTGCATGAGCAGTTGCGGGTCAAGACCATGCGCAAACAGTATCTGGCGCTGGTGCGTGGCAAGTGGCAGGCTCACGTCAAGGTGGTTAATGCGCCGCTGCGCAAGAACGATTTGCAGTCAGGCGAACGGGTTGTGCGGGTCAGTGCCGATGGCAAGCCCTCCGAAACCCGGTTCCGTATCGTGCGTCAATTTGCCGAAGCGACTCTGGTCGAGTGCAGCCCCATCACTGGCCGTACCCACCAGATCCGCGTGCACACCCTGCATGCCGGTCACCCGATCGCCTGTGACGATAAGTACGGTGAAGCGGCGTTTGACGAGAAAATGCGCAGCCAAGGGCTGAAACGGCTCTTTTTGCATGCCTGGAAGCTCAGCTTCACCCATCCGGCCGATGGTCGCGAGATGCAGGTCGAAGCGCCGCTTGCACCTGAACTCGACAACTTCCTCAACGGCTTACCACGCTGATGCAGGATATCCGGCTCGCCATTTTCGATTGGGACGGTACCCTGATGGATTCGGTGGGCCGGATTGTGGCCTGTGTGCAAGGGGCCGCCAGAGATTGTGAGCTGGCGGTACCTGCGCCAGCCCAGATCCGGCAGATCATCGGATTGAGCCTCGATGTCGCCATGTCCCGTCTGTTCCCCTTATGCAGTGGCAGTGGTGCTACCAGCGGTGAGCGCCAGATTGCCGCACTCATCGATCGCTATCGTCATCACTATCTGCACGACGCTACCCCCAGCCCGTTGTTTTCCGGGGCAGGGGAGTTGCTGCATGATTGGCGGTCACGAGGGCTGCAACTGGCCGTCGCGACCGGGAAATCACGCCGTGGGCTGGATCGGGTATTGGATGAGACCGGGCTGCGCCCGTTGTTTGTGACCAGTCGTGGGGCCGATGAGGCTCGCTCCAAGCCTGATCCGCTGATGCTTGAGCAGATCCTGGACGAGCTGGGGCTGTCACCCCGTCAGGCGGTAATGATCGGCGACTCTGTTCACGATATGGCGATGGCCGAGGCAATTGCCATGCCGCGCATTGGCGTTACTTGGGGTGTAGATAGTCGGGATGCCCTCAGTCGTCACGGACCTGTGGCGGTGGTGGACTCCATGACGGCTCTTCGCGGGCTGTTATAGACACCTCTCTTTAAGAGACATCGATCTGATTGATAACAGAAGCCCGGTCTATTGACCGGGCTTTTTATATGCTCGTTCTAGCTTATCTATTCGTCCGCAATCAGGGCAGGGCAATACCGTGGCGCTCCAGCAGCTCGATCAGGCCGATCAGTGGCAGACCGATCAATGCGTTAGGATCGCGCCCCTCCAGCCCCTTGAACAGCACGATCCCCATTCCTTCACATTTGAAGCTGCCCGCACAATCTAGGGGCAATTCTACCTCTACATAGCGGCGAATGGCGGCTTCATCGAGGTTGCGAAAATGGACGGTAAAAGGTTCCACCAGTTGATGAGCCTCACCGGTTGCGGCATTCACCACGCACAGGCCGGTATAGAAGGTGACGCTGCGACCTTGAGCCACCATCAGCTGGGCGATGGCATTGTCGATGGTGCCCGGTTTGCCGAGGATGTGATTATTGCAGACACACACCTGATCAGATCCGATGATCAAGCCGTGATCACGATGTTGGGCAACAGCATCAGCCTTGGCACGAGCCAGTCTGGCCACCAGCGCCTCGGCGGATTCGCCAGCCAGCGGGCGTTCATCCACATCGGGGGCGGCACATTCAAAGGGGAGGCCGAGCTTCTCCAGCAGGGCTTTGCGATAGCGAGAAGTTGAGGCGAGGATCAGATTCTGTGGCATAATCAGGTACCGATGAAAGCGAGTACCGGCATTCTAGGGACTTGTGACGTTAAAATCATCGGCGGTAAGGACTTTTTCCTTTGACTATCAGTTGTTGGACCTATATTATTCGCGCCCTATGCAAAAGGTGAAGTTGCCCGTTAAGGTTGATCCAGTCCGTAGTGCCTTGAAGCTGCTCGATTACATCGGGATAGTGGAAAAGTCGCAGATGCCCAGGCTGGAGGAATCAACCGCTGGCTTGCAGAGTGATATCGATGTATCACTGCACTTTGGCAAAGATGTCCAGAAGTTGACCGTTATGAAAGGCACTGCCCATGCCAAGGTTGACCTGGTTTGCCAACGTTGCGGAGAGACATTCGAACACCTCTGTGAAGCTGAATTTATCTACACTCCGCTGTTCGAAAGAACAAACGAGGAAGAACTGCCGGAAGCTTATGAGCCCATTGAGTTGGACGAAAACGGCGAGATAGATCTTCATCAAATCCTGGAGGATGAACTCATCCTCTCGTTGCCTCAAGTCGCAATGCATTCTCTGGATGCATGCCCGAGAGGAAACATGGAGATGACCTGGGGTGAAATCGAACCTGCTGATGAGCGGCCGAATCCCTTTGCAGTTCTTGAAGAGCTTAAACGTAAGTGAATTTAGGAGTTAGCCTACAATGGCCGTACAACAGAACCGTAAAACCCGTGCCAAGCGTGGCATGCGTCGTTCCCACGATGCGCTGACCACTGCTGCCCTGACTGTTGATCAGACCAGTGGCGAAATTCATCGTCGTCACCACGTGACTGCCGATGGTTTCTACCGCGGTAAAAAGGTAATCGCTTAAGGATTGCCTTTGTCTACGCAAACTGTCGCGCTAGACATCATGGGGGGAGATATTGGCCCCTCGGAAACAGTGCCTGCCGCCGTGCAGGCACTGTCTCTTTTACCCCAGCTAAAACTGATCCTGGTCGGCGACCAGCACCAGACCTCTTCTCTGCTGCAGCAACATGGCTTGCTGAATAATCCCCGCGTTCGTTTCGTACATGCATCCCAGGTGGTTGGCATGGGCGATAAACCGATCGTGGCGCTGCGTACTCTGAAAGACTCCTCCATGCGGGTGGTACTCAATCTGGTGAAAGCCGGTGAGGCCGATGCTTGCGTCAGTGCTGGCAATACCGGTGCGTTGATGGCGATGGCCAAGTGCGTGCTCAAATCCCTGCCCGGGGTAGACAGACCTGCCCTTATCAAGGCGCTGCCGACATTGAGCGGCAAACGCACCGTGATGCTGGATCTTGGCGCCAACGTCAGTTGCGATGCCGATACCCTATTGCAGTTTGCGGTGATGGGCTCCGTCGTGGCCGAAAAGGTAGAAGGCATTGCATCACCCCGTGTTGCCTTGCTCAACATCGGCGAGGAGGAGATCAAGGGCAACGATCTGGTGCGTCACAGTGCCGAATTGTTGCGTCAGTGTCCCGCACTCAATTATGTCGGGTTCGTCGAAGGGGATCGCATCTTCAGCGGCGACAGCGACGTGATCGTCTGCGACGGTTTTGTCGGCAATGTCGCCCTCAAGACGGCAGAAGGGGTGGTGCGGATGATGGCTCAGCTGGCCGGATATCCCCGCAAGAAACGCACTTTTCTTGGCCGGATCGCCGGATTTATGTTCAAACGGCGTTTTTCTTACCTGAACCCCGACCAGTATAACGGAGCAAGTCTGTTAGGATTGCGCGGCATTGTGGTAAAAAGTCATGGGCGGGCCGAACGGCGCGCTCTGTGTAATGCGATCCTGCTGGCCGCACAAGAGGCCAAACATCAACTTCCACTGCAAATAGCAGATCGCCTTGAAGCTGTCTTCTCTGACAGGGATCTATAAGAACTCTATGCATAGCAAAATTCTGGGTACTGGCAGCTACCTGCCGAGTTCAGTGCGGACTAACGCCGATCTCGAGCAGATGGTTGAGACCAGTGATGAGTGGATCGTGGAACGCACCGGTATCCGTGAGCGCCGTATTGCCGGGGCTGACGAAACCGTTGCCACCCTCTCTTACCAGGCCGCCCTGCGCGCCCTGGATGCAGCCGGCCTGACCGCTGCCGATCTCGATATGATAGTGCTGGCCACCACCAGTGCTGAAAATGCCTTCCCGGCTGCCGCCTGCGAGCTGCAGGGGCTGCTCGGCGTTCCGGGCATTCCTGCCTTTGACGTGGCTGCTGCTTGCGCAGGCTTCACCTACGCACTCTCCATTGCCGATCAATTCGTCAAATCCGGCGCCGCCCGCCATGTGCTGGTCGTCGGGGCCGATGTGCTCTCCCGCATGTGCGATCCGCAAGATCGCGGCACCATCATCCTGTTTGGTGACGGGGCCGGGGCTGTGATTGTCGGTGCCAGCGAGACGCCGGGCATCCTCTCTACCCATCTTCATGCCGATGGCCGTTATGGCGAGCTGCTCAAGCTGCCGCAACCCCGTCGTGGCATGCCGGGTGCCGAGCTCGAAGCCTACATGTATATGAAGGGCAACGATGTCTTCAAGGTAGCAGTCACCCGTCTGAGCGAGATCGTAACCGAAACGTTGGCCGCTGCCGGTATCGAGCCGAGCGAGCTGGATTGGCTGGTGCCGCATCAAGCCAACTTCCGCATCATCAGTGCCACCGCCAAGAAGCTGGGTATGAGCCTCGATAAAGTGGTACTGACCCTCGACAAGCACGGCAATACCTCTGCCGCTTCTGTTCCGGTTGCCTTCGACGAAGGGGTGCGGGATGGCCGGATCAAACCGGGTCAGCTGGTTCTGCTGGAGGCCTTTGGCGGCGGTTTCGCCTGGGGCTCGGCGCTGGTTCGCCTTTGATCTTCGGCGGGATGGTGTCTCCATCATTCCGTCACCGATTTCATTTTTGTCTTATCTAAAAGGAATCAATGATGACCCAATTTGCCATTGCCTTCCCGGGACAAGGTTCCCAGTCCGTAGGCATGCTGGCCGAGCTGGCCGAACAACATGCCGTGATCAAGGAGACCTTCGCCGAGGCGAGCCAGGTGCTGGGTTATGACCTGTTTGCCTTGGTGATGGATGGTCCGGTTGAAGATCTGAACAAAACCTGGCGCACTCAGCCTGCGCTGCTGACAGCCTCTGTCGCTCTGTGGCGCCTGTGGCAACAGCAGGGTGGGGCAACGCCTGCCATGATGGCGGGTCACAGCCTGGGTGAGTACTCCGCGCTGGTTTGCAGCGGCGCACTCGATTTTGCCGATGCGGTCAAACTGGTCGAGCTGCGTGGTCTGGCCATGCAGGAAGCGGTACCGGAAGGCACCGGCGCCATGGCGGCCATCATCGGCCTGGATAACGAATCCATCGCCGCCAACTGCGAAAAAGCGGCAGAAGGGCAGGTGGTCTCTCCGGTCAACTTTAACTCTCCGGGCCAGGTGGTTATCGCCGGTCACAAAGAGGCCGTTGAGCGCGCCAACGTGCTGATGAAAGAGTCGGGTGCCAAGCGTGCGTTGCCGCTGCCAGTCTCCGTACCGTCTCACTGCGCGTTGATGAAACCTGCCGCAGAAAAACTGGCAGCTGCGCTGGACGGGATCGAGATCAAGGTTCCAACCATCGCTGTCATCAATAATGTCGACGTATCCTGTGAACAGGATCCGGCCGCCATCAAGCAAGCGCTGGTACGTCAGCTGTTCAGCCCGGTTCGTTGGACCGAGACTGTCGAACGGATGGCCAACGAGGGGGTTACCCTCGAGATCGAGATGGGACCGGGCAAAGTGTTGACCGGGCTCGCCAAGCGTATCGACAAGCGCGTGGAAGGTATTCACGCCAACGATGCCGTCTCTTTCGAGCAGGCGCTGGCCCAGATCAAGTAAACAGGAGCAAGTAATGAGCTTTACCGATAAGGTTGTGTTGGTGACCGGTGCCAGTCGTGGCATCGGCCGTGCGATTGCCGAAACATTCGTGGCCCGTGGCGCGAAAGTGGTCGGTACGGCGACCAGTGAGAGCGGTGCCGAGGCGATCAGCGCCTATCTGGGCGACAATGGTTGCGGCATGGCACTGAACGTGACCAGCCAGGAATCCATCGAAGCCGTCTTCGCCGCCATCAAGGCGCGCTTTGGCGACATCGACATCCTGATCAACAACGCGGGGATCACCCGTGACAACTTGTTGATGCGGATGAAAGATGACGAGTGGAACGAGATCATCGATACCAATCTGACCTCGCTTTATCGTCTGAGCAAACCGGTGTTGCGTGCCATGATGAAGAAACGTCACGGTCGCATCATCAGCATTGGCTCCGTGGTGGGAACCATGGGCAATGCCGGTCAGGTCAACTATGCTGCCGCCAAGGCCGGTCTGGTTGGTTTTACCAAATCGTTGGCGCGGGAAGTGGCATCCCGTGGTATCACAGTGAACGCGGTTGCTCCCGGTTTCATCGAAACCGACATGACCCGTGCCCTGAATGACGATCAACGTGCCGGCATCATGAGTCAGGTGCCTGCCGCCCGTTTGGGTGATCCAAAAGAAATTGCCGCAGCTGTGGTATTCTTGGCTTCTGATGAAGCAGCCTATATCACCGGCGAAACCCTGCATGTTAATGGCGGGATGTACATGGTGTAATCAATTTGTCGTGAGATCTGTTCAAATTTGCGATAGTACGCCGAAGTTTGGCACATTTCGTGGTTTGACCAGCGGCAAGCTACTTGCAAACTCACGTCAATTGAATAAACTACCCCAACCAGACGCAAATAGCGTATTTTTAAAGGAAAATTCAGGTCATGAGCAACATCGAAGAACGCGTAAAGAAAATCATCATCGAACAACTGGGTGTTAAAGAGGAAGACGTTAAGAACGCTGCCTCCTTCGTCGACGACCTGGGCGCTGACTCTTTGGATACCGTTGAACTGGTAATGGCGCTGGAAGAAGAATTCGATACCGAAATTCCTGATGAAGAAGCCGAGAAGATCACCACTGTTCAAGCGGCTATCGACTACATCACCGCTAATCAGGAATAAGTTCCTGTTCTGAAAGAAGCGGCCCAAGGGCCGCTTCTTTTGTATTTGTTCCTTTTCAAAACACCTCTCGGAGACTACCTCAGTGTCAAAACGCAGAGTCGTGGTGACCGGCTTGGGGATGCTTTCCCCGGTGGGTAACACTGCCGAATCCAGCTGGCAAGCACTGCTCAACGGGCAGAGCGGCATTTCCCTTATCGAACACTTTGATGCCAGCGAGTTTGCAACCCGCTTCGCAGGTCTGGTCAAGGATTTCGATCCCGAGCAGTACGGTATCAACCGTAAAGACGCTCGCAAGATGGATCTCTTCATTCAATACGGCATCGCGGCCGGTATGCAGGCGCTGGATGATTCCGGGCTGACCATCAATGAAGAGAATGCCGAACGTGTCGGCGTGGCGATTGGCTCCGGTATCGGCGGTCTGGGTCTGATTGAACAGAACCACGAAAGCTTGGTCAACGGCGGCCCGCGCAAGATCAGTCCCTTCTTCGTTCCGTCCACCATCATCAATATGGTGTCCGGTCATCTTTCCATCATGAAAGGTCTGCAAGGGCCGAACATCGCTGTGACCACCGCCTGTACCACTGGTACCCATGCCATCGGTATGGCGGGTCGGATGATCGCTTACGGTGATGCCGATGTGATGGTCGCCGGTGGCGCCGAGAAAGCCTCCACCGCGATGGGGATGGGTGGCTTCGCTGCCGCCAAGGCACTCTCCAACCGCAACGACGAGCCGCAAAAAGCGAGCCGTCCGTGGGATAAAGATCGCGATGGTTTCGTGCTGGGTGACGGTGCCGGTGTACTGGTACTGGAAGAGTACGAACACGCCAAGGCCCGTGGCGCCAAGATCTACGCCGAGCTGGTCGGTTTTGGCATGAGCGGTGACGCGTACCACATGACTGCGCCTCCTGCAGATGGCAACGGTGGCGCCCGCGCCATGAAAAATGCCATCAAGGATGCGGGCATTGCCCCCGAGCAGATTGGTTACATCAACGCGCATGGTACCTCCACCCCGCTGGGTGATGTGGCCGAGCTGCGTGGCATGAAGTCGGTGTTTGGTGAGCACGCCAAATCTTTGATGATCAGCTCCACCAAGTCCATGACCGGTCACCTGCTGGGCGCCGCCGGAGCCATCGAGGCGATCATCACTGTGTTGGCTCTGCGTGATCAGGTGGCTCCACCCACCATCAACCTGGACAACCCGGATGATGAGTGCGATCTGGATCTGGTGCCCCATGTGGCCAAGCCAGGCAGCTTCGAGTACGCCCTTTCCAACTCGTTTGGTTTTGGCGGCACCAATGGCTCACTGATCTTCAAACGCGTATAATTTGCCGCAGGGCAAAGACACAGGCCCGATACTGCCGGTATCGGGCCTTTTTTATCGGAGGGATCCCTTTGCTTATCAATGGCGTGAAGCTTGATACCATCTCGGCCCATGATCGGGGGCTGGCTTATGGTGACGGTCATTTCACCACCATGGCGGTGAGAGAAGGACAGGTATTGCTGTGGCCAGCGCATCTGGCTCGACTGCAACAGACCAATAGCCGGCTGGGATTGGTTGAACCGGACTGGGATCTCTTGACCCGGGAGGTTGAAGAGATGGTGGCCGAGCAGCCACAATGCGTGGCCAAGGTGATCCTGACCCGCGGCGAGGGGGGGCGGGGCTATGACGGCAGCGGATGTCAGCACACAACCCGGATTGTCACTCTGGCGCCATTTCCCACTCACTATGGCCAGTGGCAACAGGAGGGGATCGAGATGGTGGTGTGCCGCCAGCGGATCGGTGATGCCCCCATGCTGGCCGGGCTTAAAACCTTGAATCGTCTGGAGCAGGTATTGCTGAAAAGCGAACTTGTCAGCCGAAATGCAGTCGAAGGGATAGTGCTTAACAGTCGCGGTTTTCTCATTGAAGGGGTCAGTGCCAATCTGTTTTGGCGTCGGGGCAAGACGGTGTTTACGCCCGATCTCGCCCGCGGTGGTGTCGATGGCATCATGCGTCGCCAGGTGATGGCGATGTTGAAACAGATGAGTATTGAGTTGCGTGTGGTAGAGGCTCCGCTGGAGTCACTATGGCAGGCGGAAGAGGTGTGGCTCACCAATACCCTGATGGGGATCGTGCCGGTCAATGGCATCGAGGATATTCACTATCCCCCAGCGGTATTGAGTCGCCGTTTACAGGAGCGTTTGGTCATTGAAGTTTAATCGGCTTTACACCCTGCTCGCGGGGGCGGCACTGACGGTAGCCGCTGCCGGGGGCTATGTACATTACAAATGGCAACAGGTAGAGACGCTCACCAACAAGGGGCCGACCCGGCTCTTTACGGTGGAGAAGGGCGCCCATGCGGCGCGCCTGATCGCCGAACTGGGTGAGGGGGAAACCAGCCCCTGGGCGGTGCGGCTCTGGCTGCGCAGCCATCCCGAACTGGTGGCCATCAAATCGGGCACCTATGAAATCAAGGAAGGGGCCCCTCTCAAGGAGACCCTTTCCCTGTTCGCATCGGGCAAGGAGTTTCACTTCAGCCTCACCTTCGTCGAAGGTTCCCGTTTCGAGGATTGGCAAAAGCAACTCTCCAGCGCCCCATACCTTGAGCGGTTGACCGTCGAGCAATCCGAAGCCGACCTGGCGCAGGAACTCGGCATCGAGAATGGCAAGCTGGAGGGTTGGTTCCTGCCGGAAACCTATGCCTATACCACCCATGCCAGCGATCTCTCGATCCTGCGTCGCGCCCATCAGGATATGGAGACTTTCCTGCAGCAGAGCTGGGAGAAACGTCAGGCCAACCTGCCTTACAAGACCCCTTATGAGGCGCTGATCATGGCCTCCATCATCGAGAAAGAGACCGGCCAGCCGGACGAGCGGGCGCAGATCGCCTCCGTATTCGTCAACCGTCTGCGTCTGGGCATGAAGTTGCAAACCGATCCCACCGTCATTTACGGGGTGAAGGATCGCTTCGATGGCAACATTCGCCGCAGCGATCTGACCGACAAGAATCCCTACAACACCTATGTGATCGACGGTCTGCCGCCCACGCCTATTGCCATGCCAGGAAAGGCCTCCATCGAAGCTGCGCTTAACCCCAAGTCGACTGATTATCTCTATTTTGTCGCCAAGGGGGGCGGTGCCCACTATTTCTCCAAGACTCTCGATGAACACAATCGGGCGGTTCGTGAATACATATTGAAGAAACCCTAATGTCTAAATTTATTGTGATCGAAGGATTGGAAGGGGCAGGGAAGAGCTCGGCCGTTCGTTATGTGACCGACTATCTGCAGCGCCACGGCATCAACCGGATCGAGTGCACCCGCGAGCCGGGTGGTACGCCACTGGCCGAGCGGATGCGGGCTATCGTCAAAGAGGTGCACGACGAGCGCCTCACCATCGAGGCGGAATTGCTGCTGATGTATGCCTCCCGGGTACAACTGGTGGAGACCCGCATCAAGCCGGCACTGGCCGATGGTATCTGGGTGGTGGGGGATCGCCACGATCTCTCCTCCCAGGCCTATCAGGGGGGCGGCCGTGGTATCGATGCCCAGCTTATCGGAGCCATCAAGCAGGCGGTGCTCGGCAACTTCAAGCCGGATTTCACCCTCTATCTCGATATCGATCCTGCCCTTGGCTTGCAGCGCGCACGCCATCGCGGCGAGCTGGATCGCATCGAACTGGAGCAACTGAGCTTCTTCGAGCGTACCCGAACTCGTTATCTCGAACTGGCCGCCCAGGATGATTCCATTGTGGTGATCGATGCGGCGCAAACGCCGGAACAGGTCAAAGCGGCCATCGAGTGTGCATTGGATCACTATCTGTCGAACGAGCCGCTATGTATCCCTGGCTGATCCCTGACTGGCATGCCCTGAGCCAGACGGCCCAGTCCGGTCGTCTCGGCCACGCCTGGTTGTTGCTGGGCGATCCCGGTCTTGGCAAGGAGCAACTGGCTGAGCGGCTGGCGCGTTTGCACCTTTGCCAACAACCGGATCGTGGAGAACCGTGTGGTCAGTGCCACTCCTGCCAGCTGTTTGACAAGGGCAACCACCCGGATCTCGGCACCATAACGCGCGACAGCAAGACCATCGGGGTCGAGGCCATTCGCGAGATCTGCACCCGGCTGCAGGGCTCTGCCCATCTCGGCCGTGGCAAGGTGGTGATCATTCCTGATGCGGAGCGGATGACCGAATCCGCGGCCAATGCCCTGCTGAAAACCTTGGAAGAGCCGGCCGGCGACAGCTTGCTGTTGCTGATTGCCTCCCAGGTTTCCCGGTTGCTTCCCACCATTCTCAGTCGCTGTCACAAACATGTCTGTCAGTTGCCTGCGGAAGGGGAAACAGTACGCTGGTTGGCCGAGCAGGGTCATCAGGCCACTCTGGCTCAGGTGCGGATCTGTCAGGGGGCACCGCTGCGGGTACTCGACTATATCGAGCTGCAACAGGACGGTACTCGCCGCGAACTGCTGGAACAGTTTGTCGCCCTGAGTCAAAGTCCGGTCAAGGCGACGGCACTGTGCAGCCAGCTTGGTCAGGAGACGCAGGTCAGGTTGCACTGGTTGCAGCTCTTCTTGTGTGATGCCCTGAAAACCCAGGCCGGATGTGGTCACCATCAGCTGGCCATGCCTGATCTGGCCATCTTGAGCCAGCGGTTGGCGGAGCAGCACTCCAGCGAAAAACTGCTGGAGGCAGAACAAGATCTGGTTGCCCTGAAAGCGGCCTGTCAGCCGGGTCAGCTCTCCAATCCCACCATCCATCTGATGAACTGGCTCAGTCGCTGGTTATAAGTACCGACAAGCAGAAAGGTTTTATATGTTACTCGTTGATTCCCACTGTCATCTCGATCGCCTCAGCTATGGCAGCAAGCAGACCAGCATGTCTGATGTACTTGCCAAGGCCGCGAAACTGGACGTGGGATATTTTCTCTGTGTCAGTGTGACTCAGGCACAGTTCCCGACCATGCTCGAGGCGATCGCTCCCTATCCCCAGGTGTTTGCCTCTTGCGGTGTACACCCGCTCAATCAGGAACCCGGGGTGGATACAGCCTTGTTGCTGACACAGGCTGCGGACGAAAGAGTGATCGCCATCGGCGAAACTGGGCTTGACTACTTTTATTCCCCTGAAAACAAAGAGGTGCAGCAAGCTTCTTTCCGCGAACATATCCGGGTTGCCCGCGCGTTGAACAAGCCGCTGATCATCCACACTCGCGATGCCCAGCAAGATACCTTGCAGATCATGCGTGAAGAGGGAGCTGATCAGGTGGGCGGTGTGCTGCACTGTTTCACCGAGTCTCTCGAGATGGCGCAAGCCGCGATGGCGATGGGGTTCTATATCTCCATCTCCGGGATCGCCACCTTCAAAAATGCGTCTGCACTGCAAGAAGTGGTCAAGGCTCTGCCCCTCGACAGATTGCTGGTCGAGACCGACTCGCCCTATCTTGCACCTGTTCCGCATCGGGGGAGGGAGAACGAACCTGCCTTTGTGCGAGACGTTGCGCAGTTTATTGCCGATCTGCGTCATATTCCGCTTAATGAATTGGCAGAAGCCACCAGCCGGAATTTCTTTGAACTGTTCAAGCTGGCGAAAAAATAACACAGAAGCCCCGTTGCTCGGGGCTTTTATATTTCAAATACCAAGCTGATTACCCACCTGAAAATCAACCTAGCACAACGTTATCTCTCACCCACCCAGTCAATTCAACTCGTTCATCCATACAAAACTGGGTGAATGATATTCCGATGTTTCGTTTTTTCACCGTGGTCAAAGGGTATTAAAACATCAGGCTATAAGTATCGATAATATTCATTATCGATACTTGATGTATGGAAAGGATCCTGTAAGATCCTATCAAACTTCATATGAATCATAGTGTTCCGTGGCATATCCATCCTTATCCAATCCGGCTCATCAGTCACTGCAGACTGTTTTCGATGCGCAGCTAAATAGTCGGGCACGCCGCTTTTTGCGCAGTGCAAAAGCGGATTCCACCCTCAATGCCTATCAGGCGGATACCCGTATTTTTGTCTTCTGGTGTCAATTGCACGGGCTGGATCCGCTACAAACGACCCATCACGACATCATGAATTTTCTCGCTGATCAGGCCGACGGCGTATTGGCCGACTGGATATGGCTGGATAAAGAGGAGGGGAAGGGAGAACTGCGTAATGGCGAGCCTCGAAAACCAGCAACCCTGGTGAGACGGCTGGCGGGGATCCGTTATGCCTTCAAGCAGAAAGGCATTCACCCCATGCCCACCGAACATCCCGAAATCAAGGAGATGATGCGCGGTATTGTCAGGTTGGGGGATAACCGTAAACGCAAAACCGGCGCCCTGACGCTGCAACCATTGACCCAGGTGCTCGATGGCATCGACACCGGTGATCTGGCTGGCTTGCGTGATCATACCCTGCTGCTCTTGATGTTCAGTGGCGCCTTGCGCCGCTCGGAAGCAGCCCGAATTGAAGTGAGCGATCTCGATTTTGTGGGGCAGGGGATCCGCCTTCGCCTCAAACCGAGCAAGCATCAGCTGCATGAAACCGAGATAGCCTTGATTCCGGGCAAACACTATTGCCCCGTGTCGGCACTGCAAAAATGGCTACACAAAAGCCGGATCAGCGAGGGGCCGCTGTTTCGACGCATGAACCGCTGGGGCCAATTGATGGCCGAACCACTCGGCCCCCAGGGCATCAATCTGATGATCAAGCGCCGAACCGGCCAAACTATTGACGATCTCTACGTCAGTGGCCATAGCCTGCGTCGCGGGTTCATTACCTCGGCGGTGACTGCCGGTAAGCCGATGAACAAGATCATAGAAGTGACGCGCCACAAGGATATGCGGACCCTGCAGGAGTACTTCGATGACGCCCATAAGTTCTCCGATCATGCCCTTGATGGCTTGCTTTGACACAACTGCGTCACTTCGTTTTTTATGTTAAATGATATCCTGTTGATCTGATGATATATTTGCCGTGCAGCCAGCAGCCCAAGGTGGAAGGGGCATCTTCCAATGGATAATGGCATGTGATGAGAGATAACAAACTCGGAAACGTAATATCGCAAGGACATATGAGCCAAGAAATCACAGTGCGTGAAGAGCAAGAGGCGGGGCCCCAAAACAATGCCGAGCGGCAGCGCCAACATGTAAAACGCAAGCAGGAGACCCATACCCGGCTGCAATGCTGGATCAGCAATCGCCACGCCGAACGATTGGCCGCACTGGGTCTTCATCTCGAAGACAGTCAGGCATCACTCATCGAGCAGGCGATCGATCTGCTCTACCAACATGAGCTGGGTAGAGAACCTCCGTTTGAAAACAGAGTCGCCACACAGCTCGAAGAGACCGTCGAATAGAGCCAAGAGTGAAGTAACAGCGATACGTGAAGAGATAAAAAAAGCCAGGTACGAATTCCTTGTACCTGGCATAGGGGAATTGGCTCCTTGCAGAGCCGTGCGCTAACTGGTGTTCGGATTGCCTTAAGCTTAGACAAGGCTCAAGGCTTTTCAAGAACCGAAGAAAAGTTCAACCAGAGTGTGGGTATTTCAGACTCGTTCAAGTGCTGATGCACCGAACGATCCACTACGCATTGAACAGATTGTTGTCACGCACCAGCTCGCGGGGGAGGGCATTCTTGACCCGACTCCCCACCCATTTCCCCATGCCCAAGGTATACCCCTGATAGCGGACGATCACCTCGCCAGTGCCCGCATCCTGTTCAGGCCAGACATCTCGCCCCATCATGAATTCCCGCGCATTGGTGCAATCCAGCTCGACCACGCCCTTGCTCGCTTTATCTCCATAGGCCAATGCCCACTCATGAGTGAGGCGATAACCTTTCTTGAAGGTCTCGGCCAACTTGATGCCGATGCGATCGAAGCGCAGCTTGCCCTGCACCAGATCAAACTGCTGGGGAAAGAGCCAGATCTCGTCATTGCGGCCAAACAGTTGACCCTGCGGTGCCACTCCGAAGTTGGCTTCAATCTCGCGCAATATGGGTTCCGCCTCTTTGGCAGGAAGGGGCGTAAAAGGGAATTTACCCAGCTTGCCCGGCTTGAACATGGTGTTGGGTACCGAGTGATGCTTGCGCAATCTGGCGACGAAAAAGCCTTCACTATCGAAGATCTGGGGCCAAACGTGCAGATATCCTTCAGGTGTGCAGGCTTGCTCTGCATGGGGAAACAGGTCGGCCAGTGAGTCAAAACTCAAGGCATCGCCAAACTTGTCCAGCAGGGATTGGCAGACCGCCTGATTCTCCTGCTCACTCAAGGTGCAGGTGGAGTAGACCAGCACACCACCCGGTTTCAGGGCATGGAAGGCGCTCTCCAGCAACCCTTGTTGCACCGCCGCAATCTCGTCGATGCTCTCGATACTCCAGTTGCGCAGCGCATCTTCATCCTTGCGCACAGTCCCTTCACCGGAGCAGGGGGCATCGAGCAGGATAGCGTCGAAGGTCTCCGGCAGCCACTGGCCAAATACCTTGGCATCAAAGTGGGTCATCCCGACATTGGTCACACCGCAGCGCTGGATATTGGCATTCAGCACTTTCAACCGGCTGCTGGAAAACTCGTTGGCAACCAGCATCCCCTGATTGTTCATCAGGGCCGCGATCTGGGTGGTCTTGGAGCCGGGGGCCGCCGCCGCATCCAGCAACATGCCCTCCGTTTTGATCTTGTCGCTGGCAAAGAGCGCCGTTACCGGCAGCATGGAGCTCGCTTCCTGAATGTAGAAGAGCCCGCTCAAATGCTCGGCGGTGTTGCCAAGGGGGACGGTTTCATCGCAGCGGGTCAGCCAGAAGCCGGTATCACACCAGGGGACAGGGTCGAGTTGCCAACCCAGTGGCTCCATCAGGGCGACGAAATCCGAGACGGCGATCTTCAAGGTGTTGACCCGAATGCTGCGGCGCAGCGGACGTCGACAACTGGCCACAAACTCATCCATCGAGAGATGGGCCGGCATGATGGCCGCAATGTGGCGTAAAAAGTAATCGGGAAGGAAGGTGTTGTCGTGCACTGTGCCGTCTCGTTGACCGAAAAAGAGGGACGATATCCTACCACAAGGCTAAGAATATTCTGAATCTGAACCCTATCAACAGGCTCCGGAATATAAAAAAGCCCAGCAGGGTGCCGGGCTTGGATGAGATACAAAGGGAAGGGATCAGGGCTGGATGCGCGGGCTCCACTCCAGCCACTCTTTCTCGGCCTTGCCGTAGAGCGCATAGCTGTGGCCCGCTTTGACGGTCGGCCCCATCTCTCTCTCCGGCGTATTGAAAGCAATGCCGCCGGCCAGCAGGCTCTGCACCGTCTCCACTTCGATGGTGCCACCAGTCAGCCCGATATCCGCCTTGACCCCGGAGACATTCCAGAAACGGGAGTTGGCCCGCACCAGATGGGCATACTCCTGATCCACGTTGACACCGATCACCACCTCGCTGCCATCCCGAGCCAGCGCCACCTTGGTTACACTGCCCACCACCATCTTACGAAACAGTAGCGGACTGCCGACGCTCAGGCCATTGACGGAGGGGCTCTTGAGGGTCAGGGCCAGACCCACCGGGCCGACCTGACTCAAGGGGAAGCGATCTTTGCCAGCGCCTTTACCGGGTTGTGCTTCTACAAACGCCCCCTTGATCAGGGTATCGAGGTGAGCGACACCGCCCAGCCCCAGCTTGGCCTGCACCAGAGTGAAGCGGGCGCCGGACTGCAGGAAACGCTCGGCATAGTGGCCATCGAGTTCCGCCTTGAAGATCACCTGACCCAGAGACGGCTCCAGCTCGATCTCTTCAATTTTGCCGATATCGACCCCACGATAGCGGATCGGGCTGCCAATCCCGAGCCCCGGATTGCTATCTGCTACCAGTGACAGCTGGCGCACCTTGGCCTTGGCTTGCTCCCTGGAATCGAACAGTTGATGACTGCTGCGGCCATTGGCCAACCGGTCGAACTCGATAGCGCCGCGCAGCAGGGTACCGAGGTTGCCCACCTTGACCTGCACCCCATCGACCCGCACCTTGGTGTCGATGGCCGGTTTTTTCCAAAACTGGGGTTGCTGGGCGAGGAGGGGAGCATAGACGCCATCAATTTCTAGCTCGATCTCGACCCCCTCTTTGGCGGCGCGCAGCTGTTTGACTTTGCCCGCTTCCAGCCCCAGATAGAGCACAGGTGAGCCAATGCCAATGCCATCGGCCTGATCTGCCTTGAGCAACCAGCGCTGCGGCTTGGCATCACGGGTACCGAGCAGTGCCAACTCCTGACTCGGGTAGAGACGGTTAATCCGCTCGCCACTGCTGGCTTGTACCAGCTTGATCCCGCCCCCCAACCAGGCACTGGCCGGACTGGTTTCTACTTTGATGCCGCTCAGATCGGCATCGATCTGCAACGGGGCGGCGCGATAGAAGCGGGCACGATTGAGCAGATGGCCATAGTTCGGCGCCATCACCAGCTCAACGCTGGCATTGCCGCGCGCATCCAAGGTGAGCTGGCTGATACGGCCCACCTGCAATCCCTTGTACCAGACAGGTGCATCCTGATTGAGCCCCGCCAGATCGTCAGCCTGCAGCGTCACCTTGGTACCGCTCTGGGGCGCGCGATCGGTCAGGGTCATCTTCTGTACCGGTTTGCCCGCTACATAGTCGAGGCGAATGGCCGGGCCGGAGAGCAGGCGATCTGCATGCTGCACGCCGGTCGCGGAGAGGGAGACGCTCTCCCACACCAGTTGACTCTTGTCAGTAATGCGGTAAGCCTGCTCCGGGTTGATCAGCGCTGTGACCACACGGCCTTTGTCGGTGAGGCGAATGGGGTCGATACGACCAATCTCGATCCCCTCATAGAGGATGGGCATCCCCTCCTTGACCGGAAGATCGCCAGCCGCAATGTCGATACGCTCGCCACGCGCCGCTTCCGCCAGCCCTTTATAGAGGACGAAAGTCTGTCCCTTCTCCGGTTCCGGTGAATCTTTGGGCGAGTCAAAGGCAATGCCGCCGCTCAGGATGGAGGTAAGGCTGCCAGCCTCCACGTTTACCCCGGCCAGACTGAAGGAGCCCTTGATGCCGCTGATGTTCCAGAAGCGGGTATCGGCTTTGACCAGATGTTCGAAACGCGGCTCGATCACCAGATCCAGAATGACATTCTGGTTGTCCTGACCCAGGCGGGTATTGATAACGCTGCCCACCTCGATGCCGCGGAAATAGAGCTTGGCGCCAATCCCCACAGAACCCAGCGAATCGGCGGTCAGGTGCAGCATGCGTCCCTGAGCCTGATAGCCGGGGGGAGGGCCCTCAAGGGCATCGAAGGTCTCCTCCAGCGGATTGCTTTCACGCCCCGGTTGCAGGTTGATGTAATTGCCGGAGACCAGAGTATCGAGGCCGGAGATCTCGGTCAGCGATGCCTTGGGGCTCACCAGCCAGAAGTCGGAGCCTTTGCGGATCAACGGCCGGGCACGGCTGTCAATCTTGGCCATCACCGCAATCTTGCGGCCATCTTCAGCCAGCTCCAGCTCTTGCACCACGCCGATGGCCACCCCCTGATAACGTACCTGGGTTTTGCCCGGCAAAATGCCGTTGCCCTGGGCGAAGTTGATCTGGATAAGCTGGCCACGGCTCAATACCTGCTGATAGAGAAAGCCACCTGCCAGCAGCAGGGCTATCAGGGGTAACAGCCAGACCGGTGATAACCAGCGACGCTTTTCAATGACGGGTTCAGCCCCGATCATAGTGACTCCTTATTGGCTGGATTAAACAGCACATCAGACAAAAACAGAGAAATCATTAACGAGCCGCCTTGTCCCACAGTAAGCGGGTATCGAGCATGCGGGCCGACATCATGGTCAGCACCACCACACCGGCAAAGGCGGTGGCCCCCGGGCCTGCGCGGACACTCAGCAGAACACCCCGATCGACCAGTGCCACCATCAGCGAAATCACGAACAAGTCCAGCATTGACCAGCGACCGATAAAATCGATCACCCGATACATCACCAGCTGGCGCTTGCGCCGTACCGGTTTGGCCCGCTGCAACTGCCAGCAGATCCAGCCCAGCCCCAATATTTTGCCCACCGGCACCAGTATGCTGGCGGTAAGGACGATAGTGGCAATCCCGCCCATTTTGCTGCGATAGAGCATCATGATACCGCTGAAGATGGTATCTGACTGCAGTAAACCCTTGTTGTAGAAATGGGTAATAGGCAACAGATTGGCAGGCAACAACATGAAGGTGGCAAGTGCCAGCAAGCCCCACGACCAGGCAAGGGAGCGGGGGATGCGCACCTGCAACTTGCTGCTGCAACGGGGGCAGGCTGCCCCGGCTTGATAACGCACCAGCAGACCGCAGGTATGGCAGCGGCAGAGCCCCATCTCACGGGCGCTGGTCATGTTCCGGCTCCTTTAACGGGATCCGCGCCCAGTAGGGGGCGGGGTCAAACAGGATCAGCAGGGTCATATTGAGCAGCATCAGAATGCCGAGACTGAGCAACCCGCCACCGAGGCGCACATCGGCGATGTCGATCAGTTTGAACAGGGCAACAAGCAGACTGACGATATAGACCTCCAGCATGGCCCAATGGCGAAACACCTCGACCAGCTTCAAGGTGGGCGCCAAGATATGCCAGCGTTTGGCCAGACCCGAGGCAAGCGCAAAGATCCCCGCCAATAACCCTACCGGTGCCAGTACGGCGCACCAGAGCACCAAAGAGGCCACCCAAAACTCACCTTCGCCAAATAGCACCAGGATACCGCGCAGCAGGTCGGCATCGGAGTTGACCCCCGCCAGCCGCAGATAGATCAGCGGTTCAAAAAACGCGGAGGGGAGCAGCAGAAATCCGGTGATGGTCAGGGCCATCAACTGGGAGGGACGAAAGGCATAACGGCCATAGAGATGTTGGTGACAACGCGGGCAGTGGGCATGACGACGCAGCGGCAGTGCTTTGCGCTGGATCAGCAAGTCGCACGCCGGACAGACAATTACGGAACCGGGCTCCATCATACAATTCAACCTGTTGAAGGAATTGGTAAAATTTACCCTAAAACCGGTTTCCTGTCTTGCCTGTGGCCGGAATGTCACGAAAGTATAATTGACGTTAACGTAAACGTGATATTAGATAGCCAGACTAGACAGGTGAAAGGAGTCATGATGTCCAGTTTGTCCCCCTCGGCAGGCCTGCGATTTCGCACCGCCCTTGCCAATGAACATCCCCTGCAGATCGTCGGCACCATCAATGCCTATATGGCGCGGATGGCCGAGCGCAGCGGTTTTCAAGCCCTCTATCTCTCCGGCGCCGGAGTGGCCAATGCCTCCTACGGCTTGCCGGATCTCGGTATGACCTCCCTCAACGACGTGCTGATCGATGCCGAACGGATCACAGCGGCGACCCGTGTTCCGCTACTGGTCGATATCGACACAGGCTGGGGCGGGGCATTCAATATCGCCCGCACCATTCGTGCGTTCGAGCGAGCCGGGGTTGCGGCTGTGCACATGGAAGATCAGGTGGCCCAGAAGCGTTGTGGTCATCGCCCCAACAAGGCGGTGGTGTCGCTGGAGGAGATGTGTGATCGGATAAAAGCAGCAGTGGATGCCCGCGAGAATAGCGAGTTCGTCATCATGGCTCGCACCGATGCGTTGGCGGTGGAGGGGATGGAGTCGGCTCTTGAACGCACTGCCGCCTATGTGGCCGCCGGTGCCGACATGATCTTCGCCGAGGCGGTGACCGAACTTGCCCAGTACGACCAGTTCAAGCAGGCGGCCAAAGTGCCGATCCTCGCCAACATGACCGAGTTCGGCAAAACCGAGCTGTTTGACAAGGAGCAGCTCGCCGCCCA
Source organism: Aeromonas sp. FDAARGOS 1405 (assembly GCF_019048265.1). Lineage (NCBI taxonomy): Bacteria > Pseudomonadati > Pseudomonadota > Gammaproteobacteria > Aeromonadales > Aeromonadaceae > Aeromonas > Aeromonas sp. FDAARGOS 1405. The sequence continues at coordinate 3,627,275 of NZ_CP077311.1, read as the reverse complement.
CGGGGTCGACATGGTGCTATACCCCTTGAGTGCCAACCGCGCCGCCAATCAGGCCGCCCTCAACGTCTATCACCATATTCGCCAGGATGGTCATCAAAGGGCCGTCGTGGAGACCATGCAGACCCGGGAGTCACTCTACGACTTTCTCGGATATCACCACTACGAGCAGACACTGGATCGTCTGTTTTCAGCCAAGGAATAGGAGGCAGCTTATGGGACAGCAAAAACCGTTGGGCGGGGCAGGGCTGCGCGGTCAAAGCGCAGGGGAGACCAGTATCTGCACCGTGGGCAAGAGCGGCACCGGTCTTACCTATCGCGGTTACGACATCAAGGAGCTGGCCGACAGCGCCCAGTTCGAGGAGGTTGCCTATCTGCTGCTCAAGGGGGAGTTGCCCGATGAGCAGCAGCTTGACGCCTACAAACGCGAGCTGCGCCGCCTGCGCACCTTGCCCCAGCCGCTGCTGGAAGTGCTGGAACGCATTCCCGCCGATGCCCATCCGATGGATGTGCTGCGCACTGGCTGCTCCATGCTCGGCGATCTGGAGCCGGAAGATGGTTTCGAGCATGAACACGAAGTGGCGGATCGGCTGCTGGCTGCCTTTCCAGGCATTCTGATCTACTGGTACAAGTTCAGCCATGAAGGCGTTCGCATTGCCCTCGACAGCGATGAAGAGTGTATCGGTGGCCATTTCCTCGCGCTGCTGCACCAGAAAGCGCCGAGCGAGCTAGAGCGGCGGGTGATGCATGTCTCCCTCATCCTCTACGCCGAGCATGAGTTCAACGCCTCCACCTTTGCGGCACGGGTTTGCGCCTCGACGCTCTCTGACATGTTCTCCTGCATCACCGCGGCCATCGGCACCCTGCGCGGCCCGCTCCATGGCGGTGCCAACGAGGCGGCCATGGCGATGATCGAACACTGGCAGGATGAAGAGCAGGCAAGGCGCGAACTGCTGGCCAAGCTGGCGGCCAAGGAGAAGATCATGGGCTTTGGCCACGCCATCTACCGCACCTCGGATCCACGCAACGTCATCATCAAGGAGTGGTCGGCCAAGCTCGCCGAGGCGGTAGGGGATGATCGCCTCTATCGCGTCTCCTGCGAGGCGGAGAAGGTGATGTGGGAGGAGAAAGAGCTCTTTCCCAACGCCGACTTTTTCCACGCCAGCGCCTATCACTACATGGGGATCCCGACCAAGCTGTTCACCCCCATCTTCGTCTGCTCGCGGGTCAGCGGCTGGTGCGCCCACGTGATGGAGCAGCGCGAGCACAACCGGATCATCCGCCCGAGCGCCGATTATGTCGGCCCGGCCCCCCGTCACTTTGTCTCTCTACAACAACGATAAGGAAATCACGATGTCCGCCAACGTCGACGTCAACCACAGACCCGAGCCCGATCAGGTGCTGGTCGATATTGCCGATTATGTCTGCAACCACCCCATTACCAGCGAGGCGGCCCTCGACACCGCCCGCTACTGCCTGATGGATACGCTCGGCTGTGGCCTCTTGGCCCTGCGCTTTCCCGAGTGCACCAAGCACCTTGGCCCTATAGTCCCCGGGACACTGGTACCCCATGGTGCCCGGGTGCCCGGTACCCAGCTCTGCCTCGACCCCGTCAAGGCGGCCTGGGATATCGGCGCCATCATCCGCTGGCTCGATTACAACGACACCTGGCTGGCCGCCGAGTGGGGTCACCCCTCCGACAATCTGGGGGGCATTCTGGCCACCGCCGACTGGCTCTCCCGTACTCGCGTGGCCGAGGGCAAGGCGCCGCTCACCATGAGCGATGTGCTGGTGGCCATGGTCAAAGCCCACGAAATTCAGGGGGTGCTTGCGCTGGAGAACTCCTTCAACCGGGTCGGTCTCGATCACGTGGTGCTGGTCAAGGTCGCCAGCACCGCCGTGGTGACTCATATGCTGGGTGGCACCCGCGATCAGGTAATCGATGCGGTCTCCCAGGCCTGGGTCGATGGCCAGAGCCTGCGTACCTACCGCCATGCCCCCAATGCGGGATCGCGCAAGAGCTGGGCGGCAGGGGATGCCACCTCTCGCGCGGTGCGCCTCGCCCTTATCACCATGAGCGGCGAGATGGGCTATCCCGGTGTGCTGAGCGCCCCCAAGTGGGGCTTCTACGATGTGCTGTTCAAGGGCAACCAGTTCGCCCTGCATCAGGGGTACGGCAGCTATGTGATGGAGAACGTGCTGTTCAAGATCTCTTATCCCGCCGAGTTCCATGCCCAAACCGCGGTTGAGTGCGCCATGAAACTGCACGGTCAGGTGAAGGGGCGGCTGGATGAGATCGACCGCATCGAACTCACCACCCATGAGTCGGCCATTCGCATCATCAGCAAGGTGGGTGCCCTCAATAACCCGGCCGATCGGGACCACTGCCTGCAGTACATGGTGGCGGTGCCGCTGATCTTTGGGCGCCTGATCGCCGAGGATTACGAGGATGACGTGGCGGCCGATCCCCGCATCGACGCGCTGCGTAGCAAGATGGTGGTGCAGGAGGACAAACGCTACAGCCACGAATATCTGGAGGCGGACAAGCGCTCCATTGCCAACGCCATCCAGATCTTCTTCAAGGACGGTACTCACACCGCCAAGGTGGAGGTGGAGTATCCGGTCGGCCATCGTCGCCGTCGGGAGGAGGGGATCCCGCTGCTGGTGGATAAATTCCAGCACAATCTGGCCACCCGCTTCCCGGCCAAACGGGTCAGCGACATCCTTGCCCTCTGTCAGGATGGGCCACGGCTTGCAGCCACCCCGGTACACGCCTTTATGGATCTGCTGGTGATCTGATCGCTCTTGCATTGGGCAACATATCGGCAAACAGTGATAAACGAAAAGCGGGCTCATCGGCCCGCTTTGTTATTCTGGCGGCTTATCCCTCGCGTAAGCCTTACCCCAGCGCACTGCTGTCGCCGTTAAAGAGCGCCGTCATGATGGCCGTCTCGCGACTGGCGATGGTTTCGAGAAACTCGTTGGCACGCCCCATCTGATGACACACCTGATAGCCGCGCTCGACAAAAGAGAATAGCTCGCCAAGCCCCGCCAGATGGGCCGGGCCCGAGACCAGCTTGAGGGTTGCCCCCAGCAGCGGCTTTCTCGCCAGCCTGTCCAGCGTCATGCCAAGCTCGCTCACCAATGCAATCTGATGTTCACGGCGCGCCTGTTCACCCACGGCACGATAGGCGATGGTGTAGTGGTCTGGCGTAATGGGATCAATGCCATCAATGCGCCGCAGCGCCACCACCATCAGATAGTCCAGCTCTTCGGAGAGAGCGTCGAGCTCAATCGCCTGCGCCAGCACCTTGAGGCCGGACTCCGGCAACAGTCGCTCGGCGGTTGGCATCACCCGCATCACGTCCGCATCGCGGCGGGCGCAATCCCCGGGGCCATAGAGATCGGTCAGGAAAAACTCGGCGGCAGGGCCGTAGCGGTCACTCTCCAGCAGATCCCTGTGGGTGCGCCCCAGCCGGTCGGCCTGCCACTGGCGTAGCCGATCCCGATCCTGCTGATCTTCCGGATGAGCACGCATCTGCTCGCGCAAGGCTGCAACCCGCTTGAGCTGGCGGTAGAGCCGACCCAGGGTACTATCGTCGTCGTGGGCATGTTCTTGATGCGTCATCTACAGCTCTCTGGCCTTGGGGCCCATTGATGGGGATTGGGTGATACGAAGATACAAGTGAATGAAAAACAAGCAGCTTTTGCTGAATGTTACGTGACAAGTGTAGCGCGCAAAGGATAGGGAATAAATGCCATGCCCCGCTGATGGCCTTCATGCCTCTCGACTCTGTTAAGTGAGTCCCATTTATGTGAACGGCCCTTTCACTTGTTGTGAACATGTGTTTAATATCAATAAATATCTTCTGACCCAGAGTAACAACCATGTTCTTCAACTCGCTCGCTGGCACCAGCGCACTCTCTATCATTCAGATCAGCCGTCAGCATCCACTGGGATTGGCCGCCGCCCGGCTCGCGGCCGAAGCCATCGCTGCTGACATGAACGAGAGCTATCAACTCGATTGCGAATGGGCAGATGAAGAGGAGACCGAGCTTCGTTTTCGCGGCTCAGGGGTACATGGCACTCTCACCCTGGACGAAGATACCCTGGAACTGGAAGTGCATCTTGGTTTGATGCTGTTGCCGGTACGCAGCGTACTGGAGCAGGAGATCCTCGATTATGTCGACAATCGCTTACCTTGCCCCAAACGTGTTTGAAACTCTTCGTTGCACCGGTTTTAAATAAACCAGCTGTAAACGATGGCTGTTTGAAATAAGTTGGCAAGCCATATGGTTTGTCAGGCTTATTATCTGGCAAGGTCTCGATTCTATTTTCCAAGTAATCTTTCATCTTTATTTCATATTTCGAGTCGGCACTCATTAATGTCATTCTGATTGCATCAAGCCTTCATCAGGATATGAGGACTTGAGCAATTTGCCGCCTCGGTAAATTCATTTTGTAGGGAAACAACCATGCCACTGAGTGAATTTATCTCCTGCGTCGATACCGCCTGGTTACGCATGGACAGACCCAACAACCTGATGCAGATCATCGGTGTTCTGATGTTTGAAGGAGAGCTTGATGAAACGCGTCTGCGGGCCGGATTGCGCCACACCATTTCGGTGCAACCCCGCTTCCACCAGCGGGCCGTGCTGGAGGGGGGCTCCTACTACTGGCGTCATGATCCCGATTTCGATCTCGATCAGCACCTCAAGCGAGTGATCCTGCCAGGTGAAGCAGGCAAGCTGGAGCTGGAGAAGCTGGTGGCCGATCTCGCCTCGACGCCGCTCAACCACCAGCGCCCCTTGTGGGATATGCACCTGACCGACACGTCGCTGGGTGGGCAAGCGCTGGTGGTGCGCATTCACCACGCCATGGGCGATGGCTTCTCGCTGGTTCGGGCCATGCTGACCATGATGGATAACACCCCGGAAGGGGCGCCGCGACCACCGTCACCGGAGCCACTGGATGACAGAGATGACGAGGATGAGGAGGATTGCCACCAGGGCAGCCGTCTGGTGCGGGCCGGTCTCAAGCTGACCGGTAGCCTCTGGTCCAAATATGTCGAAGTGGTCACCCATCCCACCAAGGCGGTGGATTACCTCAAGACCGGGCGGGATGTGGCGAGCGAGCTGTGCAATATCGCCACCCTCGGTGATGATTCACCCTGCCGCCTGCGTGGCAAGACCACCAGCACCAAGCGGGTGGCCTGGTCGGAACAAATTGATCTGCCGGATATCAAGGCCGTGGGCAAGGTGCTGGGCTGCTCGGTCAACGATCTGCTGATCGCCGCCACCGCAGGGGCGTTTCGCCACTACCTGCAGGAGAAAGGGGATGATGCCAACAAGGTCAAGATCCGCGCCCTGGTGCCAGTCAATATGCGTGCACCGGACGATGAGGGGGCGCTGGGCAACCGCTTCGGGCTGGTGGCCCTGGACTTGCCACTGGATGTTGAACACCCGTTACAGCGGCTCTATACCGTGCGTGACCGGATGCAGGCGCTACGCACCTCGCTACAACCCGTAGTAGTGCTCAACCTGTTACATGCCCTTGGCATGGCCCCCAATGCGGTGCAACAGCAGGCCGTCGAGCTGCTCACGGCCAAGGCCAGTGCGGTGATCACCAATGTGCCTGGCCCGCAGCAGACCCTCTATCTGGCTGGAGCAAAATTGCGTCAGCCGCTGTTCTGGGTGCCGCAATCGGGGGATATCGGCGTCGGCGTCTCCATCCTCTCTTACGATCACAAGGTGCAGCTGGGCCTTATCACCGACAAGAAGCTGGTACCGGATCCGGATCGGGTGGTCGAGCGGTTTGCGGTGGAGTTCGAGCAACTGCTGTTGTTGGTGCTGATGGAGCCGGAGCTATTGTTTGACCCCAACGGACTGGATGCGCTGCTCGGTTGAGCGAGCATTTGAGCGACCAGTGACGGCGTAGCCAACCGGACTGCACCCATCATAAAAGAGGCCAACCCGCGGGTTGGCCTCTTGTTTTGTTGTCTATCCGTGGCAAGAGTGGCGGTTAATCCTCCAGCTCTTCCCGCGCCGCCTCCACATCGAGGCGCTCCATGGCATCCATGGGTTCGCATTCGGCCGCTTCGGCATAGAGGGCTTCGGCCGCTTTCAGGCGGCTCTTGCCGTGCAGCATCACCTGAGCGTTGGCGTACTCCATGCGGGCGATAGCCGATTCGGGGATCAGCGCCAGCGCCTCCTTGAAGTGACGCTCGGACTCCTCCTTCTTGGCACCATAGGTGAGGCCGCCGATCATGGCACCCAGCTTGTCGACGATCTCGGCGTGCCAGGCGCCAAAGGCGATATGGGCTTCCGCGTGGTCGGGTTCGATCTCCAGCGCCTTTTCCAGGCTTGCCTTGATCTTGTCGCCAATCCCTTGCGAGAGGGCCTTGGAGATGGAGATCACCTGACTGTATCGCCCGAGTGCCAGAGCGTGGAAATACCAGGCGTTGGCGTTCTTGGGCTGGCGCTTTTGCAGCTGCTCGGCATGGCTGGCTGCCCGTTCGAAGGCGGCGCGCTTGGCATACTTGTCCTCCAGCAGGTAGCTGGCGTGGATCACCAGCGCTTTGTTCGCCACATTGAGGCCCGCCTCACCGGCCGCTTCGCCAAGGGCGACAGCTCGGGCAAAATCCCCGGCATGATAGGCCCGCCAGGCATCCTGTACCTGCTCATCCTCGGGCCAAGGTTCGGCATCCCCCTGATGGAGACGATCCCAGTTGTCCGCCAGCTTCTGGCCAGCATAGTCATAGGCCGCATCCGCGTAGGGGAAGGGGACAAATTCGAGTTGTGAAGTGGTCATGCTTGTTCTCCCTGTAGCATGTGAATCAAACCTTGTCGGTGTAGTGATGGGCGAGGGCGCCCAGATGAGCGCGGGCATCGGCCCGCAAATAGGGTGCGACCAGCTGCATCACCTGAAAGACGCCGAGGGCGATATCGGCGTCCGCCTTGGGGTGCAGTGCCCGCTGGTAAGAGATCCAGAATGTGCCCACCAGCGCCACATTGGCCGCCAGCGTGCGCATCTGTTGCGTCGTGCCCTCCATCAGCCCGACCGTTTGCAGATGGTTGCAAATGGCGATGGCGGTCTGCTCCTTGCGGCGCAGCAGGGCGGAAAAGCGCTGTTCCACCTGATGATAACCACTCATCAGGGTCGCGATATCGTAGTAGAGGAAACGGTACTGCCAGACGGCTTCAAACATCAGGTGGAGAAAGAGCCAGATATCTTCGGGCTCATCGGACGGGGTGCTGACCGCCTCCAGCAGGCGATCCATCTGCTGTTCAAATTCGCAGAACAGGGCGTTGACGATCTCCTCCTTGTTGTGGAAGTGGTAGTAGAGATTGCCCTGGCTGATCTCCATCTCGGCCGCAATAGCCGAGGTGGTGACGCTGGGTTCCCCTTGTCGATTGAAGCAGGCGAGGGCAGTGGTCAGGATCCGCTCCCGGGTACGGCGTTTGGGTTTGCGATCCATGCTACTCCTTTGGTGATGAACGACGCACGCCGTGGCGATAGCGTTTGGCAAGCCAGTGCTGCAGCTGCTCCAGCGACTTGTCGAGGGCGGCAACCGAGCCAATGCCGGGGGCCAGCAGGGTGCGATCTTCATCGGCCAGCGCGGCCAGATTGAGCTCGAGGCCATGCTTGGCAAGCACCGGCGCCAGCTCGTCACGACGCTGCCAGAGATCGCGGCGGGTATGCTGGTAAGCGTGCTCGCAGAGACGGCGGCGATCCCGGTAACTGAATACATTGGTGAAGAACATCTCACCATCGGCAGAAGAGGGCTCAAACAGCAGGGCGTCGGCGTCCGGATATTGGTGCTTGTAGCGATCCATCCCCACATGCATGCGGGAGTGGATGATGGCGCGAAAAGTCTGGGCCAGCACCACCGGCAGACCGCTGTCCACCAGATTGGTCGGCGCGCCGGCGGCCATGTCCGCATCATAGGGCACCAGCGGATTGATGCAGAACACCAGATCCGCCCCCTCTTCCAGCGCTACCGAAGCGTGCAGGGTCTTGATCAGCGCCCCGTCCACATAGTAACGCCCGTTAATCAATGAAGGGGGGAAGAGGCCGGGCAGAGCGGCTGACGCCTGTACCGCCGCCGAGATGGGCACGTCATCGAGCCCCGGGCTACCGAAGGCAACCGGATGACCGGTGTCGAGTTCGGTAGCGACCACAAACAGTCGGCTGCGCAGCTGGCGAAAATCGTTGCTGCGGCCGGGGCGAGAGAAAAACTGGGTCAGGGTACGATCCACCCCGCGGTTGTCGAACAGTCCGGTCGGAATGGCCTTGGAGAGCCCTTGCAGCGACTCAAACAGGCTCCGCTTCCAGGGCGCCGCCAGATAGTAGGTCAGGCTCTGCCACGCCAGTGGCGGGATCGAGGTCAGGCGGTCGGCATATTCACGAAAGGCGGGGCGCAGCAAGGTGGCCGGGTCAAACATCTCCCCCGAATCATCGCTGAGCAGGATCCGCACCAGCTTAGCCGGCGAGATGCCGTTGGCCAGCGCCGATGCCACCACGGCCCCCGAACTGACGCCGACATAGATATCGGCATGGTCAAGGCGCAAGCCACTGATGCTGTCAGAGAGGGCAGCACAGGCACCGATCTCGTAGATGCCGCCGAGCGGCCCGCCGCCAGCAAGGGCAATTGCGATGGTACTCATAGCGTCGCCTCTCTATCCATGACATTCACCATGACAAGACCGGCCCAGCGCAGGGCATGGGCCGGTATCAATCACCTTCCGTCACCGCGAGGGATCAGGGCAGGACGCTCTCTGCTTTGGCCTTCACCTCTTTCACCGCATCTTCCGCAGCGGAGAGGAGATCGGCGGCCTGCTCAACTACGGCCTCTTTAGCCTTGGCTACCGGTGCCTTCTTTACCGGAGGCTTGCGGGCAGCGGGCTTTTTGGCGGCAGCCGGTTTGGCTTCTGCGGCCGGGGCTTCCTCTTCCTGTGCATCCAGCAGTTGCTGGACCACGTCGGTCAGCTCGGCCATGCGCTTGGAGAGCTTGTCGATATCCTTACGGGTCGGAATGCCGAGGCTGGCCACAGCGCGGGCCACGCGCTCTTCGAACACCTGCTCCAGACGGCCCCAGGTATTGGCAGTCTTGTCGGTCACAGCGGCAATCTTCTCATCTGCGCTCTGACGGGTTTTTGCTTGCAGCGCTTCACCTTCCTGCACCAGGGCTTCAAAGATCTTGCCACCCTCTTCCTGCGCCTTGGCATAGGCACCCAGACCCGCCAACCAGATCTGCTGGGTGGACTCCTTGATGGTGGAGGTGAGTTGGTTGTCGGTCACTGACCCTGCCAGCGCTTTCAATTTCTTAGCCATGATCTTCTCCTTGAATAACGACAGTTAAATGTAATGGCGACAACGAAACTGCAATCGGGTTGTGGCATTACTGATTTTTCAACTTCAGTCTAGGGACAAAAAATAGAGGGTTCTACCTAATAACGGAACAGGCACACCACCGAAATTAGGGTTTGCTCACGAACCGACAATCAAATTGCGGATTCCCATATGAATCGTGATATATCTAACAACCTAGTAACACCCTAATCAGTAGCAGGATTCTCTTTATGAACTATTTCATTACTGGCGGTAGTGGTTTTATCGGGCGTCGATTGATCAAAAAGTTATTCCAACAGCATCCCGACTGTATCGTCTATTTTCTGATGCGCGCCTCTCATCAGGATAAATTGCCGGAGTTATTTGCATTCTGGAATGTGGATGAATCGCGCGCAGTCCCGGTTTTTGGCGACATGACGCAACCGCTGCTGGGGGTATCGGTCGAGATACAGGAACAGTTGATCGGCAAGATAGACCACTTCTTCCATCTGGCTGCTATCTATGATCTGAACGCCAAGGCCGGGATCCAGCAGCAGGTCAACACCGAAGGGACCCGTCAGGCTGTTCAACTTGCCGAGCGGCTGGGGGCGGGGCAGTTCCACCACTGCAGCTCCATCGCTGCAGCGGGCCTGTTTGACGGTCTGTTTCGCGAGGACATGTTCGATGAGGCCGAACACCTCGACATGCCTTACTTCCAGACCAAGCACGAAGCGGAAGGGATTGTGCGAAACGAGTGCACTATTCCGTGGCGGGTCTACCGACCGGGGATCGTTGTAGGTGACTCCAATACCGGCGAGATGGACAAGATTGACGGCCCTTACTACTTCTTCAAGACCATCCAGAAGCTGCGTCGCCTGCTGCCGCCCTGGATGCCCGCCATCGGGGTTGAGGGCGGGCGCATCAACATAGTGCCTGTCAACTTTGTGGTCGATGCCATGGTGCATATTGCCCATCAGGAGGGCGAGGAGAACAAGACCTTCCACCTGACCGACCCCAACCCGATGCGGGTCGGCGACATGCTGAGCACCTTCTCCCGCGCCGCCCATGCGCCGGAGCCTGCGATCCGCATCAACGCCTCTCTCTTTAATTTCATTCCCCGCCACCTGACCGCCATGCTGATGACCATGGCGCCGGTGCGCCGCATCCGCGATGCCGCCATCGCCGATCTGGGTCTGCCCAAGGATGTGTTCCGCCTTATCAGCTATCCCACCCGTTTCGACAGTCGCGAAACCCAGCGGGTACTGAAAGGGACCGGTATCGAAGTGCCACCGCTGCACAGCTACGCCTGGCGGTTATGGGATTACTGGGAGCGCCACCTCGACCCGGAGCTCTTCATCGATCGCTCCCTGCGTGGTCGGGTAGAAGGCAAGGTGGTGCTGGTGACCGGAGCCACCTCCGGCATTGGTCGTGCAACCGCGCGCAAGCTGGCGGGTGCGGGGGCCAACGTCGTTACCATCGCTCGCGACGAGCAGAAGATTGCCGAGACTAAAGCGGAGTTTGCCGAGCTGGGGCTGACCATCGAAATCTATCAGGGGGATCTCTCCAATCTGGCGCAGGCCGAGGAGATCACCGCTCGCATCGTGGCCGATCACGGTGGCGTCGATATTCTGGTCAACAATGCCGGCCGCTCCATCCGCCGCTCCATCGAGGACTCCTTCGATCGCTTCCACGATCTGGAGCGCACCATGCAGCTCAACTACTTCGGTGCGCTCAAGGTGATCATGGGGGTACTGCCCACCATGATTGAGAAGAAAAAAGGGCACATCATCAACATCTCCTCCATCGGGGTGTTGACCAATGCGCCGCGCTTCTCCGCCTATGTTGCCTCCAAATCGGCCCTCGATGCCTGGGTGCGTACCGCCGCCTCCGAGTTTGCCGATAAAGGGGTCAGCTTCTCCATCATCAATATGCCGCTGGTGAAAACGCCGATGGTCGCGCCGACCAAGGTCTATGAGCAGGTACCGATGATGACGCCGGAAGAGGCGGCCGATCTGGTGTGCGATACCATCATCAACAAGCATGTGCGACTGGCCACACGCCTCGGGGTATTTGGTCAGGTGGTTCACGCTCTGGCTCCGCGTGTCGCTCAGGTCATCATGAACACCAGCTTCCGCACCTTTGCCGATCCCAAGGATGGCGACAAATCCAAGGCCACCGCCGATCAGGTTGCCGTCTCGACCCTGATCAAGGGGATACACTTCTAACCGGGTGATGGGATAAAGAGATCAACAGGGGCCTGAGCAATCAGGCCCCTGTTTTATTTGGAATAGCAGTTGAAGAACGGTTAAGGAGGGTCAGACTCGGGACAGCAGATAAAGCAGCAGATCAGTCGTGCGGCGCGAGTAGAGCAGAGAGAGATGGCCAATGGCAGGCAACTCGATATCTTCCATTCCCGCCAAGCGTTGCCGCTCCTGCGGCATCACCACATTGTCGTGACTGGTGCGCACCGAGATGCCGGGTACGCAGAGAGGAACCGAGGCGAAACGCTGCAACCAGCCGGAACCGGGCTCCATCTCACGGGCATTGGCCCCAAGCCCAAGGGCGGCAAGCTGACTGCCCTGATGGGGGGTGGCCAGGGTGACCAGGCACTCTACCTTGTCACCACCATGGATAGCCAGATAGTCGCGGCAGACCAGCCCGCCCATACTGTGACCGACCAGCACCAGCTTGTCAGCCCCAGTTTGCGCGAGCACATCGTCAATTCGCTTGCCCAGTAGCGGCACCATCTCATCGATATGACCAAATGGTGGCATCAGGGTAATGGTGGCGACCACATGGCCTGCGGCCTCCAGTTGGGCGCGCTGGGTGCGCCAGATCCCGCGACTGCAACCGTAACCATGCACCAGCAATACGGGGCGCTGGCATGGACGCAGCCGATCGGGTGCCATCAGCAAAGGCTCAAACGGTAGCAACAAGGTGAAGGTGTAGAGGTAGGCCAGCATCTCCTGCGCCATCATCTTCACCCTGCGCCAAAGGCCGATAGCCGGGGAGGGGTAGAAGCGGGTAAACAGCCAGCTACCGAGCACCACCAGGCAGCGCACCCCAAGCAGGGAAAACACCACAAACAGCAGGGTCAGCAACCAGGGGAGTCCCACGACCAAGTGGGCGATACTCCCAAGGAGCAGCACCTCTACCATCAGCAGGATAAACAGGTGTCGTACGATCGTCATAAGGCCATGATCCGACCAGTCTGACGTGGAAGTCAAATGACACTTTGAGACAGCTTGATCCAGCGCGGCTTTTGTCGCTAAACCCCGGCGAACTCTTTTCCGGTGAGGCTATTTGCAATACTGTATATCCATACATATACTCTATCCATTATCACCAAGAGGAGGCCATCATGGCTGTCGAGATCAAATATGTGGTTGTTCGTGGGGGAGTGGAAAAAATGACCTTTGCCAGCAAAAAAGAGGCCGATGCCTATGACAAGCTGCTGGATACGGCCGACGAGTTGATGACTCTGTTGGCTGGCGCCCCGATCGAGCTGGCACCAGAGCAGCAAGAGAGTCTGGCATTCTACCTGGCAGAGCAGCGTGATGTGCTGCAAACCCTGCTGCGTGGCGGCAAGGTTCAGGCAGGCACGAAGGAAGAAGAGGCTCCAGCGGCCAAGCGCAAGGAGAAGCCACTCAAACAGGTTGCCTGATTGCACAGACCTGCTATTTCTCGGGATAAATAGCTCACACCATTCACTTTAATTGCATTTAAATCCATTTTTACGGCTATTTATCCCGAGAGTTTTTTAACAAAGATGCATATCCCATGCATAACTGAATAGCGTACACAACTGAGCGAAACCAGCCAGATCTATGAGGAAATAATGAGCAAACAGTGGAGAGATCGTTATCCAGATCGCTCCCGGTGACCTCAATCAGCAATAACAAGAGACAGAACAAAAACTAGCAGAAGCAGCATTCATCTATCACGAGCCCTTTTTTATCATCTCGGCTCACAGGCACATATCGATTCATCATCAACAAGCAACACCATGACTCAACACCCATTATCCTTGCCGCCGGCCATGCCGCTGTTTGACAGTCTTATCTATCTGGAAACTGGCAACCCGCAGGTCAATCAGTACCTTGCCAACCTCAGCCTCAACGATGTGCCCGATGCCGGGCTGGTTTACGAGCTGGCGGTCGATTGGTTGCTGGAGCAGCGCAACAGCGAAAACAACTACAAAACCTATCGCAGCGAACTGACCACCTTTTTGCACTGGTGCTTTTGCGAGGCGGCCATCAGCCCGAAAGATCTCACTCGCCGCATCATGATCCGCTATCTCGACTACTGTCAGTCGCCACCTGAAGAGTTAATCGCCTATCGCAACGTGGCGCAATTTGTCCTAGACAAGGAGTGGGGGGAGCGGTTGCCCAATCCGCAATGGCGACCGTTTTTGGGCAAGCGGGAACTGGGCCGCACCTTGCCCTACCGTCTTAGCGAGCAGGCGATGAAGACCAAGCTCGCCATCCTGTCGGCCTTCTTCCAGTTCCTGATCCAGGAGGAGTACATGGACAGGAATCCCGCTCTGCTACTGCAGCGGGTCAAACGGCCGCAACAGCAGGAGGCCGATGATCAGGTGCAGGCCTTCAGCGAGTTGCAGTGGTCATACGTGATGCAGGCCGCCGATACCCTTGCCAACGACCATCCGGAGCAGCACGAGCGCAGCCGTTTTCTCACCATTCTGATGTACGCTTGCTATCTGCGGATCTCTGAGGTTGCAGCCCGGCCGGGCTTTACCCCTGTGATGGGGCAGTTCAGGCGGGATCGCAAAACCGGCGTCTGGGGTTACTACATACCCAGTAGCAAGGGGGGCAAGCGCCGCACTGTTGCCGTTTCACAGGCGCTGCTTCAAGCACTCGAACGTTATCGCACGTTTCTGGGACTCTCGCCCTTGCCGGCACCCAACGAGCAGACTCCGCTTTTTATCCGTCATAAAGCGGCAGCCCACGGCCGGGAGCAGGGAGAACTTAATGCCAATTTAGGGATACGTCAGCTGCGTGAGCTGATACAAGCGGTGATAACCAAAGGTGCCGAGCTTGCCGAGCTGGATGGCTTTTATCAGGATGGTGCCGAAATGCGGCAACTCTCTCCCCACGCTATTCGCCACACCGGGATCACTCATGACATCAACCTCAACGGCCGACCACTTTCCCACGTACAAGCTGATGCGGGCCACGACAGTATCGACACTACCTCCAAATACCTGCACACAAGCCAAAGCGAGCGCCATGAGAGTGCACAGCAAAAACCGCTCGACAGATTGCGATAAAAGCACACTAGTGAGAGATAACGAAGAGAGAAGAAATGGAATGGCATCACCTTGAACCACGTCATTTTACAATATATCCCTGTCAATCGGAGTGAGTGCAATGGCTGCCCACTGTGAAAAGGGGAGCCCAATACACATATTGTTCAAGCATTTTAATAGTGAACGCTTGTCTCAAAATACGACATTTGTGGTTTCAGAATATCGACCAATGGGAGGGGGCGATTGCTATATCTTGTTATCTCTACAGCTCACCCCCACCATGCTCACGCAAACCAAAGGGGAGGGGCATTATCTCTCACAAGGCAAGGTTGTTATCATTGAGTTCTTTTTTCGCCAGAACCGCATCAATATCCGTATGAAGCATGGTGCTCAAACAGGGGATGCACGTGGCAAAGAATATTCGTGGTAACAAGATGGGAAGAACGGCGAAAACCAAACCTACACCATTCCTGGGCGGGGGACAGGCCCTCGTAAAGGCTTATTGAAGATATACACGAAGGAAAACATCCTGACTTTCATATTTATAAGCGTAATGGGGTCAGGTTCGTGAGAGCCGCTCCAGATAGCTCAGAGCAAAACAACGTTGATAAGGACTAGGATGGTGATGCCGATAAATGGGGTTATCGGCATAATTTGTGAAACCAAGGTTAAAATTGACCTTCAACATGTCTCACAGAGTAGGCCCACACCAGAAGAGAGAAAAAAATATATGGGAGAACGTTCACCATTTCGGGTCGCAACCCTCGAGGAGCTTATGGCCAAGGGGACGTGCTGAGTCTGGCCGATCTGGTGCGACGGGTCAGCCCTGGAAAAATGTCTGAAGCCTTATGGCATTCTGTGAAGGTTCATTGCTTGCTGTATTGTCATTTTGATACTGATTAAGCTAGAGCTATTAGCGTAACAAGGCGTAGTAATGCAAAGATTCCAATACTTCTCAAGTTGTGACACTTTCAGGCGGTGGCTATAGGATAACCGTCAAGCCGCTGAATGATGAGGAGAGCAATGATACCTGCTGCGTATGGTTCAATCCCGAACTGGGCGGAAAGCCCGTAGAGTGGACCTTCCCAAGTATCCTGCTGAAACTGAAAGAAAATCAGGAACTATATGGCTATGGCCGAACATTGTTTAAACTTGGTGATAATGCTCGTGGCGCTATAGACTGCCGTGATTTTGAATTGGGGGCCTTCCGGCCCCTCTGTTTTACTCTTAACCAACACTGCGCATAATGTATATTATGTTAAATCAAGTATCTTGTTTCCTGTCACCACTTATTGAACTGTGTATAATGGCAACAATTGATCCTATCTTCGACCGGATGTCTTAAGTGGCTGAATTAACATCAGAACAATTAAAACCCGCTTTTGCGATTGAACAGTTCCCCAAGCTTAGCGAGCTTGAACCTATCCCCTTTGCTGCACTGCAACCCAGAGCCATTTCCGGCATCAAACGTCTTGCCAGTTTTGATGGTGACTGTCCGGTCATGCTGCTCAACGGGTTCCCCGGCGCAGATTACGAAGGCGTTTGCCAAACGTTGATTGCCGACTCCAATGGCAAGGACGGTGACCTGTTTGATCTCTGCTACACCGAAAATCTGAACAACCCCTACAAACCTATCTGGCTGCGCCTGCAACCGGGCACCGGCGTCGAGTTTTGCGAAATGGTTGGCGAGCTGCTCAAGCTGTTGAGCCACCATCTCGATGCCGAACGTATCGTGACCCGCATCATGCGCAAGCAGAACAATGATCCGAAAATCGATGATTTCCTCTCCGATCTGGCGGCTCACGTGGCATTGGGTCTGGAGTTCCAGCACCCCATTCTGATCAACCTGCTGATCCACCACGAAGCGCAGGAAGCGCCGGTGATTTATGGCCGCGATCTCAACTGGGATACCCTGTTTGGCTCCATCAATTACCAGACAGAACAAGGCTCTGTCTATGCCAATCAGCACCTGTTGGAGCCTGGCTTGCTGCGCGAAGCCAATGGCGGTTACCTCATCTTGCAACTGGATGAGCTGCTCGACCAGCCTCACCTCTGGTTCAAACTGAAAAATGCCATGCAAAAAGGCGAGCTGGACTGGAACGCCTATCAGGAAGGGAAAACTCTGACCCCCTTCTTCGCGCCTGAAGCGACCCCCATCAAGCTCAAGCTGATCCTGGTTGGTGACCGACTGGACGTGGCCGAGTTCCAGATGCTGGATCGGGATATGTCCGAACGCATCTTCCTGCGCGCGGATCTGGTGTCAGAGGTCAATATTGAAGAGGATCTGCAGGAATTTCTGCAGTACCTGGCCTGGCTGCGCCAGCGCTGGAGCCTGCTGGACTTCACGCCAGCCGCCCTCGCCGCCCTTTGTCGTCATGCCAGCCGCCTCTGTGACCATCAGGAGTGGCTGTCGCTCTCCGAAGTGCAACTCTCCGCCATCATGCGGATGGCTGACAGTCTGGCCCGGGAGCTGGAATCTGATGTGGTCACCGACGAGCATATCCGCGGCGCACTGGAGGAGCAGGATTACCGCCTCAACTATCTGGTTGAGCAGTCCGATCAGGGGGTTATCGACGGCCAGATCCTGCTGCAAACCGACGGCGAAGAGATTGGCCAGATCAACGGCCTGTCTGTCATTCAGGTCTCCGGTCACCCTTATGACTTCGGCGAGCCGGTGCGCCTCACCGCGACCGTACACCTTGGTGATGGCGATGTGGCGGATATCGAGCGCAAAGCGGAGCTGGCCGGTCATATCCACGCCAAGGCGATGATGATTATCCACGGCTATCTCTCCAACAAATTTGGTGCAGAGAACCCCTCCCCCCTGTCGGCCAATCTGGTGTTCGAGCAGTCTTACCACGAAATTGATGGCGACAGCGCCTCCCTGACCGGCTTGTGTGCCCTGCTCTCTGCCCTCGCCCGCCAGCCTATCTATCAGCACTTCGCCGTGACCGGTGCGGTCGATCAGTTTGGCAATGTGCAGGCCGTTGGTGGCGTGAACGAGAAGATTGAAGGCTTCTTCCGGGTGTGCAAAATCCACGGCATCACCGGCAAGCAAGGGATCATTTTGCCGGGCACCAACATCCAGCAGCTGAACCTCTCTGACGAGGTGATTGCAGCGGTTGAAGCAGGCCAGTTCCACATCCACCCGGTGGATCATGTGGAAGAGGCCATCGAGTTGCTGACTGGCTGTGTCGCCGGTGAGCCTGATATGCCCGATACCCTGTTTGGCCGTATTCAGGAGCGGTTGGACGAGTTGAACGGCTCCACTGCCAAAGTCGGACTGCTGCAATCCCTGCTGGGGCGCCTGTTTGGCCGCTGATGAAGTGATCGGAGTTGTTTAGCGAACAACTGTAAGCTAAATTGGCCCAGCTTTGACCCATTTGAAGGAAATACCGCGTGACCGTAGACAATACCACCATGGAAGCCCGCCTTTCCCTGTGCGAGCAGGGCAAGAACTCTTTTACCCGTGAAGAGCTGCTGGCTTGCAGCCGTGGCGAACTGTTTGGTGAGGGTAACAGTCAGCTGCCTGCCCCCAACATGTTGATGATGGACCGCATCGTCAAGATCAATGACAACGGCGGCGAACACGGCAAGGGCGAGATCCTGGCTGAGCTCGACATTACTCCGGATCTCTGGTTCTTCGATTGCCACTTCCCGGGTGACCCTGTGATGCCTGGCTGTCTCGGTCTGGACGCCATGTGGCAGCTGGTTGGCTTCTTCCTTGGCTGGAAAGGTGGCCCCGGCAAGGGTCGTGCTCTGGGCGTGGGCGAAGTGAAATTCACCGGCCAGATCCTGCCGACTGCCAAGAAAGTGACCTACAAGATCACCTTCAAGCGCGTCATCAACCGCAAGCTGGTGATGGGGATTGCTGATGGTGTGGTCGAAGTCGACGGCCGTCCGATCTACAGCGCCACCGACCTGAAAGTGGGCCTGTTCAAAGATACCACCGCATTCTGATCTCTCTGATTGGTAGTAAAACAGCATTAACGCAAAGGGGCCACAACGGCCCCTTTCCTTTTGTAATGAGTGATGAAGTAGCAGCTACTTCATGAAGAGGCCTGAGCCCCGCCCTTCCATGGCGTCACGCCAACCACCAAGCCAATGCCCTCGGGCATCCAGGCATTGATACGGACACGCTTCTTTCTGTTTGCCGACCACGCCAGCCTGATAACCACGAGCACGAGCTCTTTCCAGACGGTCCCGCTTCTGTCTCTTCATCATCTACGACCCTCTTCGTGGAAAAAAAAAGCGACCAATTCTGCATCGGTCGCTTTCATCTTTACTCCTGCGAACGCACTCGGTCAAACAAAAACTTCCACCCTAACCGGGCTATGTGACACAAGGCACTGAACTGGATTAAGTTTTAATTACAGGGAGCTTACTCCTGATTTTTGAGTCCTTCCAGCTCTTCCCAGCGAGCAAATGCCTGCTCCAGCGCGGCTTCAGCGGCATTGAGCGCATCCAGTTTCGGCTGGGTTTTATCTGCCGGCAGCGAGAAGAACCCTGGCTGGTTGATCTCGCTTTGCAGCGCATCCAGCTCGGCTTCCAGCTGCTCAAGACGAGCAGGCAACCCTTCCAGTTCAAGCTGCAGCTTGTAGGAGAGCTTCTTGCTCTTCTTCGGCGCTTCTGGCGCGGCGGCAACGACCGGCTCCGGGGCCTTGACCGGTGCACTCTTGGCCTGTTGTTGAGCGTTCTGCTGTTCGCGGGTCGCCATCATGTCGGCGTAACCACCCACGTAATCGCTGATGCGGCCATCCCCTTCAAACAGCCAGCAGCCGGTCACTGTGTTGTCGATGAAGCGACGATCGTGACTCACCAGCAGCAGGGTGCCGGGATAGTCGGAAAGCAGCTCTTCCAGCAGCTCCAGGGTTTCCACATCCAGATCGTTGGTCGGTTCATCTAGGATCAGTAGGTTGCTGGGTTTAAGGAACAGCTTTGCCAGCAGCAGCCGGTTCTTCTCGCCACCGGAGAGCGCCTTGACCGGGGTACGGGCCCGCTTGGGCTCGAACAGAAAGTCCTGCAGGTAACCAAGAATGTGACGGGAGCGGCCGCGCACCATCACCTCCTGCTTGCCCTCCCCGACGTTGTCCACCACCGTCTGCTCGGGATCGAGCTGCTCGCGGTACTGATCGAAGTAGGCAACCTCCAGATTGGTGCCCCCCTTGACGGTGCCACGGGTCGGCTCAAGCTGCCCCAGCAACAGCTTGATCAGGGTCGATTTGCCGCAGCCATTGGGGCCGACCAACGCAATCTTGTCGCCACGCAGCACTTGCAGATTGAGCTCCTTGAACAGGGTGCGATCGCCAAAGTCCAACCCCAGCCCTTCGGTCTCGAACACCAGCTTGCCGGAGCGATTGACCTCGTCCAGTTGCAGCTTGGCCTTGCCCTGCAGCTCGCGGCGCTGGGAGCGCTCCATCCGCATCGCTTCAAGGGCGCGCACCCGGCCTTCGTTACGGGTACGGCGAGCCTTGATACCCTGCCGAACCCAGACCTCTTCCTGGGCCAGCTTGCGGTCGAATTCGGCATTTTTCAGCTCTTCGACCCGCAGCCACTCCTCTTTCCCCTGCAGATACTCGTCGTAGTTGCCCGGCCAGGAGGTGATGGCGCCGCGATCGAGATCGATGATCCGGGTTGCCAGCTTGTGGATGAACTCCCGATCGTGAGAGATAAAGACGATGGCGCCGCGAAAATCCTTGAGGAAATCTTCCAGCCAGTTGATGGCTTCGATATCCAGGTGGTTGGTCGGCTCATCGAGCAGCAACAAGTCGGGATCGCAAGCCAGCGCACGGGCCAGCGCCACTTTGCGCAGCCAGCCACCGGAGAGGCTATCGAGGGTCACGTCAGGATCCAGCCCCAGCAGGGTCAACACCTGACTGATACGGGTCTCGAACTGCCAGCCGTTCTGATAATCGAGCTGCTCTTGCAATTCGCTCATCTTGCGAATATTGGCATCTGACGGATCGCTCGCCAGCTCCATGGAGATGTGGTGGTACTGCTTGAGCAGCTCCCCCACCCCCGCCAGCCCTTCGGCGGCATAGTCAAACACCGTCAGCTCGCTGGAAGCCGGCGGATCCTGCTCAAGGCGGGTCACTTTCAAATCTTGTTGCAGCACCAGACGCCCGTCGTCCAGCGGCAATTCGCTGGCAATGACCTTCATCAGAGTGGACTTGCCCGCCCCGTTGCGGCCAACCAGACAGAGGCGCTCGCCCCGCTCGATGGTCAATTCGGCATTGTCGAGCAGCGGGAAATCACTGAACGACAGACATGCGCCGTGCAATGTTAAAAGAGCCATGTGTGTTCCTTATTTCATATGAAAAAAACGGGCAGCAGACTGGGTCTGCCCCCGTTTTATCGTCAAATCACTCTCACCCCTGACGGGCGGCCCAGCCCTTGAGCTCCACCAGCGTGAAGGGCCAGCCGAGCTCGCGGCCCGCCTCGTCACGCAGCACCGGAATGCGCACCCGATAGGCGGCAAGCCACTGCTCATCATCCATGATGTCGCACTGGCGGGTGGTAGTGGCAAGGCCAGCCGCCTCCACCAGCGCCCACGCCTGTTCGCACAGGTGGCAACCGTCGGTATGAAACAGGGTCAGCATCACACCTCGCCTTGCTCCGGCGCATGGGTGATGATCCAGCAGTTGTGGATGTGCTGGTTACGTTCGAAATCCTTCGGTCGCGTCTTCTGGGTGATGTTCTGGGCCTTGAGACCAGTGGCCTCGAGACCGGCCAGATCCATCTTGAAGTGACGCTTGTTGTTGGAGAAGACCAGAGTGCCGTCCGCCGCCAGCAGGCGCTTCAGGTGCTGCATCAGCAGCAGGTGATCGCGCTGTACGTCGAAGCTCTCGTCCATCCGCTTGGAGTTGGAGAAGGTGGGCGGATCGATGAAGATGAGGTCGTACTGCTCATCGGCTTCAGACAACCACTTCAGGCAATCTGCCTGGACAAACTTGTGCTGACGGCCCACCAGCGAGTTGAGACGCATGTTGTCCTGCGCCCAGTTCAGGTAGGTGCGCGACATATCCACCGTGGTGGTCTCGCTGGCACCGCCAAGACCTGCGTGCACGGTGGCACTGCCGGTGTAGGCAAACAGGTTCAGGAAGCGCTTGCCCTTGGCCATCTGACCCAGCATACGGCGAGTCTGACGGTGATCGAGGAACAGACCGGTATCCAGATAGTCATAGAGGTTGACCCACAGACGGGCACCGTACTCCTGCACTTCCATCCGGTGCTGCTCTTCGGAGAGCTTCTGATATTGCTGTTTCCCTTCCTGACGCTCACGCACCTTCAGGATCACCTTCTCGCCATCCATCCCGGTCACCTTGATGGCGGCCTGCACCATGTCGAGCAGACGCTGACGGGTCTTCTGGGCGGGGATGTCCTTGGGCGCGGCATACTCCTGCACCACAAGATAGTCCTGATAACGGTCGATGGCGGCGTTGTATTCCGGCAAGTCGGCATCGTAGATGCGATAGCAATCGATGCCCTCTTTGTTGGCCCATTTCTCGAGGGTTTTCAGATTCTT
Organism: Aeromonas sp. FDAARGOS 1405; assembly: GCF_019048265.1. Classification (NCBI taxonomy): domain Bacteria; kingdom Pseudomonadati; phylum Pseudomonadota; class Gammaproteobacteria; order Aeromonadales; family Aeromonadaceae; genus Aeromonas; species Aeromonas sp. FDAARGOS 1405. Next base: position 3,605,156 of record NZ_CP077311.1, on the reverse strand, counting down.
GCGCAGACGGTTGGCAAAGTCCTGTGCCACCTCTTTTTGGGAGGCCACGGAGTCCAGTGCAATCTGGTAGTTGCGCAGCTGACACTCGAGGGCACCGTTGAACAGGCGATATTGCTTGTCGGCGCGCAGGCGCAGACAGCTAAGCAGCTCGGGGGATGCGGACAGAATGGAGACTCTCCACCCCTGGAAGCTGCGACGCAGAGCATCACCGAGGGCCTGATGCACTTCCAGCAGCGCCGGGAACTCGCCAAGACGCTCGCCATAAGGCGGGTTGGAGATGAGCATACCGACCTGACGGGCCTCCCCTTGACCTTCTTCCCCTTCAACAGCGGCAGACATCGGCAGCGGGTTTTCCAGCTTGGTGACGTCGGCCTGCCTGAAGGTGATGAGATGGGCCACACCGGCTGCTTTGGCGTTATCACGGGCTTTGAGCAGCACACGCTGGTCGGCATCACAACCAAACAGTTTGACTTCGCAACGCTGCATGCCACGTTTGGCGCGTACTTGCGCTTCCATCATCAGGCTTTGCCACAGCTCGCTATCGTGCTGCAGCCAGCGATCGAACCCGAAGCGCTCGCGGCGCAGCGCCGGTGCCATGTCGGCGGCGATAAAGGCCGCTTCAATCAGCAAGGTACCGGAACCACACATGGGGTCCATCATGGGCTCACCGGCCCAGCCGCTACGGGTAATCATGGCGCAGGCCAGGTTCTCTTTGAGCGGTGCTTCACCTGTGCCCTGACGATAGAAACGCTGGTGTAGCGCCGGGCCTGACAAGTCCAGCGTGATATTGGCCTTGCCCTTGCCCAGGTGCGCCATGATGCGAATATCCGGCGACTTCTTGTCCACGTCAGGACGCACGTGACCGCGCTTGGTGAAGCGGTCGACGATGGCATCCTTGATCTTCAGCGCGCCATATTGGGTATTGCGAATGGCAGGGTTGGTACCGGTAAAGTCCACCGCGATGGTAGAGGTGCCGGAAAAGTGCTCTTCCCAGGGTATGGTGTGGGCGCCCAGATAGAGATCCAGATCGTCGTTCATCTGGAATTCGGAGAGCACCAGCACGATGCGGGAGGCAAAACGGCTCCACAGACAGGCCTTGTAGCCAATCGCCAGTTCGCCTTTGAAATGGACGCCAGCCACGGTCTCACGAACCTGCTCTGCGCCAAGATTGGTCAGCTCATCGGCCAACAGGTTTTCCAGCCCCTTGGGGCAGGTTGCAAAAAATTCTTTCATCACGCTCACGGGGAACCCATAAAAATAGTGCCGCATTATACCTCATCAGGCGGGCTGGAGCATGCAAAAGTCGGCGCAAACAGCAGGATGGAAACAGATTGATAGGTGGCGAATAAAGGTAAAAGACCCCATGACTACCCGATGGGGAGATCATGGGGCCAGACATCATTTAGCGGATCACTTCATACGAGCCTTGAAACGGGGATTGCTTTTGCAAATGACGAACAATTTGCCCCGACGGCGCACCAACTGACAATCGGGATGACGTGCCCGTGCGGATTTGAGTGAACAGACGACCTGCATTCAGGACTCCTTCTTGCTTGAAAATGCGCCAAAGCGCTTGTTGAAACGGGCCACACTCCCCTCACTCGATACCTGCTTCTGCTTGCCGGTATAGAACGAGTGCGACTGGCTGGAAACATCGAGCGACACATAGGGATACTCCTTCCCGTCTTGCCACGTATAGCGGCGATCGCTCTTGATGGTTGACCCGACCAGGAAAAAGGCATCTGCTGCCGTGTCATGGAACAGCACCAAACGATAATCCGGGTGAATATGAGGCTTCATGGCAACTCCATTTTGTTATGTTATAACAAAATGTAAGTGAGAATAGCTCTCGTTTCAAGCATAAAATGTCGTATGAAGAAAATCGCTTCAGTGAGTGATGTGTTGATACTGAGGTGGAGGCACTACGCCAGCGGAAAGAAACAAGAGGGAGGCTCCATACTTGCAGCACGGAAGGCCAAGACACTGCGTGGGTCAAAACACAAGGTGCAAGTGAGTGTAACAAGCCTCAGGAGAGGCTGAATCATAACCATCAATGAGAATAGGCAAGATGTTCGCGGTTCAATGAGATATCAGAAACGAGATGCTACAGAGGTGAAAACAGTAAAAGAGACGCGGTGTAATAACAGAGATGAAACGATTGATGAAATTATATCAACTGACCTTACGGTATTGCTCGGTCACGGTAATACGCGGTTTCATCCGGTTATTCATCACCTTGATCACCCCGAAACGCGGCAAGGTTTTACTGGTGGTCAATACCAGCTCGGCAGTGAGGTTCAAACAGACGCTGGCCTGCTCCCCAGCCTCAATGACCATAAATTCACCGTTGCCATGGGGTGTATTCATCAAGACCAGATCACCATTTTGCGGGAGCACTTGCGGATGCTGTTCACTAAAAAACCAGCTTTGCGGCATCAGGGGTTTATAAAAACGACTGACCGCGATGGCATTAAGCACCAGCTGTACCTGATGGGGAATACTCCACTCGAGTTCGGCTGCTTTATCCATCAATTGATAATAGAGGGCTGCATCATCGACACAAAAAGGTTGGGTCGCAAACGAGCTGGGCACCAATTGTCGCCCTTTATACTCGGTCGCAAATAACATGTTATCAGACAGGTCCAACATCAGACGGTCATTCTGGGCATCATAGTGCCATTGCCAGCTATCGGTCGGTTGAATAAACATGTTGGAGCCCTTACTTGATAATTACCAGTTGACTTTATTCCATATGCAGGAAATCAGCAACGTCAAATAAAGGGCTCCTCCATCTATTTCTTAAATATTGGTCACAATCTCTTTGACCAGCCCCGGCCCTTTATAAATAAAGCCGCTATAAATTTGTACCAGACTGGCACCGGCAGCCAGCTTTTCACGGGCAGCCATGGCACTATCAATACCACCCACCCCGATAATTGGCAGAGCACCATTGAGCGCCTTGGCCAGATGACGGATCACCTCGGTACTCTTGTGCTGTAGCGGACGACCACTCAGGCCACCCGCTTCACCGGCGTGGGGCATGTCATAAATCATTTCACGCTCGAGGGTGGTATTGGTGGCGATAACCCCATCAATACCATTCCGTACCAACGAAGCGGCCACCTGATCTATTTCTTCAAGGCTTAAATCCGGGGCAATTTTAACCGCCAGCGGCACGTACTTTTTATATTGGGCGGCCAGCTCTTGCTGACGCACCTTGAGGGCGGCCAGCAACTCATCCAGCGCCTCGCCATATTGCAGCGAACGCAACCCCGGGGTGTTGGGGGAAGAGATATTGACGGCAATATAACCGGCATGATCATAAACCTTGTCCATGCAGATCAGGTAATCATCCTTGCCCTGCTCGATGGGAGTGTCTTTGTTCTTGCCGATATTAATGCCGATGACCCCCTGATATTTGGCCTCTTTTACCTTGGTCACCAGATGATCCACCCCCTTGTTGTTGAATCCCATCCGGTTGATGATCCCCTCTGCCGGAATAACCCGGAACAAGCGGGGCTTGTCATTGCCACTCTGGGGTCTGGGGGTGACGGTACCGACCTCGATAAAGCCAAATCCCATGGCGCCCAGCGCGTCAATGCACTCACCATCTTTATCCAGACCGGCCGCCAATCCCACCGGATTGGCAAAAGAAAGCCCCATGACAGTGACGGGGCGTTTCGGCAAATTCTGGCGGAAGAAACAATCGAGTGGCGTACCGAGAAGGCGGGGCAAATATTTCATGGAGAGATCGTGAGCCTGTTCCGGATTGAGCTTGAACAGGAAATGCCTGGCGATGGGGTACAACATCTTTGCTCCTTAAAGAAAGCCCCGGCAACTGGCCGGGGCTTTGGGTGTAATGTCGGTGCCATGCCTTAATCTGGTAATTAAAGTGCCCGACAATTCAACTGGAGCAGGTTCAACTCTCGCAAGGCCACCGAGAACTTGGCGAACTCGTGAGTGCTGGTGGTCTTGAAGTCGGCCAACATATGGGTCCAACGGGACAAGAGTTGCTCATGCTCCGAAATCCAGTTGGCCAGTATGGTAGCGCATTCTCCCTCTCCTTTGCACCCTTCCAGTACCACAGAAGTGAGACTGCGTTGCTGCCAGTCCAGATCTTCGCGGAAGGAGGCTCGCGCCATCGCCTGCCAGTGGTTGCCGACCGGCTGATGGTTGATCTGGTCGAGGAACCAGTGCAGATCCAGTTTGGCACCGAGGCGATAGTAGACATTGGCGGCGCGCAGGATATCGGTCTTGTGCTCCGCGGCAATCTGCGCCAGATCCAGGCTGGAGAAGAGGCTGCTCATATGGGCTACCTGACGGGCAATGGCCTCCGGCACCTGTTTCTCCATCCACTTGGCTACAGCCTGACGATGCTCGGCCACTTCGCTCTCATCCATGACCTCGTAGAGGTGTTGACCGAGGGTTTCGAACGCCGGACGGAAGAAGGCGATGTTCTCGCTGATGCTCCAGCTGCGATTGCGGGCGCGCAGGAACCAGCGGGTGGCACGGCGCACGATCCGGCGGCTGTAGAACATCAGCTCGAGCTGAGTCTGGGCATCCACCAGGTTGTCGCACCCTTCGATATCGCGCCACAGCTGGTTCATGCCAAACACTTCGCGGGCCATGGCAAAGCAGCAGGCCACTTCGGCGACCGAGGCACCGGTTTCGTCCTTCATCCGGCTGGCGAAGTTGAGCCCCATGTCGTTAACCAGCATGTTGGCAACCCGGGTAGCGATGATCTCGCCGCGTAGCGGGTGATCGGCCAGCTGGGCACCAAACTGCTGCTGTACCTTGGCCGGGAAGCTGGTGACCAGCATGTTGGCGAGGAAGGGCTCGTCGGTCACTTCCGGGCAGTTGAGCTGCTCTTTCAGTACCATCTTGCCGTACGCCACCAACACCGCCAGTTCGGGGCGGGTCAGCCCCTGCCCTGCCGCCATCCGCTCGGAGAGCTCCTCATCGGATGGCAGGAACTCCAGTGCACGATCGAGCTTGCCTTCCCGCTCCAGCCCCTGAATGAAGCGCTGCTGCTCTTTAAGTTGTTCAGAACCGCGGAAGCTGGTGACCGATATGGACTGGGACTGGCGATAGGCATTGGTGATCACGATCTGCGCCACGTCGTCGGTCATCTCGTAGAGCATCTGGTTACGTTGCTTGAGGGTCAGATCCCCTACCGCAACCAACTGGTTCAGCAGGATCTTGATGTTCACCTCGTTGTCGGAGCAATCCACACCGCCGACGTTGTCGGTAAAATCGGTGTTGATGCGACCGCCCTGACTGGCGTACTCCACCCGACCGAGCTGGGTAAAGCCGAGGTTGCCCCCCTCACCCACGATACGGGCCCGCAGATCGCGGCCGTTGACTCGCAGTGCGTCGTTGCTGCGATCCCCAACTTCCCCATCGCTCTCGCGAGCGCTCTTCACATAGGTGCCGATGCCGCCGTTCCACAGCAGATCGACATTGAGGCAGAGCAGCGCCTTGATCAGCTCGTTTGGCGCCATGCTAGCCTTGTCGGTACCGAGCAGGGTTTGTATTTCCGGGCTCAGCTTGATGGACTTGGCCGAGCGCAGGAAGATGCCGCCCCCCTGTGATATCAGCTCGCGGTTGTAGTCATCCCAGCTGGAGCCCGGCAGATCGAACAGGCGCTGGCGCTCGACAAAACTCTTGGCCGCATCCGGAGCGGGGTCAACAAAGATGTGCATGTGGTTGAACGCGCCCACCAGCCGGGTGTGCTCGGAGAGCAGCATGCCGTTGCCGAACACGTCTCCCGCCATGTCGCCGATCCCGACGCAGGTAAAATCGGTGGTCTGGCAGTTGACGCCAATTTCACGAAAATGCCGTTTGACCGACTCCCAGGCGCCACGGGCGGTGATGCCCATCTTCTTGTGGTCGTAACCGACCGAGCCACCGGAGGCAAACGCGTCGCCCAGCCAATGGCCATATTCGAGGCTTATTTCGTTGGCGATGTCGGAGAAGGTAGCCGTGCCCTTGTCGGCGGCCACCACCAGGTAGTAGTCATCCTCGTCGTGACGCACCACGGATTTGGGCGGGATCACCTCGCCGCCGATGATGTTGTCAGTCACATCGAGCAGACCGCGAATAAACAGGCGATAACAGGCCTTTCCCTCCTCCTGAATGACGGCGCGGGTTGCCCCCACCGGCATCTGTTTGCAGTAGAAACCGCCCTTGGCCCCCACTGGCACAATGACGGTGTTCTTGACCTGCTGGGCTTTCACCAGACCCAGTACTTCGGTGCGGAAGTCCTCTTTGCGATCTGACCAGCGCAGACCGCCACGAGCTACTTTGCCCCAGCGCAGATGTACCCCTTCCACTCGCGGCGAGTAGACGAAGATCTCGAATTTCGGCAGCGGCAGCGGCATGTCGGTGATAGTGGAGGGAGCCAGTTTGAAGGAGATGTAGGGCTTGATGTTGCCCGCCTTGTCCAGCTGGTAGTAGTTGGTACGCAGGGTAGCGTCGATCATCTCCACATAGCGGCGAATAATGCGATCGTCGTCCAGGTTGGCCACCTGATCCAGCTTGGTGGCAAGCTGCTCGTGCAACTTGGCCTGTACCTTGACGTCCTGCTTGCCGGCCGGATCCAGGCGCTGTTCAAACAAGGTGAACAGCAGCTGAGCAATCTCCGGATAACGGGTCAGGGTCTCTTCAATATAGGACTGGCTAAAAGAGACGCCGGTCTGACGCATGTATTTGGCATAGGCGCGCAGCACCGACACCTGGCGGCCGGTGAGACCCGCCCCCAATACCAGCCGGTTGAAGCCGTCATCTTCCAGCTGCTTGTTCCAGATGGCGGCAAAGGCTTGCTGGAAGCGTTGCTGACTCTGGGCCAGATCAAAGGGCTGCTCGCCGTGCAGCAACATGGAGAAGTCGAGGATCCAGAACAGATCGCCACCCGGAGTGCGTACCTGATACGGGGTCTCACCGATCACCCGCAGTCCCATGTTTTCCAGCATCGGCAGTACATCGGAGAGGTGAATGGGCTCGGTGCGATGGAACAACTTGAGCCGTACCCGACGATCGTTCTCCTCCTCCTGCGCGCGGTAGAACAGCATGCCGAGTGGCTCGGCTTCGCTCAGGTTATCGAGCGCCATGATGTCGGCCACGGCCGAGCCAGGCAACACATCCTCCTTGTAAGCACGGGGGAATGCGGTGCTGAAACGGCGGCGCAGCTCGTTGCCACGGGCCTCGCCATAGTGAGAGAGCAGCACGGAGTCGAGTCTGTCGTCCCAGCTGCGGGCCGCTTCAATCAGGTTGTTCTGTACTTCGTTCACATCCACATCCACGTTGTTGTTGTTGACCCGCACTATGTAGTGGGTCCGCGCCAGCACGCCTTCGGTGAAGTAGACGTTGAACTCCACCTCTTCATTACTGCCAAAATATTTCTGCAAAATTTGCTGGGTCTTTATCCGCAGCGCCGTGTTGTAGCGCTCCTTGGTGACATAGACCATGCAGGAGAAGAAACGGCCGTACACATCGCGGCGCACGAACAGCCGCAGCATGTCCCGCTCCTGCATCTCCAGTACGCCCAGACCGGTGGCCAGCAGCTCCTCTTCACGGGCCTGGATCAGCTCGTCACGGGGATAGGTTTCCAGCACGTTCAGCAGCGCCTTGTAGGCGTGGGAGCCCTTCTCGTGACCGGAGGCAGCCATGATGCGTTCGAGACGATGGCTGATGAGCGGGATCTGGGTCGCGCTGGTGTTGTAGATGGAAGAGGCGTAAAGACCTATGAAGCGATCTTCCCCGATCACCTTGCCATGCTCGTCAAAGCGCTTGATGCCGATGTAATCCACATAAGCCGGACGGTGCACCCGGGACTTGCTGTTGGATTTGGTGAGGATCAGCAGGTCAGAACTCAGAGCGGCGTGACGTGCGCTGGCTGGCATGTTGCCAAGGCGCTGGCCCACCTCCTTGATGGAGTTCTTCATCAGCCCCAGGCTGGAGCTGGCCTGCGGCAGGATCTCGTGATCCCCCTCCACCGCTTTGACGTCGTAGCGACGATAACCCATCAGGGTGAAGTTGTGGGCAGCTACCCATTTGAGGAAGGCAACGCAGGAGGCCACCTCCTCCTTGCTGGCCGGACTCTTGCGTTTGGGAAGCTCGTCGATGATCTCATTGAGCTTGGCTAGCATGGGCTGCCAGTCGCCGACTGCCAGCGCTACTTCACCAGCCACGGAGTTGAGCTCGGCAGCCAGCGCGGCCATCTGCTCCTCGCTGGTGAGGTGATCGATCTCGATAAGGAATGCCGTTTCAACCGAGGTCTGCCCGTCGGTGTTGTCGAGTTCCAGAATGGCATCAATCTTTCCATCCGCTCCACGAATGAGGTGCAGCGGTTGGTGCAGCATCATGTGGGCGGTGATATTGAGTCGCTTGAGCGCCATCCGGATGGAGTCCACCAGGAAGGGCGAGTCCTGCAGGATCACCTCGACGATGGTATGGGGCGATTGCCAGCCGTGACGGGTCAGCTCGGGATTGTAGACCCGGATGTAGGGATCGGTGCCGGTGCGCTGATTGAGGGCATTCCACAGGCTCAGGGCCGCGCCGTAGAGATCGCTGTCATTGCGATCGTGCAGGTCGGAGCTCGCCATGTTGCCGTAGAACTTGGCAACGAAGCGCTCGACCAGAGAGGCGCTGTTTTTGGGCAACTTCTGATGGATCAGGCTGAGAACGTTTTCGAGCAGAACTGAGGTAGGGGCGTCTTTCAATGCCATTTTTATATTCCTTATCGGACGACATTAACCACCGACGCAGAGGCAACCACCCTGGTTACCCGCTGGTGCAGAGTTGTTGCGAAGTGTAATGGCTTGGATAAGGGAAGGCGAGGAAAGGTGCTAACGAGATGTTAAAAACAAGGTACAGATCACGGCTTAAACTGTGAGAAATTTTGCAAATAACCAAAAATACAGAAATTCCCACTACCTTTGTGCCAGTTTACCGGATAGATAGTGACGCAAAGCAGATAAACAGTCGGTAATCTGTTCGATTTTTGTTAATTTATGCGTTCGAGACTGATAAAGCGGTAATCGTCCTGGGTTTTCAGCCGAAAGTAGCCATGCACACCATTGATGGCGACAAAGGGCCGTATTTTTTCTATACCAAGTTCCAGGGTCAATCCCTGTTCGCTACGCACCACCAGCCGTCTGACGTGGCCCTGATACATCAGCATCACCTCATCGCTATTCAATGAGAGCCGAAAAGTAAACTGCTTCACGCTTGCTCCTGATCACACGACAAATCACACAATGGGGCAGGAGCGTAACGCTCCTGCCCCATCGACACTTACTGCTGCAGCGCCTTGCTGACCTTCTCGAACAGATCCCGTGCCAGCCCCTCAAGGTTGGCAAGACGGGTCAGCTCGGCGCGGATCAGCGCCTTGCGCACCTCATCCAGTCGCTTGAACTGGATAAGCGGAGTGATGAGGCGGGAGGCCACCTGTGGATTGACCTCGTTGAGCTCGATCAGCAGATCGGTCAGGAAGCGGTAACCGCTGCCATCCACCGCATGGAACTGCACCTGATTGCTCATGGCGAAGCTGCCGATCAGCGCCCGCAGCCGGTTCGGGTTGCGAATGCTGAAGGTAGGATGATTCATTGCCTGCTTCACTTCGCCGAGCACATCGGCAGCCGGCTTGCTGCCAATCAGCCGCAGCCAGTTGTCCAGCACCAGTCCATCCTTGGCCCACTTGCCCTCGAAGTCGGCCAGCAGCGCAGCGCGGCATGGCAGCAGATAGCCGTTGGCCACCTGCAACGCCGCCAGGGTGTCGGTCATGTTGTCGGCGGTTGCGTACTGCTCGCGCACCAGCGCATCGGCATGCTCCGCATCCAGCGCAGCCAGATAGCCGAGCACCACCCCTTTGAGGGCCCGCTTGGCCATATCGGCGTGCACCACCTGATAGCCGCTCAGACGCAGGCTCTGATAGGTAGCCGCCAAGCGCGCGCCAAAGGCCTCGGCAAGACGGGTGTGGATCGCGTCGCGCACCTGATGGATGGCATCGATATCGGCCACCTCGAACAGCTCGGCTAGGGTCGCTTCACCTGGCAGCGCCAGGATCTCCGCCTTGAGGGCCAAATCCAGCTCGCTGTCGTCCAAAATGGCGACGAAGGCGGCCAGCAGGGTTTGGGAGAGCTCAACCCCCTGCCCGTGTTGCACCCGCGCCACCCCGTCGATGACCGCTTTGTTGATCAGCATCTGGGCGGCATCCCAGCGGGCAAACTCGTTGCGAGCAAAGCGCATCAGGAAGGCGAGCGCTTCATCGCTGTAGTCATAGTACAGCTTGACCGGCGCGGAGAAGTCCCGCAGCAGGGAGGGAACCGGCTTGACCGGCACCTGATCGAATTCGAAGGTCTGCTCCGCTTCGAGCACATCGAGCACGTTGCCGATGGCCTTGCCCTGATATTGCAGCGCGATGACGGCACCTTGCTCGTCATAGAGCTCGATATCGAAGGGGATATGCAGCGGCAGCTTCTGCGGCTGATCCTGAGTCGGCGGGGTGTGCTGGCTCACATGGAGGCGATAGATACCGCTGGCGGCATCGTACTCGTCGGTGACGGTCAACTCGGGGGTGCCTGACTGGCTGTACCAGCGGCGGAAACGGCCAAGATCGACACCGGAAGCATCCTCCATCGCCTGCACGAAATCATCGCAAGTAGCGGCCGAGCCGTCGTGACGCTCGAAGTAGAGACGCATACCGGCCTGGAAGGAATCTTCCCCCAGCAGGGTGTGCATCATGCGGATCACTTCCGACCCCTTCTCATAGACGGTCAGGGTGTAGAAGTTGTTCATCTCGATCACCACATCCGGGCGGATCGGGTGTGCCATGGGGCCGGCATCTTCCGCAAACTGCGGGCCGCGCACGGTACGCACGTTGTTGATGCGGTTGACGCCACGGGAGCCCAGATCGGAGGAGAACTCCTGATCCCGGAATACCGTCAGCCCCTCTTTCAGGCTGAGCTGGAACCAGTCTCGACAGGTGACGCGGTTGCCGGTCCAGTTGTGAAAATATTCGTGACCGATCACCCGTTCGATACCGTGGTAGTCGCCATCGGTAGCGGTGGCCGGATTGGCCAGCACGAACTTGGAGTTGAAGATGTTGAGCCCCTTGTTCTCCATGGCGCCCATGTTGAAGAAGTCCACCGCAACGATCATGTAGATGTCGAGATCATACTCGAGGCCGAAACGCTGCTCGTCCCAGCGCATGGAGTTGATGAGGCTCTCCATGGCAAAACCGGCGCGATCGAGGTTGCCCTTGTCGACGAAGATCTCGAGGGCCACCTTGCGGCCGCTCTTGGTGGTGTAGTGGCTGCGCTCCACATCGAAATCACCGGCCACCAGCGCAAACAGGTAGCTGGGTTTGGGGAAAGGATCCTGCCACTGCACGAAGTGACGGCCGCCATCCAGATCACCGCTGTCGACCTTGTTGCCATTGGAGAGCAGGAAGGGGAACTGGGCTTTGTCGGCAGTAATGCGGGTGCTGTAGCGCGCCAGAATGTCGGGGCGGTCCAGATAATAGGTAATGCGGCGAAACCCTTCGGCTTCGCACTGGGTACAGTAGGCATCACCCGATTTGTAAAGCCCTTCCAGCGCGGTGTTGGCGGCCGGATCCAGCAGGGTGACGATGGTCAGTACACATTCGGCCGGCAGGTTGAACAGGGTCAGACTGCTCTCGCCTTGCTCGTAGTGGTCACAGGGAATGCCATCGATGGCAACGCTCTTGAGAGTCAGCTGTTCACCATCGAGGACGAGCGGCGCATTGTGCTCGCCGTTACGACGAATGCGGGTGATGGCGGTGACCTGGGTCAGCGGCTCCTGCAGTTGGAAATCGAGGTCGATGGTGTCGATCCAGTAGAGCGGCGCCTGATAATCCTGGCGATATTTGGCCGTCATGGCCTGGGGGTGATCGGTCATTATTGTCTGCTTCCACGCTTGTTAAAGGCGAGAAAGAGGCTGTCACAACCAACTGGCGGGGTCAAACAATTTGCATTACGTCAGATACGCCAGACAAAAAGAAAGGGCGACCGCAGTCGCCCTTGTACATTGGAGGTCGCCTTGTCAGCTGCGTTTGCTGACCTTGGCCAGATCCGCCGTGATATTGGCCGCTTCGATGAGATACTCATCGGGCGCTTCAAAATCAGCGGGCAGTTCATCCAGACTCTTCACCGCCGGCTTGCCAAGACGTGCCAGACGCTCGTTGGTACGTTTGAGCGCTTTCTCATCCTGTTTCGCCTGCTCTGCAACACGCTCCGCCTCGTTGAGGGAGACCGACTTCTTCTCCTTCTCCACCTTGTAGTCTGCAATATCCTGCATCACGTAGGCAAACTCGGGATCCTTGGCGATGCGGGCATCGTGGGCGGCCTGCAGCTTGGGCAGCAGAGTAGTGAAATTGCCCAGAGTCTGATAGTTGGCAGAGGCTATCTTGTCCCACGGCAGCGCATTGAACTCACGGCTTTCACCCGTCTCTTCCGGCGCAACCGGTGTCGGGAAGCTGATATCCGGCGCAACGCCCTTGTTCTGGGTACTCCCACCATTGATCCGGTAGAACTTGGCGATGGTGTACTGCACGTGACCCAGCGGCTGCTCGTAGAAGTCATAGACCTTGGCGAGGCTGCGATGCTGCTGCACCGTCCCCTTGCCGAACGAGTTTTCACCCAGGATCAGGGCTCGACCATAATCCTGCATGGCGGCAGCGAAGATCTCGGAGGCCGAGGCACTGTATCTGTCGATCAGCACCGACATGGGACCGCCGTAATAGACGTTGCCATCGTCGTCACCGTTGACCGTGATACGACCCATATGATCACGGATCTGAACAACAGGACCGCTGCCAAAGAAGAGACCACTCAGGGCAGAGGCTTCAGTCAGGGCGCCGCCGCCGTTACCGCGCAGATCGATGATCAGACCATCGATCTTCTGCTTGTTGAGGCTGGAGAGCTCCTTGATCACGTCGTCATGCAGATTGACGTAGAAACTCGGGATCTCGATGACACCAATCTTCTTGCCTTCGGCGTTAATCACCTTGGACTTGGCGGCTCTGTCTTCAAGGCGCACCTTGTCGCGGGTCAGCTCGATCTGCTCGGTCTTGGCGGTTGCGCCCTTGCCGCGCTGAATTTCAAGCTTGACCTTGCTCCCCTTGGGCCCCTTGATGAGCTCGACCACGTCATCGAGACGCCAGCCGATCACATCAACAATCTTGCCATCTTCCTGCCCTACCCCGGTGATCTTGTCATCGGGCTTGAGGTGGTTAGATTTGGCAGCCGGGCCACCGGGCACCAAAGAACGGATGACGGTAAAGTCATCTTCCGCCTGTAACACGGCCCCGATCCCTTCCAGCGAGAGGTTCATCTCGGTGTTGAAACGATCGGCACTGCGCGGGGAGAGGTAACTAGTGTGTGGTTCGATGGCGCGAGCGAAGGAGTTCATGAAGAGCTGGAAGACATCTTCGCTCTCGGTCTGGGACATCCGCTTGATGGCGTTGTTGTAACGCTTGCCAAGCAGCTCCTTGATCTCGGGCCACTCCTTGCCGCTGAGCTTTAGGCTCAGGGCATCGAACTTGACCCGCTGACGCCACAGCTCGTTGAGCTCTGCTTCATCTTTGGGCCAAGCCGCCCCTTCCCGATCAAACACATAGTTGTCGGTCTGGGTAAAATCGAAAGGAGTATCAAGCAGTTTGAGGGCGTATTCGAACCGCTCATAACGCCGCTGCTGACTCAGGTTGAACATCTCGTAGGCGGGAGCCAGACGGCCTCTTTCGAGGTCGGTGTCAAAACCGTTACGGTACTTTTCAAAACGGCTGATATCAGAGGCCAAAAACAGGTTGCGGCTGTAGTCCAGATTCTCCAGATATTTATCGAAAATCACGGAGGAAAAGGCATCGTCCAGCTTGAACTGTTTGTAGTGCGAGCGGGTAAACAGATTGGTAATTCGCTTGCTGGCCGTAGCATGTTGGCTCTCTTGAGCCAACACAGGCAAATCACTCTCCTTGAGCACCGGCTCGATGGCCTGTGCAAGCCCGGCAAGCGCCAGGCTACAGGCAACGAGGGAAAAACGAATTACGCCATGCTTCAACATTTGTCTCCTTAGAGAACCAAGTGCTCTGATTTGACCCGCACCATCATGCCGGTCTGCAGTTGGACCTGTACATCGTCCTTGGTTACTTCCTTGATGGTTGCCGGAACCGGGAATTTACCCATAACGACGCGCACATCCTGGCCCACTTTCAGCGTAGCGGCATCCACTTTAACCAGCGGAGCGTCAGCGACCGGTGCCTTGGCGGCAGCTTTCGGCTTGGCAGCTACATCAGCTTTCTCGGTTTTGCGCACAGCAGGACGACGGGGCTTCTTGGCCTTCTCATCCTTCTCTTTGGTATTGGTACGACGGCTGGCGAATACGCGCTCTTTGCTCTCTTTCAGAGCTTGCTTGGCGTGTTCGATGTGCTCTTCGGTCAGCAGCTCGCCCGGGTTGCCATCCAGATCAACGCGAGCCTGGCCAGCTTTGAGACCGTGCAGGTAGCGCCAGCTGGAGGTGTATTGACGCAGTGCTGAACGCAGCATGGTCTTGGAGACTCTGGCATCGTCAGCAAGACGCTCGGCCAAATCCTGGAAGATACCAATCTTGAGCGGCTTGGCCTCTCCTTCAGCAACGAAGCAGGCCGGGAATTTCTCGACCAGGTAGGCAACGATCTCTTTACTGTTCTTCAGCTTCTCAGTGTTTTCCATGTATAACCTTGGCTTTCATATAAACGCACGGGCACGTCCCGAGCACAACAAAGGCCCCATTATAGAGAGCTTGGGGCCTTTTGCGAACCATCTAGCAATGACTTAGAGCATGCTTTCCAAAATTTGCACCGTTTCTTCGAGGCCAATCCGGTCTTCCTGGTTGAAACGGTTAAAAATCGGACTATCGATATCGAGTACCCCGATGATCTCGCCACCACGGCGCACCGGGATCACGATTTCCGAGTTGCTCGCGCCATCGCAAGCGATGTGACCATCGAACTGGTGGACATCGTCAATGAGCTGGGTTCTCCCCTCTGCCACTGCCGTACCACACACCCCGCGGCCGACCGGGATCCGCACGCAGGCCGGTTTGCCCTGAAATGGCCCCAATACCAGGGTCTCGCCCTGCAACAGATAAAAACCGACCCAGTTGATCTCCGCCAGCTCCTGATTCAGCAGTGCGGAGAGGTTGGCCAGATTGGCAATCAGATCGGTTTCCCCCTCCAGCAGCGCCTTGGCCTGCTGGTTGAGGGTGCGATAAAATGGTTGTTTTTCAATCATGATTAAATGAACTTCACTCCCTGATGGTTTGGGGAAGGTAACGCCTGGCCGGGAAATTTCAAATATTTTTTCCACTCCCCGCTCCTTGCGCCGTTATTCCCGGGCAACGGAAAGCGCCAATTGCTGGCGTTGACCATTACTCCACTCGATATTTAACAACCAGATCATGACGGGTGATGTACAACTCCCCACCTGGGTTACCCCCTGCCACTGTCCGTCTATTTGTTCAAAGTTCACCGGAATGGTGCCCATAAACATATCTTTGCCTTCGAGTGTCGCTTTCACCGGTTTGATGGCCGGATCGCCGCCGCTAATAGCGATGACAAAGTCATGTTCAGCGCGCAGCGGTAATTCCTTGATGGCGACCGTCAGCGACTTGTCACCAATCAGCGCGCTGCAAGGGGTGTGGGAAAGATCACAAATCTGATCTTTTGTCTGGTCAGCAGAGACGCTGTTATCGACCGAAAACCAGGTGCGATAGGCCATCAGCGCCAATAACAGCGCCAATACCAGTACGAGGTGCAAAACTTTACGTGCGGTAAGTCTCTCTTTCATCAAAAACAGCCCGATTAAGATGCAATTAAAATAGTTTTTTGTGATCTCGAACAAGGTAAAAAACTGCCATATCGAGACCGGACGGAGCCAAATATATCACTGTTTATACTGTTATTTTACCTGTCACTTCAGTATCATTCCCATGCAGTTTTCATTTAGCCATCTTTTGCTTTTCCTTTCGTTAACAGATGTTAACAACTGGTCGGCGGTGGCTGATGAAGCCAGTCCGGTTCTCCGGATACAAAACCAAACAACAGCAGCATCGGAAGCGGAATATAACGATGAGCCATACAACTAACCATCCTGAGTACAACTACACCGTTGTTCGCCAGTTTACCGTCATGACGATTGTCTGGGGAATTGTCGGCATGTCGGTTGGCGTACTGATCGCAGCCCAGTTGATCTGGCCTGCCCTCAACTTCGAGACCCCGTGGCTGACTTACAGTCGTCTGCGGCCCCTCCATACCAACGCAGTGATCTTCGCCTTCGGCGTCAGTGCACTCATGGCCACCTCGTTTTACGTGGTGCAGCGCACCTGTCAAACCAGACTGTTTGGTGGCCCGCTGGCAACCTTCGTCTTCTGGGGCTGGCAAGCAATCATCCTCTCTGCCGCCATCTCTCTGCCGCTGGGTTACACCTCCGCCAAAGAGTATGCCGAGCTGGAGTGGCCGATTGATATCGCCATCACTGTGGTATGGGTCGCCTATGCCATCGTCTTCTTCGGCACACTGATGAAGCGCACCACCTCCCACATCTATGTGGCGAACTGGTTCTTCGGCGCCTTCATCATCACCGTTGCGGTGCTGCACATCGTCAACAACATGGAAGTGCCGCTCTCCGGCATGAAGTCCTACTCCATGTACTCCGGCGCCATGGATGCAATGGTGCAGTGGTGGTATGGCCACAACGCGGTAGGCTTCCTGCTGACCGCCGGCTTCCTCGGGATGATGTACTACTTCGTGCCCAAGCAGGCGGGTCGTCCGGTTTACTCCTATCGCCTCTCCATCGTGCACTTCTGGGCGCTGATCTCCCTCTATATCTGGGCCGGTCCGCACCACCTGCACTACACCGCACTGCCTGACTGGGCTCAGTCGCTGGGCATGGTGATGTCCCTGATCCTGTTCGTACCCTCCTGGGGCGGCATGATTAACGGCATCATGACCCTCTCCGGTGCCTGGCACAAACTGCGTTATGACCCTATCCTGCGCTTCCTGATCGTCTCCCTGTCGTTCTACGGCATGTCGACCTTCGAAGGCCCGATGATGGCGATCAAAACCGTTAACGCCCTCTCCCACTACACCGACTGGACCGTCGGTCACGTTCACTCCGGTGCGTTGGGCTGGGTTGCCATGGTCTCCATCGGTGCGGTTTATCACCTGATCCCGAACCTGTTCGGCCAGGGCCGGATGTACAGCGTCAAGCTGATCAACGTTCACTTCTGGCTGGCGACCGTGGGCACCGTGCTCTACATCGTTGCCATGTGGATTTCCGGCGTGATGCAGGGCCTGATGTGGCGTGCAGTCAACGAAGACGGCACCCTGACCTACAGCTTCGTTGAAGCGCTGCAGGCATCCTATCCCTTCTATTTCGTGCGCTTCCTGGGTGGCTGCTTCTTCGTCACCGGCATGTTGCTGATGGCTTACAACGCCTATCGCACCATCACTGCGCCCAAAGGTTCTCTGGAACCTGTCGCCCAGCCAGCATGATTGAAGAGGTCAACCCATGAGCAATAATAACCGTCACGAAATATTTGAAAAAAGCGTTCCCATGCTGGTGGTCGGCATCATCTTCGCCATCAGTCTGGGGGGCCTGGTTGAAATCACTCCGCTGTTCTTCCAAAAGCAAACCACCGAGCCGGTGGAGGGCCTCAAGCCCTACACCGCTCTGCAGATGGAAGGACGCGACATCTTCATTCGCGAAGGCTGCACCAACTGCCACAGCCAGATGATCCGTCCGTTCCGTGCCGAAACCGAGCGTTACGGTCACTACTCGGTCGCCGGTGAGAGCGTCTGGGAACACCCCTTCCTGTGGGGTTCCAAGCGTACAGGTCCGGATCTGGCCCGTGTCGGTGGCCGGTACTCCGACGAGTGGCACAAGGTTCACCTGATCAACCCGCGCGATGTGGTACCGGAATCCAACATGCCCGCCTATCCCTGGCTTGATACCAATGTGCTGACTGGCGAGATGACCGGCAAAAAACTGGCGCTGTTCCGCGATCACTTCGGTGTGCCCTATACCGACGCCGATATTCAGGGTGCTGGCGAAGCCGTCAAGGGCAAAACCGAGCTGGATGCGCTGGTGGCCTATCTGCAATCACTGGGTCATGCCCTGAAATAAGGAGGCGAAAATGGACTACGGCACATTTCGCGGTCTGTATACCTTGCTGTTGATGGCCATCATGATTGGCATCATCGTCTGGGCCTACAGCAAACGCCGCAAGACCTCTTTCGACGAGGCTGCCAATTTGGTTTTTGCCGATGATGAGCAACCCGGTGCTGATAAAAAGAACGCAGGAGCGAAACAATAATGAGCACTCTGTTTAGCATTTTTGTGACTGTCATCAGTCTGGGAACCATCCTCGGCTGCTTCTTGCTGCTGATGTGGTGCCGCAAGGACAAGATGGGTGTTGAAGAAGGCAAATCGATGGGTCACTCCTTCGATGGCATCGAGGAGATCAACAACCCGCTGCCGAAGTGGTGGACTTACATGTTCCTCTTCTTCATCGTCACCGGTCTGGTTTATTTGATCGCCTTCCCGGGGCTTGGCAACTTCAAAGGCCTGCTGGGCTGGCAAAGTTCCAACCAGGACGTGCGCTCGCTGGCCGAGTCCAAAGCTGCAACCGAATCGGCCAAGGCTGAAGGTCGCGCGGTGGAGTATGACCGTGAGGTCGCCAAGGCTGACGAGATCTACGGCGCCAAGTTCCGTGAACTCACCTACGAAGCGGATGGCAAAACCTATCGTGCCATCACCGAGATCGCCAAGGATCCGGAAGCCCTGAAAGTGGGTCAGCGTCTGTTCCTGCAGAACTGCTCCCAGTGCCACGGCTCTGACGCCCGCGGTGGTCGCGGTTTCCCGAACCTGACCGACAGCGAATGGCAATGGGGCGGCCAGCCTGATCAAATCAAGACCACCATCATGGGCGGTCGTCAGGGGATCATGGCTGCCTGGGGTGAAATCCTCGGCAAAGATGGCGTTCAGGAAGTGGCCTCCTATGTGCTGAGCCTCTCCGGTCGCAAGGTCGACCTGGTGGAAGCGAAGAAAGGTGAAGCACGCTTTGCCATCTGCGCTGCCTGCCACGGGGCCGATGCCAAGGGCGGTGTTGCCGTCGGTGCGCCAGATCTGACCAACAACACCTGGCTCTACGGTGGCTCCCGCGAAGTGGTGGTACAAACCATCACCCACGGTCGTCACGGTGTGATGCCAGCCTGGAAAGACATTCTGGGTGAGGACAAGGTTCACCTGCTGGCCTCCTACGTTTACAGCCTGTCTCATCAACAGTCTGCCAAATAAGGTTCGCCCGTAACGTTGTAACATGTGATAAACACGTGATTACACAGCAAAAAGCCTCGACTCCTCGAGGCTTTTTGTTATCTTGTGTTGCGTAAAAACCATCTTCCACGTTAATCATTCGTTTCATGGCAGTAGCAATCATGACCCAACCTCTATCCAAACCGTGGTATCGCCAATTCTGGCCCTGGTTTATCATCGCCCTCCCCACTGCCGCCGTTGTCGGCAGCATCGCCACCGCCATCATCGCCAGCAAGGATGGGGTCAATCTGGTGGCCGAGGACTATTACAAACAAGGGAAAGAGATCAATCAGGACTTGAGCAAGTTTGACCGCTCCGAAGCACTCAATATCCGCTTTGTGCTGGAGGTTGACGGCAACGAGCTGATCCTCAAACCCATCAGCGGTGACATTCCTGCCGGGCAAGCTCTCTATCTCTCATTGTTCCACCCGACCTTGGCCGGTCAGGACAGCGAACACATGATCACCGCCGATGCGAGCGGCACCTATCGCCTCCATTTCGACAAGCCGCTGGTCGGCAAGTGGCACATTCGGGTCGATGCTTTCGATCACGAGTGGCGATTGCAAGAGACCGTCCAGTTGCCCACCCAGGCCCCTGTCGAACTCGACCCGAAAGGACGCTAAGCCATGACCGGCTGTTCTCACTGTGGCGAGCCGGTGTTCGCCAGCGCCCCTGCTGCTTGCATTCTGCATTCAGGGGGGCATAACGCATGACCCCCTGCTTTCACTGTGGCGAGCCGGTACCCGCTAATAGTGGCTATTCCCTCGAGATAAAGGGGATTGTTCGCCCCATGTGCTGCCCCGGTTGTCAGGCGGTGGCAGAAACCATCATGGAGTGCGGCCTCGCCAGTTACTACGATCACCGCACCGCTCCTGGCACCAAGGGCGATCTGGTGCCCGAGGAGCTGGCCGCCCTCACCCACTACGATCTGGCAGAAGTGCAACAGGAGTTTGTCACCGACAGTGGTACCCTTCGCGAAATCCAGCTGACAGTAGAAGGGCTAACCTGCGCCGCCTGTGCCTGGCTGATCGAACGCCACTTAATGACACTGACGGGCCTGCGCTACATCAACGTCAACACCACCACCCACCGGGCTCGCATCAAGTGGGATCCGGACCAGCTCTCCCTGAGTAACATCCTCAAGGGATTTGCCCAGATCGGCTATCGCGCCTATCCGTTCCAGACCCATCAACAGGAGGCGCTCTACGCCAAAGAGGTGCGCAGCTATATGTTCCGGCTGGCACTGGCAGGGCTGGGCTCAATGCAGGTGATGATGTGCGCCGTGGCCCTCTATATGGATCTCTTCATCAGCGTTGAAGATGAGTTCATGGTCTACTTCAAGTGGATAAGCCTGCTGCTCTCCACCCCCATCATGATCTACTCGGCCCAACCCTTTTACGTGGGTGCCTGGCGCAGCCTGAAACAGGGTCACCTGTCGATGGATGTGTCGGTGTCGCTGGCGCTGATCGGGGCTTTTATCGCCTCCATGTGGGCCACCGTGTTCAATACCGGTGAGGTCTATTACGACTCCATCACCATGTTCGTCTTCTTCCTGCTGCTGGGGCGCTTTCTCGAATTGCGGGCCCGGCGCAAGGCGTCGGAGTCGAGCTCCAACCTGGCGCGACTGGTGCCAATTATGGCGACCCGCATCGATGATAAAGGAGAGCATGAGGTAGCGGCCAAGACCTTGCAGGTCGGCGATCGGGTACGGGTGCTGGCCGGAGCAACCTTGCCTGCGGACGGCATCATTGTCGAAGGGCAAGCCAGCCTCAACGAATCCATGCTGACCGGTGAACAGCTGCCCCTGCTTAAACAGCGCGGTGAGCAGGTCTATGCCGGCACCATCAACACGGATGCACCGCTACAGATCCGGGTGACCCACCGCATCGAAGAGTCGCGGATCGCCCAGATCATGCGGCTACAGGATCACGCCCTCGACGACAAACCGGCCATCGCCCAGATGGCGGATCAGCTGTCGCGCCACTTTATTCTGGTGCTGCTGATCATTGCCGCTGCGGTCTGGACCTTCTGGCACTTCCACCAACCGGAACAGGCATTCTGGATCGCGCTGGCCGTGCTGGTTGCCACCTGCCCCTGTGCCCTGTCGCTGGCGACTCCGACTGCCCTGACCTCGGCCACCGCCAATCTGACCCGCAACGGCATTCTGCTGCGCCGTGGTCATGTGCTGGACGTGCTGACCAAGGCAAACCGGATCGTGATGGACAAGACCGGCACCCTGACCACCGGTGAGATCAGTCTGACAGGCACCACTACCTTGGCAGAGATGGACGAGACGCAATGCCTCGCCATCGCCCGGGCCATGGAGGCGCAATCCGAACACCCCATAGCTCGCGCCTTCCGGCTACCTGCCGACAGTATCAGTGTGCTGCCATCCACCCGCGAGATCACTCCGGTCATCGGTCACGGCATCACAGCTCTGGTGGATGGCGTACGCTACCGCATCGGCAGTGCCCGCTGGCTTGGGCTGGATCCGGCGCAAGAACGCGGCCGCGGTCTGGCTATCTATCTGGCCGACGAGCAGAAGGTCTTGGCCCGCTTCAATCTGGAAGATACCCTGCGCCCCGATGCCAGGGCGCTGATCGCGGCATTCAAGGCGGCCGGTCTGCAAACTACCGTGCTGACTGGCGACAGCTCTTTGCAGGCAGACGAGATTGCCCGCGAGCTAGGAGTGGATGAGCTGGTCAAGGGGGTCTCGCCCGATGGCAAGCTGGCCTACCTCAAGGCCCGGGAAGCCCAAGGGGATATCAGCATCATGGTGGGCGATGGCATCAACGACGCCCCGGTACTGGCTGGCGCTCACGCCTCGTTTGCCATGGCTGGTGGCACCGATCTGGCGAAAAACAGCGCCGATGCCATCCTGCTGGCCGATGACCTGAGCCGACTGCTCGAGGCCAGAGTGCTGGCAATGCGTACCCGCAAGATCATCATCGAGAACTTCGCCTGGTCCATCGGTTACAACCTGCTGGTGCTGCCGCTGGCGGCCTGCGGCTGGCTGCCCCCCTATCTGGCGGCGGCGGGCATGTCGCTCAGTTCACTCATCGTGGTAACCAACTCGATGCGCCTCAACCGATGAGACCGGTGGCGGAAAATAGCTGAAAATGTGGCCTGCCTCCAATGCAGGCCACATTTCTCACTGATAGCGGCTGGCCCCCTGCCCAAACAGGGTTACCATAGGGGACACTTGCCAAGGATGAACGCCAAGGTACCTCTCATGAATATAATTTTTGTCCTGATCCCCATCGCCATCCTGTTTGTGATCATCGCCGGGGTCGTCTTCTTCTGGGCCATTCGCTCCGAACAGTTTGAAGATCTCGACCGGCAGGGTTCCAACATCCTGTTTGACGAAGAGCAACCTGCCCACAAACCCGTAAAGCCTGCTGACCATGACCCACAACCTTGATCTGGCCGGCGCCCTGCTGGTCGGACTGGCAGGCTCTGCCCACTGTATCGGCATGTGCGGTGGCGTCTCCGCCGCGCTCTCCATGGCGATCCCCGCCAACAAGCAGCACTTCTGGGGGCGGCTTGCCTATCTGCTCAACTACAACCTCGGCCGGATCCTGAGCTATGTGATTGCAGGTGCACTGGTGGGCGGCCTGCTCGCCACCACCAGCGAGCTGGGCGCAGGCAAACACGCTATTGCCGGCTTACGCCTGGTGGCGGCGTTATTGATGATTGCGCTTGGTCTCTATCTGGCGGGCTGGTGGCAAGGGATCTTGCTGCTGGAGCGGCTCGGCGCAAGACTTTGGCCCCGTATCAAACCGCTGGCGGGCAAGTTTCTCCCCTTCACCTCACCTGTGCAGGCACTGCCCTTTGGCATGGTGTGGGGTTGGCTGCCCTGCGGGCTGGTCTACTCCATGCTAACCTGGAGCGCAGCGGCCGGTTCGGCCAGTGGCGGGGCGCTGATCATGCTCTTTTTTGGTCTCGGCACCCTGCCCACCCTGTTCGCGTTGGGCGGGCTTGCCGATCGCCTGAGATACTGGCTCACCCTGCGCAGTTTGCGCCTTGGCGGTGCCCTGCTGCTCATTTTGTTCGGGGTGCATACCTTCTGGATTGGCATTGCTTCCTTTTGAAACCCTATCCAAAACGGATGAGTTGATGGTAAACTTGTTTGATATAAATCAATTATTCGTATGAGCCTATGATCCCGGAAAAGAAACCTGGCAGACGTATCCAGAGCGGTGGCTGTGCAATTCATTGCCAGGATTGCAGCATCAGTCAGCTCTGTATTCCCTTCACTCTGAACGACAACGAGCTTGATCAGCTGGACAGCATCATCGAGCGCAAGAAGCCGATCCAGAAGGGTGAAGAGCTGTTCAAGGCTGGCGATGAGTTCAAATCGCTCTATGCCATCCGTTCCGGGACCATCAAGTCTTACACCATCACCGAGCAAGGGGATGAGCAGATCACCGCGTTCCACCTCGCTGGCGATCTGGTCGGTTTTGACGCCATCCACAAACAGGCCCACCCCTCCTTCGCCCAGGCGCTGGAAACCGCCATGGTGTGCGAGATCCCGTTTGAAGTGCTGGATGATCTCTCCGGCAAGATGCCCAAACTGCGTCAGCAGATCATGCGTCTGATGAGCAACGAAATCATGGGCGATCAGGAGATGATCCTGCTGCTCTCTAAAAAGAATGCCGAAGAGCGCCTCGCCGCCTTCCTGCACAATCTGTCGGTACGCTTCTCCGAGCGCGGTTTCTCCGCCAAGGAGTTCCGTCTCTCCATGACCCGTGGTGACATTGGCAACTATCTGGGTCTGACAGTCGAGACAATCAGTCGTCTGCTCGGCCGTTTCCAGAAGTCCGGTCTCATCAGCGTCAAAGGCAAATACATTACCGTGCTGGATCAGGTCGCCCTTGGCATGATGGCCGGAGCTACTCGCCCGCCCTGCGGCTGATTTTTCCGCTTACCCTCCCGCTATTTTCCTGCTTTCCCTGCCGGATCCTTTCCTCTGGAATGTGATCCGGTACGTTCCCCATACCCTCCTCCTGCGCTAAGCTGTAATGGCTAAGATTCTGCTGTCATTGGACTTTTCCAAGGAGGAGAAGATGGTCAAATATCAGAATATTCTGGTGGTTATCAATCCAGAAGAGGAGCGTCAAATCGCCCTCGAACGGGCAGTCAAAGTCGCCGAGCTGGACGAAAACGCCCATCTGACCCTGCTGCTCACCATCTATGACTTCTCGTATGAAATGACCGCCATGCTCTCGGTGGACGAGCGGCAAGAGATGCGCGACGGCGTCATTTCACAGCGACGTGAGTGGCTGGACGAGATCCTGACCCCCTATCGGGCACAGGGGATCGAATGCGAAGTGAAAGTGGTCTGGCACAATCGTCCCTTCGAGTGTGTCATTCAGGAAGTGCTGGAGCATCGCCACGATCTGGTGGTCAAAGCCACTCACCATCACAGCTTCCTGCAAACCTTCATCTTTACCCCCACCGACTGGCACCTGCTACGCAAATGCCCCTGTCCAGTGCTGCTGGTCAAGGAGGGTCACTGGCAACGGGGCGGCAACATCATCGCCGCCATCAACTGCTCAAGTGACGATCCGGATCAGAAACTGCTCAACGAACGGATCACCCAGGAGGGGAGTGACATCGCCGAGCTGCTGGGCTCCAACCTCTATCTGGTCAACACCTACCCGGGCACCCCGGTCAACGTGGCCATCGAGCTGCCGGAGTTTGATCCCAACGCCTACAACGAAGCGATCCGCAAACACCACGAAAGCCTTCTGCTCAGCCATGCCGACAAGTTCGGGATCGGTCATCTCTGGACCCGGGTAGCAGAGGGACTACCGGAAGAGGTGTTGCCGGATATGGCCGAAGAGCTCAAGGCGACCTTGATGATCATGGGCTGCGTCGGGCGTACCGGGCTTTCTGCAGCTCTGCTCGGCAATACCGCCGAACATGTGATTGACCGCCTCTCCTGCGACATCCTGATCCTCAAACCGGCGGACTACAGCTGCCCGGTCGACAGTCGTCGCAATCAATCATAAGGTGCCTGGCACCTTGCCCTCCCCCGGGACATGGCTATAATAACGCGCTTATTTGTGTCCCGGGTTTTACGAGCATGCTAGAAGAGCTGAACGCCAAAGAAAAATACAGTTTTAACAAACTGCAGAAGCGCCTGCGGCGCAACGTGGGTCAGGCCATTGCCGACTTCAACATGATTGAAGAGGGCGACAAGGTCATGGTCTGCCTCTCCGGCGGCAAGGACAGCTTCGGTATGCTCGACATACTGATGAACCTCAAAGCCAGTGCCCCCATCCATTTCGATCTGGTTGCCGTCAACCTGGATCAGAAGCAGCCTGGTTTCCCCGAGCATGTGCTGCCCGAGTATCTGGATTCCCTCGGCATCGAGTACAAGATAGTCGAGGAAGATACCTACTCCATCGTCAAAGAGAAGGTACCGGAAGGCAAAACCACCTGCTCCCTCTGCTCACGGCTGCGTCGCGGCATTCTCTACCGCACCGCCCAGGAGCTGGGTTGCACCAAGATTGCCCTTGGCCACCACCGCGACGACATCCTCGAGACCCTGTTCCTCAACATGTTCTACGGTGGCAAGCTCAAGTCCATGCCGCCCAAACTGGTGAGCGACGATGGCAAGAACGTGGTGATCCGCCCGCTGGCCTACTGCAAAGAGAAGGATCTGATCCGCTACGCAGACGTCAAAGCCTTCCCCATCATTCCGTGCAACCTGTGCGGCTCGCAGGAGAACCTGCAGCGTCAGGCCATCAAACAGATGATGCAGGATTGGGATCGCCGCTTCCCCGGTCGTATCGAGACCATGTTCACCGCCATTCAGGACGTGATCCCGAGCCACCTGCTCGATCACAAGCTATTTGACTTCAAGAGCATCAACCGCGACTCCGGCATCATAGATGGCGGCGACAAGGCGTTTGATCCGCCCGAGATGCCAAAGGCGCCGCTGCTGGATATCGACGAGATGGACATGCTGGATGTGATTGAAGTGCGCTAAGCAGCGCTCACAGGGCAAACGCCACGCAATATAAAAAGGAGCGATCATCGCTCCTTTTTTGCTTTCTTGGTCTGCCTGTTACCAACGTGACAGCACCATCGGTATCAGCCTTTGTGCAGCCAGGGGGTCAGTCGTAGCACGTCACCTTGCAGACGCAGTTGCCCGGCAGCGAACGCGGCCAGTTGCTCATTGCTAAGCAACAGATGGCCTTCCTGCCAGGGCAGCGCTTCCTGACGGGCGCCATCAATCAGATAAGCTGTTCCGCTCTGCTGCACCAGGGTAATGCGTACCCCTTCCATCTTCGGCAGGAAGTGCTTGCCGACCATGCCCGCCATCTTGTCGAGCAGCGACTGCATCTGCTGCTGACGGGCCGCCAGCTCGGCCAAGGGCAGCTCGGGCCCGTTCGGTGCGTCGGCCATAACCTGTACCGTCATATCGCAAGTGGCGTGCTCTTTTTTAAGGCCAACGGTCACGATCCCCTTGTCGAGGTTGAGATCCTCATCAAAAGGCAGGCGCAGTTCGCTATCGACCGTTACCTCGCCCGCCACTTCCTTGCTGTCGGTTGCAACCCGGGCAAAGGTGAGGCCACAGCGCTGACCATTTTGCGGATCGGTCAGATAAAACCCCAGTCTGGCGTGACCAAACTCCCCTTTGGCAAAGGTCTTCATCTGGCTGTAGAAGGTGCTGTATTGCAGATCCAGCACCGACTCAGCCAGCGCCAGCCCTGGCAGCAAGAGCGTGCCCAGCAGACTCTGGCGCACAGCCTTGGTCACTCCATCTCGACGGGTCATTCAACGTCCTTTTGCATCATGCATTGAAATGGTTGGGGCCTTCTGTCACCTCGTTAACCTCTACCCCCACCCCGCAGAGATCCCGATAGAGGATCCCCTTGCAGTTGAAATAGAGCGGTGCCACCCAGATAAGCCCCAACCCCATGGGGATCAGAGCCAGGAAGAAGAGCGCAGTCATCACGCCGTGGAACAGCACAATGCTGGGCCAGCCGCGCGCAAAGAGCTTGAGAGAGACCAGAATGGCCTGGGGCGGCGTCAGACCGCGCTCCAGCACCAACGGGACGGTAAAGAGCAGCCCCATGCCGATCAGGGCCGAGGGGATGAAAGAGAGCACGGCGGGCAAGCCCAGCAGCTCGAATAGCGGGCCAAACAGGCTGGTGAGCAGACTGCCAAGCAGGCTCAACATGCCGAGGCGCACAAAGTGGCGGAAGAAGTCGAACACCTGGTTGGCTCTAGCGCGCACCCCGACCGACTGCTGCAACCCCAGCATATCGAGGGAGCTGGTCATGGGGGCCATTACCACCGTCATCAGCAGACTCAGCACCATGGCCACATTCATCTGGCTGTCATCCCCCAGATAGGGCAACAGCAGCACATTGCTAAGCAGGATCCAGATCGCCGTCACCCCGACAATCGCCAGCAGCAGGCCAAATCCGGTACGGCGGGTCTGTTGCCATCCCTCCTGGATGACCCCTTTCAGATCAAGGCGGTAGCCCTGGTTCAGAGACTGCTCAAGGGAGCCGCCAATACGCATTTTATTACTCAATTGACTATCCAATATCGAAAACGACCAAATCAGGTGGCACATTATAGCGATTTGGTCTGCTATTCGTAGCCGTTTTTCCTGCGCACTTGCGGCTAATTCGGGCCAAAAAGCCTTTAATTTCATGTGTCGGCTGCATAGAATGCGGCCCTCTTTCAACACGATGGCCACTGGCTGGGGTGAGACTGGCGGATGATGAACAATCCACAGGTAATTGTCGCGCTGAACAAGATCAGCAAAAAATACGATGGCAAGGTGATCCTGAGTGACCTTGACCTTGAAATCTATGACGGTGAATTTCTTACCCTGCTGGGCCCCTCCGGCTGTGGCAAGACCACCCTGCTGCGCCTGCTGGCCGGGCTCGAATCGGTCGACGGTGGCACCATCCATCTGGCCGGTGACGAGATCACCTATATCCCCGCCGAACACAGGCACATCAACACCGTGTTCCAGAGCTATGCGCTCTTCCCCCATATGACGGTGTTTGAAAACGTCGCCTTTGGCCTCGAGATGCAGAAAGTACCGGCCAGCGAGATCCGTCAGCGGGTCGAGGAGACCCTCGCCATGGTGCAGCTCACCGAGCTGGCCAACCGCCGCCCGGATCAGCTCTCCGGCGGTCAGCAGCAACGGGTCGCCATCGCCCGCGCCGTGGTCAACAAGCCCCGCCTGCTGCTGCTCGACGAATCCCTCTCGGCGCTCGACTACAAGCTGCGCAAGCAGATGCAGAGCGAGCTTAAGGCGCTGCAACGTCGTCTTGGCATCACCTTTGTCTTCGTCACCCATGATCAGGAAGAGGCGCTCACCATGTCTGATCGCATTCTGGTGATGGAGGGCGGCAAGATCATCCAGCGCGGCACCCCACGCGATATCTACGAGTCGCCAGCCAACCTGTTCGTGGCCCGCTTTATTGGCGAGATCAACGTGATGGATGGCAAGCTGATCAGCCAGCGCGAGCCCGGTATCTGGCAGGCCGAGGTAGAGGGGCGCGAATGCCTGCTCCATACCACCTTGCCATTCCAGCCAGACGACAAGGTAGTGGTGCTGCTGCGCCCGGAAGATCTGCGCATTCTCGATCAGGATGACGATCAGAGCGGTGCGCTGCGGGGCAACATCCGCGAGCGCAACTACAAGGGGGCGACGCTGGATTCGGTGATCGAGCTCGAAAGTGGCAAACAGCTGCTTATCTCCGAGTTCTTCGACGAAGATGACCCCGACTTTGACTACCGTCTCGGTCAGGAGGTGGCGATCCACTGGGTTGACAGCTGGGAGGTGGTGCTGCCCTATGAGCCTCACTAATCTGCGGGTACCGCACAGCTTTGCCCACAACGGCTTTCGCAACGGGGCCATCGCGCTGATCCTCGGCTGGCTGACGCTGTTTGTCTTCCTGCCCAACCTGATGATCATCGGCGTCAGCTTCCTGACCCGTGACGAGTCCGAGCTTATCGCACCGCTCTTTACCCTGAGCAACTATGGCCGCTTGCTGGACCCCCTCTATTTCGAGGTGCTGCTCCACTCCCTCTGGCTGGCGCTGCTCGCCACCGCCATCTGCCTGCTGGTGGGTTACCCCTTTGCCTGGCTGCTGGCCCATCTGCCAGCGCGTATCCGCCCGCTGCTGCTGTTTCTGGTGGTGGTGCCGTTCTGGACCAACTCCCTCATTCGTACCTATGCGCTCAAGGTGCTGCTCGGCACCCGGGGGCTGATCAATGGCTGGCTGCTGGATCTGGGGCTTATCGAGCGGCCGCTGCAGATGATGTATACCGAGGTGGCCGTCATCATCGGGCTGGTCTATGTGCTGCTCCCCTTTATGGTGCTGCCGCTCTACTCCAGCATCGAGAAGCTGGATGGCCGTTTACTGGAGGCGGCACGGGATCTTGGAGCCAACGGCTGGCAGCGACTGGTGCGGATCATTTTGCCCCTCACCCTGCCCGGCATCATCGCCGGTTGTCTGCTGGTGTTCCTGCCCGCCATGGGGATGTTCTATGTCTCCGATCTGCTGGGGGGCGCCAAGCACCTGCTGATCGGCAACCTGATCAAGACCCAGTTCCTCAACAGCCGTGACTGGCCCTTTGGCGCGGCCATCAGCGTGATGCTGACGGTGCTGATGGCGCTGTTGGTCTACTGCTACTGGCGGGCGGGCAAGCTGCTCAGCAAGAAGGGGGAGCTGGCATGATGCGCGCACTGAAAGCTCTGTTCTTGCTGCTGGTGTTTGGCTATCTCTATGTGCCCATCGGGGTGTTGATCGCCAACTCCTTCAACCTGTCGAAATATGGCATCGACTGGCGCGGCTTTACCCTGGGGTGGTATGAGAAGCTGTTTGCCAGCGCCAGCCTGATGCAGGCGGCCCAGCACTCCCTGACCATTGCCGCCCTCACCGCCACCGCCGCCACCCTGATCGGCACCCTCACCGCCGTGGCACTGTTTCGCTATCGCTTTCGCGGCAAGCAGTACGTGAGCGGCATGCTGTTTGTGGTGATGATGTCCCCCGATATCGTGATGGCCATTTCGCTGCTGACCCTGTTTGTAGTGACCGGCATTGCGC
This sequence comes from Aeromonas sp. FDAARGOS 1405, assembly GCF_019048265.1. Lineage (NCBI taxonomy): Bacteria > Pseudomonadati > Pseudomonadota > Gammaproteobacteria > Aeromonadales > Aeromonadaceae > Aeromonas > Aeromonas sp. FDAARGOS 1405. Next base: position 3,574,696 of record NZ_CP077311.1, on the reverse strand, counting down.
TGGGCTTCTGGTCGCTACTGATTGCCCACATCACCTTCTGCCTGCCGTTTGTGGTGATCACCGTCTACTCGCGGCTGTGCGGTTTTGATGTGCGGATGCTGGAGGCGGCACGGGATCTGGGGGCTGGCGAGTGGATCATCCTGCGCCGCATCATACTGCCGCTGGCCCTGCCGGCGGTGATGGCGGGCTGGCTGCTCTCCTTTACCCTGTCGCTGGACGACGTGGTGGTGAGCTCCTTTGTGACCGGCCCGGCCTACGAGATCCTGCCGCTCAAGATCTACTCCATGGTCAAGGTGGGGGTCTCCCCCGAGGTCAACGCCCTGGCCACCCTGATGCTGGTCGCCTCCCTCGGGATGGTGCTGCTGGCGCAACTGTTACTGCGTAAACGGCAGGGTTGACCCTGCCCGTTTCGTCCCCGCCATCTTTGGCGAACTCTGTCACGGTGGGCCGCAAGGCCCCATAACCCCAAGGAGTTGTTGATGACAATCCAACACAAGGCCGGCGCCCTGCTGGCAGCCGCCCTCACCCTCACCACCCCGCTGCTGAGCCAGAGCGCTCACGCGGCCGATGACAAGGTGGTCTACTTCTACAACTGGTCGGAATATGTGCCGGACGGCCTGCTGGAGCAGTTCCAGCAAGAAACCGGCATCAAGGTGATCTACTCCACCTACGAATCCAACGAGACCCTCTACGCCAAACTGAAAACCCATGGCGACGGCTATGACGTGGTGGTGCCCAGCACCTACTTCATCTCGAAAATGGCCAAAGAGGGAATGCTGCAGCCGCTGGATCGCGCCCAGCTGCCCAACTTCAAGCACCTCGACCCTACCCTGCTCAACCACGAGTACGACCCGGACAACAGCTACTCCATCCCCTATATCTGGGGCGCAACCGGGATCGGCACCAACACCGATATCATCGAGCAGCCGGTTACCAGCTGGAAGCAGCTCTGGGCACCGGAGTGGAAAGAGAGCCTGCTGCTGATGGACGATGCCCGCGAGGTGTTCCATATCGCGCTGGTGCAGCTGGGCTACAGCCCCAACACCCAGGACAAGGCGCAAATTGCCGAAGCGTTCGAATACCTGAAAAAACTGATGCCCAACGTCAAGGCGTTCAACTCCGACAACCCGGCCGACCCCTTTATCGCCGGTGAGGTCAATATTGGTATGCTGTGGAACGGCTCGGCCTACGGCGCCCAGCGCGAATACCCCTCCATCCAGATGACCTACCCCGAAGAAGGCGCCGTGCTCTGGATGGACAACCTCGCCATCCCGGCCAAGGCCAAGCATGTGAAGGAAGCCCACGCCCTGATCAACTTCCTGATGCGCCCCGATGTGGCCGCCAAGGTGGCCGAGGCGATTGGCTACCCCACCCCGGTCAAGGATGCCATTCCCCTGCTCACCCCGGCGTTTCGCAACAACCCCATGGTCTTCCCGAGCGACGAGATCAAGCGCAAGGGCGAGTTCCAGTCTGATGTGGGTGATGCCTCCCGCCTCTACGAGCAGTACTTCCTGCAGCTGAAAGCCATGGTGGCCAAAGCCGGTTAAGTCGGCGGTTAATCGACCCTCTGACGGGCTTAATGGATAAAGGGGGCAATATTTGCCCCCTTCTCTTTTTAACCACCAGCGCAATTTTTAAGCACAACAGTCATAGACACTGAGAGGCACAGGCGCGCATCGATTAACAGCAAAATATATAGATAGTCATCTTTAAGCCAGACAGACCACAATTTTTGTAAGTGCTCCACTGCAGCCGGCTTCAGAGCAAATTTGTAGGGAAATATGAGGGGGGCGATGTATTTCTCCATTTAGAAGGGAGGAACTCATAGCGACCCCACTGTGGAGATATAGGCAAAACGGATGTGTTTATGGGGAATAACTGTGCAATTTTATCGAAACAGCTAACGTCCGATTACGATTCGCTAATCTAACTAACAGTCTTTATACCCCCTTTTCATAGGACAAATTATTATTTAGTGGATCGCCATATGCACTCTCTAAAACAGTATTTTGTTCAGTGCTTGACATTTTGTCCTCCATAACGAATTTAAAATTAACTATCGATGGTAGCGGTTTATTATGAACTTTATAGTTACGTCTATATGTGTTTACTTCTCTTTGATTCAGTCGCTTACAAACAACACCACCTTTTAATTTGTTAAGACCAACATCTGGTCGGCATGAAATATTTACACTCCCCAGTTTTAACTCACTCCAATTGCTGTATGCTGAAGATAAAAAATACCCTTGACGATTATGTTGATCTGAAGGGTTAGCTTTCAAATTAGCCTCCAACTCGGAACCTGCCTTCACTATAAAATAGCCAACAGAATCTAACACCCAATTACATCGGTCAGGCAATAAATAGTCTTTTGACACTTTTACACTGAATCTGTTTGATTGATATTTCTTAATGGGGTTATCTATTTGCCATCCCCTGAGTCTAGTATTTGCAGGTATAACACCGAACGCATAAAAAGTTTTGCTGCAAGTAGAGTCAGTTTTATTAGATGCAATGAAAGTACTATGAACAGCTAATTGATAGCCCTTATCAAAAGGAAACTCGCCCTGAATAGTAAACAATTCTGTTGGGGTGGGATTAATCTCTGGCTCAATATAGGGCTCTTTAAGCCACCAGTACCACCCTCCGCCTATCACGGCCAAAGCTACAAAACCCGATATCAGTTTGGTTTTATTTTTGATATTGCTTGAGTTTCCCTTTTCATCATCCATTGATCACCTCTTTATTTTCCTTAACCTACTTCCTACCTTTCCTTAAGACTCTCAATTTCGCTGAGTTTCACTCCCCTTCTCTTAGTAAACAACATGGCTACTGCATATATATTTCCAACTACCTACATGCTGTTTTATAACCGGATTAAAGCATGATAAAACATTACAGCCACCATGAAAGCCGTGGAAAGTTTGTAGAAGAACATGGTATCAAACACAAACGATTGCAGTCATCAAAAAGTTATCTAAAAAGGCCGTTTTCTGTTTGATGATCTAAATGAAGATCAGTCTTGTTAGATAGGATTCATTGTAACGACCCAAAAATTAGAATATCTGATGACGATCATATCGTGCAAGAACGGGAGAACAACCAAGGACGCTATTGTGCCCCAGTCCTTTCAGTACCAACCGCCCATCCTCAGGTATCAACTATCCCATCAAGTTCAACACCATCTGATTTGCGCCCTTAGCCGAGGAATTTATGAAATGGGCAAACAAACCGATTAATTCTGCGCTTTTTCATCACCTCTAAGGGGTGTAGATTGGTTGAGGGGGCAAACGTTGCCCCCTCTCTTTTTTCATGACCCCTCGAGGTATCACGAAAACACATTTTTCGCCGATATCGCGGGTGGCCTGAGCCAATCAGGAGTATTCATGTCCGATCTGACCCTCTATTTCGCTCCCGGCACCTGTGCCATGGCCGTGCAGATTGCCCTGCTGGAAGCGAATGCCACGTTCCAACCCCGTCTCGTCAACCTCGCCGCAGGGGAGCAGCGTGACCCCGCCTATCTTGCCATCAACCCCAAAGGGCGAGTCCCTGCCCTTGTCACCGAGCAGGGCACCCTGACCGAGACCCCGGCCCTGCTGCTCTATGTGGCGCAGCGCTTCCCCGATGCCAAGCTGGCGCCGCTGGACAACCCGTTCCTGCTGGCCCGCATGCAGGAGGTCAACAGCTTCCTCGCCTCCACCGTGCATGTCTCCCATGCCCATGGTCGCCGTGGCAGCCGCTGGGCCGATGACGAACAGGCCATTGTCGCCATGCAGCAGAAAGTCGCCAGCAATATGCGCGATGGCTTTGCCCAAATTGAACAGCACTATCTCGCCGGCCCCTGGGTACTCGGCGAGCAGTTCAGCGTGGCGGACATCTATCTGTTCGTGGTCGCGGGCTGGCTGAAAAGCGATGGGGTCGAGATCAGTGAATTCCCCAAAGTGGCCGATCATTATCGCCGAATGCTGACCCGTCCGGCGGTCAACAAAGCCCTCGACAACTAAGTAAAAAATCAATAGAAAGGGTGCCGAGGCTCTGCTGGCACCCTTCTTTCTCTTTCCTCCCCCGCCTTTGAGATCGTTTTCACATTTCCGTGGTTTTGCCATGGCTCTTCCATCCTAAAAAGCCTATCTTTGCGCCATAACGCAACCGGTTGCGTAACCGGTTGCCTGAAAAAACTGCGATGGCAAAAGCCTGATGAGGTGCTGTATGAAACGAGGCGTACTGCTCAATGCTCCCCTGAGTGCTCTGGTAGCACAGATGGGTCACACCGACGAGATCACCGTCTGCGATGCGGGGCTGCCCATTCCGGCAGGGCCGGAGCGGATCGATCTGGCGTTGATGGCGGGCACCCCCAGCCTCGAAACCGTGCTGACCGCCCTGCTCACCGATCTGGTGGTGGAGAAGGTGATCATGGCGACCGAGATCAAGCAGATCAGCCCCGCCGCCCATCAGGCGCTGGTCGATCAGCTCGAGGCCCACGCAGCCGCCCAGGGCAAACCCATCGCCATCGAATACTGCCTGCACGAGGAGTTCAAAACCCGCTCCCGCCAGAGCAAGGCAATCGTGCGCAGCGGCGAGGTGACTCCCTACGCCAACCTGATCCTCTGCGCCGGTGTGGCGTTCTGAATCCTTCAAAGAAGGCCTCTTCAAGGAAGCTGCAAATGAGCACAACCTCCCCCCTCTCACCCATTCTGGAGCTGACCGGGATCGTCAAGACCTTCCCCGGTGTGCGCGCCCTCGACGAAGCGGGTCTGCGGGTCTATCCGGGCCAGGTGATGGCCCTGCTCGGTGAAAATGGCGCCGGTAAATCCACCCTGATGAAGGTGCTGACCGGCATCTATCAGGCCGATGCTGGCAGCGTCAGCTATCGCGGTCAACCGGTTCACTTCAAGGGGCCGCGCGACTCTCAGGATCAGGGGATCAGCATCATCCATCAGGAGCTGAACCTGCTGCCGGAGTTGTCTATTGCCGCCAACATCTTCCTCGGTCGCGAGCCCCGTACCCGTTTTGGCAGCATCGACCACAAACAGCTGCGTGAACGGGCGAGCGGCCTGCTGGCGCGACTTGGCGTCAAACACGGGCCGGATACCCGACTCGGGGATCTCTCCATCGGCGAACAGCAGATGGTGGAGATTGCCAAGGCGCTGTCGTTCGATGCCAGCGTCATCATCATGGACGAGCCGACCGATGCGCTGACCGATACCGAGACCGAGCAGCTGTTCAAGGTTATCCGCGAGCTGCGTGAACAGGGTTGCGGCATCGTCTATATCTCCCACCGCCTCAAGGAGATCTTCGAGATCTGCGATCGGGTCACCGTGCTGCGCGATGGCAAGTGGATCGGCGAGAAGGCGGTGAGCGATCTGGATGAGGACAAGATCATCGAGATGATGGTGGGTCGACGTCTGGAAGAGCAGTATCCGCGTCTTGAGCGCGAGCTCGGCCCCGTCAGCCTGCAGGTGAAGGACCTAGCCGGTCCCGGCGTGCGCGGGGTGAGCTTCTCCCTGCGTCAGGGGGAAATTCTGGGTTTTAGCGGCCTGATGGGCTCCGGTCGTACCGAGCTGATGAAGCTCATCTACGGTGCCAGCCCTGTCAGCAGCGGTGAAATCACGGTCGATGGCCACGCGCTGGTGCCAACCAGTCCGGCCGATGGGCTGGCCGCTGGCATCGCCTATATCTCCGAAGATCGCAAAGGTGATGGGCTGGTGCTGGAGCTGTCGGTGCGCGAAAACATGAGTCTCTGCGCCCTCGACGAGTTCATCAGCAACGGCAAGATCGACGGCAAGGCCGAACGGCAGGCGGTGAGCGACTATGTACGCCTCTTCAACATCAAGACCCCGAGTCAGGATCAGCTGATAAAGCTGCTCTCCGGCGGCAACCAGCAGAAGGTGGCCATCGCCAAGGGACTGCTGACAAGGCCCAAGGTGCTGATCCTCGACGAGCCGACCCGCGGCGTCGACGTGGGGGCGAAGAAGGAAATTTATCAGCTGATCAACCAGTTCAAGAAGGAGGGGATGAGCATCATTCTGGTCTCCTCCGAGATGCCGGAAGTGCTCGGCATGAGCGATCGCATCATGGTGATGCACGAAGGGCGCATCAGCGCAGAGTTCAACACCCGCGATGCCAATCAGGAGAAGCTGATGGCGGCGGCAGTCGGTAAACAGTGGCAAGCAGAGCAAGAGGCAGCACAATGACAACCCAAACCCTTCCCCGCCGCGGCATCATGAACAAGGCCTGGTGGATCGAGAACAAATCCCTGGTCGCACTGCTGGTGCTGATTGGTGTCGTCTCCGCGCTCAATCCCAACTTCTTCAGCGTCGACAACCTGCTCAACATCCTGCGCCAGACCTCGGTCAACGCCATCATGGCGGTCGGCATGACGCTGGTTATCCTCACCGCCGGTATCGATCTGTCGGTCGGCTCTGTGCTGGCCCTGTGCGGCGCGCTGGCGGCCACTATGGTGGCGATGGAGCTGCCCATCTGGCTGGTGGTGCCCCTCACTCTGGGTGCCGGCGCCCTGCTTGGCGGCGTCAGCGGCCTCATCATTGCCAAGGGCAAGGTGCAAGCCTTTATCGCCACCCTGGTCACCATGACCGCCCTGCGCGGCATCACCATGGTCTATACCGAGGGTCGCCCCATCTCCACCGGTTTCAGTGATGGCGCCGACCACTTCGCCTGGCTCGGTACCGGCTATCTGCTCGGTCTGCCGGTGCCCATCTGGCTGATGGCCATCGTCTTTCTGCTCGCCTGGTTCATGCTCAACCACACTCGCCTCGGTCGCTACATCTATGCCCTCGGCGGCAACGAATCGGCCACCCGTCTCTCCGGCATCAATGTGGATCGGGTGAAGCTGGCGGTGTATGGTCTGTGCGGCGCGCTCTCGGCGCTGGCAGGTCTTATCGTCACCTCCCGCCTCTCCTCTGCCCAGCCGACCGCCGGCATGGGTTACGAGCTGGATGCCATCGCCGCCGTAGTGCTGGGTGGTACCAGCCTGATGGGCGGCAAGGGCCGCATCATGGGCACCCTGATTGGTGCGCTGATCATCGGCTTCCTGAACAACGCCCTCAACCTGCTCGATGTCAGCTCCTATTACCAGATGATCGCCAAGGCCAGCGTGATCTTGCTTGCCGTGATGGTCGACAACAAAAGCACCCGATAACAACGTAAAACACGCCACACACAAGGAATGAAATGATGAAAAAGCTCAATACCCTGCTCGCTGCCGCCATCATGTCTGTGCTGGGCACTGCCCAGGCTGCCGACCATACCCTGGCGATGGTGGTCTCCACCCTCAACAACCCCTTCTTCGTCACCATGAAGGAGGGTGCCGAAGCCAAGGCCAAGGAGCTTGGCTACGAGCTGGTGGTGCTGGACTCCCAGAATGACCCGGCCAAAGAGCTCTCCAACATGGAAGATCTCACCGTGCGCAAGGTCAACGCCATCCTGATCAACCCGACAGACTCCGAAGCGGTGGGCAACGCCATCCGTCTGGCCAACCGCGCCAACATCCCGGTACTGACTCTGGACCGCGGCGCCGCTCAGGGCGAGGTCAAGGCTCACATTGCCTCTGACAACGTGGCGGGCGGCAAGCTGGCCGGTGACTTCATCACCGAAAAACTGGGTACCGGTGCCAAAGTGATCCAGCTGGAAGGGATTGCCGGTACCTCCGCCGCCCGTGACCGTGGCGAAGGTTTTGCCCTGGCCGTGGCAGCCAACAAGCTGCAGGTGCTGGCTTCCCAGCCAGCCGACTTTGACCGCACCAAGGGTCTGAACGTCATGGAAAACCTGCTGGCCGCTCACCCGAGCGTGCAGGCGGTGTTCGCCCAGAACGACGAAATGGCGCTGGGTGCCATCCGTGCGGTGCAGGCAGCCGGTAAAGAGGTGATGATCGTCGGCTTCGACGGCACTGACGATGGCAAAGCCGCGGTGGCCAAGGGTAAACTGGCCGCCACCGTGGCCCAGCAACCGGCTCTGATTGGTGCCATCGGCGTCGAGACTGCCGACAAGGTGCTGAAAGGTCAGCCGGTCGAGAAATCCATTCCGGTACCGCTGCAAGTGGTCAGCAAGTAAGTGCTCGAGGGGAGGTTCGCCTCCCTTTTTCCCTCTCGTTCAGGTGCCTCCCGGCTTGGGCTCACTCCATCACAGTGTTCAAGCCAAGATGCATCAGGAGTAGTCAACATGAATCGTCTCGTCGTTCTGGGCAGTGTCAATGCAGACCATGTGCTGCGCGTTCCCCACTTTCCTCGCCCGGGTGAAACCCTGACCGGCCACAGCTATCAGGTAGTCCCGGGTGGCAAGGGGGCCAATCAGGCAGTCGCTGCCGCCCGCCTTGGCGCCCTCGTCTCCTTTATCGCCCGCATCGGTGATGACGCCATCGGCCACCAGATGAAAGCCGGCTTTGCCAAAGACGGCATCGACGTCAGCGCCGTCGAGCTCGATCCCAAGCTCCCGACCGGTATCGCCATCATCTATGTGAGCGATGAGGGGGAGAACAGTATCGGTATCTCCGCCGAAGCCAACGGGGCCATCACTCCGGCTGTGGTGAAAAACCACGAAGCGATGATCGCCGGCGCCCACACCCTGCTGTTGCAACTGGAAGTGCCGCTGGAAAGCGTTCATGAAGCTGCACGCCTGGCCCGCACCCACGGCACCCGAGTGGTGCTCAACCCCGCCCCTGCCCGTCCGCTCTCAAGCGAACTGCTGGCACTGGTCGACCTTATCACCCCCAACCAGACCGAAGCCGAGCTGTTGACCGGCGTCAAAGTCACCGACGAAAAGAGCGCCCGCGAGGCGGCAGCCCGCTTCCACCAGATGGGCATTGCGGATGTGATGATCACCCTGGGCTCCCAGGGGGTCTATTGCAGCAACGCACAGCAGCAACAGCTGATCCCGGGCTTTCGGGTCAAGGCAGTGGATACCACAGCCGCGGGCGATACCTTCAACGGCGCCCTGCTGGCAGCGGAACTGGCCGGTGCCGATTTCCACAGCGCGGTGCGCTTTGCCCACGGGGCGGCGGCGCTCTCCGTCACTCGGTTCGGCGCCCAGAGCTCCATCCCGAGCAAGCAGGAGGTAGACACCTTCCTGCTTGAGCAGACTGCACAGGGGCACTGATGGCCAATATCAAGGAGGTGGCGGCGAGGGCCCAGGTCTCCACCACCACCGTCTCCCACGTCATCAACGAGACCCGTTTCGTGGCCGAGGAGACCCGCGAGCGGGTCTTCGCCGCCATGCGTGAGCTCAACTATGCCCCGAGTCTGGTGGCCCGCAGCCTCAAGGTGAAGGAGACCAACAGTATCGGCATGCTGGTCACCACCTCGAGCAACCCCTTCTTTGCCGAAGTGGTGCGCGGGGTGGAGCGTTACTGCTTCGAGCAGGGCTACAACCTGATGCTGGGCAACACCGAGGGGCAGGCGGAAACAGCCCTCTCCTACCTCAAGATGATGCTGCGCAAGCGGGTCGATGGCCTGCTCATCATGTGCAGCGAGGGCCAACAGGAGGTGTTCAACCAGCTCGACTGGCTCAAGAGCCTGCCGGTGGTGGTGATGGATTGGGGGCTGGTCAGCGAAGATGTGGATCTTATCGCCGACAACTCCTTCCACGGCGGTTATCTGGCGACCCGCCATCTGATTGAGCTGGGCCATACCGCCATCGGTTGCATCACCGGCCCCCACAGCCGCGCCCCCGCCAACCAGCGGCAGGCTGGCTTTGAGCAGGCGCTGCAGGAGGCAGGACTCACTGTCAATCCCGACTGGATCCAGGAGGGAGATTTTGACTGCGCCAGCGGCCATGAGGCGATGACCCGTCTGCTGGCATTGCCCGAGCGCCCCACCGCCCTCTTTGTCTGCAACGACATGATGGCGATGGGGGCCATCAGTGCCGCCCATCAGGCGGGGCTGGTGATCCCGCGGGATATCTCCATCGTTGGCTATGACAATGTGGCGCTGGCCGAATTTATGTCGCCGCCGCTCACCACCGTCAACCAGCCCAAAGAGGAGCTGGGACGCCTCGCCGTCACCCGCTTGTTGGCGCGGATCAACGGTGAAGCGGTGGAGAACCACCTGATCACCGTCGACCCTGACCTGGTGATCAGACAATCTTGCGCGCCCTGCCCCTAACGTTCAGGGGCAATAAACGAAACAAGGCGACCCCGAGGTCGCCTTGTTTCATTCTGTCTCTTGCCGGTGCAATACCGCTTTTTGCCCTCAGGCCAGCGACCGGGTCTCCCTGGCTGCCAGCACTTGCAGTGGCACCAGTCCCAATCGTCTGGCCAGAGGCTGCAACAACTCGCCATCATCATCACCCTGCGGCAACCAGTAGCGAACAGGCCAGCCGGCTGCCAGCTGCGCCGAGGTGGTGCTGCCAATCTCTCTGAGCGCCAGAGTGCAACCCTGCTGCCGCAATCCCGCCAGCAAGACACCATCCGGCTGCAGCGTTGGTATCAGCAACACCAGCGGCGTGTGGGAAGACCCCGGCAGATAGGCCAGTAGATGGATCAGCTGGGCCTGGTTGTCGAGCGGGACCAGCAGTGCCCGGCCATCGGCATACTGCGCCTCGTGCGCTTGCAGCACACGGGCCAACACGGGCCCCAGCACACCGCACTCCTGCAGCCAGCGCATGTGGCAGGGCGCCCCCTGCTCACCCCACTCAAGCGCCAATTGCCACATCTCGTTACCCTGTCCGTCCGTCAGCGCCTGCAATGCCACTCGCAGCGGTGCAGGCTCGCGCCCTGCCAGCCACTCTCGCAGTTGATGAAGCTGCTGCTGACTCAACTGCAACTGCTGCAGCATGGCGGGCTCAAACCAGCTGATCGCCCCCTCCTGGCTACGCTTGGCCTGGTTGAGGGCCAGGATGGCCTGATCCAGCAACCGGGCGGCATCCTGTTGCTGCGCCTTGGCGACCCCGAGTCGACAGGCCAGATCGAAGCTGCACTCCCGGGTCACGAACTCGAAATGGAGCAGATCCACCAGCTCATGAATGGCGGTTTCCAGCGCATCATCCGCCTTGGTCAGCACCACGGCAAATTCATCTCCGCCGAGCCGGTAAGCGTGGCTGCCATGGACCTGCAGCAGCTTGTTGGCCACCATCTGCAACAGCCGATCACCGACCTGATAACCCAGCAGATCATTGACCTGCTTGAAGCGCTTGAGATCGAGCACCACCAGGGCGCTCACATCATCGGCATGAAGAGCGCGAGAGAGCTGCTCCTGCAGGGCACGGCGGTTGCCAAGCTGGGTCAGGGGATCGAGCAGGGCAAGCCGACGGTTCGCCAGATTAGCGCGAATGAGGGCTGCGACCAGAGCGCCACCGGTCAGCAACAGGATCAGTTGCCAGATCTGCAGCCAGAACAGGCTGTTGCGGATCTGGCTGACCGAATGCTCCCGCTCCTGACCGGAGAGGATCTGATCCCCAATCTGTTCGATGAGACGGGTCTGGCTGGCGATCGCCTCCTGCAAGCGGGCAAGCTCAGCCCCCTCGCGCAGCGCACCGGCCTCCATCTGGGGTTCGAGCTGCTTGATCTGCTCGAACAGGGTGGCCAGCACTTTGCCGAGCCCGTGCCGCTGGCGCATCTCGGCGGTTTCACTGCTGATGAGGAAGATATCGAGCCGGTTCCACAGCAGATCGTAATCAAGGCTCAGGGTCTCCATCGACAGTCTGCCAGCCCGGTAGAGCTGCAGATCGTAGAGGAAACGCTGGGATTCGAGCATCACCTGGCTGATGTTCCAGTGGACATTGCGGTAGAAGGTATCGACCAGCTGCTCTTGCCGATACTGCAGATAGAGGCTGCTGCCCGACGAGAGCAGAAACAGCAGCGACACCGCAACCAACAGCAGATTTTGGCGGGATAGCCCCATCAATCGACGATCTCGATGCGGGTCACCTGCCACACCATGCAGTTGTGAATGGCAGGCACGTCCAGCTTGGGATAGGTGGTGAACGGGATGAGCAGCCAGAGCGGCCCCTTGTTGCGCCGGGTCAGCGGTTTGCCGTCCTCCTGACGCACCAGGGTCAGCGGCACGCCGTCGAACAGGGCCAGATCCACCACCTGCTGATAGCCGTTGAGGGCCGAAACGGCGATCTTGCGAGCATCCGGGATCCCTTGCGCCGCCAGCACGGTTGACAGGGTCGGCCCGCGATAGTGGTGGGTGCCCTGGGTCCAGGGAGTAGTGGTGGTGAATTCGGTCTGTGGCAAGGCGGAGAGGGCCGCCTCATCGAGGGTCACCTGCTGGCCATCTGGCAGTACCAGGGTCATCAGGGGGATGGAGGCCGATGCGCTGGCACTGGCCAGCATCAGGAGAAAAAAAGCGATCCATTGCTTTACTGCGTTCATGGTAATTTGCGCCAACTGCGTCCCATTTTTTGTGGCTGCCAGTGTGGCGATTTCACCGAACCATTGCAACTGTCCCGTCACACACTAGCTCAGGGACCGCGCATCTCCATCCAGTTGTGCCCCTCGACTTGCCTCGGTTGATGGATGCCGCACGCCTCCAGCAACTCATCGACATAGGCGGGTACCAGCAGGGAGGCCGGCCCATAGCGCTTCTCGTCAAACTGGCTACCCACCTCGCTCGGCTCGAGATTGAGCTCTATGGTGTGGGCCCCGTTCAATCCCGCTTCGTGCACGAAACCGGCGGCCGGATAGACGGCACCCGAGGTGCCGATGGAGATGAACAGATCGCACTGGGCCAGCGCACTATAGATGCGATCCAACCCGAGCGGCATCTCGCCAAACCAGACCACGTGGGGGCGCATCGGCTGGGGGAACTGGCAGCAGGAGCAGAGCTCGTCCTGATGGAGATCCCCGCGCCACTCGATCACCTGACCGGACTCCGGGCAGCGAGCCTTGAGCAGCTCGCCGTGCATATGGATAAGGTTCTTGCTGCCAGCACTCTCGTGCAGATTGTCGATGTTCTGGGTCACCAGGGTGACCGTGCCGGGCAAAAGCCGCTCGAGACGAGCCAACGCATAGTGGGCCGGATTGGGGTGAACCTGGGGCTGTTGCAGCTGTTTGCGGCGGGAGTTGTAAAAGCGCAGCACCAGATCGGGATCACGAGCATAACCCTCGGGGGTCGCCACGTCCTCGACCTTGTGCTCTTCCCACAAACCGTCGCAGGCACGAAAAGTCTTGATGCCGGATTCGGCAGAGATCCCCGCTCCGGTCAGGATCACGATATGTTTGTATGACTGCGCCATAAGCTGCTCCGTCTATCCCCGCATAATAGTGTGACCTTAGCACAGGGAAAAAAGCGCCACTATTCGCCCTTGGTCTTAAAAGCTTGGCGTGGCTGTGCGGGCAACCACTCATCCAGCACGGTCAGATCGAGCCTGACAAAAACCATCTCCCGCCCGGTTACCAGGGTCAGCGGCAGACCAAGGCGCTTGAGCAAAGTGAGCATGGGACGATTCTGGGCCAGCACCTCCGCGGTCCACTCACAGATCCCCTCAGCTCGGGCCAGCAGTGCCAGCGCCAGCAGAATGCGCCGTCCCGCTCCCTTGTGCTGGAAATGATCTGCCACGATGCAGGAAAATTCGGCACGCTCCGGATGGAGTCGACGCCGGATGGACTGAGCCTGAGCCAGCGGCTCACCGGCAAGATCGGTCAGCAACAGCGAGATCTGGTGTTCGGGATGGTAATTGAGAAACTGGGCCACCTGCTCCGGCGGTGGCCTCCGTTTGGGGCGCATAAAACGCAAGTAGATGCTCTCCTCACTGAGCGCATCATAGGCGGCCAGCATACGGTCAGGATCCACCCCCTGCAGCTCTCGTAGCAGACAAGGTTGGTCGGCGACCTGCATCGTCAGTGGCAGTACCGACCGCGAAGCCGGATGGGGCCAGCCTGCCAGCCCCTTGCAGAGACGCTCCCGATGGATGGGCCAGCAGAGATAACGGGGCACGGGTTACCAGCGCCCCGCAATACCCTGCTCCCGCCACACCTCGGCGTCGAGCAGATTGTAAGGATCATCGAGATAGACGGCGATCCCCAGCTCTCTGACTCGGGCCATAAAGCGTCCCAGCAGGGAGTCCATGGCCAATGACTCTATTTCGGGTAAAAGCGCCTGCCCCAGCAGCAAAGCGCTCAACGGCAAACGCTCCAGCAGATCGAATGGCAAATGCTGGCTGTTATCGAGCAGCAACGCCAGCTTGCTCCCCGCCAGACTCGCTTGCAGTACCAGCGCAAACCGCTCTCCATTGCTCAACAGGTGATCCCGACGATGGATCAATAATGTCAGCTCTGTGGGGCTACGTGACTGATCCGTCAACCACTCTTTAAGTGCCTCCCAGCGGCCGGGTAAACCCGTTACCGCCAGCCAGACCGGATGAGGAGTCGCGGGGCTGGAGAGCAGCCCAAGCTGACCCTGCACTTCCCCCTGCCAACGACGAATTGTTCGACGTTGGCCACTCAGCCGACGCTGACGCAGAGGCCCCAGATAGAGTCCGCGCAGCAACCTGAGCAACTCGTTGCCATCGAGTGGCTTGGCCAGTGCAGCCAGCACATTGAAACCGGCATCGTGCAGCAGACGGCGGGCACCGTCGATCAATGTCTGCTCGTGCGCCGACAAGAGAATGATCGGCAACCCGCTGCGCTGAATTTGCGGCTGGCTCATCAGCAGGCTGATGGCATCCTGCTCCACCAGACTGAGATCACACACCAGCAGACTGATGTCGCCAGCCTCCAACGCAGCAAGACAGGCAGTTTCATCCTGCACCCACTGGCAGGAGAGCCCCAGTTCGGCGATAGCCTGCTGTAACTGCATCCCCTGAAACGGGTGATCTTCTAGCAGCAGTACCCGCTTGGCCGCCAGCCAGTTGTTCCAGTCACGGTAACTGGCGGCAAGTCCTCCCAGCCAATCTTCACCAATGGCATAAATTCCCTGATGATGCTGCAACTCGGGGAAATAGTCCGCCTGCTGGTGAGCGGCAGGATCGTAAAGGGCAATGGCTCCTGCCGCAAACAACCCTTCCCACTGCCAGCAGGCGTCCGGTTGGGTGCGCTGCAAAGTGACATAGGAGGGGAGTGTCGTGCTCTTTGCCAGCTCATGGGAGGCCCGATCAAGCGCATAGAGCAAGACAGGGCAAAAATCTGCCGCCTCGTGCTCTTCCGAGTCGAGCAACGCCAGCAGTTCTTCATCAGTAATGATCATCTTGGGTCCTTTTCGAGAAATGCTGGCTGAACTCATCCAACGCCCGGTTCAAACTGCTCTGGAGAGCTGGATGGGGGGCTTGTTGCCACTCGTCAATCACCGTCACCAGCGCCGTGGCTCCTACCATTCTGGCGGCCCCCTTCAGCTTGTGTAAAGCAGCATTCACGCCAACTTCATCTTCTTCTGTGCAGCAGCGTTCAAGTTCGGCCAAATCATCACGGGTAGCCTTCAGATAAAGGGCAGCCAGTTCATCGGTCAGCAACGAGGCAACCGGCGTCGGGGCGACAGCATTGCTCCCCTCTTTGCCAATATGGCGCAGCAAGGTCGCCAGCACCTTGAGGGCGACCGGCTTGTCCAGATGACCATCGCAACCGCAGGATTGCAGCTCCCTTGCCGCTTGCTCACTGAGATCTGCGGTGATCACATAGACCGGAAGACGGGCCCAACGCGCGGATTTACGCAATTGCCTGCACAGTTCGGCCCCGTTCATCACCGGCATCTGCAGGTCTGTCAACACAAGATCCACCTGGTGCTTCACCAGCATCTCCAGCGCCAGCTGCCCATTGGCGGCACTGACTACGCTTGCACCCAGTTGCCCCAGTTGCATACAGATCAGCTCCCGGTTGACATCGTGATCCTCAACAAGCAGTACCCGCATACCAAGCCCAGGCTGCATCTCACCCACAGGTTGCTCTGATGTCATCCGTGGCTGGAACAGGCTGATCATGGTGCCCGGCACCCAGGACTCCCCCTGCCATGACCAGTGATACAGACTATCCTCGTCTCTCTCGGCCTGCAGCAGATCAACCGCACGACTGGCAACATGAATACCGAGCCTGGACAACCAGGGCGTGACCCCCAAAACCTCATCGTGAGGCAGTGAGAGGGATAACTGGCGTACTCTTGGCTGCCAATCGATATCTTGCTGAACCTGTTGCAACGGCAACTCGCAGAAGAAGCGGCTACCACCGCCCGGGCGTCCCTCGACATCGATCAACCCGCCCATCTGCTCGAGCAGCTGCTTGCAGATCGCCAGACCAAGGCCGGTGCCCGGCGCCCGCAACTGCCCTTCAACAGCAAACTGTTCGAATGGCATAAAGAGAGTAGGACGCATCTTGGCGGTGATCCCCGGCCCTTCATCATCGACCCCGAAGCGCAAGGTCGATGCGACTACCTCGACCCACAGCACCACTTCCCCACGCAGGCTGAACTTGATGGCATTGGAGAGCAGATTGTGGAGCACTTGCCGTACCCGATGGGGATCGAGAGTCAGCAAGGCTGGCAAGGCAGGGTCAAGCCGCAATCGTAATTGCAGCCGTTTGGATCTGGCCTTACTCCAGTGCACCGCCGCCACGTGCTCGCACAGCTCGGCGAAATCGGTGGGCTGGGGCGAGAGGGAGAGTTTGCTGTTTTCGTTGCGACTAAAGTCGAGTACATCGTTGAGCAGGCCGAGCAGCTCATCCCCCGCCTGACGCACCCGCGCCAGCGCCGAATCCTGTTCTCTCGACAAAGGGGTGCTGGCCAGCCACTCAAGCAAGCCGAGCATGGCGTTCATCGGTGTACGGATCTCGTGGCTAATCGCCGCCAGGAAACGGCCCTTGGCCTGCACCGCCTGCTGCGCCTGTTCATGGGAGTGCTGCAATGCTTGATCCTGCTCGACCCGGGCAGTGGCATCCTGCATCACCGCATAAATTCGCCAACCATGCGGTTGACTGCGGCCACGGCCATAGAGCTGCAACCAGCGCAGACCCTTGGTCGGATGGTGATAGCGCAGGGTGAATGCGAAGGGTTTGCCAGCCTGCAACATGGCGAACATCTCACGGCTTACCCGGCGGCGATCCTCGCGCTCAAGCATAATGAGCACCCGTTTGGGCTCACGGCGGATCTGCTGGCTCGCCAGCCCCAGCAGCTCGTAACAGCCTCGGCTGATAAACTCGATGGCCCCTACCCGTCCCCGCTCGAACATAAACTGCAGCACCACGCCGGGGACTGTATTGGTCAGGGCACGCAGGCGGCGCTCTGCCTGACGTAGAAAACGGGCCTGCTCACGCAGCACACTGATATCCGACAGGGCGATGAGATCGGTGGCAGGTGCTTGCTTGTCCAGCCGCAGCGGATGCTGGGCATAGGCGAAGACCTGCTCCCCCAGCACCAGCTCCCCTTCGCTCTTTTGCGGCTGAACCGGCGGCAGCATCAACTGCTGAGAGTAGCGCAGGGCCAGACGTCGCCCCTGTTTATTGGATTTGATCACCTTGCCCTGGCTGTTGCGCAGATAGACGGGCACCGGCAACGCCTGAAACATGGTTTCCCGCAGCTCGCTCTCGATGGCCAGCGCCTTCTCGGCGGCGTGACGCTGGGCCACTTCCCTTGCCAGTTGCTGGCGAGAACGCCAGATCCCGCCGATGACAATACCGCTGATCAGCAGTGCCATGGCGATGGAGCCAAACCAGGCGGCGTAGCTCACACCGGGTTGCTGCACGACGAGCAAGCGGCGCCAGCGCTGGTTAAGTTCGTCAATCTGGGTGCTGGTAAGGGCCATCAGGTTGCGATCCATCACCCCGGCCAGTTCGGTCTGACTCTTGTTGATGGCAAAGCCAAGACTGAAGCGATCTTCCAGCTCCTCAATATCGAGCCCTTCCAGCAAGTTGGTACGCTGGGGATATTGCAGCTGATATAGCTCGCTCAGCATGGCGTCAGCCTTGCCATGTTTGATCGCTGCCAGCCCCTGTTCGATGCCGTCGGTGCGAACCCACTCCTGATCACCGAGCAGGGCGAGCAAGGAGGGATCGTAGAGGGATTCCGGCACCAGAATACGCTGCCGCTTGAGTTGGGTAATGCGATCAGCAGCCAGCTTGCGCTTGCTGATAAAGGCAAACCGGTTGGTGGAGATCGTCCGGCTGAAAATGAACTGATCCGTCAATGCCGGGGATTCCGGCAAACCGGCCATCATATCCGCCTCACCACGACGCAGCTTTTCTACGGCCTCCGCCTTGCTGGCGGCAGGCACCAGCTTGTATTTCAGGCCGGTCTCCTGGGTGACCCAGCGCAACACATCCGCGCTCCACCCTTTCGGCTCCCCCAGATCATTGACGCCGCTATAGGGCATCAACTCGGGATTGACCACCAGGCGAATGGTGCGACCGCGGCCGGATAACCAGGCCTGCTCGGTATCGCTGAAGTGGGGTTGGTTGACGTAGAGCGACCCCTGATCGAGATAACGGGCCAGATCGGTATAGATAGTACCGGCGGGCATATGACGGATCAGGGTGTCCACCAGATTGGCCAACTCAGGCTGATCACGCATCATCAAGCGATAGCTGATGATCCGATCCTCACCAAACAGGCGGCGCAGGCGCAAACCATCGGCAGGAAACTCGCGCATCAGATAGCGCAGTTGCAGATAGTCCCCCAGATAGGCATCCCCCTTGCCACTCTGCAGCGCGTCGTAGACCTTCTCTCCGCTTTTTAGGGAAATAATGCGTGCCTGGGGATAGAGCTCGTGCAGCAGGCGGGCAGAGTCTGCCAGCGAGTAGACCAGAAAGCGGGCCTGTTTGAGATTTTCACCCTTGTAGAGGATGGCGGCATCGGTTTCCATCATCGGACGACTTAACCGCATACCCTCCACGGCCTTCTTGCGGGTTCCGACATAGGGAATGATGTCGCATTCCCCCTCTGCGAGCCCGTTGCGCAATGTCTGCCAATCGGGCAACTCTTTGAGCACGAGGGGAACCGGGAACAGCTCCTGCAACCGGGCGAGACGATCCTTGAGCAGTCCCCCCTCGGCCATCAGGTATGGTGGAGGAAGCGTCGCAGGATAGCAGAGCGAAAGCTGACTCAGTGAATTTACATAAGCCTGGGTCGCCGGCGCCAACGGCAGCACTGTGGTCTGCAAAGGCTTGGCGTGCAATGGCAGTGCCAGTACGGCCCCCAGAAGAAAAACGGGGAATTTGGTCATCTGAAAACAAAAGCCAGGCATCTGCCTGGCTTTTTATCACTCGTTGGGTTCAACATTTTCTACCCTGGCCTTGAGCTTCTGGCCAGGCCGGAAGGTCACCACGCGGCGGGCGCTGATAGGAATATCCTCGCCCGTCTTGGGGTTGCGTCCGGGACGCTGATTCTTCTCACGAAGGTCAAAGTTACCGAAGCCTGAAATCTTGACTTGTTCACCACGCTCAAGCGCCTGTCGGATTTCCTCAAAGAAGGCTTCCACCATATCTTTGGCTTCACGCTTGCTCATCCCGAGCTGGGTGAACAGGTGCTCTGCAATGTCGGCTTTGGTAAGCGCCATAGATCAATCCCTCAAGGATGCATTCAACTCTTCACCAAGGGCCCGCACGACATTGTCTACGGTCTCGGCAATCTCTTTCTCCTCCAGGGTGCGCTGGGTGTCTTGCAATACAAGACTGATGGCCAGGCTCTTCTTGTCCTCTGCCATACCAGCACCCTGGTATACGTCAAACAAGTTTATTCCAACTACCTGATTTCCGCCAACTTTTTTAATTACCGCAAGCACATCACCTGCCAGAACCTGACGATCGACCACGACGGCGATGTCGCGACGGTTCGCCGGGAACTTGGAAACTTCGGCTGCCACAGGCACCTTGGCCGGGGTCAGCTTGTCCAGCTCCAGCTCAAACATCACCGCGCGGCTCTTGAGGCCCAGCTTCTTCTCGAGGCTCGGGTGGATCACGCCGATGTGGCCGATGATCTCGCCATTGCGCAGGATGGCTGCGCTCTGGCCCGGGTGCAGGGCGCTGTGCTCGGTGCGCTCGAAGGTAAAGGTGGCCCCTTCGGCGGTCAAGTCCAGCACCGCTTCCAGATCCCCTTTCAAATCAAAGAAGTCGGCGGCGCGGGTTTTGATATCCCAGTGCTCGTCGCTCTGGTTGCCAGTGATGATACCGGCCAGCATCGGCTCCTGACGGATGCCGTTCTCGGCGCTTTCATCCTTGATGAAACGCAGACCCTGCTCGAACAGACGCACGCGCGGCTGCTGACGGTTCTGGTTGTAAACGACGGCCTGCACCAGACCCGGGAACAGAGAGACGCGCATGGCGGACATCTCGACCGAGATCGGGTTCGGCAGTACGATGGCATCGCTCTGCGGGAACAGGGTTTGCTGGGTCTTGGGATCGACGAAGCTGTAGGTGATCGCTTCCTGGAAACCGCGGTCAACCAGCAGATCGCGTACGCGCTTCAGGGTCACCTGCCCTTCTGCCTGCTCCACCATCGCCAGAGAGGCGGCGGGTTTCAGGTTCGGGATATTGTTGTAGCCGTAGATGCGGGCCACTTCCTCGATGAGATCTTCCTCGATGGCGATATCAAAACGCCAGGAGGGTGCCAGAGCCGTCCAACCGTCAGCATCCACAGTGACTTGCATGCCGAGGCGGGTCAGGATCTCGACCACCTGAGCATCCGCCACGCTGATACCGATCACCTTGTCGAGCTTGGCGCGACGCAGCTTGATGGGGGCAGCCTTGGGCAGATGGGCATCGGATTTGACCTCGATGACCGGACCCGCTTCACCGCCGCAGATATCCAGCAGCAGGCGAGTTGCACGGTCCATCACCTTGGCTTGCAGCTCGGGATCAACACCGCGCTCGAAGCGATGGGAAGAGTCGGTGTGCAGACCGTAAGCACGGGCACGACCTGTGATGGAGAGCGGCGCGAAGAAGGCACACTCCAGCAGGATGTCGGTAGTGGTCTCGGATACACCGGTGCGGTTGCCGCCGAAGATACCGGCCATGCAGGCAGGACCTTTGGCATCGGCAATCACCAGGGTAGTCTCTTTGAGCTTTACTTCGTTGCCATCGAGCAGGGTCATCGGCTCATCGGCGTGGGCACGACGCACCACCAGTTCCCCTTCCAGGGTCGCCAGATCGAAGGCATGCATCGGCTGACCGAATTCCAGCAGCAGGTAGTTGGTGATATCGACGATGGCATCGATGGAGCGAATGCCGCCCCGACGCAGCTTCTCTTGCATCCAGAGCGGGCTCTGGGCCTGCAAGTTCAGCCCCTTGATGACGCGCCCCAGATAACGAGGGCAATCTGCCGGCGCTTCAACCCGGATCGGGAAGATAGCATCGATGGTGGCAACAGCTGGTGCCCAGGTCGGCTCGACCACGTCCACACTGTTGAGCACGCCGATTTCGCGGGCCAGACCGGCGATACCGAGGCAATCGGCACGGTTCGGAGTCAGATCCACGTCGATGGAGACGTCGTTCAGATTGAGGTAGTCACGAATATCGCTACCGATGGGGGCATCGGCCGGCAGCTCGATGATGCCATCGGCTTCAACGTCGATACCCAGCTCGCTGAAAGAGCAAAGCATGCCGTGAGACGGCTGGCCACGCAGCTTGGCTTTCTTGATGGTGAAATCACCCGGCAGGGTCGCCCCTACTTTGGCTACACACACTTTCAAGCCCTGACGGCAGTTCGGCGCGCCACAGACGATATCCAGCAGCTCGGCTTCGCCCACGTTGACCTTGGTTACACGTAGCTTGTCGGCGTCCGGATGCTGGGCGCACTCGACCACTTCACCCACCACCACATTATTGAACTGGCCAGCCACCGCTTCCACGGCGTCCACTTCCAGACCGGCCATGGTGATCTGCTCGGCCAGTGCATTGTCACTCAACTCGGTGCGGACCCACTCCATCACCCAGGATTTACTGAATTTCATGTTCTCTCGCCCTTACTTGAACTGCTTGAGGAAGCGCAGGTCGTTTTCGAAGAAGGCACGCAGGTCGTTGACCCCGTAACGCAGCATGGTCAGGCGCTCAACGCCCATGCCGAAGGCAAAGCCGGAGTACTTTTCCGGATCGATACCGACCGAACGCAGCACGTTCGGGTGCACCATGCCGCAGCCCAGCACTTCCAGCCACTTGCCGTTCTTGCCCATCACGTCTACTTCGGCGCTCGGCTCGGTGAATGGGAAATAGGAAGGACGGAAGCGAATGGTCAGGTCTTCCTCGAAGTAGTTGCGCAGGAAGTCGTGCAGAATGCCCTTCAGCTCGGTAAAGCTGGCATGCTCGTCAACCAGCAGACCTTCAACCTGATGGAACATCGGGGTGTGGGTCATGTCGTAGTCGTTACGATAGACGCGGCCCGGTGCAATGATGCGGATCGGCGGCTGCTGATGCTCCATGGTACGGATCTGCACGCCCGAGGTGTGGGTACGCAGCATCAGATCAGGATTGAAGTAGAAGGTATCGTGATCGGTACGCGCCGGATGGTGAGCCGGAATGTTCAACGCATCGAAGTTGTGGAAGCCATCTTCAATCTCGGGACCACGGGCCACCTTGAAGCCCATCTCGCCAAACAGGCGCTCGATGCGTTCAATGGTGCGGGTTACCGGGTGCAGACCGCCATTCTCGATCCGGCGGCCCGGCAGGCTGACGTCAATGGTCTCGGCGGCCAGCTTCTGGTTCAGCACGGCGACTTCGAGTGCTTCACGACGCTCGTTCAGGGCATCCTGAACCTGCTGTTTGGCCTGGTTGATCACGGCGCCCGCGGCGGGACGCTCTTCGGCAGACAAGGCACCCAGGCCCTTCATCTGCTCGGTAAAAAAGCCCTTTTTACCCAGATATTTGACCCGGATCTCGTCGAGGGTAGCGATATCGCTCACGCCCTCAATTTCGGCTCTGGCTTGGCCGACTACTTCTTCAAGCTGTTGCATGTCTTCCTCGTCACCACTCCCGGTACAGGAGCCTTTAGGCTAAATAAGGTCAAGAGGGGAATAATACAAAAAAAGCCCCTTCGCTGACCATAGTTAAGGTGGGCTTTTCTCCCTACAAATCATTTTGTTATATCAAGTGAGTCTCACCAGCTCACCTACACTCTCAAATAATGGAATAAAAAATTAGTTTGTTGGCATATCTGATGTTTGTAGAACTAGACATCTCTCACATATCACCTTCTGTGGAGAATGTGTTAACCGGCTGACAGATGTAGCAAGAGAAAGGACTATGTGATGTAGCGCTGCGGATTACAGATACAAAAAAGGAGGCCTGAGCCTCCTTTATTTTTTATAACAGAGCTGGATTAGACCAGAGCTGCTTTAGCTTTTTCAACCAGGGCGGTGAAAGCCAGCTTGTCGTGAACGGCGATATCGGACAGGATCTTGCGATCGATCTCGATAGAAGCCTTCTTCAGACCGTTGATCAGACGGCTGTAGGACAGACCGTTCTGACGGGCTGCAGCGTTGATACGTGCAATCCACAGCTGACGGAACTGACGCTTTTTCTGGCGACGGTCACGGTAGGCATACTGACCAGCTTTGGTTACCGCTTGTACCGCTACGCGGTAGACACGGGAACGGGCGCCGTAGTAACCCTTGGCGGCTTTCATTACTTTCTTGTGACGAGCACGAGCAGTCACACCACGTTTAACTCTTGGCATTTTTCACATCCCCCCTTATGCGTACGGCAGACAAGCGACAACACGTTTGTGGTCGGCAGCGGAAACAAAGAACTTCGGTCCCAGCTGACGCTTACGCTTACTGCTCTTCTTGGTCAGGATGTGACGCAGGTGGTTGTGCTTGCACTTGAAGCGACCTGAGCCAGTCTTCTTGAAGCGCTTTGCGGCGCCCCGGTTGGTTTTCATCTTCGGCATTTCATACTCCGCATTGTGAGTGACAACAAAATCGCAAGGCGAACCGACTCATGGGGATAGCCCCATGAGTCAATTTCTTGTGGGCCTTAAGATTTCTTCTTAGGTGCGAGGACCATCACAGCTTGACGGCCTTCGACTTTCGGGAACGACTCGACTACGGCCAACTCTTCCAGATCGTTCTTGACACGCTCCAAAACCTTGATACCAAGATCCTGGTGGGCCATTTCACGACCACGGAAGCGCAGAGTGACCTTAGCCTTGTCCCCGTCTTCCAGAAAGCGAACCAGGTTGCGTAGTTTTACCTGATAGTCGCCTTCGTCAGTGCCAGGACGGAATTTGATTTCCTTGACCTGGACGACTTTCTGCTTTTTCTTCTGTTCTTTGGTTGTTTTGCTCTTTTCGTAGAGGAATTTGCCGTAATCCATGATCCGGCAAACGGGCGGCTCAGCATTTGGACTGATCTCGACCAGATCAACTCCGGCCTCTGCGGCCAAGTTCAGAGCATCCTGAATGGAGGTGATGCCAATGGCTTCACCATCCAGACCAGTCAGACGAACTTCTTTCAGACGGATCTCTTCATTGATCCGGTGAGCGCGGGCTTGCGGTTGCTTACCCAGTTTTTTTCCGCCTTTTATAGCTTATTCCTCCACTTTCTTTTGTCCGCGGGTCTGAACTTCCTGGGTCAACAGAGAGATGAACTCTTCAACAGGATAAGTGCCCAGGTCAGCCCCTTTACGAGTACGTACTGCAATCTTACCGGCTTCAACTTCTTTATCGCCGCAGACCAGCATGAAAGGTACTCGCTTCAAAGTATGCTCGCGGATTTTAAAGCCAATCTTCTCATTTCTCAAGTCCGCTTTTGCGCGAAGACCCGCATCATTCAATGCTTTGGCTACTTTCACAGCATAATCGGCCTGATTATCCGTGATATTCATGACCACAGCCTGAGTCGGTGCCAACCAGGTCGGGAACAGACCGGCGTACTCTTCAGTCAGAATACCGATGAAACGCTCGATAGAACCCAGGATGGCCCGGTGGATCATCACAGGTACATGGCGATCGTTGTTTTCGCCCACATAAGTGGCACCCAGACGACCAGGCAGGGCAAAGTCGAGCTGCACGGTACCACATTGCCACGCACGATCAAGGCAATCGTGCAGGGTAAATTCAATTTTGGGACCGTAGAACGCCCCTTCACCCGGCTGCAGATCGTACTTCAGACCGTTGAGCTCCAGCGCTTCGGCCAGTGCTTTCTCGGCGCGATCCCACATCTCGTCGGAGCCGATACGCTGCTCGGGACGAGTGGAGAGCTTGACCACGATGTTCTCGAAGCCAAAGGTACCGTAGACGTCATAGACCATACGAATACAGCCGGAGACCTCTTCCATGATCTGCTCTTCGGTACAGAAGATGTGAGCGTCATCCTGAGTGAAGCCGCGCACCCGCATCAGACCGTGCAGGGAACCGGACGGCTCGTTGCGGTGGCAGGAACCAAACTCGGCCATCCGCAGCGGCAGATCGCGGTAGGACTTCAGACCCTGGTTGAAGATCTGGACGTGACCCGGGCAGTTCATCGGCTTGATGGCGTACTCGCGGTTTTCGGACTGGGTGGTGAACATGGCCTGGGCATACTTCTCCCAGTGACCTGAACGCTCCCACAGGACGCGGTCCATCATGAACGGACCTTTCACTTCCTGATAGTCGTACTCTTTGAGCTTGCCGCGGATAAAGGTTTCCAGCTCACGGAAGATGGTCCAGCCATCGTTGTGCCAGAACACCATACCGGGTGCTTCTTCCTGCATGTGATACAGGTCGAGCTGCTTGCCGATCTTGCGGTGGTCGCGCTTGGCGGCCTCTTCCAGACGCTGCAGATAAGCCTTGAGCTGCTTCTTGTCAGCCCAGGCAGTACCGTAGATACGCTGCAGCATCTTGTTGTTGGAGTCGCCACGCCAGTAGGCGCCGGACATCTTCAGCAACTTGAAGTGGTGGCAGTGACGCATGTTGGGCACGTGCGGGCCGCGACACATGTCGATGTACTCTTCGTGATGATAGAGACCTGGCTGGTCATCACGGGCAATGTTCTGATCCAGGATTTCGACTTTGTAAGACTCGCCGCGCGCCTCGAATACATCGCGCGCTTCTTGCCAGGAGACTTTCTTCTTGATGACGTCGTAATCCTTGGCTACCAGCGCCAGCATGCGCTCTTCCAGGGCAGCCAGATCTTCATCGGTCAGGGTACGGTCAAGATCAACGTCATAGTAGAAGCCGTTGTCGATGACAGGACCGATGGCCATCTTGGTCTGGGGCCAAAGTTGCTTGATAGCATGACCCAGCAAGTGGGCGCAGGAGTGGCGCAGGATGTCCAGACCTTCTTCGTCTTTGGCGGTGATGATGGCCAGCGCAGCATCGGCTTCGATCAGCTCGCAAGCATCCACCAGTTCACCGTTTACCCGACCGGCAATGCACGCCTTGGCGAGACCGGGACCGATGTCCGCAGCCACATCCATGACGGAAACAGAGTGGGCAAATTGACGTTGGCTGCCGTCAGGCAGAGTAATGATTGGCATTATGTGTTTCCTTATACAGTGGTGACCCCTACCAAAGGTCACATGCGGGATGGAAAAGAGATTCAAAAAGGTGATGTTTTGGTTCTCCACAGCACTTTGCGAAGACGGCCTGACACGTAAACCACATGTCTAACGTGACAAACCAAGCCAAAACGGCCCCATGCTACCAGAAGTCGGGCGTGCTGTATCGGATTTGCAGATATTTTCTACAGTCAAATGAGTCGCCTACCGACTATTCGCCAAGCAGGGATTGCCAGTTGAAGTCAAAGTCACTGCTCCCCTCCTCTGCCAGCGCCAGCTCTTGCAGCACCTGAAGCGCCAGCTTGTTGCCCTTTTGTGCCGCCTGATAGAGCCACTGTTTCGCCTGTGGCAAATCGACCCTGCCGCTGACCCCCATCAGATGAAGGACGCCGACTTTCAGCATGGCCGGGACGTCACCATTACGGGCAGCCTGATCCATCCAGTGAAAGGCTTGGCGCAGATCTCGCTTGACCCCAACACCGCGCAGATAGAGTTCTGCCAGCCGATATTGGCCGAAGGCATCCCCTGCCTGCGCCGACTGGAGATAGAAGCTGATGGCCTGATGGATATCCTGCTCGCTCCCCTGCCCCACCTCATGGCTCCAGCCCATCAAGGCTTGCGCCCTAGGTTGCCCTTGCGCCGCCAGTGGCGACCAGATCCGGGTCGCCTCATCGAAGTGACCGGTACGCCAAGCACGGTTGGCAGCAGCCATCTCCTGCTCGGTAGAGAGTGGAAGCAGACGCCAGATAACAAGGGCAAGCAGACCGATAAACAGCCAGCGGGAAGGGGTGGGTCTCATGATGATTTCCGTGATCCAGTTCTCATTTCGTCTATGTAAACGAAATGTAGCGTTGCGATCAAGCAAGAGATCCCTACGACAACCCTTTTTGCACCCGCTCGATCAGCAGTTGTTGTCATTTATCCGGGGCACCTGCAAAATAACTGTATGTATAAACAGTATCGGTGAACACCATGGCAGGACGAGGCAGCCCCAACAATATCGATCACCGTTTTAGCGGTCCCCTTGTCGAAGCGGTCGATGACGGCTGGCAATCGTCCGATTGGGATGCCGCCTTCACCCCCTCTGTGCCTGGCACCGAGGTGCGGGAGATCGATGCACGCAGCATTATCAGCTACAACAACTCGCCGGATGTGCCTTTTGGTCGCTCCATCAACCCCTATCAGGGGTGCGAACACGGCTGCATCTACTGCTATGCCAGACCCAGCCACGCCTATCTGGAGCTCTCCCCTGGCCTTGATTTCGAGAGCAAGCTGTTTGCCAAACGCAATGCAGCCGACCTGCTGCGCCGGGAGTTTGCCAAACCTGTCTATCTGCCACAGACCATCTTCATTGGCGCCAATACCGACCCCTATCAACCCATCGAGCAGCGCTATCGCCTCACCCGGCAGTTGCTGGAAGTGATGCTGGCCCACCGCCACCCGGTCGGGCTCATTACCAAGAGCGCCATGATCTTGCGCGACCTCGATCTGTTGACCGAGCTGGCCAGAGAGGGACTGTGTCAGGTGATGGTATCGGTGACGACCTTGAACGAAACCCTGCGACGACAGCTGGAGCCCCGCGCCAGCACGGGCACCGGCCGCTTGAAAGTGATCGAGAAGCTGGCCAACGCTGGCGTGCAGGTGGGGGTTCTGGCCGCCCCCATGATCCCGCGGCTCAATGAACCTGAGCTGGAGCAGATCATCAAATCGGCCGCCGAGGCTGGCGCCAGCTGCGCCGATTACATCCTGCTACGGCTACCCCACGAGCTGGCGCCGCTATTTGGTGACTGGCTCGATACCCACTATCCGGGCCAGAAGGAGGCTATTTTGAATCAGTTGCGAGCCAGCCGCGGTGGCGGGCTCAACAGTACCGCCTTCGGCACCCGCATGCGTGGTGAGGGGCACTTTGCCGATCTGCTGGCCCAGCGCTTTCGCCTCATCAGCAAGCGCCTCGATCTGGGCAAACGCCATATTCAGCTCAGGCTGGATGGGTTTATCCGCCCCGGGGAGCAGCTGTCGCTCTTCTAATCCTCCCTTTTACTCCCTTCACACATCACGTGCACAGCCCTTGCCTGCTAAGAGGTTGAGAGGAAGACCTGCCGCGACACATCCTGTGGAAACCCCGCGTTTCAGAATTTTCCAACGAAGTAGCCATGTCGCGACAAGAAAGCGCTATTCGGTAAAGAGAGGGCTAACGCCTTAGCCTGCGCGCTGATCCCGCCCCTGCTGCACCATTTCAACCGGCAGTCGCGAGGGTTCATGGGCCACTTCGTGCTCATCCTCTTCATACAGCGGCACCTCTGATTCGCCCCATACCCGGCTCCACCAAATTTCCCACGTGATCCAACTGGTCATATGCAGCTCCTGACGGTGAAGGTGATGGCAACAACGCACCACTCGCCTGGCAGGATAGCGGCTGGGAATGACAGGGAAATGACAAAAAAATCACTTGTAAAAAGGCAACTGGCGGTGGCGAGGAAAAGCCGAAACAGTTCACATATTCGGCGAATCATACTGAAAGCGGTCACAAATCTGCAGGTTGTTGATTGCAGCTCACTCTGTTCCCGCCAAAGCTGAGTTGCCCATTCAGGCATCTATAAAAACAGGGACACAATAATGAAACACACAGCGGGAATATGGGCGATCGCAGGCATGCTGATCGCCCCCTTGGCGCACGCCGACGTCATACTGCACGCCTTCAACTGGAAGTACAGTGAAGTGACCGCCAAAGCCGATCTTATCAAGTCAGCCGGTTACAAACAGGTACTCATCTCACCACCTCTCAAGTCATCAGGCAACGAGTGGTGGGCTCGTTACCAGCCGCAGGATCTGCGTCTTGTCGACTCCCCTCTTGGCAACAAGCAGGATCTCGAGCAGCTGATCGCCGCCATGAAGGCGCGAGGTATCGCCGTCTATGCCGATGTGGTGCTCAACCACATGGCCAACGAAAGCTGGAAACGCAGCGATCTCAACTATCCCGGCAACGAGCTGCTGCAAAGCTACGCCAGCAACCCGGCCTATTTCGAGCGCCAGAAACTGTTTGGCGATCTCGGGCAAAACTTCCTCTCCGGTCAGGATTTTCATCCCGAAGGGTGCATTAGCGACTGGAGCGATCCGGGTCATGTCCAGTATTGGCGACTCTGTGGTGGTGCCGGTGACAAGGGGCTGCCGGATCTGGATCCCAACAACTGGGTAGTGAGCCAGCAACAGGCCTATCTCAAGGCGCTTAAGGGGATGGGGATCAAGGGTTTTCGGGTCGATGCGGTCAAACACATGAGCGATTACCAGATCAATGCCGTGTTCACCCCCGAGATCAAACAGGGGATGCATGTCTTTGGCGAGGTGATCACCACAGGGGGCGCAGGCAGCACCGATTACGAGCGCTTCCTCAAACCCTACCTCGACAGCAGCGGCCAGGGAGCCTATGACTTTCCGCTGTTTGCCTCCCTGCGCGGTGCCTTCAGTTACGGTGGCAGCATGAACCTGCTGGCGGATCCGGGCGCCTATGGTCAGGCGCTACCGGGCAGTCGTGCCGTCACCTTTGCCGTGACCCACGACATCCCCACCAACGACGGCTTCCGCTATCAGATCCTGAGCCAGACTGACGAGAAGCTGGCCTATGCCTACCTGCTCGGCCGCGATGGTGGCTCGCCACTGGTCTATTCGGATCACGGCGAAACCCAGGCCAAGGATGGACTGCGCTGGCAGGATTACTACCAGCGCGCCGATCTCAAGGAGATGATCCGCTTCCACAATACGGTGCAGGGTCAACCCATGCAGCTGATCGGCAGCGGTGACTGCTTCGTGCTGTTCAAACGGGGCAAACAGGGGCTGGTCGGCATAAACAAGTGCGACTATGAGCAGGAGTATTGGCTCGATACCGCCAAGTTCGAGATGAACTGGTATCGCAACTACCGGGATGTGCTCGATCAGAATGCGGTAGTCAATGTGCAGAGTCAGTGGGTACGGCTGGCGATCCCTGCTCGCAGCGCCAGAATGTGGCTGCAGGAGTAATGATGATGCCACGGCAGCTCGGGCCAAAGTGAAGAAAACATCCAAACGAAGAAAATAAAAGAGCGACCGCAAGGTCGCTCTTTTTATCTGCTGCAGCAAGGGGGGAACGATTACTCGTCGCCCGGCTCGCCATCAACGGAACCGGCGGCGTCTGCTGCGGTATCAGTGCCTTCGGACACCTCACCCTCAGCAACCACTGCATCGTTCTCGTCTTCATCGCTTTCGGCGATGCGCTGCAAACCGACGACGGTTTCGTCTTCGCCGGTACGGATCAGACGCACACCACCGGTGTTGCGACCGATAATGCTCACCTCGGCCACACGGGTACGCACCAGAGTGCCGCCGTTGGTGATCAGCATGATCTGATCGGTCTCTTCAACCTGGATGGCATCGATGACCTTGCCGTTGCGATCGTCCACCTTGATGGAGATAACGCCCTGGGTACCACGGCTCTTGGTCGGGTACTCGTCGAGTGCGGTACGCTTGCCGTAACCGTTCTCGGTAGCGGTGAGGATGGCACCTTCGCCGCGCGGAACGATAAGGGAAACCACCTTGTCGCCAGCAGCCAGCTTGATACCACGGACACCGGCGGCGGTACGGCCCATCGGACGCACGCCCTTGAAGGTACCCTTGCTTTCAGTGCCTTCGCCGTTGTCGCTGCCATCATCATCGTTGCCGGCATCGTCGTCGGTTTCGACCTCATCATTGGCATCCGCATCGGCGCGACCACTGCCTTCAGCGAAGCGAACAACCTTGCCCGCATCGGAGAAGAGCATGATCTCGTTACTGCCATCGGTGATATCCACCCCGATCAGCTCATCGCCCTCTTTGAGGTTGATGGCACGGATACCGGAGGAGAGCGGACGGCTGAAGTCGGAGAGACTGGTCTTCTTCACGGTACCGTTGGCGGTCGCGAAGAATACATACTTCTCGGCATCATATTCCTTGACCGGCAGAATGGCGGTGATGCGCTCACCCTCTTCCAGCGGCAGCAAGTTGATGATGGGACGACCACGGGCGCCACGGGACGCTTCCGGCAGCTGATAAACCTTGAGCCAGTAGACCTTGCCGCGGGTAGAGAAGCACAGAATGGTGTCGTGGGTGTTGGCCACCAGCAGACGCTCGACGAAGTCCTCTTCCTTGATCCGGGTGGCCGACTTGCCACGACCGCCGCGGCGCTGGGCCTCGTAGTCGGAGAGCGGCTGATACTTCACATAGCCCTGGTGAGACAGGGTAACCACCACGTCTTCCGGGGTGATCAGATCTTCGATGTTGATCTCGGCACTAGACATGCTGATCTCGGTGCGACGCTCGTCGCCATACTGCTCACGCACGGACAGCAGTTCATCGCGGATCACTTCCATCAGACGAGCCGGACTCGCCAGGATGTGCAGCAACTCGGCAATCAGATCCAGCAGAGACTGGTACTCTTCCAGGATCTTCTCGTGCTCGAGGCCAGTCAGCTTGTGCAGACGCAGGTCAAGGATGGCCTGGGCTTGCTGTTCGGTCAGGAAGTATTGACCTTCACGGATACCGAACTCCGGCTCCAGCCACTCTGGCCGTGCCGCGTCGTCGCCCGCTTTTTCCAGCATGGCGGCCACGTTGCCGAGTTCCCAGCCCTTGGCAACCAGGCCCGCTTTCGCGTCGGCCGGGGTCGCGCTGTGGCGGATCAGCTCGATGATGGGATCAATGTTGGCCAGCGCAACCGCCAGACCTTCAAGGATATGGGCCCGATCCCGCGCCTTGCGCAGTTCGAACACGGTCCGGCGAGTCACCACTTCACGGCGGTGCAGCAGGAACGCATCCAGGATCTCTTTAAGGTTCATCACCTTGGGCTGGTTGTTATCGAGCGCCACCATGTTGATGCCGAACGTGGTCTGCATCTGGGTGTGCTTGTAGAGATTGTTCAGCACAATCTCGCCAGACTCACCGCGCTTGATCTCGATAACGATGCGCATGCCGTCTTTGTCAGACTCATCGCGCAGGGCACTGATGCCCTCGATCTTCTTCTCTTTGACCAGCTCGGCGATCTTCTCGATCAGTCGAGCCTTGTTCACCTGATAGGGGATCTCGTGAACGATGATGGTCTCGCGACTGGTCTTCTCGTCCACTTCCACTTCAGCTTTGGCCCGCACATAGATGGAGCCACGACCGGTACGGTACGCCTGCACGATGCCGGAACGCCCGTTGATAATGCCGCCGGTGGGGAAATCCGGGCCGGTGATGTAGGTCATCAGCTCGTCAATGGTGAGGTCGCCGTTTTCGATCAGCGCCAGGCAGCCATTGACAATCTCGGTAAGGTTGTGAGGCGGAATGTTGGTCGCCATGCCCACCGCGATACCGGAGGAGCCGTTGACCAGCAGGTTGGGAACCTTGGTAGGCATGACAGCCGGGATCATCTCGGTGCCGTCATAGTTCGGCACCCAGTCCACGGTCTCTTTGTCCAGATCAGCCAGCAGCTCGTGGGAGATGCGGGCCATCCGCACTTCGGTATAACGCATCGCCGCGGCGCTGTCGCCGTCGACTGAACCGAAGTTGCCCTGACCATCGACCAGCATGTAACGCATGGAGAAATCCTGCGCCATCCGGACAATGGTGTCATACACAGCGCTATCGCCGTGCGGGTGATATTTACCGATTACGTCACCGACCACACGGGCCGATTTTTTATAGGGCTTGTTCCAGTCGTTCCCCAACTCGTTCATAGCAAACAGAACGCGGCGGTGAACCGGTTTCAAGCCATCACGCACATCCGGCAGAGCTCGTCCTACGATCACGCTCATGGCGTAATCAAGATAGGAACTCTTGAGCTCTTCTTCGATGTTGACCGGCGTGATCTCTCTGGCCAGATCGCTCATAGAAAGCCTTATCCCTAATTAGTTGTTCTTTGGCTTAAACAGCGCGACATGGTAACACACTGAGCCAAATACCTTAAGCCACAAATCGGGTATCAGATCGGGCTGGTGTGACAAAGTCCGTCCGTTATAATGCCCGCCAGGACAATAGATTGCGCCCATGACTCAGAAGCGGGCGCCCTGCCACAGGATCTTCGAAAAATGAACAGTGATGCCAATGTCGATCTGACAGAAATCGCCAAGTTTGAAGCCATCGCCTCCCGCTGGTGGGACATGGAAGGTGAATTCAAACCCCTGCATCAAATCAATCCGGTACGCCTTGACTGGATCACCGACAAAAGTGGCGGTCTGTTTGGCAAGCGCATTCTCGATATCGGATGTGGTGGCGGTATTCTCTCCGAGAGCATGGCCCGCCGTGGTGCCAAGGTCACCGGCATCGACATGGGCAAGGAACCTCTCGGCGTCGCCCGCCTGCACGCCTTGGAGCAGGGTGTTGAGCTCGAATATCGCCAGATCACCGCCGAAGCCCATGCCGCCGAAGTACCGGGCCAGTATGACGTGGTCACCTGCATGGAGATGCTGGAGCATGTGCCGGACCCCGCCTCCGTGTTGCGCGCCATCGCGACTCTGGTACGCCCGGGCGGCCGAGTGTTCGTCTCCACCATCAACCGCAACCCCAAATCCTATCTGATGATGATCATCGGGGCCGAATACCTGATGAAGATGGTGCCCAAGGGTACCCACGATCACAAAAAATTCATCACCCCGGCCGAACTGTGTCGCATGGGTGAAGCAGCTGGCCTGCTGGTGCGGGATATGAGCGGTGTGCACTATGCACCGCTCTCCAACAGTTTCAAGCTCGGCAAAAATGTCGACGTCAACTATATGGTGGAGTTTGTCCGCCCGGAGCAAGGTTGATGAGCGCCTCTCACCCTCTGCCCCTGCACGGTGTGCTGTTCGATCTGGACGGCACCCTGCTCGACACGGCCCCGGATCTGGGGGCCGCCGTCAACCACGTGCTGATCAGCGAAGGCTTTGCGCCGCTCTCTGACGATATTATTCGTCAGACCACCTCCCACGGGGCGCTCGGGCTGCTGAAAGCGGGCCTCGGCGACGAACTGCTTGAAGAGCTGGGGGCCACCCGCCTGCGCAATGCCCTGCTCGACTACTACGCGGCCAATCTCTGCGTCGGTACCCGTCCCTATGAGGGAATGGTGGATCTTATCGAGTGGCTCGACGAGAAACAGCTCCCCTGGGGCATCGTCACCAACAAGCCGGGCTTTCTCACCGAGCCACTGCTGGCAGCCCTGCCACAGCTTGCCAGCTGCGGCGTCACCGTCAGTGCCGATACCCTGCCAGTACGCAAGCCCGACCCCGCTCCCATGTTCTTTGCCTGTGAGAAGCTGGGGGTCGAGGCGGCTCACTGCCTCTATGTGGGGGATCATGTGCGGGATATCGAAGCGGGCCGCAATGCTGGGATGCGCACCGCCGTCGCTGGTTGGGGGTATCTCAATGATGAGGAAGACCCCGCCCAGTGGGGCGCTGATCTGCAGTTTGATACCTTGCAAGCCCTGCACCACTGGCTGCGCTATGAGTTGACGGCCAAGGTGTAACGGCAGCCTTACCGGCTGACATGTGATAACGGGGTGGAGAGACTCTCCGCCCCCTGAATCTCTTCCTTTACGCTCCCGCGTCCTGCGCCACCGTCACTCCTCTATTGATGGATAATAAAGGCAACTTACCGCCTGTTGGATACCCATTTGACAAACTCGCAGCCGTCAAAAAGCGGCCACAAACCACCCTCATCTGATGCAAAGCCCTTGCCACGCTGAGCCCGCGGCTGCGACAACTGGACAGCTTTTGACCCTTGTTGCATAAGGGATAATCATCCGTCGTTTGCTAGTAAAAAGCCCCCCGTTTCGCAAGCAAAAAAAGTTATTTAAATTTTCCATCTTCGATCGGGAGACTTGCATTTAGCGGAGCGGACGAATGAAAACCCGCTCACTGTGAGCGGTCACTAACTGATGGGGCAAGACTCACAATTTATCCACAGCTCGTCACTTATCCACACATTGCAATGGCGGGCTGACCTCACTATCTTGTAGCTCGAACTTAAAATAACACTACATCTTGTGATTCATCGCACAATCTCTACCCAACTCCCGCACACCGCCGGGGCCTGGGTGGCGCCATTGTGCGATGGTTTTTCGGGAATCAACTGAAGGTCATCAGCCAATGAACTTGTTTGTGACGAAGCGTAACGGACACAAAGAACCCATCGATCTGGATAAAATTCACCGCGTGCTGGACTGGGCCGCCGAAGGGCTCGACAACGTGTCGGTCTCCCAGGTAGAGCTCAAATCCCACATCCAGTTCTATGACGGTATCCGTACCGCCGACATTCACGAAACCATCATCAAGGCGACGGCTGACCTCATCTCCGAGCAGACCCCGGACTACCAGTA
This sequence comes from Aeromonas sp. FDAARGOS 1405, assembly GCF_019048265.1. Lineage (NCBI taxonomy): Bacteria > Pseudomonadati > Pseudomonadota > Gammaproteobacteria > Aeromonadales > Aeromonadaceae > Aeromonas > Aeromonas sp. FDAARGOS 1405. Next base: position 3,539,024 of record NZ_CP077311.1, on the reverse strand, counting down.
CATGGCAGCCCGTCTGGCCATCTTCCACCTGCGCAAGAAGGCCTACGGCCAGTTCGAACCGCCCCACCTCTACCAGCACGTGGCTCGTCTGGTGGACATGGGCAAGTACGACAAGCACCTGCTGGAAGACTACAGCCAGGCCGAATTCGAAGAGCTGAACACCCATCTGGATCACTGGCGCGACATGGATTTCTCCTACGCGGCAGTCAAACAGCTGGAAGGCAAATATCTGGTCCAGAACCGCGTTACCGGCGAGATCTACGAGAGCCCGCAGTTCCTCTATATGCTGGTTGCGGCCTGCCTCTTCTCCAAGTACCCGAAAGATACTCGTCTGGACTACATCAAGCGCTTCTATGATGCAGTCTCGACCTTCAAGATCTCCCTGCCAACCCCGATCATGAGCGGCGTGCGCACCCCGACCCGCCAGTTCAGCTCCTGCGTGCTGATCGAGTGCGATGACAGCCTGGATTCCATCAACGCTACCGCCAGCTCCATTGTGCGTTATGTCTCCCAGCGCGCCGGTATCGGTATCAACGCCGGTCGCATCCGCGGTCTGGGCAGCCCCATCCGTGGTGGCGAGGCGTTCCACACCGGTTGCATCCCCTTCTACAAATACTTCCAGACTGCCGTGAAGTGCTGCTCCCAAGGCGGCGTGCGAGGCGGTGCGGCTACCCTGTTCTACCCGCTGTGGCACACCGAAGTGGAAAGCCTACTGGTGCTGAAGAACAACCGCGGCGTGGAAGAGAACCGTGTTCGTCACATGGACTACGGCGTGCAGATCAACAAGCTGATGTACCAGCGCCTCATCAAGGGCGGTGACATCACCCTGTTCTCCCCGTCCGATGCGCCGGGTCTGTACGATGCCTTCTTTGCCGATCAGGACAAGTTCGAAGAGCTCTACGTCAAGTACGAGCAGGATCCGGCCATTCGCAAGAAGACTCTGAAAGCGGTAGACCTCTTCTCCCTGATGATGCAGGAGCGTGCCGGTACCGGTCGCATCTACATCCAGAACGTGGATCATTGCAACACCCACAGCCCGTTCGACCCGAGTGTGGCGCCGGTACGCCAGTCCAACCTCTGCCTCGAGATTGCGCTGCCGACCAAGCCGCTCAACAACATCGACGACGAGAGTGGCGAAATCGCCCTGTGCACCCTCTCCGCCTTCAACCTCGGTGCCATCGAGAAGCTGGAAGATCTGGAAGAGATGGCCGATCTGGCCGTGCGTGCCCTCGACGCCCTGCTCGACTATCAGGATTACCCGATTGCCGCCGCCAAGAAGGGCAGCATGGGTCGTCGTACCCTGGGGATCGGCGTCATCAACTACGCCTACTACCTGGCCAAAAACGGTGCCCGTTACTCCGACGGCTCCGGTCTGGCCCTGACTCACCGCACCTTTGAGGCCATTCAGTACTATCTGCTGAAAGCCTCCGTGCAGCTGGCCCGCGAGTTCGGCCCCTGCCCGCTGTTTGGCGAGACCACCTATGCTCAGGGCATCCTGCCCATCGACACCTACAAGAAGGATCTGGATGCGCTGTGCAACGAGCCGCTGCATCTGGATTGGGAAAGCCTGCGCGAAGAGATCAAGTCCGTGGGCTTACGCAACTCAACCCTGACCGCCCTGATGCCGAGCGAGACCTCCAGCCAGATCTCCAACGCCACCAACGGCATCGAGCCGCCGCGCGGTCTGGTTTCGGTCAAGGCGTCCAAAGACGGCATTCTCAAACAGGTGGTGCCCGAGTATGATCGCCTGAAAGATCAATACGAACTGCTCTGGAAGCAACCGAGCGTTGACGGCTACCTGCAGCTGGTCGGTATCATGCAGAAGTTTGTGGATCAGGCGATCTCCGCCAACACCAACTACGATCCGGCCCGTTTCGAAGGCAACAAGGTGCCGATGAAGCAGCTGTTGAAGGACTTGCTGACCGCCTACAAATACGGCCTCAAGACCCTCTACTATCACAACACCCGTGATGGTGCAGACGACACCCAGACCGACCTGCAAGATGACGGTTGTGCTGGCGGGGCTTGCAAAATCTAAGTCACGGCAAGATCTGATAACCGAGCGGGAGCTTGTCGCTCCCGCTCTCCTGTTTTCTCCATACAGACATTCTGGTAACCATGGCCTATTCAACTTTCTGCCAAACCCAAAACGACCAGCTCAAAGAGCCGATGTTTTTTGGCCAATCGGTCAACGTAGCCCGTTATGACCAGCAAAAGCACGAAGTGTTCGAGCGGCTGATCGAAAAGCAACTATCCTTCTTCTGGCGCCCGGAAGAGGTGGATGTCTCCCGTGATCGCATCGACTACCAGGCCCTGCCGCCCCACGAGCAGCACATCTTCATCTCCAACCTGAAGTACCAGACCCTGCTTGACTCCATTCAGGGTCGCAGCCCCAACGTGGCGCTGCTGCCGCTGGTCTCCATTCCGGAGCTGGAAACCTGGATCGAGACCTGGGCTTTCTCCGAGACCATCCACTCTCGCTCCTACACCCACATCATCCGCAATATCGTCAACACCCCCGCCCAGGTGTTTGACGACATCGTGACCAACGAGCAGATTTTGAAGCGCGCCGGCTCCATCAGCCACTTCTACGACGATCTGATCGAAGCGACCGCCCTCTACAACCTGCATGGTGAAGGAACCCACACCGTTGCTGGCCGCGAGGTGACCATCACCTTACGCGATCTCAAGAAGAAGCTCTATCTCTGCCTGATGAGCGTCAACGCGCTGGAGGCAATCCGCTTCTATGTCAGCTTTGCCTGCTCCTTTGCCTTCGCCGAGCGCGAACTGATGGAAGGCAACGCCAAGATCATCAAGATGATCGCCCGCGACGAAGCGCTGCACCTCACCGGCACCCAGCACATGCTGAATCTGATGCGCAGCGGTCAGGACGACCCGGAGATGGCCGAGATCGCGCTGGAGTGCGAGCAAGCCTGTTTCGACCTGTTCAAAGAGGCCGCCATTCAGGAGAAAGAGTGGGCCGAGTACCTGTTCCAGGACGGCTCCATGATCGGCCTGAACAAGGACATCCTCTGCCAGTACGTGGAGTACATCACAAACCTGCGCATGAGCGCAGTCGGCCTGCAGCCAGCCTTTGCCGGCACCAAGCAAAACCCGATCCCATGGATCAACACGTGGCTGTCATCCGACAACGTGCAGGTCGCCCCGCAAGAGGTAGAGGTCAGCTCCTATCTGGTTGGTCAGATCGACAGCGAAGTCAATGCCGACGACCTAGGTGATTTCGAGCTGTGAGTGACGCCACCAACACGCTGACCCCTGCCCCGCACGCACCTGCCGAACAGCATACGGTCGTGGCACCACGGGTACATACCCGGGATGGTGCCGTGCTGCACGCCCATCCCGGCGAAAGCGTGTTGGAGACCCTGGAGCGCCATGGTCATCATGTGGAGTTCCAGTGTCGCAGCGGCTATTGCGGCGCTTGCCGCACTCCGCTGATGGCTGGCAAGGTGCACTACCCCAATGTGCCGCTGGCATTTGTCGCCCAAGGGGAGTGTCTCCCCTGCTGCTGCAAACCGGTCGGCGCCATCCGGCTGGATATCCAGAAGAGCTGACACCGCCACCAGCTGCCACTCTCACAAAATAGAAAGCCGCCGGAGCAATCCGGCGGCTTTCTTTGTCTCTTCACATTGCTCGGGCGCCCGATGACAGACGCCCAAAGCCTCAGAGGATTACAACCAGGGGGCGGCAGTCGGCCCGTGGTGCAGGCCAAGCTTCCAGACCCGGCCGAAGTGCTTGTAGTGACCGGCTGCGACACCAGCCTTCTCACCCATACCGTGGTAGAGATCGAGGTGTCCCTTCTTCACCGCCCCGCCCACATCCAGCGCAATCAACAAGCGCAGCTGGTGCTTGCCGGTCCAGTTGCCCTCTTTATCGAGCAAAGGAACTTCAGCGAGGATCGGCGTCCCCATCGGCAACAGGGTCTTGTCGGCAGCGACGGCCGCCATCGGCAGCAGCGGGATACCGGCGGCGCCGATCACGTCATTGGTGGGTCGACGCTCGAAGAAGACATAGGAGGGATTCTGCTCCACCAACTCCTTGACGCTCTCCTCCGGTTGACGGTTGGCCCACTCCTTGATGGCCTTCATCGACATCTGCTCTTTGGGTACTTCACCGCGGTCGATCAGTACCCGACCGATACTGACGTAACCGTGGCCGTTCTTGCCGCTGTAGCCCAGATATTGCAGCCGATCGTCATCCCCGTAGTGGACAAAGCCCGAGCCCTGCACATCCATCAGGAAATTGTCTATAAGGGATTTGCTGTAACCCAGCTCCAGCCCGCGGTTGGCCAGTGCTCCCTGATGGATCTCGGCCCGGGTCGGACAGCGACCGCCACATTTTGGCATGGCATAGATGGGATATTTGTATTTGGCATCGGGGCGGTGACGCACCTCCAGCACCGGCGAGTAGTAACCGGTAAAGAGCACGTTGCCCATGCGATCGGCGCCGCCCAGCTGAGCCAGGCTGATGCCGTAACGGGTGATGTCGGCAGGATTGCCGCCGCCCGCCACCCAGCGGGAGAGCTGGTGATAGAGCTCGCCATAACGGCTCGCCATCCGCCCTGAACGCTGCATGACAATGCGACTCTGGGGGCCAAACTTGCTGTAATCGGCACTGGCACGACTGTTGACCCGCTCGACCCGCACCAGATCCCCCGGCAAGGTACCGTCCAGATACTGCTTGCCCAGATTTTCCGGCACCTCGCAGTTGAGAAAACATCTGTCATCAGTCTGTTTTTTTGGCACCTCTGCTTTGTCAGAGTTACCCGCACACCCGGCCAACCCCAGCACTATCGCGGTCAGCCAGAATCCGTGTTTGTTCATATGTCCTCATTTAACACCAAGAGTCCTGCTCGGCGGCAAGATGCCAAATTTGCAGGGGGAAAGCAAACGACATCAATCACTTGAAGAGAGATTTCTCCAAAGGGAGGATGCTGGGTTATAACAAGGTGACAGGATATGCGAGGTAATGGATGGAACAGCTCGAAATATTCCCGTTGCAGAGCCCCTGTATCGGGGTCTGCGAGGTGAACAACAAGGGCTATTGCAAAGGATGCCTGCGCAATCGCGAGGAGCGTTTCAACTGGCAGAAAATGAGCCCGGCCCAGCAACAGGATGTAATGCGTCTGTGTCGCGCCCGCAAGGCGCGGGTTGAGGCTGCGAGGCGCAAAGCGCTGGAAGGAGCGCAACCCCAGTTGCCAGAACAACAAGGCTGGGAGTTTTAACCACTCCCTATCTTCCCCTCACAGGTTACCTATCCTCCCGACAAAACAAAAAGCGGCCCACAGGCCGCTCTTGGTTATGACGTCTTGCCGGGTGGCGAGGCTTATGCCGTGGCCAGCTTGGCCTGCTCTTCGCCGCGCTTGAGCATGGCGTAGGAGACACCGGTCAGCAGCGAGCCTGCTGCAATGGCCACGATATACATCATGACATTGCTGATGGCGTGCGGGATGAACAGCACGAACAGACCGCCGTGGGGAGCCATCAGCTCGCAACCGAACAGCATGGAGAGCGCACCGGTCAGGGCGCCGCCGACCATGCAGGCCGGGATGACCCGCATCGGATCCTTGGCGGCAAACGGGATGGCCCCCTCGGAGATAAAGCACAGACCCAGCACGAAGGAGGCCTTGCCCGCTTCCTGTTCCGCCTTGATGAACTTGGCGCGGGCCAGGAAGGTGGCGATCCCCATCCCCAGCGCCGGCACCATGCCGGCGGCCATCACGGCAGCCATGGGGGCGTAGGTTTTGGAGGCCAGCAGGCCGACCCCGAAGGCGTAGGCTGCCTTGTTGACCGGGCCACCCATGTCGAAGCACATCATGGCACCGATGATGACACCCAGCAGCACAGCGTTGGCAGAGCCCATGTTGTTGAGGAACTCGGTCATGGCATTCATGATACCGGCCACAGGGCCACCGACGACGTAGATCATCACCAGGCCGGTAAACAGGCTGGCAAACAGCGGAATAATCAGGATCGGCTTGAGCGCTTCCAGGGTAGTCGGCAGGCGCACCTTGTCACTCAGGTATTTGGCACTGTAACCGGCCAGAAAACCGGCGACGATGCCGCCAAGGAAACCGGCGCCCAGCGAGCTTGCCAGCATGCCACCGATCATGCCGGGAGCGAGACCCGGGCGGTCAGCGATGGAGTAGGCAATGTAACCGGCCAGCACCGGGATCATCAGGGCAAAGGCAGAGCCGCCACCGATCTTCATCAGAGCGGCGGCCAGAGTGCCTTCCACCTTGAACGCCTCAATCCCGAACACGAACGAGAGCGCGATAATCAGGCCGCCCGCCACCACCATCGGCAACATAAAGGAGACACCGGTCAGCAGATGCTTGTAGGGGCCAGCTTTTTCCTCTTTCTTGGGCTGGCTGGCACCGCTGTGACGATAGGTTTTCGCCTCGGTCCACGCCTTGCCCAACTCGGCACGGGTTTTCTTCAGTGCCGCACCGGTACTGGTGCGATAGACCAGCTTGCCGTCGAAACGAGCCATGTCCACCTCGATATCGGTGGCGAGGAACACCAGATCAGCGGATGCAATCTCCTCGGCGGTCAGGGCGTTCTGGGCACCGACCGAGCCTTGGGTCTCGACGCGGATCTGATAACCCAGCTGTTTGGCCATGGTCTCCAGCGCTTCTGCCGACATAAAGGTGTGGGCAACGCCAGTCGGGCACGCTGTCACTGCCACGATGCGCTTCCCAGCGGCGACCGATTTGGCGGCAGCAGGCGCGGCTTGATGACGATAGACGCTGGCACCGCTGGTGGCTGCTTCCAGCAAGGCAGCCGGATCCTGCAGGGCGAGATCCATGCTGCCCTGATAGACTCGCTTGCCATCATAGGCGGCGAGATCCACCGGGGCACTGGCGACAACCAGCACCAGATCGGCGGCGGTAATCTGCTCCTTATTCGGTACCTGGCGGGGCTGCACGCTGGAGCCGACGTCGAGGGTGAGTTCCCAGCCAGCCAGTTTGGCCTGCTGTTCTATCCGTTTTGCAGCGAGAAAGCTGGTGGCAATGCCCGCCGGGCAAGCCGTAACCAAGATTGCTTTCATTGGGCATCTCCTGAGTTTTCCATTGAGGGGGTATTGCACTGAACCGGTGCCAGCGCATCCAGACGCTCTACGCGCACCTGTTCAAGTAAAGGGTTGAGCACATTGATATCGTCAAAGCCGACCGCCACCTGACTGACCGCCAATGCCGAGACGGCGGTGGCCAGCCGCAGGGTCTGCTCCGGCGCCCAGCCAAGGCTCAGACCATGGGCGAGACCTGCCACCAGAGAATCGCCAGCACCAACCGTGCTGACCACCTGCATCCGCGGCGGAATGGCCTGCCAAACGGCATCTGGGGCAAACCAGATGAGGCCATCGGCGCCGTTGGAGATCACCACGTTGGGGATCCCGCTCGCCTGCAGCGCGCGGGCACACTCGGCCTGCTCGCTCAGGGTCTTGATGGGGCGACCAGCCCATTGGCTCAGCTCCTCCAGATTGGGTTTGACCAGGGTCGGCGCCGCCTTGATCCCTTCGCTTAACGCCGCACCGCTGCAATCGAAGATCACCTGCTTGCCCTTGGCCTTGAGCAGGCGGATCAGATGGGCGCAGTAATCGGGGGCCACCCCTTTGGGCAGGCTGCCCGCCAGCACGAACCACTCGGCGTGAGGTGCCAATTTGTCGATGGCCTGCTCCAGCGCGCACACTTCCCCTTGCTGGATGGTGAGCCCCGGCAAGTTGAGATCGGTAACCCGACCGGACTGTTCGGAGATCTTGACGTTGATGCGGGTGCTGCCCACGACACGGACAAAGTGATCATCAAGCGTCCGCTCTGCAAACAGGGAGACAAAGCTCTGCTCATTGTCAGCGCCCAGCCAGCCTGTGACGCCCACGTCTCTGCCAAGATCTTTGAGCACCATGGCGACGTTGATCCCCTTGCCTGCGGCACGCAGGTTGGCCTCGCTCACCAGATTGACCTCACCGAGGCTCATCGCCTCGAGGCGAGTAGTGAGATCAAGGGCCGGATTGAGGGTGATGGTAACAATCTTCATTAATGCGCCCCCTCGCCGAGACCAGCGGCGATGGCCTCACCGATCCCCTTGAGAGCCGCTTCGGCATCAGCCCCTTCGGCGCGAAACGCCAGACGGTGCCCGCATTTGACCCCAAGACCGATCACTTTCATCAGGCTCTTGGCGGAAACCGCTTCGCCGCTGCCATCCAGATTGGCCACCCGGATGTCGGATTCAAACTCTTTGGCCACCTTGACCAGCATGGCGCCGGGACGAGCGTGCAAGCCGTGGGGATTGATGATGGTGAAGGTTTCGGAAAGACCGCTCGCGGGGCCTGCTTGCAGCATGGCCAGTCCCTCGCCGCCCGCCAGCGTCGCCAGCTGACCAGCAGCCGCCAGTTTGGCCAGATTCTCCAGCTGCGGCAGATGGCCGCTATCTGCGGCGCACAGCAGTAGCATGGCGCTGACCGGCAGCTCCCCTGCGCGAAGTTCGCTGCTGGGCGTTGCCAACACCCAGCCAGTCTGGGCCGCTTGCGCCCGGGCCAGCCAGATGCCCTCGCCCAGATAGGCGGGATCGCTTGCCAGCAGCGCGCTCACCATGGCGGCATCGCCCCAGCCCGCCGATTTGGCGCGGGCGGCTGCTCCCAGCAGCAGTTGGTCGCCATCATCGGCCGGGAAGTCAGCTAGGGTCAGGTATTGCACCTCTTTCGCGGCAGTGGCGCCAGTCAGGATGTTGATGATGGTGTCGGCATCGGTGGCCTCTTTGAGCTGAGCTGCCGCCTGCTCGTCACCCAGCACATGGGTGAGCTGGCGCAAAATGCCCAGATGTTCGTCTGACTTGGCGGCGATGCCGATGGCGACGTAGGCGATCTGCCCCTCCTCCCACTCGATACCATTGGGGAACTGGGCCACCATGACGCCGGTGCTCTTCACCAGATGACGGGTGTCGGTGGTGCCGTGGGGAATGGCGATGCCGCTGCCAAGATAGGTGGCATGCTGCGCTTCACGGGCCAGCATCCCATCCACATAGCCCGCTTCCACCAGACCGGCTTCGGTCAGTTTGCCTGCCAGCAGGGCAATGGCGTCCGACTTGGTCGCCACCGACTGCCCCAGCAAGATCTGCTCTCGCGCCAACTTCAACATAGAGACTCTCCATCAGGTTCCGGCCGCGCCGGTACGTCACAATTGAACATTCGGGTAACTCGCCAGCTGACAATAGACCCGAACACGGTTGACTGTGATCGGAGCCTGATTTTCAGGCCACTGGGTCTCTTCGTTGCTGACAGGCTGAATCGTTTCACTTACACTCAGACTGAATCGTTTCAGCGAATTGATCAAGTACCCACAAAGAGTGCTTTTCAATGATATGATCCCGCGCACACTTTTCGGTGCCCTCACCCGGCAGTGACCGTGGGCCTTGCAACTCAAACAGAGCCAATATGATGAAACTGGATGAAATCGCCGCCCTCGCCGGTGTCTCGCGCACCACGGCAAGCTATGTGATCAATGGCAAGGCCGACCAATACCGCATCAGTCAGGCCACCCGCGACAAGGTGATGGCCGTTGTCACCGCCCATAACTACCAGCCGGACAGCCGCGCCGCCTCCCTGCGTGGCGGCCAGACCAAGACCCTCGGCTTTATCCTGCCCGACCTTGAGAACGCCAGTTATGCCAAGCTGGCCAAACGGCTGGAACAGGGGGCCCGGGCGCAGGGCTATCAGCTGCTCATCGTCTGCTCGGAAGATGAGCCCGCCACCGAAAAAGAGCTGGCCCAGATGCTGGTGAGCCGTCATGTGGATGCCCTGCTGGTGGCCAGTTGCCTGCCCCCGGACGACCCCTTCTACGGCAAATTGCAGGCGCAAGGCAGCCAGATCCTCGCCATCGACCGGGCGATGGCCGCCGACAAGTTTGTCACCGTCGCCAGTGAAAACGAGAAGGCGAGCTTTGATCTCACCAGCTCCCTGCTCACCCCGACCTTGCGCCATATCGCCTTGATCACCGCGCTGCCAGCACTCACGATCAGTCAGGAGCGCAAAGCCGGTTTCGAGCAGGCGGTCGCCAGTCACAGCGCGGCTCGCCACCTGTGTCAGGGGGATCACTTCTCCCGCCTTGAGGGGTATCGCCTGATCAAAGATCTGCACCAGCAGCTGGGCCAGTTGCCCGAAGCGCTGATCACCACCTCCTATATCCTGATGGAGGGGGTACTCGACTACCTGTTGGAGCAAGAGATCGATATGAGCCAGCTCGCCATGGCCACCTTCGGGGACGATCGGCTGCTCGACTTCCTCCCCTTTGGCATCAACTCCCTGCCCCAGCAGCACGACGCGCTGGCGAGCCAGGCGCTGGAGCTGGCACTCAAGGCGGTGAACGGCAACTACCAGAGCGGGCTGCACTATGTGAGCCGCACCCTCAAGCGCCGTCGCTAACCTGCTCGAAGCAGACCCGATTTGCTATTAATGGGTGGGTAAAGAATGCAGATGACAATAAGGCTGCCAGGATTGGCAGCCTTATTGTTTTTCCCCACAACCCTACCCGCCCGCTTTGCTTTCTCTACCGTCTGCCCGACTAAACAACCGGCCTCCACACTCCTTTCACCCCGCAACTAAACGCCAACGCCACGACAAGGCACTCCCCCATCCGTGCTGCAACCACTTGGCTGACCTGTATCAATGAGCCCCTGCCAGTCATTTTTTCGGTGCTTTTTTCTGCAATCAGCCATCACTGTCATCATTTATTTCCACTTATTGCCACAAGCCAGCACAAGATCCGTATAAAAGGGGTTGTTTCCGCTATTTTGATCCGCTAACGTGGCAACCATCTTTTACAACTGACAGGTTTTAGGTACAGATGTTCCCGTTCCGATATTGCTAGCCTCCGGCCCTATCACCGGAGGCACCTTCTGATAACGCCAATCGGCCCCCTTTTGTTGACGTTAATGCTGACATCGTCTGTTTGCACTGACACCGCTACGTTCGGATGGATAACATGAATACCAAAACTCTGGGTTGTACCCTGTTGATTGCCGGCACCACCATAGGCGCCGGCATGCTGGCCCTGCCGCTGGCCTCCTCCTCCCTCGGCGGCCCCGCCACCCTGCTGCTGATGGTTGGCCTCTGGGCCCTGATGGCCTTCACCGCCATGCTGCAAGTAGAGGCAAGCCTCAACACCGGCAAATGGTACCTGCACCAGCTGGCGGATCATTTGCTCGGCCCCTGGGGCAAGCGCATCGCCTCCTTATGTATCCTGATGCTGTTCTACTCGCTGGCCTCCGCTTACATCAGCGGTGGCAGCAGCCTGCTGGCACAGGCGCTGGCCGATGCGGGCATGACTCTCAGCCAGGAGCAGGCCGCCTGGGCCTTTACTCTGCTGTTTGGCGGCATGGTCTGTGTCGGCACCCGCTCGGTGGATTACCTCAACCGGCTGATGTTCACCGTCAAACTGGTAATCATGGTGGTGGTGCTGGCGTTGCTGCTGCCCCGCACCGAAGGGCAGCATCTACTTTCGATGCCGCTGGGTCAGGGCCTGTTGCTGGCGGGCCTGCCGGTCATCTTCACCTCGTTCGGCTTTCACGGCTCCATTCCGAGTGTCATGCTCTACCTCGGCGATTGTCCCAAACAGCTGCGCCGGGTCTTTGTCTGGGGCTCCGCCCTGCCGCTGATCCTCTACGTGCTGTGGCAGGTAGCGATCCTCGGTCTGCTCGGCCAGCAAGCCCTGCTGCAAACCGGCGGCGCGCTGGACAGCCTGCTGGCCAACGTCGGCAAGCTGGTGAGCTGGCCGGCCTTCAATCAGGCTATGCACCTGTTTGCCGATCTGGCGCTCGCCACCTCCTTCCTCGGGGTGACGCTGGGGCTGTTCGACTTTATGGCCAAGGTAACCCGCCGCAAGGACAACTGGCAGGGCCGCAGCCAGACCGGTCTTATCACCTTCGTGCCGCCGCTGCTGTTTGCCCTCTACTTCCCGCAGGGCTTTATCATGGCGCTTGGCTACGCTGCCATTGCGCTGGCGATCCTCGCGGTACTGCTGCCGGTAGCGCTGGTATGGCAGAGCCGCAAGCAAGCTCCCGCCCACCACTACCGCGCCCCGGGTGGCGTGGTGGCGCTGGGAGTGGCTGCCGCCATGGGCGCATTGATTGTCGGCGTCCAGATCAGCGTCAGCCTTGGAATGCTGCCCGCGCTGTAATCTTTGCTGCAATTCAATACGCCAGATAGGCAAAAGCCCCGCCAATCAGATTGGCGGGGCTTTTGCTATTGGGGTCTGCATAACGTGCGCCATATCGCAATATGACGGCTCAATCTGGTACTAATGGCTGCTACCCTCAAGGCAAGACCTTGAGATGCCGAGCAATGTGGCGTCTCTCAACACCAGCCACCCGATATCATCACACCGGGAGCCAGATACCATGACCATACTGCCTGTTTACGCGGCCCTGCTCGCTCTGCTGTTTGTGTTGCTGAGCATTCGTACCATTCGCACCCGTCACCGCCAGAAAGTGGCGCTCGGCCATGGCGATGATCCCGCCATGCTGCGGGCCATGCGGGTGCACGCCAACTTTGCCGAGTATGTCCCCCTCGCTCTGCTACTGATCTATTTCGTCGAAACCGGCAGCCATGCCCCTTGGGTGGTTCATCTGCTGGGGAGTGCCTTGCTGCTTGGTCGCCTCTGTCACGCCTTTGGCATGAGTCGCACACCGGAGAATTTCCGCTATCGGGTGGTGGGAATGGGGCTGACCTTCACGGTGATCCTGGTGAGCGCGGCCTGTCTCCTGCTCACCGCCCTGCTCTCCTGACCAGAGCAGGTCAGCCAAACGCGGAGCCGCCGAAACAGAAATAGAAAAGCCCTGCCGATATGGCAGGGCTTTTCGTTTAACCGTTCAGAGCGGGAGAGTGACTCTCCTTGCCCTTACTGGTTGTGGCTGGCGCGACGGGGACGACGGGCCTGAGCCGGTTTGCCAGCGCCATCAGCCGGACGCTGACCACCTTGCGGCTTGGGCTTGCCACCGTTACCGGTACGTGTACCACCCGCATTGCCATTGGAGGCGGAACGACCGGCCCCCTGACGCTGACCTTGACCTTGCGGACGCGGTGCACGGCGCTGCTCGCTCGGATCCCGGGGCTCTTTGCGCAGCGGCGCGCCGATACCACGGGCGATGTTGTCGAGGGTCTCGCGGGAAGCTTCAAAACCGGCCACCTGCTCGCACGGAATGTTCTGCTTGGTCAGACGCTCGATCGCCTTGATAAGCTTCCCTTCATCTGCAGCCACCAGCGAGATGGCGTGACCGGCAGCACCGGCACGGCCGGTACGACCGATGCGGTGCACGTAATCTTCCGCCACGTTGGGCAACTCGAAGTTGACCACTTGCGGCAACTTGTCGATGTCCAGACCACGGGCGGCGATGTCGGTCGCCACCAGCACCTTGACGCTACCATCCTTGAAACCGGCCAGCGCGCGAGTACGGGCACCCTGGCTCTTGTTACCGTGAATGGCGGCGGCGCTGACGCCGTTCTTGTCGAGAGTCTCGGCAACGCGATTGGCCATGTGCTTGGTACGGGTGAACACCAGTACCTGCTGCCAGTTGTTGCTGGTGACCAGATGACTCAGCAGCGCGATCTTGTTGGCCTTGTCGCACGGATGCACCAGCTGCTCGATACGCTCGGCAGTGCTGTTGCGCGGGGCAACTTCAATGACAGCCGGGTTGTCCAGCAGGCCAGTGGCCAGCTCGCGAATTTCATCGGCGAAGGTGGCGGAGAAGAGCAGGTTCTGGCGCTTCTTCGGCAGCAGGGTCAGGATGCGGCGGATGTCGCGGATAAAGCCCATGTCGAGCATGCGATCCGCTTCGTCCAGTACCAGGATCTCCACCTCGTCAAACTTGACGGCGTTCTGGTTGTAGAGATCGATCAGACGGCCCGGACAGGCCACCAGCACGTCCAGACCACGGCGAGTCGCCATCATCTGCGGGTTGATGCTCACGCCACCGAATACCACGTGGCTGCGCAGGGGCAGATGCTTGCCATAGTTGCGCACGCTCTCGCCCACCTGGGCGGCCAGCTCGCGCGTCGGGGTCAGTACCAGCGCACGGACGCGGTTCGGAGAGACCTTGCGCTTGCTCTCCATCAGACGTTGCAGCATCGGCAGGGTAAAGCCTGCGGTCTTGCCGGTCCCTGTTTGGGCCGCCGCCATCAGATCGCGGCCAGCCAGAACGGCGGGGATCGCTTGTTGCTGAATGGGAGACGGGGTGTCGTAGCCTTGTTCGGCAACGGCACGCAACAAGGGTTCGGCCAGACCGAGGGAAGTAAAACTCATAGTTACCTGCTAGGGATAGGGGCGCCGACAATCCGGGATGGGGCTCCTCTGCTGAGCCGATGCCATCTCGCCAGACTCGGGCCTGTTGAGAACACAACGATTTCCCCGGGGAGCAGAGCAAAGGGGAAAGAATAGGGGCGCAGTCTAACGGAGTTGTGCCGGATAAACGAGAAAAATGTGATGCTCCTCCCAGCACGCACAGAAAAGCCCTCTGCTCTCCACCGAATAATCCCGTTGACCAGTGAAGCACGCACCACACTATTAACTGACAACTTATTACCTGTCCCGCCATCGTGATGCGCGGGTCGCAGGCGCACGGGATAGCAGAGAACAAAAAGCAGAATAACGAGGTTAAGCTATGAGCACGCAATATCGTCCCCACGGCAACTGGCAGGCCAAGCTCTGCCTGCTGCTGCTTTTGCTGACCCCTTCCCTGCAGGCCAGTCAGACCCTGACCGTGGCCTGGAGCCACTGGCCCCCCTTCAGTCAAATCAACAACAGGGGTGAGCTGGACGGGCTGGATGTCAGCCTGACTCGCCAGATCCTCACCCAGGCGGGCTTTGCCCCCAAATTTCGTGAGATCCCCTGGGCGCGGGCACTCCATCTGGTGGAGCACGATCAGCTGGATGTGGCGATGGCCGCACTACCACTACCGGAGCGGCAGAAGTATGCCCGCTTCTCTGCACCCTATCGCCAGAGCGCCTATGTGCTGTTGAGTAATAACCCGATTCCAGGCCATCAGGATCGCTGGGGAAAGCTCGATACCTTGTCCAAACTGTGCCACAACAAGGATCTCAAAATTGGCAAACTGCGCGGTACTCGCCCCATTCATCAAATGGACGAGTGTCCTGCCCTCAAGGGGGCGACCGAGTACAATGCCGATGATCGACTAATCGAACTGCTGCTGGCCCGCCGTCTCGATGGCATCATTATGGAGTGGCAATATGCACGCTATCGGCTCTCCCAATTGGGCGCCGAGGGGTTTATCAGTTGTCAGCTGTTGCTGCACCATCAGCCGGTCAGCCTGATGTTTGCCAAAAACAGCATGAGCGAAGAGCAGCTCCTCAAGGTCAACGAGGCCATTCACGCTATGCCCAAACACCATGGGAAGTTCTCTCCCCCCAACTGCCGTCTCGATGCCGATCCGCAGGACGCTGATCACTCTTGATAACCGACGAGTGATAGAAGTACCGCAGAGCATAAGAACAAAGGCGACCCGAAGGTCGCCTTTGATTTGGTTGACGAACCAGCACCCTGAACAGGGTGCGATCAGTCGATGTGCAGCAAGAGCGATCAACGCAGCTGTGGGGTATGGGTCAACACCCCCTGATTCTGGGCACGATGGCGCAGCAGGTGATCCATCAACACCAGTGCCAGCATGGCCTCGGCAATAGGCACGGCGCGAATGCCGACACAAGGATCGTGGCGCCCCTTGGTGATCATCTCGATGGCCTCGCCTTCGGTATTGATGGTCTTGCCCGGCACAGTGATGCTGGAAGTAGGCTTGAGCGCCATGCTTACCACGATATCCTGACCTGACGAGATCCCACCCAGAATGCCGCCCGCATGGTTGCTGGCAAAGCCCGCCGGAGTCATCTCGTCACGATGCTCGGAGCCTTTTTGCTCCACTACCGCAAAGCCATCGCCGATCTCCACCCCTTTCACCGCATTGATGCCCATCATGGCGTGGGCGATATCGGCGTCGAGACGATCAAACACCGGCTCACCCAGGCCCACCGGCACATTGCGCGCAATGACCTGCACCTTGGCACCGATACTGTTGCCCTCTTTTTTCAGGTCGCGCATATATTGATCGAGCTCTTCCAGCTTGCCCGCATCGGGGAAGAAGAAGGGATTCTGCTCAATCTGCGCCGCGTCAAACGCCTCAGCCTTGATGGGGCCGAGCTGGGAGAGAAAACCGGTGATCTCGATGCCATGTACCTGTTTCAGGTACTTCTTGGCAATCGCCCCCGCCGCCACTCGCATCGCGGTCTCGCGGGCAGATGAGCGACCACCGCCACGATAGTCCCGCTGACCATACTTCTGGTGGTAGGTGTAGTCAGCATGACCCGGCCGGAACAGATCCTTGATATCGGAGTAATCCTTGGAGCGCTGATCGGTATTCTCGATGAGCAGCCCGATGGAGGTGCCGGTGGTCTTGCCCTCGAACACCCCGGAGAGGATCTTCACCTCGTCCGGCTCGCGGCGCGGCGTGGTGTAGCGGGAAGTGCCGGGCTTGCGCCGATCCAGATCCCCCTGCAGATCCGCTTCGCTGATCTCCAGCCCAGGCGGGCAACCATCGACCACGGCGCCCAGCGCCAGGCCGTGGCTCTCGCCAAAGGTAGTGACCCGAAAGAGTTGACCAAAACTGTTCCCTGCCATGCGCGCTCCTGCTTAGTTCTTGTAGATGGCGAAATGATCCTGATACTGCACCAGCTCTTCACGGGTCATCACAAAGACGCCGTGACCGCCGTTTTCGAATTCAACCCAGGTAAAGGGGATCTCGGGGAACTGGGCTTCCAGATGGATCATGCTGTTGCCCACTTCGACCACCAGCACGCCGTTATCCTTGAGGAAATCTGCCGCATGGGCCAGCAGACGCTTGGTCAGCTTGAGGCCATCGGAACCGGACGCCAGCGCCAGCTCTGGCTCGTGACGGAACTCTTCCGGCAGATCCGACATATCTTCGGAATCCACATAGGGCGGATTGGAGACGATGAGATCGTACTTGTCACCCGCGGGCAGATCGCGGAACAGATCGGAGCGGATCGGAATGACCTGCTGCTCCAACCCGTGATCGTTGATGT
Organism: Aeromonas sp. FDAARGOS 1405; assembly: GCF_019048265.1. Classification (NCBI taxonomy): domain Bacteria; kingdom Pseudomonadati; phylum Pseudomonadota; class Gammaproteobacteria; order Aeromonadales; family Aeromonadaceae; genus Aeromonas; species Aeromonas sp. FDAARGOS 1405. The sequence goes on along the minus strand of NZ_CP077311.1, from coordinate 3,521,906 downwards.
TGCGCTCGGCCACGTTCAGCGCATCGATGCTGATGTCGATGGCATCCACTTCCGCTTCCGGGAACTCGTGGGCCATGATGATGGCGATGCAACCGGAGCCAGTGCACAAGTCCATGATCCGGGTCGGTTCATGTTTGAGGAAGGGCGCGAAACGGTTGGCAACCATCTCGGCGATGGGAGAACGGGGAATGAGCACCCGCTCGTCCACGTAGAACTCCCAACCGGCATACCAGGCCTTGTTGGTCAGATAGGCGGCCGGTACCCGCTCCTGTACACGGCGGATAATCAGCTCGGCGATGCGGTGACGCTCGCTGCTGGTGAGACGGGAGTGGCGCATGGCCGGGTCTACATCCGGTGGCAGATGTAACGCGGGCAGTACCAGCTGCACAGCTTCATCCCAGGCGTTGTCGGTTCCATGACCGTAAAAAATCCCGGCGTCGTTGAAACGACTCATGGCCCAACGCAACATGTCCTGGATGGTGTGCATCTCGGCAACCACCTCATCGATAAATATCTTGTCCAAATCCACCTCCAAGTCGAGTAATATCCGGCCCGAGCCCCGTTTACCTGACGGGCAAGACGCATACCTAATACATGAGCATCTGATGAAAAAAACGCCCTCACCGACAGACGAGGAAACCCTGCTGTTCCGCGATGCGATAAAAGGTACCCGGAAAATCAAGCAAGATACCATAAGGGCCGAGTTACGCCCGGTCAAGCAGAAACGCGAATTGCGCGAAACCCGCGAAAAGCTTGGGGTTGACCACTATTTCAGCGATGAGTATCAGCCCCATCTCGACGATGATGGGCCGACCCGTTACGTGCGGGAAGATGTGTCAAAATTTGAGCTGAAAAAGCTCAAGCGGGGCATTTATCCGCCGGAGATCTACCTCGATCTGCACGGCATGAACCAGCAGCAGGCAAAACAGGAGCTGGCCGCCCTGCTCACCCTCTGCCAGAAAGAGAACATTCACGTCGCCTCAGTGATGCACGGCATCGGCAAACATATTCTCAAGCAGCGCATTCCCAGCTGGCTGGCCCAGCACCCCAATGTGCGCGCCTTCCATCAGGCCCCCCGCGAATGGGGCGGCGACAGCGCCATTCTGGTGTTGCTGGATATCGAAGAGTAGAAAAAGCAGCGCACAAACTAACTCTGCCCAACCGGTCGCTTGAATCGCAATGGTGATATAAAGGAGTCAATATTGACCACCAGCATGCCGCCGTTGGGCAACTGCCACGCGAAGAAGTCATCAAATCCGGCGGTCGTTAGGGCTCGGATCACCTTGGCGACCACACCGTGCGCCACCAGCAGTATCCGCTCTCCTTTCATGGTCGAAGCAAGTTCCGTGAGTCCCTGCGAGATCCGGGCTATCACCTCATCAATGGTTTCACCACCAGGAGGAGCTTCAGCCCAGCGCCGGGTGATGTTGCGTGCCCGCAGTTCGGGATAGCGTGTTCTCGCCTCTGCCTGCGTCAGCCCCTCGAACAGGCCGACATGCCGTTCACGAAAGTCCGGAGCAAGTTCCACAGGCAAGCCCAACTGACGTGAGAAGATCGCGGCGCTCTCTCTTGTTCGCAGCAGGGGCGACGCCAGCAACCGATCGAACGGGGCCAGTGTGGTCACCATCTCATCGGCCAGTCAGCATATATGCCACGCGCCATCTTGGTTGAGCCCGATATCCAACGCCCCTTGATAGCGCCCCTCGGCGTTGGCGTGAGTCTCTCCATGGCGGATCACTATCAGCTCCATGGTGTACTCCTCTTTCTACGTGGAATATCGCAAAACTACTTCCCTTTCGGATAACGGGGATGATCGTCCTGGATCGGCAACCAGGAGAGCTGGCTGACGGTATGGATGTGATAGGTTGGTGCGACCGTTTCGGGGTTATCAAGTGAGACAATAGCCATCAGGTACTCGGGGTATTGAATGCTGCGATAGCTGAGGGTGGCGCCACAGGTTGCACAAAAGCCGCGTCGAATCGCCTCCGACGAGGCGTACTCAGTCAATACGCCGCATAGCCATTGCACCTGTTTCACCCGAAAATCCATCCAGGCGCCGACCGGAGCGCCGGTCGTGCGCTGACAATCCCGGCAGTGGCAAAAATCGGTAGCAAAGGGAGCAGCTAGCACCTTGTAGCGGATTGCACCACAATGGCAACCCCCCTCTAATATACCGTCACGAGAAATCACCATCTTGTTTACCATCCAGTCCACGTTTGAAGGCATATATTGCCAGCCTAACATCCCGTTACACTAAGTTGATTAGTGCAGAAAACCAATGAAATTTGCGATTTATCAGCGCCCGTTTCAGATAGTATTGACACAGTTCACCATTGTTCAGACAGAAGATAACCACTCTCACCTCCCATCATAACGGTTATGGGGGCTCTGATTATTCATCCCGCTGACAATATGAGATATTGCCACTCACTACTGGCCTGCGAATATAAGACAAGCTCACCCGAGCCCATATAAATCTGTTCGTCGCAGCCATATTCCACGCTATTTAATTGGAACCTGCATGATGAAGTTATTCACTCCCCTGGTGGTTGCCACGGCGATCTTCTCTTCCGTGGCGATAGCAACCCCCTCTCCCCATATCGTCGGCGCCACCCTTGGCTATGGCACCCAGTCATTCAAAGCACAAAATGGGGATCAGGCCGATGGCGGTGACAATATGACTGCCGATCTCTATTACCGTTATATGTTCAACGATTATATCGGTATCGATTCAGGAATATTGTTTGGTACCGGTGGCGTAGTCAGCGCCCTCTTCGATGCAACCCTCAATGACGTAAAAGATATCCATTACAAAGGGATCCGCTCTGCCTTGTATGCACAATTCCCGGTCTCTTCCGGCAACAGCTTTTATGCCAAACTGGGTGCCAACGCCCACAGAGTCGAATACACGATCAACAAGGAAGATCAGAGCAACTCCGGGGTCGGTTTTTATGGCGCTGCGGGTTGGCAATATCGCTTTGATTCGGGTATCGGACTCAATGCGGAGTACCAATATATCCCCATGCCTCGACTCGATGTCAAAGGGGTCAGTGTCGGTCTCAACTACCGTTTCTGATCCCGCCTGATGGGGCGACAACAGGCCGATAACGGGTAAAAAGCAGGGAGATATCTCCTCCCTGCTGCCTGCTTGTTTCCACTACCGATAGATCATGGTGATTGACCATGATCCCAACGGCAACCTTATTTGGTCACCACCACAGCCCAGGGGCCACCTTTGGCGGGATCATCCCCTTGCGTCCACCATTTGGCCTGATAGACGGCGCCCTTGTAGCTCACCTTGTTGCCCGCGGTATAGACCTTGCTGGCCTCCCAGGCAGGCTGGCCATCAATGGGCGGGTCAACCGGATCGACCGGGGCAGGATCGAGCTTGGCGACGATCCGCACTTTCGGCCAGTTGGCGTGGGAACCGTAGAAGTTGGTCACGCACTTCTCGTAATCACCCGGCACCAGCGCAGAATAAGCAGTCTGGAAGCCCACCAGCTCACACTCGAAGGAGTAACCGCCCGGGCGATCAGGATAGTACTTCCAGTTGCCATCCCAGTTGGTGTAGAGCATGTCGGTAGCGCCGTTGAGATTGAGGCTGCCATAGGGAGTCTGCTGCCAGCAGGTGTTCTTCTCATCCGCCTTGACCGGGATCTGGTAGTGGTTGGCCAGCCCTTCCCAGTAGCGGATGCGATTGACCGGCTGCCCTTTGTCCTTGTTCTGTTCACCACACTCGATACCGCCGTTGATGACGTTGATGGTGGTACCGAAGCCATAGCCGATACCGGCGTCAGCTTCCCGTTTGGAGGGTACCCAGGTGCGATCAATCACGTGCAGCATGGCCGGTTTCGGGGCCTGCGGGGTGAGGAAGAACCAGATGGCAGAAGCGAGGTTGAGCCAGGAGTCCGCCACCAGCCCCGGGTTGTTGAGCAGCACTGAGGCATCGCCATCAAACATCGCCTCGGAGAAGGCCCCGTAGTTGAAGTGGTAAGAAAGCTGCTTGGCGCCGCGGCCAAAGTAACCTTGTCCGGTACTGCAGGGCCACTTCTTGTTCTGCCAGTCGTTCTGGCCACAGCCGGTGGTATAACCGGTCTGTCCCTCTGACCAGCCCATCTCCCGCACATGCACTAGCGCCTGTTGCCACTCCTCCAGCCCCAGCGGGTTATCGGAGACGTTCTCCTTGGCAATATGGCCGCCGGTCTCCTGAGAGAAGTGGGCAAAGGCCGTCACAATGGATTTTTTACAGATCGCATCAGAATCGCGCCCGTCGTTATATTCGCCGCAGAACGCAGGAAATTTACCGATGGCCCGCAAGAAGCGGACATAGGTATATTCCGGCGCGGCCATCTGGGTTAAATATTCCCATTCAGATTGGGGAAATACCCGTTCAACCCGTTTTACGTTGTCAGGATTGCTTGCCAGACCCGGTTCAATGGCATCGACTATTTTATTTGACCGGGTGGCCAGTGCCTTGGCCCATATTGTATACATGGGGTTGGCCGTCTTGGCCTTTTCCACCGCGGCCAGATCCGGGGCCGCAATCACATATCCTCCCGCATTTTGTGGATCGGGTTGAATATTCATGGTTGCACTTATTACGGCATAGCTGGGCAATACGCAAGCGGCAGCGATCAGCCAGGCACAACGCTTGGGTTTGAACATGTTTATCGTCCTTGTTTGAATTAATGCGCTCCAAGAGTAGGTGTTCCAACAACTAAATTCACGATGAAAATTAAGAAATGCGCGTAATTTGTGAACCATTTCACCTTGTGATATTCAGTGCAGCTGAAACAAAGAAATAGAACCCAAACGAAAACGCCAAAGCGTGATCTTTCGCCCATTTTTAGAACAGTTGAGACGGCCAGGTGGCCTGCCATACGGTCATTGTTCGTGATGAAAAAAATGGCTGACCCGCTTCACCAGTCAGCCATCAACAATGTTCAAATAACGCTCACAAAGAGCTCGCTGTCAGGCGCGCACGGCACGGATCAGGATATTGCGCGGGGTCATGGGTTTGGCACAGAACTCCCCCACTTCGACCCGATAACCCTGCTCTTGCAAAAAGAGCGCGCGATCCAGCGCCAGCCAGATCTCGAGAGGACGGCGAAACAGATGACGCACCAGCTCCATGCGGGCGACATCACCAAAGCGACGCTCCCCGTGCTCCAACCAGGCGGGATAGTCGAGCCCGGCGGGCAGCACAATCCCTTTGCGTTCAGCAGCCCAAACGCAGAATGCCTCGAAGGTGCCGGTCAGCAGGCTCTTTTGCATATTGGGCACCGGCAGATACTCATCTATGCCACGCACCTGACGCTGCAGGCAGTCAAACCCGAGACGCCACACCACTTCCTGCTCACGCAGGCGGGCGATCCGCGCACCGCCGGTGACCGTCTCCTGTAGCGGCAACTTGAGATCCGCCTTGCTCAACACCAGCTCGCTGGAGTTGGCCGCGGCCGACAGCGGGCGATAGTGGCTGGTACGGATCAGGTGGTAACAACAGGGAGAGATAGTCACGCCGCGGGCACTGCGTTCGGCCACCCGCTCCAGCAGATGGGTGTGGAGCTCGCCGCAGGCATGGAGTGCCATAGCGTGATGTTCGGGGGCGATCAGCGCCGCCGACTCGGGGGCAAAAGCATCGGCGCAGGTAAAGGTCATATTCGCGCCATCCCGCTCGGCCAGCAGCCGACCTTCGTCACAAAGCTGCCCTTGCAACTCCAGACTGAGGATAGGAGCCTGTCGATGAAGTGACACCAGCCGCCCAAGGTGGCCCTTGCCGGCACACCACTCCAGATAGGGGCCCTGATGGGCCGGCAAACAGGCGGTGAACGCCTCGATCTGGGCCTGCTTGCGCCCCGGCATATGCAGCGCCATCTCCTTGCTGCAGCTGATGGGCTCCGGGGTAAACGGGGCAAGCTGGCTGAGTTGCTGCAGCTCGGCTCCCTCGGCAATCCAGGGGGCAAGCAGACTGCTGAGGGCGCCCATATCTGCATCGAGTTCTGCCAACTGGGCAAGGGTCAGCCCATTGAGCAGTGCCGCCAGTTCGGGCGCCTCATCGGCAAAGGCCATGGTCAGATGATGATATGGCTGATATTGCCACCAGCGTCGGTAGCGGGTGAGCAGTCGATCCAGTTGTTGAAAACGTTGAGCCAGCACGAATGCCCCTGCCTTGCAGTCAAAAAGGAGGCTCATTCTAGCGATCCCGCTTCAAATTGCACTCTCAATACCAAACGATCAGCGCCGCGCAACAGCACAGCCAACCTTGTGAGCCAGGGCAGACCTGACAAAGTACGGGGTTTTATGCTATATTCCGCCCCCTCTTTCACGCGCCCCGCCCAACGCGGGTCGCTTTACACTAGCTATGGGACCAACAACATGACCATCAACGCCATTCTGCAAGCGCGCGCGGGCGCCAAGTGTGAACTGTGCAGCGCCGAGCAGGCGCTGACCGCCTTCGTGGTGCCTCACTCCCCCGCCAGCGACGATGATCACAGCGTTGCTATCTGTGACACCTGCCGTGGTCAGCTGGAACAACCGGATACCCTAGTGGTCAACCACTGGCGTTGCCTGAGTGACAGCATGTGGAGCCAGGTGCCTGCGGTGCAGGTGATGGCATGGCGCCAGCTGAAAGCTCTCTCCGGCAAGGGTGAAGTGTGGGCTCAGGATCTGCTGGACATGATGTACATGGAAGACGAAGCCAAGGCTTGGGCTGAAGCTGGTATTGCTGACGAAGATGACGACAGCGTACCGACCGTTGACTCCAACGGCGCCGTGCTGCAAGAGGGCGACTCCGTTACCCTGATCAAGGATCTGGACGTGAAAGGCGCCGGTTTTACCGCCAAGCGCGGCACCCTGGTCAAGGGCATCCGTCTGACCAACAACCCGCTTCATATCGAAGGCAAGGTCAACGGCGTGCAGATCGTTCTGGTTGCGGCCTACCTGAAAAAGGCCTAAAGCCAAGGGCGATTGCTCTGCTGTCTACTACCAGAGCACATGCACAACGAAAAAGGATGGCGTCACGCCATCCTTTTTTATACCCGCTTGCCGCAAACGGCCAACTTGAGCCCATAACAGGCCAGCCAAAGCAAAAAGGCGCATCCGGATGGACGCGCCTTCTTACAGGGCCGATACCGTTAACCGGCAGCGGAAACGGTCACTCAGGAGGAGAGCTTGCCATCCAGCTCGGCAATCTTGGCAGACCAGTAGGCCGGGCCGGTTTCGTGGATATTGTTGCCTTCGGAATCGACCGCAACGGTCACCGGCATATCTTCCACTTCAAACTCGTAGATCGCTTCCATGCCGAGATCGGCAAAAGCCACCACGCGCGCCTTCTTGATGGCCTTGGCCACCAGATAGGCGGCGCCGCCCACCGCCATCAGATAGACGGCCTTGTGCTGCTTGATGCTCTCGACGGTTTTCGGGCCCCGCTCGGATTTGCCGATCATGCCGATAAGGCCGGTTTCACCCAGCATCATGTCGGTGAACTTGTCCATACGGGTGGAGGTGGTGGGGCCTGCCGGGCCGACCACTTCGTCGCGCACCGCATCGACCGGGCCAACGTAATAGATAAAGCGGTTGGTGAAATCGACCCCTTCCGGCAGCCCTTCGCCATTTTTCAGCATGTCGGCGATACGCTTGTGGGCGGCGTCGCGACCGGTGAGGATCTTGCCGGAGAGCAGCACGGTATCACCGCTCTTCCAGCTGGCCAGCTCGGCCTTGGTGATGCCATCGACGTTGACGCGGCGCACGTTGCCACCCGCTTCACGGGTGATCTCCGGCCAGTCGCTCAGTTTCGGCGGCGTCAGTTCGGCAGGGCCTGAACCATCCAGCTCGAAGTGAACGTGGCGGGTCGCGGCGCAGTTGGGGATCATCACCACCGGCTTGGAAGCGGCGTGAGTCGGCGCAGATTTTACCTTCACATCCAGCACGGTAGTGAGGCCGCCCAACCCCTGGGCACCGATCCCCAGCTTGTTGACCTTGTCGTAGAGCTCGACCCGCAGCTTCTCTTCGGTGGTTTGCGGGCCACGGGCGATCAGCTCCTGAATGTCGATGTGCTCCATCAGGGCCTCTTTGGCCAGCACCGCCGCTTTCTCGGCGGTACCGCCGATGCCGATGCCCAGCATGCCGGGTGGGCACCAGCCTGCGCCCATGGTCGGCACGGTTTTCAGCACCCACTCGACGATATCGTCAGAAGGGTTGAGCATCACCATCTTGGATTTGTTCTCGGAGCCGCCGCCTTTGGCCGCGATGCTCACTTCCACCTTGTTGCCGGGGATCATGTCGATATGGACCACGGCAGGGGCGTTGTCTTTGGTGTTTTTGCGACTGCCGGCCGGATCGGCCAGCACGGAGGCGCGCAGCGGGTTGTCAGGATTGGTGTAGGCACGACGGGTCCCTTCGTCCACCATCTCCTGCACTGTCATGTCGCTGTCCCACTGGACTTGCATGCCAATTTTGACGAAACAGGTCACGATGCCGGTGTCCTGGCAGAGCGGACGATGACCTTCGGCGGACATGCGGGAGTTGATCAGGATCTGGGCCAGCGCATCTTTGGCGGCCGGGTTGGCCTCGCGGTCATACGCCGCTTTGGCAGCCTGAACAAAATCCAACGGGTGGTAATAGGAGATGTACTGGAGGGCATCTGCGATAGAATCGATGAAATCCTGTTTTTTTATAATGCTCATATCATCCTCACTGGTCCTTGTCTCTGCCACAGAGCAGGGCAAGGGCTTCCATATGATGGGCCGTGCTGACGTGCTGGCTAAAAACTATCAACCAACAAAAAACGAACGACACGGCAGTTTTTTCTTAAGTCACCGACACCTATGATACGCTTGCCCACCAGCACCGACTAGGGTTCGGGAACCAAACTGTTGCCTGTGTAACATAAAATGACGCCAACACTTCATATCCATCATCTAGACCATAGTGCTGAACTCCATCAGCTTTTTGCCCGCCTGCAACATCAGCCGTGGGCCATGTTGCTGGAATCGGCGGGGCCACTCGGCGCCGATAACGGCGTTGATATCATCACTGCCGATCCGCTGGCGACCCTCGAAACCCGCGGCGAGGTGACCACTCTGCGTGTCGGGGCGGATATCAGCAAACACCACGAAGATCCCCTCGCTCTGCTGGCCCATACCCAGCAACAGCTGCTGGGGGAGCTGGAACTGTGCGCCACTCACCTGCCCTTTATTGGCGGCGCCCTCGGCCTGTTTGGCTATGATCTCGGCCGTCGCTTCGAACGACTGCCAGTGCAGGCCGCCGCCGATATCGCGGTGCCAGACATGGCGGTAGGCATCTACGACTGGGCGCTGCTGCGCAATGTGGCGACCGGCGACTGGCAGCTGGTGCACTGGGGGGATGAAGCGGGCCTTGCCAAGCGGCTGGCCTGGCTTGAGCAACAACAGGCCGCCCCGCTCCCCGCTTTTGCCTTGCAGGGGGAGTGGCAGAGCAATATGAGCCGCGCGGAATATGGCGAGAAGTTTGCCCGCATTCAGGAATACCTTGCCGCGGGGGATTGCTACCAGATCAACCTGACCCAGCGTTTCAGCGCCCCCTATCAGGGTGATGAGTGGCAGGCCTATTGCCTGCTGGCGGCTGCTAACAAGGCCCCCTTCTCTGCCTTTATCCGCTTGCCGGATAGTGCGCTGCTGAGCCTCTCCCCCGAGCGGTTCCTGCTGCTTGATGGCCGTTATATCGAAACCAAACCCATCAAAGGCACTCGCCCTCGCCACCCCGATCCGGCGACCGATCGACAAGTCGCGCAAGAGCTGGCGCAGGCGGACAAGGACAGATCAGAGAATCTGATGATCGTTGATCTGCTGCGCAACGATATAGGTCGGGTCAGCCGGCCGGGCTCGGTCAGCGTGCCCCATCTCTTTGCGGTGGAGTCGTTTCCGGCGGTACATCATCTGGTCTCCACCATCCACGGTGAGCTGGATGCACACTGGCAAGGGGTCGATCTGCTGCGGGCCTGTTTCCCGGGTGGCTCCATCACCGGCGCCCCCAAGATCCGCGCCATGGAGATCATCGAAGAGCTGGAACCCCAGCGTCGCAACGCCTATTGCGGCAGCATCGGCTATCTCAGCCAGCACGGCCGGATGGATACCAACATCTGCATTCGCACTTTGATCGCCGAAGCGGGTCGTCTGCACTGCTGGGCCGGTGGCGGCATCATCGCCGACTCCGACGCCGACAGCGAATATCAGGAGACCTATGACAAGGTCGCCCGCATCCTGCCGCCGCTGTCGGCGCTGTAACCCTCCCCACTGTCAGGCCAACGCACAGGAGAGCTCCCCGCCATGGATCGCCACGAACTGCTGACCCGCTTCCAGTTGCAGCGACCCGCCCCGGCCCATCGACTCGCCATCGGCGGGCTCAGTCCGGCTGCGGTGTTGATCCCGGTGGTGATGCGCGATGAGGGGCTCAGCGTGTTATTGACCCGGCGCAGCCCCCGGCTACGTCATCATGGAGGGCAGATCAGCTTCCCCGGCGGGCGACAGGATCCCGGCGACGAAAACCTCATTGCCACAGCGCTGCGGGAAACCGAAGAGGAGCTCGGCATTCCGGCCCGGCTGATTGAAGTGATCGGCACCCTCAACCCGCTCAATACAGTGTCACGATTCGAGGTGCTGCCGGTGCTGGGGCTGCTCGATGGCAACTATCCCCTCATCCTGAGTCCGGATGAGGTGGATCACGCCTTCGAAGTGCCGCTGACCCATCTGCTGGATCGGCGCAACCACATCCCCCTGATCCTTTCCAGAGGGGGGAAAGCACACACCATCTACTGGATCCCCTGGCAACAGCACTTTATCTGGGGGGCTACCGCCAGCATGATCAACCAGCTAGCCCAGCACCTCGCAAAATAACAATTTACCTACATTTGGCTGAGCGAGATTTAATCATTAACACTAAAATAACGTGCCAATTGATAAACAATAATTGAATTTTTCTTGTTTTGATCACATTTCCATAAGAAAGTGCGGTTTTTCGTGCCGTAAAGATGAATTTGATCAACATTTTTGATTAGAAAAACCGTATCCTTGCGCCGACTTAATAAGAACCACACATTCGGGGTGAGATAGATGTCAAACACAGTCACTGGCACGCAGGGAGTTGCGGCGTCAACAGAGCAAGGGATCAGCTCTACTCAAACCACTCGTTGGGAAAAACGCGACTCTACCTGGGTCATCAGTCTGTTCGGGACCGCGGTTGGTGCGGGTATCCTGTTCCTGCCGATCAACGCGGGTATGGGCGGTTTCTGGCCGCTGGTCGTCATGGCGCTGCTGGTAGGTCCCATGACCTATCTGGCCCACCGTGGTCTGGCCCGCTTCGTGCTCTCCTCCAAAAAGCCAAACGCAGACATCACCGAAGTGGTGGAAGAACACTTTGGCGTGGGTGCCGGTAAATTAATCACCCTGCTCTACTTCTTCGCCATCTACCCCATCGTGCTGATCTACGGCGTGGGTATCACCAACACCGTGGAAAGCTTCATGGTCAACCAGCTGCAGATGAGTGCTCCGCCGCGCTGGATCCTCTCCATCGTGCTGATCATGGGCATGATGTCGGTGATGCTGGCCGGTGAAAAGCTGATGCTGAAAGTGACCGAGCTGCTGGTTTATCCGCTGATCGCCATTCTGGCCGGTATCTCTTTGTACCTGATCCCGGACTGGACCGGCGCCGCGCTGGAGCAAGTGCCCTCTGCCAAGGATTTCGCTACTACCCTGTGGCTGACCATCCCGGTACTGGTCTTCTCCTTCAACCACAGCCCGGCTATCTCCAGCTTCTCTCTGGCCCAGCGCCGCGACCACGGTGATCAGGCTGTCGAGAAAGCCGATGCCATCCTCAAGCGTACCGCCATGGTGCTGCTGGGCTTCGTGATGTTCTTCGTCTTCTCCTGCGTCATGAGCCTGACACCGGCCCAGCTGGCGGAAGCCAAGGCTCAGAACATCGCCGTGCTCTCCTATCTGGCCAACCAGCATGCCAGCCCCATCATCTCCTACTTCGGTCCGTTGGTTGCGTTCGTAGCCATCGTCTCCTCCTTCTTCGGCCACTATCTGGGTGCCCGTGAAGGTCTGAAAGGGATGATCGTGCAGAACATGCGCAAGTCAGGCAAAGAGCCGAACGCCAAGAAAGTCGAGATGTTCATCATCGCCTTCTTCATCCTGACCCTGTGGGGCACTGCCATTGCCAACCCTTCCATCCTGGGCATGATTGAATCCTTGGGCGGCCCGATCATCGCTACCATCCTGTTCATCATGCCGATGTACGCCATCAAGCGCGTACCGGCCATGGCGAAGTATCAGGGTCATATCAGCAACGTCTTCGTAACCGTGATGGGTCTGACCGCTATCTCCGCCATCCTCTATCAGCTGGTCGGTTAATCCCTCACCTGCCACTGATAGCAAAAAGCCAGCCGAACACTCGGCTGGCTTTTTTATCTCTGCAATCTGTGCATCCGCGATTGCCCTGCTACTCTCCTCACCTTGTTGGATATCTGCATGCTCACCAGCACCATGACTGAGCACGTCGGGTATCAACATGACCCCTCATGCCCGCAGCTCAGTATCGCCAACACGTTTACTCCCCCTCACCAAACCATGATGGCGTGTCTGATAGGACGGGTTCATCTGCCACAGCCAGCCACCTCCATTCTTCTTTGGTGCTGTGATGCTGTGATTGTCCTGAAGATCTGGGGTCAGCCATAGCAATCGGCTGTTAGCAGAACAGACAAAAATGTGTAACGCACAACAGAAGGAGGAAGCACAACTCCAAGGGATAAAGATAAGGCAGCGCCCTGGACAAGGTCGACAGAGTGTCCGGCACATCAGCCAAAGAGCCTGCTTAAAGAGGAAAAGAGAGCAAATCCGGCAATAAAAAGCGCCCTCCGAAGAGGGCGCAAGTGTGTTGCGAAACTGACCGTTGCGAGATCAGGCTTCGCGGCTCGGTACCGGAGCCACATCCAGCAGGGTTTCATCTTCGGCCATGCAAGCAGCGGCGGTGAACAGCACGTCGGTGGAGCTGTTCAGCGCTGTCTCGGCAGAATCCTGCAACACGCCGATGATAAAGCCGACGGCCACCACCTGCATGGCGATGTCGTTGCTGATACCAAACAGGCTACAGGCCAGCGGGATCAGCAGCAAAGAGCCACCGGCGACACCGGACGCGCCACAGGCACTGACGGTGGCAACCACGGAGAGCAGCACGGCCGTTGCCATGTCCACTTCCATCCCCAGGGTATGTACCGCCGCCATGGCAAGCACAGTGATGGTGATGGCCGCACCCGCCATGTTGATGGTGGCACCCAGCGGGATGGAGACCGCGTAGGTATCTTTGGGCAGGCGCAGTTTTTCACACAGCGCCATGTTGACCGGAATGTTGGCGGCAGAGCTGCGGGTAAAGAAGGCGGTAACGCCGCTCTCTTTGAGGCAAGTCAGCACCAGCGGATAGGGGTTGCGCTTGATCTTCCAGAACACGATCAGCGGGTTGACCACAAAGGCGATAAACAGCATGCAGCCGATCAGCACCACCAGCAGTTGAGCATAGCCAAACAGGGCATCGAAGCCGGTCTCTGCCAGCGTGGAGGCAACCAGACCCAGGATCCCGAGCGGGGCACAGCGGATCACCGCTTTCACGATGGCGGAGACACCGTGAGACAGGTCAGTGATCAGCGCCTTGGTGCTCTCGTTGGCATGGCGCATGGCGATACCCAGACCGATGGCCCACGCCAAGATCCCGATATAGTTGGCATCCATCAACGCCTTGACCGGGTTGGTCACTACATTGAACAACAAGGTCTGCAGCACCTCGGTGATCCCGCCTGGCGGGGTGATCTCGGCAGTATTGGCCACCAGATGGAGGTTGGAGGGGAACAGGAAGCTGGCAATCACCGCGACCACGGCCGCAGAGAAAGTACCAAACAGGTAGAGCGCCAGCAGCGGGCGAATATTGGTCTTCTGGCCCTGCTTGTGACCAATGATGGCCGCCATCACCAGTACGAATACCAGCAGCGGGGCTACCGCTTTCAGTGCACCAACGAACAGACTGCCGAGCAGACCTGCCGTTTTTGCCCACTCGGGCGCAAACAGTGCCAGCAAGATACCGAATACCAGACCAACCAGGATCTGGCTGACCAGACTGGTGCTATTGACCAGCCGAAGAAGGGGGTGTTGTTGTGTCATCAAAAAAGTCCCTAAGCACCGTAGTGCATGAATCATGAGTCCTGTCTGCAACCACTCATCGGGAGACCCCTGTCGCCCGAATGTAGTGTCTGTGGCCAGCCTTCTGTCGGGCCGATCCGCCAGTCACCGGATTGCATGACGGAATATCCCATTCGCCATCTTTTTTTTCCAGAGACTCACCAAAAAATATCCCGTTTCCATCACAAAAAACCGCAACAAAACCTTAACCACAGCGCAACCACCCATTTTTGTACGTTTTATCGACACTCTCTGCCCTTACCCTCACGACCATTCCTGTGTCACCCGTGACCGGCATCGCTGTGCTATCATCCCCCATTTGCCGTGGAGCCTTGCCATGATCCCATCCCTGCTCAACCAATATTTTGGTTTCTCCGCACTCAGGCCAGGCCAGGAGGCGGTGATCAGCCGGGTGCTGGCAGGTCAGAGTGCCGCCGCCATCTTTCCCACCGGCTCCGGCAAGTCGCTCTGTTATCAACTGCCTGCCCTCGCCCTGCCTCACCTGACCCTGGTTATCTCTCCGCTGCTGGCGCTGATGCACGATCAGCTCGCCTTCCTCAAAAGCAAGGGAATAAGCGCCGCTACCCTCGACTCTAGCCAGAGCCCGGAGGAGAGCCGACGAGTGATGCAGCAGGCGCTGGATGGCCAGCTCAAGATCCTGATGATCTCGGTGGAGCGACTCAAGAACGAGCGTTTTCGCCGTTTTATCCAGCAAGTGCCGCTCTCGCTGCTGGTCGTCGATGAGGCGCACTGTATCTCGGAGTGGGGCCACAACTTTCGCCCCGACTACCTCAAGCTGCCGAGCTATCGTCATGACCTGAAGATCCCGCAGGTGTTGCTGCTGACCGCTACCGCCACGCCAGCGGTGATTCAGGATATGCAGACCAAATTCGGCATCGAACCGGAGGGGGTCGTGGTCACCGGTTTCTACCGATCCAATCTTGATCTGGCGGTCATTCCCCTGGCGCCCGACGCGCGGGATAGCTGGCTCGCGCAGGAGTTGGCCAACGATCCGGCGGCCCCCACCATCGTCTACGTCACCTTGCAACACACCGCAGAAGCCTGTGCCGAGCAACTCATTAGAGAAGGGATCAACGCCCGCGCCTATCATGCCGGACTCGACTCGGCGCTGCGCAGTCAGATCCAGCACGACTTCATGGCGGGCAAGGTGGACTGCATCGTCGCCACCATCGCCTTTGGCATGGGCATCGACAAAGCGGATATCCGGCGGGTCATTCACTACGATCTGCCCAAATCCATCGAGAACTACAGCCAGGAGATTGGCCGCGCCGGACGGGATGGCCAGCCATCGCGCTGTATCGTGCTGGCCAACCAGAGCCAGCTGCCGGTGCTGGAGAACTTCGTCTACGGCGATACGCCAGATTTGAGTGCCATCCTCCAGCTACTTGCCCTCATCAAACAGAGCGGGAGCGAGTGGGAATTCACCCTGCTGCGCCTCTCCAACGACACCAATATCCGCCAGTTGCCCCTTAAAACCCTGCTGGTCTATCTGGAGATGGCAGGCATCATCACCCCGGCCTACAGCTACTACGCCGACTACCGCTTCAAGTTTGTGCTGGATAAAGGCGAGATAGTGAGCCGCTTCAATCCGGATCGCCGCCAGTTTCTGGAGCAGCTGTTCGCCTGCGCCCCGCAAGCGCGCAGCTGGTGCACCATGGACTTTGACGCCCTCTGGCAGGGCTATCAGGGGGAGCGGCAGCGGGCCGTTGCGGCGCTCGACTACCTGCAGCAGCAAGGCTGGATCGAGCTTGAAAGCAAACAGATGACCGAGGTCTACCGGATCACCCGTCAGGGGTGGGACAACGAGCAGGAAGCAAATGCCCTGCACGCCCTGTTCCTGCAAAAAGAGCAGAGTGAGCTGGCCAGACTGCAAGCCATGCTCGACTTTTTCACCTCGGATGAGTGCCTGAGTCACCGCCTCGCACGCTATTTTGCCGATGAGGTGGCGCCGGTTCATTGTGGCCACTGTTCGGTTTGTCGCGGCGAGGTGGTACATCTTCCTCCCCTGCCCCAACTGACCATGCCAAACGAGGCGGGGATCCGCGCCTGGTGCGATCCGCTCATTGCCAAGACAGGTTCGGTGGATGCTCGTGTTCTGGCCCGTTTTTTGTGTGGTATCGCCACACCGCTGACCAGCCGGGTCAAGGCCAAATCGCTGGCAGGCGCAGGCCAGTTGGCCGCGCACCCGTTTGCCCGCGTCTTGGCGGCAGTGCAACAAGCCTACCCTTGCTAGATGAGTTCTGGCGGCGTCAATAGCCACCAGCAGAAACAAGCGTTTACAGACACAGAAAAAGAAGACCCTCGCGGTTGCGAGGGTCAAGCCAACGGAAACGTGCTTAAACAGAGCTTGGTGAGGCAACAGTCAACTCTCTTGCTAAAGCGTCTTGCTGCTCACACATCGCCAATCTAGGGCACTCAAAATGTAGCGTCAATGTAAAAATTAGAGCCAAAACTCCAAACAAAGTGATTTACGTTGACGTTCACGTAATGACATTCTCATCCATAACCCCGCCAACCCGCAGCCCCATTGCCTTTCGTCAAACCCCTTAATCTTTTCGCAATAAGTTCCCTGTTTCCCATAAACATTTATTTTTTATGTCTTTGACATTTACCTCGCTATCGTGGCAAAAATAATTTAACAGTCAGTAACATAGCGGTGTTGTTGACTGACCCTCCCCGCACAAGGATCGGGCAGGTTTCTTCAGAATTTAACCTATCAACCGTGATGGATTACTGGAGTCTGTTGACTAGGCTTTAAAAGCGCACAACACAAAAGCAGCCATCCACTTTTTTCAGGGTAAGCGACTATAACGAGGGCAAAGTTATGGGCATCTTCGAGCACTACCAACAGCGATACGAAAAGGCAAGGGAAGAGGAGTACACCATCCAGGAGTTTCTGGATATGTGCAAGCAGGACAAAGCCTGCTACGCCTCTGCGGCCGAACGTCTGCTGACCGCCATCGGTGAACCTGAGATGGTAGACACCTCTGCCAATCCCAGACTGAGCCGGCTTTTCTCCAACCGCGTCGTGGCACGCTATCCGGCATTCAAAGATTTCTACGGTATGGAAGAGGCGATCGAGCAGATTGTCTCCTACCTCAAACACTCCGCCCAGGGGCTGGAGGAGAAGAAACAGATCCTCTATCTGTTGGGCCCTGTTGGCGGCGGTAAATCCTCGCTGGCAGAAAAACTCAAATCCCTGATGCAGAAGGTGCCTATCTATCGCATCAAGGGCTCACCGGTCAACGATCACCCCTTCTGTCTGTTTGACATCGAAGAGGATGGTGAAATCCTGGAAAAAGAGTACGGCATTCCGCGCCGTTATCTGCGCCCCATCATGTCGCCCTGGGTTGCCAAGCGCCTGCACGAGTTTGGCGGCGACATCACCAAGTTCAAGGTGGAGAAGGTCAACCCCTCCATCCTCGATCAAATCGCCATCGCCAAGACTGAACCCGGTGATGACAACAACCAGGACATATCCTCACTGGTCGGCAAGGTAGATATCCGCATGCTGGAGCACTTCGCCCAGGATGACGCCGATGCCTACTCCTACTCCGGTGCGCTGTGTAAAGCAAACCAGGGTGTGATGGAATTTGTGGAGATGTTCAAAGCGCCTATCAAGGTGCTGCACCCGCTGTTGACTGCAACTCAGGAGGGGAACTACAACGGTACCGAAGGGCTCTCAGCCCTCCCCTTTGACGGCATCTTGCTGGCTCACTCCAACGAATCCGAGTGGCAGCAGTTCCGCAACAACAAGAACAACGAGGCCTTCCTCGACCGGGTCTACATCGTCAAGGTGCCTTACTGCCTGCGCGTCTCCGAAGAGGTGAAGATCTACGAGAAGCTGCTGGTCAACAGCGAGCTGACCGAGGCCAAGTGCGCCCCGGGTACCCTCGAGTTGCTGGGCCAGTTCTCGGTGTTGTCACGGCTGAAAGAACCCGAAAACTCCAGCATCTACTCCAAGATGCGGGTCTATGATGGCGAAAGCCTCAAAGACACCGATCCAAAGGCGAAGAGCTATCAGGAGTATCGCGACTACGCCGGTGTGGACGAGGGGATGAATGGTCTCTCTACCCGCTTTGCGTTCAAGATCCTTTCCCGCGTCTTCAACTTCGACCACGCGGAAGTAGCCGCCAACCCGGTGCACCTCTTCTATGTGCTGGAGCAGCAGATCGAGCGCGAACAGTTCCCGCAAGAGCTGCACGATCGCTACCTTGAGTTCATCAAGGGTTATCTGACCCCCCGCTATGTGGAGTTCATCGGCAAGGAGATCCAGACCGCCTATCTCGAGTCCTACTCCGAGTACGGGCAGAACATCTTCGATCGCTACGTCACCTACGCCGACTTCTGGATCCAGGATCAGGAGTACCGTGACCCCGAAACCGGCCAGCTGTTTGATCGGGCTTCGCTCAACAGCGAGCTGGAGAAGATTGAAAAACCCGCCGGGATCAGCAACCCGAAAGATTTCCGTAACGAAATCGTCAACTTCGTGCTGCGTGCCCGGGCCAACAATGCAGGCCGTAACCCCAACTGGACCAGTTACGAGAAGCTGCGCACCGTGATCGAGAAAAAGATGTTCTCCAACACGGAAGAGCTGCTGCCGGTTATCTCCTTCAACAGCAAAACCTCGGCCGAGGAGCAGAAGAAGCACGATAACTTTGTCGAACGGATGATGGAGAAAGGCTACACCCGTAAACAGGTGCGACTGCTCTCCGAATGGTATCTCAGGGTACGCAAGTCATCCTGACCCTGACTGTTCAAGGGGGAGTTATGGCGCATTTTATCGACCGCAGGCTCAACGGCAAAAACAAAAGCGCTGTCAATCGGCAGCGCTTCATCCGCCGCTACAAGAAGCAGATAAAACAAGCGGTCTCGGATGCTGTCTCCAAGCGCAGCATTCAGGACGTAGACAAGGGTGAGAGCATCAGCATCCCGACCAAGGATATCGGCGAGCCCCATTTTCATCAGGGGCACGGCGGTAAACGGGAGATGGTGCATCCCGGCAATGATCAGTTCGTCTCCGGCGACAAGATTGACCGCCCCAAAGGAGGGGGCGGTGGACAGGGTTCCGGCGAGGGACAGGCATCCAATCAGGGTGAAGGGGCCGATGATTTCGTGTTCCAGATCTCCAAGGATGAGTATCTCGATCTGCTGTTTGAAGATCTGGAGTTGCCCAGGCTACAGAAAACCCAGCTCAATCAGCTAATGGAGGTGAAAACCTATCGGGCGGGCTACACCTCCAACGGGGTGCCCGCCAACATCAACGTGGTGCGTTCCCTGCAAAATTCGCTGGCGCGTCGCATGGCGTTGCAAGCTGGCAAGAAACGCCAGTTGCATGAACTGGAAGATAGGCTGGCCCTGCTGGCCGCCGATCCCAACGAGCACTTTGCAGAAATCGCCCTGCTCGAGAAGGAGATCCGCGAGCTGAAGCGGCGGATCGATGCGGTTCCGTTTATCGACACCTTCGATCTCAAGTTCAACAACTTCGTCAAACGGCCCGTTCCCTCCAGCCAGGCGGTGATGTTCTGCCTGATGGACGTCTCGGGCTCCATGGATCAGGCCACCAAGGAGATGGCCAAGCGTTTCTATATCCTGCTCTATCTGTTCCTGAGCCGGACCTACAAAAACGTCGAGGTGGTCTATATCCGCCACCACACCCAGGCCAAGGAGGTGGACGAGCACGAGTTCTTCTACTCCCAGGAGACTGGCGGCACCATCGTCTCCAGCGCCCTCAAGATGATGAACGACATCATCAACGAGCGTTACCCCGCCAACCAGTGGAACATCTATGCGGCGCAGGCGTCGGATGGAGACAACTGGGCTGATGACTCACCGCAGTGCAGGGAGATCCTGGCGCGGGACATCATGCCAAGGGTGAGGTACTACTCCTACATCGAGATCACCACCCGTGCCCACCAGACCCTGTGGCACGAATATGAATCGGTAGCCAGCCAGTTCCCCCACTTTGCGATGGAGCACATTCGCAAGGTCGAGGATATCTATCCGGTGTTCCGCGAGCTGTTCAAGAAACAAGCGGCGTGAGGAGGTCACATGATCGAAACAGAAAAACGTGTAGCGCCACTGGATGACGGACCAGACTGGAACTTCGATCTGCTGGAGACCTATCACCAGGAGATCGCCCGGGTCGCCCGTTTCTACAAGCTGGATACCTACCCCAACCAGATCGAGGTGATCACCGCCGAGCAGATGATGGATGCCTACTCCAGCGTCGGCATGCCCATCGGCTATCAGCACTGGTCGTTCGGCAAGCGCTTTATCCATACCGAGCGAAACTACAAGCGCGGCCAGATGGGGCTGGCCTACGAGATCGTCATCAACTCCGATCCCTGCATCGCCTACCTGATGGAGGAGAACACCATGCCGATGCAGGCGCTGGTGATGGCACACGCCTGCTACGGCCACAACTCCTTCTTCAAGAACAACTACCTGTTCAAGGCCTGGACCGATGCCTCCTCCATCATCGACTACCTGCTGTTCGCCAAGAACTACATCACCCAGTGCGAAGAGAAGCATGGCATCGAGGCGGTGGAACAGCTGCTCGACTCCTGCCATGCCCTGATGAACTTCGGGGTGGATCGCTACAAGCGTCCACAGAAGATCTCGATGGCTGAGGAGAAGCGGCGTCAGAAGGCGCGGGAAGATTATCTGCAGACTCAGGTCAACGAGCTGTGGCGAACCCTGCCCAAGCAGCATAAAGCGGCTGGCGTGGAGGACAGGCGCTACCCGGCCGAGCCCCAGGAGAACATTCTCTACTTTATCGAGAAGAATGCACCCTTGCTGGAGCCCTGGCAGCGGGAAGTGGTGCGTATCGTGCGCAAAATCAGCCAATATTTCTATCCGCAAAAGCAGACTCAGGTGATGAACGAGGGGTGGGCCACCTTCTGGCACTACACCATCCTCAATCACCTCTATGACGAGGGCAAGCTGAGCGATCGCTTCATGATGGAGGTGCTGCACAGCCACACCAATGTGGTCTATCAACCTGCTTACAACAGCCGCTACTACTCGGGGATCAACCCCTATGCGCTGGGGTTTGCCATGTTTACCGACCTGCGCCGCATCTGCGAGAACCCGACCGAGGAAGATAGATACTGGTTCCCCGACTATGCCGGCAGCAACTGGGTCGACACCCTCCACTTTGCCATGCAGAACTTCAAGGACGAGAGCTTTATCAGCCAGTTCCTCAGTCCCAAAGTGATGCGGGATATGAAGCTGTTCGCCATTGATGACGACGATCTGAAGAACTATCTGAAGGTCTCCGCCATCCACAATGACGAAGGGTACCGTCAGGTGCGCAATACCCTGTCGGCCCAATACAACCTCAGTAATCTGGAACCCAATATTCAGGTCTACAACGTTGCCGTGAAGGGGGATCGCTCCCTCACCCTGCGCTATGTGCCCCACAACCGCATACCCCTTGGCGACTCACGCCATGAGGTGCTCAAACACCTGCATCAACTGTGGGGATTCGACGTGGTGCTGGAGCAGGATAACGGCGAGCTGCCGCCCGATATCATCGGCCGCTGCCCGGAGCGCAAACCGGGGATCTGACCCGTGACGTGATATCTCGACGGCCCACTTCGGTGGGCCGTTTTTTAATCGGTTGCTTCTGCCAGCATGAGCGCTGCCCAAGCCGTACAACCCGAACAAACCACAACATAGAAGGAGGCCCGCATGGTGTGCGGGCCTCTTTGCCTTGCTGTCACTCGGCAGCGATTATCAGTAGAAGGTCTGCTGCTCTGCGGCCATCGCCTTGAGACGGGCACAGGGGGCGAACCGGTCGCCGTGGCGCTTCTGGTAATACTCCAGACGGCCAACCAGATGATCGATCCCGAGCGTATCCATATAACGGAACGGGCCGCCAAGGAAAGGCGGGAAACCGATGCCGAAGATGGCGCCGATATCGCCATCACGGGCCGAGGCCACCACACCACTATCCAACGCCATGGCCGCTTCGTTGAGCATCAGCAACACGCAGCGCTCGGCGATCTCCTGACGGGCCAGCTTGGCAGACGGCTTGATGCCGAGCACGCCATAGACGCTCTCGTCCACCGTCTTCTTGCCCTCTTTGCCAGTCAGCTTGTTGCGCGGTGCCGCCTTGCCATAGAGATAGAAGCCCTTGCCGTTCTTGCGTCCCTTGCGATCATTTTGCAGCAGCTTGTCGAACGCCTTGGGCGCCTGGAACTGCTCGCCGCCCAGCTCTTTTTCAAGAATAGGGGAGATCTTGGCGCCCACATCGATCCCCACCTCATCGAGCAAGGTGATGGGGCCAACCGGGAAGCCAAAGTCCAGCAGCGCGCTATCCAGCACCTCTACCGGCTCCCCTTCCAGCACCAGTCTTGCCGCCTCATTCATGTAGGGCGCCAAGATGCGGTTGACGTAGAAACCGGCTTCGTCCTTCACCACGATGGGCGTTTTGCCCTGGGCGCGGGCAAAAGCCAGGGTGGTAGCGACCGTCTCGGCACTGGTGCCAGCGTGGGGGATGATCTCCGCCAGCGGCATCTTGTCCACCGGGCTGAAGTAGTGCAGCCCCACGACTCGCTCTGGGTGCGCCGCCTCTGCCGCAATCTGGTTGATGGGCAAGGAAGAGGTGTTGGAGGCAAACACTGTGTGCTCACCGCACTCACGCTCCACGTCCTTCACCATCTGGTGTTTGAGATTGAGATCTTCAAACACCGCCTCCACCACCATGTCCACCCGGTGGAAACCGGAGTAGTCGAGGGTACCGGTCAACAGGCTCATCTGCTTTTCCAGCTCGCTGCGCAGGATATGACGGCGCTTGAGCTTCTTGGCCAGAATGTCATAGCTGTAGCGCATGGCATTGCCGATCCCGGCGCTTGCCACATCCTTGATCCGCACCGGCACGCCCGCCTTGGTAGCGGTGACGAACGCAATGCCGCCCCCCATCAGACCACCGCCCAGCACGGCGGCATGGGCCACCTTGCGCGGCTCGGCTCCCTGATAGGTGACCTCTTTCTTCATCTCGGTGGTGGCAAAGAAGATGGAACGCAGGGCGGCAGACTCAGCAGTCATCACCAGCTCGCCAAAGTGGCGGGATTCAGCGGCCAGACCGGCCTTCATCCCCTCCTCCACGCCGATGCGCACAACATCCAGGATCCGCTCCGGCGCCGGATAGTTGCCGCGGGTCTTGGCTTTCACCCCCTTGCTGGCCTGATCGAACAGCACCTTACGGCCCAGCTTGTTGGTCTCCAGCACCTTGCCCTGCAGATCCCGTTTCAACTGATGGCGCGGTTTGCCCTTCTTGGCCAGCTTGATGGCAGCATCCAGCAAGATTGACGGCGGCACCACATCGTCCACCAGCCCCAATTTCTTGGCTTGTTTAGCACGAACCTGCTTGCCGGTCAGCATCAGATCCAGCGCCTTGGCCACCCCGATAAGGCGCGGCAGACGCTGGGTACCGCCAGAGCCCGGCAGCAGACCGAGCTGCACTTCCGGCAATCCCAGCACGGTTTTACCGTGCTCGGTCACCACCCGACCATGGCAGGCCAGCGCCAGCTCCAACCCGCCACCGAGGCAGGGGCCATGAATGGCGGCGATCACCGGAATGGTCAGCCCCTCGATCTCGGCAAAGATCTCCTGCCCTTCTCGTGACAGGGTCTCGGCATCCTTGGCACTGGTGCAGGCGGCCAGCATGGTAATGTCAGCGCCGGCGATGAAGGAGTCCTTCTTGCCGGAGGTGATCACCAGCCCGATCAAATCCTTGTTGCGTTTTACCTCGTCCAGTACGGAGCGGATCTCCTCGACAAAGGCGGCTTTCAGGGTATTCATGCTCTCGCCCGGCACATCCATGGTGAGGATGCCGATGCCATCTTTGCGAACATCCAGGGAAAAAGTCTTAGCGCTCATCATTCAACCTCCAACACCATAGCCACGCCCAATCCACCCGCCGCACAGGCGGTGTTGAGCCCCAATCCCCCACCGCGACGACGCAGCTCGTGCAGGGTCTGGGTGATCATCCGCGCACCGGTCGCGGCAAAGGGGTGGCCATAGGCCAGCGAACCGCCGAGGACGTTGAACTTCTCCATGTCCACCTCGCCGATGGCCTGATCGCGGCCCAGCTTGTCACGGGCAAACTCGTGGCTTGAGAACATCTTGAGGTTGGCCAGAGTCTGGGCGGCAAAGGCTTCGTGCATGTCGATCAGAGTCAAATCGCTGAGCGTGATGCCGGCTCTGTCCAGCGCCAGCGGCGTGGCGTAGGAGGGCCCCATCAGCATGTCTTGCCACACATCGATGGCCGAGAAAGCGAAGCTGCGGATATAGCCCAGCGGTTCGAGGCCCAGCTCTTTCGCCCGCCCTTCGCGCATCAGCAGCACGGCGGCAGCGCCATCGGTCAGCGGCGTGGCGTTGGCCGCCGTCACTGTGCCATGAACCCGATCAAACACCGGCTTGAGCTTGGCGTAGCTCGCGAGATCCGAGCTTTCACGGATATTGTTGTCCCGCTCCAGCGGCGACTTGTAGGGCGGTAC
The DNA here is from genome assembly GCF_019048265.1 of Aeromonas sp. FDAARGOS 1405. Classification (NCBI taxonomy): domain Bacteria; kingdom Pseudomonadati; phylum Pseudomonadota; class Gammaproteobacteria; order Aeromonadales; family Aeromonadaceae; genus Aeromonas; species Aeromonas sp. FDAARGOS 1405. The sequence goes on along the minus strand of NZ_CP077311.1, from coordinate 3,497,176 downwards.
ATGGGCGGTAAACACCTCGCCACTGAGCTTGCCATCGGCCCAAGCCTGCGCGGCCAGAGTGTGGGAGCGGTGAGCCAGCGCATCTTGCGCCTCGCGGCTGATCTGGTGGCTCTTGGCCATCTGCTCGGCGGTCTGCCCCATGGAGAGGCCAGTAGAGTATTCCGCCACGGCAGGCGGCACCGGCAGCAGATCCTTGACCCGCAGCTGACGTAGAATATTGAAGCGCTGCTGCAGATTGCGCGCCTTGTTGAGATCCACCAAGGCGCGGGCCAGCTTCTTGCTCACTCCGATAGGGAGCACGGAGGAGGAGTCCGCACCGCCAGCGATGGCGATATCCACAGTGCCCGCCATGATGGATTCGGTGACGTTGGCCACCGCCTGAAAACTGGTGGCGCAGGCGCGGGAGACGCTATAGGCATCGGTATTGACGCTCATGCCGGTGCCAAGCACGATCTCGCGAGCAATGTTGGGGGCTTCCGGCATCTGAACCACCTGACCAAACACCAGCTGGTCGATAAGCTTGGGATCGAGATTGGTACGGGCGAGCATCTCGCTCACCACCAGTTTGCCGAGATCGACTGCAGGCACGCCATGAAAGGCGGTGGCCTGCTTGGCAAAGGGGGTACGCAGCCCCGCCACGACGGCAATCCGTTCGCCCTGGCGAGTCGTCAGTTTCAATGGCTGTTTCATCCTGGCTCCTTGGTTTAAAAGGCAGAGGTCTGACCTCATTGCGCCACATCTTAACAATCCAATCACAAGTTTCATACAGCTGATTGAAACTAAATTAAGCACGGCAAGGCCCCTTTGCTCGCCCTTGGGGAGCAACTGGAGTATAAAAAGATCAACTTCCATAAAAACAACGGGTTTATCGCATGGCAGCGGCCGAGTTCAGAGCACTTAGGGACTATCTTGGCAGTCAGATCCTGGGGCAGGAGGAGCTAATAGAAGGGCTCCTGATTGCCCTGTTATGTGAAGGACATGTGTTAATCGAAGGGGCCCCCGGGCTGGCCAAAACCCGCGCCGTCAAGGCGCTCGCTGGCGCCGTCGAGGGGCGCTTTGCCCGTATCCAGTTCACCCCCGATCTGCTTCCTGCCGATCTCACCGGCAGCGAGGTGTTTCACCCGCAGGATGCCAGTTTTGTTTTCCAGCCAGGCCCCCTCTTCAACCATCTGGTGCTGGCGGACGAGATCAACCGGGCGCCGGCCAAGGTGCAATCAGCGCTGCTGGAAGCCATGGCCGAACACCAGATCACCGTGGGCAAAAAGAGCTGGCGACTGCCGCCTCTCTTTATGGTCGCCGCCACCCAGAACCCCATCGAGCAGGAGGGAACCTATCCCCTGCCGGAGGCGCAGCTCGACCGATTTCTGCTCAAGCTGATGGTGGATTACCCGAGCCCCACGATGGAGCTCGCCATCTTGCAGCTCAACGCCAGCGGCGAACAGCTTGGCGCGGCGCCGGTGACACTGAGTCAGACCAGCTTGCAGCATGCCCGCAGCGAAGTGCTGGCGGTGACCATGCAAAGCAGACTGGAGCACTATCTGGTGGAGCTGGTCTGCGCCACTCGCCCGGGCAGTGGTCTTTGCCCTGCCCTTGAGCCATTGATTGCCGTGGGGGCCAGCCCTCGGGCTACGCTGGGGCTGGCTCGCTCCGCCCGCGCCCGAGCCTGGCTTGCCGGACGAGATTATGTGCTGCCGGAAGATATCCAGCTGCAAGCCTATCCGGTGCTGCGCCATCGCCTTATTCCCAGCTATCAGGCACTGGCCGACAATCTGGATAACGACATCCTGATCGCCCAACTGCTGGATCAGGTGCCATGTCCCTAGCGCCGGACCTCCATCCCGATATCGCCCTGTCGCTGCCACGGCTGCTCAATATCCGGCTCTGGGCGAAAGCCAAGAAGCCACCTAACTTAGGCCGAATCAATAGCGAACGCGGCAAACCTGGCCGCTCTCCCGGACTCACGTTTCGCGAGCTGCGCGCCTATCAGGCGGGTGACGAGGTACGCCATATCGACTGGCGAGTGACGGCGCGCCTCGGTCGTCCCTATACCCGCCTCTATAGCGAGGAGCTGGATCAGGCGCACTGGCTGCTGCTTGATCTCTCCCCCGCCATGTATTTCGGCTCCACACGGCAGCTCAAGGCGCGTCTGGGATGCGAGCTGGCAGCAGCCCTGATCTGGCAAGGGGAGAAGCAGCACAACACCCTGATCTGCCACGGGCTTATCCCAAATCACCAGAGCCAGCGCGGCAGCGTGCTGCCCCTGCTCGAATCCCTCTGCCATCACTACCAGCAAGGGCTGGCACGTCGGGTACTATCCCATTCACTGGCCGACACCTTGGCCAGCGTGAAGCTGCCCCATGGTGCCAAACTGACGCTGATCACCGACCACAGACCCTGTGAGTCAGCGCTCTGTCAGCAGTTGCAGCTGCTCTCCCGCCGCCACGATATCCACTATTGGCAGATCCGCGATCCCCTTGAGGCTGCCCTTCCCCCTGACGGCCAGCTGCCGGTGGCCATCGATCGGCCAGCCCAGCACTATCAGGGCTGGCTGGATGGGGGCCATGCCGGTTTCTCCCGCCGCTACCAGCAAGCTGCCGAACAGCAGCTGGCCCATGGCAAGCAGCTGTTGCTGCCGCTGGTGCAGCGCCTCTATCTGCTCGATAACAGCCAGACGCTGCAACAGCAGTGGCAGGAGGGGTTATGTCATCAGGGATGAGCTCGCCCACCGAACTCGACAGCGCCAGTCCCGCCTCCGAGGCCATCACTCCGCCGCTGGCCGCCCTGATGCGCGACATCCACCCGGGGCCGGATCTGATTGAACAGAGTCTTGACCCCAGAGTGCAGGCGCTATTGTGGCTATTGATCACAGCGTTATTACTGCTGCTGATCGCCCTGATTGCCAAGAGGGTGATACGTTACCGCCGCTGGTGTCGTCAGCTGGAGGGAGATCCGGCACTGCTGGTGGCACGCATACAGGAGGCCCTGCGTCATGAAGCACTGCAACGCTGGCCCGAGGCGCGCCAGCTTCAGGGAGAAGCGTGGCTCGCCTTCGTCGATCGTCACGGTGGCAGCGATTTCAGCCAGTTCTCGTCTCACTGGAGCAGTTGGCTCTATGGCAGCCAGAACCCGACTCGCGAGCAGAGCGAACAGCTTCGGCAACATTATCGCCGCTGGGGTAAGAGCCTCTTCTTGCAACGCTATCCCCGCTTGACGCGTAAAGCTGCGCGGAGGCAGCCATGATCCTGGCCTGGCCCTGGTTTGCGCTGGCGCTGGTGCTGCCCTTGCTGGTGCGCTTCGGCTTGCCACCCCTGCGCCGCGGTTATCTGGCTCATCCCGGGTTTGCGCTGCTGCGCCCTCAGGCCGGATTGCCGCTCTGGCGCGCCATGCTGCTCTGGTGCGCTCTTATTCTCGCCCTCTGCCGCCCCCAGTGGTGGGGGGAACCGGTTATCCAATATGAAGGGAGTCGGGATCTGCTGCTGGCAGTGGATCTGTCAGACAGTATGCGTACTCCGGATATGCTCGACAACGGCGAACAGCAAGCGCGCCTGACGGCGGTGCGCCAGCAGATCAAGGCGTTGATCGCCAAGCGGGCTGGTGACAGGGTGGGCCTCATCGTCTTTGCCGATCACGCCTATCTGCTCTCTCCCCTCACTCAGGAGATCCCGGCGCTGTTGACCTTGAGCGACGAGCTCGATTTTGATCTGGTCGGCCGTACCACCGCCCTTGGCGAGGCGATCCAGCTGGCACGTCAGCATGGGGATCCGGGTCGCCCCACCGCCCTGCTGCTGGTCACTGATGGCCGCAATACCGCAGGCAATGCCGATCCGCTGCAGGAGGCCAAACTCGCCGCAGCGCAGGGAATACGGATCTACACGCTGGGGGTCGGGGCCGATCCCGATACCTTTATCCAACCCTACGATGAGGCGGGCAGCGGTCAGGCCGATCCCAGCAGCGAACTTGACGAGCCGCTCCTGAAAGAGCTGGCCGAGACAGGCCAGGGGCGTTACTTTCGGGCACGCACCCAAAGCGATCTCGATACCATCAATGCGACTCTCAATGCCCTTGAACCTGCCCCCATGCCGATTGCCCAGTACCAGCCGGTGATCGAGCTCTATCCCTGGCCGTTGGCACTGCTTTGTGGCTTGCTGCTTCTGCCATCAGGGCACGGCAGACTGGAGTTTCGCATGGTGCGTAACTGGCTGGCACGAGGCACGCGCAGATGGAGCTGATCTTGCTCCGCCCCCTGTGGCTGATCGCACTCATCCCCTGGCTCTGGCAAGGGTGGCACCATCGTCGCCAGCCCCCGCTGCTCGCACCTGCTATGCAGGCTTATCTGCTGCCAGCATCTCGTCCTCAGCGCCCCTGGCTCTGGCTGGCAACCCTGCCCGTCATTTTAGCCCTGAGTGGTCCCGCACTGCGCGGCGAGCTGCAACAGCAGCCTGCGGCGCCGCTCGATATCTGGCTGCTGGACTTGTCACGCTCGATGACCGCCACCGACCTCAAACCAGATCGGGCGACCCGGGTCAGATGGCAGTTGCAGCAGCTGCTGAGCCGCGCAAAGGGAGAGCGCATTGCGCTGATCCTCTACGCGGGCGATGCCTACCTCGCCATGCCACCAACCCGTGATCATCAAGCCCTTTCGCTGCTACTGCCCGACTTGCGCCCCGATATCATGCCGCTGCAGGGCAGCAACCCGGCACGGGCGGTGGAACTTGCCATGAAGCAGCTGGCCCCCGGTGAGCAGGCCCGTCTACTGCTGATCACCGACGACCTCACCCAGAATCAGATGGCCCAAATCGCTGCTCTGTGGCCCTGCCAACAACGCCTTCTCTGCCGCGACACCCAGTCGGCACGCCTCGATATTCTGCTCGCCAGCAGTGGTCAACCGGCCCCCATGCCCGCCATTCCGGCCAATGAGTTGGGGTTTGCCACCCGCATGCCCGCGCAGTTGCCCGTCCCCGATAGTCAGGCCATTGCCGCTCTGGCCAACCGTCTCGGCGGTGAGCTGCAGTGGCTTGGCAGCGATGTCCCCCGCTTTGCACCGCTGCCCACCACTACCTCGGCCCTCACCCCGGCGCCACTGGATCTTGGCCCCTGGTTGCTGATCCCCTTGTTACCGCTCGCCTTGCTGGCCAGAGTCGGCGCCCGGTTGATGATGGCGCTGATGGTGGGAGCTCAGTTGCTTGCGCCACAAGATCTGCAAGCAGCAGAGAAGGGAGATCTGCAAGCGATGCAGGCTTATCAAGAGGGGGATTTTCAGCGGGCCGCCCGCACCTTCAACGATCCCGTCTGGCGCGGCAACGCCTGGTATCGAGCCGGTGCCTATCGGCAAGCCATCGCAGCCTATCAGGAAGCAGCGAGTGCCACTGCCCACTACAACCGCGGTAATGCCCTGCTGCAACTGGGGGAGTTTGCCGCAGCCAAAGAGGCCTATCTGGCGGCCCTGGCGCTTGAACCCGGTCATGAAGATGCGCTCTATAACCTCTCTCTGTTACAGGGCGCAGCGGCGGCGGCTCCCGATACCAGCAACAGCAAGCAACCCGAACCATCGGCCGCTCAGCAGGCGACGGCAATGCCCCTGCCCCCCTCTCCCCCGGTGTTGCTGCTGGAACAGCGACTGCGCAAAGAGGCGCTGCGCCGGGATCTGATCAAGGTGGAGGAGCCCTGGTGACGCGGGCAGGATGGGGGCTGTTGCTCGCACTCGCGAGTCCACTTGGTTGGGCCCTGCCCCCCCGGGCAGAGCTGCTGCCGGGGGCCGACCCCAACGATTGGCTACTGATCATCGAAGCAGATGGCGAGCGCCAGAGCAACGAACTGGAGATCTCCCCCCTACTGCGCCAATTTGCAGTGGGCAGAGTGACCATGAGCCGGGTCACCACCCCGGTACAACAACTGACTCGCTGGCAGATCCCGCTGCACCAGAGCGACTCACCCGCTAATACAAAGGTGGTGATTGCCCCGCTCAAGCTGGGAAATGAGTTTACCCCCTCGCTCACCCTGCCATTGAGAGAGGTGAAAACAGCGGCGCTGCCGCAACCCGCTGCCCCCTCGCCCCTCGAGATGCAGGCTAGCCTTGAGCATCAGGGCCCGCTCTATCCCGGCCAGCCGGTGATCTACCGGCTGACACTGTGGCTACCTACCAGCATGCAAAACCCGGCCCTGAGCGAGCTCAGCTCTGCCCACTTTACCATCCGTCGCCTCGGTAGCGACGAGTGGATCGCCCCCGTTCAGGCTGGTCTACCCGGCCGGCTCACCCGCAGCTGGCTCGTTCAGGCAAAAGCGCCTGGGCTATGGCTCCTCGACTCACCCCGCTTGCAGGGGCAGCTCACGCAGCAAGGGAACAAGCCGCAAAAACTCTCGGCCCGCGCGGCACCGCTAGAGGTGAGGGTCGACAAAGCCCCCGCCACGCCGGTGGCCACCCGGCTGACCCTGAGCCAGCGTCTTGAACCGGCCACCACGGGGGAAGTGGGTGAACCGCTGATCCGGATCCTAAGCCTGACCATGGAGAATGGTGACAGCGGTCAGATACAGCTTGCCCCCCTGATGGCCCATCAACTGCCAAGCGGCATACAGGCACATCCCGATGGCGAGCAACAGCAGGAGCGTTACCGCGATGGCAAGCTGCTGTTTGAGCGACAGTGGCGCCAGACTCTGGTCGCGGAGCAGAGCGGTGACTATCAGCTGCCCCCCATTGATCTGCCCTGGTTTAATACCCAAAGCGGCCGGATTGAGCAGGCCAGCCTGCCCGCCATCACGCTGACGTTTCAGGCAACAGCAAATCGGCAACCTGATGAGCAGACATCGCAGGTGGCACTGCGAGAGAGCCTTTGGTGGGTCGTGCTGGCCATAACACTGCGTGCGCTATGGCGCCGCAGCCCCCGCTGGCGAGCCTTCTATCAACTGCAACGTGCCCTTGCCCGACACCAGCCGGATGCCAGTCGCAAGGCACTGATCCTGTGGGCGACCTTGCGCTGGCAGGTCCCCTATTATCAATTAGGCCAGTTGCCTGACGCTGGGCATAATCGGGTCGGCAACGCGCTCGCCGCACTCGAGCGAGCCTGTTTTGCACGGCCCTCTTCTGCCCCTCCCATCGAGTGGCGCGCTCTGGCGCGTACCCTCAGGGCTGATGAAACCGCCGGTATTGCGCACCTGATTTACCTGCTGGCGCACGGGAGTTAGCGCTCCCGCCGCCACGCCCCCTGACAAGGATTGCCCTATGGCACTGCTGTTTTTTAGAAAAAAACGTGCTCAGCAGCATATTGGTGGAAATGATCCGGCCACTTCGCCGGTCTCTGATCCCATGGCTGACAAACAAACCAAATTTGAAGCACTGGTTCATGCGCTGCACGGCGATCTATACCGGTATGCCTACTGGCTGACCCGGGATCCCAACGTAGCGGAAGATCTGGTGCAAGAGACCTTCCTGCGTGCCTGGAAGGCTATCGACACACTGCAGGATGACAAGGCGGCCAAGGGGTGGCTGATCACCATCCTCAGACGGGAGAACGCCCGCCGCTTTGAACGCAAACAGCTGGAACTGGTGGCTCTCGACGATCACCCTCAACCCCAGCACGATACGCTGCACAGTGAACAGGAGATGGAGAACGAGTGGTTGCACCGTCACATCGCCCGGTTGCCGGAGGAGTATCAGGAGCCACTGCTGCTGCAAGTCGTGGGAGGATTCAGTGGTGAGGAGATTGCCGAGATGCTCGGCCTCAACAAGAACACCGTCATGACCCGACTGTTTCGCGCCCGCAACCAGCTCAAGGAGGCGATGGAGCAGAAGAACCAAGCAAGAGGACACGGACATGGATGAACTCGAATTTCGCCGCAACGCCATGATCCAGCCCAACGATCAACAACCGGACTTTCTCAAAACCGCTGAAGCAAGCCAGGCCAATCGGAACTACCTCGACGAGATGAAGCAGTTCGACAGAAGCCTCAAGCGCGCCATGCAGGTAGAGGTTCCCGCCGGACTGGCCGAGCGGATCCTGCTCAGGCAAGCCATGCTGCAAGACAGTGATGCGCCAGATGATATGCCGCCATCCCGCCCCCTTGGCACGGCACCAGTCAAGCTCCGGACATCAACATCCTGGCGCCAGATCGCCCTGGCTGCATCGGTCGCCTTCCTGCTGGGAATGAGCACCCGCTGGATCACGCTGCCAGAAACGGCTCCTGCGGCCCTCTCCCTCGCACAGGTGGCGATGGCTCATGTCTATGGCGAAGAACCCTTTATTGAAGGTGTCGATGAGCAGGTCAATCTGCATAACATAAATGCCAAGATGGAGAAGTATGGCGCCACCTTAAGCGGGATGGATGGGCTCAAGGTGACCTATGTCAATCACTGCTCGTTTTATCAGGGACCAGCCTTGCACATGGTGATCCAGGGAAAGATGGGGCCAGTCACTCTCTTTTTAGTGCCCAAACATGTGCCATTAACCCTGCAACAGGCCACCTTTGAAGATGGCACCCTCAAAGGGGAGATAGTCCAGCTCAAAGGCGCCAATATGGTACTGATTGGCGAAATGAAAGAGCCACTTGCCCCCGTTGCCAACGCCCTGCAGTCACGTCTGCAGTGGGACATTTAACATCGCTGGTTAACAACCTCAGATCCATCCTCAATAGCAGGCGGCGGTCACGAGCCGCTGCCTGTTCCCTCCCTGATTACTCCCCTTTGTCACTCATTTGCCTCAAGATTTCGAAAAATTGACAAAATTATTTTTGTGACGGAGATCAGCAATCCAGGTCAATATTCCGCCTTTAGACCCTGAAAATGATGAATTAAACAGCAAGTTAAAACAAATGATTAACACATCGATCACTTTTATGTATTCTGCTGTCACTGGTCTGATTTCTTACCTCCTACCAGATCCATAGAATCACGCCAGAATTGATTGGGAAGAAGCTGAAATAAAAACGGATTTTGTCGAGGTTTGCATTGAACGTGCAGCCAATATCGGCAAAAAAATCTGCCTACAAGAGAGAACACCATGACGACAACTATTTTCAAGAAGAGCCTGATTGCCGCCACCATCGCGCTGGCCACCGGTCAAGTCCATGCCGCGGCATTCCAATTGAACGAGCACTCGGCCTCCGGTCTGGGTCGCGCCTATGCCGGCGAAGCGGCTATCGCCGACAACGCCTCCGTATTGTCCCGTAACCCTGCCGCCATGACCACCTTTGACAAGATGGCAGTTTCCGTCTCCGGTACCTACATCAAACCGGACGTAGATGTTAATGGCAGCGTTGGTACTCCCTTTGGGCCAATTCCCGCCAGCGAATCAGGCATTGCTCCGGCAGCCTTCGTTCCTGCTGCTTACTTTATCCAGCCGCTGAATGACCAGTGGGCCTGGGGTATCGGGCTCTTCTCCAACTACGGGCTGTCTACCGAGTACTCCAAAACCTTCCCTGCTGGTGCAGGTGCTGGTGATACTGAGCTGATGACTCTCAATATCAACCCGAACATCGCCTATCGCATCAATGAACACTTCAGCGTCGGTGCAGGTATTAATGCTGTTTACGGTGCAGCCGAACTGAACCGCTATGCCGGTCTGCTGGGTCCGTTGAACCCGCCGAGTCAAGGCGGTCCGCTGGCAACGGATACTCGTCTGGCTCACCTGAAAGGCGACACCTGGGGTTTTGGCTGGAACGTAGGTACTCTGTACGAAGTCAATGAAAACAATCGCTTTGCGTTGACTTATCGCTCACAAGTCGATATGAGCTTTGATGGTGACTTCCAGGGACTCACTTCAGGGAACCGCGTTGTTGATGGCAATCTGAAACTGGATCTGCCTGCTCAAGCAGAGTTTGCCGGTTATCACCGTTTGAATCAGCAATTCGCCGTACATTACTCCGTGAACTGGACTGACTGGAGCGCATTCCAGGAGCTGAAAGCAACCAGTAACCAATGCGCTGGCGGCGTATGTCTGCAAAAGGACGAAAAGTTTAAAGACTCTACTCGTTACTCTATCGGTGGTACCTGGTATATCAACCCGGCTTGGGAAGCACGTATTGGTTTTGCATATGATAACAGTCCTATCGAACCGGAATATCGTAGCCTGAGTATCCCGGACTCCGACCGTGTCTGGTATAGCGCTGGCGCCACATACCATATCAACACCGATATGAGTGTTGATTTCGGCATGGCCTATCTGGATGGTAAAGAGGTTGATGTCAACGAGGGTCTGCGTAACCACTCAGACGCTCTGCGTTGGAAAGGTTCTTCCCACGGCAACGCCTTCCTCGCCTCAGCCCAGTTCAACATGAAGTTCTGATTACAGCTCACTCTAAAAGAGCGCCAACAGGCGCTCTTTTTTTATCCGAAAACCCATTTCAGCGCACACATGTAGCACACATGTGTTTATTTTTCCTTTTCAATCAATCTATTAGAGCACATCATTCCAGCATTTAATCTTGTTTTCTCCAGATAGATGCCATTGCCGTTGCCTTACTGGTCATACCATATAAAATCCTGCCCTCATTGATATGACCGATTAAACCTTCGGGTAACAGCAAGGACTTTTCCATGCATTCCATCCTCAAACCGTCCGCGATCGCCCTACTGGTGATCGCGGGTCAGACCCACGCAGCCGGATTCCAGCTAGCTGAACAATCCGCCACAGGCCTTGGACGCGCCTTTGCCGGTGAGGCAGCCATCGCGGATAACGCCAGTGTGCTCTCCCGCAATGCAGCAGCCATGACCCGCTTCGATCAGATGGCGCTGTCTGGCGGTGTCATCTATGTCAGTCCTGACGTCAATATTGAAGGTAACACCCGCTTGCCGACCCAAGCTGGTATCGTCACCTCGGATGCGAGTGCGCACGATATCGCGGCCGCAGCCTGGGTACCCAACGCCTATTTGATCATCCCGCTCAATGAACAGTGGCGCCTCGGCTTCTCGGCCACCTCTTACTACGGCCTTGGCATCAAGATGCCAGACAACTACAGCGCTGGGCACTTTGGTAATGTTTCCGATATCAAGACCATGGATCTGGGTACCTCACTTGCCTACCGCATCAATGAGATGTTGTCGGTGGGAGCCGGTATTTCAGCTATTCAGGGTGAGGGCGAAGTCGGCGGCACCTTCCCCTCGCGCAACCTGATAGCAAAGCATCTGCAAGGAGATGGCTGGGCATGGGGCTGGAATGTCGGCGCGTTGCTGGAACTATCCAAACAGACCCGGATTGGCCTCTCATACCGGCACGATGTCAACTTGACACTCTCGGGTGACGCCATCATTGGCCTGCCCAGCGGCAAAGAACTCAGAGACACAGGTTCTCTGGATCTTCCGCTACCGGCAACGGCAGAGCTTGCAGCATTTCATCAGCTGACTGAAAAACTGGCTATTCATGGCAGCCTGAACTGGACCAACTGGAGCAAATTTGTCCAGCTGGAAGCAGATCTGGATACACTGCCCAACATGCATATCAAGGATGAACACTGGGAAGATAGCTGGCGCTATGCGATCGGGATGACCTATCAACTCACTCCACAGTGGCAACTGCGATCAGGAGTAGCTTACGATGCGAGCCCTGTACCAGCAGATCGCCGTACCATCTCCATTCCGGATGCAGACCGAATTTGGTACAGCCTGGGGATGGGTTATCAATTCACCCCCAACCTGACCATGGATCTGGGGCTGACCCTGATCGATGGCAAGAAGGTTGATGTTACTGAAAAAATGGCTTTGCAACCTGGCAACCCGCAGAGTATTTCCACCTTCCAAGGGACATCCGAGGGAGATGCCTGGCTGGCTGGCGCCCAATTGAGTTATCTCTTCTAAATTCCTTCCCTGCAGAAAAACGCTATGCCAATTATTGCCTTACCGAACAGGGTCAAAACTGGCATAGTGTTCCGCAACACCATAAAATCAACCCAGTACCTTTACTGGAGCAAGGCATGTATTCCTACGTAGCAAGACAGCCGATCCTCGACAGAGACCTCAATACCCATGCCTATGAGCTGCTCTTTCGCGATAGTCTGAATAATGTCTTCCCGAGTATCTCCTCCCAGCAGGCGACGTCACGCCTGGTGGTTGAACAGTTTCTGCAACAAAATATCGATCAGCTGTTGGGGGGCCGCCCCTGCTTTATCAATTTTCCCCACTCACTGCTGCTGGAGGGATTGGCAGAGTGCCTGCCGCCCGAAAAAGTGGTGATTGAGATCCTGGAAGATTCTCCACCGGATGATGCCCTGCTGGAAAAGGTGAAACAGCTGCACAAGCTGGGTTATCAGCTGGCCCTCGATGACTTCACCATGTCGCCGGATTGGGAGCGCTTCCTCCCCTTTATTCACATCATTAAGTTTGATCTTCGCGCTACCCCCCTGCTGCAGATCAAGGTGTTTATCCAACGTCATCAAACGCTGGGGCTCACCTATCTGGCGGAAAAAGTAGAGGACAAGGCTGAGTTCGAACGGGTCAAACAGCTGGGGATCCAGCTGTTCCAAGGCTTTTTCTTCAGTCGACCCGAGATGGTCAAGCAAGCCACCATGGAGCCAGCGCAAGTCGTGGTGATGCAGTTGCTCAACGTGGTCAACGAGGCAGAGCCTGATATCAACAAGATTGAGCAGCTACTCGGTCAGGATATCTCCCTCTCTCTCAAGCTGTTGCGCTATGTCAACCATCTCAAAGGTCACACCAACCCTATTTCGTCATTTCGCCAGGCTGCCATCTATCTGGGCAACACCCAGCTAAAGCGCTTTGTCTCGCTGGTAGCCGCGACCAGCGCCGGCAAGGGCAAGAGCGCCGAGCTCTACCAGATGTCGATGATCCGAGCCCGATTCTGTGAACTGCTGGCCCACGCCCACGCCCCGAGCCAGCAGGCACAACAGGCCTTTATCACTGGTCTCTTCTCCCTGCTGGATGTACTGATGGAGCAGCCGATGGACAAGCTGCTCGGCACTATCCCTCTTATCGACGATATTCGGCTGGCGCTGCTGGAGCGAAAAGGCAATCTCGGTTTCTACCTCGCGTTTTGTGAAGATTACGAGAGCGCCAACTGGTCACGGGTAACGGCCAGAACAGCCCGCCTGGGGCTGAGCGAGGATAAGGTGAGTCACCTCTATCTGGCCGCCACCACCTGGGTCACGGAACAACTGCTGGCGATGGAAGCCACCAATTAATTCGTCTCGTCATTCACCTCGACCGCGATAGCTGTCGCCTCCCCGCCCCCGATACAGATCGCGGCCACGCCTCGCCGCAAACCTCGTTGCCGCAGCGCGGCGATCAGCGTCACCAGAATGCGCGCGCCACTCGCCCCCAGCGGATGACCAAGCGCACAGGCCCCACCATGGACATTGACCTTGTGATGAGGGATGCCGACCCCACTCATGGCCAGCATGGTGACCATGGCGAAGGCCTCGTTGATCTCAAAGAGATCCACCTCTTCCACCGACCATGCCAGACTCGCCAGCAAGCGTGAAATGGCGCCAATGGGCGCAGAGGTAAATTCGGCGGGCAATGCCGCGTGGCTCTGATAACCGACGATCCGTGCCAGCACTGGTACCTGCCAGGCTTGCGCCGTGGCGCCATCCATCAATATCAGCGCCGCCGCACCATCCGAGATGGAGCTCGAATTGGCCGCCGTAATGGTGCCCTCCTTGCCAAACGCTGGCTTCAGGGTCGGGATCTTCTCCGGTCTGCCCTTGCCAGGCTGTTCGTCTTCGGCCAGCAACAAGCGCTCACCGCGATAGACGCTTGTCAGCTCGGACACAAACGCGCCGGCTTGCTGCGCATCGCGGGCCCGCTGCAATGACGCTAGGGCAAACTCATCCATGGCAGTGCGGGTCAAACCGGCCTGATCGGCGCTGCGCTGGGCATGTATCCCCATCAGCTGGCCATCATAAGCATCTTGCAAACCGTCGAGGAATAGGTGGTCCAGCACCTTTTGATGCCCCATCCGAAAGCCGCTGCGAGCATTATCCAGCAGATAGGGGGCACGGCTCATGCTCTCCATCCCCCCTGCCACCACCACCCTGTTGTCACCAAGGCGGATGGTATCCGCCGCCAGCATCACAGCTTTCATGCCGGATCCGCACACCTTGTTGACCGTGGTAGCAGGCGCACTATCTGGCAACCCTGCTTTCAACAACGCCTGCCGGGCTGGCGCTTGCCCCACGCCCGCCGCCAGCACATTGCCCATAAACACTTCATCGACCTGCTCCGGACGCAGCCCACTTTGCTTCAGTGCCGCCTCGATGGCACAGGCTCCCAACTCAGGCGCAGTGACCTCTGCCAATGCCCCCTGAAACGCCCCCATCGGAGTCCGTTTTGCCGCCACAATTGCAATATCCATTTGCCTGCCTCTGTTTGTTACATGGCCATAACATAGGGGTTCTGACGCGATGGAACAAGAGTTGCAGTGCAGTTTACGTTTAGGTAAGGTGCAGACAGGATTTAGTTCGCCAAGAAGTCTGTATGAACAACAAGGATGAAGGACGGCGCTTCAGCATCAGTGAGCTGGCCCGGGAATTTGATATTACGACGCGCAGTATCCGTTTCTACGAGGATCAGGGGTTGCTCAATCCCGCCCGAGAGGGACAAACCCGCATTTACAGCAAGCAGGATCGGGTTCGCCTCAAGCTCACCCTGCGCGGCAAGCGGCTCGGGTTCAGCCTCGCCGAGATCCGCGAGCTGTTTGATCTTTATGATGCCGACAAGAGCAGCCGTACCCAGCTGCAAACCATGCTCGGGCTGGTCACCGAGAAACGGAAGACGCTGCAGCAACAGATGGAGGATATCAGGATGGTGCTGCTGGAGCTGGATGCCGCCGAGCAGCGCTGCCAACAAGCGCTTAGCCAGCTGGGATAACCGGTTGTGGCTGTGGCTGACCTGATTGTTCTTTCAGTCCGCTCACAAGATTCCTTATAGCAAAAAGCCACTCCTGAAAGTGGCTTTTCTGCTACCTGACAGTTCGTGATTAAACGCGAACGAAGTCCAGGTGAACCAGCTTGTAACGTACAGGGTGACGCTGGATAGCTTTCACTTTTACGTTAACTTCTTCGCCGTTGATAACCAGGGTCAGTACAGACTCGTAGAATTCCGGCTTTTCTTGGGCCAGGATGAATTTCTTGTGGTCAACGGTGATGGACTGGGCTTCTTTACCTGCACCATAAACGATGGCAGGAACTTGGTCAGCTTGACGCAGGCGGCGGCTCGCACCTTTCCCCAGGTCAGAACGGACTTCAGCTTGGAATACGAAAGACATAGTATGTATCTCTTTTAAAGGAATGTATGGTGCAGACTGCGACCGGTCGGCACCTCGCAAAACGAGCGCGAATACTACCACGGGCCAAATGCGGATACAAGGTACCGATTCTGCATTTAGCGTCCCTGCTCCAGTCGGGCAAATTGCTGCTGACGCTGGGCCGGGCTCAGGGCATCAAACTTCGCCAGGGTCTCGGCGCGCGGACAGTAAAGGCCATCCCCCGTTCTGACCCGAATGCTTTTGCCAAGCCGTTGCTGATTCTCCGCCACCAGCGCCAACAAATAGCTGTAGGTATCAGCCCCCCGGGCACTGGATAGCTGGTTGGCAATGCGCCACAGGGTCTCCCCTGCCGCGACCTGATGACACACGGTTTGTGGGTCGCCTGCTGCCGGATCAGAGAGGGTGAGCATGGCATCACTGCCTGCGGATAAGCTAGCCTTGCTGCTGACGAGCGCCATATCGGCGCTCGCTACTCCCTCATATCCTTGTGCACCACTCATCCCCGCAGTGCGAAACGTCACGCCTAATTGAGCCAGCAGAGGTTCGCTCTCGTCGGTATCGGTGGAAATATCGACACCACCGAACGTGTTTTGGGGTGTGCGGAACTCGGCGATAAAGGGCGCGATGGATTGCGCGCCATAACCAGGGAAACCACTCCCCTGCTGCACGATTGCCCCCACCTGACCATGTACGACCCCGTAAGCCATCTCATCGATGCGTCGCAGCCTTGCCAAATAGGTTTTAGAAAGCTGCGCCTCCCCCTCGAACAAATCGAAAGGGGGGACCAGCCGGGCGGGAAAGAGGATCTGCCAGCGACCATGCTTCTGCTTCAGGGCCAGTGGCGGGAACTGGTTGCCACGCCACGCAACAAACATGGCGGGCGGCGTGCGTGTCAGGGGGTAATATTCCGGGTTCAACTGCACCCAGGTTTGTTCCGCGATGGGCTGATAACCGCTGATCACCACCTGCGCCACGCTCAACCAGATCCCCAGCATCCTTGCCTCCCTGACTTCCGTTTAAAAGGGCCCGCCACCTTGGCAACCCCTTCCCACACTCTATATCACGCAGTTAAAACAGACAGATAGCAGCTTAGCACTGAGCAATGGCGTTCAGCACCCGTTTATCGGAGACCGGATAGGGGGTCCCCAGATTCTGGGCAAAAAACGACACCCGCAGCTCCTCGATCATCCAGCGAATATTGGCCACCTCGGTGGGAATAAGCTGGGATTTGGGGATCTTGGCCAGCAGCGCCTTGTACTCCGACTCCACACTGTGCACCTTGAGCATGTAGACCCGATCCCGGTTGGGATCGATGGCAAGCTTCTCGAGGCGCCGTTCGATGGCCCGCAAATAGCGCAGCAAATCAGGCAACCGCTGCCAGCCGGTCTCGGTGACAAAGCCTTTGTGGATAAGGTTGCCGAGCTGCTGCTGGATATCCGACATGGCAAAAGCGGTGTCGAGCTGCATCTTCCCCTTGAGCCGCTTCTTGATCTCATGGGAGAGCGTCAGCACGGCTTCCACCTGCTTGGCCACCTCCACTACCGCATCGTTGAGCTCGGCGCGGACAAACTCCTTGAGCGCCTCGAAACCGGCCTCGTCCCAAGCCAGCCCGCCATGCTGTTCGATCAGCTTGTCGCAGCCACAGGCGATACAGTCATCAATCAGCTCCGCCACCTTACCAAAGGGGTTGAAATAGAGCCCGAGCTTGGCCTTGTTGGGCAGCTTCTCCTGCAGATACTTGATGGGAGATGGCACGTTGAGCAGCACCAGCCGGCGCTGGCCCGCCCACATCAGCTGCTGCTGCACCACCGGACTCTCCACCAGCTGGATGGCGACCGAATCCTTCTCGTCTACCAACGCCGGATAGGCTTTCACCTCGAAGCCACCGCGCTTCTGGCTGTACTCCTGAGGCAATTCACCAAAGCTCCACAGAGTGAGGCCGGACTGCTCGATGTCATCGTCCGCCACTTGTGACAGGGTCTCCTGCACCTTGCCGCGCAGCGACTCTTTCAAGGCTTCCAGATCTTTGCCTTCCGCCACCTTCTTGTGTTTGTCGTCCACCACCCGGAAGGTGAGTTTCAGGTGATCGGGCACAGCAGTCCAGTCCCAGGATTCACGAGGTACGGTGACGCCGGTCATGCGGCGCAGCTGACGCTCCATCTCGTCCAGTAGCGGCCCCTGTTCGGGGTTGATGCTGGCTAGCAGCGCATCGGCATAGTTGGGGGCCGGTACGAAGTTCTTGCGCATCGGTTTTGGCATCGACTTGATGAGGGCTACCAACAGCTCGTGACGCAACCCAGGGATCAGCCACTCGAACCCCTTCACCTCCACCTGATTCAGGAGCGGCAGCGGAATATGCAGGGTCACGCCATCAGCCGCCTCCCCCGGCTCGAACTGATAGGTCAACTTGAGCTTGAGGCGCCCCTGCTGCCAGAAGTTGGGGTAGTCGAGATCGCTGATGTGGGCCGCATCCCCCTTCATCAGCATCTCTTTTTCGAAGTTGAGCAGCTCGGGATCCTGCTTTTGCGCCTCTTTCCACCACTTGTCGAAGTGACGGGCAGAGATCACCTCCTCCGGCAAACGGGCATCGTAGAAGCGGAACAGGTCCTCGTCATCCACCAGAATGTCGCGCCGACGGGATTTGTGCTCCAGCACCTCCACCTCGGCCAGGAGCTTGCGGTTATCGCTGAAGAAACGGTGGCGGGTCTCGAAATCTCCCTCCACCAGGGCGCGGCGGATAAACAACTCACGGCACAGCGCCGGATCAATGCGGCTGAAGTTGATGGTGCGCTCATTGACCAGGGTCAGGCCATAGAGGGTCACCTTCTCCTTGGCCATCACGGCGCCGTTTTTCTTCGACCAGTGGGGGTCGCTGTGGTGCAGCTTGATGAGATGGCCCGCCAGCGGCTCCACCCACTCGGGCTCAATCTTGGCGTTGATGCGAGCGTAGAGGCGCGAGGTTTCCACCAATTCTGCGGCCATCACCCACTTGGGTGGCTTCTTGAACAGGCCCGAGGCCGGGAAGAGGTGGAAACGGCCATTGCGAGCACCGAGGAACTCGGGCTTTTCCAGATCCTTGTTGCCGATATGGCTCAAGAGGCCGGTCAGCAGGGCGCAGTGCACCGTCTTGAAATCCGCCGGTTCATGGTTGGCTTTAAAACCAAGCTCCTTGACCGTCTGACGCAGCTGGAAGTGAATGTCCTGCCATTCACGCACCCGCAGGTAGGAGAGAAACTCCTTCTGGCACATGCGGCGAAACGGGTTGCTGCCAAGGGTATCCTGCTGCTCTTTCAGGTAATTCCACAGATTGACGAAGGCGAGGAAGTCGGAATCCTTGTCCTCAAAGCGTCTGTGCTGCTCATCGGCAGCCTGCTTCTTCTCCATGGGCCGCTCGCGGGGATCCTGAATGCTGAGGGCCGCGGTGATCACCATCACCTCGCTCAGGCAGCCGGTCTGCGCCGCGCTGATCACCATCTTCGCCAAACGCGGATCAAGGGGGATGCGCGAGAGCTGGCGACCGGTCTCGGTCAGCTGCAACTTGGCTTCGCACTCGCCGGTGGCGGGCAGCTCGCGCACCGCCTCCAGCTCTTTCAAGAGAGTCAGGCCATCCTTGATATGGCGCGACTCGGGTGGCTCGACGAAGGGGAAGGCCTCCATATTGCCAAGGCCGAGCGCCAGCATCTGCAGGATGACCGATGCCAGGTTGGTACGCAGGATCTCGGGGTCGGTAAAGGCGGGACGGCTGTTAAAATCCTCCTCCGAGTAGAGACGGATACAGATACCATCTGCCACCCGGCCGCAGCGGCCTTTACGCTGGTTGGCACTGGCCTGGGAGACCGGCTCGATGGGCAGGCGCTGCACCTTGGTGCGCCAGGAGTAGCGGCTGATGCGGGCGGTGCCCGGATCGATGACGTAACGAATGCCAGGCACCGTCAGCGAGGTCTCCGCCACGTTGGTGGCGAGCACGATGCGCCGTCCGGCATGTTGCTGGAACACCTTGTTCTGCTCGGCGTTGGAGAGGCGGGCGTAGAGCGGCAGCACCTCGGTATCGCGCAGGTTGAGTTTGCGCAGGGCATCGGCAGTATCGCGGATCTCCCGCTCGCCGTTCATGAAGATAAGGATGTCCCCGAGCCCCTCGCGGGACAGCTCTTCCACCGCGTCGAAGATCCCCTGCAGTTCGTCGCGCTCCTCCAGCCCCTCACTCTTGTCACTGCTTTTTTTATCAACAAACAGTGGGCGGTAGCGCACCTCCACCGGATAGGTGCGGCCGGAGACCTCGATCACCGGCGCCTTGTTGAAATGGCGGGAGAAGCGCTGGGGGTCGATGGTGGCCGAGGTGATGATCACCTTGAGATCAGGGCGCTTGGGCAGCAGTTGCTTTAGATAGCCCAGGATGAAGTCGATATTGAGGCTGCGCTCGTGGGCCTCATCGATGATGATGGTGTCGTACTGGGTCAGCATCCGGTCATTCTGGATCTCCGCCAGCAGGATACCGTCGGTCATCAGCTTGATGTGGGTCTGCTCGCTCACCTGATCGGTAAAGCGCACCTTGTAACCCACGTAGTGGCCAAGCTCGGACTCCATCTCCTCGGCAATACGGGCCGCGACGGTGCGGGCCGCCAAACGGCGTGGCTGGGTGTGGCCGATAAAGCCCTTCACTCCGCGCCCGAGCGCCAGACAGATCTTGGGGATCTGGGTGGTTTTGCCCGAGCCTGTTTCCCCTGCAATGATCACCACTTGATGCTCTTGAATGGCCTTGGCGATTTCAGCCTGCTTCTGGCTGACCGGCAGGTTGTCCGGATAAGTGACCTTGGGCACTCCGGCCAGACGGGTTTGATAGCGCACTTCGGCGGCGGCCAAATCAGCGGCGATGGTCTCAAGCACGGCGGCCTGTTTGCCTTCAGGCAGCTTCTTGACCCCGTGCAGACGGCTGGAAAGGCGGCGGGCGTCGAGATTCATGCAGGCAGAGAGACGGCGGCGCAGCGCCTCGATAGAGAGAGACAAGGTACAAATTCCTTAAATAGGTGCCCAGAGGGGCCATATCGATAAGCTGGGAGCGATCCTAAAGAGCGAGCGGGGGCGGTGCAAGCCTTAACGTAGCGTTATATATGGGAAGACAGAGAGATTGGCCGCTCCTCAAACATGACAAAACAACCATTGTAAGATGGCATAACATAGATAAATGGCAGCATATGAAATAGCCAAGGCAAGCCGAAGCTTGCCTTGGGAGAGAGAAAAACAGGGTTAACCGTGTGTGTGATGGACAAAACAGGTAGTGAGCTGGGCGTGAATGGCCTGCATGACGTTGTGGCGATTGATGACACCGAGCAGACGCCCTTCCTCCACCACCGGATAGATCTTCGGCTTTTGCCCCATCATCATCTCCGCCAGGCTCAAAATGCTGGTATCGGGTCCCACCGACAACACCTCCTTGCGCATCACATCCTTGACCTGCGCCACCTGTTCGCAGTGATAGGCCTCCTTAAGCAGCACTGCGATGCAATCCTGCTCGGAGATCCAGCCAATCAGATGGCCCTGACCATCCACCACCGGGCCACCGAGCTGGTGACTGTTCAGAAATTTCTCGACCGCAGCTTGCACCATCATGTCGGCAGTGAAGGTGATGGGTCTGCTCTGCATATAATCCTTGGCTTTTAGCGATTCCATATCTGCTCCCCTACGGTAGTCCATCAAGCTGGCGTCTTGTGCGCCGGTACCGGCACCATGCTCGGCTTGTTCCAAGCATAGCTGGCTCGCGGCAGTATGAGTCAGCGGCCAGCCTCTCCCTCAATTGATGGCATGATCCGGCTCGCGATCCGGAATGGCTGCCATCATCATCTGCGGCAGGTGATCGGCCAGCACCGCCACCACAGCGGGATCGACCCGCCCCTGATCCGCCAGTTGCTGCATAAAGGTCAATGCGTCACGGGCAGGCAGGCCGCGCCGATAAGGTCTGTCCTGCACCATCGCCTGAAAAATATCAGCGACCCGCAGGATCCGCGCTTCGAGCGCCATGGCGGATGCCGGCAGGTGGAACGGATAGCCCTCCCCATCAGGCTCCTCATGGTGATAGGCCGCCCAACAGGCAATCTGTTCAAACCCTTCGATATGACGCAAGATCTGGTAAGTCTCGAAGCTGTGGGTATTGATGATGGCCCGCTCCTCCTGCGTCAGGCTGGCTGGCTTGTCGAGGATTTCGTCCGGAACCCTCAGCTTACCCAGATCGTGCAGCAGCCCGGCAATTTCCAGCATGTCGCAATGCATGGCACTGACCCCCATCTGCTCTGCCAATGCCCGAGACAACCTGCTAACACCAAGTGAATGGGTCATCGTGAATGGACTTTTGGCATCGACGATGCCGGAGAAGATCCTCGCCAGCACCTTCAGCTCACCATTGTTTGTGATACAGGGTTCTCGCTTTTGCAGCATATCCAGCATGTAATCGTTGATTGCACGCGCTTCCAACTGCAGCCAGAATGCCTCCGAACGAGACGCTTTGAGGAAAGCATCCACCAATTCTGGGGCAAAAAATTCGCCACTACACGCTGCCAGCCTCTCCCGGATCTCGGCGGTGTGCATCAACAGCGAACCGTCAGCGTAATAAGGAGCGGCCAGTGCATCGCAGCGATCAACTAGAAAGATAAGATTGGCCTGCCGGGCAACCTTGCGGTCAACTGCCACCATGTCACGCAACAGATACCAATGGGTATGGTGATAACGGATAGGCAGTGCCAGCGGGGCCAACAAACGAAAATCTTTGAGCAACTGATAACCCACCTCGCAATGACGCTGGGAGGACTCCCAATCGAACTCACTGACCAGATGGTGGTGTGTAATGGTCGAGGATACACCTATATCGTGCAGCACTCCCAGCTCAAACAGCAGACGACGCTCCGCTTCACTCATCCCCAAAAACCGGCTGCACTCGGCGGCCATGATCCCGACCCGTTTACCGTGGGCCACATCGCCAATGCCCACCAAGTCCAGTGACGCAGACAAGGCATACACCACCTGTCTGAGATCTACCGGTAACGAGAACAATCTGGCTCCCTGCACTCTATTCATGATCTCTGTCCCACGCGATGTTGTCGTATCAAACTGATGCTGTTTTATGCCTTGCCTTCTATCAATCTAGTCAATAGCACAGCCTTTTACCTTGTTTTTATAGGCATTTATGACCCTGACACCTTGCAAAGACAAAGGTCACAGCTGGATTTATTTGGCCACTCCCATTCAAGTCATTTTTATCCTTTCAAAAATATGCGAGCACACTCTTTTAAATATCGCGATGAGATTGCGAGCAGTTTTAAAACTCATCTCTGAGCGAAAAAATCAACACCTCCACTTTACTTAATTATGACTTAATCAGAATTAAAGAGTGCTCGGCTTGCCAGTAAGATATTTGAATAAAGACACACCACTACGGACATAGCAGCCCTCATCTCCTAAATTGATTAGCCGAACTGTGAACTCCACCACCCATTTATTCGCCTTATCGCCATCGATAGCGGTAGATACCTCATGCCTTCTCGATACAGCCTTCCATGCGCCCTCCAGCCCACCCGATAGCCGGCGACTGAAGGGCTAGAGAAAAAATATCGGATAACCAGCGGTTATATTCGCTGTTAGGCGACAAGGATAAACGGGATTTATAGAGTGAAATGGTTTAAAGCTGATTTCCAAGCTGCGGTTAAATGGGGCTATTAAGGTCATATCACTCTTTATAGATCATAACGACAGCGATAAAGGGAAATGTGCCCATCCGGGTATTCCATTCCCTCCAACAGCCTGTACGGGATGATATTTCCAATGTGTTAAACGCACGCGGCTTTCATCGCATATTTTGTGTACCAATTCACATCAGATTAGGATGTGGAGCCAATAATGGCCACCGCTGGTAGTACCACAGCAGCCGCCAAGCCCAATATCTTGCCATCATGAGCGATGACATCGGCTACTGAAACATCAGTGCCTACAACCGGGGATGGTGGGCTGCCAGACCCCGAACCTGGACAGGATCGCCAATGAAGGGGCCCTCTTTACCGATCACTACTGATGTCATTAAAAAATCATCACATCCTGAGAGATAGACTGGTCTTATAGACTCGGTTAACAGAGCAGAAATGCACAAGATGTCGGGATCAACTGCCCAATAAACCGCCACCTGCACGGCTCGCCCTTCGTTCTGTCTGCGCTATAGTTTACCATGCAGGCAATTGTGGTGCCTGGCACCGCCCACCCTGGCGCCAGGCGCCGTCATCGGATACCTCATCTCGAGCAACATGAGCAAAACAGCACACGCGGGCAACGAGCCAACCTTCTACTTCCACGTTTTGCAATATGTCTTTTTTAATGACCTGATTTATAAAGGTTTATGACCTCTAACGCTGATGAGAGTGGTACACAACTGGGACGTGGTGAAATTTGAGGGGCATTGCTACAGATAGTAACACTCTTCGACTGAGCAACTTAACCGACAGGATTTCATCCGTTTTTGCCGTACGTTTTTTCCGTAATAGAACCAAGCCAGACCCGTCCAGCTGTTTCATATTTGAAACACCACATGCAGAAGTTCGTGGGCATAAACTGCAGAAGTTCATTTTTCTGTTATATTTAAATCACTTGCTGAAGAATTCAAACAGCATTACTCAAGCCTGAAAGGCTCCCCCATGTAGAAAGCCCCCACCAGCAGACCATAAACAAGCCGCACTCGCTCATCCCTGCCCAGCAGCACACCGAGTAGCACTTCGCCGCTTGCCAAATCGTCACCATGCCAGAAGCACCAGAGGGCTGCCTCCACTACATCCAGCCAACTGGCATGGCCCAGCTGATTGCGTGACTTGCGCCGCCAGCTGCCGCGCACCACAGCACCGCTATTCGGGGATGTGGCCGCCAGTGCCCGCTGCTCCATGACGCTTACCGTTAGTCCATCCAGCTTGGCCTGGCGGCTGCCGCGCCCTCCTCGCAGCAATTTGTCGAGCAGTAGTGCCAACAAGCGCAACGCATCCTGATCTTCAAAGCGCGCAGCCTCCCCCAGCAAATCGGAAGCACCCGCCATCAGTTGCTCACGTCCCCAGTAGATGGGCTGTGACCTGCAATCCAACCGATGTTGCTCGACATGGATAGCCAATGTCGTCACCACCGCCAGCGGTGAAGTCTCACCCTCTTGGTGACACGCGCCTTTGGCAAGCAGAGCGGTCAGCTCCCTAGCTCGCTCGGCTGACAGTAGGCAATAGATCCCCCTGATCAGTGGCATGGCCAGCTGATCCGATCCCGGCGTCAATGTCATGACACTCCAGTGATAATTGATAATGAAGCAAGGTTGGCTCATCAAGATGCCTGGAAACTGCAACAGAGCTCGGCGATAAAGCGCGTCCCGCCACTAGGGAAAAACAGCGCTTGTCTCTTCCCCATCGCAGCAAAAGCAGGCGGATCTATCAGACGGTCTTAACACCCGGGCCAACCAGCAAGGCCACGGACTTGTCATCGCCGGTAGTGCGTCGCCATAACTCACCCTGGCTCAAGCACTCATAGAGCTCGCGTACGATCACCTTCTGCTCAACCCACTGATCGAGCATGGGGGCAAACCGACTCTGTGCGTTGCTATAGAGTCGCTCGGCAGCCCCGTCACTCATCGCGACAACCGCCTCCACCCTGCCTGCGGGCTCAGCACCCCAACTGACCTGAGCCATACTCAACTGCGGATCGATGAACGCAGTCTGGTTGGCAAACGCCCCCTTGTTCGCCTGGCCCAGCTGACGCCAGGACGATTCAGCGTAACCCCGCTCCCGTAACGCCAACAGGCCATCGCCAACTTGCAGCCAGAACAGGGAGTGCTTGCCTGCTACTGCTAACAGCAAGGTGGCACGAAAATCATCGCCACTGCGCCGACCGGTAGCGGCCAGATCGGCATTGATCCCCTTGGCATGCCGTACCAACAACATGGCCAGTTGCGCCAGCTCAGCGCTCTGTTCTTCCTCATCAAGCCACTTGGCCAAACAAGGTTCCAGCGAGATCAGCAGCCGCCGTAACCCCTCGCTTAACGCACGGGCCCCCAACTCGGCGCACAGGGCCGATCCTGCCCCGTCGCACAGCACCAGCAACGGCCGTCCCTGACAGTGGATGACCCCATGATCCTGACAGGGCAAACCATGCTGCAGATGGCGGTAACCCACCGCCTGACTAGCCACCCCATGCCAATCCGACAGTCCCAGCGGCGCTGTTGACAACAGCTCAAGATAACGAGGCAGTTGGGCCAACAGGGGATGATAATAAGACGCCACCGTCATAACAGGCTCCTCAATGGCCAAATGAGGGGCTTGCGCCCCATGCAACGCATGCTCTGCCGGTCTCCTGTTACACATCGATACTGTCCCAGCCTGAGGTGGCAGGCAGTTGCACCTTGTCACCGGGGATAGATGCGCTCACCCGCTGCATGCTTTGGGAGAGCCACATAAAAAACTCGGTAAAGCGCAATCCGGCCAAACGCTTGGGTGGCAACAGGGCGCAACGCGACAGCTCACCGATATCCGCCTCGGCACCGATGACCACACAGAGCACCACCATCTTCTTCGCCTGGGCCAGCGCCCTGAGCTCAGCCGCCCGTACCGGCCAACCACTGTCAGTGGGCACCCCGTCACTCATGATCACCATCCACGGCTGGTAATAGCTCCCCCCTGCCTGTTGATAAGCCTGCTTGCGCTGCGCCAATCGTTCGATGCCGAGGGCAATCGCCTCTCCCAGTGGCGTCACTCCATCAGCCACCAGGGCCGGGCGAGAATCGAATTCGGCGACCGAGGCCAATGGCTGAAGCTCCTGTACCTGGCCCCCAAAGCTGATAATCCCCAGCTCCACCGAACTGGCGGCCACCTCATCGCCCTGCAGCTCTGCGATAAATTGCCCGACCCCATCCCCCAGCTCGGCAATAGGACGTCCCTGCATCGACCCAGAGGTGTCGAGCAGCAACATACAGGGGCAACGCGGGGCGGGGTTGGTGAGCAGACTCTGCTCGAGATGGGCAAGTTCCATCATCTTCTCTCCTGTGACAAAGCCGGATTGGCTGACGGAAGAGATAATGACAGCGTTCAAAGGGAAACGGATTGACACCAACTGGTAAGAAAACGAGCCAGCTAACACAAGCAACACAACGCTGTCAATGCAAAACATTCTTGGATAATATTCCCCTACTTTAAAAAATAGGTGAATTTAAATATCCTATTAAATTAATACGTTAATAACGCATATCATAATCCTGGTCTGAAATATGCTTAAATGGCGTTTTTTTATCCCCAGACCTATTCACTGCAGTGGATAAGTTGCATCAATAAAAACAATGAGTTATAAAATGCTTCAGTCCTACTGGACTACGCCCTGACTAAAGGGATTAAGACCTACCCAGTGCGGCGCTGCGGGCCTGAGCGTTGAGTCCTACTGGACTACGCCCTGACTAAAGGGATTAAGACCTCTCGCGATCAAACACTGCTGCCGGAAGCACCGCGTCCTACTGGACTACGCCCTGACTAAAGGGATTAAGACTAACGGCCATTATTTTCTTTATGTTATCGAGGGGGGTCCTACTGGACTACGCCCTGACTAAAGGGATTAAGACTAGAAAGCCGCAACGATTCCAAAGGCGTCGTTCTCGTCCTACTGGACTACGCCCTGACTAAAGGGATTAAGACGAAGCCGCAAAGGGTCAATACTTCATTGGCTTCTTGTCCTACTGGACTACGCCCTGACTAAAGGGATTAAGACACGTATCGGGCGTTCGTACGTCCGGACGTCGATGAGTCCTACTGGACTACGCCCTGACTAAAGGGATTAAGACGGCACGTAGTTTATGTGTAGATCAGGCACGTTTCGTCCTACTGGACTACGCCCTGACTAAAGGGATTAAGACGGTCATCGACCGCTGGCTTGGGAAGATGTGGATAGTCCTACTGGACTACGCCCTGACTAAAGGGATTAAGACTGATCATGTCTTTGGTTTCGGTAGTCATCGTAATGTCCTACTGGACTACGCCCTGACTAAAGGGATTAAGACAAACCCTGAGCAGCATTGGTGCTGAAAGAGTTCTTGTCCTACTGGACTACGCCCTGACTAAAGGGATTAAGACTCAGCTTGTTTGGTTTCTTGTTGTTTCATCATAGGTCCTACTGGACTACGCCCTGGCTAAAGGGATTAAGACTAGGCATCGCTGTCGGGTGCGTCAAAGGTGAAGAGTCCTACTGGACTACGCCCTGACTAAAGGGATTAAGACTTATCCAATTTGCCAGCCATCCGGGTGATGCTGACGTCCTACTGGACTACGCCCTGACTAAAGGGATTGGCTGATTGGCAAAAGCAAAACGCCCCACCCGGTGATCACCGGGTGGGGCGTTTTGCTATCCAGCGGCTATCTAGCGTGGGGTGGGCTGGCCACCTTGGCCTGCGCCGGCCACAGTTCATCGCTGAGATGGCCCTGATGGATGCTCCAGCCATACTGTCGCAACCGGGTCGCCAGCTCGCTCAGGGGCACCCGCCCGGCGGGTTGGGTCACACCAACACCAAAGGTCTGCATAAAGATGGTTTTGAGCTGGTAAGAGAGATGGCTCCACCAGTTATACCAGGGTCCCAGCGGCACCGCCCCCTGACTGCCGGGCCGGATCGACTGGCCATAGGGGAAGTGGCCCTGACGGATATTGTCAGCCACCCGACTCCCCCCACATGTTCGAAGGGGTGACGCCCACTCATCAGCACCATAAACACCAGCACGGTGAGCGAGAAAGTGTCGCTCTCTGGTGTACGCCGCACCGAGGCGAGATCCTGACCCTGATGTTCCGGGGGGATCATGCTCTCCTGCCCCACCGGACAGGGGTAACGGGTGTTATCCAGCGTCAGTTGAAAACTGTCACAATCGATCAGCCAGAAGCGACCATTGGCCATATCCAGAAAAAAGTTGTCCAGATTGATATCCCCCAAACAGATCTGATGACGATGCAGCACCTTGACTGTCTCTATCAGATCGCACAGCGCAGTGGCCAGCAGGGCACGCCCCAGACCGGGAAAGTCGCGACGCACCAGTGCCGGATTGCGAAAACCACGGATGGGCCGCCCCTGCGACCGTCGCATGGCATACCCCAGCCAGTTCCCCTGGCTATCAAACACCGCTAACTGGGGCCAGGCGAGCGGTAACTGGCTCAGCTCGGGAATGCGCTGGCGCAAGATGATCGCCGCCTCTATTTTCGCCTGCAACCTGCCCCCAGATTGTGCCAACCGGGCCGGATGGTAGAGCTTCACCAACACATCGGGCCTGCCTGCCAGCGGATAGACACTCCCCTCCCCGCCACTGGCCAGCAGCGGACCTAGAGCAACCGCTCTGCCGGTGGCATCGAATACCTGCCGGTGCAATCCTTGTTCACGGTTCGCCACCCTGGTGGGTAGTGCCACCCGAGCCTGCTGCTTGCCCGATATCGGCCTATCCAGTGCCCCCAGTATCTGATTGAGCCAGCCCTGTGTCTGCATCTCACACTCCTTTTGAATCATTGACCGAGCTCATTGTAATGACTGTGTGCCACAGCCCTGTTATCGCCAATTGGCAAGAAATACGAACCCGATGACCCGCAGATAGAGTAAGTCCATCCATCCCATGACCAAGTAAGCCACATGATATTGATCAAGCTGGCATTTTTGGTAAATGACTAAATACACACAATAAAGGTCGTCGTATGATACTCAACTCGCCTGCCGTGTGGCGGCGCGATCAGATGCTCGAGGAGGTGAGCTCGTGATCCAGACTCTTGTTGCAGAACTGCAGGTTTCTGCCCCCCTTATCATGTCGGGGCACACTTCATTGGAGAAGGGTGACTCGCTAAGACCCAGCGCTATCAAGGGCGCGCTGCGCTTCTGGTGGCGCGCCTTGCAGTGGCCCCGGTTTCGCGAGAGCCATGCCAGTGACAAGGATGCGTTAAAGGCGCTACATCAGGCTGAAGCAGACCTCTTTGGTGCAGCTGCCGGAGAGAGCGGCAAACAGTCGAAAGTGCTGCTGCGGCTCGGCGCCGGACAAAGGCTCGACGCTCAGGCCTTTGCCAAGGGACAAGATCTCTCCAGATCCCATCCCGGGGCCGTCTACCTGATGGGCCAGGGGCAACATCAACGCAATAACGGTAGCCTGTGCGCTGGATTGCAGTCCTCAGCTCCCATGTCACTGCGTCTGAGCTGGCGCGCCGACACGCTTAAGGATGACGAGCAGGATGGGCTGGTTCGGGCGGTGATGGCATTGGGGCTGCTCGGTAGCGTCGGTGCCCGTGCCCGCAAGGGGTTTGGCTCACTCTCCCTGCAGGCGCTTACGCTAAATAAACAGCCTTTGCCGGTCCCCGCCAACCGAGCCGAGCTGCGCCACTGGTTGGCTGACCTGCCCCGTGGCAAAGCCGATCAATTGCCCCCCTTTACCGCCTTCGGGCCCGCCAGTCGCTGCTGGGTGCTCGGGCTGAAACCTGCCCGCGAGCCGCTGGCGCTGCTCAATGAGTACGGGCTGCAAATGATGGGTTACCGTCTCTCCGACAAGAGCGCATTCGCCGGCGGCCAACATGGGCGAGGGCTGTTCAAGGGGGATAGCCGTTCTCTGCGCGCAGTGACCGAAGGTGGGAAACCGGATCAGGCGCCACAGCGCGCCGTGTTTGGTCTACCCAACAACGTCTTTTTTATCGATAACAAGCAGACCGTCGAGGTCAACCCCGGTCAGCACGAACGACGCGCCTCCCCACTGCTGGCGCATCTTCATCGCTTCCCAAGTGGCGAGCAGATCATGCTGGCGACCCTGCTACCCGCACAATTTTTGCCCGAAGGTGAAGGGCTTAGCATCACACATAAGGGAAAAAATAAAGGGAATACCCACTCCCTCCCCTTTTCCCCCGACTGGTCGGTAGTCGAGGGTTTTATCAAACAGTGTGGCGGCGAGGAGTTGACCCGATGAACCAGAGCCATTTTCACTTCACCCTGGGTCCGGTACAGGCCTTTGTGGCACAAGCCCGTCGCACCCGCGATTTCTGGGCGGGCTCCTTTCTGCTGAGCTGGCTCTCTTCGGTCGCCATCAAGGCCGTTGAAACACAGCAAGGGGAGATCGCCTTCCCCAAACCGCAACCCGAATACATGGCCTGGCTGATCGGTCAGGGTCATGGCGAACCCCCCAAACAGGGGACCATTCCCAACCGCTTCAAAGCCCTCAGTGCCAGAGTTGAACACAACTTTGACCCCATGATTGTCTGCAGCAACGTGCAACAAGCCTGGCAAGGTCTGGCTGAACGGGTGTGGCAGGGGGACTTCGCCCCGCTCGAAGCACAGCTGGGTGAGGAACGCCTGGCCGCCACTCGTGCTATCTGGGATCGCCAGGTCCAGGGGTTCTGGGAGCTCAACTGGGTACTCAGTGAGGATGCAACGGCCAGCAATCTACTGGATCGCCGCAAGAACTGGCGCAGCCACCTGCCCCCTGCCGAGCCTGGGGTCAAATGCATGCTGATGGAGGGATGGCAGGAGCTTTCAGGCCTTGCCACACCGAACCGGCAGGGGCTCACGCTGTTTTGGGAAACGG
Source organism: Aeromonas sp. FDAARGOS 1405 (assembly GCF_019048265.1). NCBI lineage: Bacteria > Pseudomonadati > Pseudomonadota > Gammaproteobacteria > Aeromonadales > Aeromonadaceae > Aeromonas > Aeromonas sp. FDAARGOS 1405. The sequence goes on along the minus strand of NZ_CP077311.1, from coordinate 3,466,401 downwards.
TGCGTCATGGCCCCGCTGCAGAGCTGATGGTGGATATTCGCGAAGGGGAGGCACTCTGTGCCCTGGCTTATATCAAGCGCCGTTTTGCCCGCTACTTTGCCGAGTTGCTGTTACAAATGCCCGGTGAGTGGACCTTGCACGGCTGGCCCCTGCCCTGCAGCGTCCCCAGTCTGGCCCATATTGCCGCCGGCCGCTGGCTCGAGAAGATGGTGACCCGCGTCAACGCATCCGGGCACAAAGATCTGTTGGAGTGTTTTTTACAGGATCTGGCGTCAGCTCGGCTCGATATCGCTAACGAACGTGAGTCTGCCCTGCCCGGTATCAGGAATAAGGCAAGTGAAGCAGGATTGGATGATGTAGCCACTCTGGATGGCACCCTCTGGTTTGCCACCCAGTTGGTTCAAGAAAGGGACGAAAGCCTGCGTCTGCGCCAGCGCCATCAAGCTGATAAGGCGCTGCAGTCACTCAACAATTTACAAAAGTGTCCCTCAATCGGCACGCCACATCCTTTCTATGCCGTATTGCTGATGGATGGAGACAGCCTCGGCAGCCAGATGAGTTATCCAGCCAAGCAGGCAGGGATCAGTGCAGCCCTCAACCGCTTTACCGAACTGGCACCGCACATTGTCGAACGCCATAACGGTTTTCTGGTCTACGCCGGAGGAGACGATGTGCTGGCCCTGCTCGGGGTCAGCGATGCCATGGCCTGTGCAACAGCCCTCAGGCAGTGCTATGCCGACTGCTTTGCCGAACAGAATCGCCAACGCCAGAGCCACATCGTCAGCACCCTCTCTGGCGCTATCAATATCGGTCATATCAAATGGCCACTGCGGGCCTTGCTATTTGATGCGCATCACCTGCTCGATGATATAGCCAAAGAGACGACGGGGCGCGATGCCCTGGCCATCCGTGTCTGGAAGCATGACAAACCACACCTGTGCTGGAGCCAGCCCTGGGACGTTTTACTGGGGGAACAGGGAAACCGGCTGGAATGGCTGCTCGATCACTTTGCCCAAGGTGTCACCAGCAACAGCTTTCTGTTCAAGCTGCAGAAACTCATCCAAGAACTGCGTCTCGACCAGCCCCACGGCTTTGGCGAGAAAGCGCTCGCCAACCTGCTCTGGGCCGAGTATCGCCAGAGCCTCGGCACCGCGCCCAAGGAGCAAGCACTCGATCAACACTGGTTTGAAGAGCTGGTGAGCCTGAGCACACCCCACGTCAGAATACTGGAAAATCACCAGGCAACCATTACGCCACGCAAAGTTCTCGCCCCAGATGCAGCCCTGCTGCTGCGCTTCCTGCACGAGGCCTATCTGGCGGCCGATCATACTGCAGTGCTATCTGCTTTGGAGCAAACATGCTGACTCTCGCCTTTCACCCGGTCGATACCTGGTTTTTCCGTGAATCACGTCCGATGGATAGCCAGGGTGGCACTTCCCTTGGCAACCAGTTCCCCCCCTCGGCAGCAACTCTGATGGGAGCCCTGCGCACCCGTATCGGCGATATGCTGGAGGCCGACTGGCAAGATCTCACCACCCTACCCGTCTGGTGGGGGGATGCTGACCAGTGGGGAACTCTCAGACTGGAAGGTCCCTGGCTGAGGCTGGATGGTGAGGATTATCTACCCTGCCCCGCCCACCTGCTGCGTGGCAAGGAGGATGACGCTGGTTATGTCATGCTGCAGCCTGGTGATGTGGTGAACTGCGATCTGGGAAAAGTCCGCCTGCCGGCTCTGCCCGGAGGCACCCCGCCAGGCGTCAAGCCGCTGGAAGATCACTGGTTGCCGCGAACCGTGCTGGCCTCCGTACTGACAGGACAATTGCCTCCGGCCAAAACAAAAGTGGTTTCAACTGCTGAGTTACTGGCCGATGAGTATCGACTCGGGATCGCCATCGATAGCAGCAAGCGTGCCGTGGTAGAAGGGCAGCTTTATCAAACCCGTCACCAACGCCCCCGCCGGGGACTTGCCGTGATGATCACGCTGCATGGTCTCCCCACCGAGCAGGAGTTGGCATTGCAACGTGATCTGGCCTGCCAGCCGCTGCTACGCCTCGGTGGCGAAGGCCGCATGGCCGAGGTGCGAGTGGTCAACAGTCCAGCAGTTACCGCGCAAGGAACTCCGCCAAAACAGGCCAAGCTACTGGCCATGACCTTGGCACCGATCCCAGTCACACCGCAGCAGTGGCCACTGCCCGGGTTTAACAAACACAAGCTGCAGGGGCTGGATTGCTGGCACGGTGAGCTGGCTGGTTATCCGCTGTCGCTGATCACTATGGTCAGTGGCAAGGTGCAGCGCCAAGGTGGATGGGATCTGACCCGCCACCAGCCACGCCCGGTACACAATCAGCTGCCGGCAGGCACACTTTTTTTCTTTGACGATGCTCCCCTGCCCGGCGAGACACGCATGCTGACGCTCGATGTCGCAGGCCAGCGAATTCCGTTGGCACTGGGCTGGTGGCAAGACAATCAAACCAATTCTCACAAGGAGTGACCGATGAACTCATCTCTTCTGCTCGGGCTGCATGCCCACACCTGGATCCATGCCGGTAGCGGCGAAAAAGATGGAGTGGTTGACCTCCCCATCCAGCGTGAGGCTCATACCGGCTGGCCGGTGATCTTTGGCTCATCCCTCAAAGGGGCAATGCGCAGCCAGGTTAGCCGTACCAAGGGGGCTCAGGCCGAACTGAGCCTGGTGACGCTATTTGGACCCGACTCACTTCACGCCGGCGCGACCAGTGACAAGATCCACGCCGGTGCACTGCTGGTATCGGATGCCAGGCTACTCTGGCTGCCGGTTCGCTCTCTCACCAGCCACACCCGTTATGTCACCTGCCCGGCCCTGCTGCGCCGCCTGTTGGCAGACTTGCAACGAGCGGGTCAGCCCCAATCCCTTGCTGTTCCCAAGGTAGGAGAGTTGGAGGCACTGATCGCCGGAGATCAGACGGGTCGCATCTATCTGGAGGAGTATGCCTTCACCGCCCGTGCAGAAAGTACGCTCACCCCTTGGGGTGCGCTGCTCGCACGCTTCTGCAATCTCGATGCAGAGCAAATACTCAACCAGCTCACTCTGATCCACGATGACCAGTTTGCCCATCTCTGCCAGGCGGCCATTCCCGTTCATCCTCACATTGCTATCGACTATGAGACCAAGAGCGTGCGCGATGGTGCGCTCTGGTATGAAGAGGCACTACCACCCGACACTCTCTTCTACTCCCTGTTGCTACTGACCGATGCACGAGATGGCTCGGGCCTTGGCGCCGCGACACTGAAAAATCAGGCAGAGCAGGCCCTGCTGGGCGATGCCCCCTACCTGCAAGTAGGCGGTAACGAGAGCACTGGCATGGGCTGGCTGCAGCTGACTCCACTCCAGCAGGAGGAGGCGTAACCATGGCACAACTCATCTCTCAACAGCGGGCTGCCTTTGCTCTGCGCCATATGGAGCAAGCACTGCGCCATGCGCCGGAGAAGCAGCGTCAGATCCGTACCGTCGCCAACAGCATACCGGCCCAGATCCAGCGTACCGGTCTCGGCCAGACTTTGGCCTTTGCCCTGAGTAAACAGGGCAAGAGTGATGGCGCTGGCTGGACTTACCTCTATGAGTTACTGCAAGAGTGGCTCTGCCAGGAGCAGCAGATCTACCGCGGCGAGACCCTGATGGCGAGCCTGTGTCAGGGTGACATAAGGCATTATCAACAGGCCCAGGCCGAAGCCCTCGCTCTGCTGGTGTGGGTGCGCAAGTTTGCCCGCGCCATGCTGGAAACCTCAACGTCGGCCAGCAAAGAGAGGGGATAAGGGATGGCGGAATACCTGCAACGCGTGCCGCTCTATCAGAGCGGTCTTCATACCAAAGAGCATATCGATCTCTGGGGTCATGATGCCAACAAGGGGCTGCTCTTTGACCGTCTGTTTGGCGGCTATGACCAGAGCTGGAAAGTTGACAAGCTGCAACGGGACAAGATCAAACAGACCCATCCCCTCGACTGGCTGACCGGCCCCTGTGGCAATGCCGCAGCGCTTGAGTCCGCCAAAAATCGGCAGCTGGCCCTGATCTCGACGCTCAATGGTAAGGCGATCAGCTGCCAGCTCGACTGGAACATGGTCACCGGTACTGGCGAAGCCCATCCGCTTGAAAACGGCTTTCGTTGGCATCACACCCTGGGGGTGCCCTATTTGCCGGCCTCCTCCATTAAAGGGATGCTGCGAGCCTGGCTCACCACCTGGGCCAGCGATATTTTCTCGAAGGAAGAGATTACAGACCTCTTTGGCAGTGACCGAGAGCAAAGTGAGGCGCATTACATGGGCACGCTGATTTTTTTCGATGCCCTGCCGCTTGCCCCCGCTACCCTGACGCTGGATGTCATGACCCCCCATGCGGGAGACTGGTATGAGAAAGGTGCCAGTCAGCCCGGGAAACCCGATACGGTCCCTGCGGATTGGCAAAGCCCGGTTCCCATCACCTTTCTCGCCGTTAAAGAGGCCACCTTCCTGTTCACGTTGGCCGCGCGAAACGATGCAAGCCAATCGCAACTCGGCAAAGTAATGGAACAACTCGATGACGCCCTGACCACGCTCGGTATCGGCGCCAAAACGGCGCTGGGTTACGGGGTGATGACAAAACTCGAGGCCACACAACCACAAAGTGGCGAACGGTTGTTGGGGGCGTTGCAAGAGCAGCGCCGCCAGCGACAGGCCGATCGCAAACGTCAACTTGAACGGGCTAGCATGAGCCCCAACCAGTTGAACGTGGCCGATCTTGCCGAACGTCTGAGCGCCCGAGACGACAAACAGTTCAAGGAGGGGTTTAACAACGAGATTGCAGGTCTGGTCAATACCGCCTTGCGTGATAGTTGGTCAATCGATGAGCGACTCGCGCTGGCCACAGTGATCGAACAGAGTAGCGTCTGGACCCAGATCAGCAAAAAAGAGAAGGCCCGTGAACGTAAAGCTCTGCTGGCACAGCTCAAGGAGTGATCATGTCGCTGGACACCCTTTTTTCCCTGTGCCGCAAGATAGACCTCCTCTGTCTGGAGTGTCGGGTCGTGATGGATGCCGCGGGATCGCTGGATGAGCAGGCTGGCAGCCTGCTGCATGGCAGCCTGGGCTGGGCGATGAAAGAGGCTGCCCCACGTTTATGGCAGGATGCCTATGGGCCGCTGGAGCAGGGGGCTGTCCGCCCCCTCTCGCTCCATCCACCACATCCAGGGAGCCAATGGCAACAAGGAGAGTCACTCACCTTTGGCCTCACCCTTTTTAACACCCTGGCCAGGGACGTGGAGGGCATCAAGTCATCACTGCAACGGATGGGAGAGCGAGGCTGGGGACAACAACGTATTGGCTTCACTCTGCAGGAGGTCACTCAGCGCACACCACTCGGCACCAGACTTATCTGGAGCCATCAAGCCCCCAACCACCTGTCCGCTCCGCTAGCAACCACCCTTGAGGAAGCCATATTGGCCGCAGCAGCCCTGTGCAGCGAGGCCACACCTGCACTGGTACAACTACACGCCCGCACCCGTCTACATATCAAAGAAGCGGGCAATCCGGTAACCACTGCACCGTCAGCTTTGTTGCTCGGTCGCACACTCTGCCGTCGCTTGCTGGCTCTCGTCGGTCCCCACAGCGAACATGAGCGTCAAGCGGTACAAAGCTATCTTAACGGGCTGGAGCAGATCACCCTGTGCTGGGATCACACCCAGAGCGCCCCCCTGACCCGGTATTCCGCGCGCCAGCGACAACACCACAGCATAGAGGGGCTGCGCGGGCGCTGGGCCTATCAAGGCGATATCCAGCTGTTGATCCCTTGGTTGGCACTGGGAGAGTGGATCCAGCTTGGCAACAAGACCAGCTTCGGTTATGGCGCCATCGAATGGCAGCTGGCGTGTCGCCCCTGATCCCACCAATTGGCCCGCGCCAGCAAGAAGGTTAGCTGGCGCATAATGGCAACCATTCAAGCTCAAGGTGTTCCCATGCAGACTATCCATATCAATCTGGTCTCCGATCAGTTGCTGCCCAATCTGATCCCGGCCTTTGCCGATAAAGAGTGCCGGGGAGTCGTGCTGGTACTGGGCGACAATACACTGCACAACAAAGCAGACAACCTGACCCGACTCTATCAGGGACATGGACTACCGACCCTCAGGATCAGTGAAGGACGTAGCAGCCACCGCCCGGTACAACTGCAACAGCAAGCCAAGGAGCTAATCGACTGGTTGGCAACCCACCACGGCGACAAACGCTGGATACTGAACGCTACCTGTGGCACCAAGCCGATGGCGCTGGTCTTTGCCAACGCCTTCAACCGCTTTAACAGCGTGCATCCCGAGAGCGCCAGCGGCGGCATTCCCCGCGCCCTGATCTTCTATACCGACAGCCAAAACCGTGAAATTCAGCTGCTCAACGACGGGGTCGATTACGCCCTGAAATGGCAAGCTGTGCTCTCTATGGACGAGATGCTGGCCGCCAACGGGTTTGAACGTCAAACCTGGATAGGCCCGCACAATGATAACGAGATCCGGGCTCGCGCCGAGCTGACCCGTTATCTGGGCAAGCAGTTTCAGGGGCCATGTCAGAAAATGCAAAGTGGTTTGCAAGGGATGGCTACCGATGCCTGCAAGGATTTTCCCCAACAGCAGGAACAAAACATGCCAAGTGTGCCTTTTGGACCCTATGCTGCGCTCTATCAGCACCTGGTCGAGGCAAGCCTGCTGCACTGGGATGGTTGTAGCCGGCAGATCCGCTTTGCCAGCGAAGACGCTTGCCGCTATCTGGCCGGTCGCTGGCTCGAGGAGCTGACCTACCTCACCGCACAGGAGTGCGGCTTTAGCGAGGTGGCCATGAGTGTCGAAGGTGAGTGGCAGACCGAAGCGCTCCGGCAACAGAGTGTTCGCGGTAAAAACAACGAATTCGATGTGCTGATCTGTCACAACAACCAGCTGCTCACCATCGAATGCAAGGCCAAGTACTGGGGAGATAAACAGCAGGGAGAGAGCACCAATCAGGATGTGGTACTCAAGCTAGAGAGCCTGGGACGCAAACTGGGGGGACTGTTTGGCGAGCGCCTGCTGATCAGCGCCCGCCCCTTGCCGGACGAGATGGTACAGCGAGCAAAGGATAACCGTATCGAAATCTGCGACAGGGCGGATGGCCAGGCAATCCACACCACCTTGCAGAGCTACTTCAACAAGATGCAATAAGCGGGGCGTCATGAACTACCTTGTCAGCCGTCATCCCGGCGCCATCGCATGGTGCCAACGCCAGCCGCTGGCCATCGATGCCATCTTGCCCCACCTCGATCCGGCACTTATCTGTGCCGGCGATCGGGTGATCGGAACACTGCCGCTCCCCATGGTGGCAGAGGTACAGCGACGTGGCGCCCGCTATCTGCACTTGTCGGTGCCCGTTCCCCCTGAGCTGCGGGGTCAGGAACTGAGTGCAGATCAACTGGAACAACTGGGTGCCTTTCTCACCGAATATCGGGTAGAGACACTGACACATATTTAATTTTGGAGTCATATATAGATGAATAATATCAATCACACTCTATTGGCAATTACCGGTCTAAGCCCGCAAGTAGTGACAGAAACGCTGTATGGTATTCATAAACAGGGGCAGCCTTGGCCCAACGAATTAATTATCCTAACAACTCAGCAAGGAGCAGAGCAGGCAAAGTTAGGCTTGTGTCATCCGGCTAGTAATCAAGAACACAGCATGCTGGATCGCTGTTGCATCGATCTAAAACGCCCTCAAATTCGCGATATCAAGATTGAGGTTGTCCCGGATCATGCTGGAAACTCCATCGATGATGCGCGGACCAAAGAAGATCAAGAGGCTCTGGCTGACTATATTGTCAAAAGAGTTGCGCAACTGTGCAGTGACCCTCAGCGTACACTGCATGCCTCACTTGCCGGTGGGCGCAAAACCATGACTTTCTTCCTGGGTTACGCTATGACACTCTTTGCTCGACCAGATGATCAACTGTCTCACGTGTTGATTTCGCCAGTTGAATATGAGGGACTTAGGGATTTCTATTATCCTACTCCGTATATCAATCCAATAGATGGCAAAGGAGCTAATCAACGGCTAGATACCCATGAAAGTAAGGTCCAAGTCATGTTGGCCGACATTCCGTTTATTAGGCAACGCGACCAGTTAAAGCAAGGTGTATTAACTCGTTTCAGTAATCCTAAAGAACATCTTACTTATCGCCAATTAGTGCAGTTACAACAATTGGCCTCATGCAAAGCCCCCTATCAGGAGATACAGCTTGATTTTGACCTAGCACAAAGAACTATAATGTTAATCTATAAAAACGAACATGTTATTACTATTGACTTGCATAGCAAGCCACTGGAATTAGCTTATTATGCCATGATTGCAAGACATAATAGCACAACATCTGAATGTCGCTATAATCGAGAAAAATCAAATCAAAAAACATATTGGGAGAAATATCGCGCAGCTTATCTCCATGAGCTCTGGCAAATCATTTATCCTGACCACGACTCTTATCAAGGCAATAATATTTTTGAGGATTGGATGAACTTAATTAACACCAAGGCGGAGACAATAAACATAGAAAAAACAATCAATGGTCTAAAAGAAGAAACTCAAACTTTTTTCGATGACCGCAAGAAGGTGTTAAGAAAACACCTAAACGAAGAGTTACCTGAAGAACTAGTGTCATTAATTGAACCAGATCTTGCATTTTATTACGAAAAATTTACTAATACTCATGGAAGTAAAAACAAAGATAGCGGTTCTTTACGACCTAACTTCAATTTCACGCTACTCAAACAGACAAATAAAAAATCAAAGAATGCTAACTCTCTTATTGAACGGTCGAAATTTTTTGGCTTAAAAGTGCGCAGCAATCTTTGCCCTAAAGATTAATCCCACCAACTGGTCAGCCAGTTGGGCCGATGGCGGCACGCTAGCATGGAGCAAATCCCTGCCGGAGCGCCGCCATGACCACCCTGCTACTCGATCACCCCGACTACCAACTCACCCTGCAAGATGGTTTGCTCCATCTCGCCCACCCTGACCTCCCCTCCCGTCTCTACAGTCTTGGCCAGATCAGCCGCCTGATGGTGGGCCAGGGCATCACCCTCTCCAGCGATCTGTTGCTCAAGCTGGCCGAGCGAGGCATCGACTTTATTGCCATGGGGCGCCGCAGTTGCACTCATCTCTGCTCGCTGCACCATGCCCCCGACAGCTTGCGCCTGATCCAGTATCGTGCCATCACCCAACCTGATTGCCAGCAACAACTGGTACGCCGCCTGCTCAACGCCCGACGGCTCGGGCAGAACTGCGTGTTGGCTCAACTGGGTGAGCCCCCTCTGCCACCGCTGCTAGCCGAAGGATTCGACCCCCAGCTGGAATTGCACCATGTGACCGGCTACCGCAGGCCCAGCCTGCTGCTCGATATCAAGGAGTTGACCCGGGCCGAGCTGGAACGCTGGCTACTGCAGCTATGGCAGAGTCATACCCTGACGGCGGAGCACTTCACCACCTCGGATCAGGGCTGTCGATTGACCCGGGCGGGCCAGCAGCTCTTTTATCCCCTCTGGTTTGGCTGGCAAAAAACGCGTAAGCCCCGGCTCAGACAACTGGCCCGAGTCTGTCGCAAGGTACTGGAGCAGACCCTCAAGCGGGAGGTTGGTCATGACCACTAAACCGCTCTGGCTGATCGGCTATGACATCAGTTGTCCACGGCGCTTGCGCCGGATGCAACGCCGCTGTGCCGAGGCCGGCTGGCCACTGCAAAAATCCCTCTATCTGCTGCCGCTGACTTCTGCAGAACGCCTCGCCCTCTGTGATGAGCTGAAGGGGCTGATCGAGCCGGAGCAGGATCGCCTGCTCTGCCTGCCCTTTTCAGTCGTCGAAGGAAGCTTTCATCTGGGCCCTCGTGGTCCGGTACTGCTCTTTCACGACGATCCCCGGCTGGCGGATTATGTATTTTGACATTCACAAATCGCTCGCCATTGCAAGATAAAAAAACGAGAGGCCTGCAGTGAGGCCTCATAAAAATGGTGGTAAATATAACTTTTTTAAAAACAGTTGGTTGAAAAACACAATAAACCAATGGGCATAAAAAATGCTTAAAATGGCATTTTTTCATCCACAACCCTGTCCACACCAGTGGATAAGTTGCATCAATAAAAACAATGAGTTATAAATGGCTTCAGTCCTGTCGGACCACGCCCTGACTAAAGGGATTAAGACTAGCCATGGATTATTTTTACGTTGACCATTTTCAGTCCTGTTGGACCACGCCCTGACTAAAGGGATTAAGACGGAATGGTCACGGGTTTCCCATCGGCGAGAGCGTGTCCTGTTGGACCACGCCCTGACTAAAGGGATGAGAGAAATGCCCCCTGGGCTGGCCAATTGGCCAGCCCGTTTTTTTTACTCGCCACCGCTATCCTCTTTCCTGTGCTTATCACAGAGGAAGCGACCATGCTCCATACTCCCCAGGCCCAGCTGCAACAGCGTCTCATAGCCCTGCAGCAGACCTTGCAGGCCACCCCGGCTGGCATGCCGCTGGCCCGGACACTCGCCAGCTGGCTGACCCGACTACACGACCAGCCCGCCACCTTGCTGCTGCTTGGCAACTACAACGCAGGCAAAAGCACCCTGGTCAATGTGCTTAGCGGCGAGGCGCTGGCACCGACCGGCGATATCCCGCTGACCGACCGGGTGATCGACTACCCCTGGCAGGGGCTCTGCCTGCGCGATACCCCGGGGCTGAACGCCCCCATTCCCCATCAGGCGGTCACCGAGGCGGCGCTGGCCAGCGCCGATCTGGTGGTCGTGGTGGTGCGCAGCGGTGATGTGGATGAGGCGTGCCTCTATCACCAGCTGGCCTCCCTGCTGCAACGTGGCAACCCCTTGCTGATCGTGCTCAATGGCGATAGCAGCGAACCCGCTTTACTCGCCTGTTGGCAACAGCAGCTCTGCCGCCATCTGCTGGCGCTGGAGCAGGAGGGGATCCCCCCTGCGCAACTGGCTGCCATCCCGGTGATCCCCCTTAATCTGGAGACCGCCTGGCAGGCCCGCCAGCAAGGTGGCCCCCTGCTGGCCGCCAGCGGCTACCCACTGCTGGCAAGCACCTTACAACAGTGGGCCACCCGACAACTGGCCGGCGAACCCTGGCGAGCCCCGCTATTGGCCTGTCTGCAACAAGGGCTGACCCAGCTGTTGCAACAGGGGGCAGCAGAGCCGGCGAGTCAGTCGCTGCTGACGGCGCGACAACAACTGCAACATCTGGCACAGCGGCTACAAAAACAGGGGCGGTTGCAACTGACCTGCCAGTTGAACGCGCAGCGCCCCGCGCTGACGGCGGCGCTCCACAGCACAGACCCACAAACCCGGGTTGCCATGCTGGTTGAAACGCTCTGTCACGGGCTGCAAAGCTGGCTTGCCAGCGAACAACCCGATCGGCAGTGGCGCGCCCTTAATCCGATGACGCAGCCATTGCCTCACACTGCCCCGGCGGGGCCGCTCACCGATCCGGTCGATGAGGCAATGAAGCTCGGTATGCCGCTATTACAGGGGGGGCTCGCCAAGGTGGGAGGGCGGCTTAATCTGGCTATCTCCCTGCTGCTGGGTGCTGCCGAGATCTATCGCCAACAGCGTGAACAGTCACGGCAAGCCGAGCTGGCTCGCGATGCAAAGCTGCTTGAGATGCAACAACTCAGCGCCCTCAGCCAACAGCTGGAAAGCACGATCGCACTGGCACTGGACGAGGCGATCCGGGCCACCCTGGCCGAGCCGCTGACGAGACTTGAGCAACAGCTGGCCGAACTGGCTCGCCAAGCCAGTGCCGATGCCCGGCAGCGGTTGATGTGGGAGCAGTGGCAGGAGGAGATAACCATCATGCTGGCCCCGCAGGATGCACCATTTGGTGACATCACCGACAGCCCAAGTGCGGCGTGATACTGACTCATACCCTAGTGACAGGAGAGACCCCCATGCTGCTAGATACCCTGCTTGGCCGTTATCCGGACCTGCATGATCAGATCGCCCCGCTGCAGGCACTGTACCGCGCCGATCCGCGGCCAACCGTCGCCGCCATAGGCGACTACAACACCGGCAAGAGCGCCCTGCTCAACGCACTGATGGAGCGTGACCTGTTTACCGTGGCCGATCGCCGGGAGACCAGACAGTTGCAAACAGGAGTGGCCCACGGCCTCTGCTGGCTTGATACCCCCGGGCTCAATGCCGACCCGAGCGGCGCGGATGATATGGCCAGCCAGCAGGCGATGGCGCAGGCCGATCATCTGTTGATCCTCCATGCCCTCGGCAACGGTGAATTGGCCCCCGACCTGCTTCCCTTGCTGGAGGAGCACGATGCCACCCTGGTGTTAACCCGGATCGACGAGTGCAGCGAGGAGGCGCAGGAAGCAGCGCTGGCCGCCATTTTGCAGCAGTGGGATGGCCCGCTGGTACTGTGCAGCAGTACCCGCTGGCAACTGGGTAAACGAGTGGGTGAAACGTCTGTGCTGGCCAGCAGTGGCATCCCGGCCCTGCGCCAGCAATTGATGGCTGACGCTGCCGGCTGGCTTGCCCGCCGTCACCGACGCTTTGCCAGACTCAAGGGTGCGATCGAGCAGATCCTGCAGGCTCGCCAGATCCAGCTGCAAGCCAGGATGTTGAAGGCGCAGTTGCAACCGCTGTCGGCTCGGGAAAACCTGGCCGATCGTCTCAACCAGATCATCGATACCCTCAACCGTTAAGGAGCACATGATGGCAGCACCTCTTTTTTGGCTCGGCGGTCTCCTGGTGAGCGGCGTAGTCACCTATCTGGCCACCCGTGAGAGCAACACCGATAGCGAGCAATATGAGGATCCGACACCGCAAGGACCCAACCCCGCCAGCCGCCGTCAGGGCGAGTTGATGCTGGAGCAACTCTGCCGCGAGCTGAATGTGGCCAGCCCAGGCATCACAACACTGCAGGCAGACCCGCAAGGCTGTTATGAAGCGCTGCTGCACAGGATTGAGCGAGAGGCCGAGCAGGCCGCCGCCCCGCTGGAACGGGAGTTGGCCCAGCTGGTTCAACTACAAGCAGCGCTGGCGGCGTTGATCCTGCCAACCCGAGGAGCAGACCATGAGTGATCCCTTCACCCCTTTTCAGCTGAGACTGGCCAAGTTGACCGATGCCTCACGGGCTGCCCATGATAGAGAGGCGAGGTTACTGGCTCAGCTTGACCAGTTGCAACAACAACTGGCCTTGCCCGCCCCGTTGGCAGCGCGAGCCGCCAACTCTGCGCTGGCAGCCGATGCGGCGCAGCTCACGACGACTCTCAGCAATCTGGCCACCGGCTGGCAGCAAGAGTGGCAAAACCAGGCACCGATGCGAGCCCTGAGCGAACAACTGGCCGACCGGTTGGTACTGCTGATTTATGGCAAGGTGAACGCCGGGAAATCGAGCCTTATCAACTATCTCAGCGAACGACTTGGCGCCACACTGATGGCCAGTGCACAGGCCTTTATCCTGCGTGAAGGCAGCCTTCTCCCCCACCCTTTACCACTTGCGGAAGGGGCCACTGAAACCACCCGCGAGATTGCGGTGATCCTGATCGGCGACAAACTGGCCTTGATCGATACCCCGGGGTTGCACTCGGTCACCCGGGCCAACGGCGAGCTGGCAAGGCGCTTTACCGATAGCGCCGATGCCCTGCTCTGGATCACCCCCTCCACCAATCCGGGACTGATCCATGAACTCGATGCCCTTGCTGCAGAGCTGACCCTGGGCAAGCCCCTGCTGCCGGTGATCAGTCGCAGCGACATCCAGCAAGAGAGTTGGGATGAAGCCAGCCATCAGGTGGTGAGCAAGCTGGTTGCCAAGTCCCCCGAGCGACGTGAGCAACAAGAGGAGGATCTCTATCAGCGCGCACAGCAGCACCTGCTCAGCAAGGGGACGCTACGTCAGGCTATCAGTCTCTCCGTGGCCTGCGCCAAAACAGCTCCTGATTCTGATCATGGTCTGGACAGGCTGGGAGAGGCGCTTGCCACCCTCACCGAGCAAGCACTGCGCTATAAACCCGCCAAGTGGCAAGCTCAGCTCGATTATTTTATTCAGCGCAGCGTAATCGCTCCCCTTGAGCATCAGTTAAAACCAGCACTGACCCGGCTGGAGCAGGCCTTGTGGCGGATCGAGCAAGCGCTCCCCATCCTGCGGCAAACCCTGCAAGAAGAAGCGCTGATCTCGCTGCTTGACGCCTGGCCGACACTGGTTGAACGCCATCAAGAGGGACAGCAGCGAGACCAACTTCTCAACGACTATCGGACGCTGCGTGAACAGACACTGGCAACGCTGATCGAGCGCCATCTCGCTCCACTGCTGGCCACACTCCCCACCCCAGCCAGCCTGCTTCAGGTGAGCGAATTGGGGGAGTATCGGGATCGCTATGTTACCTGGCAGGAGCCTGCCCATCCGGGCAGGCACAGCCTAACCCGCCTGGGCGCTGGCCTGCTGGGAGGGTTGGCGGGAGCACTGGGTGGCCCGGTTGTCAGCGCAATCTCCGCGCTGGCAGCTGCAGCTATCGCAGATAAATTTATGGGAGCGCCGACCGAGCATACCCGCAGACAACGGGTTGGGTTTGATAACAGCGACCTGCTCGGTAAAGGGTGCTCGGCCATCGAGCAGGATCTGCAGAGGGCAATCGATACCTTGATCGACCAGATCCGGCAAGATTACCTCTCCCCCCTGCAAAGCTATCTGGATGGCGTGACCCAGTGCATCACCGCATTGCCCCATTGCACCACGCCTGTCGAACAGAGTGCATTTTCATAAATCATCCAGAAAAGCGCTCACCAACTGGTGATGTCTTCAGTGCCTCCCGGACAACATTAGGATATCCACGTTGTCACTCACCCATACGGAGGCTACATGAAGACACTGACCCTGACCAACAGCCGCCAGATGCAACCCTATCTGGACCAGGTCTGGGCATTGCTGGTCGCAAGTTATGCCGAGGTGAGTGGCGGCCTGCACTATGCAGAGCCAGCGGATCTGCTGAGCAAGACCCAACGCTGGCGGCTGGTGACCTATCGTGGCCGGGTCATAGCCAGCACCCTGTTCAAGGCCAAGCGTGGTTGGAAACTGGTTGCCATGGCCAGCTGCCGACAACATGGCCTGCGGGCTCGTCATGCTCTTCGTCGCCTTATTTGTGCCGATCTGCCCCGAGCCTGGATGGAACTTTCTGAGCGCGCCGAACGCTTTGTTCTGCGTTGCTGCGGGGGGCATCACTACCTGATCCATGCCAGTCTGGCCGCAACCTTGCTGGACAAACCCGTAGAACCTGTCGCTGAGGATGGCTATCACTACCGCCGCACCGTAGCGGGGCTGCTGAAAGCCAAGGTCATCGTGGGAACCCCGCTCCCCTGCTAACCCCGCCCCCGCTTCGCCATGACGGCCCACCATTTGGCACACCGCTAAATGCGGCCCACACGGCGTTATCTTGCCCCCCATGAAATGGACTCAGGAGAGAGCAAATGCAACTTCGTTTTGACTATATTCGCCAGTTGATCAAGGTTTGGCTGGCCCACGGTGGTAACCGAAAAATCGAGCTTGCCGCACTGGAACCCTTGCTATGGCGAGATGGCAACCATCAACTGGCTGATCTCGTCGCCTACCTTAAAGAATGTGGTTGTACGGTATCGCTCACCACCAATGGCAGCCTGCTGGCTCGTCATGCGTTGCCGCTCAAACAGGCCGGCGTTGATCTCGTACGTTTGAGCTGGCACACCATGAACCCCGACACCTTTGCCCAGATCACAGGTCAAAACCTATATCACCGCTTTATCGATGGTCTGGAGAGTGCTATCGCCAATAGGCTTCCTCTTGCCATCAATCGGGTGTTGCTGAAAGGCCACTGCGCCGATCTGCCAGAGCAGATTGCATTTATTGATCGCCACCAGCTCAGGCTCAAATTATTGGATCTCTACTGGATGCCCAGCATGGCGGAGCAATATGAACGCTTTTATATCTCTCCACATGAAGCACTTAACCAGTTTGCCGATATCAGCATGCTGAATGCCCCTGGCCGTAGCGCAAGTCAGCACGGAGGACGTGACCGTATTCGCTATCAAACCCGGCACGGTGGCATTGTCGAGTACAAGTTAGGGGATGAGGCGCGCCGTGACGCGCAGCAGTGCCGGCACTGTCCGCAACAGGCTGACTGCCTGGAGGGCTTCGCTGATTATCTGCGGGTATTTCCTGACGAGAGTATCTCGCTCTGCTATATGCGCAAGGAGCTTGGTCATTCGATGCCCTCTTCAGAACTGGCAACCCTGCCAGCCTGGCTGGCACAACATCAGCAGGAACTGCAGATGCCGCTACGGCTGGTACTAACCGGCCAATGCAACTTCAACTGCGGTTTTCCTGGCTCAACCCGCTCGTGGTGCCTCAAGCAAGGGCGAGGGTTTAGCTTTCCGCCCCGTCAACCTGCAGCGATAAATGAGGAGCGGATCTATGTCCAGAACGCTTAAGTTGCAGTTGCTCACCATGCTGCAACAGGAACTGCGCCGGATGTGCGAGCTGGCCATCGCAGGTGCTCATGAAGCACAACAGGAGGCCAACTATCACATTGGCGCCATGGAATCGCGCTATGACACGTTCAAAGAGGAAGCACAATATCTGACTGAAGCCCAAAAATTGCGACTCCTGACACTTCAGGGACAACTGCAAGAGTGCGTTCGCTTGCATAGCCTGCTAGCAAAACAGCAACGCCCCTACCAGCACATTCAGCTTGGAGCCCTTATCACCCTGCTCGAGGAGGGGCAAGAGAGAGTGCAACTCTTTATTGCACCTGCCAGCCTTGGCAAGCCACACGAATGCACACAGGGCAAGGTTATCTGTATTACACCAGATACCCCTGTTGTCTCACCCGCCATGGGACTGACTGTCGGCGAGGAATATCAGGTCTGTATAGGCAACGCCATCAGGAACTACGACATCATTGCCATCGAATAATATCTTGGCACGTTCACCCAGCCAACAACACCAATTGGTCACACAACAAGCCCCCTATTCAACGTCCATAATATAGCTGTTCCCTAACAGGGTTTAAAAACAAAGGAGCCCATCATGTTCGAACTGCTTGAAAAATTACTGGAGCAAGCCAAAGAGCTTGAAACTGACAAAGTTGTCATGCTCAGCGTTGTTGTCGTTGCTCTCGCCATTGTCAGCAAAGAAGCTAGATCTCAATAAATAGCATACATGTGTCGAGCACTATCAATGACGCATCGATAGTGTTCGGCCTCATTGGAGGGTAATATGATGCCTCTCAATAAAAACGAACGCAGCCACCTTCCATTAAAATACATTCCCTCTATTGTTAAACCATTTAAGTCTTAACAAGCAGTAGCCGTCTCTCAACACTACAGCATGGCTCCCTCTAAAATTCAACATAACATCCTTGATGTGTTAAGCAATAATCACCCACAAGAAAATATTAACCTTGCTTACATGACAAAATTTAATGTCACGCCCTAAAAAACTGTTCTTAATGGAGTGCTACATCTTGCCGAAAGCCTTTAGCGTAAGGAATTTGTGCAATCTGACGGCAACGCCTGAAATGACAAGGGTCAGCGACGATGTGTGCTTCATGTCACCTGTAGAAGCGGTACGAGTACAGTGTTCTACTATTCGGTACAGCTATTTAGTTCAACAAGCTGTTATGCCGCAAGGGACATCAACAAACCAAGCCACCACCATTAAAATACCATTCTTCATGCAGGTTAATTCCAAGCCTTGCTTGATGGCATATAAAGGGCCAATTGCCATATTATGGCAATTTTTATCGAAATTTTTCCCAGATTTTTGCATGCAAATCGTTATGGTTTTATCATGTACACAAACCCTAATCATTAAAAAATGGCGCTTTATAAAACAAGGCCTTAAGCTAATGAAACTACTATCTCAATGCCAAAAATCCGTGCCACTATATGGCAATGAACATTTTTGCGCTGCCATATGGTGGCAGACACTCCTACCCAACGACTTGCTGAGTCTGTTCACCATACAGACAACTCAGAAAAAACACAAAATTATGAAGATAAATCGACTGGATATGCAATAACCAACCCCTCCATACTCATCTCAGCATCTTGTTCCAAGATAGTACAATGGGATACCATTAATTATAACCAAGCCGCCTTTTTGCACCCAATCGAATCCCGACCAAGGGATGGTTTATTATGCATTTCATGTATGCCTTCGACGCTATCTTGTAGATGCTCAAGAATTATACCTTTTCATTCTGACCTTCATTTACATCCCCTGTATTTCAAAATGAAATACAATCTATATAGAAAACCATCTTAAACAAGATGAATGCTGAGTGACCACATATATTATCTCACTTAGTATCACGCTGTGATGATATATTTGATTTGGTTATTTATTCAAGGTAAGTGATAGGGCTATAGATTTTAGCTGCTGGCGAAAAAACCAATAAATTACGCATTGTTGCCCAGAGTGGGAATTGAATAAGCCTGCATCTAAGATATAATAAAAACAACGATTCCATCAATATCTAATTCTGGTAATTATAATATACAGACCTATTCAACTTGACGACTCAGGAGTAAAGCTGCCGATAATTGGTGAATACAGACTGAAAACGGGGTCAGTTTTATCGACCACAACATTTCGACATCCCCCCCTCTGCACCAGACCCTACAAAAATTTCCATTTTTTGCCCCCTGTCAGATGGCTTCAATTTTCATACATTGTCGCTATCCAGTAAGTCCACTGGAGATGACAAGGAGAACCATCATGAGCAATAACAAAAAGCCAATGACCCCAGAAGCCGTATCACGTATCCATAGTGCTGAAGCGCGAAGTAACGGAGGTGGTGTGAGTAAAGACAGCTTCACCGCTCGTGCACAAAAAACTGTTGCTGTTCCCCCGTTAAAACCAACAACGAAATAGTAAGGAAATCACATGTCTAAAAAGGATGACGACGATAACCGTTCGCGTCAATTAAACCCCGAGCACGATGCCTATTGGCAGAGTCCGGGGCTACGATGAGCGTCCTGATGAGGAAGATGAATGATTTTTTCAGGGAGCCTATGGCTCCCTGCTGCCGATCGCTTCATTATAAAATCGTTGATAATGACTAAAGCATGTAACTTGAACATTATTAAATTCAGAGGAGTGCGTTACTTTAATCCATCCGGACAATATATCCGCAACACACCAAGCCGGCTCACAGTAATTAAGTACTTCAGCTTCGTCAAGGTCTTTCTTTTGTGATAGTTCCTCAAATGCACCAAAGAACCATTTTTGCACGGTTTTAAATTTCAGATTCCTTTCATTTGCATAAAACTGACGCAAGTTAGTTTTTATAGAGTCTTCATTACAATTAGCATACTTAGCAAATGCTTGATAACCAACCCTCTTAGACTCAAAAGCCTGAAGCAAGGGTTCAAATATACCTGACTTATGGGGTATCCAATCCTCAAGAGGAGACGTAGGCATCAGTTTTAAAAATAGAGACTTCTTATTCTCCATCGATACCTTGCTGTTAAAATCAGCGTCAAACGCGGCAAACACCTTAATAAACATGTAGATGTTTAGATAATGTAAAATTTTAGCCAGAGTCTCATTATCTTCAAGCTCTATACTTACATCACAATCATTGACAACCGACCCAACGCCCAGCTCAGTCAGACTTGACAATATCCAATCGTTATCAATTATTTTCTGAATTCGCTCTTGGCCCTCAAGGCCATCCAAGCTATCTAATAACTCCAGTAATCTACCAAGCAGATGATTAGCTTGTATACATGCCTGCGGATAATACCCATTAACTTGTAACGCGTTAAATAAGGCTGGCCATTTAACCCGAGCAGAGAACTGAACCCTCAGAATAGGTTCGGATGACGGCTCCAGGTATTCAGGCTCTACACCCAGAGAAACAAGGCATTCTTTTAATCTATGGAAAAACTTTTCAGCCTGAGGAGTTACCTTTACTGGTTCATTTAATGAAAATAACTTCTTGAGTGTTTTGGCACATGGTACATGCAACTTTTTTTCATTCAGTAATGGCGAGCTAAATACCCCATGAAAAAACTCCCCTTGTGAAGGATAGCCAAGCCATTCAATATACTGTTCTGGATCATAAAGAAACATTTAATAGCCCCATCGGTTAAACGCCAGTGGCATCTTATTCAGCTTCTCTCGATGTTCTCTCCAATTTGGCAAGTGCAAATCCATCAGGGAGATAAATCGCTGGTTATGTTTGCGCTCTAACAGATGCACCATCTCGTGAACAATAATAAATTCCAGACATTCAGGAGGCTTCTTGACTAATTCGAGGTTAATCCAGATACGAGCAGTATCTGTTTTGCAGCTACCCCACATGGTCTTCATGCGTTTGATACCGACAAAAGAAGGTGCAACCTTGAGCATCTCCTGCCACTTGGTAATAAGTACCGGAAGACGCTGGCGTAAAAGTTGACGATACCACTCTAGCAACAATGCCTCGCGACGAGCTGCATCGTAATGAGCGGGCACTCGCATACGGATCCAGCCCCCCTGCAACTTGACACTATGGTCCCCATCGGTCTGAATCACATCCAGCCGGTAACCTCGTCCCCAAAGATAATGGGTTTCTCCACTACACATCTTGCGCTCGCTCTGACGCGGCTGGGCAACAAACGCCGCCTGCTGCTGTCGGATCCAGGCCAGTCTTCGCACCACTGCAACACGAATGGCGGTATCTGACAAAGAAGCAGGCGCGGATACCCGCACCCGTCCATCAGGGGGCAATACATTGATGTGCAAGTTTTTGATGCCCTTGCGCTGCAACTCGAACGTCAGCTCACCAAAGGTAACCAACGCCATCAGTGGTACTCCGGCTGGGCTTTTACCAGGGTCATCACATCTGCGACTGTCACATCGTACTCTTTGATCTCTTCGGCAATAGCAAAGGCAACCTCCCGCTCTTTGAAGCGATCACCGAGCCAGTCCGCTTTTTTGGTATATCTGACGGCAGTATCGATCCTGGTCACCAGCACTTCATCGCAGCCCAAATTGTCATAGAGCGCACGCTTGGCTGAGGTATCAACACTCGCAGGATAGGTCTGTGCCCCCCCGCTGGCTGGACGTTTCACCTTCATGGCCAGCTCGCGTACCTTTTCCAGATACTCCTGGTAAGAGATAGCCTGAGAGCGACGCAGCTCAATCAGCTCATCGAGCAGCACCGACATCTTTTCGTAGTACTTGGGGTTAACCGGATTCTCGTCGACGATGGTCCGTCGCACGTTGTTTTCAATCGCCTCAGCCATAGCCTCGGGGTCTTTACGCAGTCCCTCAGGCGCCCCCTCAAGCCCTTCAGCCCCCCGCTCGATGATCAACTCCAACAGTCCCAGCTCTTCAAAGTCCATCAGGGTTTCACTGGGGTCAGCATCAATATAGAGATCCAGCATCTGGCGCATCGCCGGCTCGAACTGCTTCATATCGACGTGATCACTACTGGCTACTTTGATCATGTCGCGCACCTTGCTGTAGTGCTCTACCTCACGACGGATTGCAGCAGCCTGGCTCGCGCTATAACCGGCCTCTTCCATCTCCCCCGCCAGCGCGGTGAACGCACGGATAAGCTTGGCGACATATTGATAAAGGGTTAGACGCAGCGCCTCCTTGTCGAGCAACTCATCTTCGTTTGCCCTCGGAGCACAGCAGAAGTAATGCTGATAATCCAACTCTTCACGGGGAGCCTTGACCGGTTCGCAGAGCGTTCGCACTGCCTCCAGAGCGTCGTCAAGATCCTGCCGACCTTGGGCCAAGCGATCTTTGAGTAGCCCAGCGACATCCTCCTTGTCATAACCTTCAAACGCCTCGGCGGTATAATCCTTGACGGTCTTCTCAAGAGAACGAAACAGGTCCTTGTAATCGACGATATAGCCATACTCCTTATCGGCACCATCGAGCCGGTTGACCCGACAGATAGCCTGAAAAAGGTTGTGATCGGCCATCTTTTTATCGATATAAAGGTAGGTAGCCGAAGGCGCATCGAAACCAGTCAACAGTTTGTCGACTACAATCAGCAACCGCATTCGACCAGGTTCATCGATGAAACGCTGTTTGACCTTTGCCTCAAACTCCTCAACTCGCTTTCCAGCCTCATCCTCGCTCTGACCAAAAAAGTTCGCCAGCATCTTGCGATAAATGTGGTATTTGGCCAACTTCTCGGTCAACCCCTCCCCAGTCTCCTCCCCCTTGATGGTACTGGCATTAGGCTGATAGCTGGTGATGATGGCACACTTGTTTGCAAATCCTGCCTGACTGAACAGCTCATAGCTTTTGCAAGCCTGATAGACACTGGAGCACACCAGCATGGCATTGCCACGGCCATCCGCCAGGCGCTGTTTACGGTCAAAATCGAGCAGGATATCGGCCACGATCTGCTCGAGGCGTGAGCGGCTCGAGAGCAGCTTCTGCATCGAGGCCCACTTCTCTTTTAACTGCTGGCGACCAAGTCGGGAGAGCGCCTTGGTCTTCACCTCGAACCATTCATCCACCTTGGCCTGGGACTTGACCCGTTGGTCAATGTCGCGGGCCTCATAACGCAAGTCCAGCACCACCCCATCGCTCACCGCCTCGTCAAACTTGTAGGTGTGAATGAAGGGTCCAAACACCTCTACCGACTTCTTCTTATCCTTCTTCATCAGGGGTGTGCCGGTGAAGCCAATAAAAAGTGCCTCGGGCAATATGCTCTTCATGGCCCCATGCAACTTGCCCGACTGGGTACGGTGGCACTCATCCACAAACACAAAGAGTTTGCCCTTGGCCGCAAAATCAGCTGGCAGGCTTGCCTTTAGTTCGGCGATAAATTCATCGTCATCTCGCTCAGCCGTCTCACCTTCTTCTTCCGTGTGTCGGCCAAATTTGTGCACCAAAGAGCAAAGCAACCAAGGGTGTGCTTCATTAAGACGGCGTACCAGCTCGGCCCCACTCTTGGTACGCAGGATCTCCTCTTCAACCCCGGCAAATACCTTCTCTATCTGCTCATCGAGTTCAGTACGGTCTGTGATGATCAAGACTCGGCTATCAGCAACATTCTCTCGGATCCACTTGGCCAGCCACACCATAGTCAGGCTTTTACCGCTGCCCTGGGTATGCCAGATGATCCCGCCCTCATGGCGTGCAATAAAGCGCTTGGCCGCCGTAATACCAAAATACTGGTTATGGCGGCAGGTCTTCTTCACCCCACTATCGAACACGATAAAGTCGTGAATTAACTCAAGAAAGCGCCTCTTGTCGCAGAGCTGTGCAAGATGGCGATCCAACGGGTTTCCGTCCAGTGAAGAATCAGCCTCTTTCCACTCCAGATAGTATTTCTCAGGGGTTTTGATGGTGCCGTAGCGCAGGCCTTGGCTGTCATTACCCGCCATAACCAACTGTTGGGTGGTGAAAAAGTTGCGGATAAAGTCTTGTTGCTGGTTATCCAGGTTCTGCCGGATCCCCTCACCAATAGAGACAGTAGATCGCTTGAGTTCGATCACACCAAGCGCAATACCGTTAACGTAGAGCACCAGATCCGGCCGCTTGGTATTCTCCCCCGCGACAGTCACTTCCTCGGCGATAGCAAAGTCGTTAGCCTCAGGATTGGCCCAGTCCACCAGCCAGACCGTCTGATTCTGCTCACCCGCCCCGCTCTTTTCCTTAACGCCATAGCGCAACAGGCGGTAGACCTCTTTATTGGCATCATAGAGCTGGCGCCCCTCCCCCAGGCTAGCCGCCCGCTCCAGCTGGCGCAGGACTCGGGGAATAAGCGCGGCATCCGTACCACGGCCCATCAACCAGTCAGTCAGCAGAGCAGGTTCGACATTGCGATTATTGGGGCGGGTATGCCAGTTACCCAGATAGCGATAGCCCAGTGTCTCGCAAAAAAAACGGACGACTCGCTGCTGGGTAGCTCGTTCGCGTTGGCCGACAGTTGTCACTGTTGTCATTCCTTCTAATCAAACCAAGCAGCCCAACCGGGCTCATCAGGTTTCCAGGGTTACTCAACACCGTCGTTGATAAAAACCCGGAGCAAAACGACTGATAGTGATATTTAACATCACTCTTCAGCAGAGGTCCCTATGGTGCCTGGATAACGTTCAACAGCCGCAAAATACTGCTGATACTCTTCAATCATTTTTTGCTGATGAGCCTGCGCCAGCTCACCATTCCACTGTTCGTGTTCATAAATCAGCGCCAACTTTAGAGAATCAACCCTTGCGGCATTTCGCTCACGAAAGCGCGCTCGTTTTTCGGCATAGGGCTTGTTGCCGTATTCGGAGTTGATGCTGCGTGACACCAGACCCAAATTGCCAAAACAGTCGCGTAATTCAGGGGCTACTTGATTGGTATCAAAGGACTCAGGCTGCTGTGGCGAAACATGTTCCACCGAGTTTCTGGCAGTCATCCGAAACGCCTGCCACGCACTTCCTTTCTGGGTGCGGTAGCGATCCCACAAAATGTATTCCAGCTTGTAGAACCAGTAATGAGAAAAATCAGTTCCCTCATTGGCGGTCAGCACCGCCTGCATATCACGAAGCGGATAAGCCCGACTCCATGGATTGAGTACAAACTCACGGGTTCGCACGATCAGAGGCTGTTCACTTTCACTGCACAACAGGTGGTTATCCAGATACTGGAGATAGCAATGAGCGTTTTCACCGCCATGATCCAACAGATAATTCAGCAGCGGGGTTAACCAGTAATGAGTGGTCAATTGCTGCGAGTGATAGAGCATGCTTTGCAGCATGGCAAAGTCGCTTTCAGCATCACGGCTATCTCGGATCAGGCTCCGGTAGCCTCGGCTTTCATTAACCCTGAGCCGGCGAATACCATGATTTTCTTCATTATTTTCATCGCTGATCCACTTGATGACGTGTTTATCGAACAGATAGCGGCAGCGCCACAACAGCTCGATAAAATAACGCACCTCATTGGCCTGCTTCTGCTTGTCACACTGGGACAGCCCTTCCAGCCAGTGGATCTGGAAAATCTGTAACAACTCTTTGTCCAGGATCTTGCCGATGTCGTCACGCTGTGACCGTAACAGAAAGAGGCGTAACACATGCTGCAACAACATGGGGAAGCCAATAACGCTGCGCACATCATCCGCCTCATACGCCTCCTCATTTCTTGTGTCCTCACTGGATGACTCCGTCAGGAGTGCCGCACCATTTAGGATCTCTTCCAGAGAATGAGGCTGGATGTCCTGCTGATTATCAAGCGCTAGCAAGGCATCACGTACAGCCCGGGGATCTGCGAGCCGCTCCTGATCGCGTTTTGCTTCATCCGCATCATAAAGAGGTATAAGTTTTAGCCCCTTGACGGTACGCAGATTCTTCTCGACATAGGCCCCCATAAACGAGCATGCATCCCACATCTGACCATAAACTTCCCGTTCACTTCTCTCTGGCAACAATGCCAGCAAGCGAGCCTTCAGAATTTCATGATGCTGCAATTGCACACCGCGATTATTGATAACCTCAAACAACTTGTTGAGATCCGTGTTAGCGGGAACCCGGGTCAGAACCAGTTGTACCCGCTCACGAATAAAACGGCCCAGTTTGACAAGATCAACACGGCTGCGTTCATCAGTCCTGTCTGAGAAATACCCCTCCATCACCTGCATCGCATAGCTCAACGCCGACGCTTGTGGCTCATCAGGCACAGCGCGGCCATCAAGCAACGCCGTGAAAAAGCGGCTAACACCGGGACGAATAGCAAAGCGGATACGTGGTTCACGACTATCCCCAAACCAGGTACAGCGAAAATCGGTCAGAGGGTTATGAGCGGCTTGCTCGTCCCTTGAGGGTGGGAGCAGACGCTCCATCACCACACTCAGCAGCCACAAGGTCGTAAAACGTTGCTGGCCATCGATAAGATCCAGCAAAGGATGCCCACATGCAGTCTTCCCCTGTTCAATGACCAGTGTCCCCCCCAGGTAAAACACGTCCTTGTCTGCCTCGCAGGCCGCAACCAGATCATCAAGCAGAACTTTGATCTGATCACTGCCCCACACGTAAAGGCGTTGATAGATAGGGATATTGAAGAGGCGCTTATCTGCAATGATGTCGGCCAACGTGGTCAATTTTGATTCATGTTGCATCTTATTTTTCCATCTTCAGCCAACAGGCAAGCACCCAATTTTTACCCTCAGGGGCAGCGTCAAGCTGGAAATAGCCCAGCAATGCGGACAGATAACAGCCCTGTACACCCTTCTGGGGGGTAATGTTACTGACCTTTTTGTATCCCTCTGAACGTTCAATTTCAGAGCTTAAAAATGCCATCACCTCTTGCGGGCGATAGGCACCGCATATCTCATCGAGCAGGTTATAGGGGGCATCTCGCAGGTACTTGAGCGGCGACTCCTTGAAGATGTATTGCTTTTCCAGCCGCAGCCCGCCCAGAACCAGTTCCAGCCCCACGGCAAATGCCAATAACCGTTGATAGCCAAAGCGATCGACATACATCAACAAGGCCAGCTTGAAGAGTTCTTGCAAGTAATAGGCATTGACGCATACAACCCGGCGGTAAAACTCACGAAACGCCGGCAACTCCAGGTTGGCGCTCTCCTGATACAACAACGCATCGAGCAACGCCGCATATTTTTGTGCATAGAGGAAGAAACCAACGCCCTTGTGAATGGGCTGACGCAAGGTGAACGGCAAACTGGCTGCACTTCCCCCCACCTGAACAGGGGTCAGAGCCAATCGATAATCGTTGCTGCCCTGCAATTTGAGAGCGCTGGCAAACTGATTGTGGTACCCCGGATAGAGCGGCACCTCATCGCTCTCAACCCCCCCGATACTTTGCTGCTGAAAAGTCTCCAGCAAACGATCATGATCTTCGCGCTCAATACACTTGTTGCCCCGCCAGTTACGGGCACGCCACAAGAATTGCTCAAACAGTTCGGGGGCATAATCCTGCCGCTTGCCAGCTTGTCGATAAGGGCCCGCCACTTGCACCGACTCCCAACGCTGGGCACAGATCTGTTGTAGCGATTCGGCATGCGGGCCGTTAACGGCTCGCAAATGATAAGCCTTGAGCAAGTCGGTGGCGTTCAGTGGTACACCACGATGGTTCTGGGTATCGAAAAAGGTAAACGCAAGATCTTCACGCTCTACCATGATCACGGTGAAACGCAACTGCTCAAAGATAGAGGGGTCCAGTTCAATATTGCTTCGCTCCACCATCAGTTGGCGCGCCTCGTGCAGGTTGCGCGCCGAAATGGGGGATCGATAATGAAACGCTAACCCCTCAGGTAGCGAACCACACAAGGTGTAATACAGTACCGCCAGCGTACTGAGCCGCTGCTGGCCATCGATCACAAATCTGACCTGCTTCTCATCATTACGATGCAGCAACACGGTGCCGAGGTAGTAGGCCTGCTCCTTGCTAGAGCGCCTGAACTCGTGTAAATCGCTCAGCAGCTGATTTACCTTGATTGAGTCCCACACATAGGGTCGCTGATAGTGATCGAGTTGTAGTGCGGCACCCTCACGGCACAGCTCATTAAATCCCTGAACAGTAACGTCAACAGGCTGCGCTTGTGTCATGCAACCACCTCCAGCGGCAAACGGATACGGCCGGTCAACAACTGCTGCATCATTCCCTGCTTCACATCACGGGCCTTGGCCAGCTTCTGAGCCAGCGCAGTAAGCTCGCTATCCATATCGGAGAGAATGGTGGCGATTGCGGTTTGTTCTTCGTATTTAGGCTTTATTACTTTAATTCTCTGGCAAGTTTTTTTATTGAGTTTTGGCTGTGCCGTCCCACTGTTAAATAACGAGTAATCCAGACTTTCCAAATACTCCGCCAAGAAATAAATATGGAAGTCATTTTGCGGCTTCAAAACATGCGCATGATTATTAACCCAAATTTTCCCTGACACTTGAAATGCAAGAGGAACGCTACGACTTAGAATGTTCTCACCATCCTCACCTAGGAGAATCAAGTCCTCATCGAAAATGTAATCATTGACATATCCAACAATCCCTGAGGCGCCATAATAAGGATAACCCCCTGCCATCTTCGCTCGTTCACCTGATTTTATCGGTCGTCGTTGACCATCAAGGAATATCACCGCATCTTGAAGCTCACATACCTCCCAATCCTCTGGTATTTGTCCGTGTTCGCTGGATTTATAACCTTTTGGGGTGCCGTCGGGGCGCAGGGCGAACTGCGGCAGGCGGGTACGGCCGGTCAGCAGTTGCTGCATGGTGGCGGTCTTGATGGCCTGTTTCTTGGCGATCAACTGCTCCAAGCCTGCAATCAGCGCATCGGTATCCGACAGCACATTGGCAATTGCTGTTTGTTCTTCTAATTCAGGAACACCTAAAACATATGGATTTAATTTTTCAAGATTTATATTTAATTGCGCATTAGATGTAGCAATAGACTCGAAAACTTCTTTCTTTGACGAAAGGATATGGTATAACCACCGTTTGTTTATGTGACCGTTTTCTTTTATTACAACCAAACTATCAGGACAGGCTGCAGGATATTTAGCTATTGCTACATCACCTATATTTGCAGCTATAGTAAAAAAAAGAGAATCCGCAGGAAATAGCTTACTTACAGATAGTCCAAGTTCATTTATTGTCTGAGAAAAGTTAACATCATAACCGTTTGATCTTGTTATGTCGCCAGTCTGAATAAATGGGATGTCGCCTCCGAAAAATTTAGGATCATTGCGTGGCCGAGCACTAAATTTCCCACGTGTTATTTGTGCTACTTGGCTCAAGGATTCAACGCTCCAATCCTCAGGAATAACCCCAACCTCGGTCTGCTTATAGCCCGTCGGGATAGCCTGCATGGCCACCTTCTCGCCTTTTTTATGCTGAATCATCTGTTCCGCCATTATGCCCACTCCAGCCCCATGGCCTGCAGATGGGCCGCCACCTTGGCTTCCAGCTCGCTGACGCTCTTGGTGAGCTGTGGCAGGGAACTGCTGTAACGCTCCTCTAACTCCTTGACCCTGTTAGCAAGCCGCTGGGTGACTCGCTCAATCTCGGCCTCCAGCGCGCCGCGCAGGCTCGCTTGCCATTTGTCTTCCACCAGCAGGGTTTTAATCTCGTTATCCTGCAGCTTGGGGTAGTGAGCAAACACCGCTTTATCGAGGGCGTCGCTGGCCTCTTTGTGGGCCTTCTTGGCGCGGGTTTCGGCATCAAACAGCTGCTGCACCTGCTTGAGCAGAGCCAGTTCCTCCTTGTCGGTGGCGGTCTTGATGCGCGCTTTGACACTGGCAGCGGTCACCTTCTCCTTGTCGTTCATCGCCTCGATCAGTCCGCCCTCTTCCCCACTCTGCTCCTCGATAAAGCTCTCCAGTTCCTGGCTCGCTTCATCCAGCGCGACTTGCAGGGTATCGAGCTCTTTTTGCTCATTGGCAAAGAAGCGGGCCACCAGCAAGGCGGGTGGGATCAGCTCGGCCTTGTACTTGGCTTTGCCAATTACCAGATCCGGGCTCTCTTTGATCTTTTCTCCCTTGTCGGCAATCAGCTCGCGCAGGACCCGACCCGCTGGCCAGCCATCCTGAGAGAGGACATATAGATCGTCTTGCAGCTGGTTCTGCCAGTAGTCCATCAGCAGCTGATAGATGGCGTAGGGGTCGAGCAGCTCACCGGTCGCCTCGGCGCTCGCGCGGTAGTGCTCAAGCAGTGCTTCACTCACCTCGTCGATCAGCGCCTTGGGCGAGTCGCCCTTGGCAAACTCGCCGAACTGGCACTCGCTAAACCACTGGGCGAACGGCGCCAGCGCCGCCTGTTTGAAGCGGGCAAACTCCTCACAGGCCAGTATGGTGCCCTTGACCTTGGCCGCGGCGACCCGCGCCTCACTGTAACCGGGTCGCAGCGGTGCAAACAGGGTCGCCTTGAGGGTCGGGAATACCCGCCAGTAGGGGTCGAGTGCAGCGATATCGCGCTCGGGGATGCCCCCTTGCAGGTGACCGGCCAGATCGTGCAGGTCTTCCCCTTCGCTGCCATCGATATAGCGCGGGATATTGAGGTTGTAGTCGTTGCGGGCGATCTCGCCAAGCGGTACCCAGCGGCTGTACCCCTCCAGGATCAGGCCACGGGTGAAGGTGTCGACAATCTTGTGGATGTCCTGCTCGCGCAGCCGGTTCTTGTTGCCATCTTTGATAAAGCCTTTGCTGGCATCGATCATAAACAGCCCTTGCTCAGTGTCAG
Organism: Aeromonas sp. FDAARGOS 1405; assembly: GCF_019048265.1. Classification (NCBI taxonomy): domain Bacteria; kingdom Pseudomonadati; phylum Pseudomonadota; class Gammaproteobacteria; order Aeromonadales; family Aeromonadaceae; genus Aeromonas; species Aeromonas sp. FDAARGOS 1405. Next base: position 3,436,200 of record NZ_CP077311.1, on the reverse strand, counting down.
CCAGAGCATTGAAGGCCCGGGTGTGGGCGCTCTCTTTGTCGATGACGATGATGCAGGCGGGAATACCGGTGCCGTAGAAGAGGTTGGCGGGTAGACCGATGATCCCCTTGATGTAACCCTGCTTGAGCAAGTTCTCACGAATACGCGCCTCGGCATTGCCGCGAAACAGCACACCGTGGGGCAGGATCACGGCACCCTTGCCGGTGCTCTTCAGGCTCTTGATGATGTGCAGCAAGAAGGCGTAATCGCCGTTTTTCTCTGGCGGCACGCCCCAGACAAAGCGGCCGAACTCGTCGTGTTCGGCATCGAGGCCGCTGGTCCAGTTCTTGTTGGAGAAGGGCGGGTTGGCCACGGCAAAGTCGAAGGTCTTGAGCTGGTTGTTGCCCTCCTTCCATTGGGGCGAGGCCAGGGTGTTGCCCTTCCAGATTGCTGCTGTGGGGTTGTCGTGCAGGATCATGTTCATCCGCGCCAGCGCACTGGTGGCGTTGTCCATCTCCTGTCCGTAAATACTCAGTCCCTTGGGGCCGGCCTCGTCGCTCGCCTTGAGCAGCAAAGAGCCAGAACCACAGGTGGGGTCGTAGACGGTGGCATCTTGCGGGGTCTGACGGCTGATGCCAATCACCTTGGCCAGAATGCGCGACACTTCGGCCGGGGTGTAGAACTGCCCCTTGGACTTGCCCGACTCGGTGGCAAAGTGACGCATCAGGTATTCGTAGGCATCACCCAGCAGGTCATCCCCTTCGGTACGGTTGGCCGACAGATCCAACCCCTCGAAGATAGCCACCAGCTTGGAGAGGCGGTCGATCATCTCCTTGCCCTTGCCGAGTTTGTCTTCATCGTTGAAGTCGGCAATGGTGATCACCCCTTGCAGATCGTTGGCGGTCGCCAGCGCACTGATGATGGTGTTGATCCCCTCGCCTATCTCCTTGCTGCCCTTGAGCGCCACCATGTCATCAAAGCTCGCCCCGGCTGGTACCTCGATCATGGCGTACGGGTTGCCTTTGGCCTTGTCGGAGACGTATTTCACAAACAGCAGGGTCAGCACATAGTCCTTGTACTGGGAGGCATCCATCCCGCCGCGCAGCTCATCGCAGCCAGCCCAGAGGGAGGAGTAGAGTTCGTTCTTCTTGATAGCCATGAGTCAGGTATTCCGATAAGAGTCTGTGTGCGCCAAGGGCGCAGGGAAAACGAAAAGAGGCAGAGATTCACAACTTTGCCGGTTGCGGTGCCAGAAATTGCCAACGAGTTTACCCACTTGGCCCCGTTGCAACCATGCCTGATATCACATCAGAGGGTGATGCGCCGACCGTTTGCTGCAAAAGCCATCATTTGCCTTCAAGCAAGGCTGGCGGCGTACTCTCGCCACGGCATTTGAGTTGCCCCAGCGCGTTGGTTCGGCAGACGGTGCCATCAGAGGCACGCAGGTTACCGAGACTATCCTCACGCCACGTCACCCGTTCGCCGGTTTTGGCATTGCTGCCACGCACATGGCCCAGTGCGTCTTTGCGGTAGGTGGTGCCATCGCTGCCCTTGAGGTTGCCCAACGGATCGGTGCGCCAGGTAATGCCGGTACCCGAGTCTTTGATGTTGCCCAGTGCATCCTCACGCAGAGTGCCCTGTTTGCCATCATCACACTGGTAGATAGTATTGCCCAGCGCATTCTCCCGATAGGTGCAGTCTGCAGCAAACACGATTTGCGGCGTTAGGCCCAGCAACAGGGCGATTAATGACAACGGGCGTGTCGCTAACCAAAAGCCGTGTTGGTTTCTCATCGCATATCCCCTCTGATGTGAACTCGGCTGACTATACCGGGCCAGCCGCACAGCTTCGATACTGGGGTTTTGCACATGTCGTGTTTTCAGGCGGATACAACTTTGACTCTAAAGAGTGTGAACAAGGAGCTCACTGCAATAATTTGAGCCGTGTTACTCTAGGCCAAATGGAACTTGCTTGAGGGATATCATGCCGATACAACCACCCCCTTCTACTTATCGCTGCCCAACATGTGGCTGGCACAAGACGGTTGTACCCAAGAGCGATGTTATGGTACGTGGCCACACCTGGTTTGAGGCCTGTCCCGAGTGCCACCATGCCCCACTGGAACAATCGTCGGCCACCATGGTGGAGCTGGCCATTGCAACGCTGAAGGGTGTCATCCGCAAGTAGCCGCTGCTATCACCACATTGCTATTCCAGCCAGTTCTTCATCAACCTGATGATCAAGCAGCAGGACAGAGAGTCTGGTTGTCAAAGCTGGCTATTCATCTGATTGAGAAGGAGATCGTCGTTGAATTTTGAACAGTTGAAAACTCGTCACCGGACTCTGCGTGAACACTCTCCCAGCAACCTCAACCTGCGAGTTCATCGTGCCTTAAGCTGGCTGCAACGTGCTGAAATGGCCGAAGATGAAGATGGCCGCTTTATCTTTCTCTGGATTGCATTCAATGCGGCTTATGCCACTGAAATCGATGACGATCGTCGCCTCTCTGAACAGGAGACCTTCAAAGGCTTTCTGGAGAAACTGTGCTATCTGGATGAGCACAAAAAGATCGAGCATCTGGTTTGGCTGGAGTTCTCTGGCAGTATCCGCATACTGCTGGATACCCCGTTTGTACTGCAAGGCTTCTGGGATTATCACAGCGGCAAAATAAGCGAAGCCCAGTGGAAGGAGCGGCTGGCACAAGGCAAGAAGATGGCAAACCAGGCCCTCGCCAGCAGTAACACCCCACAGTTGCTGGGCGTGGTGTTTAACCGCCTCTATACCTTGCGCAACCAGTTGATCCATGGCGGTGCGACCTGGAACAGCTCGGTCAATCGCAAACAACTGAAGGATTGTGCCAACCTGCTCGGCAAGCTGGTACCGGTAATCATCGAGTTGATGATGACCCATCCCGATACCCTGTGGGGAGATGCCTGTTATCCGGTGGTTGAGCTGGCAGGTTAATCAGGCGCAGGATGGCGGGATACGATGGCGCCGCGGCTTCAATCTGTCCGATCTGACAGATAGAAAGCCCCGGCTAACAGTCCATAGACCAACCGCACCCGTTCATCCCTGCCCAGCAGCACACCGAGTAGCACTTCGCCGCTTGCCAAATCGTCACCATGCCAGAAGCACCAGAGGGCGGCTTCTACCACATCCAGCCAGCTGGCATGGCCCAGCTGATTGCGTGACTTGCGCCGCCAGCTGCCGCGGACCACAGCGCCGCTATTCGGGGAGCGGGCAGCCAGCGCCCGCTGCTCCATCACGCTTGGCGTGAGTCCATCCAGCTTGGCCTGACGGCTGCCACGCCCTCCTCGCAGCAATTTGTCGAGTAGCAGCGCCAACAGACGAAACGCATCCTGTTCTTCAAAGCTGGCATCCTCCCCCAGCAAATCGGCTGCACCGGTCATCAGTTGCTCACGCCCCAGATAGATGGGCTGTGACGTGCAATCCAGTCGATGTTGCTCGACATGGATAGCCAATGCCGTCACCACCGCCAGTGGTGAAGTCTCACCCCCTTGGTGACACGCGCCTTGGGCAAGCAAAGCGGTCAACGCCTTGGCCCGCTCGGCTGACAGCAAGCAATAGATCCCCCTGATCAGGGGCATGGCCGCCTGACCTGATAACAGACTTGAGTTCATAGCGCCTCAGTGACGATCGCGTTTGAAGTGAGTGGTTTTATGACCGACGGTGACAATCTCGCCGTTTTGCAGGACCAGATAGTGACGGCGCAGCCGCTGGCAGCATTCCGCTGGCAATCCGTACTCGGCTTGCAGCATGGCAACTCCTTTGCGATCGAGATAAACCAGTTCGCGCCCCTGGTGATAAGAAGAACGTCCGATGTTCAGCAGCAGCTCTACCAACTCGGGAGCAATACCGCGCTGCTGCATCCGGCACGCGGCGTGATGGCTGTAAGCACTATCCAGCTTCCCGTTCATGACATGCTCCTTTGGCGCTCATTTCGATGGACTCATTATATGTAGTCTGTATACTCATGCCGATACTGGTTACATAAACATGTCGCATTTTGGAGCACGTATGGCACCCAAAGAGCTCACCTGGGATCAAACCCTGCGCTTTCGTCTGTTGGAGATCGTCTTGCAGTGGGAGGGACGGCTGACTACCAATCATTTGATGACCGCCTTCAATATCGGTCGCCAACAGGCGTCACGGGATATCAACCACTACCTGACCCACTACTCACCGGAGGGGCTGGTCTATGACAGAAGCCTGAAGGGATACAAACCCACAGAGCACTTTGTCCCGCGCTTTAGTGAGGGAAAAGTGGATGAGTACCTGATGCTGCTACACCGTGAAAAGCAGCACCAGCGCCAACATGAAGCGGGCCTGTTAACGCTGCCGCTGATGGATTTGCGCTACGGCCATATCGAAATCCTGGATGTGCCGAACCGCCATATCGACCCCAAGATTGTGCGGGGTTTGGTGCAGGCGGCGCGCGGCCAACTGCGGGTCGATGTCGATTACGTATCCCTCAGTTCAGAGGAGCAGAGTGGCCGCAATATCGTGCCCCACACCCTAGTCTATGACGGGATCCGCTGGCACGTACGTGCCTACTGCGAGAAGAAAGGGGAATATCTGGATTTTGTGATGAGTCGTTTTCGGGGCGAACCGGATCTGCTGGATGCCTCTCCTCACGGCCGGGAGCAGGATCTGGAGTGGAACACCCAGGTGACTGCGGTAGTCGTTCCCAATCCCGGGCTCAGTGAAGGACAACAGGCCATCATTGCCAGAGACTATGCGATGACAGGGAACCAGCTGTTGATCAGCCAACGGATCCCCTTGGTGCATTACGCACTGGAACGGATGCAAGTGAGCTATAACGGCGAACATCAACAACATCCCCTGCTCTACCCGCTGGTGCTGGCAAATCGGGAGGAGCTCATCCAGCAAGGGTGTACCTTCAAGCTCAAGAGTGCAGACCTACAAATACGACCAAGTTAACCCTGCGCCATGATGTCCGACTTCTCCGCACATCCGGCAAAGAGAGATAGAAATAAGAAAGGCTCCCGACATGGCGGGAGCCTTGACTGTAATAAATCGTTTAATCGGAATTCGTGTTTTGGTGACGCCCGTAATTATTCTCGGCAACACTCATAACATCTGGGTGCTTTGGCGACCTACCATGCCAACGCAGCTTGACTACCTTGCCATAATGATGAAAAAAGGTATTGGTACAAGGCTTATCAACACATTTTAAGCCGGCGAACCAACCCGCAGATAACCAAAGTCAGCAATGAGATCGGTCCTGTCGAACCACCGCCACCGTTGTCACCACCATCGTTGCGACCATCATCAGTGTTGGCACCTTGCACAGTGATAACGATTGGCTGGGTAATCACATTACCGCCAGTACTGCTACGCAGGCCGAGGGTAAAGCTCTTGGCACCGACGAACGCTAGGTCACGCGCTGTCACGCGCACTGTGTAGGTCGGGTTGCCTGCTGCATCCAGTGCAGTCTGCCCAGTAGTCGGGTCAAAGCGCACCAGTTGCGAGATACCATCGTTGTAGTGCTGGCCCACAACCGCGCTGCCAGACTCGCTATACAGCTCTACAGAGAGACGCTTACCGGCAGCATCAGTGCCAGAGGCAGTGATGATAACATCGATATACGGCTTCGCATTGGTCAGGGTAGTGCTGTCTACTTTCATTGTGAAAGTGCGATCAGCAACGTCTGCACTCGGCATGACGCCTGCACCAGTGCCTTTTGTCCATCCGTAGTAAGCGCGGAGGTTGCCATCAGGCATCGTCAACAGGCGAGCGGCATCAGGGCTGTCAGGGTTGTTGTAGAAGTTTTGGAGCAAATATCTCTCGCTTGGGCCGTACGGGTAAATATCCCCTTGGTCAATGGCGGAAGGACTGCCACCGAACATGTTGTTCTTGGTCAGATCACCGTAACCACACATCAGACGACCAGCCCAGATGCCCCCTTGGTCGCAGAATCCTTCTGCACCTTTACGGTTGTAAAGATCTTCTGCGCCGAACAGGTGGAAGGCTTCATGTGCGTAGGTATCAGGGGTGGTGTCATAACGACTCACCATAAAATCAGCGCCGGAAGTAGCCATCCCATCAAACTTGCCATCAGGGCCGCCCTTTGTGGTGATCCACATATCGGCACCAGAGCTGTGCGCAGCGAAGGTCAGGTCTTGAATGTCCTGCTCGTTGGTGCATACACCGTCCCACAGCGGAGGCGCCATGATGCCGAAGTTCGGGCCATAAGAGCTACGAACACCGATCACCTTTTCGTTGAGCAGAACAACCGCGGCTGAGTAGCCTGTTTTACACGTCGGGTTCAGGACGGTATCGCTCATAACGAGGATCTGCTTCACCTCGAAATGCAGGTTCTGAGGATTGCCATTTTTGACGATGCCGGTGCGCTGACTGGTGTAATACTCGTCCATAGCCGCTACACGCTGGTGAATGGTGTTAAACACTTTTTCGGCACCATCTTGATCAACGATGGATTTAGGAACCATTACGTTTACATCAATAACCGTAGTGGCCATCACCACATTGCTTGCAACCAAGGTTGCAGCCATAAGGAGTAGCTTTGACATCAACAGTTTCTCCGGAACTAGTATAACCATATGAAACCGCAAACAATACTCCAACGAATCCAATTTGCAATGCGTGACATTATGTTTTTAAAAAAGCGTCATGATTTGTGAACGGATTCACAATCCTATGAAACACAAAGACTTTATTAACTCTCTGCTTAACCCCCACTTTTATTACCCCCTCGTGGCTAACCTATTCAATCGCTTTTTCAACTCTACCAATAATGAATAGAGCCACCCGTTGACTTAACAACACGAACACACTCCATACCCAACCATCGAGAGTTAAAAGGAGTCAAAAATGTTATTGAAATTTACATATCATGACCATAAGCCATATTGTTCCATAGCCATTTCCATTGCTTTTATAATACACAAAAACAATTATTGAATTGATTTTCGCAGTATGAAAATGACTACTTGCTTTTCTATATCATAAAAGCAAGCCGTCTAAAAATATGGTAAATTGACACATATACCAATCATGTTTAACCTCCTAAAAAAATAGGAGGCCATATGAACAACAATGAACCAGCACTAATAAGGACAAAAACACTATTAAAAAAACTTGGCATATCAAGATCGACGCTGTATAGATGGATTAAAGAAGACAAGTTCCCACCACCTATCAATAAGGGCTTTTATTCTGTCGCAGCGATAAATAATTGGATGTCAAGGGAAAATCACTAATCTTAGATGATGAATTACATCAACTTTGGTTCGGTTATATTTAGAGTTCCCGCAATGATTTTACTGCCTCCATTAATTTTTTATCCCATAATTCATATGCCTCACGTTGCTCATCAATCCAGTCATGTAGATTGTATATAGCCATGACACCCGCCATCCTGTGACCAAGCATTTTTTCTGTGACCTGTGGTAGAACTCGCTCTTCCGATAAACGCGTACTCAACGTTCGACGCATGTCGTGCATACGCCAATACGGCAGATCCAGTTTATCTCGAACACGCTCTGCTAACTGGATCAGAGACGCACTGCTCAACGATCTTTTTGGATTCACTGGCGAGCGACATACTGGCCCTCCCCTTAGCCGAGATCTCGCTGCCGCTTCTTGCAGCAACATCATCACCCTGCCAGGAATAGGCCGACGTATTGGCGCACCACATTTGGCTCGAGCAGCGGGAACCGTCCAAATTCGCTCCTCCAGATTAAACTCACTCCACTGCGCACCCAATGCCTCGCCGCTGCGACAGCCAAGTAGGATCACCAATTTGGCTGCCAATTTTAATCCGCGGCTGGCCCTGCTCTGTTCAAATGCAATCCAAATCTGAGCGAGTTCACGCATGGTCAACACACGAGAGCCTCTCTCAGGTTGAGAGCCCACATCTTCGGTGCGTAATTGCAGCACCGGGGAGCCGCCAATGAGATTACGCCGAATACAAAAACTAAGTATGGATTTTAACCTGCGCAATAAATGCCCTGCGTTTTTCGGCTTTTTCTTGCCAATCTTATCAAACCACTCCAGCCAGCTCGAAAACGGGATCTGTTCCACCGGAATACCAATAAACAGAGGTTCGAAATAGCGCTGCATGGTATGCTCATAGAGCATGACCGTACGAGGCCGCAGCTTGGGCAAATGGTGCTCACGAAAATGCTCGCAGCACTGTTTCAGGGTGACATCATGCTTCTGGTGGAGTTTATCCCAGAAAACTCTGGGATGTTCATTACGTTCAAGAGCGCCACGGATAGCAGGGATCAACGCCCTGGCATCAGCGAGTTTAAGGTCGGGATAGCGTCCAATTTTGAGTCTCGCTGCTTTTCCTTGCCAGCGATAGCGATATTGCCACGAGATGGTGCCTCGCTCGGTGACCCGAGCTGACAGTCCATCACGGTCTGACAATTCCGTCTTGCCAAAGTAGGGCTTACCATAGAGGGCCCGTAGCTTCGTATCAGTAAGTGGCATATGACTCTCCTGTGACTGGTCATCTGATTTTTCACTGACACATTAACGCGTCCTAACGTGTACACAGATATGTACCAAACTGGTCTGAAACGGACTGAATCAAGATCGGACAAAGTGAGACAATCTGAGATAACACTCCGTATAACGACTTGTTTTTCAAGCATATAGACACAATTCAGAACCACGAAATGAACCAGCAGACAAATCCTACCTTCTATTTCCACGACTACGAAACCTTCGGCATCAGCCCCGCCAAGGACAGGCCGTCGCAGTTTGCCGGTATTCGCACCGATGCGGATTTCAACATCATTGGCGAGCCGCTGGTGATTTATTGCAAACCGCCAGCGGACTACCTGCCGGATCCGGAGGCGTGCCTCATTACCGGTATCACGCCGCAAAAGGCGATGAAGGATGGGCTGTGCGAGGCGGATTTCATTCGCCAGATCCACGAGCAGTTCGCCACGCCGAATACCTGCGTGCTTGGCTACAACAGCATCCGCTTCGATGATGAGGTGACCCGCTACACCCTCTATCGCAACTTCTATGACCCCTATGCCTACAGCTGGCAAAACGGCAACTCCCGCTGGGACATCCTCGACATGCTGCGGGCCTGCTATGCCCTTCGGCCGGAGGGGATCGAGTGGGCCTTTGACGAGGAGGGTAAGCCGAGTTTCCGGCTGGAGAAGCTGACAGTCGCCAACGGCGTGGCCCATGCCAATGCCCACGATGCGCTCTCGGACGTGCTGGCCACTATCGAGATGGCCAAGCTGGTGAAAAAAGCCCAACCCAAGTTGTTTGGTTATCTCTTTGATCTGCGCAACAAAAACAAGGTGAAGGCGCTGATTGACGTGGTGACCATGAAGCCGCTGGCGCACGTCTCCGGCATGTTCTCCCCCTGGCAAGGGTGTGTGAGCTGGGTTTCGCCGCTCGCCTGGCATCCTACCAACCAGAACGCGGTGATCATGGTGGATCTGACCCGCGATCCGACCCCGCTTATCGAGCTCACCAGCGAGGAGATCCGCGAGCGCCTCTATACCAAGAAAGAGGAGCTGGGGGATCTGGCCAGCATCCCAGTGAAGCTGGTGCATATCAACAAGTGCCCGGTGCTGGCGCCGGCCGCTACCCTGACGGCGGAGCGCGCCGACCAGCTTGGCATCGACCGGGAACAGTGCCGCAAGAGCCTGGATCTGCTGCGCGCCCACCCGGAGGTGCGGGAAAAACTGGTGGAAGTGTTTAATCAGGAGTTCGCCGGCAGCAATGACAGCGACCCTGATACCCAACTCTACGCCGGCTTCTTTGGCCACGGCGACAAGTCCACCATGGATCTGGTGCGCGCTACCCCCGCAGATCTGCTGGGTGAGCGGGAGTTTGCCTTTACCGACGCGCGGCTGCCGGAGATGTTGTTCCGCTACCGCGCCCGCAACTGGCCACACACTCTGAGCGAAACCGAGCAGAAGCGCTGGCGCCTGCACTGCAGCGACTACTTCAGCCGCCGTCTGCCGGACTATGTGCCCCGTCTCGAGGCGCTGGCAGAGCAGAACCAGAGTAACGAACGGAACTTTGCGATTCTCAAGAGTCTCTATCGTTATCTGGAAGATTTATGAGTTGTGAGTAGTTTCACACTAAATCCTTCCCGCCAGCCCCCTTCTTCAGGTCATAATGACGAAGGGGATTTTCCCAAAAACCAATATCTTGCGACATCCTGAGCGGATGTATCCCAAGCAAGTAATCTCTTTGGCCGAACGGAAGCCATTTGCTGATGCCTCGTCACCACGCACTGCTCGGATTACTGACCCTGCTGCCGCTGGCAGCCAACGCCGCATACCGGTTCGATGTGCCGGATTATCTTGCTCGCCTGCCCGAGCAGACCTATCGCATCGTAGAACAGAATTTCAACACTCTTTATCAGCAGACTGACTTCACCCCCCAGATCACCAACAGCTACTTCAACCGCTCCCATCTGTACAAGTTTGTCGGGGTGCCGCTTGCCATCAGTGCCCAGTCCGGTTTCCAGCTGGAGGTGTTTGGTCAGGTCTATAACCGCGCGTCTCAGGCCTATATGCACCTGAGCGAGGATATGTCCCTCTATCGAGTGATGCGGGTCGATCTGATGGGGAACCCCAATGATCAGCTGGCCATCGGCTTTGGTCTGGGGGTACCCATCACCCCGTTGCTGACCCTCAAGGCGATCGCCTCCGGCAGCGACATCCCGGGCTATGGCTCCGCCAAATACGCCGTCGGGGTCGAGTGGCGTTACTGATACCGTCTCCCAAATCACAAAAACTCAGGCTCCCGAAGGAGCCTGAGTTTTTTGAGAGATGCGCCTTATCAGGCGTAGCGGATCACCCGCCCCTCACCCCCTTGCAGGGTTACGGTTGTGCCGACAGCCTGCTCTTGCCAAAAATCGGTTCCCCCTTCCGGCAACAGAAACTCCTGTGGTAACCCCTCCCAATTGAACAGGCAGAGCAGAGTGCCACCCTCGGGAAGGCTCACTTCACCGCAGGCAAAGTCCATCGACTCGAAACGGGCAGAGGGTGCTCGGGCTGCGCAGAGCGCAAGCAGCTTATGCAGTTGCGCCGCCTGCTCCTCATCGAGATCTTGCAGTCGATCACCAGCCAGCATCATGCCGCCGCTCGCCACCAGCGCTGCCAGATGGAAGCTGTAATCCGCCTTGCTTGCCTGCTGGCTCGGTAGATCCCGCAGGCAGATGCAGTCGGGGTCGAGGGCCCAGAGCTTGTCGTTCTGCCAGGCGCGGCAGAAGGCTTCGCGAGCGATCTGGCGATAGCGGTGGCCGTTGCGTTCCACGTCATCGCTCACCCGCATGCCGTGCACCAACCCAAGGCTTGGCCAAATGGGGGCATTGCAACCGAGCAGGAAAGCGCCTTCACCTGCACCACGCAGGATGGCGGCCATACCGCGCCGATAGGCTTCAACCCGGGTGGCAGCCGGATCGTGGAAACGGCCACCGTGGATGGCGCCCCAGAAGTTGGCATCGAGTTTGAAGTAGTGGATACCCCACTGTTCGCGCAGGGTGCGGAACACCTGCTCAAGGTGCGCCTGCACCTCGGGGTGGGTACCATCCAGCACATACCAGGGGGTACAGCGCCAACCACCATAGGTAACCCGCTCTGAGGGCAGCGGCAAGCCGTCATCCCCCTTCACAAACCAGTCGGGGTGATCCTGAAACACCTGCGAACCGGGCTCTGCAATAAAAGGAGCGACCCAGAGGGCAGGCTCGCAGCCAGCCTGTTTGATCTCCTCAGCCAGTGATGCCACCCCCTGCTCGAACTTGGCCGACGGGGTGAGCCAGTCGCCCATCTTGGCCTGATAGCCGTCATCGATCTGCACGTAACGCAGGGCTGGGAAACGCTCGGCACGCACCTGCAGATTTTCGCGAATATCGGCGGCGCTCACCTCGGCGTAGTAGTGATACCAGGAGCACCAGCCGCTCGGGCGCTCACTCACCTTGCCGATCAGCGAGCCGTGCTCAGCCTCGATCAGCCGTGCCAACTCGTCCAGCAGATCCTCGCGCTCCGCCCCTTCGAGGCAGATCAGCGCCTCGCTCTGCCAGTGCTCACCGGCCGCGAGTTCCCGCCCTTCGCAATTCATCAGGATCTGCAAGCGACCATCGGGGTAGAGGCGAAACTCCCCGCCAAAACGGTGGCAGCTGGCAAAGGCGAGCAGCAACCACCCCTTGCCATGCTCCACCAGCAACAGGTTGTGAATGGTGTGAAAGCCATTGTCATCGGTGATGCGATAGACGCTGGCATCGGGGCAACGGCCGACATGTTGCGGTGATTGCCAGCAACCCATGGTCTGGGCCAGCATCTGGAATCCTTCGCCATAGATGGCGCTCTCCACCGGCAGGCCAAGCTTGCCGTCAAACAGCACCCAGCGCTCAACCGGAGTGGCATCAGCGCCGGTGTTGTCGAGTCGCACCCGACACAAGGGCCCTTCCCACTGACGGGTTTGCAGCAGATGGGGTGGCAACGCATTATCGTTCGTCAGCTGGCGAACTCGGGACAAGAGGGATGTCATCACTACTCCTTGTAGTTCGAAAAAGGGTTCTATCAGACGATGTTCAACAGATAATCTGCATACAAATCAGCTTCAAACGAACTGATTTCAGTTGTTATTGTTTTAATGCCGCGACCCGGCCTCTCTGGTAAACTGCGATTTTTCTTCCCAGTCGATGAGGTTCACGTGATCGCGCAACGCGCCTTGCTGTACTTTCGTGACTTTATGGTCATCGTCGCCTGCCTGCTGGCAGGCAAATCCGTGGCAGCCATCCTGCCGTTCGCCTTTCCCGGCAGCATCATCGGCATGCTGCTGCTGTTCGTGCTGCTCTCCCTGCAACTGATCAAGCTGCACTGGGTCGAGCTGGGCGCTGGCTTGCTGCTGCGCCACATGGGCGTGCTGTTCGTGCCGGTTGCGGTCGGACTGGTGGCCTGGCTTGAGCCCCTGCGCCAATCCTTCGGCGTCATCATGCTCTGCATCGTGCTCGGGATCGTGCTGATCCTCGCCACCGTCGGTCGGCTCTACCAGAGGATGAACAAATGATCTTCTGGCTCGCCATTCCCTTAACGCTCGCGCTCTATTTTGCTACCCGCGCCCTCTATCGCCGCCTGCCCTGGCCCATCATCAACCCGGTGCTGGTGCCGACCGCGGTGATCATTGGCCTGCTGCTCTGGCTCGATCTGCCCCTTGAGCAGTACGAGCGCGGCAGCAGCCCCATTACCATGCTGCTGGAGCCCGCCGTGGTGGCGCTGGCGCTGCCGCTCTATCAGCAGGCGCGCCAGATCCAGGCCAAGCTCAAGCCCATCCTAATCTGTACCCTCGCCTCCGTCTTGATCTCGGTGTGCACAACCCTGCTGATCGGTCACTTTATGGGCACAGATCCGGCACTGCTCGCCTCCCTTGCCACCAAATCCATCACCACCCCGCTCGCCATGAGCGTCAGCCAGTCCATCGGCGGCATTCCCGCCATCGCGGCCGCCGTGGTGGTGGTGGTGGGGATTGTCGGTGCCCTGATCGGCTACCCGCTGCTCAAACTGTTCAAAGTGACCGACCCGGAAGCACAAGGGCTCGCCATGGGGGCCTGTGCCCACGCCATCGGCACCGCCACCTCCGCCGAGAAGGGGATCACCCAAGGCGCCTTTGCCTCGCTCGCCATGGTGGTGTGCGGTATCCTCACCGCTGCCGTCGCGCCCCTCCTTTTTGCCATCTATCACTGGCTCACCTGACCGATGATTAGCCACCCCGACAGCTCTGCAGCGCTGTCGGGGTGCGACCTGCCGCACAATTTGCACAAGACAAACGTTTCCATTACCATCCCCCTCCGTTTGCCCATCAGGGCGTGAGCCTGCTCACACATTTACCCGAGCTTGCTCCCTACAATGGCCGCCCAATTGGCCTTTGAGGACACACTATGCATCCCCGTTTTGCCAAGCCATTCGATACCCTCTCTGCCCCGCTCAAAGCAGCCGTGCAGCCCATGCTGGATAGTGCCGACTTCAACGCCCGCTTCACGCCGGAGCAAGTCGCCACCCTGAAAGCCGCCACAGGTCTCGATGATCGCGCCCTGCGCCTCGCCCTGTTGCCACTGGCCGCTGCCTGCTCGGTGGCGCCCATCTCCAAGTTTTATGTCGGTGCCATCGCCTGCGGCCTGAGCGGCAGCTGGTACTTCGGTGCCAACATGGAGTTTGCTGGGCAAGGTCTGTTCCACTCGGTTCACGCCGAGCAGTCCGCCATCTCCAACGCCTGGCTGGGTGGTGAGACCGGGATCTCTGAAATCACCGTCAACTACACCCCCTGCGGCCACTGCCGTCAGTTCATGAACGAGCTGAGCACCGCCAAGATCCTTAAAGTCTCCCTGCCCGATGACCTGAGCGCCCTGCAATCCTTCCTACCCCACTCGTTTGGCCCGGCAGATCTCGACATCACTGATGCGCTGATGAGCCCGCAGGATCACGCAGAGCTTGAACTTCAAAGCGAAGATCCGCTGTGGCAAGCCGCGCTGGCCGCAGCCCGTCAAAGCTACGCCCCCTACAGTCAGGGCTATGCCGCGGTGGCGCTGCAGTTTGCCGATGGCCGCATCTTCTCTGGCCGCTACGCCGAGAACGCCGCCTTCAACCCCAGCCTGCCGCCGATGCAGATGGCCTGCGCCCATGCGGTGCTTAACGGCGAAGATCTCGCCACCATCCGCCGCGCCGTGCTGCTGGAGAACAAAAACGGCCAGATCAGCCAGCGTGACTCCGCCCAGTCCACCCTCAAGGCGCTGGGCTCGGTCGAGCTGGAGTATCAGGCGGTCTGACCCGACTTTGCTTAGATAAACGAAAGCCCCCGCACCTTGGTGCGGGGGCTTTTTTACTGGGCCGTTTAACCGGGAGCAGCCGGTGATCCTCACTGCTTGGCGCGGTTGATCACCCAGTCTGACCGGTTGCTGATCAGACAGGTTTCAGCCGCGCGGTGAAGTGGCGCAGCAGCGGCGGCTCGTAGTCAAAGGTGAGCCCGCGAATGTCGCTGGCCCGCGCTTTCACCGCGATCAGGCAGTCGGCCACATAGTCCATGTGATCCCGGGTGTAGACCCGACGCGGAATGGTGAGACGCAGCAGCTCGAAGTCCGCCGCCTCCTGCTTGCCGGTGGCGGGATCGCGCCCCAGCAGCAGGGAGCCGATCTCCACCCCGCGCACACCCCCTTCCAGATAGAGCTCGCAGGCGAGCGCATGGGCCGGGAACTGCTCGGCCGGAATATGGGGCAGCAGCTTTTTGGCATCGACAAAGACCGCATGGCCGCCGGTGGGGGTCTGGATGGGGATCCCCGCCTCGACCAGCCGCTCGCCGAGATAGGCCACCTGACTGATACGGTAGGTGAGATACTCCTCATCCATCCCCTCGCGCAGGCCGATGGCGAGCGCCGCCATGTCCCGCCCGGCGAGGCCGCCATAGGTGACAAACCCCTCCATCGCCACGCAGCGCACCTGCACCGCGCGGAACAGGTCGAGATCTTCCCTGAAGCAGCAGAGCCCACCGATATTGACCAGCCCATCCTTCTTGGCCGACATGGTGAAGATGTCCCCCAGCGCGAACATCTGGCGCACTATCTCCTTGATGCTGCGCTTGGCATAAGCCGGATCCCGCTCCTTGATAAACCAGGCGTTCTCGGCAAAGCGGGCGGCGTCGATCACCACCGGAATCTGGTGACGACGGGCCAGTTCGGAAACCGACTCCATATTGGCCATGGAGACCGGCTGGCCACCGGCGCTGTTGCAGGTCACCGTGATGATGATGCCGGCCACGTTGTCGGCCCCCAAGGTCTCGATGGTGTCGGTCAGGCGAGGGAGATCAAAATCCCCTTTCCAGGCATAGGGGGCCGTGGTGTCGAGGGCTTTCGGGGTAAGCAGGTTGATGGCCCGCGCCCCAGCCAACTCCACGTGAGCCTTGGTGGTGTCGAAGTGGTAGTTGGAGATGAAGACCGGCGCCTTGCCCTTACAGCGCTTGACCAGCTCGGGGAAGAGGATCTGCTCGGCCCCGCGCCCCTGGTGGGTGGGCATCACATGCTGGTAGCCAAAGATCTCGCGCACCGTGCGCTCCAGCTCGACGAAGTTGCGGCTGCCCGCATAGGCTTCGTCCCCCATCATGATGCTGGCCCACTGGCGATCGGACATGGCACCGGTGCCGCTGTCGGTCAGCAGATCGATATAGACATCCTCGGCCAGCAGCAGGAAGGGGTTCCAGCCAGCGGCCTCGAGGGCAGCGCGACGCTCGGCGCCAGTGGTCTGTTTGATGGGCTCGACCATCTTGATACGAAACGGCTCGGGTATACGACGCATAAAAGACTCCTCACCGGCGCAAGGCCAGTGTGTTTGAAATTGGAATTGGTAAAGAGGCCGAGGCGATCAGGGTCGTCCGGCTGACAAATTCAAACGGCGGGTGCCGCCAATCAGCGGTGAGGAAAGTCGAAGGTGAGAATGGGATCCCGGGTATACCAGTGGGCGAGCAGGCAAGCTGCCCGGGGCGTAGCTGTCATGATTGGCATCACTCCCCTCCATATCGGTTGTAGACAGTCGGTGGCCAACAAGATCCATTGATGGATGCTGCCAACGGGCAGCCTCGCCACGTTAACGGCTGGTTAATTGGCAAACAAGGAGTGCACTGACGGGCTGTGCGCCCGCTCACAAAGTGGGCATCTGCGCGGCAAACTGGCAGTGAGGTTGATCCGTCCACGCCCCCGGTTCGTTATTCTCCCTACCCACACGCCACATCCCCCATCAGCCAAGGCCGTAGCCATCATGCATCGCAAACCCCATCTGCCCGAGAAGATCTGCCCCTTCTGCCAGCGCCCCTTCAGCTGGCGGCGCAAGTGGGCGCGCAGCTGGGAGGAGGTTCGCTACTGCAGCGAACGCTGTCGCCACGCTCGTCACCGCAGCCAGCAACCTGAGGGGGAGCCAGCCTGATGGAGCTGCGCCTGATTCTCGGCGATCAGCTGAACGCCGCTCACAGCTGGTTTCGCACCCCGGATCCGGCAACCTGCTATCTAATGGCGGAGCTGCGCCAGGAGACCGACTACTGCCGCCACCATCGCCAGAAGGTGCTGGCCTTCTTTGCCGCCATGCGCGCCTTCGCAGCGGCCCTTGGCAAGGCGGGCCACCGCGTCTGTTACCTGACCCTTGATGAGAGTGCCCGCTGGCCCGACTTGCCCGGCTTGCTGGCAGCCCAAATCGCGGCGCATCAGGCCGACAGCTTTGCCTGGCAGAGCCCGGACGAGTGGCGCCTCGCCAGCCAGTTGAAAAGCTGGGCAGCGGGCCTTGCCATCCCTGCCACCGAGGTGGAGAGCGAACATTTTCTCACCCCCCGCGATGGCTGGCAGCGCTATCCCCACAGCCGGATGGAGTTCTTCTACCGCGCCCTGCGCAAGCAATACAGGGTGCTGCTTGATGAGCGCGGCCAACCCCTTGGCGGGCGCTGGAATTTTGATGACGAGAACCGCGCCAAGCTGCCGGAGCGTCAGCCGATCCCGGAACCCCTCACCTTTGCCAACGAGGTGAGCGAGATTGATGCCATGCTGACCCGCCACGGGGTCAGCACCATCGGCAAGGCGGATGCCCGCCAACTGCCGTGGCCCATCACAAGGCGCCAGAGTCGCGAGCTGCTGGCCTATTTTCTGGCCCACTGCCTGCCTCATTTTGGCCGCTATCAGGATGCCCTGAGCGAGCGGGGCTGGAGTCTGTTTCACAGCCGACTGTCGTTTTCCCTCAACAGCAAGATGCTTCATCCGCTTGAGGTGATCCGCGCCGCCGAAGCCCACTGGCAGGCCAATCAGGCCACCATCACCTTGGCGCAGGTGGAGGGTTTTATCCGCCAGATCCTCGGCTGGCGCGAGTTTGTCCGTGCCCTCTACTGGGAGAAGATGCCCGACTACAAGCAGACCAATTTTCTCGTGGCCAACCGGCCGCTGCCCGGTTTCTTCTGGAATGGAGAAACAAAGATGGCCTGCGTGCGTCACGCCATTGGCCAGTCTCTTGAGCACGGTTACGCCCACCATATCCAGCGGCTGATGGTGACCGGCAACTTTGCCCTGTTGGCGGGGCTCGATCCTGACGAGGTGGATGCCTGGTATCTCGGCATCTATGTGGATGCCATCGAGTGGGTCGAGCTGCCCAACACCCGCGGCATGAGCCAGTTTGCCGATGGCGGCCTGATGGGCAGCAAGCCCTACGCCAGCAGCGGCGCCTATCTCGAGCGGATGGGCCACTACTGCAAGGGGTGCCACTATCAGGTCAAAGCCCGCCACGGCGACGGTAGTTGCCCCTTCAACAGCCTCTACTGGCACTTTCTCTGGCGCAATCGGGACAAACTGGGCGGCAATCCCCGCCTCGCCCTCCCCTATGCCAACTGGGATGGCCAAGCTGCCGAACAACAGCAGGCTATTCTAGCAACGGCGGAGCACTACCTAATCCAGCTGGAGCAGTTGTAAGCGGGCCATGTTCCCTGACAGATGCCCCTGACAACAGCGCAGCGATTTACGCTGGCAATCAGGCTCACCATCGCACCAAACACCAGCTTGTGACTGGCAAGCAGACGGAGATCCCAATCCTGCGTAGAGCGGTTGAATATCCTGTGGCGGCTGATTATGGTGGTGGCCACATCAGGAGATCAGTCAAGGAAAGACGATATGGAGATAGTGGTTCTCGGTGGCGGCGTAATTGGGGTAACCAGCGCCTGGTATCTGGCCAAAGCGGGTCACAAGGTGACTCTGCTGGAGCGACAAGGTGGCGTCGCCCTTGAAACCAGCCATGCCAACGCCGGGCAGATATCCCCGGGTTATGCGGCCCCCTGGGCGGCCCCCGGCATTCCCCTCAAGGCGGCAAAATGGATGTTGCAAAAGCATGCCCCCTTCACCGTGCGCCCCACCGCCGACCCCTTCCAGCTTCGCTGGATGCTCAGAATGCTCGCCAACTGCACCCCGACCGCCTACGCCACCAACAAGGGGCGCATGGTGCGTCTGGCCGAATACAGCCGCGACTGCATGAAGCGGCTGCGTGACGAGCTCAACATCGATTACGAAGGGCGCCAGCTCGGCACCCTGCAGCTGTTTCGCAGCCAATCCCAGCTCGATGCCAGCCAGCGCGATATCGAGGTGCTGGAGGAATACGGCGTCCCCTACCAGTCGCTGGATGCCAGCGGCTGCGAAGTGGTAGAGCCTGCGCTGGCGCGGGTGCGCGGCAAAATCGTCGGCGGCCTGCGTCTGCCCGGCGACGAGACCGGCGACTGCTTCCGCTTCACCAAGGCCCTTGCCCTTGAAGCCGAGAAGCTCGGGGTCAAGTTCGTCTTCAACTGCGACATCGACGAGATTGAGCAAGCCCGCGGCCGCGCCGTGGCGGTGCGGGCGGGCGAGCAGCGCTATCGCGCCGATGCCATCGTCTGCGCGCTCGGCAGTTATGCCACCGGCTTTTTACGGCCGCTGCTGCGCCCGCTCGGGCTGGAGCTGCCGGTCTATCCGGTCAAGGGCTACTCCCTCACCCTGCCGATGATCAATGCCGAGGCCGCGCCGCGCAGTACCGTGCTCGATGAAACCTACAAGGTGGCCATCACCCGTTTTGACGAGCGGATCCGGGTCGGCGGCATGGCGGAGCTGTCGGGCTACAACCTCGCCCTCAACCCGAGACGCCACGACACTCTGGCGATGGTGGTCGGCGATCTCTTCCCCGAAGGGGGCGATATCAGCAAGGCCGAGTTCTGGACCGGCCTGCGTCCCATGACGCCGGACGGCACCCCGCTGGTGGGGCCCAGCCCCATTCCCGGTCTCTGGCTCAATACCGGCCACGGCACCCTGGGCTGGACCATGGCGGCCGGCTCGGGTCAGCTTCTGTGCGATCTTATCAGCGGCAGCGAACCCGCCATCAGCGATGAGGGGTTGACTCTCGCCCGTTACGGCTAAGCGCCTACGCTGTCGGGCTGTTTCACTCGCCAACTGCGCCCCCAGACAACAGCAGAGGACGTTCTCAACCGCTTTATTGACAGGCCACCGCCAAAAACGGTGGCCTTTTCGTCTGATGTTGACCTTCTCCCTCCCCGTCTGCCTGAGCGGTGCTCTGGCTGCCGGTTAATGCAGCAAACGGCACAGAATATTGCGCAATTCGACTTGCGCAAGCCGTCACAATCCGTAATGTGGATAGACGCATTTTTCGCAGCGCATATTTTTTAAATGGCCTGTAAACCGCTTGTAAACAGGCGTCGCCAGACAAGGGGTTACGGGTGTCACCACGAGTTTCTTTAGCAGCAATCCAGGGTAGGACAATATGAAAAAAGTAGGTTTGGTCGGTTGGCGTGGCATGGTGGGATCGGTTCTGATGAGCCGGATGCAGGAAGAGCAGGATTTCGCCCATATTCAACCCACATTCTTCACCACCTCCCAGGCCGGTGAGGCCGCTCCCAACTTCGGCGTCGATGCCGGTACTCTGCAAGACGCCTTCGATATCGAGGCGCTGGCCAAGCAGGATATCATCATCACCGCCCAGGGCGGCGACTACACCAAGGATGTCTATCCGCGCCTGAAAGCCGCTGGCTGGCAGGGCTACTGGATTGACGCCGCCTCCTCCCTGCGGATGGAGAAAGACGCCGTCATCATTCTGGATCCGGTCAACGGCGACGTCATCGAGCAGGCCCTGAACGATGGCATCAAGACCTTCGTTGGCGGCAACTGCACCGTCAGCCTGATGCTGCTGGCCCTCGGCGGCCTGTTCAAGGCCGATCTGGTGGAGTGGGTGAGCGTGGCCACCTATCAGGCTGCCTCCGGTGGTGGTGCCCGCCATATGCGCGAGCTGGTCACCCAGATGGGGATGCTGCGTGATGAAGTGGCGGTCGAGCTGGCCGACCCTGCCTCCGCCATCCTCGATATCGAGCGCAAGATCACCGAGAAGACCCGCTCCGGCACCCTGCCGGTGGACAACTTCGGCGTACCGCTGGCCGGTGGCCTTATCCCCTGGATCGATACCAAGCTCGACAACGGCCAGAGCCGTGAAGAGTGGAAGGGTCAGGCCGAAACCAACAAGATTTTGGGTATCGAGAACGCCGTTATTCCGGTGGATGGTCTCTGCGTGCGGATCGGCGCCCTGCGCTGCCACAGCCAGGCCTTCACCATCAAGCTGAAAAAGGATGTGCCGCTGGCGGAGATCGAAGCCCTGCTGGCTGCCCACAACGACTGGGTAAAAGTGATCCCCAACGATCGCGATATCACAGCTCGCGAGCTGACTCCGGCTGCCGTCACCGGCACCCTCAGCATTCCGGTGGGTCGTCTGCGCAAGCTCAATATGGGCCCTGAGTATCTGGCCGCCTTTACCGTGGGTGACCAGCTGCTGTGGGGCGCCGCCGAGCCGCTGCGCCGCATGCTGCGTATCCTGCTGGCACGCTAAGCCGCTACAGCAGCAGATACAACAAGGGCGGGGAGTCACACTCCCCGCCCTTTTTCATTGCCTGTTTTTATGACCCGTTTAACGGGTTCACGGCCTTGCCATTACTTGAGCAGAATGCGCTGGCAGCCGCTGTAGATCTCGGCCCGCCCGGGGCGGCAAAAACCTACCAGGGTGAGCCCGGTCTGCTCGGCCCGCTCGACCGCAAGTTCGGTGGCGGCAGAGATAGCGAGCAATATTTCCACTCCGGCGCTGGCGCACTTTTGCACCATCTCGAAGCTGGCGCGGCTGGTTACCAGAATGGCGCCATCCCGCCGACCGCTGCGGCACAGATGGCCCACCAGCTTGTCCAGCGCAATATGGCGCCCCACATCCTCACGGATGGCGAGAATATTGCCCTCACCATCCAGATGCACAGCCGCATGGGTGGCGCCGGTACGCTGACCCAATAGCTGGAGCGGGCGCAGCGCGCTCAGCACCTTGTCGATATGGCCCACCGCTAGGCGCTGGCTGTCGGGCAAGCTTGGCTGGGTGCGGATCACCTGCTCCAGACTCTCGCTGCCGCAGATGCCGCAACCGGTACGGCCCGCCAGGGTGCGCCGCTTCTCTTTGAGGCGATGAATGCAGCGATTGGCCAACGTGATATGCAGCTCAATCCCCTGACAGCCATCAATCTGCTCGATGTCGTGGATATCGAGCAGGCTGTCGATGATCCCCTCGGATAGCGAAAAGCCGATGGCGAAATCCTCCAGATCGGAGGCCGAACACATCATCACGCTGTGGGCGATGCCGTTGTAGACCAGCGCCACCGGCGTCTCGGAGGGGAGCGCCATCTCGCTGTCGCAGGTCAAGGTATCGGCGCGGTAGTGCACCACCTCGCGATGGATGGCGCAGCGGGCCAGCTCGTTCTGTTCGCTCTGCTCGCTAAGCTCGTCACGCACCTCAAGCTCAAGTAGCTCTCTCATGGTGCAACCCCGTCAATGATCTCGGGATCTCTGGCCGAAATGCCGAGCCGCTTCATTTTCGAAAGCAAGGTGGTGCGCTTCATGCCGAGGCGGTTGGCCGCCCCCCGTTCGCCAGCGACGATGCCGTTGCAGTCGCGCAGGGCGGCGATGATCGCCTCTCGCTCATCGGTCGGCCCATCCTCGGCAAAGAGCGGCGTGGCGGGCTCGTCATAAACCAGGGTCTCAATCTTGTGGTAGCCCTTGAGGGGCATCAGCTCCTCCGGCGAGAGGTTGAGCACATGACCGCGGGTCATCACCACAGCGCGCTCGATGACGTTCTCCAGCTCGCGGATATTGCCGTACCAGGGGAGCGACACCAACATCTTCATGGCATCGGCGGGGATCGAGGTGATGGTGCGGCGCATCCGCTTGGCGATCTTCTTGATAAAGAAATTGACCAAGAGCGGAATATCCTCGCGCCGCTCCCGCAGGGGCGGCAGCTCGATGGGAAAGACATTGAGGCGGTAGTAGAGATCACTTCTGAAACGCTTGTTCTTGACCATGGAGAGCAGATCGCAGTTGGTGGCGGCCACCAGCCGCACATCCACTGCGATGGGGTTGCTGTTGCCCACCCGCTCCAGCTCGTGCTCCTGCAATACCCGCAAGAGTTTGGGCTGCAAGTCCAGCGGCATATCCCCCACTTCGTCGAGGAACAGGGTCCCCTTGTGGGCCCGCTCGAAGCGGCCGATGCGCTGGGTCAGGGCGCCGGTAAAGGCCCCCTTCTCGTGGCCAAAGAGATCGCTCTCGATAAGGCCGGTCGGAATGGCGGCGCAGTTCACCTTCACCATCTCGTGGTCGTGGCGGGCACTCAGGGCGTGAATGGCCTGGGCGATCAGCTCCTTGCCGGTGCCGGTCTCGCCGAGGATCAGCACGCTGCTGTCGCTCTCGGCAACCAGCCGCACCTTCTCCAGCACGCTCTCCATCACCGCGCTCTGGTAGATGATGTGGGGGAACTCCCCCTGCATCTGGGGCTCGTTGATGCGAATGGTCTTCTCTTTGGCACCGTTGGTGTTGGAGATCTCCTGCTGTGCCTGCACGTTATTCATGGCTATGGCCGTGCGCGCCGCCACCTGCTCCAGCAAGGAGATATCGATATCGGCAAAAAAGTCGGCGTTGGGGTGCGAGAGGATCAACACCCCCAGCAGGTTGCCCCGATAGCGCAGCGGCAAAATGCAGGAGCTGTCGGCCTCGGGCGGCAGGATCTGGGAGGTAAACCGGCAGCGATTGCTGCAGCCGTGACCGTGTTCGCGATAGACAAAAAACGGCTCACTGTGGCCAAGGGCCCCCTGCAGGCACTTCTTTTCAAAACAGGAGTGATCGATGATGCCCGGCTGATCGCTCTGGTGCTGATTGACCAGATAGCTCTTGAAGCTGTCGGAGGTGGCGTTGTATTCGGCCAGACACAAGCTGCTGATGCCGAAGTGGTGGTGCAGGATGGCAAACAGGCTCTTGGGCAGTTCGGCGATGCGCACCAGTTTGATCACCGCGTTGGTCACATCCACCAGAATTTTGCAGCTGTCGCGCTCAAGGCGCAGGGAGTTGGCCTGCTCCAGGGTGCGCTCCTTGTCGAGCACGTTTTCCAGCGCAATGGCGATAATGGCCGCCAGCTGGGTCAGCTTGGCGAGGGTCTCCATGGTGAAACTGTCGAGCTGGGTGTTGATAAACTCGACCCCGCCAAGGTGGCTGCGGGCGGTGGTGATGGGGAGCTGGCAGTAGGAGCGCAGCCCCCCGTAGACCCCTTCGCGATCCAGCGCCGGGCAGCGATTCTCAAAGCGGGCGGCAGCGAGAATGATGGCCTGTTCCGGGGTCTCTTTGGTCGGACGGGGGGAGAGGTGCAGCTCTGCCTTGGGGCAGACAAGATGCTTTGGGCCGGAATGTCCCATGAAGTAGAAGATGGCCTCCTCGTCCGCACCCATGTTGAGGATCAGGTTGACCCGGGTCACGCCGCCGAAGCTGGCATCTATCTTGTTGAGTTTGTGGATAAAATCATCGAGCGTCACGGCCGACAGGAGAGATTTGGAGAGCAGGAGGAAACCGTCGTCCCAGATGGGAGAGATCTCGTCCAGGGGGATGGCACTCACATTTAGCATTGCGGCCTCACGTTATATCGATTTAGTCACCAGTCAGGCTGTCCATGCCATCGCATCACGACAAGCACTCGTCACCAAAATAAATAGCCGCAGCCCGTAAAAGCGGCTGCCAATAAGAAAAGCGGTGACGAAAATTGTCGCATGTTGCAATTCCAGAGTTGTTATTAACGAACGACAACAAAAAGTAACATCGTTATCGGGGGATATATTGGAATGGCGACTCATCATAGATGAGCTCAAATTTCATTACAATCCGATTTAATATATCTGATGGCCATATTTAACCGGTTATTTCATCAGTTCTTGATCTCAATTAAGGCGCCCGAAAAGTGGGCCGCCGTCAACTGTCAGATCTGCCCTTTCCTCTTCGCTGGCTGCGGGTTTCAAGATGGCGTTTGCAGCCCATTTATCGGCAGTTTATGAGGTGATGATCCGGCTGTGGCAGCACTTCAGGCCACCGAAGATAAAGAGGGCCGACAAGCTCTGGAAGGCCATCAGCAGCCAGCTGGCGTTGTCGGCAAGCTCGGTGGTGACGCTCTGGTGAGTGAGGTAGATCAGCAGGGTGATCACCCCCAGCAGCAGGCCGTTGATCAAGGTGGTGGAGATAAACCCGATCAGCCAGGCACTGGAAATACTCAAGGCAGAAAATACGCTGCTCATGGCAAGGCGTGCCGCCATAAAACAGCCGAAAAAACCGAAGCCGAGCAGAAATATCATCTCGTCGCGCCAAATATAGCAACCTATTCCCAGCAATATCGCCGCCAGATAGGTGCCAATATAGAAAAGTCCGAATAAGCGACCAATTTCATGTTGCATCATTTACTCCCCTTTTTTTGGGTAATAAAAGGGTGCCCGACTCGATAAATCCGAGTCGGGTTCCCTTATTTGTGCAGAACCTCTTTTTTAGGGCGGTCAGCCCTTGGCTGCGCAGCGCAATTTCGCCTTGAGCGCGCTGTATTCAGTCTGGACGTACACTTCCGCCTCAGGCTGATTGTCGATGCGCTCGATCTTCACCGCGCAGTACTTGTACTCCGGCGTGTGGGAGACGGGATCGACGTGCTCGATGGTGAGCTCGTTGCAGGCCCCGATCCACCACTGGTAGGTCATGTAGACCACCCCGGCGTTGACCCGGTCGTTGTAGTTGGCGCGGGTGATCACCTTGCCACGGCGCGACGAGATCCAGACCAGCGCCTGATCCTTCACCCCAAGCTTTTTGGCATCGCTCGGGTGGATCTGCACATAGCCGGGCTCATCGGCCAGGGTTTGCAGCGCCGAGCAGTTGCCGGTCATGGAGCGGCAGGAGTAGTGACCTACCTCGCGCACGGTGGAGAGCACCAGCGGGTACTCGGCACAGGGCTGCTCCAGCGGCGGCCGCCACTCGGAGGCGATCAGCTGACCCTTGCCACTCGGGGTGGTGAACACATTCCCCTCGAACAGGGTGCTGGTGCCCGGGTGATCCTCGGTCGGACAGGGCCACTGCACGCTCTTGAGATCGGCCATCTTGTCGTAGCTGACCCCAGCGTAGAGCGGGCAGAGCGCACGCATCTCGTCCCAGATCTCTTCGGTGTTGTGGTACTCCATGGGATAACCCATGGCGGTCGCCATCAACGAGAAGATGGCCCAGTCCGGTTTCACGTTCTCAGGGGGCGTCACCGCCTTGTAGAAACGCTGGAAGCCGCGATCTGCCGAGCTGTAGACCCCTTCATGCTCGCCCCAACTGGTGGCGGGCAGAATGACATCCGCCATCTCGGCGGTCTGGGTCATGAAGATATCCTGCACGATCACCAGCTCCATCCCCGCCAGAGTGCGACGGAACTGACCGAGATCTGCCTCGGTCTGGGCCGGATCTTCACCGAAGATGTAGAAGGCCTTGCACTTGCCCTCCTCCACCTTGTGACCAAGCTCCGTCAGGCGATAGCCGGGTTTCTGGGACAGAGACTCCACGCCCCACGCCTTGGCGAACTTGGCGCTGATGGCGGGATCGGCCACCGACTGATAACCCGGGAACTGGTGGGGCAGCATCCCCATGTCACAGGTGCCCTGCACGTTGTTCTGACCGCGCACCGGCCCGCAACCGGTGCCGCGGCGACCAAAGTTGCCGGTCAGCAGCGCCAGACCTGCGAGCCCCTTGACCACATCCACCGCCTGACCGTACTGGGTCACCCCCATGCCCCACAGGATCATGGAAGCAGGCGATTCGGCGTAGGTGCGAATGGCGGCGCGGATATCGGCGGCTTTCAGGCCGGTGATCCCCTCCACATATTCCGGGGTGTACTTGGCCACCGTCGCCTTGAAGGTCTCGAACCCTTCGGTGTAGTTGGCGACAAATGCCTTGTTGTAGAGCCCTTCATTGATCAACACGTTGGCGAAGGCGTTAACCAGCGCCATGTTGGAACCGTTTTTGAGCGGCAGCCACTGATCGGCGATGCGAGCGGTCTCCACCATACGGGGATCACACACAATCACCTTGGCCCCGTTTGCCTTCGCCTTGAGGATATGGCGGGCGACGATGGGGTGAGAGTCAGCAGCGTTGTAACCAAACACCAGCAGGCACTTGGTCTCTTGAATTTCGGGAATGGCGTTGCTCATGGCGCCGTTGCCTACAGTTGTCTCCAGACCGGAGACTGAGGGTGCGTGTCACACCCTCGCGCAGTGGTCGACGTTGTTCGTCCCAATCACCGCACGGGCAAATTTCTGCATCACATAGTTGGCTTCATTGCCGGGGCCACGGGCAGAGCCGGTGGTCATGATGGCGTCCGGGCCATATTTCGCCTTGATGGCAGAGAGACGGCTGCTGGCGAACGCGATCGCTTCGTCCCAGGAGACTGCCTCGAACTTGCCACCGCGCTCGCGGCGGATCATCGGGCTCTTGAGACGGGGGGTCAGCAGGTTGGTGTCGTTCAAAAAATCCCAACCGTAATAGCCCTTGAGGCAGAGCTGCCCCTCGTTGGTCCGGCCGTTGGCGCCTTCGGCCCCCACCACCTTGTCGTTTTCAACCAGCAGGTTGATTTTGCAACCGGTGCCGCAATAGGGGCACACGGTAATGACTTTTTTCATGACTCACACTCTTGTTTGTTAACGAAAAACGGCTCGGCAAGCCCGCTCACACCCGCGCCGGCATCGCCAGCAGTGCCTCAGCACTGGCCAGCTGTTTCTGCCGGTTCAGGGTTTCAAGATGCTCCGGCGTGACCAGCCTGAGCGCCTGGGTCGGACACACCTCGACACAGGCCGGGCCCGCCTCGCGGTGACGGCAGAGATCGCACTTGAGCGCCTGCGCCTTGGTCTGCGGACGCTTGAAGAGCGAATCGGCAGCGGGTGCCACCTCTTTGAGCACCACCGCCATGGCGCCGTAAGGACAGGCCACCACGCAGGACTTGCAGCCGATGCAGCGCTCCTGCAACACCTTGACGCAACCATCCTCGCTGACGATGGCATTGTTCGGGCAGGCCATGGCGCACGGCTTGTCTTCACACTGGCGGCAGAGCACCGGCGTGGTCACCTTGCTGCCCACGATCACCTTCAGGCGCGGCTGAAAGTAGCTGTCCCTGGAGACCAGATGTCCATCCTCGATGGCAAGATGCAGGCCGCCCTCCCGCTCAAGGGTCCCGCTGCAAGACCCTGACTGGTGTGAAACGGCGCAGGCCACCTCACAGGTACGACACCCAATACAGAGACTGGGATCTGCAATCACGAAGCTGTTCATAGAGAGGGATCCTAAATGGTTCGTTACACCGGGCCGCCCGCCGACAGGCAAAGAGGCGGCCAGCCCCCCACAAAGCATTTATCAGACCAAAACGGGCCAAGGGTGCGATAAAAATTCACAACCATCTGAAAATAAAGGAGTAATCAGCAAGAACAGCTTGCTGTTTACCACTACTGACGAGGGTGACGACGGGATGGGAAGTGTGATCGACACGACAAAAGTGACGAGCTCGACACCGGCTGACCAGCCCCTGCCCCAGCCGCATAAGGAGCAGTTCGAAGGCGTTTGCAGCCAGGATCGGCCGCCCCAAACCGGGCAAGCGGAGCAACGACATTCGGGGAGAAAAGCCATACCAAGGGCCAAAAATGGGCTGTGCAGCATGCAAAAAACGCTTGCGGCGGTGGCCAAGTTGTTTGGTTTTGCTATCGAGCTGGCAGGTGATCATCAAGTCAAATCGAACAAAAATAGGCCGCCCATTGACTGATTTGTTGAGCCAGAGCCGGTTTTAGGCCCCTGCCCCTTCAGTTTTCTATCCCTCCGGTTAATATGTGCCACTTGGCAACCAGCTCCTTTGGGGTCTTTTGTATGCAGGTAAACAATATGAAACCACTGTTAAAAAGTACCAGATAGGGACATAAAAAATTGAGTTGTTGATCTTTTTCTACTACGTCATTTCTAATAAATGGAATATCATCATGGCTTACAACATAAATCATAAAAATATTTAAAGCCTAGGGTTTATCTAAAATAAAAAGGACTTACATGAAATGGATATATCTCACAATAACATCACTCATTATCGTTTTTTAGCCAATTCAATTTAACAGTATGCCACATTTTTATTAATGACAATTTGCATATAAGATTCACAATGCTATCTACAATGTAAAAACTATTTTTATGGGGGTTTAATATGTCTAAAGATACTCGTCTTAACCGCTGCATAGATATGTATAATCAATTTTTACTTCTTAATCCTAGAGAGATTGAAAGTTTTCCACAAACATATTCAGATTTTGATGGTCTAAGTCTAGAGGAAACAAAGATAACGCTAAACTTTGTGTTGGACTCACTTGATGGCCTGACTAAAAATGATGCATGGAGTAATCTAACCTGGCATGCATGCATGACTTTAGAGGGGCAAATACAAAATACTTACAATACATATTCTCAATTACGAGCATCTCGAGATCAAAACTCATTTCAATCATTTTCACAGAGCATAGATTCTCTTGCATATCACATTAGATTGTTTGGTATCCCCCTCTTATCCATCGGGAGCGCATATCTAGAAAAAACCTCAACCAGTCTTTCAGCTGAACTAGATCGTTTGATAGCCACAAGAACCGATGTTGAAAAATTACGGGAAGAAGTTAAAACATTAATAACACCAGCTGTTGCTGGCTCTCTCTCACAAGCATTTACTGCTAGAAAAGATATTTTACTGCGAGGTCGTATCGTGTGGGGGATTATTGCATTATTTATTGGTATATACTGCATACATGCAACTTATGGATTCGCTTCAACTGTAAGCGATACTCTTACTGAGATAGCCAAAGCAGGAGCTAAAAATGATATAACCTGGCTTTCAGTAATAATTCGTTCTGTAATTCTTATTCCTCTCTACATAGCCTTTGGCTTTTCATTCACTCAATATAAAAAGGAGCGTGATTTCGAGGAGGAATATGCTCATAAGGCTGCTGTAGCAACCTCCCTCCCTAATTATGGTGACTTAACTCGTGAACCAGCTGTTAGAGATCAAATAGTCACTGGAGCAACAAATGTAATATTCTCTTCACCAACATCTAAAGATATAAATTCAGATAATGCTGAGAAGGCATTCAGTGGAATAAAAGAGATTTTAGACTCAGTATCAAAACTACTACCCCGAAAAGAATAGGTATACTGTAGGGTGCAATAAGCGCAGCGCATTGCACCTCTTGCCTATTTTAATACTTGGTGCAATTCACTTCGTTCATTGCACCCTACATTTTCCCCTCCCAAATAAAGACTCCATTGCTACCCAGCGCCCTCCACTTTGCCATCCTGCCAGCAATTAATTAGTCACTATTTTATCGTCTATTTTTCACTCGGTTCGGTAAAAAATAGTGGCCAAACCACATCCCCAGATAAAACAAACGGTTGCCCGCAGAGCGCATGAATATTTCAATCAATGGCCAATTAATAACCTTACTCAAAAGGACGTTTTGATTATTTATACCTGAGCATGAACCCGCAGAGTGTGTGTCATTATAAGCTTAACGACAGATGAACAGACTGTGTCCCATGAAACGCATCTTTATATCCGATTAGCTCCCTTCCCATCGCAATCCTTTGATTTCCCCCCGATGTTGTATCCACACATACCTGATGTGTTCGGGGCGATCTGCTGTGGCAAACGTGTAAACATCAAACTGACAAGATGAACTCATGAACTGTGATAAACAACAAGCCATGTCCGGCGTTATGCTGGCGGCGATTGGCGTAGTCTATGGCGATATCGGCACCAGCCCGCTCTATACCTTGCGCGAGTGCCTGTCAGGTCAATTCGGGTTCGGCGTCGAGCCGGCCTCCATTCTCGGCTTTCTCTCGCTGATCTTCTGGCTGCTGATCCTGGTGGTGTCGGTCAAGTACCTCTCCTTTGTGATGCGGGCCGACAACGCCGGCGAGGGTGGCATTCTCACCCTGATGTCGCTGGCGACCCGCAACGCCTCCACCCGCTGGACGCCGCTGCTGATCATCCTCGGCCTGATTGGCGGCAGCTTCTTCTATGGCGAGGTGGTGATCACCCCGGCGATGTCGGTGATGTCGGCCATCGAGGGTCTGAGCATTCTCACCCCCGCCCTCGACCCCTATATTGTCACCCTCTCGGTGCTGGTGCTGACCCTGCTGTTCGCCATCCAGAAACATGGCACCGCCATGGTGGGCAAGCTGTTTGCCCCCATCATGCTGATCTGGTTTATGACGCTGGCGGTGCTGGGGCTGCGCGGCATCATCCACAACCCCGAGGTGCTGGGTGCGCTCAACCCCATCTGGGCTGTGCGCTTCTTTGTCCAGTACCAGACCACCTCCTTCTTTGCCCTCGGCGCCGTGGTGCTGGCCATCACAGGGGTGGAGGCGCTCTACGCGGATATGGGCCACTTTGGCAAGAATCCCATTCGCCTCGCCTGGTTTATCGTGGTGCTGCCCTCGCTGGTGCTCAACTACTTCGGGCAGGGTGCGCTGCTGCTAAGTAACCCCGCCGCCATTGCCAACCCCTTCTTCCTGCTCGCGCCGAAATGGGCGCTGGTGCCGCTGCTGCTGCTGGCAACCATGGCGACGGTGATCGCCTCGCAGGCGGTGATCTCCGGGGTCTTTTCGCTGACCCGGCAGGCAGTGCGGCTGGGGTATCTCTCCCCCATTCGTATCGTTCACACCTCCGAGCAGGAGTCCGGCCAGATCTATATTCCGGTCATCAACTGGATGCTCTATATCTCGGTGGTGATCGTCATCATGAGCTTCGAGCACTCCAGCAATCTGGCGGCGGCCTACGGCATCGCCGTGACCGGCACCATGGTGCTTACCTCCATCCTCTCCTGCTCGGTGGCCAAGAACAGCTGGCACTGGAACAAGTATCTGGTGGCCATCCTGTTTGCTGCGCTGCTCTGTATCGACGTGCCGCTCTTTGCCGCCAACCTCGCCAAGATCTTCTCCGGCGGTTGGCTGCCGCTCACTCTGGGCGCGGTGATGTTCACCGTGATGACCAGCTGGAAGAGCGAGCGTTTCCAGCTTATTCGCCGCCTGAACGAGCACGGCAACTCCCTTGAGCCGATGATCGCCTCGCTGGAGAAATCCCCGCCGACCCGGGTGGCGGGCACTGCGGTCTATATGTCACGGGTGGTCAATGTGATCCCCCATGCGCTCCTGCACAACCTCAAGCACAACAAGGTGCTGCACGAGCGGATCATCCTGCTCACCCTGCGGGTGGAGGATGTGCCCTACGTCCACAATGTGCGCCGGGTCTGCATCGAGCAGCTCTCCCCCACCTTCTGGCGGGTGGTGGCAAGCTACGGCTGGCGCGAGACCCCGAACGTGGAGGAGATCTTCCACCGCTGCAACGCCGAGGGGCTCAGTTGCCGGATGATGGAGACCTCGTTCTTTATGGCCCACGAGTCGCTCATCATGAAAGACCGCCCCTGGTATCTCTATCTGCGCGGCAAGCTCTTTATGCTGCTGCAGCGCAACGCCCTGCGCGCCCCGGATCAGTTCGAGATCCCGCCCAACCGGGTCATCGAGCTGGGTTCGCAGGTGGATATCTGATGGCGGGTTGATGGCCTCTTGATGGCATAAAAAACGTCAGCAAATAGAGAGGGAGGCATTGGCCTCCCTCTTCATTTTCGTTAACCCTAATTACCGCCCCTCATCCCCGGCCCTTCTCCCACAAGGGGAGAAGGGGGCAAACCACGGCGACCATATGCTGCAAACGGTGCAATTCACTTCGTTCATTGCACCCTACTCCCGGCATGATGCCGATATGTTTCCGTTCTCGTGCGTCCGATTACGCTTCGCTAATCGAACCTACGGTTTCAAAACAGGCGGCCTCTATCCGAACAGCGCAGACGAATCACCCTTTCGTCCCTTGTCACGACCCCGCATTCAGCCGTGTCGATACCGTTTTTCGGGGGTGACGAACCCTCTTGGGGGCTTCGTCACAAGTGACGAACGTCACAGTTCGACAGCCACATCAGCGCGTTCACTCAACCACATGAAGATTTTTATTCATTTAAAAACATGCACTTAAAACCAATTTCTCTGCAAAAACCAATCTGGCCCGTATCTTGCCAACCTGCCCCTACTTTCTCCGTTCGCGACACGACAAGGTAGGCTATGAACCGCTTCGTTATCGCTGACCCCAAGCTTTGTATCGGCTGTGGCACCTGTATGGCGGCCTGCAGCGAGGTACACAAGGCGCAAGGTTTGCAGCAAGCCCCCCGTTTAACCGTTATGCGACACGAGCAGGCGACCATGCCGGTTCAGTGCCGTCACTGTGACGATGCCCCCTGCATCAAGGTGTGCCCGGTCGAGGCAATTCGCCAAACTGGCGATTGCGTGCAACTCAACGAGTCGCTCTGCATCGGCTGCAATCTCTGCACCGTGGCCTGCCCCTTTGGCGCCATCCAGAGCGGCGGCAGCCGTCCGGTGGCCGTGGCCACCAGTTACGACACCTATATCCCCTGCTCCATCCGCTCCAGCAACCCCTCCACCTCTGCCGGCCTGCGCTGCTTTGGCGAGGATCTGCTGAGCTGGGAGCCGGGCGTGCGCAGCATCGCCGTCAAGTGCGACCTGTGCGAGTTTCGCGCCGATGGCCCGGCCTGTGTCGGAGCCTGCCCCTCCCAGGCACTGAAGCTGGTCAATGACAGCGACACCGAACGCGCCGCCCGTATCCGTCGCCAGCAAGCGGCCGACACCAACCCGCAAGGGGCCTCTGCCTTCTCGGCGCCTGCCACGGCGCTCCCTGCATCCGATTTATCTACCACAGAGGGAGTTCGCTGATGTTGTCCCCCCTTGTTATAGCCACGCTCCTGCTCTTTTTGCTGGGCGCTGCCGCCGGTTTGCTGCAAAAGCTGCCCGCACTGGCCAACCGTCTCAACAGCGGTTTTGCCCTGCTGGGCTCGCTCGCGGGTCTGGTCGCCGCCATCCAGATCTTTGCCCAAGGCGCCCCCGTCGACGGCCAGCTCTGGCTGCTGGGCTCGGTGCACCTCGACATGCTGGCCGCGCTGATGCTGCTGGTGATTAGCACCGTTGGCGTCGCCGTCGCCCTCTACTCCTTTGCCTATATCCGCGAATATCAGGGCAAGGGCGATGTGGCCATCGGTGCGCTGATGAACCTCTTCCTCTTTGCCATGGTGGGCATGGTACTGGCCGACAACGCGCTCGGTTTCTTGCTCTGCTACGAGCTGGTGACCCTTACCACCTACTGGCTGGTCAAGACCAATCCGGATGCTGCCAAACAGAGCCGGCTTTACTTGGTGATGAACCATATCGGCATGGCGCTGGTGCTGATCGCCTTCTGGCTGCTCTGCCGCGAATCTGGCTCGCTGGAGTTCGCCGCGCTGCGCGAGCACCATCTGGCGGGCGGTTTGGCCTCTCTGGTGTTCCTGCTTAGCTTCTGCGGTTTTGGCCTGCGCGCCGGTTTCGTGCCGCTGCACGGCTGGCTGCCAGTGGCCGAGCCCGTTGCACCCTCCCATATCTCGGCGCTGATGTCTGGCGTGATGGTGAAGCTGGGTCTCTTTGGCATCTTGCGGGTCAGCATCGATTTTCTCGGCGCCAGCCAGCTCTGGTGGGGCTATGTAGTGCTGATCTTCGGCGCCTGCTCGGCTGTGCTCGGGGTGCTGTTTGCGCTGGCCGAGCATGACCTCAAGCGGCTGCTCGCCTACCACACGGTGGAGAACATCGGCATCATCCTGATGGGGATGGGCATCGGCATGATCGGCATCGCCAACCAGCAGCCGGCGCTGGTGGTGCTGGGGCTGCTCGGCGCCCTCTATCACCTGCTCAACCACGCCATCTTCAAGAGCCTGCTCTTTATGGGCACCGGCTCGGTGATGTTCCGCCTGCACACCCGGGATATGGACAAGATGGGTGGTCTTGCCAAGCTGATGCCCTGGACTGCGCTGGCGTTCCTCATCGGTGCCATGGCCATCTCGGCGCTGCCGCCGCTCAACGGCTTTGTCAGCGAATGGTTTATCTATCAGTCGCTCCTTTCCATGACCAAACTCGGTACCTCGCTCGTCGCGCCGCTCGCGGTAGTGATGCTGGCGGTGACCGGCGCCATGGCGGTGATGTGTTTCGTCAAGGTGTATGGCATCTGCTTCTGCGGCGCCCCGCGCAGCGAACACGCGAGCCACGCCCGCGAAGTGCCGGGCGCCATGGTGGCAGGCACCCTGCTGCTGGCCGCGGTCTGTCTGGTGCTGGGTCTGGGCGCCCCCTGGATTGCCCCCCATATTGCCAGCTATGGCCAAGCCTTGGTTGCCAGCCAAATGAGTGTCGCCACCGGCGCCACCCTGCTGCCACTCGATAGCAGCCAGGCGATCCTCTCCCCGCCCGTTATCGCCATCATCCTGCTGGGTCTGTTCCTCATCCCGTTGCTGGTACTGGCCATCTTCAAGGGGCCCAAGCTGGGTCGTCGTCACGCTGGCACCCCGTGGGCCTGTGGTTACGCCTATGAGGAGCGCATGAGCCTTACCTCCGGCGGTGTCACCCACACCTTGCGCCAACTCTGCGCGCCGCTCTATCGCAAGCAGCCGCAGCTCGATCTGGCCAGCGCCCTGCACGGGGTGAGCGATACCAGCGGGACGACCGGCTGGCTGCTGCACGGCATTGTGCTGGCGCTCTTTATCCTGATGGCTGTAGGAGTCTGATATGCCTGTTCTTGAAATGCCGAGCTGGGGCATGGTTGCCCTCGCCCTGACCCAGGCCATCGCCATGCTGGCGCTGGCGCCGCTCGCCACCGGTTTCAACCGGGTGCTGCGGGCCAAGATGCACTCCCGTCAGGGGCCGGGCCTGCTGCAGGATTACCGGGATATCGCCAAGCTCCTGCGCCGTCAGGAGGTGACCCCCGAGCCTGCCGGCATCATCTTCAACCTGATGCCTGCGCTGCTCATCGCCGCCCTCTTGCTGGTGGGGATGGCGCTGCCGACCCTGACTCACGAGTCCCCCTTCCCCATCGCCGGGGATCTCATCACCGACATCTATCTGTTCGCCATCTTCCGCTTCTTCTTCTCCCTCTCGGGGCTCGACAGCGGCAGCATGTTTGCAGGGATCGGTGCCCGCCGCGAACTGACCCTCGGCATTCTGGTGGAGCCCATTCTGGTGCTCGCCTGCTTCATCATGGCGATGATGGTGGGCAGCTCGGATCTGGGCAATATCAGCAGCTATGTAGCGACCCAGCCACTGGCCGCTCCCATCGCTACCCTCTTGGCGGGTGCCGCCTGCGCCTTCGCGGTGTTTGTCGAGATGGGCAAGCTGCCCTTTGACTGCGCCGAAGCCGAGCAGGAGCTGCAGGAGGGACCGCTCACCGAGTACTCCGGTGCGGGTCTCGCCCTGCTCAAGCTCTCCATCGGCCTCAAGCAGCTGGTGGTGGTGCAGCTCTTTCTGGTGATTTTCCTGCCCTTCGGCAAGGCGGCCAACTGGAGTCTGCCTGCGCTCATCGGCGCGGCGCTGATCCTCGCCTGCAAGCTGCTGGTGGCCTTTTTACTGGCCGGCATCATCGAAAACGCCATGGCCCGCACCCAGTTCGTGCGCACCCACAAGCTCACCCGCTTTGGGCTGGGGCTGGCCCTGCTGGCGCTGCTCGCCTATCTGGTCGGGATCTGAGCCATGCCCGCCAGCACAGAAACTTTTTCCGATTTCATCATTTGTGAATGCTCATTCCCGAACATTAAAGTGAGAACTGCATGACCATCGCCATTTCGGATCGCATCGGCTGCGACTACATCCAGCAGGTGCGAGCACAACTGCCCCACGCCATCGTCGACGAGGAGTGGCAAACCGCCGATCAGGCCACCATTACCGTCAAGCCCACCAGTCTGGTCGAGACGGCCAGCCTGATCTTCCACCAGCTGGGGGGCTGGCTTCCGCTCTCCTTTGCCAATGACGAGCGCAGCCTCAACGGCCACTTCGCCGTCTACCACGTCTTCTCCATGGAGGGCGACACCAAGTGCTGGATCACCGTCAAGGTGCTGGTAGATGCCGATACCCAGGAGTACCCCTCCATCACCCCGACCATTCCGGCGGCGGTGTGGGGCGAGCGGGAGATCCGCGACATGTACGGCCTGCGCGCCATCGGCCTGCCGGACGAACGCCGTCTGGTACTGCCGGATGACTGGCCGGAGGATATCCACCCGCTGCGCAAGGACGCCATGGATTATCGCCAGCGCCCGATGCCCACCACCGACACCGAGACCTACCCCTTCGTCAATGAGCTCGGCAGTGATGCCAACCGCATCGTGCCGGTCGGCCCGCTGCACATCACCTCGGATGAACCGGGCCACTTTCGTCTGTTCGTCGATGGCGAAGACATCATCGATGCCGACTACCGCCTCTTCTATGTCCATCGCGGCATGGAGAAGCTGGCTGAAACCCGGATGGGCTACAACGAAGTGGCGTTTCTGACCGACCGGGTCTGCGGCATCTGCGGCTTTACCCACAGCGTCGCCTACACCACCTCGGTAGAGAACGCCATGGGTATTCCGGTGCCGGAGCGGGCCAAGATGATCCGCGCCGTGCTGCTGGAGGTGGAGCGCCTGCACAGCCATATCCTCAACATCGGCCTGTCGAGCCACTTCACCGGTTTCGACACCGGCTTTATGCAGTTCTTCCGGGTGCGGGAGAAATCCATGACCCTGGCCGAGCTGCTGACCGGCGCCCGCAAGACCTATGGTCTCAACCTGATTGGCGGGGTACGCCGCGACATCTTCAAGGAAGATCGCATCAAGGGTGCCCAGCTGGTGCGGGAACTGCGTGATGAGCTCAAACCCCTGGTGGCCATGCTGCTGGATACCGCCAACATCTCCTCCCGCCTCATCGGTATCGGCAAGCTCGACCCGCAAATTGCCCGCGATTTCAGCTGCGTCGGCCCCATGGTGCGGGCGAGCGGCTTCAAGCGCGACGTGCGCCGGGTTCACGACTTTGCCGGCTACCGCGAGCTGCCGATGGAGATCCAGACCAAGGCGGGTTGCGATGTGCAATCCCGGGTGCTGGTGCGCATCCACGAGCTCTACGACTCCCTCGACATGATTGAGTTCGGCCTTGAGCACCTGCCGGAGGGGCCGCTTTTGACCGAAGGCTTCACCTACCAGCCGGGCAAGTTTGCGCTGGGCTTTACCGAGGCGCCCCGCGGCGAGAACGTCCACTGGAGCATGACCGGGGATAACCAGAAGCTGTTCCGCTGGCGCTGCCGCGCCGCAACTTACGCCAACTGGCCCGCCCTGCGCTACATGCTGCGCGGCAATACCGTGGCGGATGCGCCGCTCATCATCGGCAGTCTGGATCCCTGCTACTCCTGTACCGACCGGGTCACCCTGGTCGACCCCAAGAAGGGCAAATCCACCGTGGTCTCCTACAAGGAGATCGAGCGCTACGGCATCGATCGCAAAAACTCTCCGCTGAAATAAGGGGTCATCATGATCAAGCTGTTCAAGACCATCCTCAAGGCTGGCACCCCGACCGCCAAGTACCCCTTCGCCCCTTACGAGGTGAACCGGGATTTTCGCGGCAAACCGAAATATCAGGCGGATCAGTGCATCGCCTGCGCCGCCTGCACCAAGGCCTGCCCGGCCAATGCGCTGGTGATGGAAGTGGACATGGAGACCGGCGAACGACGCTGGGAGATCTCCATGGCGCGCTGCATCTTCTGCGGCCGCTGCGAGGAGGTCTGCCCGACCCGCGCCATCGCCCTCTCCCCCGAGTTCGAGCTGGCGGTGACCAACAAGGCGGATCTCTATGAGGAGGCCCGCTTCGCGCTGGCCCCCTGCACCCTTTGCGGCACCTACTTTGCCCCGAGCAAGCTGGTGGCGCTGGTGGAGGATACCCTCAAGCAGGCGGGCACGCCGCTGACCACCCCGGAGCGACTGCACCACTGCCCCGACTGCAAACGAAAACTGAGCATGCTGAGCCAGCCTGACTCGGCCCTGATCACACCGATGGCCGCACAAAAGGAGTGGATGTGATGAGCAAGATCAAAGGCATAGAACCGGTTGTCGGCCATGCCCA
The DNA here is from genome assembly GCF_019048265.1 of Aeromonas sp. FDAARGOS 1405. NCBI lineage: Bacteria > Pseudomonadati > Pseudomonadota > Gammaproteobacteria > Aeromonadales > Aeromonadaceae > Aeromonas > Aeromonas sp. FDAARGOS 1405. The sequence continues at coordinate 3,397,262 of NZ_CP077311.1, read as the reverse complement.
TACCCGCGCCGTGCCGCTGGCACAGGATCCCGAGATCACCAAACTCAAGAAGACCCTGCTCAAGGACATTCGCCGCTCGGCCTATGTCTACCGGGTCGATTGCGGCGGCTGCAACGCCTGCGAAATCGAGATCTTCGCCACCATCACCCCGCTGTTTGATGCCGAGCGTTTCGGCATCAAGGTGGTCGCCTCCCCCCGCCACGCCGACATCCTGCTCTTTACCGGCGCGGTGACCCGGGCGATGCGGGTGCCAGCCCTGCGCGCCTACGAGGCGGCGCCCGATCCCAAGATCTGCATCGCCTACGGCGCCTGCGGCTGTGACGGCGGCATCTTCCACGACCTCTACTGCGTCTGGGGCGGCACCGACAAAATCGTGCCGGTGGATGTCTATATCCCGGGCTGCCCTCCGACACCGGCGGCTACCATTTATGGCTTTGCCGTGGCGCTCGGTCTGCTGGAACAGAAACTCAAAGCCACCAGCCACGAGGTGCAACCGGGTGAGCGGGTCGAGCTGCGCCACACCGGCATCCCCAATGAAATCCGGGTGATGATCGAGCGCGAAGCGCGCCGCATGGCAGGTTATCGCCAGGGGCGGATCATCGCCGACGAGTTTATGGCCCTGCTCGAAGGGGCGACCCAGCAGGATGTGGATCTGCGCATCCAGAGCTACCTCGATCAGCACGACGATCCGCGCCTCTCGGAGATCGTCAACAACCTCGCAAACGCCTGCCTCAACCGGGCGGCCGGCAAGGGAGAGGCGGTGCATGGCTGACGAGGTTTTCTTCTATCGCCTCTCGCGCAAGTTCGTCGACGAGCAGTTCGACGTGCCGGAAGAGGCCAGGGAGGTGATGTACTACAGCCTCGCCATCGGCCACCACCTCGGCATCGTTGATTGCCTGCGAGCAGACCTGGTCTGCTCGCTGACCGGTTATCGCGACTGGGTAGCCAAGCTGCCAGAAGGGAGCGAAGCGCGCCGCAAGATGGAGGGATTTCTCACCTTTGGCGAGATCACCATCTATCGCGAGCACTGCCATATGCTGGCCTGCGCCTTCGACCGACTGCGCAAAGCAGACAATCTGCTCGATGAGCAGGAGCTGGGCTGGACCAATACCTTTATGGATCAGCTCACCGCCCTCTATAACGACCCCCATATGTATCTGATGGTAAGGAGCCGCTGATGGGCTGCAATCTCGTGTTGACCGTGGGCAATGCCATGATGGGGGACGACGGTGCCGGCCCCTATCTTGCCGACAAACTGCAAGCCGCCCCCCTGTCCGGCTGGATCCATATTGACGGCGGCATCGCGCCGGAAAATGTGGTCTACAAGGTGCGGGAGCTGCAACCGGAGCGGGTGGTGCTGGTGGATGCCGCCGAGATCGGCGAGAAGGCGGGGACCCTGCAGGTGATCCCCCCCGAGACCATCGCCGAGATGTTTATCTTCTCGACCCACAACATGCCGCTCAACTTTTTGATCGACGAACTCAAGACCTTTGTCCCCGAGGTGATCTTTGTCGGGGTACAACCGGCCATCGTGGCGTTCTCCTTCCCGATGACCGAGATGGTGAGCGAGGCGATGGATTATCTTTATCAGCATCTTGATGCCGCCAGTGACACCAGTCTGTTAATAGATAAACTGGATCAGTGGAATATTGCCAACGCCAACCGGTGATTATTTAGCGAGTTGTTAACTACCGTTATTGACCAACGGTTCCGGCAATGTGATCGAGGCCCGATGTTAAATTAAAAACATCGGGCTAATTGTGCTGAACTTGATATAAAACAAGGTTCTTTGATTTTTTCAAAAAATCGCTAACTCTCGATTTTTTATGACAAAAAAAGCGTTGCCAGTCACAGAAAATTGCCACAAAATGGCGACCGTTACGGAAGTTGATGGGGTCTGGTGGCCTCCTCGGTCTTCAAAACCGATGTGAGCCGAGAAGGCTTTGGCAGGTTCGATTCCTGCCTCTTCCGCCAAATTTATCTATTGAACAAATACTCTCTCGCTGAATTTTTCGGCCTGAATGTTATTTCCATTGTTTGTTCAATATATTTGAAGTAATACTTTAAAAAAGGTGCTTGCCGCTTGCCAATATAATCCGAACTCAGGTTATCTCGCTGGCCAAAAATTAATTTATCAGCATCGATGCAGCATTAATTTATACCCGCTCATTAATGCACCCAGTTTGCAGTCATCCGCAAATCGCCAGCAGTGCCATAACCCGTCAGCTCGGCCTCTCTATCGGCAAACCGGTGCGCATCCCGAACCCACGCACTGCACTGGTAATCCCATGCCGAACTCGTCTCACGCGTCAGCCATCCCCCACCGCCAGCCCGCATCAGGTACGGCTGCCGACGATTCACAGCCAGATTCTCAGCAACAGCCCGGCCAGCAACCAACGCGCCGTCTGCCGCAAGTGGAACAGCTGCTGCAGCAACCCTTTCTCGCCGGTTTTATCGAAGCGCTGAGCCGCCCGCTGGTGACCCAGGCGGTGCGCGACACCCTCAGCGAGCTGCGCCAGAGCGAAGATTTTCGCCAGCATGGCGTTGCCCCCGAGCAGATCGAGGCGCTGATTGCCAAACGCTGCCAACAGCAGTTGCGCCAGCGTCAAACCCGGGTGATCAACGCCACCGGCACCCTGGTGCATACCAATTTGGGGCGTTCGCCGTTAAGTGCCGATCTGTGGGACGAGGTGCGTGACCTCAACACCGGGTACAACAATCTGGAGCTGGATCTCGCCACCGGCAAGCGCGGCGGGCGCAAGGGGCTGATCGCCCCCCTGCTCCGTTGCCTCACCCAGGCCGAGGATTCGCTGGTGGTCAACAACAACGCCGCTTCGCTCTTTTTGCTGCTGCAGGAGGTGGCCAAGGGGCGCGAGGTGATCGTCTCGCGCGGCGAGCAGATCCAGATTGGTGGAGGCTTTCGCATTCCCGATATTCTGGCGCTCTCCGGTGCCAAACTGGTGGAGGTGGGCACTACCAATATCACCACCGCCAAAGATTACCTCGATGCCATCACCGATCAGACCGCGCTGGTACTGATGGTGCACAGATCCAATTTCGCCATTCGCGGCTTTACTGAATCCCCCGATATCGGCGAGGTGGCCCGCGCCCTGCCCGAGCATGTGGTGCTGGCGGTGGATCAGGGGTCGGGCTTGACCACCGAAGAGTTTGCACCGGATGAAACCTCGGTGCGCCAGTACATCAAGGCGGGGGCGGATCTGGTCTGCTATTCCGGCGACAAGCTGCTTGGTGGCCCGCAATCGGGCATCATCAGCGGCCGCAGCGACCTTATCAAGCGGCTGGAAAAACACCCCATGATGCGCACCTTCCGCCCGAGCCGCATCGTCTACTCCCTGCTCGAACGTCTGCTCATCCACAAGCTCAACAAATCTCCCGTCGGCGAGGGTATCGCCCAGCGTACCTTGAGCACCCCGGCCGCCATGCAGGCGAGAGCCTCCCAGCTGATGGCCGCCCTGCCTGGCTCCTTTGTGCCGGTTCCCTCCCAACTGGTGGTGGGCGGCGGCACATTGCCGGACGAGTTCTATCCGGCGCCCGCGCTCGAGTGCACCGACCCGCGTCCGGCCCAGCAGCTGCTTGATGCTCTGCGCGAACTCCCCGTCCCTGTCATCGCCACCGTGCGCCAGCAGAAGGTACTGCTCAATATGGCGACCCTGCTGCCGACCGAGATGGAACTGCTGATCGCCCAACTCAGGGAGTTGCTTCTCCCCGCCCCGTTCAATGCAACAAATGCGACCGAGGAGCCCTGATCCCATGACCCCCTATCGCGCCGTTATCGGTCTTGCCGGCCACGTGGATCACGGCAAGACCCTGCTGATCAAGGCCCTCACCGGCATCACCACCGCCCGCGCCCACGAGCAGGCCATCGGCATGACCCAGGATCTCGGCTTTGCCCACTTCGACGACGGTCAGGGCAACACCATAGGCGTCATCGACGTGCCCGGCCACGAGCGCTATATCCGCAACATGGTGGCGGGGCTCTGGAGTCTGGATCTGGTGCTGCTGGTCATTGCCGCCGACGAGGGGTGGATGCCGATGACCGGCGATCACCTGCGCCTGCTCAAGGCGATGGGGGTACCGCGCCTCTTGGTCTGCATCAACAAGTGCGATCTGGTCTCCCCCGACGAGCTTTTGCTGTTGGAGGAGAGCCTGCTGGAGCGGGTGATGGACGAGAGCGGCATGGTGCCCGACATCGTCAGCGTCAGTGCCAAGACCGGCGCCAATATAGCCGCCCTGCACACCGCCATCGTGCGCCAGCTTGCCGAACTGCCAGCCTCACACGCTGCCCGCGAGCAGAGCGCCCCGCGACTGTATGTGGACAGAGTCTTTACCGCCAACGGCACCGGTACTGTGCTCACTGGCACCTTGCAACAGGGCAGCCTCAAGGTGGGGGACAAGCTGCGCCTCTACCCTGCCGATCGGGAGGTGCAGGTGCGCTCCCTGCAGGCCTATCACCAGAGCGTCGACGAGATTGGCGCCGTCTGCCGGGTGGCGGTGGGCCTGAAAAAAGTGCCCCACAAGGAGGTGGCTCGCGGCCACTGCCTGACCAGCGCAGCTGGCCAGTGCGAGGCGGCGACTCACCTCATCGTGCGGCTCAACACCGAGAGCCTGAGCGGCAAGGCACTACGCCCCTCTCTGCACAACAAGGAGGTCGAAGTAGCCCTCGGCAGCTGGCATGGCCGGGCCCGTTTCGTGCCCATCAAGGATACCCGGCTGGCGCGGCTGATCTTTACCAGCCCCATCCCCTGCTTCTTCGGCCAGCCGCTCGCCATCATTCGCCACGGCAGCAGTGAACTGCTGCACGGCGCCCGCATCGTCTGGTGCGGTGACATCCATCCCGCCAGACGCAAGGCGCTGCACGCCCTGCTGGGCGAGCTGCCTGAAGAGCTAGAGCACTACAACCCGGCCACCCTGCAACTGGGGCTCAACGGCTATGTACTGACCAGCCGCTTTGACCAGCAGCCAGAGCAGGTCACCCCCCTCGGTGATTGGCTGCTGGATAACTGCTGGCTGGCCCAAAGCAGCGACCAGCTGCTGGCCACGCTGAAAAGTGAACCCCTTAGTGCCGCCGAGCTGGCGACCCGCTTTGGCATCGCCCTGCCGGTCACTCATGCCCTGCTCCAGCAGCTCAAAAGCGAGCAGCTTGTTCGCCTGCACCATGACAAGTGGCAGCCGGGCAGCGGCGAGTCGGAAGATGATCTGGGGGAAGAGGCGCAGCTGGTGCTCAAGGTGGTGCGAGATCAAGGCAAGGAGGGGTACGAGCCCGGTAAACTGGGCCCCGGCGGCGTGGAGCTGGATCCCTTTATCACCCGCCAGCTGCCCGCGGCCCTGCAGCAGGGCCTGCTACAAAAAGGCGCGTTGCAAAAGCAGCTGCGCAATCTGGCGCGACTCAAGTATCTGGTGCAGCTCGATGGCCCCATCTACTACGACGCCGAGCTTTACAACCAGATGGTCGCCGAAGTGCTGGCGGGCCAGCAGGTGGGAGATCTGATCGACATGGCATCCCTCAAGGAGATCACCGGTTTGTCGCGCAAATACGCCATTCCGTTCTGCCTGCGCATGGAGATGGATGGCTGGGTACGGCGCGAGGAGAACGAGCGCCGGGTGCTGCGTTTGCCGCAGACTCAAGATGAGATGGAGCCGGCATGAGCACCACCATCGCCCCCTCTGGCTCTTCCAATCCTGTGGCCAACCGGCTGCGCCGCGAATTTCATATCGACGGCATAGTTCAGGGGGTCGGCTTTCGCCCCTTCGTCTATGGGCTGGCGCTGCGCCACGGCCTTGCCGGTTATGTCTTGAACGATGCCAACGGCGTCACCATAGGTGCCGAAGGATCGCCTGAGCAGCTGGCCTGCTTTGCCCGCGAACTGCGGGAACTGGCGCCGCCGCTTAGCCGCATCGATCACTTCAGCGAGCGGGAGCTGCCCCTTGCTCATGATCCCGACTTCGATGGCCAATTTCATGGCCAGTTTCGAATTAAAGCCAGCCAGCAGCAGAGCGCCGCCACGGTCGCCATCTCACCGGATCAGGGAATGTGCGAGGCGTGCGCCACGGACGTGGCCAATCCAAGCGATCGCCACCACCACTACCCCTTTACCAACTGCACCCACTGCGGCCCGCGCTACACCATCATCCGCCGCCTCCCCTACGACAGACCCCATACCGCCATGGCAGGCTTTGCCATGTGCCGGCGCTGTGCGGCGGCCTATGAAAACCCGCTGGACAGACGCTACCACGCCCAGCCGGTGAGCTGCCCCGAGTGCGGGCCCCATCTCAGCTGGCGCTGCGGCAATGGAAATGCGCTGGCCGAACGCGAAGAGGCCCTGCACGCCGCCGCCCGCGCCCTGCAAGCGGGGGAGCTGATTGCGATCAAGGGGATGGGGGGTTATCACCTGATGTGTGATGCCCGCAATGAACAGAGTGTTGCCAGATTGCGAACGCTCAAACGGCGCGCGCGCAAGCCGCTGGCGGTGATGATGGGCTCCCTTGCCGAGGCCAAATTGCATGTCACCGGCTGCGAGGCCGAGTGGAAGCTGCTCGCCTCTCAGGCCAGACCCATCACCTTGCTGCGCAAGCGCATTAACGATGATCGGCTCTCAGAATCCCGACTGACAACCGCGCCGCTGGCCGAGGGGATCGCCCCCGGCATTCCTTACCTTGGGGTCATGCTCCCCTATACCCCGCTCCATCAGCTGCTGCTGGATACCTGCGCCATCCCGCTGGCGGCTACCAGCGCCAATGGGCGCGGCAGCCCGATCCTTATCGAGTGCGAAGCGGTGGTCAGGGAACTCGGTCGCGAGATTGACGGCATCCTGGATCACAACCGCCCCATCCTGCACCCGTGCGACGACAGTCTGGTGCAGTGGGCAGGCGGGCGGCGCCAGACGTTGCGCCTCGCCCGGGGCTATGCCCCCTGCACTCCCAGCCTGCAAGAGGCGGTCAAGGCGCCACTGCTGGCAGTCGGAGCGCAGCAGAAGAACCAGCTGGCGCTCGCCTTCGGCCGCCAGCGCATCTACAGCCCCTATATCGGCGATCTGCACAGCCTGCCAATGCAGGAGCACTTCGAGCAGACCCTGGCGACCTTTCGCGATCTCTACGATCTCAAGCCAGAACTGCTGGTGTCGGATCGCCACCCCGGCTACCTCAGCCATCAGTGGGCCAAGGGCTATTGCCGCGATCAGGGTGCGACCCACCTCGAGGTGCAACACCATCACGCCCACCTGCTGGCAGTGATGGCCGAGCACAACATCACAGGCTCGGTGCTGGGGGTGGCCTTCGATGGCACCGGCCTTGGCAATGACGGCACCCTCTGGGGCGGAGAGCTGCTGCTGGCAGACGTTCAGGGATTTGAGCGGGTTGCCCACCTCAAACCCTTCAAGCTTATTGGCGGCGAAGCGGCCATCCGCGAGCCGGTGCGCCAGCTGCTGGGGCTGCTGTTTGAATCGCACACTCCTGAGCAGATCAGCACCCTCGATATTCCGTTGATCAAGCAACTGCCCCTTAAGCGGATCAGCAACCTGCACCAGCTCTGGCATCTCGGTCGAAACGCCCCCTACTCCAGCGCCATCGGCCGGCTGTTCGATGCGGTAGCGGCACTCTTGGGGGTGATCAACACCCCGGATTACGAGGGCGAAGCGGGACTCCTGCTGGAGGCAGCCGCCTTGCAGCTGGCTCCCGATGAACAGCCCTTCCCCCTCGCCTTTGATCTCAGCCAATCAGCGGAGAGGCCACTGCAGATCGAGTGGGCCGAGCTCATCCATACCCTTGTCAGCGAGCGGCGCCAAGGCACCGCCACTGCCAGCCTGGCCGCCGGGTTTATCCGCGCCATCAGCAATCTGGTGGTTGCCCTGGCCGAGCGCTTCCCCGGCTATCCGGTGGTACTCGGGGGCGGCGTCTTTCAAAACCGGGTACTGATGGACCAGCTGGTGCCCGCACTCGAAGGCGCTGGCCGGCAGGTATTGACCAGCGAAACCCTGCCGCTCAATGACGGTGGCATCGCCGCCGGTCAGCTCTGGTTTGCCATCCACCATCTTGCCACGCACCACCCTGTCACAACCGGTTGTGCCACCTTGTCGGAGTCCTGAAATTCATGTGTCTATCCATCCCCTCTCAGGTGGTGCAACTGCACCCCGAAGATAACTGCGTCACCGTCGACACCCTGGGGGTGCAGCGGCGCGTCAGCTGCATGCTGCTCGAAGAGCATCTCAACATTGGCGACTATGTGCTGCTCCATATCGGCTTTGTGATGAGCAAGATTGATGAAGAGGAGGCGCAGGCCAGCCTCGAGAGCTTCCGCCAGATGGTGGCCCTGATGCCCAAACAGGATATCTTGCCATGCTGACCTTGAATGACCTGTTCCAGGGCTTTCGCCAGCCCGAGGTGATCCGCGCCCTCGCCGCCCAGATCACCGAACTGGCCAAATTACTCCCCGAACCGCTGCGGGTGATGGAGGTGTGTGGCGGCCATACCCACACCATCATGAAGTACGGCCTGCACCAGCTGCTACCAGCCAGCATCGAGTTTGTCCACGGCCCCGGCTGTCCGGTCTGCATCATGCCGAAAGAACGCATCGATCAGGCCATCGAGCTGGCCCGCCAGCCCAACGTCATTCTGGTCACCCTGGGGGACATGATCCGGGTGCCGGGCTCCAAAGGTACGCTGGCCCAGCAGCGGGCCAAGGGGAGCGATATCCGCCCGGTCTATGACCCCCTCGACGCCCTGCGCATCGCCAAAGAAAACCCGGAAAAAACCGTGGTCTTCTTCGCCATCGGTTTCGAGACCTCTACCCCGATGACCGCCGCCTTGCTGGCCGCCGCTGAAGAGCAAGAGGTCGATAACCTCCTGTTTCATATCAACCATGTGCTGGTGCCCCCCGCCATTCATGCTGTGATGGCCGACGGCGTTGCCAAGGTGAACGCCTTTATCGGCCCCTCCCACGTCAGCGTCATCACCGGCGCCGATATCTACCTGCCCATCGTCGATCGTTATCAGGTACCGGTGGTGGTGAGTGGCTTCGAACCGGTGGATGTGATGGAGGCGCTCTTGATGATGGTGCGCCAGAAGGTGGAGGGTCGCTACGCGCTGGAGGTGCAGTACAGCCGCGCCGTCACCGCCAGCGGCAATAAAGCCGCCCAGCGGCTGGTCGAGCGCTTTTTCGAGACCCGTGAGCACTTTCGCTGGCGAGGTCTGGGGGATATCAACGCCTCCGCCCTGCGCCTGCGCGATGCCTTTGCCAAACGCGATGCGGAGCGCCACTTTCAACTCAATCAGACTCCCATCGATGACCACAAGGCGTGCCAGTGCGCCGATATCCTGCGCGGCCTGGCCAAACCGAACCAGTGCAAAGTCTTTGGCCGGGGCTGCACCCCGACCCAGCCCATGGGCAGCTGCATGGTCAGCTCCGAAGGGGCCTGCAATGCCTACTACCGATATATGGGGATCCAATGAGAGAAATTCAGTTAAGCCACGGCGGCGGCGGTGTGGAGATGAACCAGCTGATCAATCAGCTCTTCTTTCGCCACTTTGGCAACGAGATCCTGCTGCGCGGTGAAGATGCCGCCCTGCTGCCGGTAAACGGCCCCGTTGCCTTCACCACCGACAGCTTTACCGTCTCGCCGCTCTTCTTCGAGGGGGGCGATATCGGCAAGCTGGCCATCGCCGGTACGGTCAACGATCTCGCCATGATGGGGGCCAAGCCCGAGTATCTGAGCTGCAGCTTTATCATCGAGGAGGGCTTCCCCTACGCCGATCTGGCCCGCATCGTCGAGTCGATGGCAGCAGAGCTTGCCAAGAGCGGCGCCCACATCGTCTGCGGCGACACCAAGGTGGTGCCCAAGGGGGCGGCAGACAAGCTCTTCATCAACACCAGCGGGGTCGGCACCTTCCCGCTGCCTGAGCAGAGCCGGAGCATCTCGGTACGCAACCTCAAGGCCGGTGACGCCATTCTGGTGTCGCGGGATATCGGCAGCCACGGCGCCTGCATCCTGATGGCCCGCGACGCCCTGCAACTGGGATCTGATCTCAAAAGCGACTGCACCACCCTCTGGCCGCAGGTAGAAGCGCTGCTGCAGGCAGGCATTACCCCTCACGCCCTGCGCGATGCCACCCGCGGTGGCCTTGCCGCCGTGCTCAACGAGTGGAGCAGCGCCTCCGGCGTTGCCATCGAGCTGGAGGAGTCTGCCATTCCGGTGTGCGATCCGGTGCGGGGCCTGTGCGAGCTCTACGGTTTCGAGCCCCATGATCTCGCCAACGAGGGGACCATGGTGCTGGCCCTGCCTGCCGAGCAGGCGCAGGACGCGCTGGGCATCTTGCAGCAGTTCAACCCCGCCGCCAGCCAGATCGGTGTGGTGCAGGCGAGCGATCGCCACAAGGTGATCCTCAACAACCCCTGGGGCAGCCGCCGTTATCTGGAGCTGCCGCAAGGGGAGCTGCTGCCGCGGATCTGTTGAGCGGCCATGCCGTTCCGTCAATTACAGGGAGGAATCACTGCTCCTCCCCATATCGGTTAAGGAGTCACCATGCACGAAATGTCTCTGGCCATGGCTGCCATCGATCTGGCGGCCGAGCAGGCCACCCAGCGGGGCTTTACCAGGGTGACCGCCCTCTGGCTCGAGGTTGGCAGCTTCTCCTGCGTCGACCCGGACACCATTGCCTTCTGTTTCGAGGCTGCCGCCAAGGGCACCGCCGTCGAAGGGGCCCAGCTGCACTTTCAGCACCAGGCGGCAGAGGCCTGGTGTTATGACTGCAACCAGACGGTCACCCTCACCGAGCGCGGGCAGGCCTGCCCCGAGTGTGGCGGATACAAATTACGAGTCGCGCAGGGTGATAGCCTGCGCATCACCGACATCGAGGTAAGTTGATATGTGTAGCGTATGCGGATGCGGCCAGGCGCGGATTGCCGGCCATGAGCACGATCATGAGCATCATCACGAACATGAACATCACCATGAACATGGTCATGAGCACGAGCAGAGTGCGCCGCGCCCCCTGATCATTCACCACCACTACCACCATCAGGGGGATGTCCATCATCACTACCACGGGTTACGGGCTCCCATAAGCCATGAGGGTCATGATCAGCCTCATGAGCACCACCATAATCATTCCCACTCTCATGACCACGCCCATTCCCACGCACATCCCCATGATCACAGCCATGACCATGACCACCAGCAGGGTGATCTGCACTACGGCAAAGGGGAAGCGGGACTGTCGGTGCCCGGCATGGGACAGCGTCAGCTGATCGCCATCGAGATGGATGTGCTGGCCAAGAACAATGCGCTGGCGGCCCACAACCGCGAGCACTTCACAGCTGCAGACCAGCTGGTGCTCAATCTGGTCTCTAGCCCGGGTTCAGGCAAAACCACTTTGCTGTGCGAAACCCTGCGCCTGCTGGCCGACAAGCGCCCCTGCGCGGTGATCGAAGGGGATCAGCAGACCAGCGCCGATGCGGATCGCATCCGTGCCACCGGTGTCCCTGCCGTGCAGATCAACACCGGCAAGGGCTGCCATCTGGATGCCAAAATGGTCCACGACGCCTGCCACCAGCTGCCTGCCAATCAAGGGGGAATCCTCTTTATCGAGAACGTGGGCAATCTAGTCTGCCCCGCCAGCTTCGATCTCGGTGAGAAGTACAAGGTGGCGATCCTCTCCGTCACCGAGGGGGAAGAGAAGCCGCTGAAATACCCGGACATGTTTGCCGCCGCCCAGCTAATGGTGATCAACAAGATCGATCTGCTGCCCTACGTCAGCTTTGACGTGGCCCGCTGCATCGAGAACGCCAAACGGGTCAACCCCTATATTCAGGTGATCCAGGTCAGCGCCACTACCGGTGAAGGGATGGATGCCTGGCTGAACTGGCTGGCCACGGCCTGAACCAGAACCGGTTAAATGCTGTTACCAACGCCGTATAGCAAGAGAGGGAGGCTGATGCCTCCCTCTCTTTTATCTGCGCGCTTTGCCAACGATTCTCTCTGTACAGAATAGCCTGCGACCATAACAACCCGCCCAGAGTTTCCCAAACCCTAGCCTGACGCAATGGCACCTTCTGCTCCCTTCTCCCCTTGCGGGAGAAGGGCTGGGGATGAGGGGGAACTAACCTTCAAGCCGCGCTTTCGGTAAGCTCCCCAGATTCGGGCTGCACCTCACCAAAGCGCAGCACCCGATGGCAGATCTGGCGCAGCAGTGCCTGCTGGTGACTGAAGACAAGCATACCAAGCCCGCGCTGCTCGCATTCAACCATCAACTCCCGCCAGAGTTGGCGCTGAATCTGCGGATCCAGCTGGGCAGTCACCTCATCAGCAATCAGCAGACGGGTGCGGGGATCGAGGGCGCGCAGCAGCGCGATGCGGGCCAGCTCACCACCGGAGAGCTGGCCAGGTTTACGACCGAGCCACGCAGGTTTGACCATAAAGCGGGCCAGCATGGCCTCATCGGGGCACCATACATCCCAGAGCGCCTGCCCGGTGGTGCGATAGGGATTGAAGGTGAGCTCCGGGTGCTGGGGCACCAGCTGGATGGGGTTATAACCTTTTACCTGTTCAGGTACTGGCTGCCCATCCAGCAGGATCTGCCCACCAGCCCCAACCGGTTGCCAACCCGCCAATACCCGCCCCAACGTGGTCTTGCCATAACCGCTCGGGGCAGAGATACCGAGTCGCTCGCCCGCTTTCACGGTCAGCGATAATCCCTGCCAGAGGGGGCGTTCCCCCTGGGCGATAGTGAGATTTCTTACTTCAAACATCAGGAAACCTCCGGCACAGAGAAGAGCGCGTTGAATTCCGGCAGCGCCTGCCAGTGGGCACGGAGCATCTCGCTCCCCTGCCCCTGGCGCAGATGGTGGCAGCTCAAGGTATCGCTCACCTGCCCCTGATGCAGCGCCACGATGCGATCGGCGAAGCGGGCCGCCAGCGCCAGATCGTGGGTCACCCAGAGGATACCGCTGCCCTGATTGGCCAATTCACGCAACTGGCTGAGCAGCTGGCAGGCCAGCCCCTCGTCAAGCCAAGCGGTGATCTCGTCTGCCAGAATGTAGCGGGCACCGCCGAGGGCTGCGGTGCAGGCCAGAATACGCTTGGCCATGCCGCCGGAGAGCTGGCGCGGGAATCTGTCCAAGGTACTCGCGGGCAGCTGGTAGCGCAGCAGCTGCTCGCCGAGCCGCTTGCGAGAACCGCTCTGGCCGCAGAGACGTGCCGCACGGCCCAGCTGGCGCTCCACCGTCAGCAGCGGATTGAGGGCGCTTACCCCCTGCGGCACATAGCAGAGGGTGTGGCCGCGTAAACGGGCCCGGCTGGCATCGCACAGGGGCACGCCATCGAGGGAGATGCTGCCGCGCATCCGCAGATTGTCCGGCAGCAATGTCAGGGCGCTTTGCAACAGCAGGCTCTTGCCCTCGCCGCTCCCCCCCACCAGCGCCACTATCTCCCCCGGCGCCAGTTGCAGGCTGATATCGGTCAGCAATGGCTGCCAGCTGCGCCGTCCCAGCCAAGAGTAGTGGGCCGCCTCTATGGTCACCTGATCAAAACTCAGCATGGTTCACTCCTGTGCCACAACAGCTGTTGCAGAGCGCGGGTAGCCTGATCAAAGAGCAGCACCAACAGCAGCAACATCAGCCCCGGGAAGAGGGCCAGCCACCAGCCGCCACCGGCCAGATAACGCAGGGCATCGGCCAGCAGCAGGCCCAGCGAGGCCTCGTGGGCCGCCAGACCAAAGCCGAGAAAGCTCAAGGCCGCGCTGTGCAGCACCGCATGGGGAAACATCAGCAAGGTGCCGATAAACCACTGGGGCAACAGCCCCGGCAGCAGGTGGGTGCGCCAGCGACGCAGCGCCCCCATCCCCTGACAGCGGGCCAGCACCACATAGTCGCTGCAGGCGATCCGCCGTGCCTCGGCGCAGAGAATGAGCGCCAGCTTGGGCCAGTGGGTGAGCGCCACCGCCAGGATCACCCCGCGCATACCGCCCCCCACGGTAAAGCAGATAAGGATCAGCAGCAGCATATGGGGCAACGCCAGCATGGCGTCGATCACCATTCGCACCGCCGCATCACATCTGGGATGAACCAGCGAAAGGCTTGCCGCCACCATGGCCAGCAGGCCACTGCAGAGCGCCGTGCTGATGCCAAGCTCCAGACTGGTGAGGGTGCCCTGAAAAGCCCGCAACCAGAGATCCCGCCCCATCTGATCGGTGCCGAACCAGTGGGTCAGCGAGGGAGGCTGCTGGCGCGCCAGCAGATCCATCGGCACATCCTGATGAGAGAGGCTCCAGCCGTAAGTGGCCAGCAGCGCCAATCCGAGCAGGGCAAACCCCAGCCGCAGTATGGAGGGAAGCGGATTAAACAGCATACTCGCCCTCCCAACCCCGATTGATGCGGGCCAGCAGCAAACTGGCCACCGTGTTGCCAATAAAGACCAGCAGGGTGCAGAAGAGCACGATTCCCATCAGCAAGGGGATATCCCCTCGCAGCCCCGCATCCACGGTGGCCTGGCCGAGCCCCGGGTAGGAGAAGACCTTCTCTGCCAAGAGCGATCCGCCAATCAGCTCGCCTAGCGAGGCAAACTGCAGACAGATGGCCGGGGTCAGGGCATGGCGCAGCACATGAAAACGCAGCATGGGCCAGCCACCATCCCCCTGGGCGCGGGCGTAGCGAATAAAATCGCTCTCCAGCACCTCGGCCACCCGCCCCCGGGTATGCAGTGCAATATTGCCCAGCCCGAGCAGGGCGAGCGTGGTGACCGGCAGCAGCAGATGACGCAACCGCATGGCCCAATCCGCCTCATCGGCAGCGAGCCCCGGCGTCCAGGCGCAGCAGACCGGCAGTAGCGGCCAGTGCACCGCAAACAGGGCGAGCAGCAACAGGCCGACCCAGAAGGTGGGCAGGGAGGCGAGCAGATAGGCAAACCGGCAAATCAGGCGATCGGGCCAGCGATTGAGATAGCGACCGGCGCAGAGGCCAAGCAGAATGCCGAAAAAGCCGGAGAGCAGCCAGGCACCCGCCAGCAGCAGGAAGGAGGCAGCAAAGCGCTGGCCTATTACCTCACCCACAGGCGCGTTATAGAGCATGGAGTAACCGAGATCCCCCCGCAGCACCTGAGTAAACCAGTGCCAGTAGCGCAGCCAGAGCGGCTGATCCAGCCCCCAGCGAGCGGCGATGCGGGCGTACTGCTCCGGCGGCACATGGAGCAGATCGTTGCCGATATAGGCCTTGATGGGGTCGATGGGGGAGTAACTCAGCAGCACAAAGGTGGCGACCGAGACCAGACATAACAGCCCTGCCAAACGCAGCAGGGCTTTTAGCAACAGATAACCTGAATGACTCAAGGGCGAACTTACCGGCACGTCCACCGCCAATCCTGCAGGTTGTTGAGCAGGGACCAGCTACCGTGGATTTCCGGCGCCCCCTTGCCAAGGTCGATGCAACGGTTGGCGAGATAGGTGTGCTGCACATTGAGCAGCCAGGCCCAGGCGGCATCTCCCTGCACTCCGGCGCCGGTTTTGCCATCCCACTCCACCTGCTGCCAGAACGGCACGGCCGCCTGCCAGTTGGGGGCATCCAGCGCTTGCTTGAGGTGGCCATCCACCACAGGGTTGCTGTAGTAGCCCGGGTTGTAGAACTCCACGCCACCGGAGCCGCTCTGGTAGTGGTGATAAAGCTCCATGGGATCCAGACTCCCCCACCCCATCAGCACCGGGTTGGCGTGCATCTCCCGCTCCACCTGCTCCCAGCTGCCGGACTTGAGGCGCACCTCGAGGCCAATTGGCTTGAGCATGGCCCTCACCGCTTCCGCCAGATCCCGGCGGGTGCTGTCACCGCTGGTGTACCAGAGGGTAAAGGCGGCGCGCAGGTCGCCCTTGTGGCGAATGCCGTCACTGCCCATCTTCCAGCCCGCCTCATCGAGCAGGGCGTTGGCGTGAGCCGCATCCCCATCCTTGAAGGCGGTGGCTTTGTTTAGCCATGGCAACCCTTCCACCGCGCTGTAAGCGGGGATAGCGTGCCCTTCCAGTAGCTGATCGGCCAGCAGCTTGCGGTCGATGACGTAGTTGATGGCGCGGCGCACCGCCACATCCGAGGTCACGTCGTTGCCGATGGGATAACCCTTGGTATCCTTGCCGCCCGCTGGCGGAATGGGGAAGACGATGCCGCGGTTCTCGACACTCGGCCGCACCCACAGCTTGAGGGAAGCAGGCACGGTTGGCGCAAGCGATGGGGCGATGCGCACCACATCAAGCTGGCTGCTCTGGGCGGCGGCATAGGCGCTCTCTTCGTCGATAAAGACAAAGACCAGCCGTTTGAAATCATTGTTGCCGCCAGCGTAATAGGGGTTCGCCTCTACCACCAGTTGCTGGCCGGGCAGGAAGCTCACCAGCCGGTAGGGGCCGGCACCGACCGGCTTTTGGGCATACGCTTTTGCGTCGTAATCCTTCTTCGACACTATCCCCAAAGATCCCAGCACGTTGACGAAGGTGCTCTGGGGGGCACTCAAGGTGATGGCAACCTCGGTGGGCGAGAGCACCTTGGCCGAGACAAAGTTGCCCATGTCGATCTTGCCGCCGCCCTTGGCTGCGCTGTTGTAAGTGAAGGCCACATCTTCGGCGGTGAGCGGCGCACCGTTGGAGAATTTCAGTTCAGGCTTGAGGGTAATGAGCCACCCCTTGCCATCCTTGTTCGGGGTCACCGACTGGGTGAGCACATTTTGCCAGCTGAGATCGGCGTTCTGCTTGAGCAGCGGGCTATGCAACAGCAGGTAGCTGCCGTGGCTCCAGCCAAGCAGAGGGTCAAACCCTTCGGTGGGCTCACTGCCGATGGCGAGCTTGAGCTCGGCAGGCACAGGTTGGGCAGCGGCCAGCGCCGCGTGAGAGGCGGTGCCCAGCAGCAGAGTCAACAGGGCGGCAGCACTGGTGCAACAGTAATGGCTAAGGGAATTGCGTGGAACAGTCATGGGGATCCTTCTTGTTTTGTACCACTCACGGATCATCACTCAAAAAAGCGGTGGAATGCGTGTCTGAACATGGGAGTGAGGAGCCAAATGGCCCCCCCCCCCTATTCTAAACTTGATTTCGCGTGAAACCTAGCGACTATGCCGGTTGACTGCGCCGGGCACCGAATAGTCGTCTGCGACCCAGATCCACGCCGCCAGCCCCTTGCTGCACCGGCAAGGAGAGCAGCATCTTGAGGGTGCTGCCCACCAGTGCTCGCCCCTCCCCGGCACCGAGATGGGGATCGAGCGGCGACATCAGGGAGCAGGACAGCAGCTGACCACTTTCGGGCAATTCACCCACCATAAAGGTCATGTTGCCGCAGGGGAGCTGCAGGGCGAGCCGATCGCTGTTGCTGCGTACCGGCCAGAGTTGATCCGGCCCCGGCAGCACCACCACGCTCAACATCCAGGGGGTGAGCACGCAGCCAAGCCACTGACCTTCAAACAGCACGCACTCCGCCACTATGGGCATGCTGGCGTGATAGAAGGGCAGCGCCTGCATCTCTTCGCGAGCGATCCGCTCGTACTGGGCTACCAGCAGAGGCGCGGGATTGCTGGCAAAACCGGCAAACTCCTGCACTGTCTCCGGTACTATCTCCAGCACTCTCTCAGCCTCGCTTAAATGGGACTGCGCCATAAACCCTCCCGCGCTTGTTCAGCTTTCTCCTGCTCAGAGAGTGCAATGGCGGGCGCGCCAACGGCGGCCAGCAGGGTCAAAATCCGATCCGTCGCCTCCCCCATGGCAGCCGCCACCACAGGGGTGAGGCCGATGCGGGGCTCGAGGGATTCGGGCTCGACCCCGATCAGGGTGAGCCGCTTGGGCGACTCCCCCGTCATGTGCAGCGCCGAGAGCACGTCCGCCAGCCCCAGTTGGTGCGGGGAGATCTTGCGGCCAAAAAGGGTCGGGATCTCCTCATCCTTCAGAGTCACCACTGTGCCCGGCGGATTACCGCTGCGCACCGCATCAACCAGAATGATGTGATCGCGACTGGCCATCGCTTCGAGCAACTCCATGCCGGCGGTACCGCCGTCGAGCAGCTCGATGCCCGGGGCGAAACGGTATTCGCGCCCCAGCCCCTCAACGATGCGCACGCCGACGGCCTCGTCACTCAAGAGCAGGTTGCCCACGCCCAGGATCAGGGTGTTCATCACAACACCTTCACCTGAGTCGTTTCGCCATTTTGGGTATCCACCACATGCACCGCACAGGACATGCAGGGGTCGAACGAATGGACGGTGCGAACCACCTCCAGCGGTTTGGCCGGATCGGCCACCGGGGTGCCTACCAGCGATTGTTCGTAGGGGCCGGGTTCATCGTTGAAGTTGCGCGGACCCGAGTTCCAGGTGGAGGGCACCACCGCCTGATAGTTCTCGATCTTGCCGCCCTTGATGACGATCCAGTGGGAGAGCATGCCGCGCGGCGCCTCTTCAAAGCCCACTCCGCGAAACTCCTTGTCCGCCGGGATCTCCGCCTTGATATAGGCAGTGGTGTCCCCCTTGCCGATGTTGTCCACCAGCGCCTTCCACTGATGGGAAAGGGTGTCTTTGAGCACGCAGCAGCGCACCGCGCGGCCGATGATGCGGCCCATGGTGGAGTGCAGCTGCTCGGTCTTGATGGCCGAGCCGGTGAGCGCCTTGTAGATGCCGTTCAGCTGATCGAAGTGCGCCACCGTCTCCGGGTGTTTGGCGGCCAGTTTCACCAGCAAGTCTGCGAGAGGACCCACCTCCACCACCTTGCCGTAGAAGGTGGGGGACTTGACCCAGGAGTACTTGCCGTCATCCTGCCAGCCGGTGTAATCGGGCTCGGTCTTGCCATCCCAGGGTTTGAGGGGCTCGTCATCCTTGTACCAGGCGTGCTTGTTGCTCTCGGCGATGCCATCCATCAGCCAGCCATCCTGATGGCTCTCGATAGGGCGATAACCCGCCAGATTGCCATTCTCGATATAACCGCCCGGCATCAGGAAGCTGCCGCCGTTGGCGTCGGTGGGTAGCTCCGGCACGCTCAGGTAGTGCTTGGCCCCCTGCCCCAGCGTCAGCCACTCGGGATAGTGCGCGGCTATGATGGCGGCATCCACCTTGTAGACCTGCTCGATAAACTCGCCGAGCCGGTCGATAAAGCTCTTCACGTAGAGCAGTCGTTCCAGGTTGAGCACGCTCGGCGCATCCAGATTGATGGGGTTGGCCACGCCGCCCACCGCCAGATTCTGGATGTGGGGGGTCTTGCCGCCGAGAATGGCGACAATACGGTTGGCATCGCGCTGGCACTCCAGTGCCTGCAGATAGTGGGCCACGGCGATGAGGTTCACCTCCGGGCTCAGCTTCATCGCCTTGTGACCCCAGTAGCCGTTGGCGAAGATGCCGAGCTGACCGCTCGCCACCAGCGCGCGGATCTTGTCCTGCACCTTGGTCAGCTCGTCGGCACTGTTAAGGGACCAGGTTGATACCCCCTTGAGCATGTCCGCCGCTTTTTGCGGATTGGCCTCAAGGGCCGCGGTGATATCCACCCAGTCCAGCGCGGAGAGCTGGTAGAAGTGGACGATGTGATCGTGGATGTTGTGGGCCGCGATGATGAGGTTGCGGATGTACTGGGCGTTGACCGGTACCTTGGCGCCGATGGCGTTCTCCACCGCCCGCACCGAAGCGATGGCGTGAATAGAGGTACATACCCCGCAGATGCGCTGCACTATCATCCAGGCATCGCGCGGGTCGTTGCCCTTGACGATCTCCTCCATGCCGCGCCACATGGTGCCGGACGACCAGGCCTTGGTCACTTTGCCGCCTTCGATTTCGCAGTCGATACGCAGGTGCCCCTCAATGCGGGTGATGGGGTCTATGGTGATACGTTGGCTCATACGTTGGCTTTCCCTCGGGCCTGATAATCTTGGTGAACACGTTCAAGTGATGGCAGTACCGGCAGCAGCCGGATCAACAGCAAATAGGCACACACCTCGATGGCAACAAAGCCCAAGGAGATCAGCACCTCCTCCGCGGAGGGGAAGTAGTGGTAGCCATTGCCGGGGTTGAAGGCGAGCAGGGAGTAGTCCAGTCGCCAGAGGGCTGCGCCCAGCAGCATGCTGAGGGCCCCCAGGAACAACATGCGCGAATCCCGGCGGCTCTTGTCCCAGTGGAACACCAGCAGCGGGAAGATCATCAGCGCGATCTCGCTCCAGAACATGATGGAGTAACGATTGAGCTCGGAGAGGTATTCCGACTTGTCGTGGATGACGATCTCGGCAAAGCGCAGCGCCACAAACAGGATCAGGAAGATGTCGATCACCTGGGTCAGTTTGTAGAAGAGCGGCTTCTCGTTGGGGCCCCGCCCCGCCAATCCGGCCTGCACCAGGGATCCTTCAAACACCACGATGGAAAAACCCATGATGAATGCGGTCAGAAGCGAAAAGACCGGCAGCAGCTCGTAGCTTTGCCAGAGCGGATGGATCTTCTCCCCCGCCACTATCATCAACGAGCCCATGGAGGATTGGTGCATGGTGGGCAGCAGGGCCCCCAGCGCCAGGATGAAAAACATGATCTTGTTGAGTCGCACCATGGAGCTCTTCCAGCCGAACTTCTCCAGCAGCACGGGCGCAAACTCCAGCGCCATCACCCCGATATAGATGGTCATGCAGACCGCCGTCTCGAACAGCACCGATGAGGTGTTGAAGTGACCGGGCAGGTAGAAGTACGGCAGGTTCCAGTAACGCCCCACGTCGATGGTGATGGAGAGACCACCGAGCGAGTAGCCAAACAGGCTCGCCAACAGGGCCGGTCGCACCAGCGGGTGATACTCACCCCGGTTGAACACATAGACAGCCCAGGCCAGCGCCCAGCCACCGCAGGCGAAACCGGTACCGATCAAGAGATCGAACGAAATCCACAAACCCCAGGGATAACCGCCATTCAAGTCGGTGACCGAGCCCAGCCCGAAGATGAGACGTTTGAGGATCAACATGCCGCACAGGATGACGAACGGCGCCAGCACCAGTACAGGCCAGCTGACCAGCTTGCCGCCGAGGGGATACGCCTTGTGATTACTCATGATCCTTGCCTCCCTTTGTGGAGCCCTGACCCTTGATCTGCGCACTCCCCTGATCATGGCCATCATCATGATGGTGATCGTGACCATTCTTGGTGTTGCGACGGATAAGCACCGAAAGGCCGGTCAGCACCACCATGGGCAGCACCATCCCCTTGTAGAGGGTGTGCTGGATATGCTCGGAGCGGGCACCGGAGGAGAGCTCCGGCAAGTCGGGCATGTCGAGCTTGGTATAGGGCACCCCGGCCAGTACCAGCACCTGGGTGCCGCCCCCCTCCTTCTCGCCATAGACGTAGGGCTGGTAATTGGGCACTTCGTGCAGGTAGGGGTCGTTGGCCTTGAGGGTCTGGCGCGGATAGGCATATTCACTGCCCGGAGTCGCCAGCAACCGGCGCTTGGCCTCGGCCATCAGCTCCTCGCGGGTGCCGAAGATGACGGCGCCGGTGGGGCACACCTCGACACAGCCGGGCAACTTGCCCTGATCAATTCGCTCAAGCCCCTTCTGGTTGCAGAGCTCGCACTTGTGGATCGCCCCCAGCGGATTGTCATAGTCATATTTGGGTACATCGAACGGGCAACCCACCATGCAGTAGCGGCAACCGGTGCAGACGCTCGGGTCGTAGTGAACGATGCCGGTCTTGGGATCTTTTTTAAGAGCCTGCACCGGACAGACAGAGACGCAGTTGGGATCGACGCAGTGCATGCACTGCTTCTTGATGTAGGCATAGCCATCCACCAGCTGATCCTTGTGCTCGCCAGTGCCGCTTTTCCACACCTGAATGATGTTGTTGGTGTAGGGGGTCAGCTTGTCGTTGTTGGACCAGGTCTGCGCCCCTGCCGGGTTGACAGGATTGCCATTGAGGCGCTGACACTCAGCCACACAGGCCTGACAGCCGACGCAGAGGGTAGAGTCGTAGAGCATGCCGAGCGCGCCGGGAATGGGCGGCTTGTTCTCGGCCGCCGCCAATGCGCTGCCGGAGACGGTGGTGCCCGCCGCCAGCGCGCCGACGGAGGCAAATTTGAGGAAGTTGCGTCTGTTCACGGTCACTCCTCCCGTGATGGGTGCTGCCCGGCTTCGTGGCGCTTCTGCTGGCGACCGAGTTCACGCACCGTCATCAGACTCACCCCGACCAGCACCCCGAGGGCGCCACCGATCAGGCCGGTCGCGGTGGGCGAGGTATAGCCCCCCTCCTGGATCTTCACATCTGGTTTATCCACCCTCGGAGTCGGGTTCTCGACCTTGGCGAGCTGGAAGATCCCCTTGCTAAAACCGACCCCCTGCTCGTTGCAGCCATAACAGGGGTGACCGATGCCGACCGGCCAGATGCCGCCGCCCACATCGCAGAACTCCAAGGTCGAGCAGTTGCCGTAGGTCTCCGGCCCCTTGCAGCCCAGATGGTAGAGACACCAGCCCTGACGGTGCCCCTCATCGCCAAACTCCTTGGCAAAACGCCCTGCGTCGAAGTGCGGACGACGCTCGCAGTTCTCGTGGATCAGTCGCTCATAGGCAAACAGCGGACGTTTCTTGCTATCCAGCGCTGGCAGCTTGCCGTAGGTGATGTAGTAGGCAACCGTGGTGAGGAAGTTGTGAGGATTGGGCGGGCAACCCGGGATATTGATGATGGGGGTGCCGATATTGCCGAGCGCCTCTTCAAGGCTGACGGCACCGGTCGGGTTGCCACCACTGGCAGGGACGCCACCCCAGGCTGCACAGGAACCAATGGCGATGACGGCAGCCGCATCGGCAGCCGCACGGCGAATATGGTCGACGATGGGCTCACCGGCCACCATGCAGTAGACGCCACCATCCTTGAGCGGAATGGAACCATCCACCACCAGCACATACTTGCCTTTATAGCGCTTGATGGCGTTGTGCTTGTTCTCTTCCGCCTGATGACCAAAGGCCGCCGAGAGCACCTCGTGGTACTCCAGCGAAATGGTATTGAGGATCAGGTTCTCGATGGTGGGGTGCGTGGCCCGCAACAGCGACTCGGTACAGCCGGTGCACTCCTGCGCCCCTATCCAGATCACCGGCGGCCGCTCGGGGCTGGTGAGCGCAGTGGCCATCTTGGCGACGGCATTCTGACTTAATCCCAGGGTTGCGGCCATCCCGGCACACAATTTCATAAAATCACGGCGATTAATCCCATGAGCCGATAAAAAATTATCCTCGACCATTCTTCTTATTCCCGTAGTGAGCACTTGTTTGGTAAATGCTTAATAGGAGAAATGCTAAGGACTCACCCACATCACAGTATTGATCTCTATCAACTTCGACCGGCTTACCCCTATTTCCATAGCGAGCCACATCACAAACGAAATCAATTACCCCCAAAGAGATATTTGGCTGCTTAATAAATTTTATGCACTTAATTGGATATAAAATAATTAATCACCGCATCTCCCTCTCTTTCGCTGCGAGCCAAATTAACATGACTGAAATCTTGGCTGTACCGCTTATTTAACAATACTGATGCCCACCAATAAATAATCCATTGAATATATCTTTACTCATCTCATTGCATATTCCATACAGTCATCCATGGGACAACCTCCTGACTTGCCTCCCCATACCAGAACGGTCTCTCGGCCAGCTACCACCGGTAGCAAGCACGGCCTGCACGGCACGATTTACCTGAATGTCGCTTGGTTTCAGCTTGCATTTTTCCTGCACTGCAGGGCGATGATTCCTCCTGCTAGCCCACACAGCATAACCTCACCCAGCGTCCCTGACACTTAACACAGCTTAATGAAAAGATGCCGCCTGGCTATGCATATCAGTACGACTTCCCCCACTCTTTATTGTATTGGATGCTGGTGAGTAAAATATCGCGTTCACTGATATGTTTACGCATCATCGTGAATCTGCATTCAAATTAACAGTGAGAGAAATGGCAAGTTGGACGGCTGCGGCAACATAGTTATCATATTTAAATCGAGATATATTTGCTCATCCGGTTACAGATGTTACCGCCCACAGTCACACTATTTACCTTCACGTCACCCTGCGTAATTAACCAGAGCGTAAATATCCATGTTCATCGATATGGATGATAATTATTCTTGTTCAATGGCAACGAAAAGAAATGGGTAGGGGTGACGATGATCATGACAAACGATCAATGTATTAATCATCAGCCGAGCAGTGGCTCCAGCAACTGCAACGCCTGATCGAACTCAAACTCGTTGACCACCCGACTCACCTCTTGAAACGCAGCCCGCAGCTGCAATTCACTGCCAGCCAGATCAGCCTCTATCTGCTGACAGAGCGCCAACGCCTGGGCATCGCTCTGTGCCAACAAGGCCTTCAACTGCCGCAGTTGCAACGCCAGCATCTCGGCATCGATACCCCGGGAAGTTACCACCGCCATGGGGGACGATGCCAGCACAGCTTCCAGCCCAGACAACAGCGGCATCAGCTCTGCCATCAGGGATGGCAAGCGGGTTGCAACCCCTGCGTAATCCGCCTCTTCACAGGCGCGCTCGAGCAGCGCAGCCTGTGCCGCCACACCGGTTGCGCCTATGGTGCTGGCACTGCCCTTGAGGGTGTGAGCCAGACGCCGGGCCGTCCCCTTGTCATCCGAGGCCCACGCTGAGTGGAAACTGGCTTCAAATCCCTGCTGTCCCTGGCAGAAACGCTGCAACATATTTCGGTAGAGCACACTGTCCCCCCCCATTACTGTCATGCCCCGTTGCACATCAAGACCGAGCACATCTTGCCAAGGGGTCACATCGTCTGACACCTGCGAGTTGCTAGCGGCTCCCAGCGGTCTGGCAGGTTTAATCCAGTGCGAAAGGGTCGCCAGCAACAGCGACATATTCAAAGGCTTGGCGATATGAGCATTCATGCCGGCCGCCAGCGCCTTCTCTTTATCTGTGGCCATGGTGCTGGCAGTCATGGCGATAATGGGGATCGCGGACAGCGCCGGATCGGCGCGGATCAACCGGGTCGCGGTATATCCGTCCATCACCGGCATCTGGCAATCCATCAGGATGCCGTCAAACCCGCGATCTTGCGCCAGCAGGGAGAGCGCTTGCGCCCCATCACAGGCACAGACCAGCGTGATCTGCTCCTTGCCCAACAGGGCCAATGCCACCTCCCGGTTCATGTCGTTATCATCTACCAGCAGCAGACGAGCCCCCGCCAGCCCATGACCGGGCAGCGCCACCGGATGATGAGGGCTTGTATCAGATAACGCCTCCCCCGCGACGGCGTTGCCACTCAGCGCCTGGCTCAATGCCTGCGGAGTAAACGGATGGGCAAGTACATCACCCGGCGACAGCCCCTGCACCGCGACATGACTGGCAACCAGTGCAGGATCGCCAGAGGTGATCAGCAAGATCGCGGGCGACACTGCCAGCATGGCAATCTCCTGCAACACCTCTGACAACCAGCTCTCCCCCTCCTGCCAGCCCAGCACCACTCGCTCACAGGGTTTACCCGCCGCGATACCTTGATGCAGCAGTGCCAGCACTGCTGCGGGAGCGTCCGCGTAGACAAGCTCAACCGGCTGCGCCGACAGCTGGTGAAGGATGGCTGCTCGCGAAGCAGGGTGCTGCTCCAGCAACAGCACTCGCCGTGGCGCCAGCGGCATCTCAACACATTGCTCTTGCTGCTTATCCTGATCCGCCACGATCGCAAGCCGAATACGGAAGTGGAACCCGCTGCCCTGCCCAGGGGTACTCTCCACCCGGATCTCCCCATCCATCAGCTGCACCAGATTGTTTGTGATGGCCAAACCAAGGCCGGTGCCACCATATTTGCGGGTGGTCGAGCTGTCAGCCTGCTCAAAGGAGTGGAAGAGACGCTGACACTGCTCCGCCGTCATGCCGATACCGCTATCCTGGACACAGCCCTGCAGCCAGATCGCACCATCATTCTCGTCACTGCGTGCCAACCGGACAATCACCTCTCCCTGCTCGGTAAACTTGATAGCATTGCTGGTCAGGTTGAGCAGGATCTGGCCAAGTCGCAGGGGATCACCGCGCAAACGATCAGGCAGATCACCGGCCAAATCGAACAGCAGCGCCAGCCCCTTTTCCCGCGCCCGAAACGCCGTCAGATCAGCTAGCCACTCGAATACCTCGTTGAGCCGGAAATCCACCTGCTCCAGTTGCAGCTTGCCCGCCTCCATCTTGGAAAAATCAAGTATGTCGTTGAGGATCCCCAGCAAGTTGTTCGCCGCACGGTCTATTTTGCTTACATAGTTATGCTGCTCGTGGGAGAGGCTGGTTTGTAGCGCCAGATGGACCATTCCGATGATGGCATTCATCGGCGTGCGGATCTCATGGCTCATGTTGGCCAAAAATTCGCTCTTGGTTCGGGTGGCGTCTTCGGCGATCCGCCGGGCTTCAAGCATGGCGCCCTCCGCCTGCTTGCGGTCGCTGAAATCGAAGATGATCCCGTCCAGACAGGCGGCCTCACCATTTGCGTCATAGGTAGCGAGCCCGATGGAGTAGACCCAACGGATCTGGCCCCAGCGATCGAAAATGCGATACTCGTTGATATATTGCCGGTGTCCGGCAATCGCCTCGATGGTGTTGCGGTTGCTCAGCTCGAGATCATCGGGATGGATCAAGTCAACAAAATCGCGACTGTTACCATCACCGACAAAATCGCTGGCAGGATAGCCAGTCAATTTCTCCGCCTCGTCGCTGACGAACAACATGGTCCAGGGGGGATGAGGCAAACAGCGATAGACCATACCCGGCACATTGCGCACCATGGAGTGGATCCGTTGTTCGCTCTCATGCAATCGCTGGCGATCCGCCGCTATCCGATCATGGGCCTCCCGCATGGCCTGCTCGGCAGCACGGATCGGGGTGATGTCGACCAGGCTGCCGACCGCACCGCTTCGCTCGCTCTCGGCAAGTTCAATTCCCGAAAGAAAATAGAGCATGTCCATAGGACGCCCATCCTGCGAGAGCATACGCACTTCATGCTGTGTTCTGACCTGACTGCCAACCACCCTCTGTATGGTGCTGTCCTTATCTGCCTCATCCAGTACAGCCAGCTGGGGCAGCTCAGCCAGCCGCTTGCCCTCGACTGGCTGGACACTGCCAAATGCGCTGGTAAAAGCGCGATTTACGCCCAACAAACAACCCTGATTGTCGGTATAGAAGAGAGGATGTGGCAGGGTATCGATCAATGCCTGTTGAAAGGCAAACTGCTCGTTGCGCTCGCGAATGCTGCGGCGACGCAACATCCGGCCCTGCCAGAGCAGAGCAGATATCAGACAGATCAACAGAGCTGTGCCGAACAAGGCCGCTCGCCGCCATCCTGATACGGCCTGCTCAGCATTACCCAGCAACAGCAGCGTCCATTGCCCTTTGGCATCGTGCCACTCGATGGGCAGGCGGCTTACCAGATAGCTTTCCTCCCCTATCTTCACCTCACTGCCATCAAGCACAGGCAGGATCACCGGCTGGCGATCCGCTGCAAAATAATGTCCGTACTGACGAGATGCCAAGAGCTGCTGCTGCCTTGCGACAGAGTTTGGCCCCACCACTGCCATTTGCCAGTCACTCTTGTTGCTGGCCATCACCACACCATCTGGCGAGACCAACAAGCCGATGGTATTACCCCACCCTGCCAGAAAGGTATCGAGCAGTGTCATCTCGTAACGAGCCACCACCACTCCGGAAATTTCGCTTCCTTGCGCCCGATCGTGAGAAACTGGCGCAGCAACATAGATCATCCGCTTGCCGGTATTGAGGCTCACCCCGGCATCCACCGTTTCCATCCCCCTGATCCCTTGCCTGAAGTAAGAGCGAAAAGATACATCCTGCCCAACAACATGTCGGCCGAGCGCATCCCAGTCACGGACGATCACCCCTGCCTTGTTGGTAACAAAGGCATGATTGGCTTTCACCCCTTGCGCCAGTACCTGCAGTGCCTCGCTGGGGCTCAGGTCCCCCCGCTCAAGCAGTGACGATTGCTGGATCTCGCGGTTGAGACGGCCAGCCAGTTGAACGGCCCCCATCCCCTTGCTTGAGAGGGTCAATTGCTGCAGATTCTCGCCCTCGCGCTGAATGCGGGTATCCAGCGACTGGCGATACTCCTGCCGCTCCAGTTCCAGATAGAAAGCATCGACCAGACTGGCCACCATCAAGGAAAGCAACAACACGGCGACCATATACCAAAGACGGGATTTCATGGTGTATGGCATGCTCCGTCAGCCACTCCGCCAAGCGGCGGGAATGTCGGCGCCAGAGCGACAAAACAATCCAGCAGCAGAGGATCAAACTGGCTGCCTCTCCCAGCCATCATTAGTGCCAGTGCCTGCTCGCGGGAGAAAGGCGGACGATAGGGTCGTTCACTAAGCAGAGCACCATATACATCGACGATAGCCATCAGGCGCGCTACCAACGGGATCTTTTCTCCCGCCAGACCATCGGGATAGCCGTTGCCATCCCAGCGCTCATGATGATGACGAGCCAATATCCCGGCGAGGGCAAACCCGGTGAGTAGCCTATTAGTACTGTTATCAGCACAACACTCTTCCCCCAGGTTCTCAGAGGCGACAGACTCCTCAACCCACCCCGCCAACCGGGCGATCGCAACTTCTCCCCACTCAGGATGGCGGACGATCTGCTCACGCTCTGACAGAGTCAGTGGAGCAGAGTTACACTGGACGGTTTCCGGAACACTTAACATCCCCACATCCCTCAGCAAAGCGGCCTGATAAAGCAGCTCGAGATCGAGCCCAGCCAACGCATCCCGATAGTGCGACTGATTTACCAGCTGGCTAACCAGCGCTTTGAGGCAGGATTGGGTGTAAAAGACATGAGGTTGCACATCAAGGACACGCTGCGCGGCAAACGTAGCCAGCAACAAAGCGGCACCCTGTGCAAGGGCGTGATGAGGCGTTGCTTGCCCGGCATGCTGACACGCCAGCTGGTGACGAGATGCACGCAGTTGATCCGCCGCTCGCTTGAGCATCAGGTGAGTGTCGATGCGGGCCAACAGGATCGGCGGGCTGATGGGTTTGGTAATGTAGTCCGCGGCACCTAGTGCAAATCCCTGCCGCTCATCCTCGATCTGCGCCATGGCGGTCAGAAAAATCACCGGGATTTCGCTTGTCTTTGGATCGGCTTTCAGTTGACGGCACACCTCATGTCCATCCAGATCCGGCATCATGATATCGAGCAGCACAAGGTCAGGAGGCGTGTCGGCAAGGGCTATCTCCAGCGCCTTGCGACCCGTGGTCGCCAGCTTGATGATATAGCGAGCACTGAGCAGTGCATTCATCAAATTGAGGGTGCCGGTATCATCATCAACCACCAGCACCACAGGACGAATTGCGTCCAGGGCAAGATGTTCCATATCTTGTGATTCTCCCTGCCATGATGGAAGGCTGTGAACCTTTACAGCCCTTCTCACACCATAACGGATCCACCGGCTGGCAGCCATGGCAACCCGGTTGAAATATGCGGTCTAACCAATGGAGTCAACAGTTGGCCAAGAAGACAGCGGATATGTGATTGCGGCAGTTTTGTTGCGTCACAGGATGGCTTACGCCCACTGTCGCTGTGACATCAGATCAGATTGAGCCGTTAATCCAGTTGAAGATATGTGCCTCTGTATGGATTTAGATCTCCAGCACAAGATAACCGCAGTATCGGTTGACCAAGGTCATGCACTCTATATTATCATGCTCAAAATGAGCTGGCAGGATACAGCAACAGATGGGCACATCAGATAGCCATATGGACATAGCAAAAATCATTGCCGGGCCCACGCTGGTACTGGAAAAAGATAATGTGCATAGTGATGCGCTCTGCCAGCAGTTACGTGCCATTGGCATAAGCCAGATTACGGTGGTGGAGAGTGTGGAGGCGCTGGAACGTTGCATATCTGACGGCCCCGTTGCCATGATCATCTGCAATATCGATATCGACTCGGCGAATCTGCTCACACTGCTGAAAAATATCCGCAGCACAGCCCCTTATCACACACTGCCTTTTTTGACCCTGACCTCAGGGACCGATCGCTCACGGATCGAACAATTTGTTCAGGCGAAAGTCTCTGACATTATTTTGACCCCGCTCAAACCCGATATACTTAAAAACAGGATCGCTCGGCTGCTGTTGGCAACCAGTCAATCGCAACTCCAGCTATCTCAATTCGATTTTGGTCGTTTGCACCGTTTTTCCAGCAGCGATCTGATCGCTAGCAATCAGGACAGTCCCACTATTCTGGTGGTTGACGATGTTCCAGATAATTTGATGCTGATCACCTCGGTATTTCGCAAAGAGTTTCATCTCAAGCTAGTCAAGGATGGCGAAAAGGCGATCAATATCTGCCAGTCGGATAATCCACCCGACTTGGTGCTGCTGGATATCATGATGCCCAAGCTGAACGGATTTGATGTCGCCAGAATTTTGCGTGAACACCCCCATTCAGAACATATTCCCATCGTCTTTATGACGGCACTGGATGATATCTATTCCCGTAAACGGGCGATGAAACTGGGAGCAGTCGATTTTATCACCAAGCCGATCGACATCGAGATGCTGCGTTTCCGTATTGCCAATCTGATGCGCCTGGTGCATGCCAGAAAAGACCTGCAAAAAGAGTTCGATCAGATGCTGGAGCTCAACAGGCTCAAAGAGAGCCTCGAGTTCAATATCCGCTATGAAATCCGGGAGCCCCTGCTCAATGCGGTGCATCTGTTGGAAGAGCTGGCGGCCGATCCATCGCTCAACATGATCCAGAAGACACAGCTCTCCATTACCAGAAAATCAGTGGGCGATGCGCTGGAATTGACCCGTCTGGCCACCGAGATCTATCAGATTGAAACCGGTGCCTTTGTTTTGAAAGCGGGAAAAGTCCAGCTCTTTGAGATATTCAACCGGCTCTCGGTACAATTCAAAAATCTCTATGCCGAAAAAAAGCTCGATATCAAGCTGACCAAACCCAAAAATTATCTCTATGACGAGCTGTTCATCGCCGGTGACGAATTTCTCTGTTATTCCGCATTTCAAATATTGATACGGCTCGCTTGTGAACATGCAGCGCCCTCCTCCTGCGTGGAGATTGTCTGTCTGAAAAAACCAGACAGCATTATCTTGAATATTGATAGCTCTAGCATGCTGGATATCAGCTGTGTCTCATCTCTGTTCGATCAACTCTCCTCCTCAGATAATAAAGAAATGCACAGTCGCAATGGTTATCATGGAAAAATCATGCTGGAAGCTAATGGCGCTACCGTTACTGCATCGCTTGACGAAGAATCCCATCTGCTTAATATCTCAGCAATTTTCCCGCAAGAAGAGGATTTCAATCCATATCCAGAATGAACCGGATCAAGGTCCCCGTGTTCAGCCGTGACACCGCCGCAAATTATTTTCTGCTTATGTGATGGGTGAGTAACACACGATGGGTTTTCTCCGTCCTTTCCATTGATCTTCATCTTGTGGTGTAACACAACGGGGTAATCTTCATGTATGCAGCAGGCAGGATGAACACAATAATACTGTCCATGATCCCGTTGGGTTGTCTGTTCTATGGCTCATTTCATGACCCCATTTACCTGAGGAGATAACATGAATCTTTTTCGCCGTGTTATCCCCTTGTATGTCCATATTGCACATCTTTTCTTAGGTTTGTTGCTGGTGTTTGCCCTGATCACTCTCGGCCACCAATACCGACAGACAAAAATCATGCTGATGAAGGAAGCCGAAGATAGATTCAGCCTGATCGGCCAACTGACGATTCAAGAGCTGGAGGGGCTATTTCGACCTGCGGCACTGAGCACCAATATGCTCGCCCAGCAACGCTTGATCGAGGCAACAACATTAGCTGCTCGCATGGCTAACCTTCCTTACATGGCAACCTTGCTAAAAGGACAGCGCTCAGCCAATGGGGTTTATGCCGGGTACCACAACGGCGATATGTTCTGGCTTATGCGCTGGCCTGCCGATGCAGAGGTGCAACGCCTGACCCCTCCAGCCAATACCCACTGGATATTGAAAAGCGTTCGGCACCAAGAGACTGCGACCCTCACGGACATCTTCGCGCTGACCGACAATCTCACCATCATCGAACACAAACAGGTATCAGGGCAGCTCTTTGATGCCAGAACGCGCCCATGGTTTATTCAAGCCAAACAGGCTGGACGACTGGTGCAAACGCCACCTTATATCTCGATCGATACTCAGGAGATAAACCTGAGCTTTGCCAAACCGATGCAGAACGGGGCTGGCGTCGTCGGGGTAGACCTGAGTCTGAGATCCATCGAACGCTTGCTCAAATCTGCCATGATCACCCCAAATATGCGGCAGGCCATCGTCAATGAGATGGGGGAATTGGTTACCAGTCATAAAGGCGGCATGATCATTCACGGTGAGAACGGGGCATATCGGCTAGCTAAGGTCGCTGAGGCAGAGCTCCCCATGCTGCAACATCTGATAGATGCCAGCCAACACCAGAACATAGATAAACTGACGTTTCACTCGGAAGGGCACGATTGGCAAGGAATGCGCATTGATCTGCCGGATGCGGATGAATCACGGCTATCACTCTGGATTGCGGCACCTGTCGATGAATTACTGGCTACCGCCATCACCATTCGCAACCAGACCTTCCTATTGTCGGGGATATTTCTGATTCTTGCCCTTTTCGCAGCAATAATGCTTGCCAGAACCGCCGCCAAGCCTCTTGATGCCCTGACGCAAGAGGCAGGAAAAATTGCCAGCTTCGACTTCCATGACCCTGTCCGGGTCAACACATATATTGCCGAAATCATCGATCTATCCCAGGCCATGGGTAACATGAAATCGACGATCCAGCACTTTTTGCAGCTTTCCACGTCACTCTCAAGCGAGACCAGCTTCCCCCGCTTGCTTGTACGGCTACTCAGCGAAATGCAGCAACTCACCGGTGCAACAGGCTGCATGCTCTACCTCTCCGATAACGGCAACAAGACGCTGGATCTGGCTGGGTTGTGCTGGAATGGTGAGGTACAGGAGCAAAAGCCAACCCACAGTATCGGAACCCTCAATCAGCCAAACCATCCACTGTTCCAGAGCTTGCAGGGAGTGGAACTTGAACCCGTTGCATTGGTCACCAGCGAATTGCAGATCCTGTTTCCCTACATTGAGGAGAGCGACACCCCACTGACCTTCTGGCCGATAGCCCTGAAAAATCGCGATGGCCAACTACTCGGCACCCTGGTGTTTCTGATAGATGAACAGAAGAAGCCCCTGACTCCGCAGCGGATGGCATTTGTCAAAGCGCTCTCCTCCACCACCGCCGTGGCGCTCACCACCCAGCGACTGCTGGAGGAGCAGCGCAATCTGCTGGAAGCCTTTATCCAGCTCATCGCAGGGGCCATCGATGCCAAGAGCCCCTATACCGGTGGCCACTGTCAACGAGTCCCCGAACTGACCAAGATGCTGGCAGAGGCGGCATGTGAGGCCCGGGAGGGGCCATTCCAGCACTTCTCGCTCGATGAAAAACAGTGGGAAGCAATACATATCGCGGCCTGGCTGCACGATTGCGGCAAAGTTACCACCCCGGAGTTTGTGGTCGACAAAGCCACCAAGCTGGAAACCCTGTGCGATCGCATTCACGAGGTCAGGATGCGCTTTGAAGTGCTGAAACGGGATGCCGAGATTGCCTACTGGCAGGCGCGTCTGCACGGGGGTGATGAGGCCACGTTAAAGGCGACACTGCAAAAGCAGTGGCAACAGCTGGATGAGGAGTTTGCCTTCATCGCCCGCTGCAATGAAGGGGGCGAATTTATGGCCACAGAGGATATTGCAAGGCTGCAGCAAATCGCGGGCCGCACTTGGCAGCGCACGCTATCCGATCGGATTGGCATCTCTCAGGATGAGCTGGCGCGCAAACAGCGGGCAGCGGAGTCACCGCTGCCGGTCACCGAACCCTTGTTGGCCGATCGCCCGGATCACCTCTTCACCCGCAGCAACCGAGAGCGCCTTGCTCCTGACAACCCTTGGGGATTTCAGGTCAACACTCCCGAATATCTCTATAACCGGGGCGAGATCTACAACCTCTCCATCCGCCGGGGCACCCTCACCGACGAGGAGCGTTACAAGATCAATGAGCACATGATCCAGACCATCATCATGCTCGATAAACTCCCTTTCCCCGCCAACCTGAAACAGGTGCCGGAAATCGCAGGGGGACACCACGAGAAGATGGATGGAACCGGTTATCCCAAGCGGCTGAAACGGGACGAGATGAGCATCCCTGCTCGCATGATGGCCATCGCGGATATCTTCGAGGCGCTGACCGCCGGCGATCGCCCCTACAAGAAGGCCAAGTCCCTTTCGGAGGCCATCCGCATCATGGGATTCATGCAACAGGATCACCATATCGACCCCGAGCTGTTTGCGCTCTTTCTCCGCTCTGGCGTCTACCTGCGCTATGCCAAGCGTTACATGAGCCCGGAGCTCATTGACGAGGTGGATATCAGCCCCTATCTCGCCAGCCATTGATCGCCGCGAGGCACTCTGGGTTACCTGATGCCTGCAATCTGGGGATCTGCATGCAGACCCGCCGTCTTGTCACCGGTGGTCACCCCGATGCGCAATAGAGATGGGGAGGATATGCACCGGACAGCCATGCTAATCCTCTCCATGGCACCTTGTTCTGACTGACCTTACGGACACTTGCCAATAACGGTAATCGAACAAAAAACGATAAAAATCAAGATAGATAGCCAATTAAAACAACATAATTGACTATAGTTCAATCGAACGTTTTAAAAACGTGACCACTTCACATGGGCCCAGCGCAATGACCACTGAACGGGAACCGTTGATCCGCTCACTGTTTGATGAGTACATCGAGCTGTATTCATCACGGGATGATCGGCTCACCACGCGGTTTAGCGACAATTTCAGCGGTTTTGCCGGCAGCAGTGATGTTCTGGTTACCGATAAAGATGAGTGGATCCGGATAACCCGCCGCGATTTTGCCCAGATCCCGGGCAGGATCCGCCTGGAAATACTCGATGTAACCC
Organism: Aeromonas sp. FDAARGOS 1405; assembly: GCF_019048265.1. NCBI lineage: Bacteria > Pseudomonadati > Pseudomonadota > Gammaproteobacteria > Aeromonadales > Aeromonadaceae > Aeromonas > Aeromonas sp. FDAARGOS 1405. The sequence continues at coordinate 3,362,247 of NZ_CP077311.1, read as the reverse complement.
TGCAAGATCTGGCCGCTGATGTGGTGGCTGTCACCGCCTTCTTCCATATCCATCTACCGAAATCAGAACCTATCCTCTCCCGCAGAACCGCCAGGTTGGTGCTGATTTTTCGACACGAAGCCATGGCGTGGAAAATTGCTCACAGCAGTATCTCCATCCCTTACAGTGCTGCTCGGGAAAGCGAAATTTACCCGATGACCAGTCTGGAGGAGCGCCAACATGAGCTGGAGCTCATTATCGAGCTCAGAACCAAGGAGCTGGCGGAAGCGAACCGGAAACTGGAAGCGCTCAGCAATACCGACGGGCTCACCAATATCGGCAACCGTCGTCTGTTCGACAACTCATTGAACCAGGTCTGGGAACACTGTATTCAGACAGAGATGCCGATTGCGCTCATCATACTCGACATCGATCATTTCAAGCAGTTCAACGATCTCTATGGCCACGTTGCCGGTGACGAGTGCCTTCGATTGCTGGCCCATACCCTGGCGCAATCCGGGCGCCGCTCGGGGGAGTTGGTGGCTCGCTACGGCGGAGAAGAATTTGTCATCCTGCTGCCACATGTCGAGCGTCAATCCGCCTATGAAATTGCCCAACATATCCAGCGACTGATTTTTGCACTGGCGCAGCCACACGCACAAAATGCCACCGGTCTGGTGACCGTTAGCATGGGTGTTGCCTGCCTCAGACCATCGAGTCACTGGCAGCCATCTGAACTGGTCAAACTGGCTGATTCTGCGCTCTACACCGCCAAATCATCCGGCCGTAACTGCATCAGAGTGGCGGAGTCACCCAGCCTCCCGCAACCAGTCTGCCCATAAGTCCCTCATACGCCCCCATCCTCCTCACGGGAAACCACTGCGCGCTAACCATGCACGGCAAGGCTCAACGCATCCCATCGCAACATACCTTCCCACTGATCCAGTGTGCTTTGATAGGTATCTGCCGCGTTGTAATGGACCATGGCATGCAGGCGAGCATGATGGCCAAGTCGCTTGACCACGTCGGGCATCGCATTGAGGCTGGCCAGCACCCGCGCCAGATCGCCGGGATCGTTTGGCTGATATTTGCGGCAATTCACGTCATCGGTGAGGTGTCGGTCCCACCAGGCGCCATCGGCCGGGATCACTACACATAATCCTGCCGCCATAGCCTCCAGAATGGAGAGGCCAAACGGTTCCTGATGACTGGTGGAGACAAAAATGCCGCATTGAGATCGGATCTCGTCAAGATTGGCGGGGTTGGCATACCAGTGCGTGTCTGGCAGCTGTGGCTGGGGCTGGCTACAGGGCTGCAGCGTGCCCTTGGGTTGCAGATAGCACACCATCAGCTCGGAGCGAGCGTCAGGGATCATTTGATGGGCGGCCAGCATGGTCTCCAGTCCCTTCCAGCGCAGCAACGAGGCCGCCCACAAAATGCGAGGCCCCCCCAGGGTCGCCTTGGGCCAATCAATCTCGCTCAAACCATTGGTAAATGGCTGCCAGTGTGACGGGAACTCGGTCTCGCCAAGCCGGGCCAGCAATGCCGCCAGGGAGCTGCGGGTTGATTCGAGATAAAACACAAAACTCGCCCGTTGCAAGGCTCTGGCAGAGAGCCCCGAGCACCCCACAGGGCCATGGATCAGCTGAACCACCCGGCACCGCAACCAGCAGGCCGCCCAGTAACAGCAGAGATCCACCCCCGGCCCGGACGCCGCCACCAGGCACTTCACCTCCCCCAAACGCAACACCAGCCAGAGGATGAGCAGGGTCTGCCACCCCTGTTTGAGCAGATAACCGATGCCGGACTCCCGCCCCTTCAATATGTGGGGCAGCCAAAGGGGATGATGCTGACAACGGGACCAGGAGTCGGGATCCTGGGTCAACACATGGCATGTGAGCCCGGGCATCCGTTTGGCCAACTCATCGAGCAGCACTTCGGTCGCAACCTTGGAGCCACCGCGAAACGGGATGGGATCCACAACGATGATCTTTCCAAACACCGGCTCAGTTTGCATGCTCATCTTGCTGCTCCCTTACTCTGGCACCTTGCGGCGGCCAAACCCCAGTTGCACTTTTTGCGCCACTCTTGCCATTCCACTCGCCAGCATATTGCGACCTCTGGCAAGAAGTCGCTGCCCCGCCCAATGCATGAGTGGTCGGAAGGGTGTGGGGGCCGTTGCGTGCCAACGACCAGCCAGCGCGGCGTCCCACACCGCCGTGACTGCGTCAACATAGCGCGCCACCGTGAACAGCTGTGCGGCGCGCAGCTGAGCGGCCCGCCCCATTTCACATCGGCGCTGCGGATTGCTCAATTGCCGCCAGTGCTCAGCCATCTCGGCCCAATCCCCCGGGGTTGCCAACAAGCCGGTCACCCCCTCCTCCACCACTTCGGGGATGCCGCCCACCCGATAGGCACTGACCGGGAGCCCCAACATGCCCGCCTCCGCCAACGTCAGACCAAACACCTCCTCACGGGCTCCGGAGACCAGCAGATCCACCCCGCCTCGCAAGATAGCGGCACTGTCCGGCCGCTCGCCAAGAAAGTGGACCCGCTCGGCCACCCCGAGCTCGACAGCCAACGCCATCAGTGCTTCCCGCTCCGGGCCGCTGCCAATGACCAGCAATTGGGCCTCCTCCCCCGATGCCATCAGGGCAGCCAGCGAGCGGATCAGCAGATCAATCCCCTTGCGTTTGATCAATGAGCCGACGGTTGCGATGATCATATCCCCCGGGGGCAAGCCCAGCATGCCGACGACCGGCCAGTGAGCACCGCCATTCAGGCGAGCTGCATCCACCCCGTTGGGTATCCGGATCAACCGCTCGGCCGTGCAGCCATCCTGGCGCCAACCGGTCAACACCGGCTCGCTCACCCCGATCAGCACGCTTGCCTGATGAACCCGCAGGCTGAATCTGTCTCTGGGCTGGTAACGGGCATGGAGGTGGCACACCAGCGGCACCTGCAACACTCGACAGACCCCAACCAGCCACTGACAAGGGGCCGCGCTGTTGGCATGCACCAGCCCAATCTGCCGCTCGGTGATGAGCTCTCTGGCTCGCCGGGAGAGGCGCCGATGGGCCGCAAGATCAAAGCGGGGCGCCTGCCATCCCAGCAGCAGGCTGAACGGCTCGACCATGGTTTCTACCCCGAGGGTGGCCGCCTCTGCCGCCAGAGCCGGGCTATTGCACCAGAGCAGGGGCGTAAACCGGCTGCGATCGAGGTGGGCCAGCAGATCCAGCAGGCAGCGTTCGCTGCCGCGGATCCAGTCCTCTCCGTAGTGAACCAGCAAAACAGGGGTTGCGTTCATCCTCTTGCTCCCTTGGGTGGCACTGCCGGCAACCGGGTTGCCTCCTGATGATCCTCAGCGGTGGCCTTCACCTCTGTGGCCGACTGCTGCACGTACTTGATGGCGGCGACGGCCAGCGCCAACTCCAGATAGATGGGCCAGGTAAACCCCTGGGTCAGGAAGGATCCCGAAATCACAAACCCCACCATGCTGGCCATCACCCCCTGCATCGCCGTGATCACTGCAGGAGGCATGCCAGCAAGCTGGCAACGCCAGCCACTGCGCAGGGTCACCGTCACCATGCCGATAAACAGCGCCAACCCGACAAAGCCGGTTTCAGCCAGCACCCCGAACCAGGTGGAGTGCACCGCATGATTGAGTCCATCCCAATGGGGGCTGTAGAAGAAGTAGTTGTAATAGAAATTGGACAAGCCCACCCCCACCAGCGGATGGCCCAGCGCCATGCCCCAGGCCGCTTGCCAGGCGTAGATCCGCCCCATGGCCGAGGCATCGACCCCGCTCTCGGCGGCGCCGCCAGATGCCCGGTCACTGATCCCTGCGGCGGCAAACAGCACCACCAGCGCGACCATCCCCAGCGAGATCAACAGGGTTTTCGACTTCACCCGCTGCCAGGCAAACAGGCCACCAACGGCGCAGATACCCAGCAGACCGCCGCGGCTCTGAGTGGCGATAATGGCGGCCGCAGTCAGCGCAAAGCCGAGCCCCCCCAGCAAACGCCCCCAGACCCCATTGCCCTGATTGAGCAACAAGCTCAGCGAAAAGCCGGCAGGAAAGAGCAGCACCAGCGCCAGATCGTTGGGATCCCCCAGCACAGAGCCCAGCTCGCGCCCTATGGTCACCCGGGTCCCCTCCACCAGCCCGATCCCGCTCGCCTTGTTGTAGAGGGCCACCATTGCCACCAGACAACCCGCCACCACAAAGGTGCGCACCGCCAGCGCAAAATCCCCCGGGGTGCGCACCAGCCAGGCGGTGGCCAGGGTCATCAGATAGATCTTGCTGTAGCTGCCGGTCCAGGTGGCGATCGCCTCGCCCCGGTTGCTGGCAAACAGCACACCGATGGAGACCATCACAAAGAAAGCCGTCAGCCAGCTCAGGGCTGGACTCCAGTAGGGCTTGATCCGGCCGGTCAGCAAAATGTGCCAGACCAGCGCGCCGATGGCGGCCAGCGAGAAGAGCAGCGGGATCTTGAGGGGATAGAGCTGGGGGAACACCTCATGCAGCCGAAAGAAGGAGAAGGTGACAAACCCCAGCACCATCAAGAAGGGCCAGCGCAGGGCAAACCAGATGGCGGGAATGGCAAGGCCGAGCACCGGCAGCAGCAAGGGATGGGGCAGCCGCCACCAGAGCAGGGCCAGCACCAGACAGATGGCGCTTGCCCAGATGGCTGGCGTTAGACGAGCCATGATCCTGCCCACCATTGGCCGAGCCAGACCATCGCCAGCGCCCCGAGCGAACTGGCCCAGAGGGTCGAGAGGCGATACGGCAACGGCAGCAACCGCTGGCTCACCAGATAAAAGGCCAGCGCCCGTACCAGATAGACCAAAAGCAGAGTCCAGATCACCCCGGCAACCCCGAAGGGGGGGATGGCGAGCAGAAAGCCTGCGACCCCAAGACCGCTGCAGCCCAGATTGATCACCATCTGGGCATTGCTCTTCTCGCCGCTAAAGCAGCCGACATTGAGCAAGTCCGAAACATTGCGCACCGCCATACCCAGCACCAGCAGCGGAATATAGGCAATCGCCCCGTGATAGCTCTCCGGGGTCAGCCAGCGAATGAGCAAGGGGGCGGTAAGCCCGACAATCCCCGCGGTAACAAACCCCAGTACCGACCCCATCACGCTGTAGTGGGCATTGAGCCGCAGTCCATCCGGCTCGCGCAGCAGCATGAAACGGCGGGGATACCACCAGAGGGCAAAGGGTTGCAGCAACAACCCCACTGCCAGCGCCAGCTTGCCCGCCACCGCGTAGTAGGCAAGCAGCGCCTCACCCACCACATCGGCCAGCAACCAGCGATCCAGTCCGCTCAGGGCAAAGCCTGCCAGCCCGCTCACCACCAGGGGCAATCCATAGCGCAGCAGCGGCCGATAGTGCTGCCAGTCAAAGCGGATCCCGCTATCTCGCCACTGCCAGAGGCTCAGCAGCAGCGCCAGTGCAACGCAGGTCAGGGTGCCGGAGGCCAGCACCCCGCTCACGCCCCAGCCGAGCCAGAGCCACCAGCCGGTCAGCACCGACTGGATCACCGCCTTGCCTGCGGTCACCACGAAAAAGAGCTGCGCCTGATTGCGCATCCGCAGCCATGCCAGTGGCACGCCGATCACCCCTTCAAACGGCAGGGCGCAGAGCACCCAGCGCACATCCGCAAGGCGGGTTTCAACCGGCAGCCAGGCTTGCACCACTGGTGCCAGCAGCCAGAGCAGCACCAGACTGGCCAGGGCGATCAGCCAGACCAGCCCAAACATGCGGGCCACCACCTGCTGGCGCTCCTGCTCATCTTTCGCCAATCCGGCAAAGCGGTAGAGGGCATCCACCAGCCCGAAGCCAAGGATCAGGGAACCCAGGTTGATAAGGGTCAGCAGCACCTCCAGCTGGCCGTATTCGCGAGGCAGCAGCTGATGGGTCAACACCGGCAGCATCAGCAGGGAGATCCCCTTCATCAGGAGCAAGCCGCCGGCGTAATAGAGCATGGCAATCTGGTTCACACCAAGTTTCATAGGGCCTCCCAGCCACCCGAAGCATCCCGCTCCGGGTCAGCTACCGCTAATGCAAAGCCCACGCCACTCACTCCCGCCCAGAGACGATAGCTTCTCTGTGCGGTTTAACCGGCCTAAGCAAGCCCAGAATGAGACTGGCATTTGCGTTTTGCACAACGCGGGCTGCAAATTGCACCGACCAGCGCAATCTGCCCCTCCTCTTAGCCCCATTTGGCCCGATCCCGCTGGGGTCGTCCTGTTGGCCCGATCCCTGCTTTCTGCATAGCGAGCAACGGACTGCACCAGAGGGAGAGGTCGCCATGAACACCATCAACCTGCACCGGATGAAAAGCTGGGCCAAACAGGGGGAGACGCCACTGGCTCGCCGGATATGGCGACTGGCCAAAAGTGCCCGCCACTGGTCATTCCCCGTGATCCCTCCCCTGCATCGGCTGCTTTATCGGCTCTATCTGCTGGGTAGCAACGCGCTGGCAACCCTGACCCGCACCCTTTGGTGGACCCCCTTGTTTCAATCTCGCCTCACGGCCCCCGCCCCGCGCCTCTATCTCTATGGCGGCATCCCCTATATCAGTGGCCCGGTCACCATCGAAATCGGTGCCGACTGCCGCCTCAGCGCCGCCATGACCATCAGCGGCCGGGCATCGAGCCAGACACCAAGGCTGGTCATTGGCCGCAATGTCGGGATTGGCTGGCAAACCACCCTGGCGGTGGGCAGCAAGATCGTGCTGGGGGATAACGTACGGATTGCAGGGCGTGCCTTTCTGGCGGGCTACCCGGGGCACCCGGTCAACGCCCGCGATCGCGCCCGGGGCCTGCCGGATCGCGATGAACAGGTGGGCGCCATTGTGCTGGAGCAGGATGTCTGGCTTGGCACCGGGGTGATGGTGATGGCCGGTGTCACCATAGGCGCCGGTACCATTGTCGCCGCAGGCAGCGTCGTCACCCGGGATCTGCCCGCAGGTGTGCTGGCAGCGGGTGTACCGGCCACCGTACTGCGCCCCTTGCAGCCACAAGATCACAGCGACCCCGCACACGCTTCGGAGACCTTTGCATGAAACCACACTCACTGCCGCAACTGGTGGTGCTGGGCGAGGATTGGGGCCAGCACCCCTCCAGCACCCAACACCTGATCAAGCGTCTGTTGCCTGATTATCAAGTGCTCTGGGTCAACTCCATCGGCATGCGCTGTCCCCGCTTTACCCTTCATGATCTCACCCGTATCGTCCGCAAACTGGGGGCGGTGCTGCGCGGCGCGCGCCATGCTGGCGGCAAGTCGGTTGCGCCATCAGAGGTCAGCAGCCCCCGGGTTCTGCCGCCGCTCGCCTTGCCGCTGCCGGGCAGTCGTCTGGCGGGCAAGATCAATGGCCACTGGCTGGCGGCGCAGATCCGGCGTCAGCTGCCCGAGCTGGATCGCCCCCTGCTCTGGATCTCCCTGCCCAGCGCCGTCGATCTGATTGGCAAGCTCGAAGAGCGGGCGGTGATCTACTACTGCGGCGATGACTTCTCGGCGCTGGCGGGGGTGGATCATCAGGCCATTGCCCACTGCGAAGCCCGACTGGTGGAAAAAGCGGATCTCATTCTGGCCGCCAGCCCCGCGCTGGCCAGCCGCTTTCCCCCCCATAAAACCCGGCTCCTCAGCCACGGGGTGGATCTCGAGCTGTTTATGCCCCCCAGAGAACGCCCGGCGGATCTCCCTTCCGGCCGTCCCATTGCCGGATTTTACGGCAGCCTGAGCGACTGGATTGATATCCCCCTGCTGGCAGAGACGGCGGCCGCCCTGCCCCACTGGGATCTGGTGCTGATTGGCCCGGTCCAGACCGATATCTCCCCCCTCAAGGGGCTCCCCAATATCCATCTGCTGGGGCCCCGTCCCCACCACACGCTGGCGGCCTATGCCCAGCACTGGCAGGTGAGTCTGCTGCCCTTTGTCGACAACGCCCAGATCCGTGCCTGCAATCCATTGAAATTGCGCGAATATCTGGCCGCAGGGCGCCCCATCGTCAGCACCGATTTTCCGGCTCTCGATGGCTATCGGGATCAGATCCAGCTCCCCCACGATGGGGAGAGCCTGGCCCAGGCCATCAATCGGGCCGCCTTTGATCAACCCAATCCTGGCTGGTTTCAGGAGAGTGGCTGGGAGGGGCTCACCCACAGCGAAGGGCGCCACACGCGCCAACAGCAGGTGGCCCTGCAAAGCTGGGATCACAAGGCTGCCGAGCTAAACAACTGGTTGAAGGGGCTGCCCGGATGAGCAGAGGGCTCTGGCTGGTTATCCTGCTCTGCTGCCATGCATCAATGGCCGCCACCCGGCTGGAGGGGCAGACCCCGCTGCCCCTGACAAGTAACCAGACACCCCAGCGGCTCGCTCTGAGCACCCACAACTGGCCAATAGGAAGCGATGATGAACTGGTGATCGAGGGCCATAACCCCAGCGCCCGCCCGCAAACCCTGATCCTGCGTATCGACGATGAGGCCTCGGTCAACTACCGCAGCCGGGTCAATCTGGAGCGAATTGTCGCACCCGGCCCCTTCACCCAGCGCTTTGCCTTGAGCGAGTGGCGCACCAGCCAACCCAGAGCGTTGGCGCTGGACAAACTCACCAAGCTCTATCTCTTTATGGCCGATAACGCACCCTCAATGACCATTCACCGCTGGTACTGGCAGCCCGGTCTGACTCTGCCTGAGGGCACCATTGCGCTGGATCTGGGGGCGGCCGCCGCCCCCCGCTTTACCGGCTTTGAGCCCCTGAGTCCGGGGGATCCCCGGCTGATTGGCCATCCCACCCCCATCTTGCGCCCCTCCGGCGATGCCCTGGTGCGCGATGGACTGCGCAATCTCGACGGGGTGCAGTTTGACGTAGCCAAGGGGCGCTACCAGCTCACCCTCTGGCTCGATGATCCCGGCGAGTGGGAGTATCTGCCCCACACCTTCGAGCGCAGCGTGCTGGTCAATGGCGAGCCCATCTGGGCCGAACAGTGGCAACCGCAGGAGTGGCTAACGCAGCGCTATCTGGCGGGACAATCCCGCGAGGCACTGCCAAACCCGGATCCCTGGCAGCTGTTCGGGGCTCGTCAAGGCGGCCCGGTCCATGTCACCCTGAACCACCCCGGCGGCCCGATCACTATCACATTGGTGGGCCACTCGCCGGATGCCAAATACCTGGCGGGGCTGCTGCTTGCCCCCTATCCGGCCCCCACCAGCAAAGAGGCTCTCCCGAATAGTGGAAAAGATCTCGCCGTATTGGCCGACGCTACCGCAAGCGTGCTGACCAAGCAGCGCCAGCTGTTTTTGGAAAAGTGGACTCTGGCCCCCTATTCCCCAACCCCAGCCCCAGCCCCAGCTGTGCAGCAGCTGAGCCTCACGCCGATTACGGATGCCGCCCCAACCCTGCAGATCGCCCCGCTATCTGCGGCCGATGCGTTGCAGCAGGCTTCACAACCCGTGCTGGCCGCCCGTGGCAGCCAGCTGTTGCTGGAGTTTGCCATCCACGCCGCCACCGACGATCCGGCCCCCTTGCTGGTGATCCAGCCCCCCGAGCAGGCAGGATCGCCGCTGGCGCTGACCCCCTATTACGGCAAGTGGCATCTGGTTCGCCCGCAGGCGAGCGGCACCCTGTTGGCCCCCTCGGATCAGGAGCTGGTCGAGGGGATCGCCGGGCTCACCCTGCTGGCAGGCGTACCTCGGCGTCTGGTACTGCAGATCACCGTCCCTCGCGATGCGCCTGCCGGTCACTATCTCGGCAATATTCAGCTGCTGAGCCAGCAGCAACTGGTGCAGCTGCCACTGACTATCGAGGTGCTGCCGCTGACTCTGCCCGCGGCCAGCAAGCCGGTCGGCATCTATGTCGAAGCGCCCCCTTATCTGAATTGGCTGAGCCCCAATCCCGAGGCGTTAAAAGAGCAGATCGCCGAGGCCAGTCGCTGCGATCTGCAGCGGCTCGCCAAACTCGGGATCAGCGGCCTCTCGCCCGCCTTGCCACAGGATGAAGCGGGGATGCGGGAGATCATGGGAGAGGCGGCCGGGCTCGGCTTTGTGCCCCCCCTGCTGGCCTATACCCCGCTCAAACGCTGGGGGAGCGACCCTGCCAGCCAGCTCGAACAGTGGCAGGCGCGGCAACAGAGGTTGACCGACAGCGGCTTGCCCCCGCTGGCATGGAGCCTCTTTGATGAGCCGGATCTTGCTACCCTGCCCGCTATCACCACCCTGGCGCGGGAGATGAAACGGCGGGATCCGGCGGTGCTCCGCGCAGGCCATTTCAATCATCCGGGTCAGGTTGGTCTGCTGGCAGAGGTGGAGATTGCCCTGATAAACGCAGGCTTTGGCGCCGACAAGGCCGATGTGGCACGGGTGCGCCAGCACAAGGTCACCCCCTGGTTTTACAATCTGGGCACCCCGAGAGCCGCCGGGTTCTATCTGTGGCAAAGCGGCGCCGAGGGCTATTTGCAGTGGCATGGCCGCATGCCCACCGCCCTACCTTATGACCCCACCGACGGGCGGGAGAGCGACTTTATGCTGCTCGGCCCGCAAGCCTGCGAGGCGCACCGCCTCTCTCACGATCTGTTTCTGTTGCAGCAAGCCATCGAGGATCTGCGCTGGCTCGCCTGGCTGGAGCAGGAGGCCCGCTATCAGGTGGATGCCGCCCTGCTGCTGGAGCGCCTGCGGGATCAGCTGCCGACCCGCTGGCAGGTGGCAGAGCAACTGCCCTCTGCCGCCTGGATCCAGTGGCGCCGCGAGATTGAACAACTGGCCAAGGGATTGAAAACATTGCAAACTGGTGCCAACTCATCCTCCTGAAGTGACTGCGTATGGCCAACCAGACTCCCCGCTCCACAGCCAAAGACAGCGCCCTGCGCTGCCTGTTGCCCCTAATGCTGCCATTGCTGATCCTCACCGGTTGCGCCCGTCAGGAGCCGGTCAATGAGACCCTGCCGATCCTCAACCAGTTGCGGGAACAGCAACTGGCCGAACAGCCCCAGCTGCAACTGCAGTACCAGCAAGCGGAGACACAACTGCCAGCGGATCAGGAGCAGCAGCTGCATCAGTTTTTGGGACGCAAGGATCCGGCCCGAATTGCGCTGGTAAGCGGCCCCGGGCTGCAAACCGACATGCTGGAGAGTGCGCGGATGGCAAGCGTGCGACTAACTGCCCTGACACGCTTGCTGGGAGCTCGCGCCATTGAGCTGGAGCCCCGCTATGACCCCATGCTAGCCCCCAATACCTTGCTGATCCGCATTCTGCCAAACGGTGAATCGGGGGCGGTCACCCCAGCGGCGGCGCAATAAGGCCGAGGCAAAAGGTTGGCAAAGCCACCCGATAGAGGGGATAAGGGGCCAGCCCCCACAACTTGCGCCAACCCTGGGTAAGACGGTACGAGAGCAGCGGCGGGCTCGGGTGCAGCTCACCTAAAAACATCACCCCCTGACTCATCCCTTCACCCGCCAGCGTCACTGACATCGCCTCGCTATCCGGCGCCACCAGCATGGCCTGCAGCAGGCCGTCACAGCGGGGATGGGCCAGCTGATAGCTGACATAGGTGCCGCCCAATACCGGCGTGGCCACCCGCAAGCGCCAGCCCAACTGGACCAGCTCCATCAGCATGGGTTTGGCCCCCTCATTGATCGCCCGGTTCTGATAACGCCAGCCCATGGCGGCAGCACTGAGCAGCGCCACCAGCAACAGCAGCAGATATCCCCTAGATAGATGCATCACGGCGCCCCCGGATAAAGAGAATGCTCATCACCAGCAGCATCATATTGACCACCCGGCTCTGATAACGCCACCAACCGCAGATATCCCTTAGACAGACGCATCACGGCGCCCCCTTAGAAACAGGATGGTCATCACCAACAACATGATGGCCCACTGGTAGAGCTGGGCCAGCGAGCCGGTATGCAGCCAGCCATACCAGCGCAGATCCAGGCTCATCAGCACCAACCGCAGCTGATTGGCCCCGATATAGAGCAGGCAGACCAGCAGCAACATGGGCCACTGCCGGTAGAGGGGGCGCTCCGGCGCCAGCCAGCAGCAGGAGACCAGCCAGGAGAGCACCACCAGATAGAGTTGAGAAAACGAGGAGCACCCCTTGAGTACGATCAGCGCATGGCCCCCCAACCGCTCGATGCGATTGCCATCAAGGCGAGTCTCCCAGCCCAGCAGCTGCAACCACTGGCCCACACCCCAGGCGTCGAGCGCCAGCACAGGGCCGGAGAGCAGGGCAAACACCTGCTGCCCCCACAACACCGCCACGGTAAAGGCGAGCACAATCTGCAACACCGCCCGCTCATCGCCACTCTGATGACGGCGCCATAGCGAGGCCACCAGCAACAGACAAGCCAGCGCCTTGCAACTGGCGCTGGGGATCAGGATCAGCAGGATAAAGAGGGCGAGCGCCAGTGGATGCGGGCGCCAGCTCGGTGCAACCCGCGATGCAATTTGCCACCAGATAGCAATCAGCAACACCACCAGCAGGTTGAAGTGGCCCATATTGAGCCACACCATGCCCCACTGATTGGCCAAACCAAGTAGCAGCCAGTTGGGTGCCCACTGCCAGGGACGGATCTCCATCGCAACTCCTGCCGGTTATCAGCGCTTTTGACCGCTGTCGCAAGTTCCATGCCTGCCCGACCTCACCCGGATCAAGCCAAGTCAGAGGATTCAACAAAGCTGGCACGCTTTATTCATTCCACCCTGCTGGCACTAGCGCCAGGGAGAAGGAGTGAGCAATGAAACTCAAACCGTTGGCAGGGCTGCTGGGGATGTTGTTGGTAACCTCCCCCGCATACGCCTTGACCGAAGTCGATACCGAACTGCAACTGCTGATGGATGTGTCGGGCAGCGTCAGTTCATCGGAATTCAATCTGCAATTACAGGGCTATGTGGACGCCTTTTACAGTCAGGATGTACAAAGCGCCATCCTCGACACCAGCGGCGGCAAACTCGGGTCCATCGCCGTACAGATGATCATGTGGAGCAGCAGCAACCAGCAGAGCGTGATGACTGACTGGTTCCACCTCTACGACATGACCTCCATCAACAACTTCGCCGCCACCCTGGATGCCCTGGTCCGCCCCTATGCGGGGATGACGGCCCCCGGTTCGGCCATGGCCTTTGGTGCCCAGCAGTTTGATACCAACAACTACACCGCCGCCCGCCAGGTGATGGATGTGTCAGGTGACGGTATCCAGAACAACGGGCTGGATACCTCCACCGTACGGGATCAACTGCTCGCCTCCGGCATCGATACTATCAACGGCATCACCATAGGTCAGGACTATGCCGATGGGGTGTTGCAAGAGTGGTATGTGGAGAACGTGGCGGGCGGTCAGGATGCATTTGTCATCAACGCCACCACCTTCGCCGACTTTGGCAATGCGCTGGAGCTCAAACTGGCGGCCGAAATTGAGGGGGGCATTATTCCGGAAGGGGCACTGGCCGCCCCCATCGAGGAGATCCCGCTGGCCGCCCAGCTGCTGCTCGGTATGCCGCTACTGCTGGCCTGGCGCTATCAGCGCCGTAATCAGGGACGCCTGCAGCCCGCCAACGGGCAACTGGCACCCGCCATCGGCTGATTTATCCCCCCGTGTGTTGCGATTAGGGAGCTATGGCTCCCTGATTTTTATCTGAAAACAAGGATAAGTGGCTGAGCATATACAGCAGTTGTGCTCATGATTGGGCTGAGGCAGGCTACTCGACTAAAACATGGGGCTGGCGGCTCTTTACGACACTTCTTATTGAAATTTACAACTTGGTATCAGGTAGACAATCAGCAAACTCTCTTTGAATACGTGGGATTTTACCTACCTGCTCACCACCACCATGCAATATAACTAACAGCATGCCCACCATTAACGACACCCCGTTGGATATTCTGACCATCTGTTCAAGTAAAGGAAGTGGATAACCCTTACTGTGGCGATGGATTGCATGAAGTCCACCGTGGATGAACGAACTAAGAGGTTTCCAAGAATACTCTTTGAATTCTCTCAACATATCCAACGGTTCTTGAGGGGACTTTCCTTGTAGTTTTTCTAACATTTCGCTGAGCATAGGAAGCTTATTTGCCTTATTTGCCGTCTCCTGCGTCAGCTCGCTGGTTAACTTTAAAACATCTGTATCGGTTGCAGCGTAGAGCAGCCACATTGCCCGAACCAGTGCCTCATATTGAAGACGAACAAGCCCCGTAGACGAGGTTAGATTACCTGCTGATATAAGCATTTTAGCACTTTCAGCATGCTCGAAAGCAATACTACACATGACTCTGCTCACCATGATTCTTTGTGAGTCATCGAAGGGAGGCAGTACTAAAAATTCCAGTAAGTTTTTTTCAAGTTCAGCAGAGCGTGACAACAGATGATTTATCAATATAGTCTCTCCTCATTACGATTTTTTAAGGGCAGTAGGTTCGATTAGCGAAGCGTAATCGGACGTTCGCGGTCTTTCTGCAACATTTCTATTTAACTCGCTAAAACCCTTCCATCTTGCCACTTCTCCCCCTCCCACAAAAAATCACCCTCGAACTGGCACCGGTCGGGGCGTAGTTACAGCATTGAAGTGGAGTGTCACAGCGAGCATCCGATTATTCCTACCACCCGCTAATCGAACCTACGCGCTGTAAACACCATACGTTGGCAGCCCCCCTATTCAAGGGCTTGTTAGGCTACCTGACCACCGAACAAATCAATGAATTTTATTGGCTGGCGCTCTTTAGAACGTTTATCAAGATACTCTTTCTGCTCTTTTTCATGCCGTTCTCTCTCAATTTGGGCACTTTGCTTAATAACAGATTTATCTAGGCTCAATAAGTATTTATCTAATGCTTCAATTGTATCAACTGAAGATATGACATCTTCGACCGTCGGCTCAAGGCGGCCATGTGCTGCCATGTTTCTTAATCGACGTGCTTCATGGAAACGGTCACTCAATCCATCAGGTACCGCTACACCGAATCGCTCCCAACGACCATTGACCAGATCTGTGGTTGCAGGGCGACGTTGGAGAAATTTTATGCCTGTTTCCTCTGCAAATACTTCAACTTCTTTTTCGAGATATGTCCAAGCCGAGAGTAATGCACCTAAAGGATGTATTTTAGCTAAATCTTTAAGCTTGTCTAATTCTTGGTCATTACTTGGATCACTCAATTTATACTCAAGCAAGTCAGACTCATCCGAAAACTGCACTATAATTTCATCATACTCCTGACTGTAATATTTTTTCAGAACCTCTCGAAAAAAGTTCTCTGCTATATTCATGTAAAAAATACTGGTCAATTCATTCGGAGAACCAAAACGATGCTGTAGAGCATTTCTTTCGTCAACTAACAACTCTATCTTATTTAGTAAGGGTAGACTTATAGACTTATCTTGCAATACTTTTATACAACCTTGAATAGTAATTGTTTCCTTTGGCCCTTTGTATATAGATTCACCAGAGTCAAGCACTAAATCTTTCAATATTAATTCCACTGCATTTGCCAAATGCAAAATCAACAATTTTCGGTCTAGCTCTTTCTTACCATTGTAATGTGTAATAGAGTGACCAAGTAACTCCATTGCACTCTGAAATAATGGTGATTCTATTGCCAAAGTTTATCCCTCATAATTTCAAGCCAGCCTTAATATCGCCTAACGGTAATAGGATGGAAAACACTATTAATGCCTTCGTAACGCCTTCCATCTAGCTCTGCCCTACCACTCGTCATCACAACCAATAGATAATATTAAAATCACTGTATTACCAACCAGCATCTGACTTATAAGTCCTTCTTATAGGTCTATTATCAATAGCCTTGCGCCGGTTCCACTTGTACCACTGGATAAAACCACAGTCAACAAACGGAAATATAAAATGCAGCCTATCTCCTCTTTTATCGGCTTGCCGCGATGTTTACTCCGCTATTTGCATGATATAAAAAGGCCTCATTAAGAGGCCTAATCAGAAATATTCAGATTCCGGCTGATAGCCAGCTTTTGTGGCAATCAACTCGGTTCTGGTGACAAGGGCAACACCTGCCCATCCAGCGCATGATCACTATTGGATGGATAGTCCGGCACCGGCTCGCAGTAGGGAATGCGGCTTAGCACCGGCGCCTTGACCAGGGCGGCCAGCTGATCGGAGCGGCGCAGGCTGGCATCCGCCAGTTCGGCCACCAGCGCCAGACCGCAGCCCAGCCCCAACCCGCCAACAATGCCCGCCAGCAAAAACAGCCAGAGCGGGTAGTTGCTCGGCTTGCTGGGGGCAAAGGGTTTGTCGATCACCTTGATCCGCTCCCCCTGCTCGAAGTTGCCCAGATCGCCGGTCACCTTGGCCTTCTCATAGCGCAGCAGCAAATCCTGATAGAGGGTGCGTTTGACCGCCAGATCCCGCTCCAGCTCGGCGAGTTGGCGTTCGGTATCGCCCTGGGAGTCGACCACCTTGTCCAGCCCATCCAGCTGACTCTTCAGGCCGGCGGTGTTTTGCTCCGCCTCCGTCAGCTGCGTCTGGGCCAGCTGCCACTCGGGCCCACGGGCCATATCCGGCTGGGATTTGAGCTGCTCGAACTCCTGCTGCAACTGGTCAATCTGATAGCGCAGACTCTGCACCTTGCTGTGCTCGTCGCTGTAGCGGGCCCGCAGCAACACCAGCTCGGTGCGCATCAGCTGCAGCTTCTCATCCAGTTGGCGGGCCAGCTGGCTCTCCTGCCCCAGCGATAGCTGATCGACCCGGGCCTTGGCCTGCTGCAGGGTGATCAGGCTCTCGGCATAGCGCTCCTGCAAACCATAGAGACGGGCGACGTTGGTACTCTGCTGCTGGGGCAAGGCGCTGGCATGCTCCCGTTTGAAGTCGGCTAGCAGCTGCTCGGCCGCTTGCAGTTCGCTGCGGCGGCTGTCGAGCTGGCTTTGCAGGAAACGTTCGGACGATTCCGCCGACTGGCGCCCCTTGCTGAGCAGGTTGAAGAAAAAGCGCCGTGAAATGGCTTCGAGCAAACCGGCGCTGTTGGCCGCCGAATCCGCTTTGACCTTTATCTCGATCACCTCATCGCCAATCAACCGCAGCGAGACGGCACTCGAGAGCCAGTCCATGATGGCATCGCGCTGGGCTGGCGGGGTCTCGTCATTGACCAGACCGCGATCCCGCGCTACCCCATCCAGTACATAACGGCTGCGCAGCAGGGCTTCGAGCACCGCAAAGCGATCCTTGAGACTCTCCTGAGTGATCAGATCCTTGAGGGTCGGGGTCTGGTTGGCATCTTGCGGCACCATAAAGGTGGTGCGGCTCTCATACTCCTTGGGGGTGAGCAGGCCGACCGTCACGCCCACCAGCGGCATCACCAGTACCGGGATCACCAGCAGATAGCGACGGCGCCAGGCGGCAAAGAGAATGATGTAGAGGTTGTAATAGAACTGGACAGGCATGGCATCACTCCCTGAGAAAGGCCCTCCCCCCGCACGATGCAAAGGCAGTGCCACCAGAGGAGATGATCGCCTCTGTGGGCAGATCGCAAGAGTGGTACAAGATTCGCATTCTCCCGCTATCCGGGGTGTCACCCCTTCCCTTGCCGGAGCGCGAACCATGTTGTCATCAACCCCGTCGCACAGAGCCCATCCCCACAGGGGCGCCAGCGCCCAGCCTATCGTTCAGCCTGTCATGCAACCTGTCGTACAAATCGTGCAGCACCTGCACCCCGGCGGGCTGGAGACCATGGTGCTCAACCTCACTCAGGCAAGCCCTGCCGATCAACCGGTGCATATCATCTCCCTCGAAGGGCGCAAAGGGGATGTGCTAAGGGCGTGGCCCGCCCTGCATCCCTTTGCTGGCAATATTCACTGTCTGGAAAAGCCCGCGGGCTGGTCGCTGGCAACCCTCTGGCGGCTCACTCGGCTGCTGCGCCAACTCAAGCCCGCCGCGGTACATACCCACCATCTGGGGCCCATGCTCTATGGCGGTCTGGCCAGTCGGCTGGCCTGGGTGCCCACCCTGGTACACACAGAGCACGATGCCTGGTATCTCGATGATCCCCATCAGCGCACGCTGGCCCTGTGGGGGCTGCGCGCCTTCAAACCCATTCTGGTGGCCGATGCCACGCCGGTGGCCAACCAGCTGCTGGCCAAGCTGGGCCAGCTGTCGCCAACCGTGATCCCCAACGGCATCGATGAGCAGCGCTTTGCCCCGGGCGCCGCCGCCCTCGCCCGTCAGGAGATGGGATTGCCGCAAGGGGTCAAACTGATTGGCTGCGCCGCCCGCCTTGAGTCGGTCAAGGGTCACACCTTGCTACTGGAGGCGATCCGCGCCCTGCCGCAGGAGGTGCATCTTGCGTTGGCAGGGGTCGGCAGTTTGCAAAATGCGTTGCAACAACAGTGTCAGCAGCTGGGGATCGCCCATCGGGTCCATTTTCTGGGGCTGGTCGAAAACATGCCGCGCTTCTATCAGGGGCTGGATCTCTTCTGCCTCCCCTCACTGGCTGAGGGGATGCCGCTTTGCGTGCTGGAAGCACAGGCGTGCGGGGTGCCGGTGGTGATGAGCGACGTGGGGGCGGCAAGAGAGATCGTCTGTCAGGCCAGCGGCCATATCCTGTCGGAGCGGGATCCCGGCCGCCTTGCCCAGCTTCTGGCACAAGGGTTGCTGCAGTGCCATAGCCTGCGTGCCGTCACCCGTGAGTTTGTGTGCCAGCAAAGCAGCTTGAGCCGGATGGCTCAGGCCTATCAGCAGCTTTACAGCCGCTGATCAAGCGACCCGATGACCAGAGGAGCATCCCATGGAATGGATCATGATCGTGTTCTGGCTGTGTGCTGTACTGGTGGTCTACCACCATGTCGGCTATCCCCTGCTGCTCAAATTCGGTGGTCGGCAGGCACGCAAGGTAGCCAATCCGCCCCGCCCTCTGGATCGGGGATTCAAAGCAGAGGCCGCCGATGAGGCGCTGCCGACCATCACTTTGCTGATGCCGGTCTACAACGAGGCGGCGACCATCGCGGCCAAGCTGCAAAACCTCGCCAGCCTCGATTACCCCGCCGACAAGCTGTGGGTGCATGTGCATTTCGACGGCTGCAGCGACAACAGTTACCCCATAGCGCTAAGTCAGCTCGGTGATCCCGCCCTGCAGCAGTTGCAGATCAGGCTGTTTGATCACCCCCGCAATCGCGGCAAGGTCGCCGTGCTCAACGAGGCCATGACCCGGGTGCACAGCGATCTGGTGGCCCTCACCGATGTCTCGGCCCTGCTGCCCATCGACAGCCTGCTGCTGGCGGTCGCCCATTTTGCCGATCCCAAGGTAGGGGTGGTCGGGGAAGCATACCGCTTCTGGCAACCGGGCTCTCAGGGCGAGGAGAGTTACTGGCACTATCAAAGCCAGATCAAACTCTGCGAGTCGGCCCTTGGCGGCATGCTGGGGGCTCACGGGGCCTTTTACATGATGCGCCGGGAGTGCCTCACCCCGCTGGCTGCCGATACCATCAACGACGATTTCATCTTGCCGATGCAGGCCATCGCCAAGGGGTATCGAGCTGTCTATGACAATCGCTGCGCCGCACTGGAGCTGGAAATTTCGGATGCCGCGCTGGAGGCGACACGGCGCAAGCGGATCGGGGCCGGCAACACCCAGCAGCTGCTGCGGTTGCTGCCCCTGCTGCACCCCAAGTTCGGCTGGGTTGCCTTCAACTTTGCCAGTGGCAAGGGGCTGCGGGTGTTGATGCCGCTCTGCCTGACCCTGCTGTGGCTCTGCGCCATCCCGCTGGCCACCCAATCCCTGCTGTTTCAGTTGCTGCTGGGGCTGCAACTGCTGGGGTATCTGCTGGTCATCCTGATCCAGCTGACCCCTGTGCACCCCTGGCCCAATCTGTTTCGCAAGATCCACTATCTGGTACTCGGACACTGGTACAACGGCATGGGCACCCTGCGCTACTGCCTGCGCGCCCCCATACGTTTCATGTCACAGGAGAAAGCCGTATGACACACCCCATTCCAAGATTGACCCTGGTGGTCAAACGCAGCATGGATCTGCTCGGCGCCACTCTTGGCCTGCTGCTGACGCTGCCACTGTGGCCGCTGATCATGCTGGCCATCCGGCTCGATAGCCCGGGGCCTGTGTTCTTTCGTCAGCTGCGGATCGGGCGCAGCCACGCCACCCATACCGAGCTCTTTTTCATGATCAAGTTTCGCACCATGCGCGCCGACGCCGAGGCGGCTACCGGGCCGGTCTGGTGTGGCAAGGGGGACAGCCGGATCACCCGCAGCGGCGACTTTCTGCGCAAAACCCGGCTCGATGAGCTGCCGCAGTTTATCAATGTGCTCAAAGGGGAGATGTCGCTGATCGGCCCCCGCCCGGAGCGACCCGGGATCGCCAACCGGCTGGAAGATGCGGTGCCGTACTTTATCGAACGCACCTATGAAGTGGCCCCCGGCATTACCGGTCTGGCGCAGGTCAATCAGGGTTACGACGAGTCGCTCGATGATGTGCGCAGCAAGTTGGCGTTCGACCTGGCCTACTCGGTCGCCCTGCTCCACCCCTGGCGCTGGCTGGTGCAGGATGTGCATATCATCGGCAAGACGATCGCCATCATGGTTGGCAAGAAGGGGCGCTAATCCCGCCGCACCAACCTCAATCACATCTCAACGCCCATCAGGCCATTGTCACTGCAATGGCCTTTTTTTATGGCGCATCTTTGTGGCACATCAATTGTGATCACAGAAGCAATCCGCCCCCTGCTCCCCCTAACACCGGCACATAAAAAAGCGAGTGGCCAGCGGCCACTCGTTTTGACAGGTTTCTCCGTGATTCAGGCGCCGTAGACAGCCAGAATATCGGTCACTCTGTTGTTGACGCTGTACCCGCGGGCTATGGTGTTGCGGGCCGCCTGACTCATTTTGCTGCGCACCACCCCATCGCTGCGCAGCCAGTAGTTGACCAGCTCCGCCATATCCCTCACATGGCTGGGCTCCACCAGCCAGCCATTGGATTTATGGTCGATCAGATTGACCAGGCCCCCCACCGCAAAGGTACAAACCGGTATACCGTGAGCCATCGCCTCCAGGGCCACCAGCGGCAACCCTTCAAAGCGGGAGGTGATGCAGAGCAGGTCGATGTTGTGCCACTCATTGGCCATGTTCTGGAAACCATGAAGCTGGACGCGATCACCATACTGCTGCAACAAGGCACTTTTCATGGGGCCATCCCCGTAGAGATGAAACGCCCCCTCCGGGCAGAAGGCGGCCAGCTGGCAGAATGCCTCCGGCCCCTTTTCCGGCGAGAGGCGGCCGACAAAGGCAATCCGGTTGCCAGTTACCGTAGCCGGCGTCGCAGGCATGGGGACAAAGTTGCTGATCACCGTGCTTGGCACAGGCAATTTGCGAGCGATGGGCTCGCTTACTGCAATACACTTCGCAAAACGCGCTGTGGTGCGATCCAGCCAGCTGTAAAACTTCAGCAATCCCTCCCCGTCATCCCCGCTGTGAAAAGTCGAGACCACCGATTTACCGGTGAACCAGGCTGTCAGCCGCCCCAGCACCCCGGCCTTGTAGCCGTGGGTATGGATCAGCACAGAAGCAGGCTGGCGGGCCAGACGGCGCATAAAATCGCGGCTGTTTTGGCACACCTCGTAGGGCAAGCCCTGTTGTTTGAGCAGGGTCGTAAAGGGGGTCATGCCGTGGTTGCTCACCAGCACTATGGTGGGGCGAAATCCCCTGGCCAGCAGATCGTTGGCCAAGTGGATAATGTGAACTTCTATTCCACCGACCTGACGCGCATCGATGGCCAGCCAGATCTGCTGCATGGGTAACATAGGCACCTCCTCCCGTGGCTCCATGCCACCAGAAATGAGGCGCTGCATAGAGCGGGCCAGTCAGGCAAAGAGGGGCTGGATCAGGCGCCGGGACAGGCGACCAGCAGGAGGGTCATGTCATCGAGGGCGGCATCATTGATGCGCTCATCAAACCAGCGGGCAATGCGATGAGCCAGTTGCTCAAGACCGGGCCCCGAAGTCAGGCAGATCTCTTTTAGCTGCGACTCCCAGCGCTGGCGCTCTGCGGCATCACGGCTATCGAGCAGGCCGTCGGTCCAGAACAGCAGGATCTCGCCGGGCTTGAGCTGACGCTCATTGGTCACGAAGTGGGGATCCGGGCGCAAACCTGGCAAGGGGCCGGTCACGCCGACCTGACGGATAGTGCCGGGCCCAACCAGCCAGGGCGCCGGGTGGCCCGCGCTGGCCCACTGCACCCGCCCCTCGTTGCCGAGCTCAATACAGAGGGTGGTGAGCAGGGTTGCCCCAAGGAGCGGATCACTGTGAACCGCATTGGACAAGATGGTCAGCAAACGGGCGGGGGCGCGCTCCAGATCGTGCGCCGTCAGCAAACCGCGCAGATAACCGGCATAGGCATGGGCAAAGAACTTGGCTTCCGCATCGTGGCCCATCACATCCCCGAGCCACAGCACCCGATCCTTGACCAGCAGAAAGTCCCCGCCCCCCACGGTGGCCGCGCGGGTTTGCAACGCCAGCTGGTATCCCCCTATGGAGGTGGCAGGCAATAACGGGCGCAGCGCCGAGGTCATGCGCTGATCCAGCTGCTCGCCCCATTGCGACTTGAGCTGCTGCGAGCGTTGCAGCACCCGCGAAACCGCCAGCAACAGGTCCTGCTTGGTGATGGGTTTGACCAGAAAGTCATCGATCCCCAGCGCCCCCGCCCGACTCTGGGTCCACTGATCCTGATGACCGGTCAGGAAGATAAAGGGCACCCCCTTCATCTTGGGATCCTTCATCAACTGCTGGCGCAGCCCAAAGCCATCGATCCCCTCCATCTCGATATCGGAGAGCACCAGCGCGGGGGGCTGCTTTCCGAGCGCCAGCAGGGCGGCATGGGAGTCGGCATAACTTTCAACCCGATAGTGCTCATGAAGGTAAGCGGTGAGCAAGGCACGCATCACCTTGTCATCGTCGATCACCGCGATCACCGGCAGTTGGTTGACCGGGCCCTGCTGGCGAAGGGTCACGCGATTGCGCTCACCGTCGCGAGAGAAGTGCACCTCGGCAAATAGCTGGTGCACCAGCGCCAGCCCGTATCCCCCCTCCTGCAGCTCATCGGGTAACGGCGCACTGGCAAGACCGGGTTGCGGGCCGCCATCATCCTCCAGCACCAGACTCAAGCCCGTTTCATCCTCTTTCAGCGTGAGCCAGAGCCGGGTCGCGGGAGGGACGGTGTGTTTGACGCTATTGGTGGCCAGCTCACTGAAACAGAGCAGCCAGTTGGCTTGATCCTTTGGGGAGACCTGAAACAGGGAGAGTCCCTGCGCCAGCCGGTTGCGCAGTTCGCGCACCGACTGCAGGGTTGCCGGAGCAGATCGCAACCAGTCATCCATATCGGGCCTCCATCAGCGGGCGATCAGATCCGGAAATTGAGCAAGGCGCTGCGCCGACACCAGCGCTTGAGCCATTCGGTCACCCGGTTACTGGGCAGCCGGTTGAGTTCGCGCAGGATCTCGCTGGCCAGCCCCGGGTTGAGTTTGTCGTTATAGACAGCGCCAATCAGATTGGCCTCGGCACGGGTCAGTTTATCCACTGCACTTTGTACCACGGTCGTCGGGGTCACCCCCGCCAGCACCACCAGCAGCGCCCCTTCACAGGCCCCACACACCTGATCGGCCGGAATATTGCCCCGATTGAGGGCGGTGAGCGGCGAGGTATCGAAGATCACCACATCGTAATGCTCCAGCCAGCGAACCAGCAGCTGACGCAAGGTATCCTTGTTGCGAAAAGCCATCAGATCCTTGCCCGGCGCCGGGAGCAGCGACAACGACCGGCCAGTGGCTACCGGCTCGGGCACATCATTGGGCCCCCAAGCAACCGCCGTGGCGCGGCCGGGATGATAGAGGTTGAGATCCACCAGCAGGGTGCGCAGCCCATCCGCCTCCGAGCGCCTTGCCAGCGCATCGCAGATGGAGCTCACCCCCTCTCCCCCTTCCGACGAGGTGACCGCCAGCGAGCGGATCCCCCGGGCGACCGTCGCCGCGTAGAGGGATTCGAGCTCCAGATATTGAATGGGGATGCTCATATCAAAGCGTCCCGACCAGGGCCACCACCGAGATCGTGGTCAGGATGTCGCGCATGCCATCCATGAAGATGGCCCAGTTGCTGCTTTTGCTGTCAGGGATAAAGACGGTGTCCCCTGCGCGCAGCACCGGTAACTGGCTAAAGTCGGGCTCTTTGGCAAAGCCGTCGAGATCGAAGCTGCGGGCCTGATCCCCCTGACCACTGGTGGCCATGTTGATCACCACAATCTTCTTGATATAGGCGCTGCTGGTCGGGCCCCCCGCCTCGGCCAGCAGATCCAGCAGGGTCATGGAGGAGTCAAAGCGGTAGCGACCAGGACGGGCTATCGCTCCCAGCACCCGAATGGTGTTCTCCTTCGGCTCATCGAGCCAGGGGCGATTCTTCTCCGGCAGGTAGATGGAGTCGCCGGGCAGCACCTTGGGCAGCAAGGTTTCATCGCCGGTTTCAAAGTAGAGAGCAAGGTCGAGCTTGCTGACCCGCGCAGTGCTGCCACTGCGATGGGCGATGCGCACATTGCGCAGATCCGCCGCCGCAGTCGGGCCATCGGCGGCCGACAGGATGTCGATAAAGCCCATCTGCTCATTGAAGGCATAGCGACCGGGGGCCCCGACCTGACCGAAGATATAGATGGAACTGTCCGGTGACTGGCGCACCCACTGGGATTTGTTGTCACTGGGATCGGTGGGCAGCTCGGGGATCATGATGGTGAATCCGGCCCGGATCTTCGGCAGGCTGGCCAGCGCCCCGCCCTGATGAAGGAACTTGTCGAGATCAAAGAGGGTTGGCGTGGCCTGCCCCCCTTCGGCGGTCAGGATCTGCACCTTGGCGATATCGGCCCGCTCGTTGGGGCCACCGGCGTGGGCGATCAGATCCAGCAGCGACATTTCGTCAGACCATTCATAGCGGCCCGGGATCCGCACCGCCCCCATCACCATCACCGCCCGCCCGGGCGCCACTTTCAACCAGGACTTCTCGTTGATATCGGTTTTTTCCGGCACAAAAATGGCATCACCGGGTTTGACTTGGGGAAGCGCCTTTTGCATCCCTTCGGTATAGGCCTGCAAGTCGATGGGTTCGATCGTGCCATCGGTGCGCAGCAAACGGATCTGGCGACTCTCGGCATAGCGGGTCGGGCCACCGGCATTGGCCAGAATATCGAGGAAGGAGTCCCCTTCCCGCCCCTCATAGGCACCAGGTTTGAACACCTCACCCATGATGTAGATGGTGCGTGCCCCCCGTTTTATCTGCTCTTCATCCTTGGGCACGAAGATGGTGGCGCCCGGCGCCAGATTGGGCAGCAACTTGTTGTTGCCGGAGTCGAGATAGGCTTTGAGATCGAACAGTTCGGGGGCATCACCATTGATCACCCGGATCCGCTCCACCCCGGCAAAGCGGGTCACCCCACCTGCCCGCATCAGCAGATCCACGATGGAGTTGCCGCTCTTGAAACTGAAGGCGCCGGGGCTGTTGACCTCGCCAAACACCTTGATCGCCTTGCCGGTATCGCCATCCCCGCCTGCCGCCAGGGTTGCCGCATCAAAATCAATCTGCACGTTGCCGATCAAAGGGGATGCTGGCACGAACACCACATCAAGGGATTGCAATGGCGGCAACACGCTGGCATCGCCGGTATCGAGATAACGCTTGTAGTCGAAGCTAGAGACCGTACTGCCGCGCCGCACCTGCATATTGTTGAGCTGGGCACCGGGCACCAGACCACCAGCGGCATCGAGGGCCATCTGCACGTTGCCATCGGGCGCCAGATCATAACTGCCGGGTTTTTTGACATAGCCCATCACGCTGATCAGCAGCCGCTTTTCCAGCAAGGTGACGGTCAATTGAGAGAGGTTGTTGTAAACAGGTTTGAGGGCGGTGCGGATCAGCTCATCCGCCTGTTGCAGGGTCTTTCCCCCCACCACTAGGTTGCCGACTTCAGGCAGTGCAATCTCTCCCTGCTTGTTGATCTGGAAAGGCTGATCAAAAGCAGGCTCACCGGGTTGCACTATGGCCAACCGATCACCGGGAGCCAACAAGGTGGAGGCCAGTAACGGGCAGGTGAACAACAGCAAGAGAACACAGATCAATCCTTCGAGAGCGCCCCGTTTCATAGACATCCTTTTCGTCTGTTACGTCTGCCCCCATTGGCGTAAGGGGAGCCCTGACCAATCAGCACGACAGCCATCCGCTGTTGTCTGTTGCAGCCGCAAACGTACTTGTTGTAGTGATTGTGCCAACACGGTCTGACGCCAGGCTACATCCGACCAGAGCCGTCCGTGCATATCCCGTTCGATATCAATACGTTGAGATTGTAGTCGTTTCAACTCGGCAGGCATACACCCCTGCAGACTCGCTTGCTTTAATTCCGTCAGCTGCAAGTCGAGTTCCTTCTGACGCTCATCATAACGAGACCAGACCCGCCGTTCATCCTCATTGACCGGAATACGGGTGGGTCTTGCCTCGGCCATGCCGCCATATCCCTCCGGCGGCCACTGCGCGCAACCCGACAGCAGAATGGATGAGAGCAGGATACCAAAGCGTTTCATGATGCAGCGGCCATCATGCCACGGGAACGCATATAGGCCTTGATGCTCTCATGGCAGGGGATCACCCGGTCGATATGCAACATCTCCAGCAGGTCATGAGGTTGACCGGGTCCACAGACAAGGGCCATCTGATGCCCGTTCATAATCAATCTTTTATAGAGAAATACCAAGGCTCCGATCCCCGATGAATCAATAAAATGAACATCGCTGATATCGGCCAGGATATCTCCCGGGTGGGTCGAGAGGGTTTCAAACAACGGGCGGAGCTCACTGACGGCCATCGCGTCAAACTCGTTTTCCAGTACCACTACCTGGATATCATTAAGGGTGTAAGTCATGCTTTCCATTGCTAGCTCCTTGTCGATTCTCAGACTTTGTGCTGTCACGGCATTCATCACTTTGCAAATGTTATGCCGAGAAGCGCCAGGGGGCTTGTTCTCCAAATGATGCTCTTCGCCACTTGTTTGTCCGCCCCTGCCCCCCGTTTTTGTAGCCAAATTGCAATTAGCACCTGCCAAACGTTGCAAACTGCAATTCACCTCATCCGAAATAACCGGGTAACTGACTCAATCGCAGATAATTCACGCTCATTCCACCGGGCCCAATTATTGCTTGTCTCTGAACACACCTTATAAGCCACTGTTGGCCCGGCACCCATGCCGCCATATTCCAGGAAGGAGAGATCATGAAAGCAGGCCTTTATATCGCACCACTGCTGGCTGCCCTTTTCGGCACCGCATACGCAGCCCCCTCCCCTGATAGCGCCGTGTTGAAGGTTGAAGGCGCCATCAGCAGCCCCACTCATCAGGCTCTGGCCCTGTGGGACAGCGCCATGCTGGATCAACTGCCGGTACACGAAATCAAAACCCATACCCCCTGGTATGACGAAGCCAAAACCTTTCGCGGCCCGCTGCTGCAAGATGTATTGGCCAAGGTCGGGGCAACCGGCAAACAGCTCACCATTACCGCGCTCAATGACTACTCGGTACAGGTGCCGACAAGCGATGCCGAGCAGTATCGGGTCATCCTCGCCCGCACGATCAATGGCAAGCCACTGTCGGTGCGTGACAAAGGGCCGCTGTTTCTTGTCTATCCGTTCGATCAATATCCCGAACTGCAAAACAAGCTCTATTACGGTCGGGCTATCTGGCAGATCAGCGCGATAAAAGTGGAGTAGATCCCATCATGCGTTCCATGGCGGCCAGTCAACGTTTCTTGTTTGTGGTGCTCTGCGTGCTGCTCCTTGCCTTTGCCGGTATTGGTACCATCCAGTACCGGCAATTTCAGGATCTGCAGCGCAGTACCAGCCAGGGCGAAGACAACGTGATGTGGAACTATTTCCAGCTCTATAACGAAGCGCTGCGTTTTCAAAGCTCGCTGCTCCATGAGTCGCAACCGACCTTCCAGCTCAGATACGATATTCTGGTCAGCCGCATGGATCTGGTGCTGGAGAGCAAGGATCGAAGCCTGCTTCAGCAAACAGAGATCTATCAGCAGGCAAGCAAAGCCATTCGATCCTACATCTCTCTGGCGGATATCTGGCTCGGCCCGGAAGCCACCAAGCCGCTCGACAATCTTGCCCATCAGGAGCTGCGCCAACAGCTTGCCTCCCTGCTCCCCCTGCTCCATCAGCTGACTCTGGAGGTGAACCAGCAGGCGACCCTGTTTGATGTGGCGCGTCGCGACAGCGTGAGGGAGCAGATCATCACGACGACACTCATCGCAACCCTGCAATTTGCGCTGCTCTTTGTGCTCGCCCTGCTGATCTGGCGGCAAATGAATATCTCGTTTCTGCAACACAAACTGATGCAGCAGCTCAATGACAAACTGCTGCGGGCAAATCAGGCGGCAGAGGCAGGCACAAGAGCCAAAAGCAGCTTTTTGGCCAACATGAGCCATGAAATTCGCACCCCCATGAATGGTATTCTCGGCATGCTCTCACTGCTGGCCGACCGGGATATGGATCCGAGGGAGCGAGACTATCTGGAGACGGCGCGCGAATCGGCAAACCATCTGCTCGGTCTGCTTAACGACATTCTGGATGTATCCAAGCTGGAAGAGGGCAAGATCGAGCTGCAACTGGCCCCCCATCACTTGCCCCAGCTGCTGGAGGATATCCGGGCTCTGATGCAGAGCAACTGCGATGCAAAAGGGATCAAGCTGACCCTGACTGTTGCCCCCGATACGCCGGAGTGGTTGATGATCGACCCGCTGAGGGTGCGCCAGATCCTCTTCAATCTGGTGAGCAATGCCATCAAGTTCACCCATCAGGGGGAAGTAAAGATCCACGTTGATAGCACCCTGTTGGAGCAGGATCGCCACTCGATACGCATCTCGATCCAGGACACCGGGATCGGCATGAGCAAAAGTCAGCTAAAGAACCTGTTTCAACGTTTCGCCCAGGCGGATGTCTCGATCACCCGCCAATATGGCGGATCGGGCCTGGGACTTGAAATATCCCGTAACCTCGCACGCCTGATGGGCGGCGATATCTCGGTAGAGAGCAGCGAGGGACATGGCAGTACTTTTACCTACATCTGGCCCGCCAGAGCCACGACCCCCTCGATTGTTTGCCTGCCGTCCAAACCGCTGGACCAGGAGAGTTATCGCATCTTGCTGGTTGATGACAATGCCACCAACCGCAAGGTGATCGGCGCCATGCTCGACTCCGTGGGCCATCAGGTCACACTGGCCGTTCAGGGAGAAGAGGCGCTGGAGAAACTGGGTCACACCGAATTTGATCTGGTGTTGATGGATGTCCAGATGCCAGTGATGGATGGCCTGGTGGCCACCACCCGGATCCGCACCTCCCAGATGCCTTGGGCAGATATCCCCATCATCGCACTGACGGCGGATGCGATGCCGGAATCCAAGCAATACTATCTCTCCCATGGCATGAACGGGTATATCACCAAGCCCATCAATAAAGAGACGCTGCTAAGCGAGATAAACAGACATATTTCCCATGGTCGGCTCAAATACAACGCAGCCATGCGTGTCACCAAACAATAAAACCTTGGATTCCGGGCTACTGATTGCTCATGTGGGGCAACATTGACCTCTGCAGGCAACTGAATGGGCTTGGGTCTGGAACCCACGCAGGCAAGCCGCTTCGCAACAGCTGCACGGGCCGTCGGCTTGTCTCGGGTATGCAGGGATTTTTTGATCTCTTTACGACGACCACAGGGGAGCGTGGTGACTTTCCGGTAATACCAGGTGCCGTGGGGACTGAGCCAGAGATTCATCGATGAGCTCCTCGTCGTCCACACAAAGTGGATGACCAAGGGCTTTAGGAAGCTAACTTATTGAATTTCAGAAACAAGTGGTGGCCCTACCAGCCACATCCCGGCACTCGAGTCCCCCGCCTTGGCTGCTACCTTCCGGTCCTGACCAGGTCGACGGGTTATCAATGCGAGAGGACCAATAGGACCACCGGCGAGGAGAATAGGCAAACTGAGCGTTCAATGCAACGGCTTTCTACCCTCCAACAGATCGTTTGCCTTATTTTTCAACAATCTGCCGAATGAATCAGCTAAACAGCATAAATTTCGCCCCCACCAGCAGCATCAGCAGGGCAAAGGCCTGCTTGAGGCGTGTGGGTGACAGGCGGTGTGCCAGCTTGGCGCCAATGCGGGCGAACTGGGTACTGGTCAGCACAATGCCCAGCAGGGCGGGCAGATAGATGTAGCCCACACTCCACTCGGGCAAATCGGCATGACCCCAACCCGCATAGAGGTAGCTGAGGCTCCCCGCCAGCGCGATGGGCATACTGCAGGCTGCAGAGGCCGCTACCGCATTGCGCATTGGCACCGAGTTCCAGCTCAGGTAAGGGACGGTCAGTGAACCACCGCCAATACCAAACAGCGCAGACATCCAGCCAATGATGGTACCGGCGATGCCTGTGCCGAGCGGACCCGGCATATGGCGTTCCGCTTTGGGTTTAAGGTTGAGCCCCATCTGTAGCGCCATGCTCCAGGCGAAGCAGCCGATGATGATATTGAGGGTGCTGGTGCTGAGCAGATTGGCGGTGATGCCGCCAAGCCAGCCCCCAATCAGCATGCCGGCGCCGAGTCGGCGGATCATCACCCAGTCGACGGCGCCCGCCTCCCGGTGGGCCCGCAGCGAGCTGAATCCGGTAAAGATCATGGTGGGCAACGAGGTGCCGAGGGCCAGATGGGTAATGATTTCAGGGTCGATGCCCTGGGCGCGAAAGGTCATGACCAGCACGGGGACAATGATAAGACCGCCGCCGATCCCGAACAGTCCCGCCAGCATACCGGCAAAGGCGCCCAGCAGGAGGTAACCCATAAACAGCATAAAAATTCCTGTGTTAAACAAAAACTGGCCAACACGGCCGGGCAACAGTGGATATCTGCATGAAAAAAAAGAGATGGCGCGAGGGCCATCTCTTCATTGTGCCGGTTAGTGCAGTGGAATGGTACCGTCCATCACCTTGTAGAAGGCCAGCACGGCACAGCCAAGCAGGGCCGCCGTCATCCCCTGCTCCAACCGGTTAAGGCCGCGCAGACCGTGATGCTGACGTGCCTTCCAGTAGATGAAGATGCCCGGACTATAGAGCAGCGCCACCAGCAACAGGTACTCCACACCAGCAGCGTAGACCAGCCAGCAGCCGTAAACCGTCGCCACCAGGGCCAGCAGCAGGTCACGCTTGCGCTGATGAGGTTGACCCTGATAGGTCTCCCCTTTCAATGCCAGCTTCAGGCCATAAGCGCCCGAAAAGACGTAAGGCACCAGCGCCGCCGAGGTGGCGATGTTGACCAGCGCCAGATAGGTGCTGCTCTGGAAGTAGATGATGATCAGGAAGATCTGCACCAGACAGGTAGAGCACCAGAGGGACACCTGCGGCGAGCCGTTCTTGTTCTCCTTGGCAAACCAGCCCGGGAACACACCGGTCTTGCCTGCGATGTAGGGCACTTCAGCGGCCAGCACGGTCCAGCTGAGCAGAGCACCCATCACAGACACCACCAGACCAATGTTGATAAGCCAGGCGCCCCAGGGGCCGACCACGGCTTCAAGGATCATGGCGGTCGAAGGGTTCTTGAGCGCCGCCAGTTGCGGCTGGCTCATGACACCCAGCGAGAACAGGGTCACCATCACGTAAAGCGTCAGGGCGCCGAGCAGCGCCAGCACGGTAGCTCGGCCCACATCCTTGCGATGACGGGCACGGGCAGAGACTACCACGGCCCCTTCAATCCCGATAAAGACCCAGAGGGTCACCTTCATGGTGGACTTGACCTGATCCATCACGGAGCCCAGCTCCATGTTGTTCTGGCCCCAGATATCCAGAGTGAAGGTATCCATGTTGAAGGCCAGCAGGATCGCAACACAGAAGACGATGAGCGGCACCATCTTGGCGATGGTGGTGACGATATTCACCAGCGCAGCAACCTGTACCCCGCGCAGCACCAGCGCATGCACCGACCAGATCAGGATGGAGGCCAGCGTGATGGCGACCGGCGTATTGCCGTCACCGAAGATGACGTTGTCCGGCGTATCGAAGAAGTAGCTCAGGGCGCTGAACACCACGATGGCGTAAGAGACGTTGGCCAGCAGTTGGCAGAGCCAGTAACCCCAAGCGGCGTTGAAACCGATGAAATCGCCGAAACCGGCTTTGGCATAGCTGAAGATACCGCCATCGAGATCGGGGCGGCGCATGGAGAGGTTCTGATAAACCAGCGCGAGACAGATCATGCCCAGACCGGTGATGGCCCAACCCAGGGCGACCGCCCCGGCACTGGCATGCGCAGCAATATTTTGTGGCAGACTGAAGACCCCGGCGCCGACCATGGAGCCGATCACCAGCGAAATGAGGGCGCCCAGCCCTAGTTTCTTGTCCATTTCAATCCTGTTTATTTAGGCGGCGGCAGAGCGTCCGTATTCATACTGCGCGCAATATGGGAGGGGCTGGGAATCCTGACCCCGTGAAAAAGGCGGCAACTATATTGCATGACTATTCCGACCGCAATCCCTCGTCCCGTCAATCATGCACCGCCTTGACCGCGCGCAATTTTACAGCACTGACCCATATGGCCTGTGAGCTGGCTCAAATTAACCAAGACCCATTGATATTTCTCATTTTTCTGCCAACACAACCTGACTCGCATGGTTCCTATGCATCGCCATTCAGGCACTCTCTGTATAAATAATCTGCATAAAAAAGCCCCGGTGGAAACACCGGGGCCCATTATGTAAATCCCTATAAACGCAAACCGCCATCCAGTTCTATCACCCTTCCCGACAGATAGTCGTTGGCAAAAATAAAGCTCACCGTCTCGGCCAGCTGCTGCGCCTCGCCAAGGGTGCCGACCGGAATGGCCTGCTGCATCCGCGCCATCGCCTCCGGCTTCATCGCCGCCGTCATGTCGGTGGCAAACACCCCGGGGGCAATCCCCATCACCCGAATGCCATGGCGCGCCAACTCCCGCGCCCAGGTCACCACCAGCGAGGCAACCCCTGCCTTGCTGGCGGCATAGTTGCTCTGGCCAATATTGCCAGCGCGGGCGATGGAGGAGATGTTGATGATAACGCCCCCCTGCCCCCCTTGCGCCATCAGCGCCGCCCCTTCGCGCCCGCAGAGGAAGGTACCTGTGAGGTTGACATCAATCACGCTCTGCCACTGGGCCAGCGTCATCTTCTCCACCAGCTCACTCTCTTTGACCTTGATCAGCATGCCATCGCGCAAA
This sequence comes from Aeromonas sp. FDAARGOS 1405, assembly GCF_019048265.1. Classification (NCBI taxonomy): domain Bacteria; kingdom Pseudomonadati; phylum Pseudomonadota; class Gammaproteobacteria; order Aeromonadales; family Aeromonadaceae; genus Aeromonas; species Aeromonas sp. FDAARGOS 1405. The sequence continues at coordinate 3,328,990 of NZ_CP077311.1, read as the reverse complement.
ATACCGGCGCAGTTGATAAGACCGTGCAGCACGCCAAAACGCTCCTTGATGCCAGCAAAAACCGACTCAACCTCGGCTTCGCTCGCCACATTGCAGACAAACAGCTCGCACTGGCTATCTTGATCGCACTGATCATTCTGACTGCGCACCAGGGCTGCGGTCGCCTCCAGATCGGCGCGATTGATGTCGAGCAGCGCCAGCGTCGCCCCCTGTGCGCTCAGGGCCAGCGCAATGGCCCGTCCCAAGCCACGTCCAGCGCCGGTAATAACGATGACCTTATCTTTGATATCCATCAATGCTCCTTGTAGCTGGTCGAAGAGAGATGCCTTAAAGAGAGGTGGCCCGTCAGGCGGGATCCTGTTTATCCAGATAGAGCTCGACGATGCTGGAGAAATCGCGGCTCCCCTGCCCCTGAGCGGCATGCAGGTTGAACAGGTTACGCGCGAGCGCCCCCATCGGCACAGCGCTGTGGCCATGCTCGGCCAGCGCCATGGCCAGCCCCAAATCTTTCACCATCAGACGGGTCATAAAGCCCCCCTGATAGTTGCGGGCGGCAGGGACATTCTCCATCACCCCGGGCCAGGGGTTGTAGCGCTCCAGACTCCAGTTGTTGCCGGAGCTCTTGCCCATGATGGTGGAGAGCACGGCGGGATCCAGCCCCTCCTTCACCCCGAGGGCCAGCGCCTCGGCAGTACCCGCCATATGGATCGCAAGCAGCATGTTGTTGCACATCTTGGCGATCTGCCCGGCACCCAGCGTCCCGGCGTGAAACAGGTTCTGCCCCATGCAGGCGAGCAAGGGTTTTGCCGCCTCGAAATCTGCCGCGTCGCCGCCAACGATAAAGGTGAGCGTCCCGGCGGCCGCACCGGCGACACCGCCCGATACGGGGGCATCAATAAAGCGCAAACCGCGGGCGCGGGCCGCCTCCCCGACCTGACGGGCAGAGTCGACATCGATAGTGGAGCAGTCGATCACCAGTGCACCAACCGGCAGGGCCGCCAGCAGATCCTGCCCCTCAGACAACCAAAGGTCGCGCACATGCTCCCCCGCAGGCAACATGCTAATCACCACCTCGCAGCCGGTCACCGCCTCTCGGGCATCCCCCGCTGCGATACAGCCAGCGGCGATGGCGCGCTCAATGTTTTGGGCAACCAGATCAAACACCTGCACCGTGTGCCCGGCCCCGGCCAGATTGGCCGCCATGGGGCCCCCCATGTTGCCGAGCCCGATAAACCCTATCCTTGTCATCCCGCTTGCTCCTTGCGTTGCTGATGGCGGCGTGCGCCGGTTGCCAAGATGTTATTCCTTGCAGGCCAACGGATTGCGCCCCTGCGGCCAGCGATAGAACTCGTCCAGCCACTCCCCCTCCGGTGGCAACTGTTGCCAGCGGGGATCTTTATCCTTGTCGATCAGCAGTGCCCGTACCCCTTCCACAAAATCCCCCTTCAGCACACAGTTGACCGAGAGGGTCAGCTCCTCGGCAAATACCTCTGCCAGGGAGTAGCGGCGAGCCTGCCAATATTGGCGCCACAAAATGGCACGGCTGATGGGGCTGCCGGTGCGGCAGAGCTGCTGCGCCTGCTGGAGTACCGCCTCCTGTTCATCGAACTGAGCCTCGAACAACCGCGCCAATACCCCTTGCAGCGTGCGTCCCGCCAGCAAGGCATCGATCCTCTGTTGATGGGGTAGCAATACTGGCGCTGGCAACCGGGCCGCCACCTCACTGTGCAATTCCCTGAACAGCAGATCGATCTGCTCGCGGGGATCACCACTGCCAGCCCACTCGAGCACGGCGAGGCGTGACAACAGCGCACTGCGCTCGCCACTGGCGATGACGTGATCCGCCAGCCCAAGACCGATGGCATCACTCCCGTTGAAGCGGGCGCCAGTCAAACCAAGCCAGAGCCCCAGCCGCCCCGGCATCCTGCTTAAAAACCAGCTCGCCCCCACGTCGGGGTAGAGTCCTATGGTCACCTCCGGCATGGCGAACAGGCTTCTTTCGGTGACAACCCGAAAATCGGCGCCGGCAAACAAGCCTATCCCACCGCCCATGCAGATGCCGTCCGCCACGCAGACAAGGGGCTTGCGGTAAGAGTGGATGTGGTGATCGAGCCGATACTCCTGCTCGAAAAAGTCGCGGGCATAATCGAACAGTTCCGATCCGCTTGCCTCCTGTTTGCGGTAATAGAAGGAGCGGATATCGCCACCGGCACAAAATGCCTTCTCACCCATCCCCTGCAGCAGTACACAGACGATGGCGGGATCCTGCTCCCAACGGGTCAGCGTCTGTTGCAGGATCTGGATCATCGGCAGGCTCAATGCGTTGAGAGACGCAGGGCTATCGAGGGTCAACACCCCGATCTGATGGCCATCTTCGGTGGGATAACAGCTAACCTTGACCGGCTCACTCATAAACGGCTCCGTATGGATTTATTCTGTTGGGCCATATTGCCAGCGCGGTAAGCGTTTCTCCAGGAAGGCGGCCACCCCTTCACGCTGATTGGCATCGCTAAAGAGATCGAGAAACAGCGACCGCTCAAGGGGCAAGGCGGCATCCCGCGGACCACTGCGGCCCTGATTGATCAGGGTTTTGCAGGCGCGCAGGGCGCTCGGGCTCTGGCGCTCCACCAGATGGGCCATCTGGTGCGCCGCCTCCCACGCCTGACCGGTTTTCACCACCTCCTCCACCAGCCCCATCTCGTAGGCCAGCGAGGCACTCACCTTCTCACCGCAGAGGATCATCCGCTTGGCCCAGCCCGGCCCCACCAGCTCGGTCAGACGCTGGGTGCCACCGGCACAGGGAAGCAAGCCCACCGAGGCTTCCGGCAGTCCCAGCAACGCCTGCTGCTCGGCGATACGGATATCACAAGCCAGCGCCACTTCCAGGCCACCGCCCATGGCATAACCATTGATGGCGGCGATACTGACGCCGTGAAAACGGGCCAGCGCCTCGAAGGCCTTGCCAAAGGCCTCGGCTACTTCGCGGGCCAGCTCGACATTCCCCTCGACAAACATATTGAGGTCGGCACCGGCGCAGAAAAATTTGTCGCCCGCACCACGGATCACCAGCGCCACCACATCGGGACGACTGTCGAGCTCCACCATCATCTGCAAAAAGGCCTGCAGGCTGGCGAGAGTCCAGGTGTTGGCAGGGGGATGGTCGAGGGTGATATAGGCCACGTGGCCATGATATTCGAGTCTGATCCTTGTCATAACATTGTCCTTGTCGATGAAGCTGCCGCCATGATGACAGGCTTGAATGCCGCCAACCTGTGGCTGGCTCACAAAGCCGAAACCGGCATGGCATGGTGCAAATCGGGTGGCAGGCAACACACCCTTGATGCGACCACCGGTTAGCCCAGCGACAAACCGGGATCGGCCAGCATGCGGCGCGCGATGATGAGTCGCATCACCTCGTTGGTGCCCTCCAGAATGCGGTGTACCCGGGTATCGCGCAGATAGCGCTCGAGCGGATACTCGCGGATATAACCATAGCCGCCAAAGAGTTGCAGAGCCTCATCACAGATTCGATAACCCACATCGGTGGCAAACCGTTTGGCCATGGCGCACCAGGCACTCTTGTCCGGTGCCCCGCGATCCAGCTTGTCAGCGGCCTGACGCACCAGCAAACGGGCGGCAGCCAGCTCGGTCGCCATATCGGCCAGGCGAAACTGCACGCTCTGGAATTCGCTGATCGGGTGACCAAATTGCTGACGCTGCTGCACATAAGCCAGCGCATCGTCCAGCGCCTGCTGGGCTGTGCCCACCGAACAGGTGGCAATATTGATGCGCCCCCCATCAAGGGCCTGCATGGCGAACTTGAACCCTTCCCCCTCCTCACCCAACCGATAGCAGGCAGGAATGCGAACCCCATTAAAGACAACCTCCCGGGTCGGCTGGCTGTTCCAGCCCATCTTCTCTTCTGCCTTGCCATAGCTCACGCCGGGGGCATTGGCCGGCACCATAAAGGCTGAGATCCCCTTCGCACCTTCACCACCGGTGCGCGCCATCACCACCAGCACATCGCTGCTGCCCGCTCCCGAGATAAAGACTTTGGTTCCCTCGATGAGGTAGCTGTCACCCTCGCGCACCGCCCGGGTCTTGAGGGCCGCCGCATCGGAACCAGCCCCCGGCTCGGTAAGGCAATATGATCCCAACAGCTCGCCGCAGGCCAGTTTGGGCACCCACTCCTTGGCAACCTCGGTGGGCAGCCAGCTGCCCAGCATCCAGCTCACCATGTTGTGAATGGTCAGATACGCAGTGGTCGAGGTACACCCCATGGCGAGGCGCTCGAAGATGAGGCTCGCATCGAGGCGAGGTAGCCCCAATCCGCCAAACTGCTCCGGGGTATAGAGGCCACAAAAACCTAGCCCGGCCGCCTGCTTGATGGTCGGGATCGGAAACTCATGCTCCTTGTCCCAGCGCGCGGCATGGGGTTTGAGCGCCTCATCGGCAAAGGCGGCGGCCGCCTCCACATACGCCTGTTGATCATCTGTCAGGGTAAAATCCATCTTGTCGTTCGCTCCCTTGTTGCCCCGCGCTTATTTTCCTGCGTTAGCGCTTTATGACGCGGCGCCCACACACTGGTCATTCGGATCTGCCACTATGGCGCTGTTGTCGTGGTAGCTGATGACGCTCTCACTACCACGGCTTTATCGATACACAACAGATTAACAATTGATTTACGTTTACGCTAACGTAAACTTATGGCAGAAGTGAAGTACAAAATGGACCGACCACTGCCAGCCGTAACGCCGAGTCAGCCGGTCGAACCAACCTTCCTACCCGACTGTCATATCCGCAAGGAGAGCATGGATGCAGATGGATGAGACCCTGAATGCCCTGACCGAACAGGTTGCGGCTTTCTGCCAGAAAGTGATTGCCCCGCGCGCCAGCGAGATCGATCAGAGCAACACCTTCCCCCGTGATCTCTGGCCCCGGATGGGTGAGCTGGGGCTGCACGGCATCACAGTGGCGGAGGAGTATGACGGGGTGAACCTCGGCTATCTGGCCCACGTGCTGGTGATGGAACAGGTGAGCCGCGCCAGCGCCTCGGTCGGCCTCTCCTACGGCGCCCACTCCAATCTCTGCATCAATCAGATCCACCGCCACGGCACGGCGGAGCAAAAAGCACGCTACCTCCCCCCGCTGGTGAGCGGCGAGCATGTGGGGGCGCTGGCCATGAGCGAGCCGGGAGCCGGGTCCGATGTGGTCAGCATGCGCCTCACCGCGGAGCGCGAGGGCGATCACTTCGTGCTCAACGGCAACAAGATGTGGATCACCAACGGGCCCGATGCCGACACCTTCGTCATCTATGCCAAGACAGATACCAGTGCGGGCCCCAAAGGAATTTCTGCCTTTATCGTTGAAGCCGGCACTCCCGGTTTTTCTACCGCCCAGAAGCTCGACAAGCTGGGGATGCGCGGCTCCAGCACCTGCGAGCTGGTGTTCGACAACTGCCGGGTGCCGCAGGAGAACTTGCTGGGCACCCTGCACGGCGGGGTCAAGGTGCTGATGAGCGGGCTCGATTACGAGCGGGTGGTGCTGGCTGCGGGCCCCCTTGGCATCATGCAGGCCTGCATGGATGTAGTGCTGCCCTATGTGCGTGAGCGCAAGCAGTTTGGTCAAGCCATCGGCGAGTTCCAGCTGGTGCAGGGCAAGCTCGCCGACATGTATACCCGCCTCGCCAGCAGCCGGGCGCTGGTCTACTCGGTGGCGAGCGCCTGCGATCAGGGGCGCACCAGCCGTAAAGATTGCGCCGCAGCCATCCTGTTTGCCGCCGAAAACGCCACCCAGATGGCCCTCGACGCTATCCAGCTGCTAGGCGGCAACGGTTACATCAACGAATACCCCACTGGCCGCCTACTGCGGGACGCCAAACTCTACGAGATCGGCGCCGGCACCTCGGAGATCCGCCGCTGGCTCATCGGCCGCGAGCTGATGGGAGAAAATGCATGAGTCGTATCCACTCCCGCCTCGACACGGCGAGCCCGGAATATACGGCCAATCGGGCCGCTATGCAGGGGCTGGTCGACGATCTCCACGCCCGCATTGCCGAGATCGCGCAAGGGGGCGGCACGGCCAACAACGCCCGCCATCAGGCCCGTGGCAAGCTGTTGCCCCGCGAGCGCATCAATCAGCTGCTGGACCCGGGCTCCCCGTTTCTCGAACTCTCGGCGCTGGCTGGCTGGCAGGTCTATGACGAGCCGGTCCCCGCCGCCGGTATCATCACCGGCATCGGTCGGGTCTCGGGCCGGCTCTGCATGCTGGTGGTGAACGACGCCACAGTGAAAGGCGGCACCTACTACCCGCTCACGGTGAAAAAACACCTGCGCGCCCAGGCCATCGCCGAGCGGCTGCGCCTCCCCTGCCTCTATCTTGTGGATTCCGGCGGCGCCTTTCTGCCGATGCAGGATGAGGTGTTCCCCGACCGGGATCACTTTGGCCGCATCTTCTACAACCAGGCCCGCATGTCGGCCCAAAACATCCCTCAACTGGCAGTGGTGATGGGGCTCTGTACTGCAGGCGGCGCCTACGTGCCCGCCATGGCTGATGAATCCATCATGGTCAGGGAGCAAGCCACCATCTTTCTGGCGGGTCCGCCGCTGGTCAAGGCCGCCACCGGCGAGGAGATCAGCGCCGAGGCCCTGGGCGGCGCCGAGGTACACTGCGCCCACTCGGGAGTTGCTGATCATATGGCCCGTGACGATGCCCACGCGCTGGCCATCGCCCGTACGCTGGTGACTCATTTGGGCAGCAATCCGGTAGAGAGCAGCCCCGGCTACGAACCCCCCTGCTACCCGATCGAGGAGCTCTACGGTCTGGTGGGCACCAGTCTCAAACGCCCTTACGACGCCCGCGAACTGATTGCACGACTGGTGGATGGCTCTGATTTTGACGAATTCAAGGCGCTGTTCGGCACCACACTGGTGACCGGCTTTGCCCGTATTTGCGGCATGGAAGTGGGCATCCTCGCCAACAACGGCGTGCTGCACAGCGACAGTGCCCAGAAGGGGGCCCACTTTATCCAACTCTGTAACCGGCGTGCCATCCCGCTGCTCTTTTTGCAGAACATCACCGGCTTTATGGTGGGGAGTAGCGCAGAAAAAGAGGGGATCGCCAAGCACGGCGCCAAGCTGGTCACCGCAGTGGCCTGCAGCCGGGTGCCCAAGATCACCCTGATCGTCGGCGGCAGCTTTGGTGCCGGCAACTACGGCATGTGCGGCCGCGCTTATGAGCCCGATTTTCTCTTTAGCTGGCCCAACAGCCGCATCTCTGTCATGGGGGGCGAGCAAGCTGCCGGGGTGCTGGTGCAGGTGCGTCGGGACAAGCTGGCTGCCGAGGGCAAAGATGTGAGCGAGCAGGAAGCGGCCGCCATCCGTGCCCCGGTGATCGAGCAGTATGAGCGGCAGGGTCACCCCTACTACGCCAGCGCCCGCCTGTGGGATGATGGCGTCATTGACCCGGCCCAGAGCCGCACCGTGCTGGCGCTGGCGCTCGCCGCCTGTCAGGGTGCCCACATTGAACCCGAGCAGTACGGTATCTTCCGGATGTAAGGAGCAAAACGATGTCAGATCCACTTACTTCCTCAGCACTTGGCTCTTCAACACAGGGCCCGTTTCGGCTGGAGCGGCACGGCCCGCTGGCCGAGCTGGTGCTGTCGCGCCCGGCCCGCCACAACGCCTTTGATGCCGACCTGATGCTGGGGCTGCTCGACTGCCTCGATGATCTGGCCCATCTCCATGGTCATGATCTCACCGAACGCCCTCACGCCCTGCTGTTACGTGCCGAAGGCAAACACTTTTGCGCGGGCGCCGATCTCAACTGGATGCGCAATCTGGCTCACGCCGATTTTGAGCACAATCGCGAAGACGCCCGGGTATTGGCGCGGCTGATGCAGACCCTCGACGAACTCCCCTTCCCTACGGTGGCACTGGTACAAGGGGCTGCCTATGGCGGGGCGCTGGGGCTGATCTGCGCCTGCGATCTGGTGCTGGCCAGCGATGATGCGCGCTTCTGCCTCTCCGAGGTGAGCCTGGGGCTGGTGCCTGCGGTGATCAGCCCCTACGTGGTGCGCACCATGGGAATGCGTCAGGCGCGCCGCTACATGCTCAGTGCCGAGCCGTTCGATGCCATCACCGCCTGTCGGCTCAATGTGGCGCATCAACTCTGCAAACCGGATCAACTGCTGGCGGAAGGGCGGGCGCAAGCCCTGCGCCTGTGCCGCAACGGGCCGGAAGCGATGAAAGAGACCAAACGACTGCTGGCAGCGATAGAGGCCCACCCGTCCCGCCTCTACGAAGAGAAAACCGTCGAGACCATCGCCCGGGTACGGGTGGGGCTCGAAGCCCAGGAGGGGATGCAGGCCTTCTTCGACAAACGTCCTCCTGCCTGGCGTCCCCGTTTCAAGGATGAGACATGACCCATCACATTCAGATTAAACGCCTGCTAATTGCCAACCGCGGCGAAATCGCCGTGCGCATCATCAAGACGGCGAAACGCCTCGGCATTCACACCATCGCCCTCTACTCCGATGCCGACGCCCTTGCCATGCACACCCGTCTGGCCGATGAGGCCTGGCATCTGGGGCCCGCACCGGCCAGAGAGAGCTATCTCGACACCGGCAAGGTGCTGAAGATTGCCAAAGAGGCGCACGCCGATGCCATCCATCCCGGTTACGGTTTTCTGTCGGAAAACAGCGATTTTGCCACCGCCTGCGAACAGCGCGGCCTGCGCTTTGTCGGCCCAAGCGGCGCCGCCATTCTCGCCATGGGCGACAAATCGGGGGCCAAGGCGCTGATGCAGGCTGCCGGTGTACCTGTACTGCCTGGCTATCACGGCACGGATCAACGGCCGGACTTCTTGCGCGATCTGGCGAGCCAGATTGGCTTCCCGCTACTTATCAAAGCGGCCAGTGGCGGCGGTGGCAAGGGGATGCGCCGGGTCGATCAGCTGGCCGACTTTCACGAGTCGCTGGCAGCCGTCAAACGGGAAGCCAAGGCTGCCTTTGGTGACGATCTGGTACTGCTCGAGCGCTATCTGCCCCAGGCTCGCCACGTGGAAGTACAGGTCTTTGCCGATAGCCTCGGCAACGCCATCTATCTGGGGGACAGGGACTGCTCCTTGCAGCGACGCCATCAGAAGGTGATCGAAGAGGCGCCCGCCCCCGACATCCCTCCGGCTCTGCGCCGCGCCATGGGGGAGGCAGCCGTGGCCGCAGCCAAAGCCATCCATTATCAGGGGGCTGGCACCATCGAGTTCCTGCTCTGCAAGGATGAGTTCTTCTTTATGGAGATGAACACCCGGCTGCAGGTGGAGCATCCGGTCACCGAAACGGTGACCGGGCAGGATCTGGTGGCCTGGCAGCTGGCCGTGGCCGAAGGCAAGCCGCTGCCACTCACCCAAGAGGAAGTGGTGCTGCGCGGCCATGCAGTGGAGGCGCGCCTCTACGCCGAGGATGTGGCGGCCGGTTTTCTGCCCGCCAGCGGGCCTATCCACTGGCTCCACTGGCCCGTTGGCGTGCGCATCGACACCGGCGTCACCGCTGGCGATGAGGTGAGCCCCTATTACGATCCCATGATCGCCAAGCTGATCGCCCACGGCCAGAGCCGCACCGAGGCGTTCGCCCAACTGGCCGATGCGCTGGCGGCACTGGATCTCGGCCCGCTGGTGCACAACGGCGCGCTCTTGCTGCGCCTTTGTGAAGAGCCTGACGTCCTGGCCATGGGCCACCATACCCAGTGGCCCATTCCCACCACAGCGCAGCCCATTCCTGAACTCGCCTGGCCGCTGGCCACCCTCTGGCTGGCGAGCCGCCCTGCGGGCACCGCCCCCTGGCAGCAAGCCTGCGGATTTCGGCTAGGGCCGGCTCGCTGCTGGGCAGCGGCGGTACGCATTGGTGATGAGCACCGGGTATTGACCCTTAACGATCATGGCGGCCAGTTTGAGTGGCAAGGGGAGACCCGTTGCTACCAGAGAGGTGACGATAATATCCGGCTGCAGCAGGGTGACTGCTGGCAACAGATCCCCATTCAGACGGTCGCAGGCTCGGAGGCAGCCTTCATCATGACCCTAGGGGGCCAGCGCATCCGCTTCGCGGCCGATGATCAGCTGCACAGTCACTACCATGAGCAGGCAAACGAGAAGGCGCAGGGCGCCATCGCCCCCATGCACGGCATCGTGGTAGCCGTGTTGGTCGAACCCGGCCAAACAGTCAGCAAGGGACAACCCCTGCTGGTGCTGGAGGCGATGAAGATGGAACACCAGTTGCGTGCAGAGCGGGATGGGGTAATTGAAACCCTGCAGTGCAAGCAGGGCGAGCAGGTAAGCCAGGGGGCCGTGCTGGTGCGCTTTGTCGAAGAGACTGCTTCACAGGAGGAACACCCATGAACCGATCACAGGACGTCCGTGACGACAGGGTCAGTCTGGTGGAGATGGGGCCGCGAGATGGCCTGCAAAATGAAGCTGCGCCCCTCTCCCTGGTACAGCGGCTGGAGCTGATCCAGCGCCTTACCGACAGCGGTCTGCAGCGCATCGAGGTGGGAGCCTTTGTCTCTGCCAAAAAGGTGCCGCAGATGGCGGACTCCGCAGCGCTGTTCGAGGCACTGCCGCGCAAGGGCTCAACCCGTTACGGCGCACTGGTGCCCAATCTGCAAGGCTTGCAGGCAGCCATTGCCGCCCGCGCCGATGAGATTGGCCTCTTCACCGCCTGCTCCGACGGTTTTACCCGCGCCAATATCGGCATCAGCGTGGAGGAGTCGCTGGTGCGCTTCGCCCCGCTGGTGCAGGAGGCGCGCCGCCTCGGCATCAAGGTGCGTGGCTACCTCTCCACCGTCATCGCCTGCCCGTTTGATGGCCCGACCCGCCCGAAACGGGTCGCCGCCATGGCCGAGCAGTTGCTGGATCTCGGCTGCCACGAAATTTCGCTGGGGGACACCATAGGCGTCGGCACTCCGGGCACGGTGGCGCCCATGCTGGATGCGGTGCTGCACGAGATCCCGGCGGGTCGACTCGCGGTCCATTTTCACGACACCTACGGCCAGGGGTTGGCCAACCTGCTACCCGCGCTGGAGCGCGGCATTCGCACCATCGACTGCTCGGTGGCGGGGCTTGGCGGCTGCCCCTATGCGCCGGGCGCCTCCGGCAATGTAGCGTCAGAAGAGGTGGTCTACCTGCTGCACGGCCTTGGCATGACGACCGGGGTGGATCTCGACAAACTGGCGGCCACCGGCCAGTGGGTGAGCGAGCAGCTCGGCCGTCCCAACGGCTCGCGGGTCGGTCAGGCCTTGCACGCCAATGCCGAACGGCTGCGTGCCCGCCTCTGCCAGCCACACGCCCAGCAACAGGAGTCATGACCATGTCCCGTTCCCTGCCCGGCAAGGAGATCACCTACAGCATTTCGGAGCTGGCCCACGAATTCGATGTCACGCCGCGCACCATCCGCTACTACGAGGATGAGGGGCTGCTCACCCCGCTGCGGGAGGGGCAAACCCGCATCTACAGCCATCGGGACAAGATCCGGCTCAAATTGACCCTGCGCGGCAAACGGCTGGGGTTTAGCCTGGCCGAGATCCGCGAGCTGTTCGATATGTACGACACCGACAAATCGAGCAAAACCCAGCTCCACTCCATGATCCAGCTGATCGAGGCAAAACGCGGCGCCCTGCGCCAGCAACTGGAGGATATCCAGATGGTGATGGCCGAGCTGGAAGCCGCCGAACAGCGCTGTGTTAATTCCCTTAACAGCTTGAAAACTGGCGCAGATTAACCGAATCTGGGAGCAAGCTATTGCCCTGGGGATCCCATGAGATATTGGTGCTGGTTTTTGCTCTTGTTCAGCCTCTCTGGCTGGAGCCATCCCCTCATCAAGGTTGGTGGCTATCCCTATGCGCCCTTCGTGGTCAAACTCTCAGATGCGCACTATGAAGGGCTGACACTGGATCTTATCGAGCAGCTCAACGCGGTGCAAAAAGAGGTGACCTTCGTCTTTGTCCCCACCTCGGCTGCCAACCGCTACAAAGCGCTTGATATGGGTCGCTTTTCGTTGATGCTGTTTGAAGACAGCAACTGGGGCTGGCAAACGGAGAAACTCAAGATGACTGCGCCTTTTCTCGGTGGTGGCGAAGTCTATGTGGCCCTGAGCAAAGAGGGCCGGGATCAGCGCTTTTTCGATGACCCCTCTCGGCACCACCTTATCGGGGTGACCGGCTACCACTACGGCATCGGCCAGTTCAATGCCGATCCCATCTACCTGCAGCGCAAGCTCAATATCACCCTGGTCAAAGACAATGTCAGCGCCCTGCAAGCACTGCTCAAAGGACGTGGCGAGGTAGCCATTATCAACGTCTCTTACCTTAACCAGTATCTGCTGGCCCATCCCGACACAGCCAACCAGCTGCTGATCTCGCAAAAATGGGATCAACAGTATCAACACCGAGCCATCCTTCACCCTGAGGCTCCCATTACCCCTGCCCAGCTGGAACAGTGGCTGGCAGCGCTGCAAAAAAAGGGTGAACTGGATCGCCTTTGGACAAAGTACGGCGTACAACAGCACGCAACCCCATGATTACTATCCAGCTTTTCTGTACCATGGCGGGAACCAAATGGGAGTGCACCAAATGAACACCACCGAGCCCGCGTCCCCCAAGCTCCGCTTGCTGCGCTACCTTGCCTACGCTTTCCTGCTGTTTCTTATCCTGATCACTCTGCTGCTGTGGCAAACCCCCCGTCTGGTCCAGCGCTATCTGCCCGGCTGGCTGGCCGAGCACTATGGCCTGCAACTGACGCTGGGGGAGATTGACGTAGGGCTGCGCAACCCTTCTCTCACTCTCGGCGCGACTGCCTTGCTCGATGCCAAGCAGCAGCCCATCATCGGTTTTGAGCAGCTCTTTATCACCCCCGACCTGCAAGCCAGCTGGCAGCAGAAAGGGGTCGTGCTTTCCGCCGTCACCCTGACCAAACCCGTGGTGCTGTTGCAACGGCTGGCAGACAAAAAGGGGGATGTTCGGCTCAATCTGACCGATGCGCTAGCCACCCTGCTCGCCCCTGCCCCCTCCTCCGAGCCCGAAACAGCCAGCGCCCCGCTGCTGGTCGATATTGCAAGTGTCAATGTCACTGACGGCCATGTGCGCTATCAGGATCAGCGCAAGGAGAGCGAACCCGGCTGGTTGCCGCCCCTCAGTCTGGAAAAAGTGACCCTCAAGCTCGATAACCTGCGCACCGAGGCAAATCACCCGACCGCCTATCAGCTGAGCGCCGCCATCAACGGCAAAAGCAGCCTCGCCGCTCACGGCAAACTCGATGTGATGAGCGGCATGGGTCAGGGTAAGGTGAGCCTCAAGCAGGTCGAGCTGAAACCCTTCGCCCCGCTCTGGGCACCCTATCTCAAGCTGGATCTGGCCAAAGGCCACGCCAATGCAGAGGTGGAGTACCAGCTTAAAGAGGGCAAGCAAGGGGTACTGTGGCAATTGTCCAAAGGCAAGCTGACCCTGGACAACTGGCAGCTTAAAAAACACAAGGGCGACGAATTTGCCCGCTTCGGCCAGTTGGCCCTGAGCGAATTGGCTGTCGATGGCCAGAAACAGTCGCTCCAGATCGGCAAAATGACCCTGCAACAGCCCCTGCTCAAGGCCACCCTCAACCCACAGCAGGAGCTGGATCTGGCTGACTTGCTGATTGAACAGGCCCCCGCCAAGCCCGTCAAAGGGGCCCACACCGCAAACGAGGTGGCCAACAATGCGGCGCCCAAGTCGGCACAACAAGCAAAAACAGCCGGTAACAGCAAGAAACATGCGCCAGACAAACCCTGGCAGTGGCAGATCAAGCAGATCCTTATCGACAAGGGTGCTCTCACCCTCACCGAATCGAGTAGCGGCAAACCGCAGGCACGCCAGCTCTCCGGCCTCAAGCTGGTGCTGGGACCACTGGGCAGCAAGGGGGAGCAACCGAGCAAACTGACTCTGGCCACCCAGTTCAACCAGAGCAGCCCCCTCGCCTTTGATGGCCAACTGACCCTGACTCCTTTCACCTTAAGCGGCGACATCAACCAGCAGGGGCTGCCCCTGACGCTGGCACAACCCTATCTGGCCGATCTGGTACGCATCAAGGTGCAAAGCGGGCTGCTGAGCAGCAAGAGCAGACTTGATCTCGCCACCACCGCCCAGGGAGATCTGAGCAAGCTGACCCTGCAAGGGGGGCTCGATATCAACGGGCTCAAAGTAGTCGATCGGGCAGACAATCAGCGGCTGCTGGAGTTCAACACCCTGGCTCTCACCGGTCTGACGTATGACGGCATCAGCCAGCAGATGCGGATCAAGGACATTGCTCTGAACAAGCCCTTTGCCCGCATCGAGATCAACGAGGATGGCACCACCAACCTGCAACAGCTGCTGTTGCCGCAACCGGCGGCAACCAAAGGTACTCACGCGACGGCAGGCAGCAAGGCTCCCGACTTTCGTTTCACCATCGATCAGCTGCGCACCGAGCAGGGCAACCTGCGCTTTGCTGATCGCAGTCTGAGTCAGGATTTTGTGGCCGATATCGCCTCGCTGGGTGGCCAAAGTCGCCATATCAGCAATATTCCGGGGCAACGCTCCGATCTCGCCTTCAACGGCAAGGTGGATCGCTATGCGCCAGTGACCATTCGCGGCGGTACCAACCTGCTGGTCGCCAACCCGATCCTCGACATCGCGGTCGCTTTCCACAATCTGGAGCTCACCACCTTTACCCCCTATTCGGGCACCTATGCCGGTTATGCCATCGACAAGGGGCAGCTCTCCATGAAACTACACTACAAGCTGGAGGGCAACCGGCTGGAGGGGGATAACGACATCACCATCAAGAAGCTGCAACTGGGCGAGAAGATCAAGAGCGATCAGGCCAAGGATCTGCCGCTGGGGCTGGCCATCGCCCTGCTAAGCGATGCCAACGGGGTGATACAGATGAACCTCAAGGTGAAGGGCGATCTCGATCAACCGGATTTCAGCATCGGCAATATCTTCTGGGATGTGCTGGGCAACACCCTGAGCAAGGCGATCACCTCCCCCTTCTCCCTGCTCGCCTCGCTGGCCGATGGCACCGAAGATCTCGACGAACTTCCCTTCCTGCCGGGGGATCCCGATCTCACCCCCACCCAGCAGGAGAAACTGGTCAAGCTGGCGCAGGCCCTCAAGGATAGACCCAAGCTCAGCATGAACATTCGCGGCAAGGTCAACTTCAACGAGGAGCGCCCCATCCTGCAACGGCAAAAACTGGAGCGGGTACTGGCCAAGCTCACCGGCAATCAGGCGGATCTTGACCTGCTGGAACAGGACCCCGCCCTGCAAGAGGCGCTGGCCCAGGCCTATGAAGAGCGCTTTGGCGAAGATCTGGAAGATCTGGCCGATCGCCTCCATCTGGATGAAGAGAGCGCGGCACTGCGGGCCCAGGCGGTGATCCTGCTGCGGGATCAGCAGCTCATCACCGCCAAATCCCTGCGCAATCTCGCCATGCGCCGGGCGCAAAATACCAAGGAGTTTCTGGTCGACAGCCAGGGGATCGCCCCGGAGCGGCTGTTCGTGCTCGACAGCCAGGTCAAGGAAGAAGACAAGGAAGCCAAAGTGATCCTGACACTGGATCAGTGACGCCGCCGCACTGCGCAAATGCGTAATAAAAATACAACCCCTCAACTATTTTGACACCTTTTGCTCACCAAATAGCCTGTCTTGGTGAGCATTTGGCCGCTAATGCAAATAATCACGTAGTTTTTTTACGATTTATCCCCCTTGCCCCCTTGCGGGCGCGCCACAGCCTGCCTAAAATCGCGCGTCTTTTGTTAACCCCCACCTCTATTTTTGGAGAACGCCACGTGAGCGAAAAATTGGCCAACCCTGCCCCTCTGGGTCTGATGGGTTTCGGTATGACCACCATCCTGCTGAACATCCATAACGCAGGTTTCTTCCCCATCAGCGCCATGATCCTGGCCATGGGCCTGTGCTACGGCGGCATCGCCCAGATCATCGCTGGCATCATGGAATACAAGCGTGGCAACACCTTCGGTGTGACTGCGTTCACCTCCTACGGCCTGTTCTGGCTGAGCCTGGTGTTCCTGCTGATCATGCCGACCATGGGTCTGGCCGAAGCCACTCCGCACGCCTACATGGGTTGGTATCTGCTGATGTGGGGCATGTTCACCCTGTTCATGCTGGTTGGCACCATCAACTACCCGCGCGCCAAGCAGTTCGTGTTCGCCTCCCTGACCGTGCTGTTCTTCCTGCTGGCCGCCCGTGACTTCACAGGCAGCACCCTGATCGGCACCATCGCCGGTTTCGAAGGGATCATCTGTGGTGCCAGCGCCATCTACCTGGCCATGGCCACCGTGATCAACGAGCAGTTCGGCCGCACCGTAATGCCGATCGGCGATCACAAGAAAGCCGCCGCCGTACAGCTGAAAGCCGCTGCCTGATAGGCAAGCCCTCAGATTGTGAAAAAGGCACCCGAGGGTGCCTTTTTGCTATCTCGAATAACCGTTCAACAGATCGGTTATCAGCTAAGTGACCCGGCGTCCCCCTCCCCCGCCAGCAAGCGGGTTGCGGGGAAACGCAGTGCAGGATCCTGACTGAAGAACTGGCTCAGTTGTCGGTATACCGCCGGATAAACCTGCTGCAACCGCAGCGGGTCGGTAAAGAAGCACTCGCAGCTGACGGCAAAAAATTCGGCGGGATGTTCGGCCGCATAGGGATCGATGGCGGTTACCTCGTCCCGATCAAGCTGCTGGCACAGCGTATCGAAGGCGCTCTGAAAGGCCTGTTGCCACAGCTGGCTGCTCATCAGCCCCGGCAACGGCGGCGCACCGTCCGCCTCACCACCCAGCATGTCGAGTTTGTGGGCCAGCTCGTGGATCACCAGATTAAAGCCGTCCCAGTCGCCATCTTGCTGCAGTTCGCTCCAGGCCAGCACCAGCGGCCCTTGCGGCCAAGATTCGCCAGCATTCTCCTCTTCAAACTCACTCACCAGACCGAACTCATCCTGTACCTCCTGGCGCCGGGTCACGGGTTCGGGAATGATGATGATTTCGTGAAAGCCGCGATACCAGTCAAGGCCGAGGTGCAAGATGGGCAACGCCGCCTGCAGCGCCAGCACCGCCTGTTGACGGCGGCTGAGCTCTACCCCGATCAGGGTGAGGGTCTTGCGCTTGAGCAGCTGTTGCCCCAAGCCGATAAGCGTCGTCTGCTCGGTGTTGCTGAGCCCTTGCAAGATGGGCACAGCCGCCAGCGCCTGACGCCACAGTGCCAACTCATCCTCACTCATGGGCATTTTCGGGCGACCACCCAGCCATTTGAACCATCCCAGCACACCTACTCCTTCTTTTGATGTAAAAAAACAGGTTACAGCAGTTTGACGAACCGTTTCGGCCGCTCCTGATAATCCTGCGCCAGATAGAAACGGTGTGCCGCCTCGCGCTTGAGACTGCTGGAGAGCTCCAGCTGGGCGCAACCAGCGGCCCGCGCCATCGCTTCGGCGCCCTTGAGCAAGGCTGTGCCCACTCCCGCCCCTCTTGCCCCTTCATCGACAACCAGCGCCGAGATCAGGCCCCAAGCTGGTGCAACATGCAGTGGAGCCAGCTTGTGCCACACCAGCACGCCGACCACCTTGTCAGCCTGGGAGGCGAGCAGCACGGAGCTCGCGGGATCAGGCGCCAACAGGCGCGCCGTCACGTCAGCGCCTTCGGCAGGATACCCCAATTGGATGAACAGGTGGGCGATGGCGCTCCCGTCGTCGGCCTCAGGGGGACAGATCGTCAAGGTGTCAGGGTCATTGTTCATTGTTGGCCTCATGTTTGCTTTCCATTGTGTTACGCCCGTCACATTGTCCGGCGCAGATCAACAAGGAGGATTTCATCTTTACTCATAGAAAACGCTGCCTGCCATTATCCACCCACCCTTGTCAATTCACAAATTTGCAACAAAACAACATTTTTAGCTGGGAAGAATGGATTCAACTCGATATGTTACCTCCCATGCATGGCGCGGGTTTGCGCCCTGCCAAACCACTTGGAGCCACCCTCGTTTGCTTACCTCGGACTGTTAACAAATGAGCCCCAAACTGTGACAGAGAGCGAGGCCAAGATCTCGCCAAGACAGCGCCACAAACACAACAAAGGAGTTGTTGTACATGAATGAAATCGTCAATGCCATCAATGGTGTAATCTGGAGCCCTGCGCTCATCTACCTGTGTCTGGGGGTCGGTCTTTACTTCTCCCTGCGCACCCGTTTTTTGCAACTGCGTCATATGAAAGAGATGGTGCGCCTGATGTTTGATGGCAAGAGCACCGATGCCGGTGTCTCCTCCTTCCAGGCGCTGGCCATGACCCTGGCAGGTCGCGTGGGTACCGGTAACATCGCCGGTGTGGCCACCGCCATCACCTTCGGTGGCCCGGGCGCCCTGTTCTGGATGTGGATGGTCGCCTTCCTCGGCGCCAGCTCTGCTTTCGTGGAGTCCACCCTGGGCCAGGTTTACAAAGAGAAGATCAACGGTGAATACCGCGGCGGCCCGGCCTTCTATATCGAGAAAGGGCTTGGCATGAAGTGGTACGCCTGGACCTTCGCCATCGCCACCGTCTTCGCCTGCGGCGTGCTGCTGCCGGGGGTGCAGGCCAACTCCATCGGCTCCAGCCTGCAGACCGCCTTTAATATCGATCCGAACGTCACCGCCGCCGGTCTGGCGCTGCTGCTCGGCTTTATTATCTTCGGCGGCGTCAAGCGTATCGCCAGCTTCGCCAGTACCGTGGTGCCCTTTATGGCGCTGGGCTACATCATCGTGGCTTGCGTCATCATCGCCCTGAATATCGGCCAGCTGCCGGGCGTGATCCTGCTGATCTGGAAGAGCGCCTTCGGTCTGGATGCCGGTTTCGGTGCCATTCTGGGTCTGGCCATCATGTGGGGGGTAAAACGCGGGGTCTACTCCAACGAAGCGGGTCAGGGTACCGGACCGCACGCCTCCTCTGCTGCGGCAGTGAGCCACCCGGCCAAACAGGGTCTGGTGCAGGCCTTCTCCGTCTATATCGACACCCTGTTCGTCTGCTCCGCCACCGGCTTTATGCTGCTGATCACCGGCCTCTATAACGTACAAGGGCCGGACGGCGCTGCTATCTACACGGGTATTGCCGGTATCGCAGCAGGTCCGGGCTATGTGCAGACCGCCATGGAGAGCATGATGCCGGGCTTTGGCAGCATTTTCGTGGCCATCGCGCTGTTCTTCTTCGCGTTCACCACCATCGTTGCCTACTACTACATCGCCGAAACCAACATCGCCTACATCAACCGCAAGATTAATCGCCCCTGGCTCACCTTCTTGCTGAAAATTGCGCTGATGGCTGCCACCGTCTACGGCACCGTCAAGACGGCAGATCTGGCGTGGGGCATGGGTGATATCGGGGTTGGCCTGATGGCATGGCTCAACATCATCGCCATCCTGCTGCTGCAAAAGACCGCCTTCACCTGTTTGAAGGATTATGAAGCGCAGCAGGCACAAGGTATTGACCCCGTATTCCACCCGGAGAAGCTCGGCATCAAGAACGCCGATTACTGGGTGGGCAAGCGCTCCGAAGAGAACCTTGAGCGGGAGAAATCGGGCCATCAGTTCGAGCCGGATCAGGATCGCAAGACCTCCTGAACCAGAACGACATAAAACATCAATAGAAATGGCAGCCTCGGCTGCCATTTCTATTTCTTTAATTTCAATAAGTTACATTCAACCAAAGGAGTTAAGTGCCACACAAGGGGACACTTTGTGACGTGAAAAGACACTAAAATTGGCAAAATGTGGACACTTTTTTCGGCCCATTCCCGGGGGAGATCAAGCTGGTTTAAGATGGTTTTCCAGCGGGTTAAAGCGGGACCGCATCATTCAGATAATCCGGTGCAAAGTGGGCGTATGTCATCGTCTGATGAAATATCAAGTGGCAGCCCTCAAACGGTGGAACGCCCCCGTTTATGGATTTCGCGTGTGCGAGGCTCACCACGACGGCACCCCGCACTGGCATCTGCTGCTATGTATGCGCCCGGAGGATCGCAACCGGGTGATCGGCATTCTGCAACGCTATGCCCTGACCGATGACCACGAAGAGCTGGTACGGGATATCAAGGGCGCCCCACCCTTTACCGACTTTACACCCCGCTTTGACTGGAAAGAGATAGACCCGGCCAAGGGGGATGCCGCGGGCTATATCGCCAAATACATTGCCAAGAACATCGATGGCGCTTACCTGGACGGTGACGAAGAGGCTGGCACCGCCGCCAATGAGGGCGCCCTGCATGCCGTGGCTTGGGCCAGTTGGTGGGGCATTCGCACCTTCCAGCAGATCGGGGGCGCCCCGGCCGGGGTATGGCGCGAGCTGCGCCGCATCAGCAACGCCAAGAAGAATGCCGAACTGGTTGGCCCACCCAAGCCAGTGCTGCAAGACCCACGCTTTGAGGCGGCCCGCTTTGCCGCAGATAACGGCATCTTTCGCTGCTACCTGCACGCCATGGGCGGTGCACTGGCCACCCGTGCCGAACACCCCATCAAGCTGGCCCACCTCATCGAGGAGCAGGCCAACTGCTATGGCGAAGACATCAAGCGCCTGATGGGTATTACCTCCGCTCGCCTTGGCATCAAGACCCGCCTGCAAGGGTGGGAAATTGTGCCTGCCGGCACCCATGAAGCCAGGAAAGCCGCAGAGGCTGCAGCGAGGGGGGTTGGGGTTAAGGCGGGCGACAGCCCGGCACCTTGGAGCTCTGACAATAACTGTACGCTACCGGATCCTGATGCCTTCACAGACCAGATCATGAGGGAACAATGGGGGTTATCACCCTTCTCCATCGATCGATTACGGGCTGGCGCCAGTGTCAGTGCGGATGGTTTCACCCTCTGGCTGGAGAACGGCCAGCTGCAATCGTGCAGATCGCTGCCAAGCGAGCCGGATTGGCCGTTGGAGGGACTACAACCTACCGAACAGGACCAGCTTGATGAATACGCGGTACCAGAGGGGGATGAGGACTGGCCGATGCTGGTCGAACTGTGCGGCGAGGTCTACCAGGCACAAGGTCACGCTGGGGCGCGCCGCTGGATAGAGATGCTGCCCGAGCCCTATCAGTCCGAGATGTGGAGAGTACTGGAAGGGTTGGACATGCTGCACCTGAAGAGCTGCCAAGCAGTATAGTCAAAGGTAATGGCGTCAGGTTGTAACCAAACATAGCTACTCATCACCCTAGGAAAGCACATCAAAACGCGACAATTTGTTGCAAAGAGAAAACCTTGAGGTATACTAACTGCGAGTCAATCGAAATACTCAAATACTTAAATACTTAAATACTTAAATACTTAAATACTTAAATACTTAAATCTAGGACATAAAAATGGCTCAAACAGTACGCTTAGACGATGATTTCATCGCCGACGTGAAGATCCACGCGTCTGCAGCACATCGTTCTTTGCCAAAGCAGATTGAGTATTGGTCCAAGATCGGCCGCATGGTTGAAGACAACCCGGACCTTCCTTTCAGCTTCATCAAAGACGTAATGCTTGCTGCGGAGCAAGTCAAAGAAGGGCAAGTAACCCGCTATGTCAGAAGAACAAAACGAGATTGAGGTTTTTGAGTCAAGCAAGTTTACCAAACAACTCAAAAAACTTTCTGATGATGAGTTAAAAGCAGTGGAAGACGAGATCGAACGGGTCATTGACGACCCCGAGATAGGGGAACAGAAGAAAGGGGATTTGTCGTACCTCCGAGTGCACAAATTTAAGCTCAATGGGCAGTTGGTACTACTAGGCTACTCTTGGAAAGAAGCAGAGCTGCAGCTCTACCTGCTGAGCATTGGCCCTCATGAAAACTTCTACGACTCGCTGAAAGAACGTCGCAAGGCCGATCTGAAACTGATAGGCTGACTAAAAGTGGGTCCTCATGGGCCCATTTTTTTACAGCGAACCCACACGCCCCCCACTATTGATATGCCATGATTTATTTTTCAAATTAATCAATAACATATGCTGGTAAAAACGAAAGGTGAACCTTAATACATACGACAAACTGCGTGAGGTCGCAGCCAGAACTGACAACGCCCAGAAAGTCTGAGATGTCACAGGAAGAGGCCCCCTATTGATTCTGCTTACAGAACACCTGCTGACGCCGTATCTATTTGTAAGAAAAACTTTATTCAGGTAATTACTATGCTTCTGAATTGTATTCGTGATGAGTGGCGCTCAATCTGCGGGTTAACTTTGATTTTTCTCATCACTGCTGCATCGCTCTATACAGACCTTGCCTTCCCTAACGACAAGTATTGGTTCCAGCGCTCAGGTGCTTTGATAACTATCGCAAGCGTTTGGTTTCAATATCAAAAAATTGCCAACTCATGGGCACAAGCGTTTGAAAATGAAATCAACAATATTCCAACAAAAATAAGCTCAGAGTCTGGACAAGGCATCAGCATGCGCGCCATGGCCCAAGAAGGTTGGGATTCACGAGATTTCATCAAACGCATACACAATATGATTACGGCAAAAAGCAAAAAGGATGTCATCTCTCTCTTGTTAGTTGTAGCCGGCACTCTCATATGGGCTTACGGGGACCTTCCATTTAGGATCTAGCTTATGCAGCCTACCAAAACTAACATTCACTTCTCTGTGTAAAATCGGTACTCGGTCTGCGGTGTTGTGCTGCTGGATGGGATGACTAGACCACTACAAATCGACTCACAAAGTGGACAGGTAATGGGGGCGCTATTGCGCCCCTAGTCCTTTCAACACCAACTGCCGCCCCTCTGGCGTTAGCGACCCCATTAAGCTGAGCACCAGTTGGTTGGTGGTCTTGGCCGAGGGGCTTAGGGTATGGGCGAACGACAAGGTGGCCACCCAGCTGTGGCCACACTCTGCATCGGTGCACTGGCAGTAGAGATCCGAGACATCATCGCTCAGTCGGTTGGTCTTGGTAATGCGGCCCCGCTGGCCACACACTTTGCAATAAACCCGCATTACGCCCCCTTTTCTATCCAAATCAACAGCCTATCTTGCCACAGCAAACACTGTTTGTTTATACAGTTGAACCGATATTCTCCCGAAAATCGACCCAAAGGGAGACAGGAGTCCCGCACTGTTGATGGCATCCTGGATAAGCTCACACAGCGGCAGCACCTCGTTGCGGGCATAGGTGGCATCGTACTTCTCGGGATCCCCAAGCCCTCCCCCGCCATTGGTCGGGATGATACCGGCCAGCGCCGCCGGAAAGCAGTGGCTGGTCAGTACATCCTGAGCGGTGATCCCCTTGATGGCCACGAACTCGTCCTTGGTGGCGATATCCCCCACCGGGATCAGCTTGATGCCATCTGGCTTGCCGTCCGGGATGTTGACGAACATGGAGCGGAAGTTCCCCACCCCCTTGCTGCTGGCGATCATCTCCTTCATCTCCTTCATCTCCTCCTCGGTGTCGTCATCCATGTTCGGGTCGGTGGCGTAGAAGATGAACCCCATATGGGCGCCGTTGAGGAAGTATTTGCGCCGAAACAGGGTGGCATCCTGATTGAGCAGCGCCGACTGCAGGCCACCCAAGTAGTCGGGCATACCGTAGATCGCTCGTGCAGCTCGCAGTCAGAGCGGATTGCGACGCGGCCCGAATGGCAGACGCCAGCGAAACAGGCTGTTAAGGGTGGCTCGCCACTGATTGGGTCGCCCCAGGATCTGCTTTTGCAGCCGGGTCTCTTCCTTCAGCATCGCCTCATCGCTGCGGGCCCAGGCCTGGCTGTAAAGCTGTTTGATCCCCGCCAGTGCATCCGGCGACTTGGTGATAAGGGTGCGGGCAAACTCTCGCGCCTCCACCAGCGGATCGGCGCAGACCCGGCTCACCATCCCGAGAGATTTGGCCTCGACGGCATCCAGTTCGCGCCCGCTCATGGCCAGCTCCATGGCGGTATCCACTCCCATCAGGTTGCGCATGGTGACGCTGCCACTCATGTCGGGGATGATGCCCCACTTGATCTCCATCACCGAGAAGCGGCAATCGGGGGTGCTGAAGCGAAAATCGGCGCCGAGCGCAATCTGCAAGCCACCGCCAAAACAGACTCCCTGGGTCACCGCAATTACCGGCACAGGCAGCTGGTGCCAACCATAAGCAACCCGCTGAGCCAGATTGGTCGCTTCGTCTGCTTCACGCTTGAGAATATCGAGCGCCGCCACCGGCTGTCTCAGCATGGATTTCACATCCAGCCCGGCGCAGAAGGCACGCCCCTCGCCATGCAGGATCACCGCCCGCAACCCCTTGTGCCGGGCGAGCTGTGTCAGCGTCTCATCGATGGCACTGAACATGGCGCGGTCCAACGCATTGAGTTTATCCCCCCGCGTCAGTATCACTTCGGCAATCCCGTTGTGGATCTCGCACTTGATCCTTGGTTTTTCCATCTCCCTTGTCCTCTCCTTGATCCCTGAAACTGACTCACTGGTCATACCACCACGTTATCAGAGTGTGAACAGGCGGTACAGCTGAGACTAAAGTCGGCTGGTCGCCTCCCCCTCCCTTTGTCACACTGGGAGCAGCATGAGTGCCGCAAGCCAGCAGAGGACGCTGTCATGTCAACCCTGTTCAATTTTGCCAGACCACCGTTCGACCGACTGGATGAGGAGGCGCGCGAGCGGCTATCCCGTCACCTCTCGCTCTGCTATTTTCGCGCTGGTGATATTCTGCTCAAGGAGGGGGACGAGCCTCCCGGCCTCTATCTCATCATCAAGGGGGCGGTGGAAGAGTCTGCCCCTCACCACCAGTTTGGTGATTACGGGGTCGATGATCTGTTCGACGTGCGCGCCCAGTTTGACGGCCGCGGCCGCCACCGCTTCACCGCGCTGGAAGATAGCCTCTGCCAGCTCATTCCTCGCCACACCTTTCTGGCGCTCTGTGAGCAGGATCCGCAGTTTGCCAGCTACTTCACCGCCAATCTGGCCGAGCGCCAGCGCCAGCAGGAGCAACGCGAACAACTGGGTCAGAAGAATCTGGCGGAATTTATCCTGACCCGCATCGAACCCGGCCACCTGCAGGCACCGCTTATCGTCGACAGCAAGCTGTCACTGCTGGCAGCCACCGAAGCCATGGTGAGCAAGGGGACCGATTGCCTGCTCTACCCCGCCCACGACGGCTCCCTCACGCTGGCAACCCGCAAGACCTTGCTCCATGCCCTGACCCTTAAGGGATTGCCGCTGACGGCCCCCCTCTCGGTGCTGACCCCTACTCCTCTGATTGGTCTGCCGCTGGAGAGCTATCTGTTTGATGCCCTGCTGCTGATGACCCGCCATCGCATCAAGCGACTGGTGGTGTGGCGCGGCAACGAAGTGGCGGGCATCTTGCAACTGACCCAGGTGCTGGGGCTCTTCTCGACCCACTCCCACGTGCTGACGTTGCGCATCGCCCGTGCCGACAGCCTGCCGGCGCTGGAGGCGGTCGCCCGCGAACAGCAACAATTGACCCGCTCGCTGTTTGCCCAGGGGATCCACACCGCCTTTTTGATGAAGCTCATCGCCACCATCAACGAGCAGCTGATCGCCAAAACCTTTGCGCTGGTGATCCCCCCCGAGGTGCAGGATAAGGTCTGCCTGCTGATGCTGGGTTCGGAGGGGCGCGGCGAGCAGATCCTCAAAACCGATCAGGACAACGCCCTGATCCTGCCAGAAGGGCTGGCATGGCCCACCCAGGCAGCCGATCTGGCCGAATTTAGCGCCCTGCTGGAGCGCCTCGGCTACCCGCTGTGCCCCGGGCTGGTGATGGTGAACAATCCGGCCTGGGTGAAAACAGGTAGCGAGTGGCAAAGCGCCATTGCCAGTGCCTGCACCACGGCAAAAGAGGATGAGCTGCTCTGGCTCGCCACCCTGGCCGATGCTCACCCCATCGCGGGGGATCGACAGCTCCATCTGCCGGTTGCCAGAGCGCTGCGCGAGCAGTTGGCGGACAGGCGGGATCTGCTGGCAGAGATGGTGCGACCGGCGGTGGCCTTTCATGCTCCGCTCACCCTGTTTGGCAGGCTGGAGCAGCCACCGGAAGGGCTGGATCTGAAGCGGGGCGGCCTGTTCCCGCTGGTGCACGGTATCCGCATGTTGGCCCTTGAGGCTGGGATTCTGGAGACTTCAACCCTAGGGCGTATCGACGCACTGGTGGCCGCCGATCGGCTCAGTGCCGACTATGGCAGCAATCTGGCAGAGGCGTTTCGGCTCTTTATCCGGCTGAGGCTGCGCAGCCAGCTCAAGGGGGGCAATAGTCGGGTGCAGACAAGCGAGCTGAGCCACAGCGAGCGGGATCTGTTGCGTCAGGCGCTGCATCAGGTGAAAAAATTCCAGCAGTGGCTCACCTTGCACTTTCGTCTGAGACAATAGTCATGTTGAGCCGCGCTCGACGCTACTGGTATGGCCGCACGTTCCGAACGGGCGAGTTCGCGCCGCTCTTTGCCACCCCACCGAAAGATGAACAGGTCGCCCTCGATTTCGAGACCACCAGTCTCGATCCCGAGCAGGCGGAGATCGTCTCCATCGGGGCGGTGCGCATTCAGGGCAACCGGCTGCTGACCGGCGAGGCCCTCGCCATCAAAGTACAGCCACCGGCCAGCCTGACCAGCCAATCTGTGGTGATCCACGGTCTGCGCCATCAGGATCTGCAACAGGGGATGGAGCTGGAAGCCGCGCTGCGCCTGCTGCTTCACTTTATCGGCCCCCGTGAACTGGTGGGCTATCACGTAGCCTACGATCTGCGTATTCTCAATCTCGCCTGCCAGAAATTGTGGGGATTGACCCTGCCCCAGCGAGGGATCGAGGTGAGCCAGCTCTATCACGACCACCTCTATCGCCGCTATCCCGATGCGGCTATTGACCTCCATTTGAGTGCCATCTGCAGCCACCTTGAACTCCCATCCCTGCCCGCCCACGATGCCCTTGCCGATGCCACCACGGCCGCGCTCATCTACCTGCGCCTGACCTGCGGCTCGCCGCTCACTTATCCCAAAGTCTAATTGTCGAGAAATAACATTTAATTCACATTTTGCTTACATGAGCAGATTGCCTGCTCGTCGAGGTTACCCCATCCACCGCTGACACTCATGTCATGGAGAACTGCAATGGAACAGCAAAGCTATCTGAGGATCCAGCAAGATCCCAACTTCCAGGAGCTGGTCGCCAAGCGCCAGCGTTTTGCCTGGGCCCTCTCGGCTCTGATGCTGGGACTCTACCTGGCGTTTATTCTGCTCATCGCCTTTGCCCCCGGTTGGCTGGGCACCCCCTTGAGCGAAGGGTCGACCATTACTCGCGGCATTCCTGTCGGGGTAGGATTGATCCTCTCCTCCTTCGTGTTGACCGGCGTCTATGTCTTTCGCGCCAACGGCGAGTTTGATGAACTGAACCAGAAGATCCTCAAAGGGGTGCAATCATGAAAGGCAAGTTGCTGCTGTTGACCTCACTGGCCTCCTCTCCCCTGCTGGCGGCCGATGCAATCTCTGGCGCCGTGGAGCGTCAGCCCCTTAATGTCGCCGCCATCGTGATGTTTCTGGTGTTTGTGGCCGCTACCCTGTTCATCACCTACTGGGCCTCCAAGCGCAACCGCTCGGCTTCCGACTACTATGCGGCCGGTGGCCGTATCACCGGCTTCCAGAACGGTCTGGCCATCGCCGGTGACTATATGTCCGCCGCCTCCTTCCTCGGGATCTCCGCGCTGGTCTACACCTCCGGCTATGACGGCCTCATCTACTCCATCGGCTTTCTGGTGGGCTGGCCCATCATTCTGTTCCTGATCGCCGAACGGCTGCGCAATCTCGGCAAATACACCTTCGCCGATGTCGCCTCATATCGTCTCAAACAGACTGAAGTGCGCACCCTCTCCGCCTGCGGTTCGCTGGTGGTAGTCGCCCTCTACCTGATCGCCCAGATGGTCGGTGCCGGCAAACTGATCGAGCTGCTGTTTGGCCTGCAATACCATGTGGCCGTGGTGCTGGTTGGTATCCTGATGGTGCTCTACGTGCTGTTTGGCGGCATGCTGGCCACCACCTGGGTGCAGATCATCAAGGCAGTGATGCTGCTCTCCGGTGCTAGCTTCATGGCCATCATGGTCATGAAATCGGTCAACTTCGACATCGGCGCCCTGTTTAGTGAAGCGGTCAAAGTGCACGAGAAAGGCTCCGCTATCATGAGCCCGGGCGGGCTGGTCTCCGACCCCATCTCCGCCATTTCGCTCGGTCTGGCATTGATGTTCGGTACCGCCGGCCTGCCCCATATCCTGATGCGCTTCTTCACCGTGAGCGATGCCAAAGAGGCGCGTAAATCGGTGTTCTACGCCACTGGCTTTATCGGTTACTTCTACATTCTCACCTTCATCATCGGTTTTGGCGCCATCCTGCTGGTAAGCACCAATCCGGCCTTCAAGGATGCCACCGGCGCCCTGTTGGGCGGCACCAACATGGCAGCCGTCCACTTGGCTGATGCAGTGGGTGGAAGTCTGTTCCTCGGCTTCATCTCTGCCGTGGCATTTGCCACCATTCTGGCGGTAGTCGCCGGATTGACCCTGGCCGGAGCCTCTGCGGTCTCCCATGACCTCTATGCCAGTGTGTTGAAGAAGGGCAAGGCCAACGAGACTGATGAACTGCGCGTCTCCAAGATGACGACTCTGGTACTGGGTGTGGTTGCCATTGGTCTGGGGATCCTGTTCGAGAAGCAGAACATCGCCTTCATGGTCGGTCTGGCCTTCTCCATCGCCGCCAGCTGCAACTTCCCGGTGCTGTTCCTCTCCATGTTCTGGTCACGCCTGACCACCCGTGGCGCCGTCTACGGTGGCTGGCTGGGACTGGCGAGCGCAGTGACCCTGATGATCCTGGGTCCGACCGTGTGGGTGAAAGTGCTGGGCCATGCCCAGGCCATCTTCCCCTACGAATACCCTGCCCTCTTCTCCATGGGGTTGGCATTCATCGGGATCTGGTTCTTCTCCATCACTGACAGCTCCCAGAACGCCGCCGACGAGCATGCCAAGTTCCTGCCGCAGTTCGTTCGCTCCCAAACCGGGCTGGGGGCCTCTGGCGCAACTTCCCACTAACAGATCAAGTTCATCCTTCCAAGCCGGCTTCAAGCCGGCTTTTTTTATTGCCCATCAATCGGCTGCACGCCCCGCTTGCACCGATCAAGATCACACTTCTCGCTAAAACTTTCGGGGGATCTGTGCCATAATGCGCGCCATTTGACAGACCAATCGGGACACATACCTTGTTAAGCAGCAACAACATCACCATGCAGTTCGGCGCCAAGCCGCTGTTTGAGAACATCAACGTCAAGTTTGGCGGCGGCAACCGCTATGGCCTTATCGGCGCCAACGGCTGTGGCAAGTCCACCTTTATGAAGATCCTCGGTGGTGATCTGGAGCCCACTGGCGGTAATGTGAGCCTGGACGTCAACGAGCGCATCGGTAAGCTGCGTCAGGATCAGTTCGCCTACGAAGATATGCGCGTACTGGATGTGGTCATGATGGGCCACACCGAGCTGTGGGCAGCCATCGCCGAGCGCGATGCCATCTACGCCAACCTCGAAGCCACCGACGAAGACTATATGAAGGCCGCCGAGCTGGAAGGTCTGGTCGCCGAATATGACGGCTACACCGCTGAAGCACGTGCAGGCGAGCTGCTGCTGGGTGTCGGCATTCCTCTCGAGCAGCACAACGGCCCGATGAGCGAAGTAGCCCCGGGCTGGAAACTGCGGGTGCTGCTGGCACAGGCGCTGTTCTCCAACCCCGATATCCTGCTGCTGGACGAACCGACCAACAACCTGGATATCAACACCATTCGCTGGCTGGAGCAGGTGCTCAACGAACGTGAAAGCACCATGATCATCATCTCTCACGACCGTCACTTCCTGAACTCTGTCTGTACCCACATGGCGGATCTGGACTACGGCGAGCTGCGCGTCTATCCAGGCAACTACGATGACTACATGCTGGCCGCCACCCAGGCGCGCGAGCGCCTGCTGGCAGACAACGCCAAGAAGAAGGCCCAGATCGCCGATCTGCAATCCTTCGTCTCCCGTTTCAGCGCCAACGCTTCCAAGTCCCGTCAGGCGACCTCCCGTCTCAAGCAGATCGACAAGATCAAGATTGAAGACGTCAAGGTCTCCAGCCGCCAGAACCCCTTCATCCGCTTCGAGCAGGACAAAAAGCTCTATCGCAACATCCTGGAAGTGGAAGGTGTCTCCAAGGGTTATGGCGACGGTCCCCTGTTCAAGGGCCTCAACATGATGATGGAAGTGGGCGAGAAGGTCGCCATTCTGGGTACCAACGGTATCGGTAAATCGACTCTGATCAAGACCTTGGTGGGCGCACTGGCTCCGGATACCGGCACCATCAAGTGGTCCGAGAACGCCCAGATCGGTTACTACGCTCAGGATCACGCCGAAGACTTCGACACTGATCTCAACGTGTTCGACTGGATGGCCCAGTGGAAACAGGAGAACGAAGACGAGCAGGCTGTACGCTCCATACTGGGCCGTCTGCTGTTCTCTCAGGACGACATCAAGAAACCGGTCAAGGTGCTCTCCGGTGGTGAACAGGGTCGCATGCTGTTCGGCAAGCTGATGATGCAGCGCCCCAACATCCTGATCATGGATGAGCCGACCAACCACCTGGACATGGAATCCATCGAATCCTTGAACATGGCGCTGGAGCTCTACCAAGGGACCCTGATCTTCGTCTCTCACGACCGCGAATTCGTCTCCTCCCTGGCGACCCGCATCCTGGAGCTGACCGAAGATGGCATCCGCGACTTCGGCGGCACCTACGAGGATTACCTGCGCACCCAGGGCGTGGTATAACCCCGCTCCTGCGCAATGCAAAACCGGCACTCAGGTGCCGGTTTTTTTATATCCCGTTTTTAGACGACTGAGATGGCGTATAACCGCGGTGTGACTACACGCCACAGAGCAGAGAGCAGAGAGCAGAGAGCAGAGAGCAGAGAGCAGAGAGCAGAGAGCAGAGCTTGAATATCTCCCCTCTTGCTCACAGATAAAAAAACGGCTCCATCAAGGAGCCGTTTTCAATGGATTGCGCAGTGCCGATTACTCGACGGTCGCTTCCACACTGGTGAAGTACTCGATCTTGGCTGCTTTGCGCAACTCGTCGATCAGAGACTTGTAATCCACCTGGGCTTTGCCCTGACCCAGCTGAGCTTGCAGCATGGCGGCCATACCGGACGCAGCGGCAGGGACGTTGACCTTGTCCAGCGCAACTACCACGCGATCACCATTGTTCTCTGTAACCAACCCGACACTGGGCTTGCCATCTTTGGGATGGGGCAACATAAAGGCTTCTGTGACCAGATTCTCATCCATCGCACGTTCGAAGCGGGAAACCCCTTTGTGGGTTTCTACTTTCAGCCCCAAAGCAGCCAGGTCCCCATCTATGCTCTCACCGACCTTCAGCTTGTCCAGCAAACCCTGAGCCTTGCCACGGGCCACTTCGCTAGCCTTGTCATGCTTGATGGCGGCAATCACCTGCTCTTTCACCTCGGCCAACGGCTTGACCGCTTTGGGCTTGTGACCGGTGATGTGCAGTACCAGCGCCTTGCCATCGGTGAGTTCGATCACGTCGGAGTTGGTGTTGTCCTCGCGCAACTGCTCGGAAAACGCCACAGAAAGCACCTTGGGATCGTTCAGCGGTGCTGGGGCATTTGTTTGAGTGAAGTAATCGGTAGAATCGACCTTCATCCCCATTGCCTCGGCAGTCAGATCCAGCGAGTCCGGGTTCTCGAAGCTATGGTCAGCCATCTTCTGCTGCTCAGCAAAGAATTTCTCCTTGGCCTTGTCAGCTTGCAGACGAGTGATGGTCTCTTCCTTCACATCGGCAAACGGCTTGGTCTGGGCAGCTTGAACCCCCAGCAGCTTGATGATGTGGAAACCGAACGGGCTCTTCACTACGGTGGAGAGATCACCAGCCTTGTTCAGGGCAAAGGCCGCCTTCTCGAAAGCCGGATCCATCACCCCTTTCTCGAACCAGTCCAGCTCGCCGCCTTTTTTGGCAGAGAAGGTATCGGAGGAGTCAGCCTTGGCCAATGCAGCAAAATCATCTCCAGCTTTGGCTTTGGCCAATACGGCCTCGGCCTTCTGCTCAGCCGCTTTCTCATCCTTGCCAAACGGGATCAGAATATGAGCCACGTGGCGACGCTCGGCACGCTGGAACAGATCCTGGTGCTGATCGTAGTAATCCTGGGCATCCTGCTCGGTGACCTTGATATCTTTGGCGAGGTTGGCGGCGTCCAGCAGCAGATAGTCGACCTTGACCTGCTCGTCGTTCATGAAACGGGCACCATTGGTCTTGTAGTACTGCTCCAGCTCGTTGTCGGAGACCTGAACGTCAGCCATGTAGTTGGCGGCAGCCAGACGAACCAGGCGCAGATCGCGAGTCTGGTTGTAGAGCTTGTCGAGCTGCTCCGCTTCACCCTTGAGAGAGAATTCGGTGCCCAGCAGGGCGCTCATCAGCTGTTGACGCACCATATCCTGACGCAGGGAGTCACGGAACATTTCGGGAGTCATACCAGCACGACGGATCAACTGAAGATAGCGGTCATTGTTGAACTTGCCGTTCTCGGCAAACTCCGGCATCGCTACGATGGCCTGCTTGATCTGTTCATCGCTGATGCGCAGACCCAGTTCACGGGCCTTGCTGTCCAGCAGCGCCTGATCGATCAGCCGATCCAGCACGCCACGGCGGAACTGTTTCATGTAATCGGGGTTCGCGGCCAGCTGGCTGAATGCCTCTCCCATCTGGGATTCCATGCGGGCGCGCTCGTTACGGTAGGCATTTTCCAGTGCCGCAGCACTGATCTCGGTGCCATTGACGGTGGCGGGGGCGGTACGGGCCGGGCCGTTCAGGTAACTACCTACACCAGCCAAGGCAAAGGAGAGGATGATCAGGCCCAAGATAACCTTGGCTACCTTGCCCTGCGCCCCTTCGCGTAGTTTATCCAACATCATGTTTGTACTTATGCTCCCGAACTCGATGGGCGTAAACAATAAAAAGGCGCACCGATTGCGATGCGCCTTGGTCAATCAGTATGAGAGAAGACTCTCTAACTTGTCTGGTCTGCGACCAAGGACGGTAGCCGACGGATATCAGCGACCGACTTAGTTAACAGCGTCTTTCAGGGCCTTACCGGCTTTGAAGGCAGGAACTTTACCAGCAGCGATTTCGATGGTCGCGCCAGTCTGCGGGTTACGGCCTGAACGGGCAGCACGCTCGCGTACAGCGAAAGTACCAAAACCGACCAGAGCAACCTGGTCACCCTCTTTCAGCGCTTCACCAACAGCATCAATGAAGGCATCCAATGCACGGCCAGCGGCAGCTTTGGAGATATCGGCACCGTCTGCAATCTTGTCAATCAGTTGAGATTTATTCACTCTTATATTCCCCTTTTATCGAACACCGCTGCGGCGCTGATTTCCCTGGCCACAACAAGTGGAGGTTTTATAGCAAGCCTCCTGATCAGTTGCAAGTGACAATCTGGCGCAAACCCGCGCCACACAACGCATTGCGACTCATCACGAGTACCCGATCGGTGGTCAAGGCTACTTCCGTTATCGGGCGCATGCAAGCCTTAACCACCCGCCGAATGCGCCAAATTTGCGGCGCATCAACATTTACACGACAGAAACGCGCTCAAACCCCTGCGGATTGTCCTGCAACGCCAATTCCAGCACCTCGTCAATCCAGCGAACAGGATAAATTTCAAGGTCTTGTTTGACGTTTGCCGGGATCTCCTCAAGGTCACGCTCGTTCTCTTTCGGAATAAGCACTCGCTTGATGCCGCCACGGTGGGCTGCCAGCAACTTCTCCTTCAGACCACCAATGGGTAGTACTTCGCCGCGCAAGGTGATCTCTCCTGTCATCGCCACATCAGCACGAACCGGATTACCGGTCAAGCTGGAGACCAGTGCGGTACACATGGCGATACCGGCGCTCGGACCATCTTTCGGGGTGGCCCCTTCCGGCACGTGCACGTGGATATCACGCTTCTCGTAGAAGTCGGCGTTGATGCGCAGCTTCTCGGCACGGGTGCGCACCACCGTCATCGCCGCTTGAATGGACTCCTGCATCACTTCACCGAGGGAACCGGTATAAGTGAGCTTGCCCTTGCCCGGCATGTTGGTGGTCTCGATGGTGAGCAGATCGCCCCCCACTTCGGTCCACGCCAGACCACACACCTGACCCACCTGATTCTGGTCGGTGGCCTTGCCGTAATCGAAACGCTGCACCCCGAGGAACTCCTTGAGGTTCTCCTGATTGACCTGAACATGCTTGATGCTCTTGTCCAGCAGGATGCGTTTGACCGCCTTGCGACAAATCTTGGAGATCTCGCGCTCCAGACTCCGCACCCCCGCCTCGCGGGTGTAGTAGCGGATCACCCCGACCAGGGCAGAATCTTCGATGGTGATCTCGGACTCTTTCAGGCCGTTGCGCTGGATCTGCTTGGCAACCAGATGCTGCTTGGCAATGTTGAGCTTCTCATCTTCGGTGTAACCGGAGAGACGGATCACTTCCATCCGGTCCAGCAACGGGCCCGGGATGTTCATGGAGTTGGAGGTGGCCACGAACATCACGTCCGACAGGTCATAATCCACTTCCAGGTAGTGATCGTTGAAGCTGTTGTTCTGTTCCGGATCCAGCACTTCCAGCAAGGCGGATGCGGGATCGCCGCGCATGTCCGAGCTCATCTTGTCGATCTCGTCGAGCAGGAACAGCGGGTTCTTCACACCGACTTTCGCCATCTTCTGGATGAGTTTGCCAGGCATGGAACCGATATAGGTACGGCGGTGACCGCGGATCTCCGCTTCGTCACGCACCCCACCGAGGGCCATCCGCACATATTTGCGGCCCGTCGCCTTGGCGATAGATTGGCCAAGGGAGGTCTTGCCCACACCAGGAGGCCCAACCAGACAGAGGATGGGGCCCTTGAGCTTGTTCACCCGTGCCTGTACCGCCAGATATTCAAGGATGCGATCCTTGACCTTCTCCAGGCCATAGTGATCGGCATCCAGCACCTCTTGCGCCTTGCCAAGGTCTTTCTTGACCTTGGAGCGCGCTTTCCACGGCACCTGAACCATCCAGTCCACATAGCTGCGCACCACGGTAGCCTCGGCGGACATGGGTGACATCATTTTCAACTTGGCAAGCTCGGCCTGCGCCTTTTCACGGGCATCTTCCGGCATGCCAGCCTCTTCAATCTTGCGATTGAGGGCTTCAAACTCATCCGGGCTATCTTCCAGCTCACCCAGCTCTTTCTGGATGGCCTTCATCTGCTCGTTGAGGTAATACTCGCGCTGGCTCTTTTCCATCTGCTTCTTGACGCGAGTACGGATGCGCTTCTCGACCTGCAGCAGGTCAATTTCCGACTCCATCATCGCCATCAGGAATTCGATACGCTCGGAGACAGAGACAATCTCCAGCACCTTCTGCTTGTCTTCCAGCTTGAGCGGCATGTGGGCCGCCATGGTGTCAGCCAGACGCGCAGCATCGTCGATCGCCGAGATCGAGGTCAGTACCTCGGGCGGGATCTTCTTGTTGAGCTTGATATAGCCTTCAAACTGGCCGATGGCGGAGCGAACCAGCACTTCCTGATCCTTCTCCTCAATGGCTTGGGAGGGGATGTACTGGGCCTCGCAGACAAAGAAATCCTTGTCGTCGATCATCCGCTCCAGGCGAGCACGCTGCCCCCCCTCTACCAGCACCTTGACGGTGCCATCCGGCAGTTTGAGCATCTGCAGAATATTGGCCACTGTCCCGACGGAGAAGATCTCCTCCACCGTCGGCTCGTCGGTTGACGCATCCTTCTGGGCCACCAGCAGAACTTTCTTGTCCTGCTCCATGGCCGCTTCCAGACAGCGAATGGATTTTTCCCGCCCCACAAAGAGTGGAATGACCATGTGGGGGTAAACCACCACGTCACGAAGAGGCAGGACGGGAATCTCGATGCGTTCTGAACGCTCTAGGTTCATATATGTCCTCTCGGCTTGTTATACCGTTGGCAAAGCGCTTGGCTGAGTATATGGGGGCGCAGAGATGAGATTCAATCGCCGAAACCGCAAAAAGCATGAAAGGGGCAAAAAGCCCCTTCCATTTGATTAAAAATCAGACATTTACTCTGATGCAGCAGCCTGGGTCTCGGGATTTTCGTAGATCATCAAGGGCGCAGAGTCCCCTTTGATCACGGTCTCGTCGATCACCACCTTGCTGACCCCTTCCAGAGAAGGCAGGTCATACATGGTATCCAGCAGCACGGCTTCCACGATGGAACGCAGACCACGAGCACCGGTTTTACGCTCCATCGCCTTGCGGGCTATGGCGTTGAGTGCGTCGTCACGGAACTCGAGCTCAACCCCTTCCAGATCGAACAACGCAGCGTACTGTTTGGTCAGCGCGTTTTTTGGCTCTTTCAGGATCTGGATAAGGGCAGCCTCGTCCAGTTCGGTCAGGGTCGCGACCACCGGCAGACGGCCGATAAACTCGGGGATCAGACCATACTTGATCAGATCTTCCGGCTCTACCTTGGCGAAGGTCTCGCTCAGGGTGGCCTTGGCATCCTTGGATTTTACCTCGGCGCCAAAACCGATACCGGTCCCCTTCACGGAACGCTGCTCGATCACCTTGTCCAGACCGGCAAAGGCACCACCACAGATGAACAGGATCTTGGAGGTATCAACCTGCAAAAACTCCTGCTGCGGGTGCTTGCGACCACCTTGCGGCGGCACGGAAGCAATGGTCCCTTCGATCAGCTTGAGCAGTGCCTGCTGTACCCCTTCCCCGGAGACATCGCGGGTGATGGAGGGATTGTCCGACTTGCGGGAGATCTTGTCGATCTCGTCGATGTAGACGATGCCACGCTGGGCCTTTTCTACGTCGTAGTCGCACTTTTGCAGCAGCTTCTGGATGATGTTCTCCACGTCCTCGCCCACGTAACCTGCTTCGGTCAGGGTGGTCGCATCGGCCATGGTGAACGGCACATCCAGCAGGCGAGCCAGAGTCTCGGCCAGCAGGGTCTTGCCGCTGCCGGTCGGGCCAATCAGCAGGATGTTGGATTTGCCAAGCTCCACACCACTGTTTTCGCCGCTGTTGCGCAGACGCTTGTAGTGGTTGTAGACGGCAACGGCCAACACCTTCTTGGCATACTCCTGCCCGATCACATAGTCATCGAGATGAGCACGGATCTGATGAGGGGTCGGCAGCTCGTTACCATCGCGCTTGGGCGAGATCTCGCGGATCTCTTCGCGGATGATGTCGTTGCACAGCTCGACACACTCATCGCATATGTAGACGGAAGGGCCAGCGATCAGCTTGCGCACTTCATGCTGGCTTTTGCCGCAAAAAGAGCAGTAGAGCAGCTTATCACCCTCACCCTTGCGTTTTTCTGTCATTCAGCAACCTCGTTTTATCAATAGAGGATGGATCGGCCTGTTGAGTTTACAACAGACCGGGACACCCTGCTCAGCTACGCTGGCTCAGGACACCGTCTACCAAGCCATAGGCCACAGCCTGCTCGGCGGACATGAAGTTGTCACGATCGGTGTCACGCTCGATAGTAGCCATGTCCTGACCGGTGTGGAACGCCAGGCGCTCGTTCAGGGTATTTTTAATCTTCAGGATCTCCTGGGCGTGGATCTGGATATCAGATGCCTGCCCCTGGAAGCCACCCAGCGGCTGGTGGATCATCACACGGGCGTTAGGCAGGCAGAAACGCTTGCCCTTGGCGCCACCAGCCAGCAGGAAGGCACCCATGGAACAGGCCTGCCCCATGCAGACGGTGCTGACATCCGGCTTGATGAACTGCATGGTGTCATAGATGGACATGCCCGCAGTCACCGAACCACCCGGCGAGTTGATGTAGATATAGATGTCCTTGTCCGGATTCTCGGACTCGAGGAACAGCAGTTGGGCAACCACCAGATTGGCCATGTGATCTTCAACCTGACCGGTCAGGAAGATCACCCGCTCTTTCAGCAGACGGGAGTAAATATCGTAGGAACGTTCACCCTTGGCAGTCTGTTCGACCACGATGGGGACCAGCGCATTGCTGGGAGAATCGGTCATATCGTTATAGTTCTTGTACATAAGGCATTGTCCCTAAAATAAAATGGCCCGAGTGGAGATCACACGAGCCATTATACTTAACAGTCTTGACCTTAAGTCAAATGTTCTTAGGCAGCGGCGCCAGACTTGTTGATCACTTCGTCAAATGCAACTTCTTTTTCGGTCACTTGCGCTTTGGACAGGATCAGGTCGATGGCTTGATCTTCTACTGCCAGGTTACGAACGCCGTTCAGCATCTGTTCGTTCTTCTGGTAGTACTCGATCACTTCCTTCGGATCTTCGTAGGCAGTCGCCATGGACTCGATGATGCTGTTTACACGGGCATCGTCAGCCTTGATCTCGTTGGTGCGGATCACGTCACCCAGCAGCAGGCCTACACGTACACGACGCTCGGCTTGAGCCTGGAACAGTTCAGCCGGCAGCTCGGGAGCGTTGCCGCCCTGGAAACCACCGAAGCGCTGCAGAGCCTGCTGACGCAGTGCGTCGATCTCTTGAGCAACAGCTGCTTTCGGCAGGTCGATTTGGTTGGCTTCAACCAGACCGTTCAGAACCTGCTCTTTCACGCTGTTTTTCAGGGCTTGAGCCAGTTCGCGTTCCATGTTCTTGCGCACTTCGGCTTTCAGCTCTTCAACAGAACCGCTTTCGATACCGAAACGCTTCACGAACTCTTCGGTCAGCTCAGGCAGGATCTGCTCTTCAACCTTGATCAGCTTGGAAGCGAACTTGGCTTCTTTGCCTTTCAGGTTTTCAGCGTGGTAGTCAGCCGGGAAGGTCACTTCGATGGTGAACTCGTCGCCCGCTTTCTTGCCCAGGATGGCGTCTTCGAAGCCCGGGATCATACGGCCAGCGCCCAGGACCAGGTTGAAGCCTTCAGCTTTGCCGCCGTCGAACTCTTCACCGTCGATGGAACCGACGAAGTCCATGGTCACACGCATGCCATTGGCAGCAGCAACATCGGCATCAGCCCAAGTAGCGTGCTGCTTGCGCAGGGTGTCGATCATGTTGGCCAGATCTTCATCCTTCACGGTCGCAACCGGCTTCTCGACCTTGATGGTCTCAAGACCTGCAACTTCGAACTCCGGATACACTTCAAAAGTGGCGGTGAATTCGAAATCCTGACCCTCTTTGATCTCTTTCGGATCCATGGTCGGGGCACCGGCCGGGCTCAGTTTGTTTTCGATGATGGCTTTGATGAAGTTGCTCTGCATCATTTCATCAGCAACGCGGGCGTGAGCCATGGCGCCGAACATCTTCTTGATGATGGCAACCGGAGCCTTGCCAGGACGGAAACCGTCGATGCGACGAGTTTTGGCCAGGCCATTCAATTCTTTACGCACAGCGGCGTCTACGGTAGCAGCCGGTACAGTGATGGTAAGACGGCGTTCCAGACCCTGGGTTGTCTCTACAGAAACTTGCATTCTTCTACCTCGTTCAACTCAGCACTGTGTGCTGACCCTTTATTGCCCCTGGGCAAAGCCCGGAGTCTTCCTGTTTATAAAGACAACGATATGTCTTTGTGATGAGAAAATATGACGCGGCATTATAGCGGCGCACTTTGGTCGAGTCGAGCCACACATCCCCCACATTGAGCGGCGTGCAAGCACAATTCGTGCAAAACTGCCCTTTATATGGGGAGAGAGGACCTCTAGTTCAACCATCCAGTGAGGATAATTTTGCGTTTGCTCACCTTTTTTCATCCGAACGCCGCTTTATTACCCATTTTTCGCCGATAAACAGGTCACCGCTGCGGACGACGACTCAATTTGACCAGCCAAATGGCGATTGGGCCAATCAACCATTGCGTCCCTACCCCTCCCTCGTTATGGTGGCAACCAAATTGATGATCTGGAGTCACTCACATGGCCTTTTTCCGCTTCTTGTTCAATCTGCTCTGGTTTGTACTGGGAGGTGTCTTTATGGGCCTGGCCTGGTGGCTGGCCGGTCTTATCTGCTTTATCTCGCTGATCGGCATTCCCTGGGGACGAGCCTGCTTCGTGATCGGCACCTTTACCTTCTTCCCGTTTGGCAAGCAGGCTGTCAACCGCAAAACCATGACCGGCCAGAGCGATATCGGCACCGGCACTCTGGGGCTGATTGGCAACATCCTCTGGTTCGTGCTGATCGGTGTCTGGCTGGCCATAGGCCACATCGCTTCCGCACTGGCCTGCTTCGTGACCATTATCGGTATTCCGTTCGGTATCCAGCACCTCAAGCTGGCGCTGATCAGCCTAGCGCCCATTGGCCAGATGATTGTGACCAATCAGGAGGCTGAATCGGGCCGCTATATCCGCTAACTGCGGGAAATGCGCGGGCAGACGCTGCCCAGCAACGAAAAAAAGGGCAGACTAGGGTCTGCCCTTTTCTATTCTCTTTTGTTGAGGCAATCATGTTACCCAGTCACTTTTTCGCCAATCTCGCCCGCATGAAACTCATCTATCGCTGGCCCCTGATGCGCAACATCCAGCCGGAAAACATTTCCGAGCACAGCCTGCAGGTGGCTATGGTGGCCCATGCCCTCGGCATCATCAAAAACCGGCTGTTTGGCGGCAGCGTGAATGCCGACCGCGCCGCCGTGATGGCCCTCTATCACGACAGCAGTGAGGTGCTGACCGGCGATCTGCCCACCCCGGTCAAATACTTCAATCCCGAGATCGCCCGCGAGTACAAGAAGATAGAACTGGCCGCCGAACAGCGGCTGCTTGGCATGCTGCCGCCGGAACTGGTAGAGGATTTTCGCCCGCTGCTCGATTCGGCAGCCCAAGATGGCGAGCTGGCCAGGCTGGTCAAGGATGCCGATACCCTCTGCGCCTATACCAAGTGCCTCGAAGAGATTAATGCTGGCAATAGGGAGTTTGAACCGGCTCGCAAACGCCTCGAAGCCATGCTGGAAGCGCGGATGAGCGATGAGATGCGCTACTTTATCGACACCTTCGTGGCCAGCTTCTCCCTGCCGCTCGATGAGCTGAA